>NZ_JBUCKX010000004.1:0-162500 GCF_054950115.1 Neobacillus camarae | reverse complement strand
GCGATTACTAGCGATTCCGGCTTCATGCAGGCGAGTTGCAGCCTGCAATCCGAACTGAGAATGGTTTTATGGGATTGGCTTCACCTCGCGGCTTCGCTGCCCTTTGTACCATCCATTGTAGCACGTGTGTAGCCCAGGTCATAAGGGGCATGATGATTTGACGTCATCCCCACCTTCCTCCGGTTTGTCACCGGCAGTCAGATTAGAGTGCCCAACTGAATGCTGGCAACTAATCTCAAGGGTTGCGCTCGTTGCGGGACTTAACCCAACATCTCACGACACGAGCTGACGACAACCATGCACCACCTGTCACTCTGTCCCCCGAAGGGGAAATTCCTATCTCTAGGAGTGTCAGAGGATGTCAAGACCTGGTAAGGTTCTTCGCGTTGCTTCGAATTAAACCACATGCTCCACCGCTTGTGCGGGCCCCCGTCAATTCCTTTGAGTTTCAGCCTTGCGGCCGTACTCCCCAGGCGGAGTGCTTAATGCGTTAGCTGCAGCACTAAAGGGCGGAAACCCTCTAACACTTAGCACTCATCGTTTACGGCGTGGACTACCAGGGTATCTAATCCTGTTTGCTCCCCACGCTTTCGCGCCTCAGCGTCAGTTACAGACCAGAAAGCCGCCTTCGCCACTGGTGTTCCTCCACATCTCTACGCATTTCACCGCTACACGTGGAATTCCGCTTTCCTCTTCTGCACTCAAGTCCCCCAGTTTCCAATGACCCTCCACGGTTGAGCCGTGGGCTTTCACATCAGACTTAAAGGACCGCCTGCGCGCGCTTTACGCCCAATAATTCCGGACAACGCTTGCCACCTACGTATTACCGCGGCTGCTGGCACGTAGTTAGCCGTGGCTTTCTGGTTAGGTACCGTCAAGGTACCGGCAGTTACTCCGATACTTGTTCTTCCCTAACAACAGAGCTTTACGACCCGAAGGCCTTCATCGCTCACGCGGCGTTGCTCCATCAGACTTTCGTCCATTGTGGAAGATTCCCTACTGCTGCCTCCCGTAGGAGTCTGGGCCGTGTCTCAGTCCCAGTGTGGCCGATCACCCTCTCAGGTCGGCTACGCATCGTCGCCTTGGTGAGCCGTTACCTCACCAACTAGCTAATGCGCCGCGGGCCCATCTGTAAGTGTCAGCTAAAAACCGACTTTCAACCTTTCCTCATGTGAGGAAAGAAATTATCCGGTATTAGCATCGGTTTCCCGATGTTATCCCAGTCTTACAGGCAGGTTGCCCACGTGTTACTCACCCGTCCGCCGCTAACCAAAAGGCGCAAGCACCTTAAGATTCGCTCGACTTGCATGTATTAGGCACGCCGCCAGCGTTCGTCCTGAGCCAGGATCAAACTCTCCAAGAAAGTTGATATAGCTCATAAAAGTTAAAACGTTGGCTTCGTTTCGTTAGAAACGAATGTTTATTGTTGACGTATTCGTTTGTTTAGTTTTCAAAGAACAATCATAGTAAATATGGAGCGGGTGATGGGAATCGAACCCACAACAACAGCTTGGAAGGCTGTGGTTTTACCACTAAACTACACCCGCATATAAATTATAAATGGTCGGGAAAACAGGATTCGAACCTGCGACCCCTTGGTCCCAAACCAAGTGCTCTACCAAGCTGAGCTATTTCCCGTTTATGGCGCGCCCGAAAGGAGTCGAACCCATAACCTTCTGATCCGTAGTCAGACGCTCTATCCAATTGAGCTACGGGCGCATCTTATAAAAGCAACTTTTACATCGTATCACATTAAAAGTAGCTTGTCAATACTTTTTTGGTGCGGCCGAGAGGACTTGAACCTCCACGGTGTTGCCACCACTAGGCCCTCAACCTAGCGCGTCTGCCGATTCCGCCACGACCGCATGTTAACAGCAACAGAGATAATCATATCAAATTACCTTGATGGTTTCAACAGGTAATTTTTGGTGCGGGTGAAGGGAGTCGAACCCCCACGCCGTAAGGCGCCAGATCCTAAGTCTGGTGCGTCTGCCAATTCCGCCACACCCGCAAATATAGTGGCTGGGCTAGCAGGATTTGAACCTACGAATGACGGAGTCAAAGTCCGTTGCCTTACCGCTTGGCTATAGCCCAACAAATTTACTTTTTTAGAGAGAAGAAACAGGAAATGAAAAAATTCATTCCCCATCCCTGATGACCCCTACGGGATTCGAACCCGTGTTACCGCCGTGAAAGGGCGGTGTCTTAACCGCTTGACCAAGGGGCCGTTAATGGCGGAGAAGGAGGGATTTGAACCCTCGCGCCGCTCACGCGACCTACACCCTTAGCAGGGGCGCCTCTTCAGCCTCTTGAGTACTTCCCCATTATGGCTCCGCAGGTAGGACTCGAACCTACGACCGATCGGTTAACAGCCGATAGCTCTACCACTGAGCTACTGCGGAATAATTCAATTAAGTCTATCAACAGGTCTATCACCTTGTCGACTCTTTACATTATAATGACCAGCGATAGGAAAGTCAACACGATTTTTAAAGTAAATAAATGGGAGCCTTTTTAAGCTGAGTATTCTTTTGCCAAGACTAATTTACCTCTGCATTTCCCGCAAACATATCGGCCGGTATCAATCTTTCGTTTTCTTTGATAGGCAAGATTACAGTTTGTACATTTGTATATTAAGATTTTAGATGCCCTTCTTTTGTGTTTTTGCTCAGGAAGCTGGTTGCAATACCGGGGGGCCCGCACTCTTTTTAATAAGGTCTTGAAATCAGCATCCCGGTGCTGGTAGCCTCTGCCTTCGAGATGAAGATGATAGTGGCAAAGTTCATGCTTGATGATTCCGATTAATTCCTCTTTTCCCAGCTGCTCCAAATACTTTTTATTGATTTCGATATTATGGGTTCCCAGAAGGTATCTTCCTCCTGTTGACTTTAACCTAGGATTAAAACTGGCCTTATGCTTAAAGGGTTTGCCGAATAGTTCAATGGATATAGCCTCTACCAGCAACTGCAGTTCTTTGTTCTCCATTTTGCCCCTCCCCCGCTTTCTTTGGTGAACGTGACAACCTATTATAGCATATATTGTATATACCCTTATCTGGATTGACTTACTATCAGGGAGGTTTCATTATGCCAACTTGGTTTCAAAACCAAATGAAGAGAGCTTTTTATGAGAAAAACCTCTATCAAATAAAAATGCTGAACCAATGCTGGTTTTTTTACAGAAAAAAACACTGCTCATAGAAAAGCGGAAGCGCCTTGACCAGGGGCGGCAGGCAAGACAAGCCGGCATGAAGGTTGTATTTTAACCTTCCGGACGGATTGGCTTATGACCTGCGCCCCTAGGCGCTGTAGCTGGACCATTCTAGGAAGCAGTGTTTTTTATTCAAAGGCACTGTTAAATAAGTCTGTTGTTTTCCGCTCCAATCAACAGAGTGTAAAAATCAACAATATCGTATAACAAAGCTAATTCAAAAGAGACGAAGTTATAACTTCTACTTTGAGAACAGCTTTTTGGAGGAGGCCATTTTGCGCTGACCAGGTTGCTTACGTTTTTCCTATTCTGACGGAGGCAGCATAGTTAAGGCTACCCGGCCTTTTTTCATGTCAACGGAATCCACCCAAACGGTGACGACGTCCCCGACTGACACAATGTCGAGTGGATGTTTGACAAACCTTTTGCTTAATTTCGAAATATGGACCAAACCATCCTGTTTTACACCGATATCGACGAATGCTCCGAAATCGACGACGTTTCGGACCGTCCCTTGTAATTCCATCCCCGCCTTCAAGTCTTCAAGCTTTAAGACATCTTTCTTCAGCAGAGGCTGCGGCAGTTCATCACGAGGGTCCCGTTCCGGTCTTACCAAAGCATCGACAATATCCTTTAAAGTCAGTTCGCCAATGGACAGCTCTTCCGATACAGTTTTTAGCTCAAGACCGCCTAACGCGGTTTTTAACTCCTCGGTCCCCAAATCCTTCGCTGTAAAGCCCAGGTTGGTCAGTAGTTTTTTTACTTCGTCATAGTTTTCCGGGTGGATTGCCGTGCGGTCAAGCGGCTGTTTGCCGTCCAATACCCGCAAGAATCCAATCGCCTGTTCGTACGTTTTCGCACCAAGCCTTGGCACCTTTTTCAACTGTGCCCGGCTGGTGAACTTTCCTTCTTCTTCCCGCATTTTAACAACATTGTTGGCTGCGGTTTTGGTAAGTCCAGCTACATACTGCAGCAGTGAAGATGAAGCGGTGTTCACATTTACACCGACTTGGTTAACCGCGGTTTCGACCACGAAATGCAGCGATTCAGAAAGCCGTTTTTGTGCGACGTCATGCTGGTATTGACCGACACCGACGGATTTAGGGTCAATTTTCACGAGTTCAGCCAAAGGATCCTGCAGGCGGCGGGCGATGGATACGGCACTTCTTTCTTCTACATGCAGATTCGGAAATTCTTCCCTTGCCAAGTCAGAAGCGGAATAGACACTCGCACCCGCCTCATTGACAATTAGGTAATAGATTTCTTCGTCCATTTCTTTTAAGATGTCCGCCACGAATTGTTCCGTTTCCCTTGAAGCAGTTCCGTTTCCGATCGCAGCCATTTCCACTTTATACTCGCGGAGAATATTGATAAACTTCTGTTTTGCTTCTTTTGTCTTGGATACAGGAGGGTGCGGGTAAATCACGTCGATTTTTAACACCTTTCCTGTTTCATCAACAACTGCCAGCTTACAGCCTGTCCGATAGGCAGGGTCGACTCCGATCACCACTTTGCCCTTTAACGGTGGCTGCAACAAGAGATTCCGCAGGTTTTCCGAGAAGATATGAATGGCCTGTTCTTCGCCTTTTTCGGTCAATTCGTTGCGGATTTCCCGTTCGATTGATGGCTGGATTAATCTCTTATAACTGTCCTCGATGGCTTCTGTTACAATCGGAGCGGCAGGCGAATGTTCCTTGGCAATCCATTTTCTTGATAGATAGTTAAGCACTGTATCTGGATTGACTTTTACAGAAACCCGTAAAATATCTTCCTTTTCGCCACGGTTTAAAGCCAAGATGCGATGGGGAACAATTTTGTTCACAGGCTCTTCGTATTCATAATACATTTCGTATACGTTTTTCTCGTCTTTATCCGCCTCTTTTACTGCAGATACCACAGTGCCTGTTCTAAAAGTCTGCTGGCGGATCCATTTACGCCCTTCGGCATCATCAGAAACCATTTCGGCGATAATGTCCTTTCCGCCTGCTATGACCTCTTCTACGGTTAGGACTTCTTTTTCTTCTGATAAAAATTCCTTTGCTTTTTCAGCCGGGTTATCCGGAGAAAAGGTCAACAGCCACTGGGC
This sequence comes from Neobacillus camarae, assembly GCF_054950115.1. Classification (NCBI taxonomy): domain Bacteria; kingdom Bacillati; phylum Bacillota; class Bacilli; order Caryophanales; family Bacillaceae; genus Neobacillus; species Neobacillus camarae. The sequence goes on along the minus strand of NZ_JBUCKX010000004.1, from coordinate 157,204 downwards.
GAATGGTTCTAACCCTTTTTCTTTTGCTATCGTTGCTTTTGTGCGGCGTTTTTGCTTATAAGGGCGATATAGGTCCTCTACCTCTTGGAGCTTTTCCGCTTTGGTGATCTCACGTTTGAGTTCCTCAGTCAATTTACCTTGTTCTTCAATAATCCGGAGGACTTCTTCTTTTCGTTGTTCAAGGTTTTGGATATATTGCCAGCGCTCCTGGATATCTCGAATCTGGACTTCATCCAGCGCACCGGTCATTTCCTTGCGGTACCGGGCAATGAACGGAACGGTGTTCCCATCGTTCAATAACCCAATGACATTTTTAACTTGTTTGTATGTAACTGCTAGTTCCGCAGCAATTTTGCTTAATAGTTGGTCGTCTTTTACTAATGTTTCTGTCACAAAAATCCTCCTATTCCTTTTCCTAATTGTATCAATTATCTTAGGAGTTTTCATTGATAAGAATGGTTCATTCCACGGCCCAAGGTTATAGGCCATTTTTCATTTTTTATTCTGTTTTGTCCTTCACCTGGCAAATGATAGACAGTATGAAATGCTCCCTTCAGAATTTGTCCATCTTTGAGCATCCTCATGTAATCTTAATCAATCAAAAGAAAAGGCAAGCTGACAGGAGCTTGCCTTTTGGTCATATGGGCAGAATATGTATGAAAACACGCTCTTCGCCAAGAGCGTGTTTAATTTAAAATTCGATGAGACCTAAACTCACTTGCAAGGCTTCATCCACTCGTTCCATCATTTCGTCATCGAGATGGGTGATTTTATCGGTTAACCGCTGCTTATCAATTGTACGAATCTGCTCCAATAGTATGACTGAATCCCGTTCAAACCCGTAGCGCTTCGCATCAATTTCAACATGAGTAGGGAGCTTTGCTTTTTGAATTTGCGCTGTAATCGCTGCAATGATCACTGTGGGACTAAACCGATTCCCGATGTCGTTTTGGATGACAAGTACTGGCCGGACACCGCCTTGTTCAGAACCAACAACTGGGGATAGGTCCGCAAAATAGACGTCACCACGCTTGACAATCAAAGGATTATCCTCCGCTTACAAGACGTTCCACAGTATGCTCTGCCTCATACTCCGCTTGAAATGATTCTGATGCAATTCTTAAATTGATCTTCGCCATTTCCATGTATCCACGTCTCATGGACTCGCGAATTTGTCTCTTTTTTCGTTCGCGTAAATACATTTTGGTTGCTTGGTAGATAAATTCACTGCGGTTTACATTTTCTTGTTTAACGAAACCATCTAATTCAGTAACAAGATGTTGCGGTAATTTCACTAAGATCTCCGTAGTTGCGCTGGGTTCAGACACAAACATACACCTCCACCATCACTACACACCAATTTTTTTATCTATACCACTTTTTATAATAACACCAATCAAGCCCATTGCATAGACTAATTATCATTCCTATTGTATTATAAGCCAACTAAACAACCTTTTATGCACAAAATCAACCGCAATATCATAAATATGTTAAATAGTGATGATTTAGGTCTTACTGCCATTATAAAAGATAATTTTTTATCTCGACAATTTTTCCGTCACGTTTATAAAGCCTTGGGACACGGTTCGTGATGATACACGGCACTTCATAATTAATCGTATCAAGCTTGGCGGCAATTTCATTCACCGATATCATTTGATCGCCTTGTTTTCCGATTAAGATGACCTCTGTACCAAGAGGAGCTTCCTCGTCCAAATGGACCATGCATTGGTCCATACAGATTCTTCCGACAATCTTAAAACGTTTGCCGCCAATCAGCACTTCCTGGCCTTGGAGCTTGCGGATCCAGCCGTCCGCATAACCTATTGGTACCGTTCCAATCCATTCATCGCCCTTGCTTTCGTAAGTAGCCCCGTAGCTTACTTTATCTCCCGCATGCAGCTTCTTGACATGGACAAGCCTTGATTTTAAGGAAAATGCTTCTCTTAAAGGGAATGGTATTTCCTTCTCCATTTCCGGTGATGGGGTTAACCCGTACATGGCGATTCCAAGCCTTACGGCATTAAAATAAGCCTTCGGGAACCGGATGGCGGCAGCGCTATTGCTTGAATGTATATACCGCGGCCGGCGGGCCAATGCACCGATCATTTCCTCAAACTTGGCCAGCTGCTGCTGAAAATAGGTGGTATCCAATTCATCGGCCGTCGCAAAATGAGTAAACACGCCTTCAAGTTTGAAACGTTCATCCTTCTCAATCAGCCGTTCCACTTCTTGTAATTCTTCTCTGCTCCGGACCCCAATCCGCCCCATACCGGTATCCAGTTTCATGTGGACCTTGAGCCTGTCCTGTGAACCCAAATGGCTTTGGGCTTCCTTGAGCCAATCTATTTGAAACACAGTTAAAGTAATATTCATTTTAGCAGCCATCTTGGCATCGCTGGGCCTTGATGCCCCAAGTATTAAAATGGGAGCTGTGATTCCCTTCTGTCTTAAGGCAATCGCCTCATCCAAAAAGGCAACCGCCAAATATTTGGCTCCGGCCTCCAATGCCGTGTTCGCTACTTGAACATCCCCGTGGCCATAGGCATTCGCTTTTACGACCGCAAATATGTCCACCTCGTTCGGCAGCCGGTTTTTAATAGACATGATATTCTCCTCGATACAATCCAAGTCAATTTCGGCCCATGTATCCCGAAAGAAATACCCTTCGTTTTCCATGATTACACTTCCTATTGAAAAAGTATCTAACGGCTTATATTTTACCATATTAACAGTCAGGATGCTTTTTTCAAAGCAGGCCTAAAAAAACAGGCTCTCCACTTAGAGCCTGTTTAAAGATGATTTATTTTATGGCTTCACCTTGGACCGATTTCGCCACTTCTACCATTTCCTCTTTCGTTAAATTTTTGGAGGCAATCATGTAGTCGACTCCTTCATGCGACCAGGTGAGTGAATGATCCGAGATGGCCCCGATGGTCATGCCGAGATCAACCAGGTCCCCTTCCACGTAGGTCGGATTAGCAGATGCCACTTTGGCTTTAACTTTTTCCTGCACGAGCGTGAAGGATTTTTTGCCCTCATACGTGAGAACAACTCGCTTGCCATCTTCAATCTTGACTTGTTTTTCGCCAATCAGCTTGGCCCCTTCTATTTCTGCGGTTGGGTACTTCACCGTAAACGACTGGTCTTTTTCGCTATTGGCCATGGCAGGCAGGTTCAGCTGGGCACGGGTCATATTCTTTTTCATATCAAAGTCGTCTTTGTCAAAGTTGGTATTAAATTTCACATTGGAAAACTCAACCGTTACCAGCGCATTGCGGTCCGTATCCATCACCTTGACTACAGCCGGTGATAAATCTTTTTTATTTAACTTAATTTCTTGGGTTGGAAGCATGCTATTATTTTGATAGCGGGTTTTGGTTTCAAAAATATAATAATCCTTGGTACTGGAGAACTTGGCCTCTTTATCCGCCGCTATATCCTTGATTAGCGATTCATACAAATAAGCCTGGCTGCTGTTTTGCGGCCAATCACTTTGGAACCTGAAGCTCTTATTAAGGGCGGGTGTCAGGACAAAGACCCCTTCATCATTTCGTAAAATCATCTGGCTTTGGTCTTTTTCGGCATTTTTCAAATTGACCCTATAAAAAGTTGGATCCTTATGCCAGATTTCCACATTGTACACTTGCGAATCTGTTCCCATTTTCAAGGTCATTTTGGCATTCGCTTTATAGCTGGTTAAATCGCCGAGTTTTCCCTCTAACTCCTTGACCACATCTTCTTGTGATTTAGTGCCACAGGCAGCCAGTACAAAGATGACCATCAGCCCTGTAAGAAGCAAAAATAACTTTTTCCTCATTCCTTCAACCCCTTCTTGTCTCATTTCATTTAAGTTTTGGGAAGAGAAAGGCAGGGATCAGGGTTTATATGACCATAGCTGACCTTGTCTCTCCTTTTTCCCTATGAATATATGAGACAACCTTAGGGTTTATGATAAGAGAAAAGCCAAGCTGTCTAAAAATCTTCCATCTCGATGATCACGTGGGCAACGGCATATTCTCTGCTGTGTGAAATCGATAGATGTGCCTGGCCCTCCGGTTTTATAAAAAACGGCTTTCCCGATGGGGCCGTGCCAATTTCGATATCTAAAAAAGAAAGTTCCTTTCCAATACCGGTGCCCGCCGCTTTTGAATAGGCTTCTTTTGCGGCAAATCGGCCTGCCAAAAATTCAACTTGCCGATTGGGAGATAAACCGTCAAATTTTTGTTTTTCATTGAGGGTAAGCACCCGCTCTGCAAATTTGGGCTGCTTTTGAAGCAAATTTTCAACTCTCGAAATTTCAATAATATCGGTGCCAATTCCTTTTATCACAACGAATCTTCCTTCTATTTAAAATTTACCGCGCATAATAGTGTACAGAGAAAAGCGGAAGGCGTCTCGCCGCTGGGCACTGGAGCTGGACCATTCTCAAAGTAATGAAATTAACTAGTGTACAAAACACTATATAAGTCTATGATGAAGTTGAGAGGAGGTTAATCCATGTTTACCAGAACAGAAAGCTTCCGCGAATTTATTCGCTTTTATCCTATCGTTTCGATCATTACAGCGATTCATATTATCCTTTACCTGTGTACCATTCTACCAGTATTTCCAAACTATTGGTTTTACGAAAACCTCTCCGGTGTAAATATTTATATTATGGAGGGGGAATATTGGAGACTCATTACACCGATCTTTATGCACAGCGGCTTTTCACATATGTTGTTTAATAGTATTTCACTTATTTTGTTTGGTCCCGCGCTGGAGCGGTTGCTTTCCGGCGGCCGATTTTTATTCATTTATCTTATTTCAGGATTTATCGCCAATGTGGCCACCCTGTTACTGGAACCGTTAACGTATACGCATGTGGGCTCAAGCGGTGCGATTTTTGGATTGTTCGGATATTATTTGGCGGTTATCATCTTCCGGAAGCATCTGCTTTCCAAGCAAAACTCGCAAATTATCATGACCCTTTGCGCCATTAGCTTGATAATGACCTTTTTGGAGCCAAACATTAATATCACGGCCCATATCTTCGGGCTGCTGGGCGGCTTTTTACTAGGGGCGATTCCTTATTATAATAAAAAAGATGTCACCGATACTTTTCAAGGAGTGGCCGGATGGGCAAAAAGCCGGAGGGGGAACCTTTCCACCCATTCGCCGATTAGAATCCTGATTTGGGGATTCATTATCCTGATTAGCATTATTGGGCTGCTAAGCCGTTTTTAAGGGATGTTGACCACAACATCCCTTTTTTATATTATCTCAAAACTGGATTGGTCCATTTTCCGGAGATTCGGCTCCGCCTGCAAATCGCGGGAAAGCTGAAACAGGGCCCCGTCCTTTTGTTTCGCTTCAATCATGCAGTGAATTTCCGGTACCGTCCCTTTGATTTCCTGCAGAAAGTTCAGGAACATTTGCGGGTCCACGTGGTCGGCATGGGCACGGAAATCATGGTCGGAGCGCGGGCTGGAGATATGCATTTTGATAGGCAGTTTTGAATGGGCCCATGTTGCTTTGACCCTGTCCCAATCCTCCTGCCAATCCGGCTCTTCATGATTGGCCAAATGGTGATGGTAATCAAACACCATCGGAACCCCCAGCTTTTCGCAAAGGTATAAGGTTTCTTTTACCGTAAAGGTGGTGTCATCGTTTTCCAGCATAATCATTTTTTGGATGGATGCCGGGACGAACGCCCAGTTATGAATAAACTGCTCCAACGCCTTTTCCTTATCATCATAACCTCCCCCAACATGTAGAACGCAGCGGTGTTCCGGATCAATATCCATTCCTTTGAGAAGATGCTGGTGCATCTGCAAGGTCTTTAAGCTGTTTTTTAATATTTCTTTATCCGGCGAGTTGAGCACCACAAAGTGGTCGGGATGGAAGTCCACCCGCATGGGATGCTCCTTTAGATAATCCCCTATCCGTTTGAGCGGTTCTTTTAGTGCCTCCATATAATCCCAGTCTGGTAATTCCGGATGGTTGGCCAGCGGGATCAGCCGGGAACTGAACCGAAAAAAATGGATTTCATTGGCGACATTATGTTTTAGGAGCCTAAGGCAATTGTCGAGGTTGGATTCAGCAACCCGTGCCAATTTGCGGATTGCGGCTTCCCGATCCTTGATTCGGCTGAACTGGGCAAAGGTCATGGTCTGCGAAGGCGATGCATTCTGCAGCTCCATGCTCATGGCCACATAGCCAAGACGAACAATCATGAAAATTCACTTCCAAAGCTTGCAATTTTTATCTATTATTCCCTTGTTTCGGGAAAACCCATCCCATCTATTAACGAAGGATCATGAACAGTTTTTTACATAAATTTAGGGATTCGGAATATTTTATTTGTGAATTTCCCAGTTTTATTTTTCGAACCCATCCATCCAATGCCTGAAATGAACGGCACGGCACGCCACGCCTAATGGCAAAAAAAGCATGGATGCGTCATCCATGCTTTTTTCTATATATGATTAATGATTAAAGCTTCTAGATTTACCGCCAGATCTTTTGTCTCCGTTTCTGGAGGATTTGACTGGTGCTTTTTTGCGGCGGTCAGAGTTGTATCCGCGTGAATCGTCTCTGCGGCGGCGGTCGTTTCGGTCATACGGCTTTCTTTCCCGTTTCGACGGAAGCGGTGCCTCCTCTGTCAACTTGACAGGAGTCGTGTCCGGCTCTTTGGTCAGCATCTTTAATACCGCAGCTACAACAGTCGAAGCATCATTGGCTTCCAAAAGCTCTTCCGCAGCTGCTTTGTAATATTGTAAATTGTTCGATTCAATGGTTGCCAAAATTTTATCAACCACTGCACGCTGTTGTCCTTCCAGCGCTTCATCAAGGGTTGGCGGCTTCATCCGCTCCATTTTGCGTTTGGTTGTTTTTTCAACTACAGCCAAATACGGTTTTTCCCTTGGAGTAATAAAGGTCATGGCGACACCAGTGTTTCCAGCACGTCCAGTACGGCCAATCCGGTGTACATAGCTTTCTGGATCCTGTGGGATATCAAAATTGTATACATGGGTAACGCCGGAAATATCCAAGCCCCTTGCCGCAACGTCGGTTGCAACTAAGACATCAATGTTGCCTTCTTTAAACTTGCGCAGAACAGAAAGGCGCTTTGCTTGGCTTAAGTCGCCATGAATTCCTTCTGCTGTGTAGCCGCGCAAATTCAATGCTTCCGATAATTCATCAACCCGGCGTTTGGTTCTTCCAAATACAATCGCCAATTCAGGTGCTTGAATATCGAGTAGTCTTGTCAACACATCAAATTTGTTTCGTTCTTGAACTTCAATGTAGTATTGTTCAATGGAAGGAACGGTCATTTCCTTTGCTTTTACCCGGACAACAGTTGGGTCCTTCATGAACTTTTCCGCAATGCGCTGAATCGGGCCAGGCATGGTGGCTGAGAATAGCAAGGTCTGGCGCTCTTCCGGAGTTTCCGCCAAGATTGCTTCAATATCCTCAATGAATCCCATGTTTAGCATTTCATCGGCTTCATCTAAAATGACAGTACGAACATGATCTAAATGCAGCGTCTTGCGGTTGATATGGTCAAGAACACGTCCTGGTGTTCCTACAATAATATGGGGTGCCTTCTTTAATGAGCGAATCTGGCGGCCAATGTCCTGTCCACCGTAAATCGGCAGCACGCGAACTCGTTTCCCAGATCCAATTTTATAAAGCTCCTCTGACACTTGGATAGCAAGCTCGCGTGTAGGGGCAATAATGATACCTTGAATCGCTTCTGATTTGATATCCACTTTTTCTACCAATGGAATTCCAAATGCAGCGGTTTTTCCTGTTCCTGTTTGAGCCTGCCCAATGACGTCTTTATTCTCCAGGCTTAATGGAATCGTTTCGGCCTGAATGGGTGTAGCCTCTTCAAATCCCATTTTCAGAACAGCCTTTAACGTCGCCTGGCCTATACCTAATTCTTCAAACTTCGTCAATGTTTTCATTCTCCTTCATCTATTATAAAAATATTTTTAATAATTAGCGTCGAATCTATTCTCTAATAAGAGTAAAATTGATATGTTTATTTTACCAAAAAAAAGACATTCTCCAAAGGAGTATGCCCTTATTCCATCAATCTTTAGACACATTGATAATAATATTATCATTAACAGGAATAGATTGCAATTTTATCTTGTGTTTTTTAATCCTCATTCAAAAACTTTAGCACTTGCAAAAACAATTCTTCTTTTTCTTCACAGTAACAAATATGGTGTTTGGAATTGCTGATCACCACGAGTTTCTTTTTACTGGAACCAATGGTCCGGTAAAGGTATTCTGCGCTTTTCGGGGGCACAATTCCATCCGCTTCCCCTTGTGCGACCAATGTGGGTGCCATAATTTTCGGCAAGTCGGGTCTAATGGAGGAAACCAGCCTGTGAAATTGCAGAACCGCACTCATCGGTGTTTCGATTACTTTTTTTCTATAACGGAAGAACAATTGGTTTTCAGCCAGTTGGCCGCCCATCAGGTCCTTCATGACTTGTTTGATATCTTCCGCAAGCTGTCGGGGATGGATGTAATAAGCAGCAGCGCTTAATAAAATGAGCTTGTCCACCGGATGGTTGGCAGCAAGAAAGCTGGCAATCATCCCGCCCATCGAAAAGCCGATCACATACACCTTATCACATGTCTCCATCAGAGCCTTCAGCTCTTGTTCGGCAAAATCCAGCCACTCTTGATGGCGGATTCCTTTCAATGACAGGGTTTCCCCTTGTCCCGGCAGGGTCGGGACGCGAAACTCCCAGCAGGTTCGTTCCTGTAAATACGTTACAAGCGGTTCCACCTCATAAGGGGCACCTGTGAAGCCGTGCAGGCATAAACAGCCAATCATCGTGTTGGTCTCCCGCTATTTTTGCAATGCCTTTACAATATCTTCTAGCTTCATCCCGCGCGAAGCTTTAACAAGGACCAGTGTGTTCTCTCCCAATTGAGGCTCGAGTTCCTTAATCAGACTCTGTTTATCGGTGAAGGCAAACACCCGCTCTTCACCCAGCACTGAAGCCGCTCCTTTGGCAATGTGCTTGCCAAGTGTTCCGTAAGTAAACACCAGGTTAATTTTGTCGGAATTTAACCTTTCGCCAACTTGCAGGTGGTACTGCTCCTCCTGCGGCCCTAATTCGAGCATGTCACCCAGCACGAGGATTCTCCGGTCATATCCTTGCAGGTTGGAGACCAGTTCAATGGCTGCCATGACCGATGTCGGGCTGGCATTATACGCATCGTTGATAATGGTTTCACCATGGCGGCCTTCCACAAGCTCCATCCGCATATTGGTGAGCTTAACCCCTTTTAGTCCCTCATTCATTTCTTCGAACGGAATGGAAAAGTAATGGGCAATCAACATCGATGCCAGGGCATTCATAATATTGTGCGTTCCTAAAACTGGCAATTCAAAGTTTTTGTCAGAGACATTCAGTCTAAACCGGCTTCCTTGCTGCAACTGGGTAATTGCAACAGGATACAAATCATTGGTTTCATTTCGGCCAAAGGTTTGGACCTCAACATTTCCTTTAAACTGATGAATCCGCTCCATTAATAATGGTTCATCACCGTGAAGGACCGCCAATCCACCGTCTTTTAATCCTTGAAGAATCTCTAGTTTTGCCTCGGCAATGGCCTCTCTTGAACCCAAGTCAAGCAGATGGGATTCACCAATATTCGTGATGACCACTGCATCCGGGCAAGCCAATTTGGTCAAAAATTCAATTTCGCCTCTTCCGCTCATGCCCATCTCCAAAACGGCCACTTCCGTATCTTCATTAAGATTTAACACGGTTAACGGGAGGCCAATATGATTATTAAAATTGCCTTCCGTTTTTTGAACCTTATATTTTAATGATAATAACGAAGCTGTCATATCCTTTGCTGTCGTTTTCCCGTTACTCCCCGTAATCCCAACCACGCGGATTGGCAGTTCTTTCCGGTACTCGCGGGCAAGCTCTTGCAAGGCAGTCAGGCAATTATCGACTATAATAATGGGCAAACCTTGGGGCGGATTAGGGACATCCTCTTGCCAAAATGCTGCCGCCGCCCCCTTTTTGATCGATTCCTCCACATATTTATGACCGTCCACATGCTCTCCAACTAACGGAACAAACAAGTTTCCTGCCGCTATTTTTCGGGAATCAATGGTAACCCCCTCGATGTTGATGTCAGCGAAAGGGGTAACGTCATTTATTGCAGAAACTATTTCGGCTACCACTTTTATAGATCGTTTTATCATGTTTTCCTCCTTAACTATTACTAGGCGATTCCTGTCAGCAGCGGGCCTTACCTTTCCGTTAAGCGTGATATAGAAAACGGACACGGCTTATAAGCCGTGTCAATGCGGTTCCTGCTTGCCGGCTAAAAAATTTCAAAAGTTCTTTTGCCTAAAATTAGAGAATTCTGATGTGATTAAATGGTGTACTTGATTTGCTGCTTTTCCGCATGCCTTTCCTCCGCCAATCGGACGAGACGCTCGATCAATTGCGGGTATTCCACACCAGTATGCTTCCATAATAGCGGGAACATACTGAACGGTGTAAATCCTGGCATGGTATTTACCTCGTTAATTAACGCTTTGCCGTCCTTTGTTAAAAAGAAATCCGCACGAACCAGTCCCGAACAATCCAATGCTTTGAACGCGCGAATAGCCATGTCTTTAATTTGGTAGTATTCATCCTCGGTTATATCAGCAGGAATTATTAACGCAGTTTCCCCATCTTCATATTTCGCCTTATAGTCATAAAAATCCTTTTTTGGAACAATTTCTCCTGCGACAGAACACTCAGGTTCATCGTTGCCTAAAACACCGACTTCGATTTCACGGGCAACGACACCCTCTTCAATAATGATTTTACGGTCAAATTGGAAAGCTTCCGCAAAAGCTGTTTCCAATTCCTGACGATTGCGGCATTTGCTGATGCCGACACTGGACCCAAGATTGGCTGGTTTGACAAAGCAAGGGTAACCCAATTCTTCTTCCACTTTGGCATAAGCTGCTTCTTTGGCCTTTTCCCACTCACTTCTTAGAAACGCCACATAGTCGACTTGCGCCAAACCCGCCTGGGCAAAGATATTTTTCATAATGACTTTATCCATGCCAGCAGCTGAGGCCAATACCCCGTTGCCGACATAAGGAAGATTTAATAATTCCAATAAACCTTGAACCGTTCCGTCTTCCCCGTTAGGACCATGCAAGAGCGGAAAAATGACATCAAGGGATGCATCGTTTTGCTGATCTCTTTGGAAAAGGGCAGGTGCCAACGCGGCAGGCGCCGTTTGGTTATCTGCGGAAAATTCGAGTTGTTTGACCGTTTCAGCCGGTTCCTTTAGTTGCGGCCCTTTAATCCATTGACCTTCCTCGTTTATGTAAATGGGATGGATATCAAACTTTTCTAGATCCAGTGCTTTAATCACAGCTAAAGCCGTTTGTAATGATACTTTATGCTCAGCGGATTTTCCTCCGTATAATAAACCTAGTTTTGTTTTCATGGTGTAACCTCCATATACTCAATCATATTTATTTTACCACTTTACCAAAGCAGAAAGGAAATGAGATAAACGTTTTTTCTATTTTATGTTGGGCACCGCCCACTTGAAACCAAATCTGCTAAATTTGTCACGAATCAGCCTCTTTAGTTCGTTTTTTTTCGGTAAGATTAGCTTATAACCAAATTATGGAGGTGCTCTTAAATGACTGGTTCCTTTATATCCATCTTATTGATTGGCTTTTTACTCGGCATCAAACATGCGATTGAACCCGATCATGTGATTGCCGTATCTGCCATTGCCAGTGAATCAAAAAATATAAAAAAATCAGCTTTCGCCGGGGTATACTGGGGCATTGGCCATACAACCACCCTGTTTATTGTCGGGATGTTCCTGATTTTGGCTAAAAGCACCTTTACCGACACCGTTGCCATGAGCCTCGAGTTTTTGGTTGGAATTATGCTCGTTACCCTAGGCATCTCCAGCCTCCGTACCATCCGCACGCACGTCCATTCACACCCGCATCTATCAGCTAAACACGCCCATAACAAACACCATCGTCAACATATGAAGTCTTTTTGCATCGGGTTCGTTCATGGGCTCGCCGGCAGTGCCGCCATGGTCCTGCTCACCATGAGCACGGTATCAACTGTTTGGCAGGGTGCCCAATATATCCTGATTTTTGGGTTAGGGACGGTCATCGGAATGCTCAGCTTTTCTACAGTCATCGGCATCCCTTTTGTCCTTACCTCCGGAAAACAGTTGAATAAAACGTTAAACCATGTCACAGGCGTCATCAGCATCCTGTTTGGTATCTATTATATGTATCACTTGGGCGTTAATGAGGGCCTATTTTCGGTTTGGTTTTCATAGATTCGATTGGTTCCGGCCAGCTCATTTCCATCCGCTTTTTGCGGATAACCTCGACTCCTGCGAGAGTACAGGGCTGAGGAGACCGGCAAGTATCAAGCGCCGAATACCCTCCCCAGCACGCCCGCGGGTTTGCTGAGTTGCTGAAGTGGAAATCAATTTTAACATAGACTCAAAAATAAATCCCTCCTGTTACGGAGAGATTTGATTATAAAACATTCAGTTTCCACTCTTTTGTTTTTCTATCAAATATCAGTTTGGCATGGTGTGGCTCACGGGAAATGTCCTGATAGGCCTCATACATATCGTCCATGTCCGCATAGTCGCCCATCACCCAAATCGGAATTTCGATGCGGGTGCGCTGGACATCGGCATCCCGAAACGAAAAACAAATCCCTTCCTTGATAAACGGGGTTAAAGAAAGCAAAATTTCCTTATTCACCGGCGGATAGGCACGCTTTTTCCGCAGTCCCAGCACGGACTTTTCCGGCTTCAATTCACTTAACTTCGAAGAAATCACTTCGCTTAGCAACGAAAAGAAATCCTTAAAGCTTCGATAGTAAGTTTTATTAAACCAGCCGTCATCAGTGGCGAGATAAACGAAACGGTTGCCCAGTTTATTATAAAACGGCAGCTTTAAATGCTGTTTATGATGTCCCAGGTACAGTAACTCTGCCATTTCCTGGCCTGATAATTCGTTTAAGACATCTTCCTCGGTAAAGTCAATCCAACAGAAATTCCCATAGCCATAAACATCTTCTTCCGCCAATTGGACAATCCGATCCTCTGGGCAGTATTCGAGGAGCGTATGCATATTAAAATCAGCATCATCAAAGCGGTGCTTTAATAAAAGCAAATGATTTAATGTACCTGAAAAAGCCGTTGCAAACTCTTCAAATTCAATTCCATAAGATAACACATACTGGTCTGTTTGATTTAAATGGACATAAATTAAATCACGTATGTCTTGATGATGCTTTTTCACCAAACCAAACCCTCCGTTCACCCGCTATATTAAAAAAGGTTTTCCAAAACTTTGGAACCTGTGTCCATACTTACTCATTTTATCAAAAAATAGCTGATAGTTTATTTCAATTCTTTTACAAATAATATACTTAAATAAGTCCTAGCCCTCTTAAAAAAGATCAGGGGGGAAAATCACAGGCATTGTAACACATACTATATAGTAGCACTGACGACTATTATTTGTTTCCGGGCTATTTTTATGAGATGGAAAGACCGCACCATATGGAGGAGTGTGGATATAGATGATAAAAAACATGACGGAAGATGAGATAAGTCTACATATTATTAAATCCCTGAAGGAAAACAAACATTCTGACTTGGAAGAGATACTCGAGGAACTCCAGCCTTATGATGTGGCAAAATTTTATATCGATCTTCCGGAAAAACACAAAGGCCGGTTTCTGCATTTCTTACAATTTGATGTTTTGGCAGACCTCATGCAGGAGCTGGATAAACCGGAACAGATTGATGTTTTGAACCGGCTTGGGGCCGAAAAGTCATCAAAAGTCCTCGATTTAATGGACAACGACGATTTAGCTATGCTGCTCCATGACTTATCTCCCGAAAAAATAGAATCCCTGCTTTCCGATATGCAAGCGGAAGAATCGAACGCCGTAAAGGATATCATGAAATATCCGGTGGAAACGGCCGGCCGGATCATGACCAACCGCTTCGTTTGGATCCGGACCTATTACACGGTGAGGGAAGCCGTGGATAAGCTGAAAACCTTCGCGGAATATGCCGAATCAATCCAATATCTTTATGTCATCGATGAGGACCGAAGACTGGTCGGTGTCGTCTCGTATCGGGATTTACTTTTGGCCGAACCCGGTGAAAAGATCAGCAGCGTGATGTACGAAAGGGTTATTTCCGTGAAAGTCACGACAGACCAGGAGGAAGTCGCCAAGACCGTTGAACGCTATGATTTTATTGCCGTTCCGGTCGTCGATGAGCAGGATTGCCTCGTTGGCATCATTACCGTGGATGATGTCATTGATGTCGTGATCAGAGAGGCCAATGAAGACATTGAAAAGTTATCCGCTTCCGGAAAGGCGATCGACTTTGACACCAAAACGCTGACCGCCGCCGCACGAAGGCTGCCTTGGTTAGTTCTTCTGCTGTTTATCGGTCTAGTTTCGGGGAGAATCATCAGCGGATACCAAGATACTTTGAACAAAGTAGTGGCCTTGGCCTTCTTCATGCCGATGATCTCCGGAATGACCGGCAACACAGGCACGCAGTCTCTTGCCGTCGTGGTCCGCGGACTAATTTCCAATGATATAGATGCCAAAGTGGTCTACCGGTTGATTTTGCGGGAATTTGGCGTGGGGATCACCATCGGGATTACCTGTGGGGTTTTAATTTCACTGATTGCCTTCATTTGGCAGGGAAATGGGATTTTAGGGCTCGTGGTGGGAGTGTCCTTATTATTCACCCTGATTATAGGAACCCTTGCCGGCACCGTCATTCCACTGATTTTGTATCAGCTAAACGTTGACCCTGCTGTGGCATCAGGGCCATTAATCACCACGTTAAATGACATTTTTTCATTATTCACCTATTTTGGGATTGCGACCATGTTTTTGAATTACCTAATGTAACGAAAGACGGAATTCTTTTTAAAAATATGAAACCTTTCATGGGGTAAAATCGTTTAGTAATAAAGGGACATTTCTTCCCAATGGTTTATGTATCTTTAAGACACGGTTAGCATGGATGTGGGACCTATGGATAAGCAGATAAAAAAAGCGGAACGCTTTGATTGGACGCTGACATTGTTTTTATTTCTCTTTTTCTTAATCAGCTGTGCGGCGATTTATAGCGCCCAAGGCACCGACCAATACGGGCAGAATTTTCTCATCATGCAGGTATTTTGGTATGTTGTCGGTACGGTCATTATTCTGGTTTCCCTATTATTCGACAGCTATCAGTATAGAAAGCTGTCATGGGTATTCTATGGATTCGGGCTGATTTTGCTGATTGCATTATTTTTGGCACCGGCCTCGATTGCCCCTGAACGAAACGGGGCCAAGAGTTGGTTCATCATCGAAGGGTTTGGGTCCATCCAGCCGTCAGAATTTGTGAAAGTCTTTTTAATTTTAGCGTTGAGCCGGGTGATGGTGGCGCATCATGAAAAACATGTGGACAAAACTATTTCCACCGACTTTTTCCTGTTTTTAAAATTGGGAATGGTCACGGCCGGTCCGTTTGGTTTGATTATGCTGCAGCCGGACCTTGGCACCGGAATGGTCATCATCTCCATATTGACCGGAATCATTCTTGTTTCCGGCATTTCGTGGAAAATTATCCTGCCGGTCTACGGGCTGGGAGCCTCCCTGGCAGGGGGGATCTTTTATCTCGTGTTGAAAAAACCAGAAATCCTGCAGAGGTACTTGGGTGTTGAAACGTACCAATTCAACCGGATTTATGCCTGGCTGGACCCACAAGGACACGCAACGGATTCCAGCTACCATTTATTGAAATCGCTTATGGCGATTGGGTCCGGCTTGATTTCAGGGAAGGGGTTGGGCCATGGCGAGGTTTATATTCCCGAGGCCCATACCGATTTTATATTCAGCGTCATTGGGGAGGAATATGGGTTTATCGGCGGAAGTGTCGTCATCGGTCTCTATTTCATGCTGATTTACCATTTAATTAAGACTGCTCTGGATACGAAGGATTTGTTCAATACTTATGTCTGTACCGGAATCATCAGCATGATTACGTTCCACGTGTTTCAAAATATCGGGATGACCATACAAGTCCTGCCGATCACCGGCATTCCTCTCCCGTTCATTAGTTACGGCGGGAGCTCTCTGATGGGGAATATGTTTGCGATGGGTCTCGTCTACAGCATTCATTACCATCACAAAACCTACTTATTTTCATCTGAGGAGACGGACCATCCGCTCAACATGCCGGAATAAGGCGTTTTCCAGATAAGTGTCCATTTATATTTCTTTATCAGGCAAACTATTATAAACTAAAGAAAATGTCATTACATAAGTGTAGGTGTAGCATGAGCGATTTTATTTATTCAATCTTAGAGTTCTTGGCACAGTTAGGGTACTTCGGAATAGCTCTCGGTTTAATGATAGAAATTATCCCCAGTGAAATTGTATTGGGCTATGGCGGTTACATGATTTCTCTGGGACATATCAATTTCGTTGGAGCTGTGATTGCCGGGACCATTGGCGGTACGATTGCCCAATTGTTCTTATATTGGGCCGGTTATTATGGCGGCAGGCCTTTCTTGGAAAAGTACGGTAAATATGTGTTCATTAAAAAGAAACAGATTGATGTGGCCGAACAATGGTTTCAAAAATATGGAGCAGGCGTGATTTTCAGCGCACGGTTCATTCCCGTGGTACGCCACGCGATTTCCATTCCTGCCGGCATTGCCAAAATGTCCCCAGTCCGATTTACTTCTTATACCGTGGCAGCCATTATTCCTTGGACAGTTCTGTTCCTTTACTTAGGGTCGGTATTGGGGAAAAATTGGTCTCATATTAAAGAATATGCCCAGCCCTATGTCATGCCCATTATCATTGCCGCAGTCGTATTGATTGCCATCTATTTTTTATTCAAAAGAACAAGAAAAACCACCAAGTAAGGTGGTTTTTTTGCGCTAATCAGGACTCCTGCTTAGCAAATTTTTTCTTCGCCCATTCATCGAGCTTTTTGACATGTTTTTTCCCAATCGTAAAGCCATAGACGATAAGCAGAACAATGATCAGGGTAAATAGATCGATTTTTCTGGTCGAAATGAAATTGACAATGCCCATTAAAACCTGCGGGATGACTCCTGTTAAAGCGAATAATACGGTCGCCACCTTAAACCAAAAGTCTGATTTCAGACCGTACCTGGCATAGAGCAGAAAAAAAGTGGATGACCAAGCCAAAACTTCAAGGCTGACCAGTATCACCCATTTATTTGCAACTAAAAAATCCATAGTCCTCTCCCCCCCAGGCCTTCCGTTCCTCGTTTACTTCACAAAGTGGTATGGCAGTGTTGAAACGATCACATTCTTTTTGTAAAGTAAGTACGCTCGAATCAAGACACTGGATTGGTTGTGCAACACATGATGCCAGTTCTTCTTTGGAATAAATTGCGGTATCAGCACGGTTACCTGATAATTATTTTCTTTTGCCTTATGGTCAATTATATCAATAAATTTTGACAATGGCTGCAATACACTGCGATATTGCGACTGCAAGGTCACTAACCGGACTTCCGGGTGCAATTGGTTCCATTTTTCTTCAAATCGTTTCTCATCTTCTCTGTTAAACGAAACATATACCGCATAGGTTTGCTCTGTAATCGACTTGGCGTAGTTAATGGAGTTCTCCACAACCTTCGTAAAACCGGCAACAGGAACGATAATCACATTGCCTTTAATTTCTTCCGCCATTTGTTCAGGATCAATTCTGAGCTGCTCCCCTACAGCTTCATAGTGCCT
The DNA here is from genome assembly GCF_054950115.1 of Neobacillus camarae. Lineage (NCBI taxonomy): Bacteria > Bacillati > Bacillota > Bacilli > Caryophanales > Bacillaceae > Neobacillus > Neobacillus camarae. The sequence continues at coordinate 139,361 of NZ_JBUCKX010000004.1, read as the reverse complement.
GTAAATTCTCATGAACAATAAAACGATCAACGGCAGGAAAATGACAACAAACCAAACCTGGGCAAAACGAGTGATAAACAGAATGATGAGCACGGTTAAAGTGATTAAAGCACCAATTAAATTGGCACTTAACTTCGCTATCCAACCTGCAGGCTTTTGCCGGACCCATTTCAGAATCATTCCCGTTTGCGACAAGGTAAATGGGATAAATACCCCAACCGCGTATAACGGGATAAGATGTTCCGTCTGTCCACGAAACGCAATAATCAATAGGATGGATCCAATCCCCAGCGATAGGATTCCGTTTGAATAGCCTAAACGGTCGCCTCTCATCGTGAATTGTCTAGGCATAAACTTATCTTTCGCCAAGTTGTAGGCCAATTGCGGAAATGCTGAATAGCCCGTATTGGCTGCCAACACCAGAATCAGTGCAGTGGTACCTTGGATAAAAAAGTAGAGATAGCCGCGGCCAAATGTGGCTTTGGCAATTTGAGATACAACCGTTTCATCAGGTTTTGGAGCAATTCCATAATAATATGCCAAATAGGTAATCCCGGAAAAAAGGATGGCTAACAAAGTGCCCATCAACACGAGTGTCTTGGCTGCATTCTTTGGAGCGGGATCTTTAAAATTAGGAATCGCATTGGAAATGGCCTCAACCCCGGTAAGAGCCGAACAGCCTGATGCGAATGCCCGTAAAAGCAAAAATAAGGTGATGCCCGAAACAGGTGTTCCGAGGGCAACGTGGTTGGCAGCAGGAACATGGCCAGTTGCCATTTTGAACAAGCCGGCCCCGATTAAAACAAATAGACCGATCACAAACATATAAACCGGATACGCCAAAACAGTGGCCGATTCTGTGATTCCTCGCAGATTTAGAACCGTAATAAATGCTACTAAAATACACGCAATCAAGACGGTATAGGGATGTAATGCGGGAAACGCGGATGTAATGGCATCCGTGCCCGCGGACACACTAACGGCAACCGTCAAGATGTAATCGACTAATAAAGAGCCGCCGGCAATCAGCCCGGCCTTTTCACTGATATTTTCTTTAGAAACAAGATAAGCCCCGCCACCTTGGGGATAGGAAAAAATGATTTGCCGATACGATAAAATCAGTGCTGCCAAAAGGAATAAGACAGCAACGGCAATCGGTACGGAATACCAAAAGGCGATGGTCCCGATGGTCGCGAGCACGATCAAAATTTGCTCGGTTCCATAGGCCACTGACGATAGGGCATCAGAAGACAAAATCGCCAGTGCTTTAAAAATATTCAACTTTTGTTCGCCCAGCTCTGTGGATTTTAGAGGCCGGCCGATTAATAATCGCTTAAAGGATGTAAGCAAAGCTGTCACCTACCTGAAGAGTAAAATACCGATTGATTTTAACACATGTCCGGTGAAAATGTAGACAATTAATTCAACAATATAAAGACAAAACTTCATAGGTATATTCTTTTCTGTTTACAAAAAAAGGTGTCATCCTATTTATGCCAATAAAAAAAGCGCGGGAGCAGGACCATTCTCAAAGACTGTATAAGACTTCAAATGCAGCAAAAAAGCCGTGCAGGCCTCATGCCCGCACGGCTTTTTGTAAAAATCAGCGCCCTTGCTCCACGTATCCTACATGTTCCTTAAACATAAAAAACACATAAAGCAAAATAGAAATTAGGACCGATACAGCCGAAGTCCAGTAAATGGCGCTATAACCAAACATCTGGCCAATTTGCCCAAACGTCATGGCACCAATTCCGACTCCCAAGTCAAAAAATGAAAAGAATGTCGCATTGGCCAATCCCCGGCGGGTCATTGGGGCCTTTTCAATCGCCCATGCCTGCAAGGCTGGCTGAACGGTACCAAACCCCAGCCCGTACAGGACTGCAGCCGTATAAAGCGTCATGCTGTTAGGAAGCCAAGCCAATAAGAACATGGCAATTAAAACCAGAAGGCTTCCGGGCACAAATACGGCTATATGGCCTCTGCGGTCATATAGCTGTCCGGCAAAGGCCCTTGTTGCCAATGTGGCCAAGGCATACAGAAGAAAGTACAATTGGATGCCGGCCACATGCTTCTCGGCAGAGTATAACGGAAGAAACGTCGCAATTCCGCCAAAGGTAACCGTCAGAAAGAACAATAGAACGGAAGGTTTTAAAGCACTTTTTTCGTAAACCGCAAGTTTCGCCTTCACCTTTCCGGGCTCGGCTTTTTTGTATTTAATTCTCGATGCCAGCAACAAAGCCAATAGGCCCAATCCCGAACTAATCAAAAATAAATGCTTGAACGGTAAAAACCCGGATAAAGTAAGACCGAGGGATGGTCCGATGGCCATGGCAATATTACCCGATAACCCATAATAGCCCAACCCCTCGCCGCGTCTGGTTGGAGGAATTAAGTCCGTTGCAATCGTGCCTGAAGCAGTGGTTGAAAATCCCCAGCCGACTCCTTGAACCACCCTCATCATAAATAATAAAGCGATGCTGGCCATAAACCCGAACGAACCAACGGAGATGACGAATATCGCCAATCCCGATAAAAACACAATCCCCCGTCCCTTTGTTTCCAGCCAGTTTCCCGCGAAAGGCCTCAGCAACAAGGCCGAAAAGGTAAAAATTCCGACCACGACTCCAATTAGCTGATTATTTCCCCCTAATTTCTCCACATACAGTGGAATGGTGGGAAGAGTCATTTGAAATCCTAAAAATATAAAAAAATTGGCACACACGATAAAAATAAACTCTTTTGTCCATATTCTCTCTTTCGGTTTTCCTATTTGTTGGTCCATTTAACTTCCTCACTTTTTGTGTAGTTTACCCAGATGATGAAAAAAAAGCAAAAACGTCTCTACGATGTAGAAACGTTCATTAGGTCATTACTTAACACTCGCAGCCGCAACCACGCGCTTCATTGCCTGAATTTGGCCCAAGTGCATCGTTTCGTGGAATAAGGCAAAGCTAGTCAGTTCCCCAAAGGTTTCTTGGCCCAGAAACGGAGTCTTGAGGCGTTCATTAAAACTCTCAGCCGGAATTTCTTTCATGCGTTGCAACTGGTCTTGCAGCTGGGCAACCAATTCCTGGACGGACGGAACCTCTCCCTTCCAGTCTGCTGGTTTCGTTCCAGTTGCAAACCACTCCATATACTGCTCCGTTAATTGAGTTGATTTTTTTGGAAAACCAAACATAAACTGCTCGGTAACGGTTAAGACGTGGCCGATGTGCCAATGGATATTATTGTTGAATCCGTCCGGCTGCACATCCACGATTGTTTCGTCCAGCCCTTTAACCGTTTTTAAAAAGTAATTCCTTGTCAGTTCCATCGTTTTGAATATTTGCTCACTCATCCCAATACCTCCCCATTCTTAATCCAAAACCATTTTATACCATTTTATCCTTTGTTTGAAATAAAATGACTTACATTTCTTCGGGTGCAGAAATACCCAATAGGCGCAAGCCTTCCTTCAGGACGACAGTCACACTGTAAACAAGGGCTAAACGGGCTTCTTTCTCCGGACTTTCCTCCAATACTTTGACCTCGGCATAATATTTATTGAATACTTGCCCTAAGTCGATGATATATTTGGCCACTTGGGACGGGTCATAATTTTCGCAGGCCCGCTTAATGCTTGTTGGAAACTCCATTAGCATGCTGACAACCTTCCATTCCTTTTCCCAAGATGATTCATATGTTTGCAATGATGCCGCTCCCTGCCAACCGGCTTTCCGCAATATGGAACAAGCTCTTGCAAAGGTATATTGGACATAGGGGCCAGTTTCACCCTCAAAACGGAGCATTTCCTCGAAGGAAAATTCGATATCATTCATCCGGAAATTTTTTAAATCATGGAAAATAACCGCGCCGACGCCGACTTGCTTGGCTACTTCATGCTTGTTTTGGAGTGATGGATTTTTTGCCTCAATATTGGAGCGGGCCAAATCAATCGATTCTGCCAACACTTCTTCCAATAGGACGACCTTGCCTTTACGGGTCGACATTTTCTTTCCGTCCTTCAGCATCATCCCGAATGGAATATGGACCATTTGGTCTGCCCAGGCAAAGCCCATTTTTTTCAACACCGAGATTAGCTGTTTAAAATGCAGGCTTTGTTCGTGACCCACTACGTAGAGGGATTGGGCAAAGTCATAATGCTCTTTGCGGTAAAGCGCAGCGGCCAAATCACGGGTAGCATAAAGCGTCGCCCCATCCGATTTTTTGATGAGGCATGGCGGCAGCTGTTCTTCTGTCAACTCCACCACCTGTGCCTGGTCGGACTCGACAAGCAGCTGTTGATCCTCTAGCAAATCGACAATCCGGTCCATTTTATCATTGTAAAAAGCTTCACCGGCAAAGGAATCAAACTTCACTCCCATTAAATCGTAAATCCGTGAAAATTCTTTTAGTGATTCATCGCGGAACCATTGCCAAAGTTCCAGCGCTTCTTCGTCACCGTCTTCGAGTTTTTTAAACCAGCTTCTTCCCTCATCGTCCAAGGCTGGGTTTGTCTCTGCTTCGGCGTGGAACTGAACATACAGGGTCAACAATTCCTTAATCGGATTTTGTTGGACCTTTTCGGCATCACCCCAGCGTTTGTATGCACTGATGAGTTTGCCGAATTGCGTGCCCCAATCGCCAAGATGGTTAATTCTAATCGGCTGATACCCGCATTTTTCTACTATCAGAGCAAGAGCGTTTCCGATAACCGTAGACCGCAGGTGGCCCATGGAAAACGGCTTGGCAATATTGGGCGAGGACATATCGATCGTCACCTTGCCGCCATCCCCCGTATTTTGCGCCCCGTACTCCCCCTGCTGGGTAATGATTTGATTCACGATATCTGACGCCACTTGCTGTTTATTTAAAAACGCGTTTACGTAAGCCCCAACGGCTTCTATTTTTTCAAACATCGGCGATTGAATTTTTCCGGAGAGCTCTTGGGCAATTAGATTCGGGGCTTTCCGTTTCATTTTTGCGAGTGCAAAACAAGGGAACGCCAAATCTCCATGCTGTAGGCTTTTAGGTTTTTCTATCAGCTGCGCCAGTGCGTCAATCTCTAATTCTCCACCAAGAGCTGCGGCCAATTCCTCCGCAAACACTTTCTTATACGTCATCTCTTTTTCCTCCCTTTTAAAAAATAAAAAACTCCCGCCTCTTATGTAAAGAGACGAGAGTTACAGTTTCCCGCGGTACCACTCTAATTGTTCGAATTGAACCAGCTTTCCTGCATAACGGAGTAGTCTCCGGCGTGCCCTACTTATTTTCAGGCAGGCATCTCCAAAGTGCGGTTCATTATCCGGTTAACATCAGGCTTGCACCGTCCCTGATTCGCTTTAGCTTCCGGGATAACTACTCTCTTTGTCATTGATTTTTAATTGTATGAATTACCAGATATTATACTGGAAACATACGGCTTTTGCCAGTGACGTTGATGAATTTTTTTAGTTCGGAAATTCTAAAGAGTAAAGGAGGGATATCGATGGCCAGACGAAATAAAATTCTTGTTCCAGAAGCCAGAACCGGCTTGGACCAATTGAAAGCAAGGGTTGTTCAAGCGCAGAGCCCCGAGAATGCCAAGTTTGAAGCCGCCCAGGAAGTGGGTGTTCCGCTTAAAAAAGGCTATAACGGACAGTTGACATCGGAACAGGCCGGAAAGGTCGGCGGCCGGCTTGGCGGAAGCATGGTCCGCGAGCTGGTCAAGATGGCTCAGCAGAACCTAACTAAACAGTAGGTATTCGAAAAGGACCTGTGAAGCGGGTCCTTTTTCTAAGAGACAAAACTGATGGAAGAACAGGCCAAACTGTCTCATATAAAGCCTTTATGGGACAAAACCGGTGTAGGAATTGGCCAAATTGTCTTATATAAGGCCTCTATGAGACAAAACCGATGTAGGAATACACCAAATTGTCTAGTATAAAAAATTCAATAACTTTTTTTAAAAAAGTTTGACAATTTTGTGAAAATTGATGGTAAAATATTCAAAAAGGGGTGAAAGGGTTTGCAAAAAAGACATTTACAAGCACTATTGTTCATGAAAAAAACAGCTGGCTATGCAAGCTGCCTCGGTCTCATTCTTTTAGTGACAGGATTTCTAACCAACGGTGTTGTGAACTACTTTCTAACAGGTTTAGGATTGGGAATTCTTTTCGGCTCGTTTCTGGCCATCTTGATGGGAACCTTTTTATCTCTGATGTCGGAACAGGCTCAACATAGCAAACGGGGACAGTTTATCGTTTTATCGACTGGTAAGTATACTAACCGTAAATTTGCCAAAAGAGAGGGATCACCCTCATTGACCCTGATTCAAGGCGGCTCACGAAGCAGCCGGAAAGCGGGACAAAAAAGAATCGCTAAATAAAAAGAAGAGGTAAGGGATCCTCTTCTTTTTATGTTGCCTCCATTATGAACGCAACAAAAAACCTTTCATCAGTTCAGCAATCTCATCCGAGCTTAATGGTTCATGATTCCTTTCCCAATCGGACAAAAGGGCGACATACATTTTCAGCAGCAAAAAGCTGGTAATTTCCGGATTGATTTTGGGAATAGCCCCTTTAGTCATGGCCGCTTCGACTTTTTGTTTTATATAGGCAATAATTTCGTCCTCTACATGCTGGAGCATGTCCGAAACGGCAATGGTCCCCATTTCCTTTTCTTCTTGGGCAAGTTTTATCATCAGCTGATGCCGGGAACGGAATTCTAAAATTCGGTACAGCCCGCGATGAACATTCTCCGTAAACGGCAAATCGGGTTGCAATACGGCTTCTGCTTCCGAAATCATTTCTTTTACAAGTGAAGACATAATCTCCTCAAACAGCTCTTCCTTGTTTTTAAAAAAGGTATAGATTGTCCCTTTTCCCACATTGGCCAGCTTTGCCACTTGGTCCATCGTTGTGGCTTTATAGCCGAACAAGGAAAACGATTTGGTTGCCGCATCGACAATCATTTTTCTGCGATCGGGCGCCACTCGGGTCCCTCCTTTTTGACTAAATTAGTTCTATAGTCAATTGATCTTACTTTTACTCTACCATATATTAACCGCGATTTGCAATCCGGCTCAATAAAGACCATGGACAGGAAGTGTCCATGGTCTAGTTTGCCGATTCTATTGGTTGGGTGATTATTCCCGCTTATGGACTACCGACATCACCGCTTCCTGTATTTCCTCATAGCATGTGCATCTGCAGATATTGGAGGAAAGCCATTCCTTGATGACTTCAAATGTTGGCTGGGGATGGTTTTTCAGCAGTGCCTGACAATTCATAATAAAGCCTGGTGTGCAATAACCGCATTGAAAGGCAAAGTTTTTAACGAAAGCTTCTTGAATAGGAGAATCCTTTAAGCCCTCTATCGTGGTCACTTTGGAACCGACCGCTTCAACCGCAAGCATAATGCATGATTTATAAACCGTGTCGTTTACCATAACCGAACATGCGCCGCAATCCCCGTTAAGACAGCCGGGTTTTGCTCCTGTTAAGCCAAGTTGTGACCGCAGGACATAGAGAAGCGTGTCCGCCGGCCGGATTTCCACTTGACGGGTTTCTCCATTGACCTCTAAAGTGACGGTTATTTTTTTCATTGGCGTTGCGGCCACTATCTTCCCCCCCATTCTACTATTATTTCATGTAAAGTATTTTCGAGGACGAATAAACGGTACTCGCTTGACCCCTCGACATCATGAAGCACTGGGCCAGGGATATGGCCGATGGCTCTTTTGATTCTTTCAGGCAGCGACAAGCCGGCAGAATTCAATTCATCCTCCAATTCTTTGGAGCGGAAGGGAAATGGGCACAATCCGCTGAAGGCAAATCGCAGTTGGTTCTCAACCTTAATAGCCGCTACGGTCAGCAACGGATATCCTGTCTCCCATTGCTGACGTTTTTTTATGCTAACAAAAGGAAGATTGATATATTTCCTTTCCGTCAGGAGCTGGGTAATAAACTGCCCTTGTGCAAGATGAAAGGTTTGATTAAAAATTTGCTGGATTGGGAGCTGTTCTGCTCCATTTGGCCCGGCCAGGGCGACCAAACTGTCGCACAAAAGAAAGGGCAGCACGGCCTCACGGTAAAATATTTGCCCGCACAAATTTCCGCCAAGTGTGATTTTATTTCTTGCCGTATGATCGGCAATCCCCATGGATGTGGCACTCAGCAAGGGAAATAGGTTCGCATCCTCGATAAAAGTTAACGGAAGAGCTGCGCCAGTCAGCAGGTAGTTGCCGTCAAACTCCAAAGGCAGGCATTCTCTTATGGCTTTTATATCAATCAACGCACCGGTCTGGACTAACCCCAGCCTGCCTAGCGTTAAGATTTCGGTACCGCCCGAATAATAAATCGGATGCTTCTTTTCTCCTTTTAAGGAAAAGAATAGGTCGGTGGCTTCTTTAATGGTTGCTGGCCGATAATACTCGATATCCGCAGACAGCACTTATCTACCGCCTCCTTTTATTTTCCATAATAATTCGGGGATCAGCGGCAGATAGTTGACTTCGGCTGACAATGCGGCCGATAAACTATTTCCGAGTGCAGCCGGCATTCCTAATAAACCATGCTCGCCTGCCCCTCTTGCGCCAAAGGGGGCTTCCACATGCGGGGTTTCCACAAAAGCGACCTCATACTTTGGATGTTCCCCAAACCGGATCGGCCGGTATGTCCGCAATTGCGGATTTAATACGTTGCCCTGGGAATCAAAGTAAAATGTTTCTCTCGCTGCAAAGGACAGCCCCATGCTCATCGCACCCTTTACCTGTCCGGTAAGTGTTTTCTCATTCAGTACCTTGCCTACATCAACCACCGTGACTGCCTTGAGAATTCGATAGCGATATTCCCTCGTATCCAGTTCAATTTCTACTCCTTGGGCGGCCACTTCCCATTCCGGCCCTGGCTTTCCTGCCCCCGTTTCTTTGTCTAGATACGTAATGCCCGGCATCATGTAATGGCCCCTGCCGATGATTTGCCCTCCGATGGAATTTCCATTGGGAAAGGTGTATCCGTAGGCTATGTCCTTAATCGGAATCGATTTGCTTGGTTCACCTCTTAAAAAGACCTTTCCATAGCCCACCTCCACATCCTCAATGGGGGCACGCAAAATAAATGACGCTAAACTTTTTAATTGGCTGATGACATCTTCTGCAGCCGCCAAAACGGCCCTTCCTGCCATGTAAACTCCCCTGCTTGCCACTGTCTTCCAATGTTCTGGAGTATTGACTGTATCCACATGCATTTGGACATGGATGTCTTTGATGTCCATTTTTAATTGTTCGGCAAGGATTTGGGCAAGAACCGTCTTGGTTCCCGTTCCGATTTCAACGACGCCGGAAATGAGATTAATGCTTCCGTCGGGATTGTAGGTGAGAATAACTCCGGAACTGGCATTGGGATCAATGGTAGAGGTTTTCCAGGTACAGGCAATCCCTTTTGCCCTCACCATATGTTGGCCAAGGTTAGTGACCTGCCCTTCCTGCCAATTCATTAACTCCCTCAATTTTTCAATGCATTTGGGCACATTTCCAACCGTGCTGGCATTTAAGCGGAATTGGGTGGGGGTTGTATGCCCCGGCAATATGGCATTTTTATAACGCAGCTCAAGCGGGTCCATGTTCAATTTTTTTGCTAGAACATCCATGGTTCTTTCAAACGCGAAATGCACCTCCGAATGGCTGAATCCTCTAAACGGGGCTGCATACGGATGGTTCGTATACATGCATAGCGAATCACACCAAATGTTTTCAATATGATAGGGACCCGTGCAATCAACCGCTCCCGCTCTGCTCAAATCAATCGATTTATCAGAGTAGGCGCCGCCATCCCATAGGTAGAGAAGTTCAGCCACTTTCAGGACCCCATCTTTTGTGCCGCCCAGTTTTACTTGGGCTTCAAGCCCAATATGGCCTGGGGAGGTGAGCATATCATCTTCACGGGTATTCATGATTTTCACTAATCGTCCGCCCACTGCCTTGGTGGCAAGGTAGGCCAAGATTTCCAGCTGGACAGAAGCTTTTCCTCCATACGCCCCGCCCACCAGAGGGGTATTAACTTTTATGGTGCCAGGCTGAATTCCAAAATATTGTCCGATCAGTTTTTTTATCATAAATGGCGCTTGGGAGGAGGAAGTGATTTCAATGGTTCCTCCCGGATGTATTCGGGCGAGGGAACACCTCGTCTCCATGGCAGCATGGTCGGATGTCCGGAAGGCAAACTTCTCCTCGACCACGACTTCGCTTTCAGCCCATCCTTTCGTTCGGTCACCCTTGCGGATTTTTGTGCGGGTGGCAATATTGGTGCCAGGCTCCGGGTATACCCCTTGGATTTTTTCATATTGATCCAGATTGGGGTGAAGCAGCGGCGCTTCAGGCTTTAGTGCTTCTGATGGGGAATTGACGACAGGGAGCTGCTCATATTGAACCTTTATCGCCTCTACCCCTCTCATAGCCAAATAGGGGGTGTCTGCTACGACGATGGCTACAACCTCCCCGTGGAACAGGACCCGGTCCACGGCAATTGGCGGGCGATCCCGCAATTCTTCTCCTGTAAGCGGAAGATGATCCCCTGTAACAATGGCTCTTACCCCTGGAATTTGTTGAGCCTCCGTTAGATCTAACCGTTTAATCAGCGCGTGCCCAAAAGGACTTATGACAGTCCGGGCATGGAGCATCTCCTTTGTCTCAAAATCGGCAGTGTATTTCGCATGCCCGGTTACCTTTTCAAAAGCATCTTTACGGGTAATGCCTTTACCGATGATGTGCAAACATAGTTCCCCCTTTCACTAAAAGCGAATCCTACTAACTAAAATCTCTATCAATCATAAATACTAGCAATTTAATTTGGCTCTACCGCAGTGACGCATTACCATATTGGGGGACAGGCCCCCGTTGCGGTGACGCATTACCATGTCGGGGGACAGGCCCCCATTGCGGTGATGTATTACTGTGCAGGGTGGATGGATGTAGGGTGAGGTGTTTTGAGTTATTTTTTGGTGGAGTACAGTAGTTTGTTTTCTAGTGAGGTTTTAGGAACGGAAAATGTTTTACTTCTCTTTATGGCTTAGGCACTCGATTTAGTTGTATGAATGAAAAGCCAAGAAAATGCCCTTTGAGGAGAGGATTTGCCCTAAAAAGTCAGCTTTAAGACAGGAGTTTTTATAAAACTCAAAAAGGAATTTAGGCTTGAAACTTATGATTATTAATCAAAATAATCTGTGTTTCTGTTTCCTTCGCCATTTTCTTTGTCCGGTCAACTAGTTGATAAATGTGTTTGCAACATTGTTGTGCCCCTTTTACCAGCAGGGGTACACCGATGAAGTCAATGCCCAATCCTCTGGAGAAAAACCCGCCAAGAGTCATGGCAAGCGGGACAACGGGAGATGTATTGGAAAAAATGATTTTCTCGTTTATGCCATAACGGTCCGTCATGATTTCACTTAAGTGATAGATGGAGGGAAGCACAAGCTTGTCTGAACGTTTTCCTATTGTATATACAGGATTCCCCTCCTCGTCTTCACCGTGAAAAATAAATTTTCCCGCATCTTGTTTCTTCAATTTATTGAAATAAGGTACGGCTAACACCTCCTCTTTACTTAGAACCTTGGAGGGATCGTTCAAGAGGTTAAGATGATAAGCAGCCGCCAAGGAAGTCGTATGCGTACCTCCGAAATCATGATATATATAAATCATTTGGATCCTCCCTTTTATTAACGTGTTTTTTCTATTAGAATCCCCATATGCCGGTCCATTTATGAGATTTCATAAAAAAATCCCTCCATGTTATGGAAGGATAAATGTTTGCAACGCCTCTATGACCATCTATTTATGGTTTGTAATTAATTCCCAACGATAAAATAATCATTAAAAACGCAAACACCAGTAAGAAGAGACATAATGAGAATCCCCAGATGGCAAAAAGCCGGGAACGTTTCTCCGTGAACAGCCCGACAATCCCCAAGAAAAAGCCGACAAACGGCAACTGGAACACAAACAATCCAAAAAATACACTTCCTTGAATCAAAAGCCCCACATTTAACCCGGCTAACGCAATCAAAGCCGAAAGAAAAGATAAAAATCCGAAAATTGCCGGGATGCGCCGAAAAAAGCCTTTATCTTTTATTCCCAATTCCATAATTTCACTTCCCCTATCTTTATAGCACGAATGTCTTCCCGGTCGTGGAGCTTCCGTAATTCCTCTGTTGGGCCAGTAATGACCGCACCATACACCTTAATTCCATGTTTTTTTATATAAGCCAGCCGGCTGCTAATGGATAACGATTTTGCTCTGGCCACCTTTTCTGCAACAGCCTCGTTTTTCTTAAGCTGGGACAAAATATCAAGGAAAGCCTGCTGATTGTCTCCGTCTTTAAACGGCGACCATGTTTCTTGGTCAGGCTGTACCGGATACCCTAATGGAGTAATCGGCACCCCCTCTTTGTCCACCTGTACCTTTTCCAATCCCGTGTCTACTGCCACCCAGCGCAGCTCCATATTTTGCGGCAAACTTTTTTCCAACTGTTGCGGGTCCATCAAGTGATCGAACGATACATAGATTTCCGACACCGTTCCGTCTGGCAGTTTATTTAATGTATCCCAGCCGTCTTTGGCTGAATATGGCATAATGGCGTCCGGATGAAACAAAACTCCTGTCTCTTTGCTAGGATTTTCCGCCAAAGGGCGATCTAGCAAAAGATTTTTTTTAGGGAATTCTGCTTGGCCTAACAGAAAATGAATATCGTAGTCGCCAGCCTTATAATCCTCTTTTCCGATCCGTTTAAAAACATCAAACGTGATATTCATCGAAAAAAAGCCGATATCGTCTTCAACGTCTAATTTTTTCAGGCTCATATTCGGCTCTGTGACATAAATCGTGTCCGTTGCCACTTCAATCAGCCGGTCTGCCCTGCTGTCAGTCCCGTAGTACAAATAGGTCGCCAATGTCATGATCGGAACAATCAGGAGCAGCACCGCAAGACTGATCATGATATTTGTTTTCCGTGCCATGCTCTTTCCAATCTTTACAAATTCAGTTTGCTTCTTTTCTGGATAACTTGGTATCTGATCCATGCCATCTAATGATTCCTTCAGATAAACTTCGTATTCTTGGTCCACTTGGTTTTTATCCTCAGTCATTGGCTTTCTTCCTTTCCTTTACCCGGTCCATCACTTTTTTCCTTCCCCTATGTAACAAGCTTTTTAACGTATTGACATTTATATCAAGGATGGCTGAAGCTTCCTTGTAGCTGAGTTGGTGAAAATCACATAATAGGATGACATGCCGCTCCTGTTCCTTCAATGAATGAATATCCCCCAGCAATAATTGAAAACTTTCCTTCTCCAAAAGCCGGCCTTCTGGTGTCTCTTTTGTAAAGCCGGTTCCCTCTAATGGGTCTTCCCTGACCACTAAGCGTTTACTCTTTCTTTGAAAATCAATAAATGCATGATAAGCTACTTTAAAAAGCCACGCCCGTATGTTCGAAATCTGATAATCCTCTAGCTGTACATATGCACGATAAAATGCTTCTTGAACTAGGTCTTCTGCAATAAAATGATCCTTTGAAAGAGAGAATAGATAACGATATAAGTCATTCACATATGCTCGATAGGCCTGATCAAGTTCCACTATCGCTCCCCCTTTTCACTATAACCACGTTTTACCATATCAAAAAGTTGCACGTGTTGAAATATTTTTCGTTTATAGGATAAATTACCTATATCAATTCTTCTTTGAATGGAGCTTGTGGTTTCTAATCATAGTTTTTATTTTCGGCGAAATACTATCTTTATCTTGATTCGAGACCTTTTGAAAGATCTATTAAGGAGCGGGGCGTGAATATGATGGCAAACCAAATTTTGCGGCAACCACCTATCAGTGCAAATCGAGAAAACTTGGCAAAGGACTAGAAGAATGTGCGGAACGGACTTGAAGCATTATTGTGGAGTATAGCCCTGCCTGGATTCGGGCAATTTTTAAATGGCAAGTGGATTAAGGGGATTGTCTTTGTCATTTTAGAAATTTTGATTAATGTACAAGCGAAGTTTAATTTAGCCATTATTTCAAGCTTTCATGGCGAGATTGAAAAGGCCATTCAGCAGATTGATTTCCAGTGGCTGATGTTTTACCCTTGTGTGTACTTCTTTGCCATGTGGGATGCCTTTAAAGACGCAGGAGGGGGAAAGAAAAAGAATTCTTTTTTGCCGTTTGTTTTTTCAGCCTATTTCGTAACAGTCGGATTAATTTTTTCAACTATTTTCAAGCCCTTTGGCATTTTCTTTGGACCGATTTGGCTGCCCATGTTATCTGTCATCCCTGGGTTGATTGTTGGTTTTCTTATAAAATTGATTATGAACAATGCCGCCAAATAAAAAAACTCGCCGATTAGGGCGAAGACAAAGTCGTTGTCGCACATATGCTGAAGGGCAAGTTTTATACTTTCCTTTCGGCCAAAAGGAGCATTAAAAAGTGCTCCATTTTACTGTACGGGCCGTTGTTATAACGGCCTATTTTTTGTGCATCCGGGCAAACCTTTTCTTTTGCCGGTACTCCCACCGTTTCATTTTTCGCAACAATCCATAGGATACATGGATTTTTTCTTTTTCTAATGAAAGCCCCGGAGTTAAATACATCCACATGGATTTCGGATAGGCTACAAGCTGGTCCGGGTAGACACTTCTATGGCCAATCGTAATATAGGCCGTTATGCAGGCCCCGACCAGATAGACCCCTGCTGTGCCCCCAAACAACTCCAAGCCCATAAAGATGGCAGCAATTGGCGTATTGGAGGCTGCAGCGACCACGGATGCCATCCCTATCGCCGCCCCCAAAGCAGGATTAATACCCATCAAATGGGCTAATACATTTCCCGACAAGGCACCAATTACAAACTGCGGCGTTACGACACCACCATAAAATCCCGAACCAAGCGTAATCGCAACAAACAGTGCCTTCCAAAGAAAACCTAATGCCGGCACCTCCGCTCCACTTAATGCGCGGTCCATCAGCGGCAGGCTAAGTCCCAAGTAATCCACCGGCAAAACCAAAATCAGACCTGACAAAACAAGTCCGCCAATGAAAGGCAAGAACGGTTTGTGAATATGAAACTGTTTTCCGATATATTGAAAAAATGTCCGGGCTTGTACAAATAATTCTATGAACAGCCATGAAACCAATCCGCAAAGGATTCCAAACAAGATCATCTTAAGGAACAGCACGCCTGAAAATTGGGAAGGAAGTTCAATGGGAAAATATTTATAGGAGATTCCCCACATCTTGCTTACCTGATAAGAGGCAACTCCTGCAATAATGGCCGGGAAGATCACATCGTGGCGGAGCCTGCCAATTGTCAATACCTCGATTCCATATATGGCACCTGCAATTGGGGTGCCAAATACACTCGCAAAGCCGGCACTCACCCCGCAAGCAACCAGCCGTCTCTGTGTTTCAGCGTTTAACCGGAACAGTTGGCCAAATAAAGAGGCAAGTGATCCCCCTATATGGGAGCATGGCCCTTCTTTTCCTGCAGACCCGCCAAAGCTTAAGGTAATAATGGCCGTAAGCGGCTTGACCCACATCGTTTTGACCGGCAGGATTCCTGCCTGTTCATGGACTGCTGTGATTGTAGAGTCCTTAGTCGCTGATGCATTCCGGTATCCATAAGCTAAAATAAGTCCGTTTAACATCCCGCCGATCGGCAACAGCAGCATTTGCAGCCATAATGGAATCGTGGATGTTTGACCTGTAGAGTAATTTAACGCCAGTAAAAATAAGCTTGTTCCAGTCCCAACAATGCCTCCCGTTATGGTGGATAATAACAGCCAGCGGATGAGAGTTGCGATCATGACAAGCGGTTCAACAAAATAGATTCGTGAAAACACCCCGATTCACCCCCCATCGAAGATAGCACTCTGTGACGGGAATGTCTAATCAACGTTTATTTTTATTGTGTTAAACAAACGTTTGATTAAACTCGGTGGAGCCAGCTATATCGCTTTTATTCGTTTTTTAATTAAACGTTTGTTTGATTTTTAGACTATTTTTAATCAAACGTTTGATTAAATTCAGAACTTATTTAAACAAACGATTAATTAAACCTGAATGAGTCAGTTATACCGGCCGTTAAATGGCATTTAATTAAACGTTTATTTAATTTTTGGTGTGTTTTTAATCAATCGTTTGATTTATTTATCTATTGACCCCCACTAGTAAAATCCTGCAAGACGGATTACAATATGAATTAGCAGATGAAAATTCTGTTATTTTTTTGAATACCTCATAAATATTTTTTATATTATCTATAAAAATTTATAATATCAACGGAGAAAGCATATGAATCTTAATAAACTGGAAGCATTTATTATGGTTGTGCAAAAAGGGAGTTTTTCTGAAGCTGCCGCTGTTCTCAACAGTTCGCAGCCAGCCATTTCGCTTAAGATTAAGAGTTTAGAAGAGGACCTTGGATTTGAACTATTAGACCGGGGGATGTCGGGAATTCAGCCTACCCCAGCCGGTACATTGGTTTATCAAGCAGCAATAGAAATGACAACTAGATGGCAGCGGCTTTGTGATGACCTGCATGGATTTAAAAATACTCTAACCGGTAACTTGACCATTGGTGCCAGTACCATTCCCGGTACTTATCTACTACCAGGACTGGTCAAAAAATTCCGCGACCAGTTTCCAAAGGTACATATCACGATTGAAATCAGTGATTCGGAAGACACTCTCAAGAAACTTCTCAATCAACAAATTGATGTCGCCATTGTTGGAATGCAACCCGCTTCTGCAAAATTGAGTTCCCGGCAGCTGACGGATGACTCGCTGGTCGTCATTACTCCGAATCATCATCCACTCGTTGACAGCATCGACTCGGATGTGAGAGGGCTGCATCCATATGAGTTTGTTGTGAGAGAGAAAGGTTCGGGCACAAGAAAGAAAATGGAAGAATACTTGGCCGCACATGGCCTGGTACTGAGTGATTTGTCCTTTAGCTTAGCTATCGGAAACACAGAGGGGGTGATTGCCGCCGTTGAAGCCGGACTTGGAATCAGCTTTATTTCAAAGCTGGCCGCACAGCCTGCCGTGAAAGCAAATCGAATCCGAATCATTGAACATATTGACCCCATCCAACGCAGTTTTTATTTCACCACCCTGAAGGATGCGGAAAACCGGCCGATTATCAAAGAGTTTGCTAAGGTTTTATTATTCACATTAAGTTTATCGAGGAGAGGAAAACATGAAAGCAAGTAAAACCATGATTTTAACCTATTCAGCGATGGGGATCGCCTTAAACGTCATTTTGGGCACTGTCGTGTCGTCTTTTAAAATTCCGCTATTATTTCTTGATACCATCGGCACCGTGCTGGTGGCCGTGGTATTTGGCCCCTGGTGGGGAGCTTTGGCCGGCCTGTTAACCAATGTGGTGCTTGGCGTGACAACAGGTCCATCAGCTATCTTCTTTGGCCTTGTAAATGTAGCCATTGCACTGGTCGTTGGCTATATGGCGAAAAAATTTGACTTTACCAAATGGTACGTCGCGCTGATTACAGGGCTCATTCTATCGATTGTGGCCCCGTTAATCGGCACTCCGATTGCAGTTGCCGTCTACGGGGGATTAAACGGCAGCGGCATGGATGTGGTGGTGTTATGGCTAAGGGCAGCAGGTGAAAGTGTATTTACCTCCACGTTTATCTCAAGGATTACCGGTAACTTTGTCGATAAAATCATCACCTGTCTGCTGGTCATGTTCATGGTCACCCGGCTGCCCAATTTTTCAAAACTAGTAAAGAAGGATAAACGCCATGCAGCGTAGTAAAAAGATCCTGATTGTTTCTCATTGCATTTTAAATCAGAACACGGTCATTGCCGAGGAGGCAAGGGCGGAGGGGGCTATCCTGTCGGCTGTGGAATGGGCCATGAAACAAGGCTACGGATTTTTACAGCTTCCCTGTCCGGAATTTACTTTTCTCGGATTGAATCGGCCGTCTATGACTTACGAGCAATACAATACCGCGAACTACCGGAAGCATTGCCGTGAAATCCTCAAGCCTGTCCTGTTTCAGGCCGAAGATTACCAAAAAAACGGCTATGAGATTGACGGAATTCTTGGCATCCAAAGCAGCCCGTCCTGTGACCCGATCCGCGGCATTTTTATGGAGGAGCTTGCAGCCATGTTCGCGGAGAATGGAATTCCTCTTAAGACCCTTTGGTATCTGCCCAATACAGCGGAACCTGTTTTTAACAGTGAGGAACATTATATAAAGTGACGAACCATACATAAAAGAGCCAGCTCAAATGACCCTGAGCCGGCTTTTTTATTTGCATAATTCTCCTTACATATATAGTGCTGCAAGGAAGATTCCCAATGTTTCCTGGTAGATTTCATCAAATTGTGAGATGGGGAGAGGGTTTGTTCCCGTTCCCAGTTCCACCGTAAATCCAGGCCTGCGCCAGTCTTGGATAAACCAGTCTTTAAATCCAGCCCAGCTATCAATTGTCCGTTCCGGTTTATAGCCGCTCACCCGGCCGAACTCTTTAACCAGGACTTCCGATTCCGGCGGTTCCATATTTTCATACCCCCAATAAATGACCTCCCCTTGAGTATGAAAGGCCAAAACCCGGGCAAAATCCCTTTTTCGTGCCAGGTCTGCCATGGCGATGGCCTCCGGCTCCTGTAACGGTTTTTCTCCGCCATAATCCCTCGGTCCCGGCTGTTTCGGATTGCGGGCCCGCTCATCCTCCCACTTTGCCGGGAACTGGTCGTTCAAATCCACTCCGTGAATATTGGCCTTCCAGCCGGAAAAATCCGTGCTGCCCTTATTGTATTGGATGACTCTTGCCCGCCACGTTTCATTTTCCGGCGGACCATTGAGAACCAGACTCACGCCATCGGGGTTTACCATTGGAACGGTGGATAACATGGTTTGCTGGTACAAAGTGTCCATCGCAATTCCGCGGATGGGAGTGGAATTCGTTACTGCCAATAAATAGTCGTTGATAAATGTCATCAATACCGGCGTTGTGATCCATTCATTCGCATGGAAAGAAGCATTATAGTGAACTCTTTTGCTCCCGTTTCCAATCAACAGCTCGGGAATCTGTTTGCCGAGTACTGTATTCCCAATTGAATTCATTTGGATAAAGGGGTATACCGTTTGCAGTCGTGTAATATCATTCACCATTCGGCTGTAATCATAATTTTGCCGCCCTTGGACCAATCTCCATGTAATCCTTAAGGGAACTTTCACATACTGCCCGACGAGCAGCCGGTTCGGGTTTACTCCAGGGTTTACCAGAAGCATGGCATCAACGGGCAGATTCCGGGAACGGGCGATAGAATAAAAGGAATCACCTGGGTTAAGCCGATACTCCTGCGCGACAAAACCGGGAATCTTGATACGTTGTCCGGCATGGATCTGATTGGGGTTAATCCCCCGATTAGAGTCCAGGATGAGCTGCAGGCTCATGTGAAACATCTGGCTATAATACCATAAAGAATCACTCGATCGAACGATTATATCCATGGAGTTCCTCCTGAAGTTTAAAACTTATTACTAATATGTATGCGGCCAATCCAGAAATATTTTAAAGAACCGCCAATCACATGGATTTGTGATGATTTCCCCAAACTGGGGGCCTTCTTTCAGTGACCGTTTTCTCTCTTTTCCCCCTTTGGGCACTGACAGCCTCTCCCGCACCACTCCCCCAACCACATGCATAAACCAGTTCTATTAAAAGAAAAAAAGGAACCCGAAGCAGCAGCTGCCTCGATTCCTTTTTCCTTTTGCTATTTTAATAACTGAATAAACTCTCTCATAAAGCCAGGCAGATCGGGCCACGCATGGCCTGATACGAGATTGCCCTCAACATGAAGGGTCTTTTCAATATAAGTGGCACCGCATGCTTCAACGTCAGGCTTGCAGGCGATATAAGCAGTCATCTCCCTGCCTTCCAAGTACTGGCGGACAGAGGTTAAAACTTGCGCCGCATGACAAATCGCCCCCACCGGCTTGCCTGCTTCAAAGAAATGGGCGACAATTTTAGGGACATTCTCATTTAACCGGATATATTCGGGTGCCCTGCCCCCAGGAATAATTAATCCGTCATACTCTTCCGGGTTAACGTCCTCAAACGCCACCTGCGCCTCAATTAAATAACCTTTTGTTTCTGTATACGTATCCCAGCCGATGAAATCATGGACAACGGTTTGCAGCTTCTTTTTCGACGGTGCGGCGATTTGCACATCAAAGCCCGCCTCCAAACAGCGAAAATACGGATAATAAATCTCTAATGCCTCCACTGCATCACCGGAGATGATTAATACTTTTTTTGACATAGTGAATACCTCCTCTTAAAAATTAGACAACTCCTATATGAATATATTCGCAAAATTCCTTTTATTCCCTTCTAAAAAAATAAAATTTTCCAGAGTTTGCTAATAATTTTATCCTTTCAGGAAAAAATAACAGATACCTCATTTATACAAACGTTTGATTAAAACAGGGAAAGGAGCTCCCGATGGCAAACTTTCGGCTCAACAAATCAGGTTTTCGCGCATTTGTCACCTTATTCCTTGTCTTCATGGTTGTCACATCCATCCATCAGCCTGCTCAGGCTCAAGACTTCAAACAGGTCCATGTCATGTACGGCAGTGATTCAAAGCAAGGAATGGACATCTACACACCTCTATCCGGGGCAAAAGTGGCCCACCCGGTGATTATCTATGTACACGGCGGCGGCTGGATGCATGGTGACAAATCCAATGTCGCGGAAAAGCCAGCTTTTTTTACAAACAAAGGCTATGTCTTCATTTCCGTTAACTATCAATTGTCCCCCCGCGTTTCTTATAAGGAAATGGCCAAGGACGTTGCCGATGCCATCCAATGGGTCTTTCATCAAGCCCCTTCCTACCATATCGATACCGCCAAAATAAACTTAATGGGCCATTCAGCCGGAGGGCATTTAGTGACACTGGTTGGAACCAATCCTTACTATCTGGCATCAGCAGGCATGCCTCTTCAAATGATTAACACCATAGTTAACTTGGATGGGCCAATTGATTTAATGGATTTTATACCTAGAAACACCACCTATATGGAAGTGTTTGGCGGCAAAAGGGAAACTTGGGCGGATGCCTCTCCCCTCACCTATGCTGCCAATAAACATTTGCCGCCCATTTTGTTAGTCGGGAAAGACCAAAAAGCCTTCACCACTTTTGCAGAGAAGGCAGGATATGCCGGAAATAACGTTGAACTGTTTTTTAACCATACCCTGACACACCGGGAAATTACCAAATTGCTCGGCGCCGGGAGCGACAACGTTGAAGCCATTAACATGACGAATACAGTAGCTGGATTTTTAGAAAGGAATAATTCATGGTAATCCCTGCCCTCCCTTAAGAAGGCAGGATTTTTTTTAGCTTTAAGAGGCTCACAAGAGGGTTGAGCCTGAAAAGATTCATGTTTCACAACTTCACCAGCAATAACAAAGTGCCCGCAACAATTAAAACTAATCCTGCTGTTGATTTTCTTGAAAGCTTTTCTTTTAAAAAGAGATAAGCAAACAAGACCGTCAACAATATGCTCAGTTTATCAATCGGCACCACAATGCTGGCCTGCCCATCCTTTAAGGCCCGATAATAGAACATCCAGGACAACCCTGTGGCGAGGCCGGAGAGGACAAGGAACAGCCAGCTCTTCTTGTCAATTTTCCCGATGCCCCGTTGGTTCCCTCTTGCCAAGACAATCCCCCACGCCATGATGAGCACCACAATCGTGCGGATTGCAGTTCCGAGATTAGACTCAACATCTTCAATACCAATCTTACCAAGTATCGAGGTTAATGCGGCAAAAATGGCCGAAAGCACGGCATAAAGAAACCAGCTCCCGCTAGTCATATCTTTCCTCTCGAGTTTCTTCTTTTCAATCATCAGATAGGTACCTATAGCAATGCCCACCATGCCGATTAACTTGCCCTTTGTCAATGGCTCCTGTAAAAAGATAAACGCCATGATCATCGACAACACCGTACTCGATTTATCAATCGGAACGACTTTATTCACATCTCCCAATTGCAAAGCTTTGAAATAACAAATCCAGGACAGCCCTGTCGTTAACCCAGAGAGGAGCAAAAATAGTAAACTTTTCATGCTAATCGCTGTTATCGTTGTTTGGGAACCAACAAAGAAGACAATCACCCATGCAAAAATGACGACCACAACGGTCCGAAGCGCTGTAGCCAAATTGGAATCGATCTCTTTAATGCCGATTTTCGCTAGAATGGACATAATTCCGGCAAATAAAGCAGATAAAAATGCATATATCACCCACATAATGTTTTATCCCTTCTAATCCCTGATTATATAGAACCCACTATTATTATTTGTTTTATATCCTAAAAATAAAAAAAGCCCTGCTTATTACAGCAAATCTCAACACTAGACCAATTGACAGACTATTCTTTAAAATTGTTTCCCGTGAAACAGTATATCCCTATAATAAAATGGGAAATTTATAATCGACGCTTATTATTCTGTTAAAATTGAGGGCTGAAATGAATTACATTTGGGAAACAGTGGCTATTTTATTTACTGGCTTTTTCTTGCTCCGGATTGCTGGCAAAAAAACGGTCGCGGAAATGTCCGGACTAGAAATCATTACCGTGTTAGCAATTGCCTCCACGACAGGACATGCGATTTCTGAGAAAGGTTTAACGAAAACCATTCTCGCACTTTGCACCTTGGTATCCGTTCAAATATTAATCCAGTTTTTGACCATAAAATTCACAAGTATGGCAAGACTGTTTATCGGCAAGGGTACCTCCATAATCAACGATGGAAAGGTGATGACAAAGAATTTAAAAAAGCTCCGTATGTCTGAAGAGCAGCTTGAGGCCAAATTGCGTGAAAAAGGAATCTCATCCGTCACCGATTTGAAATACGCCTCCATTGAAAGCACGGGACAGCTTGGATATGAATTAAAGAAACACTTGAAACCCGTCACACAGGAAGACTTAGATAAACGAATAGAACAACTGCTTCTTGCGCTCCAGCAGTCAGGCCTTACCCCCAATCAGGCTAATCCCGGAAGCGTACCTAATTATGAGGAGGAGCCATCAAACAATCATCCCATCCACTAGGTTACTTTGGTTGCGACTCCCTCGTCATTCTATTGACGCGATTCTTAGGGGCTATCCTCTTTAACTCCCCGGTTGGGGCGTTTTTCTTCAAAGGTCTATTAAACGATATTGTTGATATAACGCACCTTTCTCCGCTTTTAATCAAACGTTTAATTAAATATCCCCCCTGTTTTTAATTAAATGTTTGATTAATAAAAAAGGCTGTTTTCTTAGATTTTGTTGTTTTCCTACTCACGTTTATCATAGAATAATACGCACAAAAAAATGAAGCGTATCTTCAATAAGGGGTTTCCGTAAGATGTGTAAGCGACCGTCAGGCGCCTTTTCTGAGCGTACAGTCGTTAATAAATCGCTATTAACAACCGTACTGGTGACTTTTCTGAGTGAACGGTCGCTAATAAAGGCTATTAACGACCGTACCGGTAAATTTTCCAAGCGTTCGGTAGTTTATCCTATTATATCTTCCCAGCAGTCTATTAATGTAGAAAAGGCAACACTCCTTTAGAAAAGTGCCATAAAAAAAGAACCGAGATGTTGTACTATCGGTACAATTCTCGGTTCATCTTTGCAATTTTTACTCGACTGTTACCGACTTCGCGAGGTTACGCGGTTTATCCACGTCACAATCGCGGTGCAGAGCGGCATAATAAGCCAGTAACTGTAAGGGTACAACAGAGATAAGTGGTGTTAATAAATCGTGTACTTCCGGAATTACAAAGCTGTCTTCTTCCATGTTGAGGCCTTCCATGGAGATGATGCATGGGTTCGCTCCACGGGCAACCACTTCTTTCACGTTTCCACGGATACTTAGGTTCACGCTCTCCTGTGTGGCCAGCGCAATGACTGGTGTTCCATCTTCAATCAACGCAATCGTTCCATGCTTTAATTCTCCGCCGGCAAAACCTTCAGCTTGAATGTAGGAAATCTCTTTCAGCTTTAGCGCTCCTTCTAAACCAACGTAGTAATCAATCCCACGGCCGATAAAGAAAGCATTGCGGGTAACTGATAAGAATTCCCTTGCCATCATCTCGATGATTTCCTTAGAGTCGCAAAGAACTTCCATTGCGTTGGCAGCCAAGCCAAGCTCGTGGATTAAATCAAAACTGACTTCTAAGCCGCGGCTTTTTGCTGTGACTTCAGCCAAAATGGCTAAAACAGCTAACTGAGCTGTATACGCCTTTGTCGAAGCCACTGCAATTTCCGGACCAGCGTGCAAGAGAAGCGTATAATTCGCTTCACGCGAAAGTGTGGATCCAGGAACATTGGTAACTGTTAATGCCGGATAGCCCATTTCTTTCACTTGGACAAGAACCGCACGGCTGTCGGCTGTTTCTCCACTTTGAGAAATGAAGATAAACAAAGGCTTTTCGGACAATAACGGCATATTATAGCCAAATTCACTGGAGATATGAACCTCCACCGGAACTTTGGCCAATTTTTCAATGAACTGCTTGCCAACAAGACCAGCATGGTAGGACGTACCCGCAGCAATGATATAGATACGATCCGCTTGATTAACCGCATTAATAATGTCTGCATCAATCTCAAGTTTTCCTTGATCATTTTGATACGCCTGAATAATTTTACGCAGCACGGCCGGCTGTTCGTCTATTTCCTTCAGCATATAATGGGAGTAGGTTCCCTTTTCAATGTCGCTGGCATCCAATTCCGCCGTGAACGGAGCACGGTTGACCGTTTCTCCATCAAGGTTTTGGATGGTGACTCCATCCCTGGTGACAATGACAATTTCTTTATCCATTAGTTCCACAAATTGATTGGTTACCTGCAGCATGGCCATAGCGTCACTTGCCACGACATTAAAACGGTCCCCAAGGCCGACTAAAAGCGGGCTCTTATTTTTTGCCACATAAATCGTCTCATTGTCTTGTGCATCTAATAAGGCAAGTGCATAAGAACCGTGGAGCAGTTTTAACGTTTTACGGAAAGCATCCAGTGTATTGAAGCCTTCATGGGCAAATTTTTCAACCAATTGGACAATGACCTCTGTATCGGTTTCACTTTCAAAGCGAACATCAGCCAGATATTCCCGCTTTAAAAGGTCATAATTCTCGATAACCCCGTTATGAACCAATGTAAATCGTCCAGACTCACTTTGGTGCGGGTGGGAATTCACCTTGCTTGGCACGCCGTGGGTAGCCCAGCGGGTATGGCCAATCCCGACCTCAGCAATCACATTCTGGTTGACGATTCCGCGCAAATCAGCAATCCGGCCCTTTGCTTTAAATACATGGATTCCGTTCTCGTTTCTTAACGCAATCCCCGCTGAATCATAGCCTCTATATTCAAGTTTTTCTAACCCTTTTAGTAAAATCTCTTTCGAGTCATGGTTTCCAATATATCCAACAATTCCGCACATATAATTTCTTTTCCTCCCTGAAAGACAGGGGGCAAGAAGGCTTGGAGGCATACTTGCCCCCTTATCTCTGTTTTAGGTATCTGTCTATACCTGTTTTTAAACATTATTTGTAGTATGCGCATTTTCTTCCCTTTGTGCACAAAGTTGCCTCTGTGTTTTAAAGAAGAAATTTCGGTTGTGCGTAACAGCCGGGAGGTATCCGCCGAACACTTCGATACTCCTCCTCCTCGTCAACTAATCACTCGTCACGGATTAGTTCGGGCGCTTTAATTATAGGTTTTCCTACTGCCCTCCTTTCAAATACTCAAATAACCAAGCTGCTCTAAAAAATTTAAAGCAAGTTAATACTACATGATTAGAAAGGGGTACGTCAATGAAAATTTCATAAATTTACTATATTTTCCAATAATAAATCTACAAAATAAAATATGCATAAGGGAGCGTGAATGTTCCCTTATGCATATAGGTTCCTTATTCTTCTTTTAGTCCCATTTCTGCTTCCACTACTGCCACGATGCGATCCACATAGGTTTCGCAAAGTTCCTCTGTCGGAGCTTCCGCCATTACACGGACAAGCGGTTCCGTACCTGAAGGACGGACAAGAATCCGGCCATTGCCGGCCATTTCTGCCTCCACTGCTTCGATGACTTCCTTTACCTGCCCATTGTCGGTGACATGGTGCTTGTCGGTGACTCTGACATTCACAAGTTTCTGCGGGAATTTTTGCATTTCCCCGGCCAATTCGGACAATGGTTTCTTGGTCAATTTCATGATATTCACCAATTGTAAACCGGTCAATAGCCCGTCTCCAGTCGTATTGTAATCCAAGAAAATGATATGGCCCGATTGCTCGCCGCCAAGATTATAGCCATTTTGCTTCATTTCCTCCACGACGTAGCGGTCACCCACAGCGGTCGGGATACTTTGAATTTGGTGATTTTCCAAGGCCTTGTAAAATCCAAGGTTACTCATTACTGTTGAAACAACGGTATTATGTTTAAGCCGTCCCGTTTCCTTCATATATTTACCGCATATATACAGGATGTGGTCCCCATCGACGATATTCCCATTCTCATCAATGGCAATCAACCGGTCCCCATCCCCGTCAAAGGCCAAGCCGACATCAGCGCCTTTTTCTTTTACCAAGGCAGCCAGTGCTTCTGGATGGGTAGAACCGACTCCGGCATTGATATTTAAACCGTTTGGTGCTGCACCCATAGTGGACAGGTCCGCATCCAAGTCAGCAAATAAGTGCGGAGCCAACGAGGATGTCGCGCCGTGTGCGCAATCCAAGGCAATATGAATACCGGAGAAATCTTCGTCAACGGTATTTTTCAAGTATTGCAGATACTTTTGACCACCTTCAAAATAATCCATCACCAGACCAAGATCGGCACCCGTTGGACGCGGCAGCTGATCTTCTGGCATATCCATTAGTTTCTCTATTTCAAGTTCCTGCTCGTCAGACAATTTAAAGCCATCCGGCCCAAAAAATTTAATGCCGTTATCGGCAACCGGGTTATGGGAGGCGGAAATCATGACACCCGCCTGCGCGCCTAGCGCCTTTGTTAAAAAGGAAACCCCTGGAGTGGAAATCACTCCGAGGCGCATGACCTCAGCACCGATGGAAAGGAGCCCCGCAACAAGCGCGCCCTCTAACATATGCCCGGATATCCGTGTATCGCGTCCAATTAACACCTTTGGACGTGGTTTATCTTCAGTTAAAACATATCCCCCAAATCGGCCAAGTCTAAAGGCAAGTTCAGGTGTCAGCTCGCTGTTTGCGACTCCGCGCACACCGTCAGTACCGAAATATTTACCCATTTTAAAATCCGCTCCTTCAATATGTTATTGCGATGTTATGCATTATTTGTAATTGTCACTTTTGCGGTAGTTCGATCAGGAGTCCAATTTATGTTTGGCGGCCCCTCCACCTGAATATTGACTTCGTGGCTTCCCTCGGAAAGGCTGCTTAGATCGATAAAAACCTTAAAATCGCTCGTCCCCAATGCCGTCAGCGCTGAACTTGGACCGCTGACTGTCAGATTAATCTGCTGGCTTGCCGGGTCGTTAATGACCGCCTTGTATTGTGTTCCTAATCCCGTTATGTTGATGGGGATGCCCGAGATCGTTTTCTTCTCTTGCTTCGTAACTGTGACCGTAGCTTTTACCAATTGCGGTGTGACCTTTGTGATTCCATTCGAAATGATCACTGGCAATTCCAAGGTGGTGTTATCTGTGATTTTACTTAGGTCAACCTCAACCCTTACGCTGTCAGCGTCCTTTAATACCTCTTCACTACCGGAAATAACCGCTTCTTTTGTATCAATTGTGATATCGTCAATCGTGATGCCTGACGGAGGTGTACCCTTTCTCACGATATCAATAGGCACTGTTTTGGTATTCTTTTTAATTGGGATGGTCACTTTCGCAGTAGCCGGTTCCACCGTCACATTCAGCTTATTTAAATCGTGGTCCAAGACTTGAATATTGGCCTCTGCTGTGGTGGTTTCTTTTAACTTGTCATCGCCCCCAATAACCGCCTTTACAAAAGCGATGCGGTCCATTTCACTTTTGGCACCCGTGATTTTAACCTTTTTCGGATCAACCACAGGTTGTCCTACCGAATAACCATCTTCGATGATGTCATCATCAAATTCCGGTTCTACACTATATTGTTTTGAAATCTTCTCTTGTACCGTAACCGACACGCTTGACGGTTTAATAGTCGCTTTTAGTTTATCCGACAGGTCTTTGATTTGAATTTTTGCTTGCTGCCTGCCAATTTTGGCCCCTGTCAAATTCACATACACTTCAAAGTTTCGTAATGCTTTGGCTGACTGTACATGGGTGATGGGTCCTTTTAACGTCACGTCAACTGTATTGGGGATACCTGATACTACCAGGTTTTCAGTATCGTAGTAAACTTTTACCGGGACATCCTGAACCACAGCTGTTGATTGTTGACTAGGCACATTAACGTCCTGATCACTTTGATTGTGTACAGATGAATATAATAAAAATGCCAATAATAAGGCGAGAATTTTGATAAACCAGGGATTATCCATTAATTTATCCATTACTTTTTCCCCTCCAGTTCCAGCGGGCTGAAGAAGCTTGCTTCGTTTTTGCAGGGTCCAGCAGTTCATTTGACAGCAGTTCTCTAAATTCTTCTGCTTTTAAGTCGCGATGAAGTTCCCCGTTTTTAGTTAACGAAATACTCCCAGTTTCTTCGGAGACTACAACCGTAATACTGTCGGTTACTTCACTGATTCCTAAAGCAGCCCTGTGCCGTGTTCCTAACTCTTTTGAGATAAACGGGCTTTCAGATAAAGGCAGGTAACAGGCGGCGGCTGCGATGGTATTTTTTTGCAGAATCACGGCCCCATCATGCAGTGGCGTATTTGGAATAAAAATATTAATCAAAAGCTCAGATGATATTTTTGAATTTAACGGAATCCCGGTTTCGATGTAATCATTCATACCCGTTTCCTGCTCGATAGAAATCAGCGCTCCAATTCGTCGCTTTGCCATATAGTCTGCAGCCTTGATAATCGCCTCCACGGCTTTCTCTGGGTCATCATCCCCCTGATTGGCGCTTCTCGAAAAGAACTTGCCGCGCCCGAGCTGCTCTAAGGCTCTTCTCAACTCCGGCTGAAAAATGATAATGATGGCCAGGAATCCGTACGTTATCACTTGCTCCATAATCCAGCTTAACGTCCGAAGTCCGAAAAAATCACTGACAACCTTAACAATCAGAATAACAAAGATCCCTTTCAATAGTTGTACAGCCTTTGTGCCTCTAATAATATTGATTAACTTGTAAATGACATACCAGACGACGGCAATATCCACAATACTCGATATATAATCCAAAAATGTCCAATCGGCAAACGGCATTGTTTTTCCTCCGTAACTTTGCTTTAAAAAACACATGTACAAACAACTCATTTATTATACCATAAAACAGCCTTGTCCTTATTATATGTAACTGTTTAAAAAAACAAATCACCCATGTTATGAGTGATTTGTTTTACGACATTTTTATGGGTCAATGACATTTACAATTTGTTTTCCTGTCTTCTTCATGTGATACCACATCCAGTCAAAAACTTCATTCACTTCTTCAATATCGCCTGTCACGTGACCTGCTGAAGCCAAATATTGTTTACCATGAATGACGGTGGCATCCCCTTGAATTTCACCCTCAATTTTCAAATTGCCATTATGGACAACTACGTCACCCTTCACGACTTCCCCTTCTGGCACTATGACCGTATTGTCTTTCACAACCAGATTTTTTTGCCTGGAAACGGAAAACTCCTCGTCCTGGTTCCAGGTTGACACTAAACTGCCCAGCATTAAAACAACAAACACGGAGGCTGCCGAAAGAATCGGATGGCTTTTCAGCAAGCGGGACATCCAAATCCTTTTGTTCTCTTTGGGCAGCCTTGCTAAGACCTGCGCCGTAAAATCATCAGGCGCCTGCATATGGGATATGCTCTGAACGAAGGCCACCGTCTTGTTTAGCTCATTAAAAATCATTTGACAATCCTTACAGCTTTGGAGGTGTTTTTTGAGGACTTGTTCCTTTTCTGGGTCTAATTCATCGTCCAAGTAGTCATGCATTAGTTCAATTATTTGTTCCGGACACATTGGATTATTCACCTCTTAATTAAACGTACCGTAATTGCTGCCTCAAGGCTTCCCTGCCGCGGTGAATCCTGGTCTTGACCGTCCCTAACGGCAGTTCCAAGATTTCACTGATTTCATTTAATGACAAATCCTCAATGTATTTCAATACAATCGCTGAGCGGTATTTTTCAGGCAGTTTTAAAATTTCGTTATGAACAGTTTCTTGAAGCTCGAGGCTTTCGACTTCCGTTTCTGGAAGCGGGGTACCGGATGGGATTTGCGAATACATGGTTAACCCTTCTGTCCCGGCCACTTCGGCATCCAAATAGTAGTCCGGTTTCTTTTTTCGCAGCCGATCGATGCATAGGTTTGTGGCAATCCGGTAAAGCCAAGTGGTAAATTTTAAATCCTGGTTAAACGATTTGATATTCACAAATGCCCGAATAAACGCTTCCTGAGCGATATCTTCTGCTTCATGACGGTTCCCAAGCATTCTAAAGCAAAGCTGGAATATGCTATTTTTATATAGTTCGACAATATCGCCAAAAGCGTCATGGTCACCTTTGATGACTTGTTTAATTCTCTTTTTTACTAGTTGGTCCATTAACTTACCTCAGCTCCATTGCTGCTACCGATAATACGAATCGTTAGCAAAAAAGTTTCGCCCTAGACGAAAAAAGTTCCCAGTACCTATAATTTTAACAAAATATTACTAAAAATTGCTAATAAGAATTGTCTAATGGTTCTAAATACCGGAAGAGAGTAGTTAATTTTAGGTCTCGAACCATTCCTATTGTTTACCGGCACTTTAATCTTTACTATAAATAAAAGCCAGGCAGCAGCCTGGCTTTTCTATTATCAACTTTATAACAACTTTTCTCCAAACAATGATCCCATTAATCCAACCGCAATAGCGGCTGTTTTATTTCTCTCATCCAAGATAGGGTTAACTTCTACAAATTCAGCCGATGTGATGATTTTTGCCTCTTCCAGCATTTCCATGGCCAGATGGCTTTCACGATAGCTAATCCCCCCCATTACGGGTGTTCCAACACCTGGTGCCTCACGTGGGTCCAGGCCGTCCAAATCTAGGGAGAGATGGACACCATCTGTTCGGTCTTTCAAATAAGCAATGGTCTCTTCCATCACCTTCGTCATGCCCAGCCTGTCAATTTCATGCATGGTATACACTTTAATCCCTTTATCTTTAATCAGCTTCTTTTCTCCTTCGTCCAATGCCCGTGCCCCGATGATCACCACATTCTCAGGTTTTACTTTAGGAGAATACCCGCCGATTTCCGTTAACAAAGGGTGCCCCATCCCGAGGCTGACGGCAAGCGGCATGCCATGGATATTACCGGATGGGCTTGTTTCTGCTGTATTTAAGTCGCCATGTGCGTCGTACCATATTACCCCGAGGTTTTGGTAGTGCTTGGCAACCCCTGCCAAGGTTCCAATTGCGATACTATGATCTCCACCGAGCACTAAAGGAAGTGCACCAGACTGGATCACTTCGTCTACTTTTCGAGCCAGTAATTCACTTTTCTCTGCTACTAAATCTAAATTTCTAAGATTGGATTCCCGGTCAATCACGACTTCTGGTCGGCCAATAGGAATATCTCCCAAATCTGCAACCTCAGAAAATAGCGCTTTCATTTTTTCGTTAATCCCGGCATAACGCATGGCACTTGGACCCATGTCCACACCACGCCGCATTTGCCCCAAATCCATCGGCATACCAATAATAGCAAGCTTATCGTTCATCACTAACCCCTCCCTATAGCTCTATTTTAATGGCAGATGCTGAAATGACTCAACCTGGCAATATTTTGCATATATATACAGAGCCTGCGTTTTCAAGAAAATTTGGCTTGAAGTATGGAAGGATGTGTAGCACCAAGGCAATAAAAAAACACAAGGACCTTAATGGCCCTTGTGTTTTTTTGAATATTTATTTATGAGCCATGAAGGACTCGAACCTTCGACCCTCTGATTAAAAGTCAGATGCTCTACCGACTGAGCTAATGGCTCTAAAGATGGCTGGGCTAGCAGGATTCGAACCTACGAATGACGGAGTCAAAGTCCGTTGCCTTACCGCTTGGCTATAGCCCAATATTTTTACATTTAATAGCATGTCCAATTAAAAGGAAAAATATAAGTGGTGGAGGGGGACGGATTCGAACCGCCGAACCCTGAGGGAGCGGATTTACAGTCCGCCGCGTTTAGCCACTTCGCTACCCCTCCAAAAAAAAAGTGCCGGCTAGAGGACTTGAACCCCCAACCTACTGATTACAAGTCAGTTGCTCTACCAATTGAGCTAAACCGGCAAAATATATATGGTGGAGGATGACGGGATCGAACCGCCGACCCTCTGCTTGTAAGGCAGATGCTCTCCCAGCTGAGCTAATCCTCCAAAAATGGTGACCCCTACGGGATTCGAACCCGTGTTACCGCCGTGAAAGGGCGGTGTCTTAACCGCTTGACCAAGGGGCCTCTTATATTTAGTTTGGTAAGCTCCCAAGCGGGCTCGAACCGCTGACCTCTTCCTTACCATGGAAGTGCTCTACCTACTGAGCTATGGAAGCATGACTGAAATGGTTTTAAACATAAAAATGGCTCCGCAGGTAGGACTCGAACCTACGACCGATCGGTTAACAGCCGATAGCTCTACCACTGAGCTACTGCGGAATAATCATAACTTAAAGATTCATAATCAGCCTGGCAGCGTCCTACTCTCACAGGGGCTTTCGCCCCAACTACCATCGGCGCTGAGAAGCTTAACTTCCGTGTTCGGGATGGGAACGGGTGTGACCTTCTCGCCATCGCCGCCAGACTAATTACTGACACTATTATATTATAGTGTGTTTTTAATAAATTTCAAGAGGAATTTTTTATTTTTTTCATTCCCTCAAAACTGGATAATTAGAAGAAAAAGAAGTAAAACGAGTCTGCTTTATTAGTGTTGTCTAGCTCCAGCGCACAGCGTCTAGAATCCTTCGCTCATCTCCCTGCGATAAGTCAACATCGAATCGCTACGCTCTCCGTGTTTCCTTTATCTCAGTCAATGTGCTCCAGGCCATATGCCGCTAAACGTGCGCTTCCGCTTTTCTTATTGGTTAAGTCCTCGATCGATTAGTATCAGTCAGCTCCACACGTCACCGTGCTTCCACCCCTGACCTATCAACCTGATCATCTTTCAGGGATCTTACTAGCTTGACGCTATGGGAAATCTCATCTTGAGGGGGGCTTCATGCTTAGATGCTTTCAGCACTTATCCCGTCCGCACATAGCTACCCAGCGATGCCTTTGGCAAGACAACTGGTACACCAGCGGTGCGTCCATCCCGGTCCTCTCGTACTAAGGACAGCTCCTCTCAAATTTCCTGCGCCCACGACGGATAGGGACCGAACTGTCTCACGACGTTCTGAACCCAGCTCGCGTACCGCTTTAATGGGCGAACAGCCCAACCCTTGGGACCGACTACAGCCCCAGGATGCGATGAGCCGACATCGAGGTGCCAAACCTCCCCGTCGATGTGGACTCTTGGGGGAGATAAGCCTGTTATCCCCAGGGTAGCTTTTATCCGTTGAGCGATGGCCCTTCCATGCGGAACCACCGGATCACTAAGCCCGACTTTCGTCCCTGCTCGACTTGTAGGTCTCGCAGTCAAGCTCCCTTGTGCCTTTACACTCTGCGAATGATTTCCAACCATTCTGAGGGAACCTTTGGGCGCCTCCGTTACTCTTTAGGAGGCGACCGCCCCAGTCAAACTGCCCACCTGACACTGTCTCCCATCCCGATAAGGGATGCGGGTTAGAATTTCAATACAGCCAGGGTAGTATCCCACCGACGCCTCCACCGAAGCTGGCGCTCCGGCTTCTCAGGCTCCTACCTATCCTGTACAAGCTGTACCAAAATTCAATATCAGGCTACAGTAAAGCTCCATGGGGTCTTTCCGTCCTGTCGCGGGTAACCTGCATCTTCACAGGTACTATAATTTCACCGAGTCTCTCGTTGAGACAGTGCCCAGATCGTTACGCCTTTCGTGCGGGTCGGAACTTACCCGACAAGGAATTTCGCTACCTTAGGACCGTTATAGTTACGGCCGCCGTTTACTGGGGCTTCGATTCAGAGCTTCGCTTTGCAGCTAACCCCTCCTCTTAACCTTCCAGCACCGGGCAGGCGTCAGCCCCTATACTTCGCCTTGCGGCTTCGCAGAGACCTGTGTTTTTGCTAAACAGTCGCCTGGGCCTATTCACTGCGGCTTACCGAGGCTATTCACCCCAGTAAGCACCCCTTCTCCCGAAGTTACGGGGTCATTTTGCCGAGTTCCTTAACGAGAGTTCTCTCGCTCACCTTAGGATTCTCTCCTCGCCTACCTGTGTCGGTTTGCGGTACGGGCACCTTTTATCTCGCTAGAGGCTTTTCTTGGCAGTGTGGAATCAGGAACTTCGGTACTCTATTTCCCTCGCTGTCACAGCTTGAGCCTTACGGTGAACGGATTTTCCTATTCACCAGCCTAACTGCTTAGACGCACATAACCAGCAGTGCGCTTACCCTATCCTCCTGCGTCCCCCCATCACTCAAACGATAAAGAGGTGGTACAGGAATATCAACCTGTTGTCCATCGCCTACGCCTTTCGGCCTCGGCTTAGGTCCCGACTAACCCTGAGCGGACGAGCCTTCCTCAGGAAACCTTAGGCATACGGTGGATGAGATTCTCACTCATCTTTCGCTACTCATACCGGCATTCTCACTTCTAAGCGCTCCACCAGTCCTTACGGTCTAGCTTCAACGCCCTTAGAACGCTCTCCTACCACTGACATCGAAGATGTCAATCCACAGCTTCGGTGATACGTTTAGCCCCGGTACATTTTCGGCGCAGAGTCACTCGACCAGTGAGCTATTACGCACTCTTTAAATGGTGGCTGCTTCTAAGCCAACATCCTGGTTGTCTAAGCAACTCCACATCCTTTTCCACTTAACGTATACTTTGGGACCTTAGCTGGTGGTCTGGGCTGTTTCCCTTTTGACTACGGATCTTATCACTCGCAGTCTGACTCCCACGGATAAGTCTTTGGCATTCGGAGTTTGTCTGAATTCGGTAACCCGATGGGGGCCCCTAGTCCAAACAGTGCTCTACCTCCAAGACTCTAACTTCGTGAGGCTAGCCCTAAAGCTATTTCGGAGAGAACCAGCTATCTCCAAGTTCGATTGGAATTTCTCCGCTACCCACACCTCATCCGCGCACTTTTCAACGTGCGTCGGTTCGGGCCTCCATCCAGTGTTACCTGGACTTCACCCTGGACATGGGTAGATCACCTGGTTTCGGGTCTACGACTGCATACTATTTCGCCCTACTTAAGACTCGCTTTCGCTGCGGCTCCGTCTCATCAACTTAACCTCGCATGCAATCGTAACTCGCCGGTTCATTCTACAAAAGGCACGCCATCACCCATAAACGGGCTCTGACTACTTGTAGGCACACGGTTTCAGGATCTCTTTCACTCCCCTTCCGGGGTGCTTTTCACCTTTCCCTCACGGTACTGGTTCACTATCGGTCACTAGGGAGTATTTAGCCTTGGGAGATGGTCCTCCCTGCTTCCGACCGGATTTCACGTGTCCGGCCGTACTCAGGATCCACTCAGGAGGGAACGAAGTTTCAACTACAGGGCTGTTACCTTCTATGGCTGGCCTTTCCAGACCGCTTCATCTACCCCGTTCCTTTGTAACTCCATGTTGAGTGTCCTACAACCCCGAAAGGCAAGCCTTTCGGTTTGGGCTGTTCCCGTTTCGCTCGCCGCTACTCAGGGAATCGCGTTTGCTTTCTCTTCCTCCGGGTACTTAGATGTTTCAGTTCCCCGGGTATGCCTTCAATACCCTATGTATTCAGGTAAAGATGCTGCCCCATTACGGGCAACGGGTTTCCCCATTCGGAAATCTCCGGATCAAAGCTTACTTACAGCTCCCCGAAGCATATCGGTGTTAGTACCGTCCTTCATCGGCTCCTAGTGCCAAGGCATTCACCGTGCGCCCTTTCTAACTTAACCTAAATGGTTTAAAACCTAAAATGGCGATTACTCGGTTTTACTTGGTTTCTTCTATATTACGATTATCCAGTTTTCAAAGAACGAATTCTTGAGAGAATTGTTTCAAATTAAACCTTACGGTCTAATCCACACAAAAAAAGATTGCTCCCTCAAAACTAAACAAACAACAGAGGTCAACGTCTTATCAGTCCGTAAGGACTGCATATTCCTTAGAAAGGAGGTGATCCAGCCGCACCTTCCGATACGGCTACCTTGTTACGACTTCACCCCAATCATCTGTCCCACCTTAGGCGGCTGGCTCCTTACGGTTACCCCACCGACTTCGGGTGTTACAAACTCTCGTGGTGTGACGGGCGGTGTGTACAAGGCCCGGGAACGTATTCACCGCGGCATGCTGATCCGCGATTACTAGCGATTCCGGCTTCATGCAGGCGAGTTGCAGCCTGCAATCCGAACTGAGAATGGTTTTATGGGATTGGCTTCACCTCGCGGCTTCGCTGCCCTTTGTACCATCCATTGTAGCACGTGTGTAGCCCAGGTCATAAGGGGCATGATGATTTGACGTCATCCCCACCTTCCTCCGGTTTGTCACCGGCAGTCAGATTAGAGTGCCCAACTGAATGCTGGCAACTAATCTCAAGGGTTGCGCTCGTTGCGGGACTTAACCCAACATCTCACGACACGAGCTGACGACAACCATGCACCACCTGTCACTCTGTCCCCCGAAGGGGAAATTCCTATCTCTAGGAGTGTCAGAGGATGTCAAGACCTGGTAAGGTTCTTCGCGTTGCTTCGAATTAAACCACATGCTCCACCGCTTGTGCGGGCCCCCGTCAATTCCTTTGAGTTTCAGCCTTGCGGCCGTACTCCCCAGGCGGAGTGCTTAATGCGTTAGCTGCAGCACTAAAGGGCGGAAACCCTCTAACACTTAGCACTCATCGTTTACGGCGTGGACTACCAGGGTATCTAATCCTGTTTGCTCCCCACGCTTTCGCGCCTCAGCGTCAGTTACAGACCAGAAAGCCGCCTTCGCCACTGGTGTTCCTCCACATCTCTACGCATTTCACCGCTACACGTGGAATTCCGCTTTCCTCTTCTGCACTCAAGTCCCCCAGTTTCCAATGACCCTCCACGGTTGAGCCGTGGGCTTTCACATCAGACTTAAAGGACCGCCTGCGCGCGCTTTACGCCCAATAATTCCGGACAACGCTTGCCACCTACGTATTACCGCGGCTGCTGGCACGTAGTTAGCCGTGGCTTTCTGGTTAGGTACCGTCAAGGTACCGGCAGTTACTCCGATACTTGTTCTTCCCTAACAACAGAGCTTTACGACCCGAAGGCCTTCATCGCTCACGCGGCGTTGCTCCATCAGACTTTCGTCCATTGTGGAAGATTCCCTACTGCTGCCTCCCGTAGGAGTCTGGGCCGTGTCTCAGTCCCAGTGTGGCCGATCACCCTCTCAGGTCGGCTACGCATCGTCGCCTTGGTGAGCCGTTACCTCACCAACTAGCTAATGCGCCGCGGGCCCATCTGTAAGTGTCAGCTAAAAAACCGACTTTCAGCCTCCCCTCATGTGAGGGAAGAAATTATCCGGTATTAGCATCGGTTTCCCGATGTTATCCCAGTCTTACAGGCAGGTTGCCCACGTGTTACTCACCCGTCCGCCGCTAACCAACAGGAGCAAGCTCCTATTGATTCGCTCGACTTGCATGTATTAGGCACGCCGCCAGCGTTCGTCCTGAGCCAGGATCAAACTCTCCAAGAAAGTTGATATAGCTCATAAAATTTAAAACGTTGGCTTCGTTTCGTTAGAAACGAATGTTTATTGTTGACGTATTTGTTTGTTTAGTTTTCAAAGAACAATCCGCCGCTCTGAAAGCGACTTTTAAATCATATCACCCGAAGACTTCCCTGTCAACACCTTTTTAAGATGTTAACGTTTGTCATCAGCGACGGTTATTACTATAACAAGATTATAAATAAAAGTCAACGTTATCTTCAAAAAAAATTCAGCTCTTTTTGATACTCTTTTTAACGGTTCTAATATACTTCATGCATTCTTGATGGGAAGCGACCCTCTTAAATAGAGCAAATAAGATTTTATAGCGTTCCTCCATTGCTCTTTTGACTATATGGTCAATCCGTTCATCGCTTAAATCAAATAAAATTTCATCCATTTCCCGTTTTATTAAATACTCCATTTCTTTTACTTCTTTCTCATTGATTAATAGTCCAAACATATACTACCTCCGATAAAATGGTGTGTTGTAGTATTGTTTTCCATTTCGTCCAATTTTATAATCCATCTTTTTTCACATATTTTTCATTTCATTGCATAAGTATGAGACAAGGAATGGTATTGGACGAGGTGGGAGAAGATGAACTTTTTTGTTGTGCTAAACGGGAATGCATTAAAAAGGATTGCCTTAATATTAATTGCCGCATTTTTTACAGCATGGTTTATTTACATTGAAAACTTGGCCCAAATCCCTGTTTTTTCAATGAAGGAGGATCCAAGAGCTATTTATCGGGGAGAAAAAAATGTAGCACTTACCTTCAATATTGGTTGGGGGGATGAAAAAGCGGCACCGATTTTGGATAGCTTAAAAAATGAGAACGTAAAATCCGCGACTTTTTTCCTATCTGGCTCATGGGCCGAAAGACACCCTGACCTAGTGGACCGAATTGTTAAAGAAGGTTTTGAAATTGGTATCCTTGGATACAACTATGTAGACTATTCAGAATTGGAAGAGGCCAAAATTGCTAAAGATCTCTCAAAGGCTCAAGAGGTTTTTCAAAAGCTAAATGTAAAAGAAATCAAGCTGTTGCGGGCACCCACCGGACATTTTGACGAGCGAACCTTAAAAATCGCCAAAAGGTATGGCTACACGGTGGTTCATTGGAGCTTGGACTCCCAGGATTGGGAAAACCCCGGCGTAACGAAGATAGTCGAAAATGTGGGAAAAGCCGATAAAGGTGATATTGTACTGCTTCATGCCTCTGACTCGGCCAAGCAAACGGCAAAAGCGTTACCGCAAATTATCCAAGAAATCCGTCAGAAGAACTTAAAGATTGTAAGTGTCTCCGAAATGATTGCCAACGGAGAAGCCCATTCCAGTGAAATCAGATGATAAATTTAATCTTCGGATTACAAAAGCCGTCAGGTTAGACTGACGGCTTTTTGACTTTTTTATTCGTTTTCGCAGCCTGCTTGTTTTGGCTCATCTTTGCCATGCGTTCTTGTTCTGATTTAGCATTCAATTTATGAAGAATTAATAATTGATAGGCATTGCATGCCAATAAGGAGAGAACCATAAGATAAAACCAGTTCCGATCATTTACCGTAAGTACCGGGACCCATTCGATAATGGTTACCACAACCATAAAAAAGACGGCCGGTATAAATGCTTGACGGTTGGTTTGCTTCATTTTGAACCAACCTGTTATTAACCCAGCCGCCAGCAGCACAATAGCTGGGATTAAATAGGAAATAACCGATTCCCCAGATTTTGCAAAGTTTTCATACCTTAAATAAACTAAATCAAATAAGGAAAAAAGAATAAGGACTACTTGTACACTGTTCCAAAGGGAAACAGATTTAAATATTCCAAGGCCGAAGCGGTGGATGGTTAGGTACGCAAAAAATCCCATTTGGCTGATTGCACTAAATAGAAATCCCATAAAAAATAGCCAAATGAAGGTGGAGGCAATATCAACTAATTTTAATTCGACAAAATATGGCTGAAATTCATCCCAGCGGACGATAAATCCGACGAGGGCTGTTATAAAACCGCCTACTAATAATGTATTTATAAATAGTCTCACCAAATTGCGGCTTGTCACACTATATACCTCCAAATGAATTATTGGTCCATACTGATTGTATCAACTCATTTATGAAAAATCCATAAATTGCGTAATCCCTTAACGAATAATCCCCCTGATTTTTCTACATTATAATGTTAAGGATTTTATGTGAAAGGGGCTTTGACATGAATTTAAAGCATATATTGCTCCTCCTGTCGGTTTCACTGATATTAGTAAGCTGTTCCGCATCTGATGCAAATGATATCAGTGGGGGGCAACTTGATTATGACCAGACAAAGAAAATGGTTGTCGATATACTGAAAACAGATGACGGGAAGAAAGCCATTCAAGATGTAATGACCAGTGACGGAGTGAAAGAAAAGCTAGTGATGGATCAACAGGTTGTGGCTGACACCATTCAACAAACCTTGACATCTGATGCCGCAACTGACTTTTGGAAAAAAACATTTAGTGATCCAAAATTCGCCCAAAGTGTGGCGAAAAGCATGAAATCCGAAAACCAACAATTATTGAAAAATTTAATGAATGACCCTGAATATAGAGCCATGATGGTAGAGGTTTTTAAAGAACCCGAAATTCAAAAGGAGATGACGGATGCTTTAAAGAGCAAGGAATACAGGGAACATCTTCAGCAAGTCATTACCGATACCGTCAATAGTCCCCTGTTTAGAACTAAATTGGAAGAAATTTTAACCAAGGCTGCAC
Source organism: Neobacillus camarae (assembly GCF_054950115.1). NCBI lineage: Bacteria > Bacillati > Bacillota > Bacilli > Caryophanales > Bacillaceae > Neobacillus > Neobacillus camarae. The sequence goes on along the minus strand of NZ_JBUCKX010000004.1, from coordinate 98,664 downwards.
AAGAAACAGTCAAAGCACAAACAGGAAGCGGAAAAACAGGCAGCTGATGTTTCTTATGAAATGGCTAAAGAACACCATTACTGACATGTAAAAGCCCCTTCCGGCAGGAAGAGGCTTTTTTCTATGGCTTGCGCCTATTGCATAAGATTTATTTCAGCAGGCTGACGACACTTTCGGCAATACCCAGATAGATTTTTCCCAGCTTATGATCTTCCTGATAAATCGATGGAGCAAAGTCCTCTTCATTCCAGTCAGGCTGATCGAGTGGCAGGCGTCCCAGGACTTCTGTGTTTAATTCCTCGGACAGTTTGTCACCACCGCCGCGGCCGAATACATACTCTTTCTCCCCGGTAACCTTGCTTTCAAAATAAGCCATATTTTCAATAACACCAAGGACTTCATGATTGGTGCGAAGCGCCATGGCTCCTGCGCGGGCGGCAACAAAAGCGGCCGTTGGATGCGGAGTCGTCACGATAATTTCCTTGCAAGACGGCAGCATCGTATGTACATCCAGTGCCACATCCCCTGTTCCCGGCGGTAAGTCTAACAGCAAATAATCGATATCTCCCCATTCTACCTCATTAAAGAAGCTGTTCAGCATTTTACCCAACATTGGTCCGCGCCAGATAATAGGGGCATTGTCCTCGACGAAAAATCCCATCGAGATTACTTTTACCCCAAAACGTTCAACAGGGATGATTTTTTCTCCGCGGACAACAGGGCGTTGGGTAATGCCCATCATATCAGGAACACTGAAGCCATAAATATCGGCATCAATCAAACCGACTTTTTTGCCCAAGCGTGCCAGTGCTACGGCAAGATTGACGGATACCGTTGATTTACCGACTCCGCCTTTGCCGCTGGCAATCGCAATAAAAGTGGTGCTGGCTGAGTTCAGGAGATTTTCCCCCTGTGCAGGCTCCGGCTGGCGATTGGCCGCCAACACCTCTTCTGGCAGCTGCCCAAACCGAATCCCCACCGATTCCGCTCCTGCTTCCTTCAACAAGTTGACCACTTGTGTCTGTAATTGAAGCTGTTCGCTGGTCCCCGTTCTGGCTATATCAATTTTGACACTCACATGATTTTTCTCTGGTTTAATTTTGATTTCCTCAATGGCGTTTATCTCCGCCAATGTTTTATGTAAAAATGGCTCTTTGAGACCTCCAAGGATCTCTCGCACCTGTGTTTCAGTTAACATGCCAACTCACACCTCACCTATTGAATTCGTTTCCAACTCCTAGTATATCATAAACAACATTGAAAACTGTTATATCAATCACATCGACTCACCTTAAAAAAATGACTCTGTTGATTTCCGTTCCAGTCGCTTTAGCGACCCGCAGGAGTCGAGCGCCTTCCGCTCTAATCAAAAGAGTTTTATAAAATAATACGTTTCACAGAGCCTAAAATGTAAAAATGGAAGGTGTGGATTCGCCTTCCATTAATCTTCTTCTTTTAGTTCCTTTTCATAAGTAAAATAGCGGTTGATTCCGCGATAGATGGATTCGGCTATTTTTTCCTGATAGGATTCCTTTGTTAAATTGGCCCGTTCCTGCGGATTGGAAAGGAACCCGACCTCGACCAATACTCCCGGCTTTTTCGCATGTTTCAGAATGTAAACCGAGTTGATTGGTTTTGCTTTTCTATTAGTATTCCCCAAATTTTCCCTTAACTCGTCTTGGATGAATTTGGCCGCCCTGGCGTTTTCCTTATAATGTGGAGCATAGAAGGTTTGGGCGCCGCTCCATTTGGAGGAGGGGATGGCATTTAAATGAATGCTGACAAAGAAATCATTATCTTGATTGATCATTTCCAATCTCTTTTTTAAATCTTCCACTTTACGGCGGCTATAGCCCCTTGTCCCTGAGTCCGCTAGATCCGTATCCGTGTCCCGCGTCATGACCACCAAGGCACCTTGCTCCTGCAAATAATCCCGTACCATCAAGGTGATATCGAGGGCAATATCCTTTTCCAACGCATCCTTCGGACCGGCGCCGCCATCTGGTCCGCCATGTCCCGCATCCAATAGGATGATTTTCCCTGATAAAGGAAGATTCCAATTCTTCCATGAATCATTATTAGAGAAATCATATTGCAAGATGAAAAATAACACGGTTAATCCAACCGTAAAGGCGATGATTTTCAACCTATTTGACAGCACGCCGATCATCCTTCCCGCTCGTCCCTTGTTCAATAAACTATATGGGACAAGAAAGGGAAATAGAACCGAGATTATCAGGTTGAAAAGCGGAAGATCACTAGTCAGCGTTTTGACATGCCTCCTCCAAAAAGCTATCGCTTTTTGTTCGTGCAATGTGGATGCTGCCGAGGCTTTCCTTGTGGAGCTGGACAGTTCTCAAAGTCTTTTTTTACTTTCTTACTGTTAATGCAGACGGAGTTTATGGCGTCTCCGGCCTTTTTCATAGCCCTCTCGCCACCAGTCGTACACATATTGTTCGCATAAATAATAAAGCGATTCGCTCATGGTTCCCTCGTCGCCGCTTCCCCAAAACAGCAGGAAATTAAATAGCGTATCCGACAAGTGCTTCTCTTCTCGATCGCAGCGCATGCGCACTTTTTCCATATCTTCACCATGATAACCAAACTTGCTGAATTTTGCTCCTAATAAATAGGCCTCAAGCGCCACATCATAACAGGCTTCTTCGACACCAGCATTCATCATCACACTTTGTGCCATTCTCGTTGAGCCAAAATAATGCTGAACCCGCTCCTTTAATCTATTGAGTGAGAGGTCGCGAAGTACGGACCGCTCATATTTAATCTGTTTTTCACGCCGTTTTTCTCTAAAAGTAGTAATAACAGTCACTTCAATTTCACCTCTTAGGACTATTCTTTATCCGCCACTACTAAGAAATGCAACGACATGCATGTTTTCCCGTTGCCAATTTTTATCCTGCATGAAACCACTGGATACCGTTTTTTAAACGTTCCCATCAGCTTTATACCGTGGTATTTGTAACAATTTGTTCAAAGGTGCACAAACTTTTTTTAGCGTTTTCAAACTTTTTGTTGACGGTTTCATTTTACCGGTGTTATTCTAAATTCACAGTAATTAGTTTGTTGGTTAAACCAATTAATTACCCAATCTCGAGATGACATGATTAAAGCAATTCATTAGCCTTAGGATTTATTTTTATATTGATTTGGAGGGAACCATAATGGCTCAACCTATTGTAAAAACTTCTTCTCCTGTATCGCAATCACAACATCGTCCTTTTGGAATGAAAGACAAGCTTGGTTATTTGTTTGGTGATTTTGGAAACGATTTCTTTTTTATCTTTGCCGCATCGTTTTTGATGGTCTTCTATACTGACGTCTATCATCTTAGTCCTGCATTGGTTGGTACCCTCTTCTTAGTTGCAAGACTATGGGATGCAGTGGCCGATATTACTTGGGGACGCTTTATTGATACAAGAAAGGCCGGAAAAAATGGTAAGTTTAGACCTTGGATCTTTAGGATGTCATTCCCGCTTGTTATTTCCGGTGTGTTAATGTTTGTTCATATCCCTGGCATGTCCAATGGATTTTATATCGCCTATGCTTACGCAACGTATATTCTTTGGGGGACTTTGTATAGTACGGTTAATATCCCCTACGGCTCAATGGCTTCTGTTATTTCCAGCGATCCTGTAGAACGCACAACGCTTTCCAGCTGGAGATCTTTAGGTGCTTCACTTGCCGGGTTAGTCATCGGCGTTGCTGGCCCAATGATTCTGTTTGTTAATAACCATGCAGATGCAAATCGCTTCATAATGGGCGCAGTAATCTTTGGTGTTTTAGCGATTTCTTGCTATATGGCATGTTATACCATGACAGTAGAACGAATTGTGTTGGATGAATCAGAAAAGCCAAAAGTTAACCTTGGAAAAACCTTAAAAGGCCTTGGCAAAAACAAACCGTTGATTTGGTTCTTAATTGCAGCGCTTCTTTTCTTAATTTGCTTCATGTTGATTGGTGCCGTTAACACTTACTTGTACAAAGATTACTTTGGAAATGCAAAAGCTTTAAGCCTTGTAAACCTGGTTCAAGCTGTTACCGTATTTATTGCTATGCCAATGATTAAGCCGCTTGTTGCAAAATTTGGTAAAAAGGAAGTTGCCTCTGGCGGAATCCTGCTTGCCGCAACTGTTTATTTCCTACTATATCTATTGCCAAATTTAACTGGCATGCAATTCCTTGGAATTTTATCCATCGGCATGTTCGGTTATGGTATCTTTAACCTAGTCATCTGGGCGTTTGTTACTGACCTTGTCGACTATCATGAATATGTAACCGGTCTTCGTGAAGACGGTACGATTTACTCACTCTATTCTTTTGCCCGTAAAGTCGGACAAGCTGTTGCCGGCGGAGTTGGGGGTGCTGCACTGGGAATGGTTGGTTATAACCCAGCGTTAAAAGCCCAAACTGCAAATACGCTTCATGGAATTCATACACTTGGTACCTTGGTGCCTGCCATCTTTTTAATCATCGTTTTCGCTGTCATCGCATTTGGATATCCATTATCCAAAAAACGCACCCTTCAGCTGGCTGAAGATTTAGCTGCAAAAAGAATTGCCTAAATTTATAAAGAAGATAACTGCTGCACATACAGATAAAGATAGCCAAAAGTTGGCTATCTTTTTTTCTAAAATAATATCGAGGCTGATAGGTCAGTGTATTTTTGCTATAATATTAATGCTTATTTATATACGTAAACGATTTCTAGAACGAACTTTAATATCTAGTTACAATATAGTCTAGGAGGATGCAATGTGGTTACAGGTGATGGTGCCTATATAAAAAAAATCAATAGGGGGATCATCCTCGAGAAAATTATCGAACACGGGATGATTTCACGCGCGGATTTATCTAAAATCACCGGTCTTAATAAAGCCACTGTTTCTGCTCAAGTGGTCGATTTATTAGATGAAGGCCTAGTGATTGAGACACAAATGGAACACCATAATGTAGGCAGAAAGCCCATTATGCTGTCCATCAACCATGAAGCTGGCTATACATTGGGAATTGATTTGGATTATGAAGTGATTCATTTTACGCTGGCTGATTTACAAGGAAACCCGAGGCACAGTCACATGGAGTTCCCAGCCTCCCATGAATACGAAAATATTGTCAGCGTGCTAATTAAACAAATTAAGAAGTATCGAAAAAAATGCCCCGACAGCCGTTATGGATTGGTTGGTGTGGTGCTTGGTGTACACGGAACTGTCAGTAAAGATGAAAGCATCTACTTCATTCCAAAATACGGCTGGCGCAGCAAAAATCTTAAACAAGACTTACAAGATAAACTTGATTTGGAAATTTACATTGAAAACAATGCCAATTTGTCTTCTTATGCAGAAAGGGTATTTAAATTCCACTCCAGTAATAATCTCGTAAACATCATTTTATCATCCGGTATTGGCGCAGGAATCATTGTGGATGGGGAAATTCATCGCGGTTACCACGGCTACGCAGGTGAGATGGGGCATATGATCGTGTCGTTAGATGGAAAAACATGCAGCTGTGGAAACAAAGGCTGTTGGGAACTTTATGCTTCCGAGCCCATTCTGATTAAACAGCTTTCAACTGCTTTAGGCGGGGAACCGCTGAAACGCGATCAGGTGTTAGCGTTGATGGCACAAGAAAACACCGCGGTTTACGAGCAAATAAAGCAGTTTATTCCCTATGTGTCCATTGGCCTTAACAATATCATCAATTTATATAATCCGGAAATCATTGTGATTAATAGTGAGATTCTGGCCAATTTTCCTGACGCCGTTAAGTGGATTGAAAGCCATCTGCATTCCTCCGTCAGTCAATACTCCCAAATTGTCCTGTCCGGACTGGGGGATAAGGCTTGTATCATGGGGGCTTGTGCGTTTGCCCTTCAGCGCTTCTTGGACGTGCCAAAGCTGACTCTTCAAACCGCACAAGAAACAAAATCAATGGCGATATAGCAGTCAAGGGCTGTCCAAAAAGCAAAGGTCTAGGCGTGGAGTCATACCCCTTAATGGACAGCCCTATTTTTGAATTATGATCTCTTGATCTTCGTTAACTCTTTATTCAATCGATACAATACTTTCTCAGTCAGGACATCCTCGGCCATCGTCGCCAGTACATCCAGCTTCATCGACTTCATCATCTCAAAGGAAGGGCTATCGATAAATTTCGTGCCTAGATACTTTTCAAGTACAGCCTTAGCCTCTTCATTTTGCAAAAGTTTTTCGATGGTGTCACGAGTTGAATATACATCCTCGGTAATCATCAGTTCTTCTACTTCTATGTCATCGTCGAGTTCCGGCATCGTAAACCAGTTGCCGACAATTCCACCTTTATCTGCCTCAGGCGCTTCGTAGCTTGGATTTGGTTCAGCGGCCTTATTGAATCTAGCCACATCCGTCAAGACAGCACCATCTTGATTGGAAACCGCTTTAATCTCATTGATTCCTTCATTTAAAGCAACACTTTCAAAAATAAACACATGGTTGTCACTCGATTTCGTTCCTGCTTCCGCTCCATTCACATAAAGGGTCACTTGGTCACAGTTGGAGTATACTTTTACGGTAATCACACGATCCGGCCTGTCCACAAATCGTTTACTTGTGATATGAACAAATTTTTCATCTGACCAGTTGGCTTTATACAAATAAAAGGCGTCTTTTTTGATTTTACGATCGTACGTGATCAGGCCTTTATTATTCCTGCCCTTTACGCCGCCTTCATCACGGATATTAGCACCAAAGTCAAACATGTTCCACACATAGGTGGCCCAGAGATAGGGACGTTTTGAAAAAATTCCCCAAACGGTTTCATGATACAGGGCGTGATATTCTTCCGAATAGTCTTTTACCTGTGGAACATTGGTATGGTACTGAAGAATCCCTTCCGCTCCATATTCGGAGATACCCAGGCAAACATTTGGATTCGTTTTATGATATCTGTCCATCCATGGACCAAAGTCCTCAGATTTACCGGTATACCAGCCATAGTATTTATTATAGCCGACAATATCGGTTATGAAGTTGTACTCATCCTCTTCTTCCACGAACATCACATTGGCCATCGTCGATAGTCTTGTCGGGTCTTCCTTCTTTGTCAGCTCGTTTAATTCTTTGACAAGCCTTCTGACTTCCGGACGGTCGCCGCCAATTTGAATCTCGTTTTGGATGCCCCAAAACATAATCGATGGATGGTTAAAGTTCTGGCGGATTAATTCTGTCATTTGCTGTTTTGGATTGATGCCCTCTAATTCCGTTTTGGACATGATTGAAATAAACGGAATTTCTGCCCAAACCACCATCCCTTCTTGGTCACATAAATCATAGAAATATTGATCATGCTGGTAGTGTGCCAAGCGAATCGATGTGGCGCCAATCTCTTTAATCAATTCCATGTCTTCTGTATGCTCTTTTTTGGTAATGGCCCAGCCCATGTCTTTACGGTCCTGGTGCCGGGAAACACCATACAATGGAAGATGTTCGCCATTCAAGTAAAAGCCTTGCTCTGGGTCGACATTAAAGTACCGGACACCGAAAGGGATATCCACCTCATCGATTGTGTCATTAAAGCTGGTTAAGGTTACTTTTGCCCGGTACAGATAAGCATTTTTTCTACCGTTCCATAAAGTTGGATTTTCGATAACAGCTGGTATTTCGACTACTTGGGTCTCACCTGGAGCCAAGAAGACTTCCTTTGCAGCATAGGCCGCGCTGTTCCCTTGTGCATCCAGCAGGTCCGCCCATAGTCTTACTTTTTTGTCTTCAACTTGGTCATTGGTTATTCTTGCACGGACCGTCATTGAGGCTTGTTGATCCGAAACTTGATCCTGCACAAGATAGACCCCTTGTGTCCCATAGTCCAACAAGTCAAAATGGACCGGATTGCTGATAACTAAATTGACATCTCGGTAAATCCCGCCATAAAACGTAAAGTCCGCCATTTGTGGATAAACGTCTTCATATACGGTATTGTCAACTTTGACTGCCAGCGTGTTCTTTTTGCCAAACTCAACAGCCTCTGTAATATCAAAACGGAAAATGGAGTAACCGCCCCTATGCTGGCCAAAATGCCGGCCGTTTACATAAACATCTGTCACACTGTTAGAACCGTTAAATTCAATAAACACCTTATTGGCCTGGTCCTTTGTTTCAACCGTAAACTCTTTGCGGTACCAGCAAGCCCCTTTATAATAATCAAATCCGTTGGCGCCATCCATCGCATTCCATGTATGCGGGACATGAACGACTTCCCAATTATCATCATCAAAAATTTTGTCCATGGCATTGGCCACATCTTGTCTAATGAAATTCCATCCTTGATTTAGGTTGATTTTCTTCCGCATGTTTCATCCTCCTCCTATCAATCTCTTATACGACTTAAGGGCATTCAAACTTTCCGGCAAACGCCCCTATATAAAAAACCCCCAAGCGCCGTTGATGGTTCAAAACGGCGTTGGGTTTGCTATATGCATTTCTTAAAGCCGGGTCTGCCACTTGTTGCACCAGACATTTTCGTTTGGAGTTCCTTTGAATTCGGATTCTCCCATCAGTTTATCTATGGTTGTTGAGATCGTGATTTCATCATTATTGTAGGCATTGATATAGCCTTTCACCATTGGCACGTCTGTTAAATGAGTCGTGAAGTTTAGTGATACAAACACCGTCGGAACTTCATGGACATACCAAGGGACTTCATTACTCATGGCAGTTTTCCATTGGATGCGGTAGTTGTTTTGCGCCCCATAGCCAATCACATCTGCAAAGATAAGGGCTGCATCTACTTCTTCACGGTATTTCAATGTCGATCCTTTAATACGGGTCGTACCGTCATTTACGGTTACTTCAAAACCACGTCTTTCTAGCTCTTCCACAATGAAATCTAGAACTTTGGAGTTTGCCTCGTAGATACCGCCTTTTTCACCTTCTAAGAAATACAGGCGAATTCGTTTATGAGTTTCTGGACGAATTGGCAGCTGATCAAAGGTATTTTTAACCAGGGTAATCCCTTTATCTGCTGCTTCTTTCGCACGGCTAACATGGTCCTCACAGCCGACTACTTTTAACTCCTCTTTTGACCGCAATAAGGTGCCTTCTTTTTGGGCTTTATGAAGGCCAATTGCCGCTTTCAGTCCTAAAATTCTTTCTAGGGCATCCTGAAGCCGTTCTGCCGTAATGATCCCATTTTTATAGCCGTTTAACATAAAGTTATAATCTTCATCAATATCATTAAAGAAGAGGAACATATCACAGCCGGCAGAAATCGCTTGCGGTACATAATCTTCACGGCGCATGGCTGAAGACATCCCTAACATATGAGTCGCATCTGTAACAACCAAACCATTAAAGCCCAATTTACCTTTTAAAAGTCCATTAATTAATTCCGGAGCTAATGTGGCAGGTAAAACATCTTTATCTTCTAATCCCGGAACCAACTGCTTTTGATATTCAGGCAAAGCAATATGGCCAGCCATGATGGAATGGACGCCATTTTCAATGTGGTTGCGGTAAACTTGGCCAAAAGATTCTTCCCAATCCTCCACCGATAATTCATTCACACCTAATACAAGATGTTGGTCACGTTCTTCTGTTCCGTCCCCTGGCCAGTGTTTAATACAAACCCCTACATTGCTCTCCCGTAACCCTTTAATGTAGGCATTCGTATGCTTAATGACAGTTTCCGCCTTGGTGCCATAGCCCCTCGTATTGACAATAGTATTTCTCCAGTTTTTAAGGATATCGACACAAGGGTCGAAATTCCAGTTCACACCGATGGCCACTTCTTCACGGCCGCTTACATAGCCGGCGTCAAATGATACCTGTTCATCACCGGAAGCTTCACACATAGCAGCCTTTGCAACGTAAGTGCCGTCTTTCATAGCCCCATTACCGCCTGAATCACAGTTAGCGGCCACTAATAGAGGAACCTTAGAATACGATTGCAATTCATTAATTAAATCTTGAACCTGTTCGGCTGTTCCGTTCATATAACGCGCACCGCCGATATGGTATTTCTTCAGGATATCTTCGTTGGTCAATTGGTTTCCACTAAACTGATCCCCGCCAAAGAAAAACAGATTCACGAATAATTGGCCGATTTTTTCTTCATCCGACAGGCCTGCAATCGTATCTTTTACCCATCGGATCTCTTCATCGGAAAGATTGTAGGGCTTTGCTTTTAAATCAACCTTGGGCATAGGAATGTTTGTTGCTATTTTTGGTTTCATTACAGCTGCCTCTCCTTATTTCAAGTTATCATTAAATTCGTCGATTAATTGCTGCTGATAGTCTCCAGCAAAGCTGCCATCCAACAATTTCCCCAGAGCCTCATGCTTGAAGCGTTCCCAAGAGAATTTTTCTTTGCCAACTAGGATTGGATAATACAAGACGCCGTTCTTATTGGCCGCATCCAAGTCACCAGGGGCGTCTCCAACCATAAGGACTTGAGTATTTTCGTAGCCGAACTTCTTCAATTCGGTAATGCAATGTGCCTTTGTTCCAGCTTCTTGACCAAGCATAACAGACACATTAGGAGCCAACTCATGTCTTGTCCATTCGTCTAAAACTGCTCCGCCATTGGCCGACGATACAATTGCCAAATCAGCAACCCTAGCTGCCGCCTCTAGGCCTTCCCTGGCTCCTTCAAACGGATGGTCTTCTCCAGATAATTGTCCGATTGCTCGGTTTACCGCATGGCTCCACTCGAGTGCCTGCTTTAACTGTGGGTCATTGGTCTTTTCAATTTCCCGCTCGAGGGCAGGATTGGATAATTCGGGTGTAGTTTCCGTCCATTTTTTAAAGGAAGAGATGTCAGGCATCGAAATGCCTTCTGCCTCAAGGGCTTCAAATGTGGTGACAACCCCTTTAAAGCGGTTGATGCCCCTTGTTTTTGTATATAAATTGATATCATTCCAGACTTTCAGAAATCGTTCTTCAATAGAATGGAGGTTCCATACCTTTACGGCCTCCGGACCAAAGCATTTGTAATGTTTAACATCCATCGTGTCCATGGCGCATCCGTCAGAATCCACACAGACTAAGAACTCTTTTGTTTTCTGAAAATCTTCAATCTTATTTTTCATTGATAACACCTCTTTATTTGGGCTCAACAACGTTGCCGGAAAGTAAATTTTAAGGCTGCTAATCCACTAAAAGTTAGACTAGCAACCTTTCTATTTGAGTTATTGTCTATTACACTCCTGTGTAAGATGAGAATCCACCGTCGATTGGAAGGACAACGCCTGTCACAAAGCTTGCTGCTTCTTGGCTGGCAAGGAACAATAAGCCGCCGATTAATTCCTCCGGCTCACCAAACCGTTCCATTGGTGTGCTGTTAAGAATTTTTCCGGTTCTTGCCGTTGGGGTTCCATCTTCGTTAAACAGTAATTTTTCATTTTGTTTTGTTGCTAAAAATCCTGGTGCGATGGCATTGACACGGATGCCAGCTTTGGCAAAGTAGACAGCCAGCCATTGGGTAAAGTTACTGATGGCAGCTTTCGCTCCGCTGTACGCAGGAATTTTGGTTAAAGGCGTGTAAGCATTCATCGATGATACATTGATAATGCAGCAACCCTCTTTCTCAATCATCCCCTTAGCAAATACTTGAGAAGGAAGCAGTGTGCCAAGGAAGTTCAAGTCAAATACAAAGCCAACTCCCTTTGGATCGAGTTCAAAGAATGTTTTTAGTTCCGGATTTTTCTTCACTGCTTCTGCATTGTAGAATTCATCATCGGTCGTTCCGCGCGGATTATTTCCGCCGGCACCGTTTAGAAGAATGTCACATGCGCCAAGTTCTGTTTCGACAATCGCTCTGGCTTGTTCCAAAGCTTCTCGGTCTAAGACGTTAGCCGCAACACCAATGGCGGTTCCGCCAGCCGCTTTTATTTCATTTGCTACATTGTCAGCAGGCTCTTGATTTAAATCCAAGATTGCTACTTTTGCACCGCATTCTGCCAAAGCTTTTGCAAAATAAGAACCTAATACACCGCCGCCGCCAGTTACAACGGCTACTTTCCCCGTTAAATCTACTTTAAATGGAACTGTCATGATTCTGCCTCCTCTAAGTTAGCTATTATTTTCTATTTTTCTGTTCCGCTTCCCATAAACCGTTGAGATAAGTTGCACCCAATGCACGGTCAAATAATCCGTAACCTGGTTTTCCAGTTTCGCCCCAAATCATTCTTCCGTGGTCTGGGCGAATTGGACCCGTATAGTCAAAGTCCGCCATCGCGTGGATGACTTCGTACATATCGATGGAGCCGGCACTGGACAGATGGGCAGATTCCTCGAATGACATACCTCCGGTCAGCTTCACGTTACGGGCATGAACGAAGTTAACCCGGCCCTTTTTACCGAAATAGCGAAGCATTTCCGGAAAGTCATTGTCAGGATTTGACCCAAGAGAACCGCTGCACATGGTCAAGCCATTATACGGGCTGTCATAAAGATTGATAAATCTTTCAAGATTTTCTTTGTTTGTAATGACGCGTGGTAGTCCAAAGATGTCAAATGGCGGATCATCTGGATGTATGGCCATTTTTACACCGGCTTCTTCGGCCACAGGAATAATTTCCTTAATAAAGTATCCGAGGTTTTCCCACAGTTTTTCATGATCCACCTTTTTATAATGGTCAAATAGAACTTGCAAGTCTTCTTTCTTATAGCTGGAATCCCAACCCGGGAGGGATAGCTCACCTGTCAGCGGGTCCATTTTCTTTGCCACTTCTTCTTCAAAAATAAGCGCGGTGGAACCATCTGGAAGACGATATTCTAAATCAGTACGGGTCCAGTCAAAGATTGGCATAAAGTTATAGCAGACCACCGGAATCCCGACTTTGCCAAGATTGCGAATGGTTTCTTTATAGTTTTCAATATATTTGTCACGGGTTGGCAGGCCGATTTTGATATCTTCATGAACAGGTACGCTCTCAATCACCGATATTCTTAAACCAGCTTGTTCCACTGTATTTTTTAATTCTTCAATTTTATCCAAAGGCCATGCTTCCCCAACCGGGATATCATAAATAGCAGTGACGATTCCTTTCATCCCAGGGATTTGACGAATGTATTCCAATGAAATCGAGTCGGTTTTACCATACCAGCGAAAAGACATTTCCATATATAGTTCCTCCTAATTGTGTAATTCGATATTAAAATAGTTCTTTGCGTTGTTGAAACAGATATTTTCCACCAGCTTCTGCAACAAAGCTTGGTCATTCGGGATCTCGCCTTCTTCGACCCAGTTGCCGATTACATTGCAAAGGATACGGCGGAAGTATTCATGACGGCTGTATGAGATAAAGCTTCGGGAATCGGTCAGCATTCCGACAAAGTGCATTAGCAGTCCCTGATCGGCCAAAGCGGTCAGCTGCCGAATCATCCCTGGTTTTGTATCATTAAACCACCAGCCGGATCCGAATTGGATTTTGCCTTCTACGCCCGGCTCCGATTGGAAGTTTTGAATCGTGCTTCCAATCAAATCGTTATATATAGGGTTAAGATTGTACAGAATCGTTTTTGGCAGTTGATTTTCCCGGTCGCAGGCATCAAGCAGGGCATTTAACGGTGCCGCCACTTCCCCTTGGTCATTAATCGAATCATAACCTGCATCCGGGCCTAGTTTTCTGAACATTCTTGTGTTGTTGTTCCGAATGGCACCAAAGTGAATTTGCATCGCCCAATCTCTTTCCTTATAGCATTTAGCAAGGAAGAGCAAAATGGCCGTTTTGAACTTCATTTCAGCTTCTAAACTTACTTTCTGTCCGTTTCTTCCTTCCGCAAAAATCGCATCCAGCTCACTTGGTTCAAACTCTGCATATGGAATTTGCCCTAAGCCATGGTCGGAAATCCGGCATCCTTTTTGATGGAAGTATTCAACCCGCTTTTCTAGTGCCTGCAAGTACTCCTCAAAGGAAGAAATGGTTTGATGGTTTACTTGTTCAAGCAACTGTACAAACGGAACAAATGTGTCCTTATTAATCTCTAAACCCTTATCCGGCCGGAATGTTGGCAGAACTTTCACGGGGAAGTCCTCTTGTTTAGCGATTTGTTCATGGTAGGATAAATCATCTGTCGGATCATCCGTTGTGCAAATCACCTTGACGTTGGAACGCTTGATTAATCCTTGTACCGAATAGTCATCCTGCTGAAGCAGTTCGTTACATTGGTTCCAGATTTTTTCGGCCGTCTCCTCATTTAATAGTTCTTCAATGCCAAAATATTTTTTCAACTCCAGATGAGTCCAGTGATAAAGGGCATTCCCAAGCGTATAAGGGACTGTTTTCGCCCATGCCATGAACTTGTCTTTATCGCTGGCATCACCGGTAATATAGCGCTCGTCCACACCATGGGCCCTTAGCGCTCTCCACTTGTAATGATCGCCGGAGAGCCAGAGTTCTGTCATATTATGAAACTTTCGGTTTTCAGCAATCTCTTTAGGAGATAGGTGACAATGATAGTCGTATATAGGCATGTCTTTGGCATACTGATGGTATAAATCTATCGCTGTCTGATTATTTAACATGAAATTTTCATGAATAAATGTTCCCATACCAAACTTCCTTTCCTGTTAGATTGAACGGTGTACTCTTCCGATTACTGCCCGGCCTTTATCGATTCGATACGGTCCATGAACTCGCGTGCGGCCCGTTCCACCGAACTGTAATCTCCGTTGGTCACGCCTTTTGTCAGCGCACTGCCCATTCCAACAGCAAAGGCGCCATTTTTCATCCATTGGTCCACATTGTCGATACTAACACCGCCTGAAGGCATTAATTGCGCATGTGGAATCGGACCTTTGACATCTTTAATAAAAGATGGACCCATTAAGCTGCCTGGGAATAGTTTAATAACATCTGAGCCGTAAGTAAGGGCCTCCATGATTTCTGTGACAGAGCCACAGCCTGGCAAATATGGCACCGTATAGCGGTTACACATTAACGAAATTTCCTTATCAAAATGTGGGCTGACAATGTAACGGGCCCCGTTTAAAATTGCTATTCTAGCGGTTGGAGCATCCAAAACGGTGCCAGCCCCAACAATCATTTGCGATTCTCCCAATTGGGCCAGTTCACGGATCGCTTCTTCGGCACCAGGTGTGGTAAATGTAACTTCAAGTGAACGGATTCCGCCTTTAAAAGCATGTTTGGAAATTTCAACGGCATCCTCTTTGTTTTTACCTCGAATAACAGCCACTGCGTAACCTTTGTGCATTTCGCTTAATACTTCAAACTTTTGCAACATATGAATCACCTCATCAGATTTCTCTTTCAAAAGATGCTGGTTTAGTTTTTTAGCTAGTTAATTCCAATTACTATACGAATAGACAAGGGGTCAACTCCCAACACTAGGGAGACGTTATTTCTATTACTTAGTGCCCTCATTTATCCGCCTTCTCTTGCATACTTGTATACTAGCATACTTTTTGAGTGGTGACAATATCTAGTTCATGAAATAGCAAAAGATATTATAGCGTTTTCAAAATTGTTGTTGATGTTCGAGTAGGTATGAGAATTCATAGGCGGAAATTTTCCGGCTAATCTATTTAAAGGAAGCTTAAGGACCAAATATAAGCGGAGATATTTCGGTTAACTGCTCTAAATAAGACAAAATCCAACGATTAGGACAATATAAACGGAAAAGCTCCCCTTATAATTAAAGAAATATGGGTATTTTCCAATTTAAACGGAATTCTTCCGTTTATTTTTTAAACACAATGGAATCAACATTCAGTTATTACAGAGACAAATAAAAAAACCGGTATTCCGATTGAATCAGAATACTGGCATTTTATTAGTATGATCAAAGTAATCTCGATACGGGCTATTATCTTTGTACAAGTCTTCCCAGAGCTTAATCGGCTCGATAATATGCTGTCTGATGATTTGTTCGACCTTTTCCGTTTGTTGGTTTTCAATGATTTCAATAAATTTTTTATGCTGCATGATGGCCTCATCAAAACTATGTTCCATCTCGGAGAGCAGCCTCATCCGGTTGTAATGGGTACTTAATCGGGTAATCGCTTCCCAGGCATTCTCTTTATTGTTTCCAGCAAATATAATAAAGTGAAATTCTTTGTCTAATTGATGAAACTTCCACTCCATCTCTTTATTGCCCAACAGCAATTCCTGTTGTGCTACATTGCCCTTTAACTCGAGTAGCTTATTGTCTGGAAAAGAATCACATGACAATCTCAGTATCTCTTTTTCTAATGTAATCCGGACAAAAGCCGCTTCCTCAATTAACTTGGGCTTAATTTTTGAAACATATGTCCCTACTTGGGGAATCACTTCCACCAAATGCTCTTCCCTTAGTTTCGCCATTACTTCCCGAATCGGTGTACGAGAAAGTTGCAGTGCTTCAGCAAGCTCAATTTCACTGATTGTTTGACCTGGCTTTAATTCTAACGACATAATGGCCTCTTTAATGATTCTGTATGCATAATCCCGATTGTTCTCACCAGGCAGTTTTGCCTTTACTGTAAACATGTGCGTTACACTCCCATATGAACGATAAAAGTTTCTGTTTATTCCATTATAATATAGCTCTTTTTATTTACATATAGAGCAAACGTTTTTCTTATCGTTCACTCGCCTTTGCATACTAGTATACTAGAACAGATTGAAAAGAAAAGCTATTTATTTTGGAAGCCCTAACAAAAAGTTCATCTTATGTTAAGGCCTGTGTTTTCCGTACCTCGGTCAAAAGTTATAGAAAAAATTCAAGCTTTTTCCCGAGTGGGAAACTTCCATAAATAGCTATTCTTATAGTAACAAGAAAAAAGGGGAGATCAAAATGAAGCAAAAAACAGTTATGATCACCGGTGCCTCCAAAGGATTGGGCAGAGCTTTAACCTTGGCGTTTGCTAAGGTCGGAGCAAGGCTTGCGATTTGCTCCAGAACGGAGGAAAGCCTGTTAAAAGTAAAGCAAGAAGCAGAGGACTTGGGGGCTGAGGTGCTGGCGGTTACGGCGGATATCTCTTTCTCCAGGGATGTAGAGAGGTTTGTGTCAGTAGCTGAGGCAAAGTTTGGCCGTATCGATGTTTTAATTAATAATGCCTCGATATTGGGTCCAAGTCCAATGCCATTGCTGCTGGATTACCCTGAAGAGGAATTTGCTGAGGTACTGCGGGTAAATGCCATTTCCCCATTTCTCGTTACCCGCAGGGTTCTGCCAGGGATGTTAACACGAAATGAAGGGTCGATTATCAATGTGACATCTGAAGCGGGACATATTGGTTATGCCGGCTGGGGGGCCTATGGGATATCGAAGTTTGCCATTGAGGGCGTTACCCAAACATGGGCAGACGAATTGAGCGAAACCAATGTCCGGGTCAACATGGTCGACCCGGGAGAAATGGATACCGAAATGCATCGGCTGGCAGTACCTAATTGTGATTATCCGCTCGCTAAGCCGGAGGATGTTGTCCCAATCTTCTTGCATCTTGCATCTGATCAGTCCTATGGAACAAACGGGCAACGGTTCGAAGCCCAGGCATGGGAGGAATTATAATGGCTGGCGACGCATTGAATTTTTATGTTCCAGATGAACTTAATGCCTCCCTTCCCCCGGAAAAGCGGGGTTTGAGACGGGATCACGTCCGGATGATGGTCCTCGATCGTTTGACCGGGAAGGTCCGGCATGACTTTTTTTATAACCTGCCCGACTATCTGCAGACCGGCGACCTGGTCCTATTAAATAACAGCCGGACGATTCCCGCGGTCCTGCGAGCAGCCACCGACCCTGCCGGAACAGCATTTGAAGTCCGCCTTGCCCGACGGCAAAGTGAGGATATTTGGGAGGCATTGATAGTAACCTCGCCTGTTTATACAGATGATATCTTGTTCTTTTCGTCTGACTTATCTGCCATTGTGATTGGTGAAAAAAACAACTCACCATTAAAATTGATTCAATTCAATAAAAAAGGAATGGATTTATATAATTGTATCTATTCTCTTGGGGAGCCGGTCCGCTACGAATATATTGATGTTCCTTGGAGCCTGGACTACTACCAAACGGTGTTTGCCAGCCATCCCGGTTCTGTGGAAATGCCCTCTGCCGGCAGGGCCTTTAGCTGGGAGCTGTTATTCAAGCTGCAGCGTAAAGGGATCCAAGTAGATTTTATCCAATTGCATACAGGGTTAAGCTATTTGCTTGATGACAAGTGGCACCAGACACCTGAAGAAAATGATGAAGAATACCACGTTTCAGCATCCACCATGGACCGGATTTGCAAGACGAAAGCTTCCGGTAAAAGGGTGATTGCCGTGGGCACAACCGTGGTCCGCGCTCTTGAAACGGCAATAGCGGCAGGATCATTGTCGGGGGTAACCAATTTGTACATTGATTCGAAGTATCCTTTAAAAATGGCCGATGGTATCCTTACGGGCTTTCATGAACCGAAGGCCAGTCACCTGGATATGCTGTCCGCCTTTGTCCCCGAACCGCAGCTCCTCCACGCGTACCAGCAAGCGATTGCTTCACGTTATTTATGGCACGAGTTTGGAGACATGAATTTAATTATTTGATGGGAGGTTTACTTCATGAGGTTCCATCACTTTGCCCTTGAAGTGCGTGATTTGCATAAGTCAGTTGCATTCTATCAAAATTTTCTTGGATTCCAGGAGGAAGACCGGATGAGTTTTATGGGGGAAGAGATTGTGTTTCTTATTTTAGAAGATATTCGGCTGGAGCTGATTCTTTCAACTAAGGAAATACCTGTAGAGAGAAACGTTCACTTGTGCTTTGAGGTTAGCGATCTTGAGGAGGTCCTATCCCGATTTAAGGCAAGCCGATTAATAGAGGGACCCTACAATCTTGATAACGGCTGGAAGACTGCCTTTTTTGAAGGACCCGATTACGAGGTGCTGGAATTTTTGAAAACATAGCTGCATGGTTTAAGGATGAAGGACATTTCCTCCCCGTTTGTTCTGAGTTTTGTCCTTCATCAGCCAAATGAAAAGCATTTTACCCTATTCACCGTGAACTTTGTCCTTCATCTAAGTGATCGGCGAGTTTGTTAATAGTTTCCAAACTATTAACAATTTTTTAATAAATATGAGCTATAATGATAGTGATAGCTGCCTGGACGGAGGAGGATGAAAACATGTCCGTTGAATTTGAAGAAATCAGCATTCTCAAGGAAATCGCTGAGCTGTTGAATGAAGGAATTGACACCACCACCGTGTTGTCCGGTGTATTGAAAAAACTCCTCCATGTTACAGGATTGCAAACTGGCTGGATTTTTCTAATCGATGGGACCGGCACGCATCATTTGGCTGCGGAAGAAGCCCTTCCCCCTGCCCTTGCAAGTGACAACAAGCGGCGGATGTGCCGTGGCAAGTGCTGGTGTGTCAATAAATACAACAACCGAACATTGAATAAAGCAACAAATATTATGGAATGCAAACGCATCGAGGAAGCCCTTGAGGAAAATGCAGGGGAAACCTGCGGCCTCACCCACCATGCGACCGTCCCACTAAGGGCAGGGAATGAACGGTTTGGTATTTTAAATGTCGGGTCTCCCCATAAAACCCATTTTGAAAAAAATGAATTGGCCTTGCTTGAGGCCGTTGCCTATCAAATCGGAACCGCCCTTAAACGGATCAAATTGACGCAACAGGAGCAGGAAAATGCCCTTGTTGCCGAACGGAACCGTCTGGCACGGGACCTGCATGATTCCGTCAATCAGCTGTTATTTTCCTTGAGCCTTACCGCACGGGCGGGAGTCGAAATGACCGAAGATGAAAATATGAAACAAACGTTTGATTACATCCAAGATATGGCCCAGGAGGCACTCGGCGAAATGCGGGCCCTCATTTGGCAGCTGCGGCCCCAAGGTTTGGAAAATGGACTTATCAGTGCGCTCAGAAGTTATGCGGATATGCTTGGCTTGTCCATTCTAACAAAAGTAACCGGTGCCGCCAGCATTCCCAGTAAAGTAGAAGAGGCCCTCTGGCGCATCGGACAGGAGGCACTGGCCAACTGCAAAAAGCATGCCCAAACAACAGATGTGTCCCTCCTGTTTCAAGCTTTCAGTGATCACGTCATGTTAACCATCAAAGATGCCGGCTGCGGTTTTCATTACGAGGACAATGTGGAGATCCCTTCTTTAGGATTAAAAAATATGAAATTACGGACGGAAAGCTTACATGGCCAGTTCCAGTTACATAGCGAACCTGGGAGAGGGACAGAAATCCATATCCGCATTCCGTTTTAGGGGGAACATGGAATGAATATACGAGTATTGATCGCGGACGACCACCATGTGGTCAGAAGAGGACTGGTTTTGTTTCTTCGGACCCAAAAGGACATGGACATCGTCGGGGAAGCTGCGAATGGCAAAGAAGCCGTGGAACTGGCCATGCTTTTAAAGCCAGAAGTCATCTTAATGGATCTAGCCATGCCAGAAATGGACGGGATTGAGGCGACCCGGGCCATTATCCAGGAGCACCCGGATATCAAAATCATGATGCTCACTAGCTTTTCCGACCAGGACCATGTCATCCCTGCACTAGAGGCTGGTGCTTCCGGATATCAGCTCAAAGATATCCAGCCTGATGAACTGGTGTTATCCATCAAAAAGATGGTGAGTGGTGAGAATCAACTCCATCCTAAGGCCACTTCCCACTTACTGACCATCCTTTCCAATAAAAGCAAACCTCAGAAAAATCCTCTTGGCGAATTAACGAAGCGTGAATTGGATGTTTTAAAAGAAATAGCCAAAGGAAAAAGCAATAAGGAAATAGCAGCATCCCTCTTTATAACGGAAAAGACGGTAAAAACCCATGTATCCAATGTGTTGGCCAAGCTTGAACTGGCTGACCGGACACAGGCCGCGCTATACGCGGTGAAACATCATCTAACGGATTAAAATAAAAGACCCTCAGCTTAATTAGCTGAGAGTCTTAAAACTCAAATGTAAAGCTGGACAGACAGCACTTGGATTATTGAAAATCCGCCCTGTTTTTTATCTCGCCCATAATACGGTGAATGTGTATTATCAAATATATTTTTTCTTGCTTAGTAAGATCAATGGAATATTTCTGCTTTACAAATTGACTGATACTATCAATAATTTCACCTTCAAGGATCATGCTTTGACTTAATTGGTCATAAACCATATCCGAGTCTTTGTCTTCAAAAACTCGATTCTCAATAATTCTCTCAGCGAAGTAATTTAAATGGGTAACAAACCTTGAGTAAGAAAAGCTTTCCTTGTCAAATATAATGTTGGATTTTCTAGATACAATAGCTTCTATGTTATTAACAAGTTTCACTATTTCCTTTTGTTTATTGTAAGACTTTGAATTTAGGCTGGCATTGATGAAATGTAAACCAATAGCTGATGCTTCGCTTTCCGGTATTTGAATTCCTAACTTTTTATTGATTAAGTTTACAGCATATTTGCCTACTTCATATTCACTTTTGTGGTATTTTACTACATCGATATAATTGAAGTTTTCCCCCATCATACCTTCTTTTACCCTGCTCACTACAAAAGCAATATGGTCTGAAAGCGAAAGATATAAATAGTCCATTACCTCTATGCCATAATGTTCACTAGCATATTCAATGATTTCTTTTACGATATTAAAATAAATATCGTCTAATTCACTCGCCAATTGAACGAAATTTTTTAACATCGCCTTATCTTTTAATATGAAGGTTTTTTGAATTTCAGACAGTTCAACATCGTTCCCAATTGACTTTTTGTACCCAATTCCTTTTCCCATCAAAATGCATTCGTTTCCAGAATCATTTATGGCTAGAACTAATGAATTATTCATTACCTTTAGTATCTGCATATGCTGTTACCCTTTAATTGTTTTATTTTGGCTCTGTAAACAAGGCTGTTGATTGCAGCGAAAGAAGCTCAGCAAACCCGCGGCTGGGGAGCCTCCCTGGCGCTAAAAGCGCCTGCGGGGTCCCCCCAGCCGCGTACTCCCGCAGGAGTCGAGCTTATCCGCTCCTATCAACAGAGTTTTAAAAAATCAATACTATCGATTAACAGTGCCTTTATTTTAAGCCGTTATTTTTAATAACATCCTGATACCAATAAAAACTGTCTTTTTTAATACGGCGCAAATCTTTCAAATCATGATCTTCCCGGTTGATGTAGACAAATCCATATCTCTTTTTAAAGCCTTGATGTGAACTTAATAAATCCATAACGGACCATGGACAATATCCGAACAGCTCTACACCGTCTGCAATCGCATCATTGCAAGCTGCGATGTGACTTTTCAGATAATCAATTCGATAATCATCATGAACTTGTCCATCCTCTGTTAGTTCATCTGCCGTTCCTAAACCATTTTCTGTGATAATGAGCGGTAATCGGTATTTCTGATAATAATCATTCAGTACCAATCTTAAGCCCATCGGATCAATTTGAGCACCGTACTCCGTTGCTATTAAATTAGGATTTTTTTCATTTTTAAAATACCCATACAAATCAAAATCGATATCATTTTGTTTCGTGCCAACTGGATGGCCGTCATCTGCAGGAAGATAGCTGGCCACCAGGGTCCGATAATAATTCAGCGCTATAAAATCCGGTTTCGCCGCCTTTAAAACCTCTTCATCCTCAGGCTCCGTTTCAGGATATAAATCGCACTTTGTTAGGTATTCCTTATAATAGCCAGGATATTCTCCAAAGCAATACATTTCTAAAGCATAGTTTGTTTTAAAATTGTCGTTCATTCTGGCCGCCCAAACATCTTCGGGACGGTTTGAACTTGGATAGGTCATGGTAGATGAAACGGCAGGACCCATTTTTCCATCTGGAATCATTTCATGGCAAGCCACTGTGGCACGTGCATGAGCGACAAACATATTGTAATCCATTTGCGCGCGGACCTTTTCAATGTTCTCACTTGGAACATTGTACATATTCATTCGTTCATTAACTCGAATCATTAAGTTTTGTTCATTATTTGTCTGCCAATTTTTCACCCGGTCACCAAAGGCTTCAAAGCAAACTTTTGCGTACCGTTCAAAAGCATCGATACACTCCCTGCTTTCCCATCCATTATACTTTTCAACTAAAGCATACGGCAAATCAAAATGGTACAAGGTGACAAAAGGCAGGATGTCGTTTTCCAACAGCAGATCGATGACTTTATTGTAAAAATCGATCCCTTTTTGATTCACCTCGCCATCGCCATCAGGAATAATCCTTGACCAAGCGATGGAGAACCGATACGTTTTTAGCCCTAGTTCCTTCATTAACAAAATATCTTCTTGAAAATGATGATAAAAGTCGCTGGCTGTTTTTGTATCTGCTTGTACCGCTGATTTTTTAAACGAATTAAAATCAGCAACGGTCATTCCTTTTCCATCTTCATCCCAAGCTCCTTCTATTTGAAAAGCCGAGGAGGATGCACCCCATAAAAAGTCTTCTTTGAAGAAGTTTTTCATTCTTAACACTCCTAATTTTTAATCAATAATAAATCGTCTTCACAAGATGCTTGTTCATTTTCTACACTTGAGACTATATCGTATTGTGCCGTATTTGTAATAATAATGGAAGTGGTCAGATCATAGCCTTTGGCTTCAATGGCTTGTATATCAAATGAAACAATCTTCGTTCCTTGTTTGATGTGGTCGCCAGCTTTTACATAGGCTTTGAATCCATCACCACTTAATTCTACAGTATCTATTCCAATATGGATTAACATTTCCACGCCGTTATCAAGCTGCAGGCCAATTGCATGCAAAGTAGGATACAATACGGAAACCGTACAATCTAAAGGAGCTACAACCTCCCCTGTCTCTGGATAGACAGCAATACCTTCACCCAGGGCACCGGATGCAAACACTTCATCTCTTACTTGAGCAAGTGGCATGATCTCTCCTTTAATTGGAGACGGAATCTTAATATCCGCATCTAGGGCTTCTAGAGCAGGTGATGCTTCTGCAAGAGATTTTTCTTTGCTTTTTTCCTGTTTTCCTTCTTCACTCGGTAAATCTTCAAAACCAAGAACAACTGTTAGTAAACAAGCACCGAAGAACGCAATGGCAATACCGATTAAATAGCATAAGAAAGCTTTCGTTCCCGCTTCCATATAGACCGGTATGGTTAATACCCCTTGATTGGCAAAGGCTGTTCCGTACGATCCGCCCCATCCCATCAAGGCTCCACCAAGTGCACCACTAATGACCGCATATACCATTGGTTTTTTGAGACGAAGGTTTGCCCCATAGATAGCTGGCTCCGTAATTCCAAAAAGGGCCGTGATGGTTGCCGACGCGGCTACCGTTTTTAATCCTTTATTTTTCGTTCTTAGGAAAACCCCTAACGCTGCCCCTGCTTGAGAGAAATTCGCTGCTCCTGCAAATGCTAATAGGTTCTGCCGTCCAGTTTGGGCTACATCATTGATCCCGATTGGCAGGATGGTTTTATGGGCACCAAAAATAACGAGCACACACCAAATGCCGCCAATGAAGGCCCCTAATAAAATCGGACTAAAATCCATTATCAAATAATAAATCCAGTTCACAAAGTTTCCAATATAAATCCCGATGGGTCCAAATACGATTAAGGTTGCTGGGACCATGACTAGTAATGAAAGAGTCGGTACCATGATAATTTTTAATACTTCTGGAACGACCTTTTCCAGGTAACGCTGAACATATCCAAGAATAAATACAGCTAGAATGATTGGTATAATTGATGAAACATAATTTGCTTTTGTTATGGTTAATCCAAATAATGTGACTGCCTTTTCTCCTGTCATCAGAGTAACGATATCAGGATAACATAGTGTAGCCGCTATAATCATGGCAATAAATTCGTTCGCCTTAAAAACTTTAGCAGCCGCATAGCCTAAAATAATGGGAAAGAAATAAAATAGTGCGTTTGAAGCCGCATTCAAAATGATATAAGTATTATTTGTCTTGATATCCGTTCCCCAGAAAGAGGCGGCTATCATGACAGCGATCGCCAAAATTCCTTTTAGCATACCGGAAGCTGCGATAGCGGGAATCGTTGGAGTGAAAATTCCTGTTACCGTATTCAAAATTTTATTTCCAAGCGAAAGTTTTTCTCCCTCAGCTGCTTCCCCTTTAGCCAAGCCATCTAAAACCAGCATGAGTTGATCATAGACTTTAGTGACTTTATTTCCTATAACAATTTGGTATTGTCCACTATTCTCAACAACGGAAATAATGCCTTCCAGTTTGAGTATTTTTTCTTTATTGGCTTTTTTATTATCCTTTAGTATAAAACGCAGTCTGGTATAACAATGTGTTAACCCTGATACATTCTCCTTGCCGCCGACATGATCTAAAATGTCTTGGGCGATTTGCTTGTAGTCCATTTTCATGCTCCCTCTGTTCGTTTTGTTATAGTCTCCATTGGCCATTGGAAAAGAGATACAGTGACAAAAAAAAGATCAAACGCACTTAAATAACCCTGTGAGAAGGACATACTTTCCCCACATGAATCATTTAGGTACATTTGATCTTGCCTGCATGACCAGTAACACGTCAAACTGTATCCAGCTATTTAGCTTTGACAATAATGTAACACGCTTTCATAAACTTAACAACCATTTTTGTCACAAAAAATTAAAAATTATTTTATGAAAGTATCTTGTGAAATCAAACTTTCAAAATAAGACCATACAGTTTTTGAAAAAAATGAAGCCGGTTCGCTAAAAACGATAAAAAAAGTCTTGTGGATTTTATCAAAGAGTGATAGATTATAGCCAAAGATGAATAGAACGGTGAACTTGACGTGTTACTGGTGGAGCAGGCAAGATCAAGTGTACTTAAAAGACAATGTGGGAGAAGTGTACCCTTCACACATTGTTCATTAAGTACGCTTGATCTTTTTTTGTGGTTTGTTTTTCTCCTAATTTAGCCGTATTCATCCCGTCCGTTTTGTACCTTTGCAATTTGAAAGGAAGCATAATAACAATGAATATCATGAGAAACCATCAAAAAACTCTTATCTTAATCATCGTCGTATTTTTCTGGTTTGCCCAATATGTGTATATTCCCTATCAAACGCCCTACTTAAATCTCGTTCACGTATCAAGCAATTTGATTGGTACCATTGTTGGCGCTTATGGAATTTCTCAACTAGTACTCCGCTTGCCTGTCGGAATTATGGCTGATATCAGCAGTAATCATAAGTTCTTTATTCTAATCGGTACCCTTTGTGCCGGTCTTGCTTCGCTTTTCCGAATTTTTTTATCTCCTGGTATTGGATTTTTTATCGGGAATATTTTATCCGGAATTGCCAGTGCTACTTGGATTTCATTTATGGTTTTATATATGGGCTATTTTTCAAAAGGGAAACAAGCCATCGCCACTAGTAACATCATTTTAGCGAATAATCTCGGAATGTTGTTAGGATTTGTTACGAGCACCTTTTTGTATGATATCGTTGGCATGAGGATGGTTTGTGTTTACAGTTTCATCGCTGGCATGATTGGCTATACTCTGTCTTTTTTCCTCAACCCAACCATACCTGCGAATGGACAAAAATTGACGATTCTTGATTTATTAACTGTGGGCAAAGATAAAAATTTATTGGTCTTTTCATTTTTGGCTTTAATTCAACAAGGCGTTCAGATGTCATCCACGATGTCTTTCACAAACCAAATTATTAAAGGACTTGGCGCCAATAATACAATGGTGGGTTTATCATCGATTATCTATATGTTATCGGCCGTTTTATTTGCGAAAGCCGCTTCGACCCGTTTCATCGAAAAAATAGCAACTAAACATTGGATTTATAGTATCTTCTGCTGCCTTGGATTTTATTGCTTTCAAGTTTCCCACACTTCTTCCATTGGCACGATCTCTCTTTTACAAATCATTCCTGGAATGGCTACAGGTATCTTATTTTCATTAGTCACTTCTGAAGCGATGCAAACCATTGATCCTCATAAACGCTCTACCGCAATGGGATTTTTTCAAGCCATTTATGCCATTGGCATGACGGTCTTCCCTATCATTAGCGGCATCCTTTATCAAAGAATATCGATACAGGCTACCTATTCTTTTCTCGCCCTATCTTGTCTTATTGCAGTAATCCTTAGCGCTTTGTATTTTCATTCTGCTGCACGAAAAACAAAATTGCCTAAAATGCCCCTTCGAAATGTCAAAAGCATATAGAGCTGCACCTGGCAGAGACAATGATAGTCGTATACTCAGCTAGAGTAAGATGAAAAGCACAAAAAAGACCCCAATCAATCATCCAAAAAGATTGAGGGCCTATGAAACGCCGGTCTATTATTAAAATTCTCTTCTTTTCCTACGTAAAAACGCTGGTATATCAAAAGGTTCTTCCGATTGCGTTGAGTCCCGGTCATATTCTGGAACCCGTTGTCTTTTGATTTCCCGTTCCTCTTGTGTATGCTGTTCCTTCGGTTCAGACATCTCTTCCTTCGATGGGTCAGAAGGGGTTTGTGATGGTACAGCCTGATGCTCATTGAATCCTGTAGCAATGACCGTTACGATGATTTCCTCTTTTAAGTTATCATTAATAACGGAACCAAAAATCATATTTAAATCCTCATGACAAGCGGAAGAAACGATTTCAGCTGCCTCCTGTACCTCAAATAAACTTAAATTGCGGCCTCCGGTTATATTCATAATCACGCCTTGGGCTCCAGTAATCGAGGTTTCTAATAAAGGACTATTTAGGGCTTTTTTGGCAGCTTCGACTGCACGATTATCACCTTTTGCCACACCAATACCCATCAGGGCTGTTCCTTTATGCGACATAACCGTTTTCACATCGGCAAAGTCAAGATTGATTAACCCTGGAACAGCAATCAAATCAGAAATCCCTTGAACACCTTGTCTCAGCACATTATCTGCTTCATGAAAGGCCTGTACCATCGGTGTTTTTTTATCAACTATGTCTAATAGGCGGTCATTGGGAATAATAATTAAGGTGTCTACAGCATCCCTCATATCGTTAATTCCTTTAAGCGCATTTGCCGCACGCTTATGGCCTTCGAACTTGAATGGACGTGTGACAACCCCAATGGTCAGGGCGCCAATATTACGGGCGATTTTGGCAATGGCAGGAGCGGCGCCTGTTCCTGTTCCCCCGCCCATTCCGGCTGTAACGAAAACCATGTCGGCTCCCGTTAGTACTTCTTCAATCTGCCGTTTACTTTCTTCCACAGCCCTTTTACCTATTTCCGGATTTGCCCCTGCTCCTAAACCTCTTGTTAATGTGGCGCCGATTTGCATTTTGATTTCTGCACTTGATTGTTTAAGGGCTTGTGCATCTGTATTAGCAGCGATAAATTCTACTCCGCCGACTCCGGCCTCAATCATTCGGTTTACGGCGTTGTTTCCCCCGCCGCCAACACCAATCACCTTAATGGCAGCGTATTGATCTATATTAGTATCAAAAAAATCCAACTTGGCGTTCCTCCTCATTCATTCGTTTATCTAAATATTCAATCTAAAAAAGCTTGTACTAAAAGAAATTCATTATATTATTCGAATTTAACTTCTGGTTTCTATAGGTACTAGAGTAGGAGGAATGGTGGATATTTTCACTTCTTTTCATGAGCTATTTATATCAGAATTTGTTTTAAAATAAACCTTTGTATTCTTCATTGTTGCGGGCTAAGTGCAACCATGCAACCTCTTGTATTTGAAAAGATTCAAACTTGTTTTAATGCCTTAGACGGTAATTTGTATCACTAACATCAGTTTCGATACTGCTTAATCTATCTTCAAGGTAGTCTATATTATTATTTATAGCTTCCATTACGGCCATAGACTCTAAATGACGTAAATTTTCGTTATAAAGCCTGATGCATTCTTGGAGAGTGCTTGCTTGCATGGATTCTATGTAATGAATAAACGAGTTAATTGCCTCACGATAATGATAATATTCAGGAACAACTCCTATTGATTTCATGTTGTTTTGACATTCAAGTTTAATTTTTTCAAGTTTTGTCTCTTCAATTTGTATTTTCTTTTGCATTTCCATTTTTCTTTTACTAACCTTTAGGGTCCAAAAGGCATAAATTATTGCGGCTGGAATTGTCACCATGCCTAATAAACCATAACCCCCATATTTTTGTTCGAAATCGATATGAAAAATAGTTTCAATCAAGACACTAACAAAAACACCAGAAAGGAATGAAACAATCAAGCGTGTCCAAAAACCCGTCACTATTGGAAGGCCTGGAATTTTACTTTCTTGATCTGCTATTTTATCAGTCTCCTTTTTGTATAATCTCAATACTTCTAATAAATCCATTTATTAATTAGCCCCATGTTCTATATGATATGTATAATTTTAGTCCTGTTACCAAATATTTATCAATAATAATACACTGGTTAAAGTAAAATTTTTATGCATGAAGAGAAAAATCTTTTGGCTGCCAAGTTGGGGCTTTTAGCTGACGTTACTCACATGACTATTTGGAGGATTGAGGAGGGAAATCTTAGAGTATAACGCCGGTTGTGCTTGATAACTTGATCAATGGGGTTACAGTAAGCAACAGCTTATTGTGGATTTTAAATATAAGTAGCGGATTAAGCAAAAATTAAAAGATCAATACAAAAGATATTTACGGGGTAAAAATGTGGTCAAAGCAGTTGTCATCAACAAAAAAGACCCCCAACCAGAACGGTTGAGAGCCTTCGAAATGTTGATAATTAACGTTTTTGAGAACTGAGGTGCACGACGAGCGTCTTTAAGACCGTATTTCTTACGCTCTTTTATTTTTATACCTAATATGAAGCAACCTAAAATAAATAGATTTACTAAAAGCCTGATTTACAGGGCTTTTTTTCTTTCTAATAGAGCCTAGAAATAATAGCTTTATATATGTTTAGTGGTCAAATGTGGACAAAATAACCTATACTTGTTCAACTAATTCACCCACTAGTTTTGGTATAATCCTTCACAATCTTTTTTTGGGGAACCAAATTCAGATTCCCTTTTTGTCGATAAAAAAAAACGCTAATTTAAGCGTTATTATAACTTTTAACTTTTTTTACATGCCTTATAGGATTCAAACCTCTGGCCATACGCTTAGAAGGCGTATGCTCTATCCAGCTGAGCTATAGGCGCATATATCAATGGCGGAGGAGGAAGGATTTGAACCCTCGCGCCGGTTACCCGACCTACACCCTTAGCAGGGGCTCCTCTTCAGCCTCTTGAGTACTTCCCCATATAAAAATGGCTCCGCAGGTAGGATTCGAACCTACGACCGATCGGTTAACAGCCGATTGCTCTACCACTGAGCTACTGCGGAACAAAAATAAATTATTATGGTGGGCCTAAATGGACTCGAACCATCGACCTCACGCTTATCAGGCGTGCGCTCTAACCAGCTGAGCTATAGGCCCATATTGGAGCGGGTGATGAGAATCGAACTCACAACATCAGCTTGGAAGGCTGAGGTTTTACCACTAAACTACACCCGCATTTTTGGAGGCAACACCCGGATTTGAACCGGGGATAAAGGTTTTGCAGACCTCTGCCTTACCACTTGGCTATGCTGCCTTAAGAATGGCTGGGCTAGCTGGATTCGAACCAACGAATGTCGCAGTCAAAGTGCGATGCCTTACCGCTTGGCTATAGCCCAATAATTTATAAAAAAATGGGGCGGCTGATGGGAATCGAACCCACGAATGTCGGAACCACAATCCGATGCGTTAACCACTTCGCCACAACCGCCATATTCTTTTATCTGGCAGGGGTAGTAGGAATTGAACCCACACCAAAGGTTTTGGAGACCTTCGTTCACACAAACTATACCCAAAATAATATGGCGGGGGCGGATTTCGGTCCGCCGAACCGGAGCGGTTTACAGTCCGCATTCTTGTAACTTGCCGCACCCTCACATTTTAAAAGCATACTTAAAAAAAGGCTCAGACGGAAATCAACCCGCTGACTGGGGCGTTTTCAGTCCTTTGCTCTACCGACTGAGCTACTGAGCCACACAAAGAATATATCTATATCAACAGCAGGTTTACCTACTGGGATAAAATGGCGGTCCGGACGGGACTCGAACCCGCGACCTCCTGCGTGACAGGCAGGCATTCTAACCAACTGAACTACCAGACCAATTGCGGGGGCAGGATTTGAACCTGCGACCTTCGGGTTATGAGCCCGACGAGCTACCGGACTGCTCCACCCCGCGATAATAATAATTGTGTTTTTATGGAGGAGGAAGAGGGATTCGAACCCCCGCGCGGTATGACCCGCCTGTCGGTTTTCAAGACCGATCCCTTCAGCCAGACTTGGGTATTCCTCCGTGTAAATAAAATGGACGATGTAGGACTCGAACCTACGACCGGACGGTTATGAGCCGTCTGCTCTAACCAGCTGAGCTGCACCGCCATTTTCTTAATTAATATAAATGGAGTCTAGGGGGATCGAACCCCTGACCTCCTGCGTGCAAAGCAGGCGCTCTCCCAGCTGAGCTAAGACCCCATGTTTATTAATATTAACTCTCGACTGGTCGGGAAGACAGGATTCGAACCTGCGACCCCTTGGTCCCAAACCAAGTGCTCTACCAAGCTGAGCTACTTCCCGTTATAATGGCGCGCCCGAAAGGAGTCGAACCCATAACCTTTTGATCCGTAGTCAAACGCTCTATCCAATTGAGCTACGGGCGCACAATTTTCTTAAGTGGTGCCGAGGACCGGAATCGAACCGGTACGGTAGTCACCTACCGCAGGATTTTAAGTCCTGTGCGTCTGCCAGTTCCGCCACCCCGGCAACTATGGAGCGGAAGACGGGATTCGAACCCGCGACCCCCACCTTGGCAAGGTGGTGTTCTACCACTGAACTACTTCCGCATTATAGTAAATTATTTTGCTATTGCAAAAAACTTTGGTGCGGGTGAAGGGAGTCGAACCCCCACGCCTTGCGGCGCCAGATCCTAAGTCTGGTGCGTCTGCCAATTCCGCCACACCCGCAATATTGAACGTTATTTGCTAGTGAAAAAGATATGGTGAGCCATGAAGGACTCGAACCTTCGACCCTCTGATTAAAAGTCAGATGCTCTACCGACTGAGCTAATGGCTCAATAAAAAGCAAAAAATAAATGGTGCCGGCTAGAGGACTTGAACCCCCAACCTACTGATTACAAGTCAGTTGCTCTACCAATTGAGCTAAACCGGCATAATATGGTGGAGGATGACGGGATCGAACCGCCGACCCTCTGCTTGTAAGGCAGATGCTCTCCCAGCTGAGCTAATCCTCCAAAAATGGTGACCCCTACGGGATTCGAACCCGTGTTACCGCCGTGAAAGGGCGGTGTCTTAACCGCTTGACCAAGGGGCCTGAATATAATTTCTGCAAAATAATAGCCCCAAAAAGGGGCTTAGCCTGGCAACGTCCTACTCTCACAGGGACTTGCGTCCCAACTACCATCGGCGCTGAGAAGCTTAACTTCCGTGTTCGGGATGGGAACGGGTGTGACCTTCTCGCCATTGCTGCCAGACTATTTTGCTTGAGAGATCATTCTCTCAAAACTGGGTAATCAGAAGAAACTTTGGTAAAACGAGTTTGCATTTTCAAATATGACTTGGTTAAGTCCTCGATCGATTAGTATCAGTCAGCTCCACACGTCACCGTGCTTCCACCCCTGACCTATCAACCTGATCATCTTTCAGGGATCTTACTAGCTTGACGCTATGGGAAATCTCATCTTGAGGGGGGCTTCATGCTTAGATGCTTTCAGCACTTATCCCGTCCGCACATAGCTACCCAGCGATGCCTTTGGCAAGACAACTGGTACACCAGCGGTGCGTCCATCCCGGTCCTCTCGTACTAGGACAGCTCCTCTCAAATTTCCTGCGCCCACGACGGATAGGGACCGAGCTGTCTCACGACGTTCTGAACCCAGCTCGCGTACCGCTTTAATGGGCGAACAGCCCAACCCCTTGGGACCGACTACAGCCCCAGGATGCGATGAGCCGACATCGAGGTGCCAAACCTCCCCGTCGATGTGGACTCTTGGGGGAGATAAGCCTGTTATCCCCAGGGTAGCTTTTATCCGTTGAGCGATGGCCCTTCCATGCGGAACCACCGGATCACTAAGCCCGACTTTCGTCCCTGCTCGACTTGTAGGTCTCGCAGTCAAACCCTTGTGCCTTTACACTCTGCGAATGATTTCCAACCGATTCTGAGGGAACCTTTGGGCGCCTCCGTTACTCTTTAGGAGGCGACCGCCCCAGTCAAACTGCCCACCTGACACTGTCTCCCATCCCGATAAGGGATGCGGGTTAGAATTTCAATACAGCCAGGGTAGTATCCCACCGACGCCTCCACCGAAGCTGGCGCTCCGGCTTCTCAGGCTCCTACTATCCTGTACAAGCTGGCCGCAAAATTCAATATCAGGCTACAGTAAAGCTCCATGGGGTCTTTCCGTCCTGTCGCGGGTAACCTGCATCTTCACAGGTACTATAATTTCACCGAGTCTCTCGTTGAGACAGTGCCCAGATCGTTACGCCTGCGTGCGGGTCGGAGCTTACCCGACAAGGAATTTCACTACCTTAGGACCGTTATAGTTACGGCCGCCGTTTACTGGGGCTTCGATTCAGAGCTTCGCTTTGCAGCTAACCCCTCCTCTTAACCTTCCAGCACCGGGCAGGCGTCAGCCCCTATACTTCGCCTTGCGGCTTCGCAGAGACCTGTGTTTTTGCTAAACAGTCGCCTGGGCCTATTCACTGCGGCTTACCGAGGCTATTCACCCCAGTAAGCACCCCTTCTCGAAGTTACGGGGTCATTTTGCCGAGTTCCTTAACGAGAGTTCTCTCGCTCACCTTAGGATTCTCTCCTCGCCTACCTGTCGGTTTGCGGTACGGGCACCTTTTATCTCGCTAGAGGCTTTTCTTGGCAGTGTGGAATCAGGAACTCCGGTACTCTATTTCCCTCGCTGTCACAGCTTGAGCCTTACGGTGAACGGATTTTCCTATTCACCAGCCTAACTGCTTAGACGCACATAACCAGCAGTGCGCTTACCCTATCCTCCTGCGTCCCCCCATCACTCAAACGATAAAGAGGTGGTACAGGAATATCAACCTGTTGTCCATCGCCTACGCCTTTCGGCCTCGGCTTAGGTCCCGACTAACCCTGAGCGGACGAGCCTTCCTCAGGAAACCTTAGGCATTCGGTGGATGAGATTCTCACTCATCTTTCGCTACTCATACCGGCATTCTCACTTCTAGCGCTCCACCAGTCCTTACGGTCTAGCTTCAATGCCCCCATAGAACGCTCTCCTACCACTGACATCGAAGATGTCAATCCACAGCTTCGGTGATACGTTTAGCCCCAGTACATTTTCGGCGCAGAGTCACTCGACCAGTGAGCTATTGCACTCTTTAAATGGTGGCTGCTTCTAAGCCAACATCCTGGTTGTCTAAGCAACTCCACATCCTTTTCCACTTAACGTATACTTTGGGACCTTAGCTGGTGGTCTGGGCTGTTTCCCTTTTGACTACGGATCTTATCACTCGCAGTCTGACTCCCACGGATAAGTCTTTGGCATTCGGAGTTTGTCTGAATTCGGTAACCCGATGGGGCCCCTAGTCCAAACAGTGCTCTACCTCAAGACTCTTGACTATCGTGAGGCTAGCCTAAAGCTATTTCGGGAAGACCAATATCTCCAAGTTCGATTGGAATTTCTCCGCTACCCACACCTCATCCGCGCACTTTTCAACGTGCGTCGGTTCAGGCCTCCATCCAGTGTTACCTGGACTTCACCCTGGACATGGGTAGATCACCTGGTTTCGGGTCTACGACTGCATACTATTTCGCCCTACTTAAGACTCGCTTTCGCTGCGGCTCCGTCTCATCAGCTTAACCTCGCATGCAATCGTAACTCGCCGGTTCATTCTACAAAAGGCACGCCATCACCCATAAACGGGCTCTGACTACTTGTAGGCACACGGTTTCAGGATCTCTTTCACTCCCCTTCCGGGGTGCTTTTCACCTTTCCCTCACGGTACTGGTTCACTATCGGTCACTAGGGAGTATTTAGCCTTGGGAGATGGTCCTCCCTGCTTCCGACCGGATTTCACGTGTCCGGCCGTACTCAGGATCCACTCAGGAGGGAACGAAGTTTCAACTACAGGGCTGTTACCTTCTATGGCTGGCCTTTCCAGACCTGCATCTACCCCGTTCCTTTGTAACTCCATGTTGAGTGTCCTACAACCCCGAAAGGCAAGCCTTTCGGTTTGGGCTGTTCCCGTTTCGCTCGCCGCTACTCAGGGAATCGCGTTTGCTTTCTCTTCCTCCGGGTACTTAGATGTTTCAGTTCCCCGGGTATGCCTTCAATACCCTATGGATTCAGGTAAAGATGCTGCCCCATTACGGACAACGGGTTTCCCCATTCGGAAATCTCCGGATCAAAGCTTACTTACAGCTCCCCGAAGCATATCGGTGTTAGTACCGTCCTTCATCGGCTCCTAGTGCCAAGGCATTCACCGTGTGCCCTTTCTAACTTAACCTAAAATGGTTTAAAACCTAAAATGGCGATTACTCGGTTTTACTTGGTTTCTTCTATATTACGATTATCCAGTTTTCAAAGAACGATTTGATTGAAATTGCTCTCTCAAAACTAAACAAACAAATAGGTCAACGTCTTATCAGTCCGTAAGGACTGCATATTCCTTAGAAGGAGGTGATCCAGCCGCACCTTCCGATACGGCTACCTTGTTACGACTTCACCCCAATCATCTGTCCCACCTTAGGCGGCTGGCTCCTTACGGTTGCCGACTTCGGGTGTTACAAACTCTCGTGGTGTGACAGGCGGTGTGTACAAGGCCCGGGAACGTATTCACCGCGGCATGCTGATCCGCGATTACTAGCGATTCCGGCTTCATGCAGGCGAGTTGCAGCCTGCAATCCGAACTGAGAATGGTTTTATGGGATTGGCTTGGCTTCACCTCGCGGCTTCGCTGCCCTTTGTACCATCCATTGTAGCACGTGTGTAGCCCAGGTCTCTTAAGGGGCATGATGATTTGACGTCATCCCCACCTTCCTCAGTTTGTCACCGGCAGTCAGATTAGAGTGCCCAACTGAATGCTGGCAACTAATCAGGGTTGCGCTCGTTGCGGGACTTAACCCAACAT
The DNA here is from genome assembly GCF_054950115.1 of Neobacillus camarae. Lineage (NCBI taxonomy): Bacteria > Bacillati > Bacillota > Bacilli > Caryophanales > Bacillaceae > Neobacillus > Neobacillus camarae. Next base: position 62,590 of record NZ_JBUCKX010000004.1, on the reverse strand, counting down.
CTCACGACACGAGCTGACGACAACCAACCATGCACCACCTGTCACTCTGTCCCCCGAAGGGAAAATTCCTATCTCTAGGAGTGTCAGAGGATGTCAAGACCTGGTAAAGGTTCTTCGCGTTGCTTCGAATTAAACCACATGCTCCACCGCTTGTGCGGGCCCCCGTCAATTCCTTTGAGTTTCAGCCTTGCGGCCGTACTCCCCAAGGCGGAGTGCTTAATGCGTTAGCTGCAGCACTAAAGGGCGGAAACCCTCTAACACTTAGCACTCATCGTTTACGGCGTGGACTACCAGGGTATCTAATCCTGTTTGCTCCCCACGCTTTCGCGCCTCAGCGTCAGTTACAGACCAGAAAGCCGCCTTCGCCACTGGTGTTCCTCCACATCTCTACGCATTTACCGCTACACGTGGAATTCCGCTTTCCTCTTCTGCACTCAAGTCCCCCAGTTTCCAATGACCCTCCACGGTTGAGCCGTGGGCTTTCACATCAGACTTAAAAGACCGCCTGCGCGCGCTTACGCCCAATATTCCGGACAACGCTTGCCACCTACGTATTACCTGCGCGGCTGCTGGCACGTAGTTAGCCGTGGCTTTCTGGTTAGGTACCGTCAAGGTACCGGCAGTTACTCCGATACTTGTTCTTCCCTAACAACAGAGCTTTACGACCCGAAGGCCTTCATCGCTCACGCGGCGTTGCTCCATCAGACTTTCGTCCATTGTGGAAGATTCCCTACTGCTGCCTCCCGTAGGAGTCTGGGCCGTGTCTCAGTCCCAGTGTGGCCGATCACCCTCTCAGGTCGGCTACGCATCGTCGCCTTGGTGAGCCGTTACCTCACCAACTAGCTAATGCGCCGCGGGCCCATCTGTAAGTATCAGCCGAAACCGACTTTCAGCTTTCCCTCATGTGAGGGAAAGAATTATCCGGTATTAGCATCGGTTTCCCGATGTTATCCCAGTCTTACAGGCAGGTTGCCCACGTGTTACTCACCCGTCCGCCGCTAATCAACAGGAGCAAGCTCCTATCGATTCGCTCGACTTGCATGTATTAGGCACGCCGCCAGCGTTCGTCCTGAGCCAGGATCAAACTCTCCAAGAAAGTTGATATAGCTCATAAAAGTTAAAACGTTGGCTTCGTTTCGAAAGAAACGAATGTTTATTGTTGACATATTTGTTTGTTTAGTTTTCAAAGAGCAATTTCAGCTTCCTTTAGAAGCGACATTTAATATATTATCACAAGTCGCAATCTGAAGTCAACACTTTTTTATTACATGTTTGTCTAATTACACTCTTTCACAAGAGTGACTTTCCTATCGTAACGTTTTTACTTACAATAGGCAAGTGATAGTTTTACCTGTCGCTAAAAAGCGAAGTAAAAGACAGAAACGAAAATTCCTGTCTCTCGCCTGGCAGCGTCCTACTCTCACAGGGACTTGCGTCCCAACTACCATCGGCGCTGAGAAGCTTAACTTCCGTGTTCGGGATGGGAACGGGTGTGACCTTCTCGCTATCGCCGCCAGACTATTTCATTGAGAGTTCATTCTCTCAAAACTGGGTAATCAGAAGAAACTTTTGTAAAACGAGTTCGCATTTTCAAATATGACTTGGTTAAGTCCTCGATCGATTAGTATCAGTCAGCTCCACACGTCACCGTGCTTCCACCCCTGACCTATCAACCTGATCATCTTTCAGGGATCTTACTAGCTTGACGCTATGGGAAATCTCATCTTGAGGGGGGCTTCATGCTTAGATGCTTTCAGCACTTATCCCGTCCGCACATAGCTACCCAGCGATGCCTTTGGCAAGACAACTGGTACACCAGCGGTGCGTCCATCCCGGTCCTCTCGTACTAAGGACAGCTCCTCTCAAATTTCCTGCGCCCACGACGGATAGGGACCGAACTGTCTCACGACGTTCTGAACCCAGCTCGCGTACCGCTTTAATGGGCGAACAGCCCAACCCTTGGGACCGACTACAGCCCCAGGATGCGATGAGCCGACATCGAGGTGCCAAACCTCCCCGTCGATGTGGACTCTTGGGGGAGATAAGCCACCTGTTATCCCCAGGGTAGCTTTTATCCGTTGAGCGATGGCCCTTCCATGCGGAACCACCGGATCCACTAAGCCCGACTTTCGTCCTGCTCGACTTGTAGGTCTCGCAGTCAAGCTCCCTTGTGCCTTTTTACTCTGCGAATGATTTCCAACCATTCTGAGAGGAACCTTTGGGCACTCCGTTACTCTTTAGGAGGCGACCGCCCCAGTCAAACTGCCCACCTGACACTGTCTCCCATCCCGATAAGGGATGCGGGTTAGAATTTCAATACAGCCAGGGTAGTATCCCACCGACGCCTCCACCGAAGCTGGCGCTCCGGCTTCTTGAGCTCCTACCTATCCTGTACAAGCTGTACCAAAATTCAATATCAGGCTACAATCAAGCTCCATGGGGTCTTTCCGTCCTGTCGCGGGTAACCTGCATCTTCTAAGGTACTATAATTTCACCGAGTCTCTCGTTGAGACAGTGCCCAGATCGTTACGCCTTTCGTGCGGGTCGGGGCTACCCGACAAGGAATTTCGCTACCTTAGGACCGTTACTTGGTTACGGCCGCCGTTTACTGGGGCTTCGATTCAGAGCTTCCTTTGCGGCTAACCCCTCCTCTTAACCAGCACCGAGGCAGGCGTCAGCCCTATGCTTCGCCTTGCGGCTTCGCAGAGACCTGTGTTTTGCTTCGAAGCAGTCGCCTGGGCCTATTCACTGCGGCTTACCGAGGCTATTCACCCAGTAAGCACCCCTTCTCCCGAAGTTACGGGGTCATTTTGCCGAGTTCCTTAACGAGAGTTCTCTCGCTCACCTTGAGGATTCTCTCCTCGCCTACCTGTGTCGGTTTGCGGTACGGGCACCTTTTATCTCGCTAGAGGCTTTTCTTGGCAGTGGAATCAAGGAACTCGGTACTCTATTTCCCTCGCTGTCACAGCTTGAGCCTTACGGTGAACGGATTTTCCTATTCACCAGCCTAACTGCTTAGACGCACATAACCGAGTGCGCTTACCCTATCCTCCTGCGTCCCCCCATCACTCAAACGATAAAGAGGTGGTACAGGAATATCAACCTGTTGTCCATCGCCTACGCCTTTCGGCCTCGGCTTAGGTCCCGACTAACCCTGAGCGGACGAGCCTTCCTCAGGAAACCTTAGGCATTCGGTGGATGAGATTCTCACTCATCTTTCGCTACTCATACCGGCATTCTCACTTCTAAGCGCTCCACCAGTCCTTACGGTCTAGCTTCAACGCCCTTAGAACGCTCTCCTACCACTGACATCGAAGATGTCAATCCACAGCTTCGGTGATACGTTTAGCCCCGGTACATTTTCGGCGCAGAGTCACTCGACCAGTGAGCTATTACGCACTCTTTAAATGGTGGCTGCTTCTAAGCCAACATCCTGGTTGTCTAAGCAACTCCACATCCTTTTCCACTTAACGTATACTTTGGGACCTTAGCTGGTGGTCTGGGCTGTTTCCCTTTTGACTACGGATCTTATCACTCGCAGTCCTGACTCCCACGGATAAGTCTTTGGCATTCGGAGTTTGTCTGAATTCGGTAACCCGATGGGGGCCCCTAGTCCAAACAGTGCTCTACCTCAAGACTCTTGACTATCGTGAGGCTAGCCCTAAAGCTATTTCGGAGAGAACCAGCTATCTCCAAGTTCGATTGGAATTTCTCCGCTACCCACACACCTCATCCGCGCACTTTTCAACGTGCGTCGGTTCAGGCCTCCATCCAGTGTTACCTGGACTTCACCCTGGACATGGGTAGATCACCTGGTTTCGGGTCTACGACTGCATACTATTTCGCCCTACTTAAGACTCGCTTTCGCTGCGGCTCCGTCTCATCAACTTAACCTCGCATGCAATCGTAACTCGCCGGTTCATTCTACAAAAGGCACGCCATCACCCGCAAAAACTGGGCTCTGACTACTTGTAGGCACACGGTTTCAGGATCTCTTTCCTCCCCTTCCGGGGTGCTTTTCACCTTTCCCTCACGGTACTGGTTCACTATCGGTCACTAGGGAGTATTTAGCCTTGGGAGATGGTCCTCCCGCAAGCCGACCGGATTTCACGTGTCGGCCGTACTCAGGATCCACTCAGGAGGGAACGAAGTTTCAACTACAGGGCTGTTACCTTCTATGGCTGGCCTTTCCAGACCCTTCATCTACCCCGTTCCTTTGTAACTCCATGTTGAGTGTCCTACAACCCCGAAAGGCAAGCCTTTCGGTTTGGGGGCTGTTCCCGTTTCGCTCGCCGCTACTCAGGGAATCGCGTTTGCTTTCTCTTCCTCCGGGTACTTAGATGTTTCAGTTCCCCGGGTATGCCTTCAATACCCTATGGATTCAGGTAAAGATGCTGCCCCATTACGGACAACGGGTTTCCCCATTCGGAAATCTCGGATCAAAGCTTACAGCTCCCCGAAGCATATCGGTGTTAGTACCGTCCTTCATCGGCTCCTAGTGCCAAGGCATTCACCGTGCGCCCTTTCTAACTTAACCTAAAATGGTTTAAAACCTAAAATGGCGATTACTCGGTTTTACTTGGTTTCTTCTATATTACGATTATCCAGTTTTCAAAGAACGATTTGATTGAGAGAATTGCTCTCTCAAAACTAAACAAACAAATAGAGGTCAACGTCTTATCAGTCCGTAAGGACTGCATATTCCTAGAAAGGAGGTGATCCAGCCGCACCTTCCGATACGGCTACCTTGTTACGACTTCACCCCAATCATCTGTCCCACCTTAGGCGGCTGGCTCCTTACGGTTACCCCACCGACTTCGGGTGTTACAAACTCTCGTGGTGTGACGGGCGGTGTGTACAAGGCCCGGGAACGTATTCACCGCGGCATGCTGATCCGCGATTACTAGCGATTCCGGCTTCATGCAGGCGAGTTGCAGCCTGCAATCGAGCGCAGAGAATGGTTTTATGGGATTGGCTTCACCTCGCGGCTTCGCTGCCCTTTGTACCATCCATTGTAGCACGTGTGTAGCCCAGGTCATAAGGGGCATGATGATTTGACGTCATCCCCACCTTCCTCCGGTTTGTCACCGGCAGTCAGATTAGAGTGCCCAACTAAATGCTGGCAACTAATCTCAAGGGTTGCGCTCGTTGCGGGACTTAACCCAACATCTCACGACACGAGCTGACGACAACCATGCACCACCTGTCCTCTGTCCCGAAGAAGGAATTCTATCTCTAGGAGTGTCAGAGGATGTCAAGACCTGGTAGGTTCTTCGCGTTGCTTCGAATTAAACCACATGCTCCACCGCTTGTGCGGGCCCCGTCAATTCCTTTGAGTTTCAGCCTTGCGGCCGTACTCCCCAGGCGGAGTGCTTAATGCGTTAGCTGCAGCACTAAAGGGCGGAAACCCTCTAACACTTAGCACTCATCGTTTACGGCGTGGACTACCAGGGTATCTAATCCTGTTTGCTCCCCACGCTTTCGCGCCTCAGCACGTCAGTTACAGACCAGAAAGCCGCCTTCGCCACTGGTGTTCCTCCACATCTCTACGCATTTCACCGCTACACGTGGAATTCACTTTCTCTTCTGCACTCAAGTCCCCCAGTTTCCAATGACCCTCCACGGTTGAGCCGTGGGCTTTCACATCAGACTTAAAAGACCGCCTGCGCGCGCTTTACGCCCAATAATTCCGGACAACGCTTGCCACCTACGTATTACCGCGGCTGCTGGCACGTAGTTAGCCGTGGCTTTCTGGTTAGGTACCGTCAAGGTACCGGCAGTTACTCCGATACTTGTTCTTCCCTAACAACAGAGCTTTACGACCCGAAGGCCTTCATCGCTCACGCGGCGTTGCTCCATCAGACTTTCGTCCATTGTGGAAGATTCCCTACTGCTGCCTCCGGCGAGGTCTGGGCCGTGTCTCAGTCCCAGTGTGGCCGATCACCCTCTCAGGTCGGCTACGCATCGTCGCCTTGGTGAGCCGTTACCTCACCAACTAGCTAATGCGCCGCGGGCCCATCTGTAAGTGTCAGCTAAAAACCGACTTTCAGCCTTTCCTCATGTGAGGAAAGAAATTATCTGGTATTAGCATCGGTTTCCCGATGTTATCCCAGTCTTACAGGCAGGTTGCCCACGTGTTACTCACCCGTCCGCCGCTAATCAAAAGGTGCAAGCACCTTTTGATTCGCTCGACTTGCATGTATTAGGCACGCCGCCAGCGTTCGTCCTGAGCCAGGATCAAACTCTCCAAGAAAGTTGATTAGCTCATAAAAGTTACGTTGGCTTCATTTCATAAGAAATGAATATTATTGTTTGTTGACGTTATTGTTTGTTTAGTTTTCAAAGAACAATATATCACTTTTATTAGCGACAGCGAAATCAAATATTAGATTTAGCTTTTTAAAAGTCAACTTCTTTTTATATTAACTTCTCCGTCCTAAGCGACGAAAAATAGTATACCAAATAATTTATGTGTAAGTCAACATCTTTTTGCGAGAAATTTCCCCCTAATATCATAATGAAAAAAATTTTGTACTGCATACCACTGATCACTACTTTGATAGAACATATTATACAAATGAAAAATTTATCGTAATATAATATTGAACACAAAAAGGGCTTCCTTGTGGAAGCCCCTTTTATTTATAAACTAACCAAATATTTTAGCCAAGGAAAGACCGGCAGACGAAGTTCTTACTATGTCTCCAAACATACCCCAAATCTTTTTGGCACGCTCAAGATTTTTATTCTTCACTACCTCTTGTAACTGTGTAACATCATTCAAATCACCGTTTTTATCCTGACTCTCAGGAAGATTATTAATGAAGCCTTTTAATTCATAGATTTGCGTATCAGAATCTTTTACCTGTTCATCCGTCATATTTTTGGTTGTTGTTGCCAGTCTGTGTCAAGTCCTTACCAGCTTGTCCTACATACCCACTTACATCCCCATTAAAGGCGTTACCACTCATTATATTTGTATTATTACTTTGCAAAAAATTCCCTCCCGCTAAAAACTATTCCAAAAGTTGCTAAACGATTGATAGATGGGGACACACTAATAGTAACAAAGCTAGTTGTTTCGCCAGATCAGCAATCGACGGTATACTATGATAAAGCATCTTATCGAGCGTGGAATCGGGTTCATGTTCTTAACATGGGTGTTGTCGAAGATACCGCTCTTTCTTTCTTATGCTCATTTTGATTTTGCTTTTGTAGTAGAATATGAACTTTTATTCCTCCACTATGGACCGATTGTGGAACAAGTTAAGAACTTTTTCCACCTGGCATTTAATTGGCTCGATTAAATTAAGCTTATCATCCTCTGTAACAACATGATGCTGTTGGTATAAATTTTTCCTTTCAGCCGGTTGCATAAACTCCATAATTCCAGCTGGCCTTCCATCCAGAAAGCGCAATAGCAGCCCAAATTGACCTTTTCTAAACCCAGTGATCAATACATCTTCATACTGATAATTAATGACCTTCAGCCATGACTGGCTGCGTTTGCCGACCTCAAAGTGAGATTCTTTTCGCTTTAGCACTATTCCCTCTAAGCCTTGCTGCCAAACTAAATCAAAGTAAGCAGGACCATGGCCTTCTATATATTTAACTTTTGCAAGTAAACCCGTATCATAAGAAATAATCTCCTTCAGAAGCTGCTTCCTATCCGTAAATGGCAACCGTGTAACCGACTTTCCGCTGTATTAAAGAACGTCAAAAAGTACCAATCTATTCCTCATTCATTTCTACAAAACCAAATTGAATTTTACCTAAATCCTATTTTTCTGTTCTAATCTATTAACCGCTTTAAAATCACTGCAATCCAGTATGTCCTTAATGGCAGATAAGCAGACATTCATTCTCAGCATCCATGGCTAACTCGAACAACATGGTAACCACTTTTTCTGCATTGCCGCCAAGCGATCCTGAATACATTCACGCCGTTCTTTTTGGGGTTTATCTAAATACGCCCTGACCTTAACGTTTTTCAACTGTCTCGAGGCCTCTGGATAAGCGCCTTTTTCTGCATATCCCGCCTGTATAGCTGCTTTACCATTGTTAGGTTCTAAATAGATTTTGGCAAATTTCTTTTGCTTTTCGGTGAGATCGTCAACCATCTTCTTAGCCAACCCGTTCACCTCTTTCATCATTCCCCATTATTACATTATCCACCGACCAAGAGCTTTCTGGTGTAAACTAGCATGGTAACCGTTCCGATGTCTTGTTGTATGGTGTGTTTATTTACATTCTAACAATATCACTAAACCTCTCTTGTAGTATTAATAAAGTGATTTTTTTAACTCCCGCTTTGATGAGGGAATTTTTTATCCTCAAAATAATTAATTAAACGAATGTAGATTAACATCTCCTTTGACCCGTCCTGATTGAAATAATCTTGTGTCCAAATTAGGCTGTGAATTACTTCTAAGTTAAATAAGTGCTCTGCAGGATAGTCACCTTGAGGAATGTATGGCAATTTTACAACCAGCTCATCGTAGGTTATCCAATAAGATCTTTGTTCCCTTACCACTTTGTGGATTGCCATTAATGTTCCAGCAGGGAACTCGTCTTGTGACATTATATTGCAGACATAAGGAAATTCCTTGATATTACCAAAAAAAGAATCACTATTCCGAGATTATGTACTTTTTCATCTATTAATATATACGGGTGCCCGTAAAGGTGGATTATTAGCACTTAGTTGGAATGATATTGATTTTGAGAAAGGTTCAATTCGATTATGGAAAACCCTTTTTCAAACTAATGGTATACACCTATTCCAAACACCCAAAACAAAGGAATCAAAGCGTATAATCAGTTTGGATACCCAAATCTAACTTTACTTAAAAAGTGGCGTATAAGCCAAATAGAAGAGAACTTAGCACAAGGAGACATGGCTGGAAATGAGAAATAGTTTTCACAAGAGAAGACGGTACGCCACTTCGCATAGCCTATCTTAATGAAAAGCTCAATATTTTAATTAAGAAGCATAACCTCCATCCTATAACCATCCATGGTTTCCGACATACACATGCATCCCTTTTATTTGAAGCAGGTGCTAGTATAAAGGAAGTTCAGGAACGATTAGGGCATTCTGATTTTCAAATGACAATGAATATCTATACTCACGTAACAGACACCTTAAAAGAGCAAACTGCAAACAAGTTTCAAAAGTACATTGAGCTATGATCAGTGGTCAGAAGTGGTCAAAAAATTTTTCGTGGTCAAAATGTGATCAAAACCACTTTTCAATCATAAAAAAAACCCCCAACCAAATCGGTTGAGAGCCTTTGAAACGTAATAATTAACGTTTTGAGAACTGAGGTGCACGACGAGCGCCTTTAAGACCGTATTTCTTACGCTCTTTCATACGTGGGTCACGAGTTAATAGACCAGCACGCTTTAATGTTGGACGGTACTCAGGGTCAGCTTGCAATAATGCACGAGCAACACCATGACGGATTGCGCCAGCTTGACCAGTGTAACCACCACCGCTTACGTTTACAAGAACATCATAGCTGCTTACAGTTTCAGTAGCAACTAGTGGTTGTCTTACAACAACACGTAATGCTTCGAATGGGATATATTCTTCAATGTCACGACCATTAATAACAATTTTACCTGTACCTGGAACTAAGCGCACACGTGCGACAGAGCTCTTACGACGGCCAGTACCAATGTATTGAACTTGTGCCAAGTTAATTCCCTCCTCTTAATTAACCGCGAAGTTCGTAAACTTCAGGTTTTTGTGCTTGATGTGGATGCTCTGCTCCAGCATACACGTGTAATTTTTTGAACTGTTGACGACCAAGAGAATTCTTTGGAAGCATGCCTTTAACAGCAAGCTCAATCATTTTCTCAGCGTAGTTTGTACGCATTTCAAGAGCCGTTCTTTGTTTTAAACCGCCTGGATGTAAGCTGTGACGGTAGTAGATTTTATCAGTTAATTTTTTACCAGTCAGTTCTACCTTAGAAGCATTAAGAATGATTACATGATCACCAGTATCAACATGTGGTGTAAAAGTTGGTTTGTTCTTACCGCGCAAAATGGATGCTACTTCAGAAGCAAGACGGCCAAGAGTTTTGCCCTCAGCATCGATTACATACCATTTACGCTCGATATTATTGGCATTAGCCATAAATGTTGAACGCATGAGTTTCCCTCCTAGATTTTCAATCCGTAAAGATTATTAGTTCGCACTTTCAAAGCGGTTAGCATTCAAACCTGTTCCGGGGAGTGATCGCTAATGCCCTTGTGCGCTTTGATTTCACTTCAAATATGTTTAATCACGATGAAGACTTTCCGGGGCTTTATCGTGGGATTTAAAACACACACATATAATATAATAAAACCTTTATGCCCTATTGTCAAGAAGATGTTACACCAGGGACAGTTGTTTTTCATTTTCCGCTCGTAATTAGTAGTCCGCTGCAAATTTTATGGCTGGATTCTACAAAATACCGGACGCATTCAACAAAATACATTGGTTATTCAACAAATTTGACGAGTCACCCTACAAATATTGTATATATTTACCAGGTGGTTATTAGTAAAATACCCGCCAAAGATACAGCCCGTGGGCTGGAGCAGTTTTTCCGGCAAATCGACGGTCCTTTTTCTCCAATATGGAAGGAATATCCGACGGCTTCCGTTCGCCCGCCCCAACCTCCAAGAGTGTCCCCACCAGGATTCTTACCATGTTATACAAAAACCCGTTTCCGACAAAGCGCAGCGTCAGCATTTCCCCATCTAATGAAAAATCAATCGTTTCAATGGTGCGAATCTTATCTTCCACCTCTGTCTTAGCAGAACAAAAGCTGGTAAAGTCATAGGTTCCAAGGAAATGGCCCGCTGCCTGTTTCATCGCCTGCAAATCCAGCGGGTAACGGTATAGGTACGCATAGTTGCGCAAAAATGGGTCCCGCTTGCCGGATAAGAGCAGCATGTAGCGATACTCTTTTCCTACCGCATCAAACCTGGCGTGAAACGAAGGGGCAGCCACTTCGACAGAAAGAACCGACAGGTCATCAGGAAGCAAGGAATTCATGGCAGCAGCCCACTTTTCCGGAGGAATCGACAGCGGGGAGTCAAAATGAATCACTTGCCCCTTGGCATGGACTCCCGCATCCGTTCGTCCAGATGCCGATACCTTGACCTCATGGCCTTTATGAATTTTGCTTAACACGTTTTCAAGTTCAGCCTGTACGGTCCGTTGATTCGGCTGGACCTGGTAACCGGAAAAACGGGTGCCATCATAGGTGATAATTCCTTTATACCTTTGCATGAATTTACCTCTTTACGAACGAAATAGGATTAACAGGACGGTTAAAGCGGCGAGAATCAGAATCTGAATCGTATCGGCTGAGCTCCAGCTTAGCTGGCGGTATTTTGTGCGGCCTTCCCCGCCACGGTAACCCCTTGCCTCCATCGCAATCGCCAGCTCTTCAGCACGCTTAAACGAGCTGACAAACAATGGGATTAATAAAGGAATAACCGCCTTAATCCTTTCCTTAAACGGACCGCTGGAAAATTCCACTCCCCGGGCCGCTTGGGCCTTCATAATTTTATCTGTTTCCTGCATCAGGGTTGGAATAAACCGTAACGAAATTGAGAGCATTAACGCCATTTCATGAACAGGAAACCGGACCTTTTTCAATGGGTTCAGCAGCGACTCAAGACCATCGGTAATTTCAATCGGAGTGGTGGTCAACGTCAATAAGGAAGTCATCAGAATCAGGAAGAAAAAGCGGAGTGAAATGAATACCCCCATCCTGATTCCATCTTCATAAATTTTGATGGGTCCCCATTGGTACACCAGGCTGCCTTCCTTCGTGAATAACACCTGCAATAAAAAGGTTAGGACAACAAGCCATAAAACGGGCTTCAGGCCGCCATATAAAAATTTGGCCGGCACCTTTGACAATCCCAATAAGAAAAAAGTATAAATCCCAATAAGTGCATAGGTAATCCAATTATTTGCCAAAAAGATGATACATACAAACAAGAATATGATGATTAATTTCGAACGGGGGTCCATTTTGTGGACAAGGGAATCCGCCGGAACATAACGGCCAAATATCATCTTTTCCATCATGGGCGGACACCTCCGCTTACCATATCTGAAACAGCTGCCGCCAGTTCATCAATCGTCAGGCAAATTTTGCCGAGTTTTCGCCCGGACTTATTCTCAAGATTTAATTGAAACCTGACCACTTCGGGAACATCTAATCCCATCTGCAAAAGTTCTTCCGGTGAAGAGAAAATCTCCGCCGGTGTGCCCTGTTTTTTAACCCTGCCTTGCTGCATGATCACGATTTGATCTGCGTACCTTGCTGCATCTTCCATGCTGTGTGTCACCAGGATCGTCGACAGTTGCCGTTCCTTATGGAGCGAATAAAACATGTCCATAATTTCTTTGCGGCCGCGCGGGTCAAGTCCTGCAGTAGGCTCATCGAGGACAATCACATCCGGGTCCATCGCTAACACACCGGCAATAGCAACACGGCGCATTTGACCGCCTGAAAGGTCAAACGGTGATTTTTCCAGAATTTCTTCAGCCAGCCCTACTTGATTAAGTGCTGTTCTTGCCCGTTCCCTTGCTTCTGCTTCTGATACGCCGAAGTTCATCGGTCCGAACATAATATCCTTTTCAACCGTTTCTTCAAATAGCTGGTGTTCAGGAAACTGGAAAACGATTCCGACCCGTTTGCGGACCGGTTTCAAGTTTTTATTTTTCTGATGGGCTTTGACTTCATATTCACCAATCTTGACCATTCCTTCGGTCGGCTGCAGGAGTGCATTTAAATGCTGCAAAACAGTGGATTTGCCGGAGCCAGTATGGCCAATCAGAGCCAAATACAACCCCGATGGTATATGAATCGTTACATCGGAGATTGCCAAACGTTCAAACGGCGTTCCTGCCTGATAGCGATATTCTACCTTTTCGAGTGAGATGTCCATATCTCTGTCACCAACTCTTCCTCCGATAAATAACGCTTCGGTAAATTTACACCCTGCTGTCTGAGAGCTTTGCCCATTTTAACGGAAAAGGGGATATCCAGCCCTAATTGAACGAGTTCCTCATCCATCGAGAAAATCTCCTCAGGAGTCCCTTCACGATAGACTTTCCCTTTATTCATCACAATCATCCGGTTTGCTTTGGCGGCTTCCTCCAAATCATGGGTAATGGAAATAACCGTCAGCAATTTTTCATCCTGTAAGGCCCTTACCGTTTCCAGTACTTCCTCTCTGCCTCTCGGGTCAAGCATTGATGTGGCTTCGTCAAGTATAATGATGGCTGGCCTTAGGGCAAGGACACCGGCAATGGCAACTCGCTGTTTTTGTCCTCCAGACAGATGGTGGGGCTCTTGATCTAGAAATGCATCCATTTTAACCTTTTTCAAGGAATCTTTTACCCGCTCGACCATTTCCTCTCTCGGAATCCCCATGTTTTCTAAACCAAAAGCCACATCATCCTGAACCGTGGTACCGACAAACTGATTATCAGGATTTTGAAAAACCATGCCGATTTTGCTGCGAATTTCCCAAATCGTCTCTTCATTCAGTTTTGTACCGGAAACAATGATTTCACCCTGCTCCGGAAATTGCAAACCGTTCAGCAACTTGGCCATAGTCGATTTTCCGGACCCATTATGGCCGACAATCGCTAGCCATTCCCCTTCGAATATATCAAAGGAGACATGATCGAGTGCCTTCCTTTGTTGTTCTTCATATTGGAAGGACACTTCTTTCAGTGATACAATCGGCTGTCTCATTGCGGAATTACCTCCCTGCGCTATAGCTCTGCTCTGCTCTACTAATCCTTAAAATACAAAAAAAGCCTGCACCTCTTCCCAGGGCAGTGCTCGTTGGATAATCAACTGCATGAATTTAAAATTTAAATGTTGGGAGAGGTGCATAAGCTAGACGAGACGCAAAACATTTACGAGTAAAAAGGGATTGGGCAGTAAATGTCAAACTTCAAAAGATAAAATCAAAGCCTGATATCTTTAAAAAGTTTCTCCTTCCCTTTGGAGTTACGCTCATCATAACGCTCTTTTTGGCTGCTTTAAATCGACGGATTCTACAGAAAAAGGGCAGAGAACAAGTTTTTGTAACCAAACTGTCCAGTACCCTTGTTGTCTGTTCAAGTTATTAAACTAACTCGATAATAACCATTGGCGCACCGTCACCACGACGAGGTCCAAGTTTCATAATGCGAGTATAACCGCCTTGGCGCTCTTGGTAACGAGGAGCAATATCAGAGAATAGCTTTTGCAAAGCATCTTGACCGTTTTCTGCATTCGCAACTTCATTACGAACGTAAGCAGCTGCTTGACGGCGTGCATGAAGGTCTCCGCGTTTTCCTAGAGTGATCATTTTTTCAACAGTAGAGCGAAGTTCTTTCGCACGAGTTTCTGTTGTTTCAATGCGCTCGTTGATGATTAAATCTGTTGTTAAGTCACGAAGCATAGCTTTACGCTGTGCGCTTGTACGTCCTAACTTTCTGTATGCCATGAAGGGTTCCCTCCTTTTTGAAATCTTTATATGTTTTGGTAAGGCCAGCTACGACTGTTTATTTACAACTAGTCGTCTTTACGTAAGCCTAACCCTAGCTCTTCTAGTTTTGCCTTCACTTCTTCAAGTGATTTACGGCCTAAGTTACGCACCTTCATCATATCTTCTTCAGTTTTATTAGCTAATTCCTGAACAGTGTTGATGCCTGCACGCTTTAAGCAATTGTAAGAACGTACCGAAAGATCGAGTTCTTCAATAGTCATTTCCAGAACTTTTTCTTTTTGGTCTTCTTCTTTTTCAATCATGATTTCAGCATTTTGTGCTTCATCAGTCAGACCGACAAAGATATTTAAATGCTCAGTTAAGATTTTCGAACCAAGTGCAATGGCTTCTTTCGGGCCAGTACTGCCATCTGTCCAAACATCAAGCGTCAGTTTGTCAAAGTTGGCTAATTGACCCACACGGGTGTTTTCAACTTGGTAAGATACGCGAGAAACTGGCGTATAAATTGAATCAATTGGAATAACACCAATTGGCTGGTCTTCACGCTTGTTTTGTTCAGCAGGTGTATATCCCCGGCCGCGTTTAGCAGTTAAACGCATATGAAGATGTCCATTTGCTCCCAAAGTAGCAATATGAAGATCAGGGTTCAAAATTTCCACGTCACTATCATGAGTAATATTATCAGCTGTAACAGGTCCTTCACCTTGAACATCAATCTCAAGAGTTTTCTCTTCGTCAGAGTAAATCTTTAATGCGATTTTTTTAATGTTTAGTATGACGGATGTTACATCTTCCACAACACCTTCAATTGTTGAGAACTCATGAAGCACCCCATCGACCTGAATCGCGGTAACAGCGGCACCTGGGAGTGAAGATAATAGGATACGACGTAAGGAGTTACCCAAAGTGGTACCATATCCACGCTCAAGCGGCTCTACTACGAACTTACCGTACTTGGCATCATCGCTGATCTCAATCGTTTCGATTTTTGGTTTTTCTATTTCGATCATCAAATAACCCTCCTTCAAAACGTCGAAACCTCGACTAGTATTGGACTAATCGAAATTCCCCCATGTATACGTTCCCGTTCTGTGCACAACAACTGGAATAAATAATTTCTGGAAAAATTCATATCATATCCCATTATAGACACATGATAGAAATCTTATACAGAAAAATTACACACGACGACGTTTTGGCGGACGGCAACCGTTATGAGGAACAGGTGTAACATCTTTAATAGCTGTTACTTCAAGACCTGCAGCTTGAAGAGCACGGATTGCAGCCTCACGTCCAGCACCAGGACCTTTAACTGTAACTTCCAAAGTTTTCATGCCATGGTCCATTGAAGCTTTAGCAGCAGTTTCTGCAGCCATTTGAGCTGCGAATGGAGTGGATTTACGAGAGCCTTTGAATCCAAGCGCACCTGCACTTGACCAAGAAATCGCATTACCATGTACATCAGTGATTGTTACGATCGTATTGTTAAAAGTTGAACGGATGTGAGCAACACCAGCTTCAATATTCTTTTTCACACGACGTTTACGTGTATTTGTTTTACGTGCCATTTTTAATTAACCTCCTTTACCGATTACTTCTTCTTGTTCGCAACAGTCTTACGAGGACCTTTGCGTGTACGGGCGTTGTTTTTCGTATTTTGACCACGAACAGGCAAGCCACGACGATGACGAAGACCGCGGTAGCAGCCGATTTCCATTAGACGCTTAATGTTAAGAGAAATTTCGCGACGAAGGTCACCCTCAACTTTTAGCTTGTCGATGATATCACGGATTTTGTTTAACTCGTCTTCTGTTAAATCACGTACACGAGTATCTTCAGAAACACCAGCTTCAGCTAGGACTTTCTGAGCAGTTGGTTTACCAATACCATAAATATAAGTTAAAGAGATAACTACACGTTTTTCACGTGGAATATCTACACCAGCAATACGTGCCATTAAAGTGCACCTCCTATCAATTAACCTTGTTTTTGTTTATGCTTAGGGTTTTCACAGATAACCATTACTTTACCGCGGCGGCGAATTACTTTACATTTTTCGCAGATCGGTTTAACAGATGGTCTTACTTTCATTATCCTAACCTCCTTAATAGTACGGAGCGCAAACAGATTATTTAAAGCGGTAAGTAATTCTTCCGCGAGTTAAGTCATATGGGGAAAGCTCGACAGTTACCTTATCACCTGGCAGGATACGAATGAAGTGCATTCGAATTTTGCCAGAGACATGAGCCAGCACAGTATGACCATTTTCTAATTCTACCTTAAACATGGCATTAGGCAAAGTTTCAATGACTTTACCTTCAATTTCAATAACATCATCTTTGGCCATCGGTCTTTAGCTCCCTTCTCTTATCAGACTAGCGTTTCTGTAACATCATGTAGTGCAAAGCGGGCCATCTTGTGTATGGATGAGCTTGCAACTTTACAATTCTACCATATAACAAGAGTTCTGTCCGCTAGTAACAATTAGAAATTATATACTTTTTGCGGATGAAAAGCCAATTTGCTCCCCACTACATTTTGAAGCGCTGGGAGTGTCCTCAAGATCCGCTCACCAGGTTTTCCGCATGATACCTGCTGCCCTTTAACTAGACTGCAAACAATCATTAACGCAAACCCTCAAGTAATTGCTGAACATCAGCAAAAACCTTTTTAATATCCTGCTGGCCGTCAATTGTACGCAGATAACCTTTTGTCTCGTAAAAAGTCAACAATGGTTCCTGCTGCTTAATATTAACGTCTAATCTGTTTTGGACAGTTTCAGCATTATCATCCGCGCGCTGGTACAATTCACCGCCGCAACGGTCACAAACGCCCTCTTTTGCAGGAGGATTAAACACGAGATGATAGGTTGAACCGCAATCTTTACAGATACGGCGTCCAGTAAGACGCTCCATTAAGATACTTTTATCAACAGTAATATTGATCACATAATCAATCTTCTTAGTTAACTCTTCAAGTAAATTTTCGAGCGCTTCCGCCTGAGGCACCGTTCTTGGAAAACCATCAAGCAAGAATCCTGTTTGGCAGTCATCTTTACTTAGACGTTCACGGACAATGCCAATCGTCACATCATCTGGTACAAGCTCGCCGCTATCCATAAAGGATTTGGCTTTCAATCCCAGTTCTGTACCTTCTTTCATTGCTGCACGGAACATATCTCCAGTTGAGATATGAGGGATGCCGTACTTTTCAACAATTCTTTCAGCCTGAGTGCCTTTACCCGCACCCGGAAGCCCCATTAATACTAAGTTCACACGTGTTCCCCCTCGTGCTAAGAATGGGTTTTAGGGGGCCTTGTGGTCCCCAAAACCTCTATTTTATAAACCCTTTATAGTGACGCTTCACTAATTGCGCTTCAAGCTGTTTATACGTATCAAGGGCAACACCAACAACAATCAATAAGCTGGTTCCTCCGATTTGCGCTGATTGCGGCAGGTTCGCTACTTTTATAAATATCGTAGGAAGAATCGCAATGACCGTCAGAAAGATGGATCCCACAAAGGTTAAACGGTAAAGGACACGGGTTAAATACTCCTGTGTACTTTTCCCTGGACGAATACCAGGAATATATCCGCTTTGCTTTTGCAGGTTCTCTGCAGCTTGTTCAGGATTGACTTGAATAAACGCATAAAAATAAGTAAACGCAATGATAAGTGCCGCATACAGGGCCATCCCGATCGGATGTGTATAATCAAAAACTTTTGTAATCCACAGGGTCACATCATTTGTCGGGAAAAATGATGCAATCGTTCTTGGGGTTACAATAAACGAAATCGCAAAGATAACTGGAATAACACCAGCAGCATTCACTTTCAACGGCATATGCGTCGATTGTCCGCCGACTGGGGTACGTCCTACTGCCACCCGTTTTGCATATTGAATAGGAATTTTACGTACCGCTTGTTGGATAAAAATAACCCCAACAACGATTGCGATGATTGCCAAGACGATTAGAACCATTGTTACAATACGTAAGAATAACTGCTCGCCTGCATTTTCAAACTGCTGCACATAGATCTGATTGAAGGTTGTTGGCATTCCAGCCACAATCCCAGCAAAAATGATAATGGAAATTCCATTACCAACACCGTGTGACGTGATTTGTTCACCCAACCATAATAAGAACGCTGTGCCTGCAGTCAATACAACAGCAATCAAGAAGTACGTTGTAATTCCTGGATTTTCAATCAATTGTCCGTTAGCCAAATTATTAAAGCCATAAGACATACCTAATGCTTGAATGAAGCCAAGAATAACCGTGAAGTAGCGTGTAAATTGCGCCAGCTTACGACGGCCGGCATCCCCTTGTTTGGACCATTCGGTAAACTTAGGTACTACATCCATTTGTAATAACTGGATGATAATCGATGCCGTAATGTATGGCATAATACCCATGGCAAAGATGGAGAATTGTTTTAATGCTCCACCGCCAAAAGTATTAAGAATACCAAACACACTTAATTCATCCTGTGATGCAAGGATATCTGCATTTACATTTGGTACGGGAATAAATGTCCCCAACCGATAAACGACTAACATTAAAAGGGTGAAAATGACCTTTCGACGTATTTCACCCACACGCATAAAATTGGAGAGAGTCTGGAACATTAGATCACCTCAGTAGTTCCACCAGCAGCTTCGATCGCTTCCTTAGCAGCAGAGGAGAATTTATGAGCCTTAACAGTCAGCTTTTTCTCTACGTTCCCTTTTGCAAGAATCTTGATTCCTGCTTTTTCTTTGCTTACCACGCCTGACTCGATTAGAAGTTCTGGAGTAACTTCTGTTCCGTCTTCAAAGCGGTTTAAAGCATCTAGATTAACTACTGCAAACTCTTTACGGTTAATGTTAGTGAAACCGCGTTTTGGCAGACGGCGGAATAAAGGTGTTTGACCACCTTCAAAGCCTACACGTACACCACCGCCAGAACGGGCATTTTGACCCTTATGGCCTTTACCGGCTGTCTTACCTTGACCGGAACCAATACCACGTCCTAAACGTTTGCGTTCACTACGAGAACCTTCTGCAGGTTTTAATTCATGAAGTTTCATTTTGGCACCTCCTTATTCAAGAAAAACAACCTTTTATTGTTCTTTAACAGTTACAAGGTGAGACACTTTGTTAATCATGCCACGAATGGCTGCATTATCTTGGTGCTCAACTGTTTGGTTTAATTTACGTAAGCCCAGCGCTTCAACTGTTGCACGTTGATCTTGTGGGCGACCAATTAGGCTTCGGCTGAGGGTAATTAAAAGTTTGTTTGCCATTTGATTTCCCCCCTTATCCTAATAGTTCTTCTACTGATTTACCACGTAATTTCGCTACGTCTTCAGCACGTTTTAATTGTTTTAAACCATCAATAGTGGCACGAACCATATTGATTGGAGTGTTGGTTCCTAGAGATTTAGAAAGGATATCAGCTACCCCTGCTAATTCTAGTACCGCACGAACAGGGCCGCCAGCGATAACTCCTGTACCTTCAGAAGCTGGCTTTAATAGGATTTCACCAGCACCAAAACGTCCGATTACTTGGTGTGGTACAGTTGTACCAACCATTGGTACTTCCACTAAGTTTTTCTTAGCATCTTCAATTGCTTTACGAATAGCATCAGGAACTTCCTGTGCTTTACCAGTACCGAAACCTACATGACCGTTTTTATCTCCGACTACAACCAGTGCAGAGAAACGGAAACGACGTCCACCTTTAACAACCTTAGCAACACGGTTAACGGTAACTACGCGTTCTTCAAGTTCAAGTTTGTTTGGATCAATACGACGCATCTTGATTTTGTCCCTCCTTTATCTATTAGAATTGTAAGCCGTTCTCACGAGCTGCATCAGCTAATGCTTGAATGCGGCCATGGTATAGGTATCCTCCACGGTCAAATACAACTGCAGAGACCCCTTTTTCAACTGCACGTTTTGCAACTAATTCTCCGACCTTCTGTGCAGCTTCAATATTGCTTGTAGACTCAAGACCTAGGTCTTTTTCGACTGTTGAAGCACTAGCTAGAGTAACTCCATTCATATCGTCGATAATCTGAGCATAAATATGTTTGTTAGAACGAAACACATTTAGACGTGGACGAGCAGAAGTACCGCTTAGTTTCGCACGGACACGAGCATGTCTTTTACGGCGAACTGCGTTTTTATCTTGCTTCGTAATCATTTACGTCACTCCTTTCGTTTACCTACGCGGCATTACTTACCAGTTTTACCTTCTTTACGACGTACATATTCGCCTTCGTAACGGATTCCTTTGCCTTTATATGGCTCTGGAGGACGAACTCCGCGGATATTGGCAGCTAAAGCACCAACACGCTCTTTATCCGTACCTTTAACGGAAATTTTTGTATTGGCAGGCACTTCAATTTCAAGGCCTTCTTCTGGCTCAATTTCAACCGGATGAGAGTAACCAACGTTCAATACAAGCTTTTTGCCTTGTTTTTGAGCACGGTATCCAACCCCGATTAATTCTAGGTTCTTTTCGAAACCTTTGGAAACACCTTCTACCATATTGGCGATCACGGCACGAGTCGTTCCGTGCAGCGCGCGGTGTTCTTTATTATCAGAAGGACGTGTTACGTTCACAACGTTCTCTTCAAGGTTAATTGTGATGTCAGGATTAAAAGTGCGAGTAAGTTCGCCTTTTGGTCCTTTTACAGTAACTGTGCTGTTATTCACAGTCACTGTAACTCCTGCTGGAATTTCAATAGGTTTTTTTCCTACGCGAGACATTTAGTTGCACCTCCATTCATTGAAAAACTCGATTACCAAACGTATGCTAGTACTTCTCCACCGATTTGTTTTGCACGTGCCTCTTTATCTGTTACAACACCTTGAGATGTTGAAACTAGTGCAATACCAAGTCCGTTAAGAACTTTAGGCACTTCTTCGGATTTTGCGTAAACACGAAGACCAGGCTTGCTTATGCGTTTAAGACCAGTGATAACACGTTCGTTATTTGCACCGTATTTTAAGAAGATACGGATAATACCTTGTTTATTATCTTCGATAAATTCAACGTCACGTACGAAACCTTCGCGCTTTAAGATTTCAGCGATTTCTTTTTTGATATTAGAAGCAGGCACTTCTAACTTTTCGTGACGCACCATGTTCGCATTACGAATGCGAGTAAGCATATCAGCAATTGGATCTGTCATGACCATTATTTTTACCTCCTTCCACAAGCTCTAGTTTTACCAGCTAGCTTTTTTAACACCAGGAATTTGTCCTTTGTATGCTAATTCACGGAAACAAATACGGCAAAGCTTAAATTTACGGTATACAGAGTGTGGACGTCCGCAGCGTTCGCAGCGAGTGTACTCTTGTACTTTGTATTTAGGCGTGCGTTTTTGTTTCGCAATCATTGACTTTTTAGCCACGTTTTCGCCTCCCTTATTTACTTTTGGAATGGCATTCCGATTTGAGTTAATAATTCACGAGCCTCTTCATCAGTATTTGCAGTAGTTACAATTACGATGTCCATACCGCGAACTTTGCTGACTTTATCGTAATCAATTTCAGGGAAGATTAGCTGTTCTTTAATACCTAAAGTGTAGTTACCGCGACCATCAAATGCTTTTTTAGAAACACCACGGAAGTCACGAACACGAGGTAAAGAAACAGAAACTAATTTGTCCAAGAATTGATACATGCGCTCGCCGCGAAGGGTAACTTTTGCGCCGATTGGCATACCTTCACGAAGACGGAAGCCTGCGATTGATTTTTTCGCACGTGTAACAAGTGGTTTTTGACCAGTGATAAGTGCTAATTCATCAACAGCATTATCTAATGCTTTTGCGTTTTGAACAGCATCACCAACACCCATGTTGACAACGATTTTTTCAATTTTAGGAACCTGCATTACAGAATTATAATTGAACTTGCTCACTAGAGCAGGAGTAATTTCTTTAACATATTTTTCTTTTAGGCGGTTCATTTAGTGTACCTCCCTTCTTCTTTGAACTATTTATCTAAAACTTCACCGGATTTTGCTACGCGTACTTTTTTGCCATCAACCTCTTTGTATGCTACCCGAGATGGGTTACCGGTTTTAGGATCGATAGGCATAACATTAGATACATGGATTGGAGCCTCAAAGCTAACAATTCCGCCTTGTGGATTTACTTGAGAAGGTTTAGAGTGTTTTTTCACAATGTTTACACCTTCTACAATGACACGGTTATCTTTTGGATAAGCCGACAGGATCACGCCTGTTTTGCCTTTATCCTTACCAGAGATAACTCTGACCTTATCACCTTTTTTTACATGCATCCTTAAAGCACCTCCTTAAAGGCCATTTGGATTATATATATTATAGAACTTCTGGAGCTAGAGAAACGATTTTCATAAAGTTGTTGTCGCGAAGTTCACGGGCAACAGGTCCGAAGATACGAGTTCCACGAGGGCTCTTATCGTCTTTGATAATAACACATGCGTTTTCATCAAAACGAATGTAGGAACCATCCTGACGGCGAACACCACTCTTTGTCCGTACTACAACGGCTTTAACAACGTCACCTTTTTTAACAACGCCACCTGGTGTTGCTTGTTTTACTGCACAAACAATTACATCGCCAATATTAGCAGTCTTGCGGCCTGAACCACCAAGAACTTTAATCGCTAGTACTTCACGAGCACCGGAGTTGTCAGCAACTTTTAAACGTGATTCTTGTTGAATCATGTGTGTAACCTCCCTTCGGAATAAAGCTAATCCGAACCATTAAATAATGACTGCTTTTTCTACAACTTCTACTAAACGGAAGCGTTTGGTAGCTGAAAGCGGACGAGTTTCCATGATACGAACGATATCGCCGACTTTTGCAGCGTTTTGCTCATCATGAGCTTTGAACTTTTTAGAGTACTTAACGCGTTTACCGTAAAGTGCATGCTTTTTATATGTTTCGACTAGAACAGTAACGGTTTTATCCATTTTGTCAGAAACGACGCGTCCAGTATAAACCTTGCGTTGGTTGCGTTCACTCATCAACGTGAACCTCCCTTCATTGATCACTTGTTAAAACTGATTTCTCTCTCACGAACAACAGTTTTCATACGGGCAATCGCTTTACGAACTTCACGAATGCGTGCGGTGTTTTCTAGTTGTCCAGTCGCCAATTGAAAGCGAAGGTTGAAAAGCTCTTCCTTAAGAGATTTTACTTTTTGTTCAATTTCAGCAGTGGTAAGGTCACGAATTTCATTAGCTTTCATTTGATTCACCACCAATTTCTTCACGTTTTACAAACTTACATTTGATTGGAAGTTTGTGCATAGCAAGACGAAGAGCTTCACGGGCAACTTCCTCAGGTACACCAGCAATTTCAAACATGATTCTGCCTGGTTTTACTACAGCAACCCAGCCTTCAGGTGCCCCTTTACCGGAACCCATCCGAACTTCTAACGGTTTTGCTGTATAAGCTTTATGCGGGAAAATTTTAATCCAAACTTTACCGCCACGTTTCATGTAACGTGTCATTGCAATACGAGCTGCTTCAATTTGACGGTTTGTAATCCAGGAAGCCTCTAATGCTTGTAAGCCATATTCACCGAAAGTAATTTCAGTGCCGCCTTTTGAAGTGCCTTTCATGCTTCCACGGTGTGGACGGCGATATTTAACGCGTTTTGGCAATAACATGATTATTTGCCTCCTTCCTCAGATTTCTTCTTAGTAGGAAGGACCTCTCCACGATAGATCCATACTTTAACACCGAGCTTACCATAAGTAGTGTCAGCTTCAGCTGTAGCATAGTCAATGTCAGCGCGAAGTGTATGAAGTGGAACTGTGCCTTCGCTATAGTGTTCTGCACGAGCGATATCTGCACCGCCTAAACGTCCAGATACCTGTGTTTTAATACCTTTAGCACCTGCACGCATTGAACGTTGAATTGCTTGCTTTTGCGCACGACGGAAAGAAACACGGTTTTCTAATTGACGAGCGATGTTTTCAGCAACCAATTTTGCATCAATGTCAGCTTTCTTGATTTCAAGAATGTTGATATGAACACGTTTGCCAGTTAATTGATTTAAAGCTTTACGAAGTGCTTCAACTTCAGTACCGCCTTTACCGATAACCATACCAGGTTTAGCTGTATGGACAGTAACGTTAACACGGTTTGCTGCACGTTCGATTTCGACTTTAGAAACAGAGGCATCTTTTAAGCGCTTTGTGATATATTCACGAACTTTAATATCTTCGTGTAAAAGATCAGCAAAGTCTTTGCCTGCATACCATTTAGATTCCCAATCACGGATGATTCCAATACGCAGTCCGACTGGATTTACTTTTTGACCCACAGATTATCCCTCCTTCTTCTCTGATAGTACGATAGTAATATGACTAGTACGTTTATTGATTTGGCTTGCACGTCCCATAGCGCGTGGGCGGAAACGTTTCAATGTTGGTCCTTCGTCAACGAATGCTTGTGCAACAACTAGATTATTTACGTCCATTTCGTAGTTGTGCTCAGCATTTGCCATAGCAGATTTTAATACTTTTTCTACGATTGGAGAAGCAGCCTTAGGTGTGAGATTTAAAATCGCCACCGCTTCACCAACTTGCTTTCCTCGGATTAAATCAACGACTAAACGTGCTTTACGAGGAGCAATACGGACTGTTCTAGCAACAGCTTTAGCTTGCATTTGGATGCCCTCCTCTCTTAACGTCTTGTTTTCTTATCATCAGCGGCGTGGCCTTTGTAAGTACGACTTGGAGCGAATTCTCCAAGCTTATGACCTACCATATCTTCTGTAACATATACAGGCACATGTTTGCGTCCATCATAAACAGCAATCGTATGACCGATAAATTGTGGGAAGATCGTAGAACGGCGTGACCAAGTTTTAATTACTTGCTTTTTTTCAGTCTCATTTAACTTTTCAACTTTAACCATTAAATGATCATCAACAAATGGTCCTTTTTTTAAGCTGCGACCCATGAAGGAACCTCCCTTCGTGATTGCTCTACGGCTCTTGTCTCGAACCGTAGTACAATCCCGTTATTTTTTACGACGGTTAACAATAAGTTTATCCGATTTATTTTTCTTCTTACGAGTTTTGAAACCAAGAGTTGGTTTACCCCATGGTGACATTGGTGATTTACGTCCGATTGGAGCGCGTCCTTCACCACCACCGTGTGGGTGATCATTAGGGTTCATAACAGAACCACGAACTGTTGGACGTTTGCCTAACCAGCGAGAACGACCAGCTTTACCAATTTTGATAAGTTCATGCTGCTCATTACCAACTTGACCGATAGAAGCACGGCATTCAGAAAGAATGTAACGAGTTTCTCCGGAAGTCAAACGAACTAATACGTACTTGCCCTCTTTACCAAGAACTTGTGCGCTAGTGCCGGCAGAACGTACTAATTGACCGCCCTTACCAGGTTTTAACTCGATGTTGTGTACAACAGTACCGACTGGAATGTTTAATAGTGGAAGTGCATTACCCACTTTAATATCAGCCTCAGGGCCAGACATAACAGTCATTCCAACTTCAAGATTTTTAGGTGCTAGGATATAACGCTTTTCACCATCAGCATAATTGATTAACGCAATA
Organism: Neobacillus camarae; assembly: GCF_054950115.1. Classification (NCBI taxonomy): domain Bacteria; kingdom Bacillati; phylum Bacillota; class Bacilli; order Caryophanales; family Bacillaceae; genus Neobacillus; species Neobacillus camarae. The sequence goes on along the minus strand of NZ_JBUCKX010000004.1, from coordinate 36,489 downwards.
TTTGCAGAACGGTTTGGATCATATTCAATAGTGGCAACGCGTCCTGGAATGCCATCTTTAGTACGTTTAAAATCGATGATCCGATATTGACGCTTATGGCCGCCACCTTGATGACGAACAGTTAACTTACCTTGGTTATTACGGCCGCCTCTGCTCTTTAAAGGAGCTAATAGAGATTTCTCAGGAGTGCTAGTTGTGATTTCTGCGAAATCAGATACTGTCATTCCACGACGACCATTAGAGGTAGGTTTGTACTTTTTAATCGCCATTTTGTTTCCCTCCTCTTCTTGTTAGTTTTTAGCTTTCAAAGAATTCGATTTCTTTGCTGTCAGCTGTTAATTTCACAATTGCTTTACGACGTTTGTTTGTATAACCGCCGAATTTACCCATACGCTTAAATTTACCTTTGTAGTTCATGATGTTAACTTTCTCAACATCAACGCCGAAAATTTCTACTACAGCATCTTTTACTTGAGTTTTGTTAGCTCTCACATCTACTTCAAAAGTATATTTTTTTTCAGCAATTAGGTCAGTAGAACGTTCAGTGATAACGGGGCGCTTAATGATATCGCGTGCATCCATTATGCAAGCACCTCCTCTACTTTTTCAACCGCTGCTTTAGTCATGATCAATTTCTCATGATTTACAACGTCTAATACGTTGATTCCATCAGCCGTTACAACCGTTACACCAGGGATATTACGAGCAGATAATGCTACGTTCTCATCAAGGTCTGCAGTAACGATTAATGCTTTTTTCTCAACAGAAAGACCATTTAAAACAGCTTTGAAGTCTTTTGTTTTTGGAGTTTCTACGTTTAAGCTCTCTAACACTAAGATGTTCTCTTCTAGAACTTTAGAAGATAGTGCAGATTTAATAGCTAAACGACGAACTTTTTTAGGCAATTTATAGCTGTAGCTGCGTGGCGTAGGACCAAATACGACACCGCCTCCGCGCCATTGTGGTGAACGGATCGAACCTTGACGTGCACGACCTGTTCCTTTTTGACGCCATGGCTTTTTACCACCGCCGCTTACATCAGAACGATTTTTTACGCTGTGAGTACCTTGACGTAAAGAAGCGCGTTGCATAACGATTGCTTCAAATAATACGTGTTGGTTAGGCTCAATTCCAAACACTGACTCGTTTAGTTCGATTTCACCAACTTGAGAACCAGTTTGGTTTAATAATGCTACTTTAGGCATTCCTTTTTCCTCCTTTCCGAAAAATTAATTATGCTTTAACCGCACCTTTAATTTTTAGTAATGCTTTTTTAGCTCCTGGAACGTTACCTTTGATTAAAAGCAAGTTGCGTTCAGCGTCAACTTTAACAATTTCAAGGTTTTGTACAGTTACTTGTTCTCCACCCATACGTCCAGGCAACAATTTGCCTTTGAATACACGGTTTGGAGCAACAGGTCCCATTGAACCAGGACGACGATGATAACGAGAACCGTGTGCCATTGGGCCGCGTGATTGTCCGTGGCGCTTAATTGAGCCTTGGAAACCTTTACCCTTTGAGATTCCTGTAACATCTACTAAATCGCCAGCAGCGAAAATATCAACTTTGACTTCTTGACCAACTTCATAGCCTGCTAAGTCATCTTCGCGGAATTCGCGAACGAAGCGCTTAGGAGCAGTATTTGCTTTTGCAGCATGCCCTTTTTCTGGCTTATTGGATAACTTTTCACGTTTGTCTTCGAAACCAACTTGAATAGCACTATAGCCATCAGTTTCAACAGATTTCTTTTGAAGAACAACGTTTGGAGCTATCTCAACAACAGTTACCGGGATTAAATTGCCATTCTCTGCAAATACTTGAGTCATACCAATCTTTCTTCCTAAGATTCCTTTGGTCATGTAAGTCACACCTCCTGTAGGTTTAAATGTTTATTTTGATTAAAGTTTGATTTCAATATCAACACCAGATGGTAAATCTAAACGCATCAAAGCATCAACTGTTTGTGGAGTTGGGTTAACGATGTCGATTAGACGCTTATGTGTCCGCATTTCAAATTGTTCACGAGAATCTTTGTACTTATGGACCGCACGAAGGATCGTATAAACAGATTTTTCAGTTGGAAGCGGAATCGGACCTGACACAGCTGCACCTGAACGTTTTGCTGTTTCAACGATTTTTTCTGCAGACTGATCAAGAATTCTGTGATCATATGCTTTCAAGCGGATACGAATTTTTTGTTTTGCCATTATTTTCCCTCCTTTATTCGCCTATTTTTAAAATAGACATACTCTGTGGAAATATCCTTACACACGCGCCATGGCAAAGCGGCCGGGTGTGTCAGCAACCTCCCACATCATCGCAGTCAAAGACCAACATTGTCTATTATACATAAAACACTGGGTAAATGCAACATAAAATTGATTTACATTGTGTTTTAACACTTTTCCTATTATAACGGGTCAGATAAACAATTTCAATAGGGTTATGCATTCTCCAATAATATCCTAATTTATTGGTTTTTATCATACAATTTGGATTACTTATTATATAGAAGAAACACAGTTCACCTTATTAGGGCCATTGTCTTTTTAGCATAAAAAAAAGCAGATGGATCGTCACCCATCTGCTTTTGAAACATTGTTTTATTATTTAATAACAGTTGTGATTGAACCTGAACCAACTGTACGTCCGCCTTCACGAATAGAGAACTTTGTTCCTTCTTCGATCGCAACTGGAGCGATTAGTTCAACAGTCATTTCAGTGTTATCGCCAGGCATTACCATTTCAGTACCTTCTGGAAGAGTAATGATTCCAGTAATATCAGATGTACGGAAATAGAATTGTGGACGGTAGTTTGAGAAGAATGGAGTATGACGTCCACCTTCTTCTTTTGACAATACATAAACTTGAGCTTTGAAAGAAGTGTGTGGGTTAATAGTTTTTGGCTTAGCCAAAACTTGTCCACGCTCAACATCGTCACGAGCCACACCACGAAGAAGGGCACCGATGTTGTCACCAGCTTCTGCAAAGTCAAGAAGCTTACGGAACATTTCAACACCTGTTACAGTAGTTGATTTTGGCTCTTCAGTGAAACCAACGATTTCAACAACGTCGCCAACTTTTACTTGTCCACGCTCTACACGGCCAGTAGCAACAGTACCACGACCAGTGATAGAGAATACGTCCTCAACTGGCATCATGAACGGTTTGTCAGTGTCACGAGTTGGAGTTGGGATGTAGCTATCAACAGCTTCCATAAGTTCATGGATTTTTGCTTCCCATTGTGCATCGCCTTCAAGAGCTTTAAGAGCAGAACCTTTGATAACTGGTACATCGTCACCAGGGAAGTCATACTCAGTAAGAAGGTCACGTACTTCCATTTCTACTAATTCAAGTAATTCTTCGTCGTCTACCATGTCGCATTTGTTCATGAATACTACAAGGTAAGGAACGCCTACCTGACGAGAAAGAAGAATGTGCTCACGAGTTTGTGGCATTGGGCCGTCAGCAGCAGATACTACTAAGATAGCTCCGTCCATTTGAGCAGCACCAGTGATCATGTTTTTAACATAGTCAGCGTGTCCTGGGCAGTCTACGTGTGCATAGTGACGAGCATCAGTTTCATACTCAACGTGTGCAGTAGAGATTGTGATACCACGTTCTCTTTCTTCTGGAGCACCGTCGATTTGATCGTATGCACGAGCTTCTGCTTTACCTTGTTTAGCAAGTACAGATGTGATTGCAGCAGTTAGGGTAGTTTTACCATGGTCAACGTGGCCAATTGTTCCAACGTTAACGTGTGGTTTAGAGCGGTCAAATTTAGCTTTTCCCATTTGAAAAATCCTCCTTTGGATTATAAAGTTTATAAGTATATTTTTAGTGGAAACTGCTATATTGAGGATTCAAAATAACAGTTTCCATTAATACATAGTAGTTATACTTGATAGAAAGCCGAAGGTCAATTATTGGCCTTTATTTTTTTTAATTATTTCTTCAGAAACTGATTTTGGCACTTCTTCGTAGTGATCGAAGTGCATGGAGAATACTCCACGACCTTGAGTACTTGAACGAAGGGCAGTTGCATAACCAAACATTTCTGAAAGTGGAACCATTGAACGTACCACTTGTGCGTTACCACGAGCTTCCATTCCCTCTACCCGACCACGACGAGCTGTAATTTGTCCCATGATATCACCTAGATATTCTTCAGGGATTACCACTTCAACTCTCATCATCGGTTCTAGGATAACAGGCTGACATTTTGAAGCAGCGTTTTTAAGTGCTAAAGAAGCAGCAATTTTAAACGCCATTTCAGAGGAGTCAACATCATGGTAAGAACCATCAAATAGTCTTGCTTTAATATCAACTAACGGATAACCGGCAAGTACACCACGATCTAAAGCATCTCTTAAGCCAGCTTCAACCGCTGGGATGTATTCACGAGGAACAACACCACCGACGATACCGTTTTCGAATTCAAAGCCTTTACCTTCATCGTTTGGAGCGAATTCAATCCAAACGTGACCGTATTGTCCACGGCCACCAGACTGACGGGCAAATTTACCTTCAACTTGTGCGGAAGCACGGAAAGTTTCACGGTAAGCAACCTGCGGTGCACCAACATTTGCTTCAACTTTAAATTCACGGCGCATACGATCAACAATGATATCTAGGTGAAGTTCACCCATACCAGCGATGATAACCTGTCCAGTTTCCTGGTCAGTATGTGCACGGAAAGTTGGATCTTCTTCTTGAAGCTTTTGCAGGGCAGTTGTCATTTTGTCTTGGTCAGCTTTTGACTTAGGTTCTACGGAAAGTTGGATTACAGGCTCTGGGAATTGCATAGACTCTAGGATTACAGGGTTTTTGTCATCACATAGAGTGTCGCCTGTTGTTGTATCTTTTAAACCTACAGCTGCTGCAATGTCACCGGCAAAAACCTTAGAGATTTCTTGACGGCTGTTTGCGTGCATTTGCAGGATACGTCCGATACGCTCACGCTTTCCTTTTGTAGAGTTCTGAACGTATGATCCAGACTCTAAAGTACCAGAGTAAACACGGAAGAACGTTAATTTACCAACATATGGGTCGGTCATAACTTTGAATGCTAGAGCTGAGAATGGCTCTTCATCGTTTGAGTGACGCTCAAGAACTTCATCCGGATCATCCACATCATGACCTTTGATTGAAGGTACATCGAGTGGAGATGGAAGATAGTCGATAACTGCATCCAACATTAATTGAACACCTTTGTTTTTGAAAGCAGAACCACAGATAACTGGATAGAATTCAACATTAACTGTACCTTTACGGATGGCAGCTTTTAACTCCTCAATAGAGATTTCTTCTCCGCCAAGATACTTTTCCATTAATTCTTCATCAAGTTCTGCTACTGCTTCAACAAGCTTTTCATGGTATTCATCAGCTTGTGCGCGGTATTCTTCTGGAATTTCCTTTACTTCAATATCAGTACCAAGGTCATTGGTGTAGAAATGAGCTTTCATTTCTACTAAGTCAATGATGGCTTCGAACTGATCTTCAGCACCGATAGGTAACTGAATTGGGTGGGCATTCGCTTGCAAACGATCATGTATTGTTTTTACAGAATACAAGAAGTCTGCACCGATTTTGTCCATTTTGTTAACGAACACAACACGTGGTACTCCGTAAGTTGTTGCTTGGCGCCAAACTGTTTCAGTTTGTGGTTCTACACCAGACTGCGCATCAAGTACAGCAACTGCACCATCAAGTACACGAAGGGAACGTTCAACTTCTACTGTGAAGTCTACGTGTCCTGGGGTGTCGATGATGTTTACACGGTGACCTTTCCATTGTGCTGTTGTAGCAGCGGAAGTGATTGTGATTCCGCGCTCTTGTTCCTGCTCCATCCAGTCCATCTGGGACGCGCCTTCGTGAGTTTCACCGATTTTATGAATTTTACCGGTGTAATAAAGGACACGTTCAGTGGTGGTCGTTTTACCGGCATCAATGTGAGCCATGATGCCGATATTACGAGTGTTTTCTAAGGAGAACTCTCTTGCCATTTGGTTTTTCTCCTTCCTAGTATGAAAGTATTGGGATTGAAGATGAAATTACCAACGATAGTGAGCAAACGCTTTGTTTGCTTCTGCCATTTTGTGTGTATCTTCACGTTTCTTAACAGATGCACCAGTGTTATTAGCTGCATCCATGATTTCGTTAGCTAAACGCTCTTCCATGGTTTTTTCACCACGAAGACGTGAATAGTTCACTAACCAACGAAGACCAAGAGTTGTACGGCGGTCAGGACGCACCTCAACTGGAACTTGGTAGTTAGCACCACCTACACGGCGTGCTCTAACTTCAAGTACAGGCATAATGTTTTTAAGTGCTGCTTCGAACACTTCCATTGGTTCTTTGCCAGTGCGTTCGCGAATAATATCAAAAGATGAGTAAAGAATAGCTTGAGATTTACCTCTCTTACCGTCAACCATCATTTTGTTGATTAAACGGGTAACCAGCTTTGAATTGTAAAGCGGATCTGGCAATACATCTCTCTTTGCTACAGGACCTTTACGTGGCATCGTATTTCCTCCTTTCAAACAAGCTCTATATTTTTATGATTTTATTTTTTTGCTTTTGGTCGTTTAGTACCGTATTTTGAACGGCCTTGCATACGGTTATTTACACCGGCAGTGTCAAGTGCACCACGAACGATATGATAACGTACCCCTGGTAAGTCTTTTACACGTCCGCCACGGATTAGAACAACACTGTGCTCTTGAAGGTTGTGGCCGATACCAGGAATGTACGCAGTCACCTCAATACCATTTGTCAAACGTACACGTGCATATTTACGTAACGCTGAGTTTGGTTTCTTAGGAGTCATTGTACCAACACGAGTACATACCCCGCGTTTTTGTGGTGAAGATACATTTGTTTGAGATTTTTTAAAGCTGTTATAACCTTTGTTTAGCGCTGGTGATTTTGATTTCTCAGTCACTGATTGACGAGGCTTGCGCACTAATTGGTTAATTGTAGGCATGTTTTTTCCTCCTTTCACGATTTGTTGACCCACACATCCAGGTGGTTCATTTTTTTGCAAAAACAAAGTTCTTGCAGACTATACTACTGCAAAAACAGTTTTTAACGAATAATTGCAACAGCTGCAGCACCTACTTGTATTCCACATGCTTTTCCTAATTTTTTCATTGAATCGCAATATTGGACAGGAATATCATGTGCAAGAGCTTCGTGTATTGCTTTTTCGATGAGTTTTGGTTCAGCATCGCCAGCAACGATCAACTCTTTTACAATACCTTCCTTAAGTGCTTTGACTGTTTGTTTTGTTCCTATAATAATTTCATTGGCCTTCAATACTTTTTCATAAGACATAATTTCATATCCTCCAAAGTATCACTTATAGGAGCACCTTTGATATAGTACCATCTTCTAAAAAAGATGTCAAATAGATTTTTTACTTTTTTTGTTAGCTATAATAAATATGGCTGTTGATTGCAGCATAAGAAGCTCAGCAAATCCGCGGGGGTGACAGGTAGTTTCCCCCTATTCCGCAGCAGTTGAGCCTATCCGCTCCAATCAACAGAATAAAAAAACTGCATTATCGTTTAACAGAGTCCTTTTGTTGAAAAGTAAATAATTCTATAAAATGCGGTGCCAGTTTAGACTGGGCACCGCATTTTTAGTTTATTCAACGGTAATCGGATCTTCTGATGTGGTGTCCCTTAGAACCGGTTCTGCTTTGCGATAGCGCTGCATTCCTGTTCCAGCAGGTACAAGCTTACCGATAATGACATTTTCTTTCAAGCCGAGCAATTCATCGCGCTTGCCTTTAATTGCTGCATCTGTAAGAACCCTTGTGGTTTCTTGGAACGATGCGGCTGACAAGAAGGAATCCGTCTCAAGTGATGCTTTGGTGATACCAAGCAATACCGGACGTCCTGTTGCAGGCATTTTGCCACTAAGTAATGCTTTTTCGTTTGCATCCGTAAATTGGTGAATATCAAGAAGTGTTCCAGGCAATACCTCGGTTTCGCCCGCATCACTGACACGTACTTTACGAAGCATCTGACGTACCATTACCTCTACGTGTTTATCGCCAATTTCAACCCCCTGCATGCGGTATACCTTCTGAACCTCACGCAATAGATACTCTTGGACAGATTTGACGTCTTTTACCTTAATTAGTTCCTTCGGATCGATAGAACCCTCGGTTAACTCTTCACCGCGTTCTACCTTATCTCCAATAGCCACTTTCAGACGGGCCGTATATGGAGCATTGTAGGTGCGGGACTCCACTTCGCCCTGAACGACGATTTCGTGTTGACGGTCACGTCCCTCGTTAATGCCCACAACGGTTCCTTCAATTTCTGAAATTACCGCTTGACCTTTAGGGTTACGGGCTTCAAAGATTTCTTGAATACGCGGTAAACCTTGAGTGATATCGTCTCCAGCCACACCGCCTGTATGGAAGGTACGCATGGTTAACTGTGTACCAGGCTCACCAATGGACTGGGCGGCAATAATACCAACTGCTTCGCCGACTTCCACTTCTTGGCCCGTTGCCAAGTTGCGACCATAACATTTTTTACATACGCCGTGGCGGGTATTACATGTGAACGCAGAGCGAATCCTAACTTCCTCGATACCTGCCCCAACGATCACTTCAGCAAGGTCTTCGGTAATGAGTTCATTTTCTTTCACAATGATTTCATTGGTTTTTGGATGTTTAATATTATTACGGGCATAACGGCCAATTAACCGCTCTTCCAACGTTTCAATAATTTCTGTACCGTCTTTTAAGGCACTAATTGAAAATCCGCGGTCCGTACCACAGTCATCTTCCCTGACAATAACATCCTGGGCAACATCAACCAGACGACGTGTTAAGTAACCAGAGTCGGCCGTTTTAAGGGCTGTATCCGCAAGACCTTTACGGGCACCGTGAGTCGAGATAAAGTACTCTAATACGGTTAATCCTTCACGGAAACTTGATTTGATTGGGAGCTCGATAATCCGGCCGGCCGGGTTCGCCATCAAGCCGCGCATACCTGCTAACTGGGTAAAGTTAGAGGCGTTACCACGGGCACCCGAGTCACTCATCATAAAGATTGGGTTTGTTTTAGCCAATGATTTCATCAATTTCCCCTGGATGGTATCCTTTGCACCGCTCCAAATGGAAATGACGCGTTCATAACGTTCGTCCTCGGTAATTAAACCGCGTCTGAACTGCTTCATGACATTATCCACTTTTCCTTGGGCTTCATGAAGAATCTGCTGTTTTTCACCTAATACGACGATATCCGCTACCCCAACCGTAATACCGGCTTTGGTTGAATATTTAAATCCGAGATCCTTCATACGGTCAAGCATTTTGGATGTTTCGGTGATTTTGAACCGTTTAAATACTTCGGCAATGACATTACCAAGAATTTTCTTCTTGAACGGATCTACCAATGGCATGGATTGAATTTTCGCTTTGATGTCCTCGCCTTTTGCAACAAAATATTTTTCAGGAGTTTTCACTTCAAGATTATCTCTTGTTGGTTCGTTAATGTATGGGAAAGATTTTGGCAGAATCTGATTGAAAATCATTTTACCAACAGTGGTTATCAACATCATTTGGTTCTGCTCTTCTGTAAAGGTCTCATTCCCTAATGAACCAGCGAAAACGGCAACGCGGCTGTGCAAATGAACATACCCATTTTGGTAAGCTAGTTCAGCTTCTGCGGTGTCGTTAAAAATCATACCTTCACCGATAGCGCCGTCCCTTTCCAATGTTAAGTAATAGTTTCCTAATACCATGTCCTGAGAAGGTGTAACAACCGGCTTACCATCTTTAGGGTTCAAGATGTTTTGAGCCGCTAGCATTAATAGACGAGCTTCTGCTTGTGCTTCAGCAGACAGTGGCACGTGAACGGCCATCTGGTCACCGTCGAAATCCGCATTGTATGCTGTACATACGAGCGGGTGAAGACGGATTGCACGTCCTTCAACAAGTGTTGGTTCAAAAGCCTGAATCCCCAGTCTATGCAGCGTTGGGGCACGGTTAAGTAATACCGGATGTTCTTTAATGACGTCTTCTAAGACATCCCAAACCTCAGGGGACACTCGTTCAATTTTCCGTTTTGCAGACTTAATGTTGTGGGCTAGCCCTTTTTCAACAAGCTCTTTCATAATAAACGGCTTAAATAGTTCAAGTGCCATTTCCTTCGGAAGGCCACATTGGTACATTTTCAAGTTAGGGCCCACGACGATAACAGAACGGCCAGAGTAGTCAACCCGTTTACCAAGCAAGTTTTGGCGGAAACGGCCTTGCTTCCCTTTTAACATATGGGATAGTGATTTTAATGGACGGTTACCAGGACCTGTTACCGGACGTCCGCGGCGGCCGTTATCAATTAGCGCATCTACCGCTTCCTGAAGCATCCGCTTTTCGTTTTGAACGATAATACTCGGAGCTCCTAGGTCTAATAAACGCTTTAACCGGTTATTACGGTTGATTACACGGCGGTATAGGTCGTTTAGATCAGATGTAGCGAATCTTCCGCCATCCAATTGTACCATCGGGCGAAGCTCCGGAGGTATGACTGGAAGGACATCGAGAATCATCCAAGATGGTTCGTTTCCTGAGTTACGGAAGGCTTCCAATACCTCAAGGCGCTTTATGGCTCGTGTACGGCGCTGTCCTTGGGCTGTTTTTAATTCTTCTTTCAGGGCGTCTACGTCTTTATCTAAGTCGATATCGGATAATAGCTTTTTGATGGCCTCAGCACCCATGGATGCTTGGAATTTGTTTCCGTATTTTTCGCGATAGGTACGGTATTCTTTTTCGGATAATAGTTGCTTCTTCTCCAACGCTGTGTCGCCAGATTCTGTTACAACATACGATGCAAAATAGATCACTTCTTCTAATGCACGAGGGGACATATCCAAGACAAGTCCCATACGGCTTGGAATTCCTTTAAAGTACCAAATGTGGGAAACAGGTGCAGCAAGCTCAATATGGCCCATGCGTTCACGGCGGACTTTGGCGCGCGTTACTTCTACTCCGCATCGGTCACACACTACACCTTTATAGCGGACACGCTTGTATTTGCCACAGTGGCACTCCCAGTCTTTTGTCGGACCGAAAATTCTTTCACAGAATAATCCGTCTTTCTCAGGCTTTAACGTACGATAGTTAATCGTTTCTGGCTTCTTGACTTCTCCGAATGACCATGAACGGATTTTATCCGGTGAAGCAAGGCCAATCTTCATGTATTCAAAATTATTAACGTCCAACAAGGGGCCTACCTCCCTTTTGATCTCCAGGTTTTACCCGCTTTTTAATTCATGCTGGCAGCTTATCCCCCTATCACAAGGGGGATAATGCTGTTCTATTTTCCATTATTCTTTTGTACCAACCTTTTCAGATTCAAAGCTTGGTGTTTCAGAAACAATATTCAACGTGTCAACCTGCTGCAGGTCATCATCGTCATCGGTATCCCGCATTTCAATTTCTTCTTCATCGCCAGAAAGAATCTTAACATCCAATCCAAGACTTTGAAGTTCTTTAATTAATACTTTGAATGATTCAGGAACGCCTGGTTCTGGTACATTTTCACCCTTGACAATGGCTTCGTATGTTTTCACACGGCCAACCACGTCGTCGGACTTGACTGTAAGAATTTCTTGCAGTGTATAGGCAGCACCATAAGCTTCGAGCGCCCAAACCTCCATCTCACCGAAGCGCTGTCCGCCGAATTGAGCTTTACCACCCAATGGCTGCTGTGTAACAAGTGAGTATGGTCCTGTGGAACGGGCATGCAATTTATCATCAACCATGTGTGCAAGTTTAATCATATACATGATACCAACTGATACACGGTTATCAAACGGTTCTCCCGTACGTCCATCATATAGGAGAGTTTTCGCATCACGGGACATGCCGGCTTCTTCGATAGTTGACCAAACATCTTCCTCACGGGCTCCGTCAAATACCGGTGTTGCCACATGAATGCCGAGGTATCTTGCAGCCATACCTAAATGAAGTTCCAGCACCTGACCGATATTCATACGTGATGGCACCCCTAATGGGTTTAACATGATATCAACCGGTGTGCCATCTGGCAGGAACGGCATGTCTTCTTCCGGAAGGATGCGGGAAATTACCCCTTTGTTACCATGGCGTCCGGCCATCTTATCACCCTGATGGATTTTACGTTTTTGAACAATATAAACGCGGACAAGCTGATTGACTCCTGGAGGGAGTTCATCGCCATCTTCGCGGTTAAATACTTTTACATCATGGATTATTCCGCCGCCGCCATGTGGTACCCTTAGTGACGTATCACGGACTTCACGTGCCTTTTCACCGAAAATAGCATGCAATAGACGTTCTTCCGCCGTCAGTTCCGTTACCCCTTTTGGCGTTACTTTACCGACAAGCAAATCGCCGTCTTTTACTTCGGCACCAATTCGGATAATACCACGCTCATCCAAGTTGCGAAGTGCATCTTCGCCGACGTTTGGAATATCGCGTGTGATTTCTTCAGGTCCTAGCTTCGTATCACGGGATTCTGATTCATATTCCTCGATATGAATCGAAGTATAAACGTCATCTTTAACCAAACGTTCACTCATGATGATGGCATCCTCATAGTTATAGCCATCCCAAGTCATGAAAGCAACAAGGACATTTCGTCCTAACGCGAGTTCACCCAATTCCATGGATGGTCCGTCACCAAGTACCTCACCTTTTACCACACGGTCACCAACCGCAACGATTGGTCTTTGGTTATAGCACATTCCTTGGTTAGAACGAACAAATTTCAACAGGCGGTATTTATCAAGGTCACCCTTTACTTCTTGACCATCAATTTGTTTTACGCGGCGAACCCAAATTTCACGGGCCTCTACATGTTCGACAATACCTTCATGCTTACAAATAACAGCTGCACCTGAGTCTTTCGCTGATACATATTCCATACCAGTACCGACACGTGGCGCTTCTGGCTGCATAAGCGGAACTGCCTGCCGTTGCATGTTTGCTCCCATCAAGGCACGGTTGGAGTCATCGTTTTCTAGGAATGGAATACAAGCGGTGGCTGCGGATACAACCTGCTTTGGTGATACATCCATATAGTCAATCCGTTCACGTTTTACAGTGGTGTTCTCACCGCGGAAACGAGCGACTACTTCCTCATCAAGGAATGAACCATCCTCATCTAGACGAGAGTTTGCTTGGGCAACAACATAGTTATCTTCTTCATCAGCCGTCAGATAATCAATCCGATCCGTTATTTTACCTGTATCAGGATCAACTCTACGGTACGGTGTTTCAATAAAGCCGAAACGATTGACCTTCGCATAGGTTGATAACGAGTTAATAAGACCGATATTCGGACCTTCCGGCGTCTCAATCGGACACATACGGCCATAGTGGGAATAGTGAACGTCACGAACTTCCATTCCTGCGCGCTCACGTGTTAATCCACCAGGTCCTAGTGCTGATAAACGGCGTTTATGGGTCAATTCCGCAAGCGGGTTGGTTTGGTCCATAAACTGAGACAGCTGGGAACTTCCGAAAAATTCCTTGATTGACGCAATGACCGGACGAATATTGATTAGCTGCTGCGGTGTAATGGTCGCCGTATCTTGAATGGACATTCTTTCACGGACAACACGTTCCATCCGTGACAAACCAATACGGAATTGATTTTGCAGCAATTCGCCTACAGAACGAAGACGTCTGTTACCTAAATGGTCGATATCATCGGTATCGCCTACACCATGCAATAAATTGAAGAAGTAGCTGATAGAAGCGATAATATCTGCCGGAGTAATATTTTTAATTGGCTCTGCTACATAAGCATTACCCATTACATTGATCATTTTTTCGTTTTCATCGCCAGGGGCATAAATCTTAATCCCTTGCAAAACGATATCTTCTTCCACTACTCCTCCTACTGGACTATAGCTTCGGAAATTAATGTTTTTCTCAAGGGCAGGCAAAATACGATCGAGATTTCTTCTATCAAGAAGAGTTCCCTTTTCAGCAATAATTTCACCTGTTTCCGGGTCAGCCAGCGTTTCAGCTAAGCGTTGGTTAAATAAGCGATTTTTAATATGAAGCTTTTTATTGATTTTATATCGGCCTACATTAGCCAAGTCGTATCGCTTTGGATCGAAGAAACGTGATATTAGTAAATTCTTCGCATTTTCAACTGTTGGCGGTTCACCTGGACGCAGGCGTTCGTAGATTTCAAGCAGCGCTTTATCTACGCCTTCCGTATTGTCCTTTTCCAGTGTATTGCGAATGTACTCATTATCACCAATCAAGTCAATAATCTCTTGATCGGAACCAAATCCAAGCGAACGCAGCAATACTGTTACAGGCAGCTTCCGTGTGCGGTCGATTCTGACATAAACGACATCTTTGGCATCTGTCTCATATTCAAGCCAGGCACCCCGGTTCGGAATAACCGTAGCAGTGAACCCTTTTTTACCGTTTTTGTCGACCTTTGCATTGAAGTACACACTCGGTGAGCGCACTAGCTGCGATACGATAACGCGCTCTGCACCATTAATGACAAATGTGCCTGTTTCTGTCATAAGCGGGAAATCGCCCATGAATACATCTTGGTCTTTAACCTCGCCTGTTTCTTTGTTTACAAGACGCACTTTCACCCGGAGTGGAGCAGAATATGTAACGTCCCGTTCTTTCGATTCCTCAACAGAGTACTTTGGCTCGCCAAGGCTGTAATCAATAAATTCAAGTGATAGGTTACCAGTAAAGTCTTCAATTGGCGAAATATCCTGGAACATTTCACGCAATCCTTCATCTAAGAACCATTGATAGGAAGATGTTTGGATTTCGATAAGATTTGGTAATTCCAACACTTCACTGATTCGCGCGTAACTCCTACGTTGGCGGTGTCGTCCATACTGAACTAGTTGACCTGTCAACTGATTCACCCCTCAAATCAAGCGTTATTTAAATAATCTATTAGCCCTTCAAGAAAGAAGCGGATGCTCTTCCTATCAGACAAAAAGAAAAAGGGTTTTTTGCTCAAAAACCACATTTTCACATTTTGACTATTATTTTGTCATCATTTCCTTCTTATGCCGATTTTATACTAAAAATAAGTATTTAAAGGAATAATTCGGAAATTATTATGATGGCATTTTATAATGCTATCACAACGGCATATTCGAGTCAACTATTTTGTTGCTTTAATAATAAAATAACCTTTCGACTTATCAACGGTTTCTACCCGTGAAAATAATTCTTTTAGTTTTTCTAGAGCCGATGGAGCTCCCTGTTTCTTTTGAATGACGACCCACAGTTCACCAGAAGAGGCCAAGCGGTCAAAGCTTTGTTCAAAGATATCATGAACTGTCTTTTTTCCGGCCCGAATGGGCGGGTTTGTCAGAATGGCTGCAAAAGCCATTTCCATCACATTCTCCAGCCGATCACTTTCGTATATCTTTACGTTAGAAATACCGTTTTTTTCTGCATTTTCCTTAGCCAGCTCAATAGCCCGCTCATTCACATCCACCATATGTACAGTACTTCTAGAATATTCTTTTGCAATCGCCAAACCAATCGGTCCATAGCCGCAGCCAACATCAAGGATATCTCCCTCTATATCCGGCATTCGGAACGTTTCAATCAGCAAGCGTGAGCCAAAGTCTACTTCTCTTTTGGAAAAAACGCCATTGTCCGTTTTAAACCGGAACAAATGGTTTCGCAAAGTATACTCCCAATATTTTGGGTTACTTTCAACGTTTTGGGTACGGGAATAATAGTGTTCTGACACGAGATCACCTCCGGAGAGCAGATATGTGAAGAATAGATGTGGAATATTATATAGTATTACCAAAAGTAAAAAAATCTTTTGAATCCAGGCATACGCCGCTGACTGAATCCTTCACTTTTAAATCAAAAAAGCCCGCTATGCAGCGAGCTTTTCTTCATTAGTAGAATTACTTAACTTCGACGTTAGCTCCAACTTCTTCAAGTTTAGCTTTGATTTCTTCAGCTTCTTCTTTAGAAGCGCCTTCTTTAACTGCTTTTGGAGTGTTGTCAACAAGTTCTTTTGCTTCTTTAAGACCAAGGCCAGTGATTTCACGAACAACCTTGATAACTTTAATTTTTTGATCGCCAGCGCCAGCTAGGATTACATCAAACTCAGTTTTTTCTTCAGCAGCAGCAGCGCCTGCACCGCCAACTACAGCTACAGGAGCAGCAGCAGTTACGCCGAATTCTTCTTCAATTGCTTTTACTAAATCGTTAAGTTCTAAAACAGTCATGTTTTTAACTGCTTCAATGATTTGTTCTTTAGTCATTTTAAAGTTCCTCCTTAAATTTTCGATATGTTTTAGTTATAGGCTAGCTTACGCGCCTTGTTCTTCTTTTTGATCTGCCACAGCTTTTGCAGCAAGAGCAAGATTACGGATTGGAGCTTGAAGTACGCTAAGCAACATAGAAAGCAAGCCTTCGCGTGAAGGAAGTTCAGCAAGAGCTTTAACCTCTTCAGCTGAAGCGACATTACCTTCGATAACACCTGCTTTAAGTTCAAGTGCCTCGTTCTTTTTTGCAAAATCGTTTAAGATTTTAGCTGGTGCTACTACATCTTCTGTACTGAACGCAATTGCGTTAGGACCAGTTAATGCAGCGTTTAAGCCTTCAAGACCTGCAGCTTCAGCGGCACGGCGAGTCATTGTGTTTTTGTAAACTTTGAAATCAACGCCTGCTTCGCGAAGTTGTTTACGAAGTTCAGTTACTTCTGCAACTGAAAGACCACGGTAATCAACAACGATCGTTGAAACACTTGATTTTAACTTCTCAGCAATCTCGTCAACGACTTGTTTTTTAGCTTCGATTGCACTGCTCATCTTAACACCTCCTGTAGATTCTCTACATTCATACCAGGCAAAGTAAAGCCTCCATATCGAGCAAAAGACATGGAGGCTGCAAGAATAGCTTTAATCAGCTAATATATCGCATTACCTCGGCAGGAAATTAAGCGTATTTACGCACCTGCTGTCTACGGTACAAATGTTTATTAAATTTAACAACAAAATATATTCTATTCAATATCCTGTTGTTTGTCAAATGGTAAAATTTATATTATCTTGCTGCAGCAGTTGAAGGGTCAACTTTGATTCCAGGTCCCATTGTTGAAGCAACAGTTACGTTCTTCATATAAGTACCTTTAGCTGCAGAAGGTTTTACTTTTAACATTGTGTCGAACACAGTAGTGAAGTTCTCAACAAGTTTTTGATCTTCGAAAGAAGTTTTACCGATAGGCACATGGATGTTACCAGCTTTGTCTACACGGTATTCTACTTTACCAGCTTTGATTTCAGCAATTGCTCTTGCTACATCAAAAGTAACAGTACCAGTCTTAGGGTTTGGCATTAAGCCTTTTGGTCCTAATGTACGTCCTAGTTTACCAACTTCACCCATCATGTCAGGAGTTGCAACGATAACATCGAAGTCAAACCAGCCTTGTTGGATTTTGTTGATATACTCCGAATCGCCTACATAGTCTGCACCGGCAGCTTCTGCTTCTTTCACTTTTTCACCCTTCGCAAATACTAATACGCGTTGAGTTTTACCAGTACCGTTTGGAAGTACAACTGCTCCACGGATTTGCTGGTCAGCTTTCTTAGGATCAACGCCCAAACGGAAAGCAACTTCAACTGTTGCATCAAATTTTGCAACGTTTGTTTTTTTAGCAAGTTCAATTGCTTCTGCAATTGGGTAAGCTTTTGTGCGATCTACAAGCTTAGCAGCTTCTAAATACTTCTTACCTTTTTTAGCCATTATTTTTTCCTCCTCAAAATTGTGGTTTTAACGTTGAATAACTCCCACGAAAAAGGTTGCGAGCATTTTAAAACTACGCAACCCCTTCATTACATTCAAACAGTATTCACATGGATTAGTCTTCGATAACGATACCCATGCTGCGTGCAGTACCTTCAACCATGCGCATTGCTGCTTCAACGCTAGCTGCGTTAAGGTCAGGCATTTTTTGTTCCGCAATCTCGCGTACTTTATCACGCTTTACTGTTGCTACTTTATTACGGTTAGGCTGGCCTGAACCAGACTGAATTCCAGCTGCTACTTTCAAAAGAACGGCAGCAGGAGGAGTTTTCGTAATAAATGTAAATGAACGGTCTTCAAATACCGTGATTTCAACAGGAATAATCAATCCAGCTTGATCTGCTGTACGTGCGTTAAATTCTTTACAGAATCCCATGATGTTTACACCGGCTTGACCAAGTGCAGGACCAACTGGCGGTGCAGGGTTTGCTTTACCAGCAGGGATTTGTAATTTAACAACTTTAATTACTTTTTTAGCCACGAGACACACCTCCTTAAAGTCCGTGATGTGGTTAACAGGGTGTTACCCCTCCCACTCATCTCTAGTCTTTATATAAATACAAAGAACTTACAAAAGTCTTAGTCCAGTAAATACTAGACATACTGACCTATGAAATATTAACATTTTTTATCATCGATTTCAAGTTTTTTTACAATATCTGATGATAAATGTTCAATTTCCTATAAACTAGTCCATTTTTTCAATCTGTGAGAAGTCCAATTCCACCGGAGTGTCACGGCCGAACATATTGACAAGAACTTTCAATTTCGCCTTATCCTTATCCATTTCCTCTATGTTACCAGTAAAGTTGGCAAACGGGCCTTCCTTCACGCGGACGGTTTCGCCAATTTCAAAATTAACATCAGCCCGCTTTTCTTCTACACCCATGCGTTTTAGTATGAACGTCACTTCTTCCGGCAGCAAAGGAGTCGGCTTAGAACCCGACCCCGCTGAGCCGACAAATCCTGTTACTCCAGGAGTATTCCGTACTACGTACCATGAATCATCGGTCATGACAAGTTCCACTAGGACATACCCAGGGAAAACCTTGCGCTTGACCACTTTTTTCTTGCCATTTTTTAATTCTGTTTCTTCTTCTTCAGGAACAATAACTCGAAATATTTTATCCGTCATTCCCATTGATTCTACACGTTTCTCTAAATTGGCTTTTACTTTATTTTCATAGCCGGAGTAAGTATGCACAACATACCAATTCTTTTCCATTTAAGAGGACTAGAGCGTCCGTCCCTCCTTACAATTTGGTCGGAGACTTTATCATTTTTTTCCAATTAAAAAACCCGCGGGAACGGGTTTTTTAGATAAAATGTCCTTTATTAATCATCATTATACCATGAATGATACCGTATTATTCAAGAATTAAGCGAATCAATTTTGAAAAACCCATATCCAACACGGTGAAGAAAAGACCAAAAAACACAACAGTGGTGATAACCGTAACCGTGGAACGAGTCAATTCTCCACGTTTAGGCCAGCTTACTTTTCTCATCTCACGTGCGATGTCACTGAAGAACTTTGTTATGCGTTTCATGTCGTTAAACCCCCATTGCATTTCTATTCCAAACTCTTAAGTCTATTATTTTGTTTCCCGATGCAGTGTTTGAACTCCGCAGGTTTTGCAGAATTTTTTCAATTCCAATCTATCTGTCTGCACTTCCTTGCCGGGTGTGGAATAGTTCCGGGAGCCGCAGACAGTGCAAGCAAGCACTCTTCTTTTACTCATGGTTGCCACCTTCTATAATTTCCATAAAACTGTAACATGCTCCCTAATTAATGTCAACAGCCAGAGGAACGAGATTCATATAAACTACAAATTCATGGGAGCGTATTCAAAATCACAAAGAAAATTCTCGGATTTCGAGATACCGTTCCAATTTCCTTTTTACGCGCTGGAGGGCATTATCGATTGATTTTACATGACGGTTAAGTTCCTCAGAAATCTCTTGATAGGATTGGCCATCTAAATACAGGGCTAAAACCTTCCTCTCTAAATCACTTAATAACTCCGCCATTTTGACCTCAATATGGTCAAATTCTTCTTGGTTAATAATTAATTCTTCAGGATCTAACACCTTTGCACCTGACAACACATCCATTAAAGTACGGTCTGACTCTTCATCGTAAATGGGCTTGTCCAAGGAAACATAGGAATTTAACGGGATATGCTTTTGCCTTGTGGCAGTTTTGATTGCCGTGATAATTTGCCTGGTAATGCACAGCTCGGCAAAAGCTTTAAAGGAGGTGAGCTTGTCCTCACGGAAATCACGAATTGCCTTATAAAGGCCGATCATTCCCTCTTGGACTATGTCCTCTTTGTCCGCCCCGATTAAAAAATAGGATCTTGCTTTTGCACGTACAAAATTACGATACTTGTAAATTAAATAGTCCAATGCCTCACTGTCACCCTGGTGTACCAAATCAACTAGTTCTTCATCTTCCATCACGAAGTATTGTTCGTTGATTCTTATTCCGAAGTCCGCACTCAATGTAGATCCCCTCCACCGAACAAGCATAGATACTATTATTATACATTACTAATTTTTTCAAGTCGAGGCTCATTTCTCTCCTCTGCGCCATTTTTCAAAAATTTCTGCTAGTTCTTTGCTTATCGGGATTTTTGCGACTGGCCTTTTTTCCTGAATCGTTTTTACGTTTTTTTGGATGCCTTTTTCAATGGACTCCATTTCAATCATGAGCTCACGTGCGGACATGCGAAGTGCCCCCTGTCCAAAAATCGCCCACTGTTCGGTATAATCAGAAGTGGCGACATGGATTTGGGTTTTGCGGTTGCTTAAGCTAATCGCCATTTTCTCAATTCTCTGGTCTGCTGTTTCGTTTTCTTTTGTAAAAATAACCTCTACATTATGATTTTTGTACTTTTTTTCTGTTCCTTGCACATACTGGGCATCGAAGACAACGATCACCCGATACCCAGAGAATGCTTGGTACTCGGCCATCTTCTCGACCAGCCGGTCCCTCGCAGCCGGCAGGTCACGATCCTTAAGGACCTTCAGTTCGGGCCATGCCCCTATTATGTTGTAACCATCAACGAGCAGGATGTCCATTTTTACCCCTCAAGCGCATGCCGTTTCCGGTATACCTCATACATTAATATAGCGGCGGCAACCGATGCGTTTAACGATGTGACTTTCCCAGCCATTGGCAAATGAATGAGAAAATCACATTTATCACGAATTAATCGTCCCATTCCTTTTCCTTCGCTTCCAATGACCAATCCAAGCGGCAAGGTCCCATCCAGCCTGCGATAATCGGCCTCACCCTTGGCGTCTGTACCGGCAATCCATACCCCTCGCTCTTTTAACTCATCAATCGTTTGGGCAATGTTTGTCACGCGGGCAACGGGGATATACTCAATCGCTCCGGTTGAGGCCTTGGCCACGGTGGCTGTCAGTCCCACTGCCCTTCTCTTTGGAATGATAATCCCATGGGCCCCAACAGCATCAGCCGTCCTCATAATCGAGCCAAGGTTATGCGGGTCTTCAATTTCATCCAAGATCAAAAAGAAAGGAGGCTCGTTTTTGGCTTCGGCAGCCTGGAATAAATCGTCCAATTCGGCATACTGGTAAGCGGCGACGTAGGCTAAGACTCCTTGATGATTTTGATCCGTTATTTGATCGATCTTTTTCTTTGGGACGAATTGAACAAGCACATTCGCTTCTTTTGCCAACCGGGTTACCTGCTGCATTTGTCCCCGCTGGGAGCCCTCGGCAATCAAAATTTTATTAATGTCCCGCTTTGACTTTAATGCTTCAATAACCGGGTTTTTCCCGACGATGTAGTCTTCTTGGTTCATGTTAACGTTCCTCCTTTCTTCGTTTCCACATAATCAAACGCCTGACGAATTAGCTCCTCGAGCCGTTGTTTGCGGCCTGTCAGGAATAAATATCCCATCAATGCCTCAAAGGCGGTGCTGTACCGATAGGTTTGCACATCGGTATTTTTCGGGACGGTCCCGGATTTGGCGTTCCGACCCCGCATGACCACTGCCAGCTCTTCCTCGTCCAGAATCCCATCATCCATCATGTTAAACAGGACCTGGCATTGGGCTTTGGCAGAAACATACCTGGTGCCTTCACGATGGAGCCGGTTCGGCCGTACCTGCCCGCTGTAGAGCAGGTGACGCCGCACATAGGTTTCGTAAATGGCGTCACCCATATAGGCTAGAGCAAGGCTATTCAGTTGGCTGGCATCCACTTTATTGTCGTATTCAAGCATGCATTAGCCTCTTTTCCATCTTGTACCTTGCGGTGTGTCTTCTAAGATAATATTCATGTCCTTTAATTGGTTTCGGATTTGGTCAGAAAGTTGGAAATTGCGGTCTTTTCGCGCTTGGTTCCGCTTCTCAATCAACGCATCAATTTCCTCATCCAGCATTTCTTCTTTTTCTAGTTTTAATCCTAATACGGCAAAAAGCTCTTCGAATTGGCCGGTGAAACGGTCAATCACTTCCACCGCCGTATTCTTTTCCAAAAGATAATAGTTCGCCAGTTTCGACAGGTCAAATAGTACGGAGATGGCCTTGGCAGTGTTAAAGTCATCATCCATGGCTTCGATAAATTCATTTTGCAATGCAGCGATTTTATCCAGCCACTCTTGATTATTGTCGGTTAAGTTGGTGCTAGCCCCTCTCCGGTGTTTCAAGTTTTGATAGGAAGTCTCCAGCCGTTCAAAAGCCGCTTTGGTGCTCTCTAGCAGCTCTTGGCTATAGTTAATCGGATTGCGGTAATGGACCGATAGCATAAACAACC
Organism: Neobacillus camarae; assembly: GCF_054950115.1. Lineage (NCBI taxonomy): Bacteria > Bacillati > Bacillota > Bacilli > Caryophanales > Bacillaceae > Neobacillus > Neobacillus camarae. The sequence continues at coordinate 13,864 of NZ_JBUCKX010000004.1, read as the reverse complement.
GGAGTACCTGTGGATCGTGCTGTTTGATAATATCGTGAACGAGCACAAAGTTTCCAAGTGATTTGGACATTTTTTCGTTATCAATATTAATATAACCATTATGCATCCAATATCGTGCGAATGTTTTCCCGGTCAAGGCCTCCGATTGGGCAATCTCATTTTCGTGGTGCGGGAACGTTAAATCCTGCCCGCCAGCATGAATATCAATCGTGTCGCCCAAGTATTTCTTTGCCATCGCGGAGCATTCGATATGCCAGCCCGGTCTTCCAGGTCCCCATGGGCTCTCCCAGTAGATTTCCCCTTCCTTGGCTGCTTTCCACAGGGCGAAGTCCAAGTCATCCTGTTTCTTGTCGCCGACTTCAATTCTCGCACCTACTCGCAGCTCATCAATCGATTGATGCGACAACTTGCCGTATTCATCAAAGCTGCGGGTATGGAAATACACGTCCCCCTCGGATTCATAGGCATACCCCTTTTCCACGAGTTGGCGGATAAATTCAATGATAATATCCATATTTTCCATAACTCGTGGATGGATATCTGCATGCCGGCAGCCCAAGGCGGTCACATCTTCAAAATAGGCCCCGATAAACCGGTTGGCGATGGTTGGAACGTCCTCACCCAACTGGTTTGCGGCACGGATCAGCTTATCATCGACGTCGGTAAAGTTAGACACATACTTAACGTCATAGCCGCGGTACTCCAGATAGCGTCGGACCGTATCAAACACAATGGCTGGTCGAGCATTGCCGATATGAATGTAGTTATAAACCGTCGGACCGCATACATACATCTTCACTTTCCCCTCTTCCAGCGGGACAAACTGTTCCTTCTGTCGGGTAAGTGTATTATAAAGTTGAATGCTCATTGACTTTTTTCCCTTCTTCCTTGCATTTTTCCAGTTCTATTCTCAATTCGTTCAGTTCATTTTGCATTTGGTTGATCCTGTCGGCAATCGGGTCAGGGAGGTTGTTATGGTTTAAGTCATTATTAATCCGTTTTCCATCCTGAATTACAACCCTGCCGGGGATTCCCACTACGGTGGAGTTTGGCGGCACTTCTTTTAAAACAACAGAGCCCCCGCCGATTTTTGAGTTTTCCCCTATGGTAATGGATCCAAGTACCTTAGCTCCTGTGGCTATCAAGACATTATCCTTTACCGTCGGATGGCGTTTGCCTTTTTCCTTGCCGGTTCCCCCAAGTGTGACCCCTTGATAAACGGTGACATTATCCCCAATTTCACATGTTTCCCCTATGACCACGCCCATCCCGTGGTCAATAAAGAATCTCCTTCCTATTTTGGCGCCTGGGTGTATTTCAATTCCCGTAAAAAAACGGCTTGCTTGCGAAATGACCCGTGCCAGGAAAAAAAATTTCCGTTTATAAAGGGCGTGAGCGACTCGGTGTGCCCATATCGCATGTAATCCTGAATAAGTTAAGACGACCTCCAGCTTCGTTCTAGCTGCCGGGTCCTGTTCAAAAACAACTTCAATATCTTCCTTCATTAGCTTAAACATGTGATATCCCCCCTGTTCCCCTTTGTAATAAGAAAAGCGCAAGCACCCTGGTCAGCGCCGTTTGGCCTAGAGCTCTCCAACTGAGATAAAGGAAACACGATGAGCCGGAGGCGAATCGATGTTGACTTATCCTAGAGCGGAGAGCGAAGGACACTAGGCGCTAGGGTGCTGGAGCTGGACAATTCTCAAAGACAAGATTTTAAATACTGATAGTATAAAAAAACGTCCCTGTCATGACGACAGAGACGCATTTTGCGTGGTTCCACTCTGATTAGACTCATTGCTGCCACCATTTTCAAAAAGGGAAAATGTGATCCAGCTGACCAGTCTCACTCTGTTTGATAACGGAAATCTCCGCCCATATCTACTAAATCCATTGTTCTTTCGATATGGGGCTCAGAGGCGCATTTCAAAAAACGAGAGGCCTAAACCACTTTCAGCCGATGATGGTTCTCTCTTTAAGGCTTCATTTTCCTACTTTTCCTCTTCTACGCTGTAACTCATATTTTTATATCACTTATCATATTACATTTTCTAGCTATTGTTAACTAATAAATTTCTGAATTCGATTTTGCACTGTTTTTTTGCCTAAAAGTTCGATTGTTTCTGGAAGGTCCGGTCCATGGGTTTGGCCTGTTACGGCTGCACGAATCGGCATAAATAAATTCTTTCCTTTTTGGCCGGTTGACTTCTGTACGGCCTTCATCGCCGCTTTAATGCCTTCAGGTTGGAAAGATTCCAGGTGGTCCAGCTCTTGGGAAAAGGCCTTTAACACTTCGGGTACCGTTTCTCCCGCTAAAACCTCTTTCGCTTCCGGTTCATATTCGGCCTCTTCCTGGAAGAACAAATCCGAAAGACCGATAATTTCCGCTCCATAGCTCATTTTTTCTTGAAGCAGCGAAATTAATTTGCGGGCCCATTCCCTATCCTCAGCCGTCATTGTTTCACTTAAACGGCCTGCCTTGATTAAATGCGGCAATGCCAATTCGAGAACGCGGTCAACCTCTACTTTTTTCACGTATTGGTTGTTCATCCATTCCAGCTTTTGTTTATCGAACAAAGCCGGCGATTTAGACAGTCGGCTCGCATCAAAGTTTTTAATGAATTCTTCCCTTGAGAAGATTTCTTCTTCTCCAGCAGGTGACCAGCCGAGCAATGCGATAAAGTTGAACAATGCTTCCGGTAAATACCCCAGTTCTTCGTATTGTTCAATAAATTGGATGATGGATTCATCCCGTTTGCTCAGCTTTTTGCGGCTTTCATTGACAATCAACGTCATATGGCCAAAAATGGGCGGCTCCCAGCCAAACGCTTGATAAATCATTAACTGCTTCGGCGTATTGGAGATATGGTCGTCCCCCCGAAGGACATGAGAGATTTCCATCAGATGGTCATCGATGACAACCGCATAGTTATAAGTTGGCATTCCGTCCTTTTTGACAATGACCCAGTCTCCCATTCCTTCCGATTCGAAGGAAACGTGGCCTTTAACAATATCATCGAAGGTATAGGTCTGGTCTTGGGAGACGACAAACCGAATGCTTGGCTTGCGGCCTTCTTTTTCCAGACGTTCCCGGTCTTCAGCGGTCAAATGACGGCATTGGCCGGAATAGTGCGGGGTTTCCCCTTTTGCCATCTGGGCTTCCCGTTCTTCTTCCAATTCCTCTTCCGTACAATAGCATTTATAGGCTAATCCCTTTTCCATCAACTGATTGGTATAGGTTTGATAAATATCATTTCTTTCGGATTGCCGGTAAGGGCCGTACTCACCGCCGACATCGACACTTTCATCCCAATCCATGCCCAGCCATTTTAAATATTTGAGCTGGCTTTGCTCGCCGCCCTCAATATTGCGTTTTGTATCCGTATCTTCAATCCGGATAATAAACTTTCCGCCTTGACTGCGGGCAAATAAATAATTAAATAGGGCGGTCCGGGCGTTTCCGATATGTAAATGTCCTGTTGGACTTGGGGCGTACCGTACACGAATTTCGTTTGACATTTTAATGCCTCCACTTTGCTTTTTTACATCCCGAATTATTTTACCACTATAGGTTTTCGCAAGAAAGTCCTAAGTCCGGGCAAATTTGGTTACTTATGATGATTTTGTTAATAAAACGACGGCCTGCGAAGCAATTCCCTCGCCCCTGCCAGTAAAGCCAAGCTTTTCGGTTGTCGTGGCCTTGACATTAATTTGTTCAGGTGACGCCTCGAGCAGTTCCGCAATCCGTTGTTTCATTTGCTCAATATAGGGAGCCATTTTGGGCTTTTGGGCAATAATGGTGCAATCGGCATTGACCAGTTGGTAGCCTTTTGATTTGACCAGCTGCCACACATGCTCCATTAATTTGGCAGAATCGGCATCCTTAAACGCCGGATCGGTATCGGGAAAATGCTTGCCGATATCCCCTTCTCCAATCGCACCGAGACAGGCATCAGCAACTGTATGTAACAGGACGTCGGCATCGGAGTGACCGAGAAGTCCTTTTTCATATGGAATCGTAATACCGCCAATGATGAGCGGGCGGCCTTCCGTTAATTGATGGACATCAAAGCCCTGTCCAATACGAAACATCAGCAAAACTCCTTTTGTCTTTTCTTCATCAAACCAAAATAAATTCTCACAAATTGGGTAGCACCATTGCTTAGGGGCTCTTGAGTCTCCAGCCAATCCGTCAAGAAGGCTCGTCTAATGCTTACCGCCCCTAAACAAGGCGCTTCCGCTTTTCTAGTATCGCTTCCGCAAAGTATAGATCTTCCGGGGTTGTGATTTTAATATTGTCATAATCGCCTTCCACCATGGCCACGGTGTGTCCTGTTCGCTCGACAAGACTGGAATCATCTGTCCCTAAAAAACAATCCTTTTCTGCTTGTTCGTAAGCTTCTAGCAAAAGCGAAACACGAAAAGCTTGCGGGGTATGAACAGCCCACAAGCTTGAACGTTCGACAGTTTCTGCCACTAACCCATCTTGAACTTTTTTCATCGTGTCTTTTGCGGGGACTCCAATAATGGCAGCACCCTTTTGTTCCGCTGTTTCAACCAACCGATGAATCTGTTTTGTGGTGATAAAGGGCCTGGCGGCATCGTGGACAAGGATTACCCCGTCAGAATTGATGGTTTTTAGCCCATTATAAATGCTGTACTGGCGTTCCTTGCCGCCCGATACTAGACGAATGACCTTGTTAATTTGGTATTCACTCAGTAACCGTGTGAATTCCTCTTCATCCTGTGGGTGGATGGCCAAAATCATTCCCTCACAGAATTCGTCCTCTTCAAAAACCTTTAACGTGTGAATGAGGATTGGTACTCCATTCAATGCAAGCAACAGCTTGTTTTTTCCCGCTCCCATTCTTTTTCCCTGGCCGGCAGCCGGGATAATGACTTGGTAAGTCATAAAAATACCTCTATTCATCTTGTCTAGCTATAATGCTTTTTCCAGTAATTTCGGTTTGGCAAATATCATTCTGCCTGCAGACGTTTGCAGCACGCTTGTGACCAAAACTTCGATGCGTTTACCGATATACTCTCTTCCCTCTTCTACTACAATCATGGTTCCGTCATCCAGGTAAGCAACGCCTTGATGATATTCTTTACCGTCCTTAATCACGTGCACAGTTAATTCCTCACCTGGAAGAACGACTGGCTTGACGGCATTCGCCAAGTCATTGATATTTAAAACTTGGACATTTTGCAATTCAGAAACCTTATTTAAATTAAAATCATTGGTGACGAGGGCGCCGTTTGTCAATTTCGCCAGCTTGACTAGTTTCGAATCAACCTCTTGTATTTCGTCAAAATCACCTTCGTAAATTTCCACTTTGATGGCAAGTTCTTTTTGAATCCGGTTAAGGATATCCAAACCCCTTCTGCCGCGATTGCGTTTCAATACATCGGAAGAGTCCGCAATATGCTGAAGCTCCTCTAGAACGAATCGGGGAATCACGATGGTCCCTTCTAAAAATCCAGTCTGGCAGATATCCGCAACACGGCCATCAATAATCACACTAGTATCCAATATTTTCAGTGTTTCACGATCCGCCTTTTCAGGTTCCTCTTCAGCTGATTTTTTCTTGCCGCTTCCTTTGCCAAACAATCCAAGCAGTTCATCGCGCTTTTTAAATCCGACCTGGAAGCCAAGGTAACCAAATAGTAGTGTCAGTAAAATCGGGGCAACCGCATTCAAAACGGGGACTTTAACCGCATTAAGGGCAAATCCGATTAAAAAGGCAACCAGTAGTCCAAATATCAAACCGACACTGCCGAACAGGACATCGGTAACGGGGACTTTCACTAACGAGTCCTCCGTCCATTTAATAAAATTAAACACGTAATCTACTGCCCAAAAGGTTATAAAATAAAAAATAATAGCACCCAAAATAGCAGTGACATATGAATTATTGACGATTGGAATGTCATTAATATGAAGTAAATTGAACAGTTCCGGCAATAACAAGATTCCAAGCGTACCACCCATTATGAGGAAGCAAGCCTGCACAATTCGTCTTAACATTCCTTCACCTCCTCTACTCATTATAAACATATTCGTCAAAATGAAACCTTGATTTGGCGATTATTTTTTCAAAATGTAATCATTTTGAAATATCCGCTTAGAGGACAATCTTTACTTCCCATAGGGTAGCATTGAATAAAACAGACTGTCAAATAATTGGAAACTTTTATCCAAATAATGACTCGGCTACAAATGGCGGTCGGTATAAAGCCGCTCTTTTATCAATTTGAACCCTTCTCTGATTTTCTTGGCCCGGACTTCGCCAATCCCCTCCACATCATCCAATTCTTCAACCGTTGCCGACAGGACATTGGCCAAGTGGTCAAAACGATTAATAAGATTTTCAATGATTACTTGTGGCAGTCTTGGAATTTTGTTTAGGATGCGGTAACCGCGCGGATATTTAACTTCCTCAAGGTGGACGTAACCCAGATAGCCCAGTAATTTAAGCAGTGACGTATCCTCGAGAGCCCCATTCTGCGCTAAGACCTGCATTCGCTGTAATGCCTCGTCCGGAGTGATTTCCCGATTATAGGCGTAATCTTTGATGATCAGTTTGATTTCATTTTCCAGCTCTATCAATATCTCATTCATTTGCAGCCGGATCAGCCGTCCCTCAGTGCCCAGCTCGTAAAGGAAGGCAAGCAATTCATTTTTAATTTTTAACACCATCTCAAATCGGTGCAGAACCAACAGAAAATCATTGTAGGTGACAGATTCCTCAAATTCCAGCACACTCAGGTTGGTGATGCTTTGTTCGACAACGGCCTTATATTTCTCCAGTGTTTGGATGGCTTGATTGGCTTTTGTCAGGATTACTGCAATGTCCTTTAGGGCATAGCGGATATTCCCTTGGTATATGGTGATGACATTTCTCCGTTGAGATATGGCAATCACCAAGGCTTTGGTTTGTTTGGCGGTTCTTTCCGCCGTGCGGTGGCGCATGCCTGTTTCGGAGGATGGTACTTCAGGATCCGGTGCCAGCTGGGCATTGGCTATGAGGATCTTATTTCCTGTCTCATTTAAAATAATGGCCCCGTCCATCTTGGCCAACTCATATAAAAAGCTTGGTGAAAAGGAACAATTAATTGCAAACCCGCCGTCGACTATACTTTTTACTTTCTCGTTATACCCTATTACAATAAGTCCTCCTGTATTAGCACGGAGGACATTGTCCAACCCCTCACGAATCGGTGTTCCTGGCGCCACTAATTGTAAAATGTCATTGATGGATTGTTCCCGTTTATGTTCCATCGATCATCCCCCTAATGCCGCTTGAAGTGCCTCCCTAACGGAGGAAACTCCGATTAATTGAATCCCTTCCGGTCCTTTCCAGCCGCCTAAGTTATTGGCAGGAAGAATCACCCGTTCAAAGCCCATTTTTGCGGCTTCCTGCACACGCTGGTCAATTCTTGATACCCGCCTTACTTCGCCTGTTAGGCCGACTTCCCCAATGATACAGTCTGTTGGTCTCGTGGGACTATCCTGGAAACTAGAAGCAATACTAACCGCTATCGCCAAATCTATAGCCGGTTCATCCAATTTTACGCCGCCGGCAACTTTCAAGTAGGCATCCTGGTTGGCAAGGAGCATTCCCACCCGTTTTTCAAGGACAGCCATTAACAGCGGCACGCGGTTATGGTCAATCCCTGTTGCCATTCGCCTTGGATTTCCAAAGGCTGTTGGTGAAATCAGAGCCTGGATTTCTACCAACACGGGCCGTGTACCTTCCATGGAGGCAACAACCGTAGAGCCCGCTGCACCCCGCGAACGTTCTTCTAAGAAAATTTCGGAAGGATTCTCAACTTCCTCCAAACCGATTTCCTTCATTTCGAAAATACCCATTTCATTGGTGGACCCAAACCGGTTCTTAACCGCCCGTAAAATCCGGTACGTATGGTGGCGCTCCCCTTCAAAATAGAGGACAGTATCCACCATATGCTCAAGCAGCCTTGGGCCGGCAATCGAGCCTTCTTTAGTCACATGCCCGACAATGAAAATAGCAATCCCCTTGGTCTTGCCAATTCTCATTAACTCAGCAGTACATTCCCGTACTTGTGACACACTTCCAGGTGCGGATGTCACATCCGGATGGAATACGGTTTGGATGGAGTCGATAATGACAAAACTCGGGTTCGTCCGCTCAATGGTGAGGTTGATTTCTTCCAAGTTGGTTTCCGCATATACCAAAAGATTTTCTGAGGCAATCTGGAGCCGCTCCGCCCGCAGCTTTGTTTGCCGCAATGATTCTTCTCCGGATATATATAAAACTTGATGGCCTTTATTGGCTAATTGAGAGGATACTTGCAACAGCAGCGTGGACTTGCCGATTCCAGGGTCGCCCCCAATTAATACTAATGACCCTTTCACCACCCCGCCGCCTAAAACCCGATTTAATTCTGTCAAGTCGGTTAAAATCCTCGGCTCACTTACCGATTCGATGCGGGTAATGGGAGTTGGTTTGGAGACTAAGCCTGAGCCGCCTTGCGAGTGGGCGAATGCCCCTCTTCGTGCAGGACCGGCTGCCTCCACTTCTTCAGTCATTTTATTCCACTGTCCGCAGCCAGGGCATTTTCCCATCCATTTTGGCGATTCATAGCCGCATTCCTGGCAGACAAACTTTGTTTTTCGTTTGACCATAGGTCTGTATTCCTTTCTTAACGGGTTTTCCATTTTTAGATAAATAAAAAAGAGGTACACGGATATAATTTTATTCACGTGTACCTCGAGCAGGTTGATGGCTGCAGGCTGATTAGATTCAGCCCCCTTCAACCGAATTAACTGGAGACGCCTGTTTTTTCAGCAGTTTTAACGACAAACTCGCCGTTTTCGACATCGATAACCGCTTGCTGGCCCGTTAGCAATGTACCTTTAAGCAGTTCTTCAGAAAGCATGTCTTCCACATTCTTTTGAATTGAGCGTCTTAATGGCCTTGCGCCATATTCCGGGTCGTAGCCTTCCTCGGAAATTTTACTCTTGGCTGCCGGAGTCAATTCGATATAGATATTTTGCTCTTTTAACCGTTTGACCAGCTGGTCAGATAGCAAAGTAACAATTTCTTCTAAATGTTTCTTCTCTAATGCATGGAAGACAATAATCTCGTCAATCCGGTTAAGGAATTCAGGGCGGAAGGCTTTTTTCAGTTCTTCCATGACTTTGCCTTTCATGTCCTTATAGTCCTGTGCCGCCGTATCCTGAATATTGAAGCCCACATATTTATTCCGTTTTAAGGTGTCGGCCCCAACGTTCGACGTCATAATCAATACCGTATTACGGAAATCCACAGTCCTTCCTTTGGAATCCGTTAGACGGCCATCCTCAAGGACCTGAAGTAAAATGTTAAAGACATCCGGATGCGCTTTTTCGATTTCATCCAGCAGGATGACCGAGTATGGCTTCCTGCGCACTTTTTCCGTTAACTGTCCGCCCTCTTCATAGCCTACATAGCCTGGAGGCGAACCAACCAGTCGGGAAGTGGAATGTTTCTCCATGTATTCAGACATATCAATCCGAATCATGGCATCCTCATCACCGAACATCGCTTCAGCAAGCGCACGTGCCAATTCCGTTTTACCGACACCTGTCGGGCCAAGGAAGATAAATGAACCAATCGGACGTTTTGGATCCTTCAATCCCGCACGCGCTCTTCTCACAGCTTTGGAAACTGCTTTAACGGCTTCCTCTTGCCCGATGAGACGGGAGTGTAAAATTTCTTCCAGGTTCAACAATTTTTCCGTTTCCGTTTGGGCAAGCCTGGAGACCGGTATTCCTGTCCAGCTGGAGACAACCGCCGCGATATCTTCTACCGTCACTTGATTGTTCTCTTTGCCCTGCTTTTCTTTCCAGCTTTTCTTCGTTTCTTCCAGCTGCTCGCGCAGGCGCTGTTCCGAATCCCTTAAAGACGCTGCTTTTTCGAATTCCTGGCTTTGGACAGCGGCGTCTTTTTCTTTACGGACTTCCTCGAGCTTCACTTCAAGTTCTTTTAAATTAGGCGGTGTCGTATATGAGCGAAGCCGTACTTTGGAACCGGCCTCATCAATTAGGTCAATGGCTTTATCCGGCAAGAATCGGTCCGAGATATAACGGTCCGATAGTTTGACGGCGGCGTCAATTGCTTCATCGGTAATTGAAACACGATGGTGTGCTTCATAGCGGTCACGCAACCCCTGCAGGATTTGAACTGATTCTTCCGCTGTTGGCTCATCAACGCGAATCGGCTGAAAACGCCGTTCCAATGCGGCATCTTTTTCAATGTATTTGCGGTATTCGTCAAGTGTCGTGGCACCAATGCATTGTAATTCACCACGGGCAAGGGACGGTTTTAGGATATTTGAAGCATCGATTGCGCCTTCTGCCCCACCGGCGCCAATTAATGTATGAAGCTCATCAATGAACAGAATGATATTTCCAGCTTGGCGGATTTCATCCATGACCTTTTTCAAACGGTCTTCAAATTCACCGCGATATTTCGTTCCGGCAACCACCGTGCCCATATCCAAAGTCATAACGCGTTTATCGCGAAGGATTTCCGGCACTTCATTGTTTACAATCTGCTGGGCGAGGCCCTCTGCGATAGCTGTTTTCCCGACACCAGGCTCGCCGATTAAGACCGGATTGTTCTTCGTGCGGCGGCTTAGAACCTCAATCACACGCTGGATTTCTTTGCTGCGGCCAATAACAGGGTCAAGGCTGCCTTCTCGTGCAATTGCCGTTAAATCTCTTGCCAAACTGTCTAGTGTTGGGGTATTGGCATTAGCTGACGCACCACCTTGGTGGCCGCCCGATTCATTGCTTCCCAACAGTTGAAGCACTTGCTGGCGTGCTTTATTTAAGCTGACACCCAAGTTATTCAACACCCTGGCAGCCACACCTTCTCCCTCACGGATTAGACCAAGGAGAATATGCTCGGTGCCAACATACGAATGACCAAGTTTGCGTGCTTCGTCCATTGATAATTCAATTACTTTTTTAGCTCTCGGGGTGTAGTGAATAATCTGGGATGATTCTTGGCCTTTGCCAATTAGGTTTTCTACTTCTTTTTGGATCTTATCGGATCCGAGACCGAGTCCATAAAGCGCTTTGGCAGCAATTCCTTCCCCTTCGCGGGTTAGTCCTAGCAGGATGTGTTCAGTTCCAATATTATTATGGCCAAGGCGAATGGCCTCTTCCTGGGCTAATGCCAAGACTTTCTGTGCTCTTTCAGTAAAACGGCCAAACATCATATCACTCACTCCTTAACTTTTTTCTGTTTCCATTTGAATTCTTTCCCGGATTAATGCAGCCCGTCTGATATCCCTTTCATATGGTCTTAATGGACCCCCGGCATACTGTTGAAGAAATCCCGGCTGGGTTAATATCATCAGTTCATTCAGAATGGTTTTAGACATATTATGAATATAGCCCATATCGATTCCTAGCCTTACATCGGATAGGCATTTGGCGGCTTCTTTGGATTCAATGATCCGGCTATGGGTTAAAACACCTAACGAACGGAAAACCCTATCTTCCAATTGTATGTTCGAACTTTTCCGTAATGCTTCCCGCGCTGACCTTTCTTGTGAAATAATCTGGCTGACAACCCCCATTAAATCACGACAAATGTCCTCTTCTGACTTTCCAAGAGTAATCTGATTGGAAATTTGAAAAATGTTCCCCAGCGCTTCACTTCCCTCACCATAAATTCCTCTGACGACGAATCCTAACTGGTTAATCGCCGGGATGATCCGATTGATTTGCTGCGTCAGGACCAATCCAGGCAAATGCATCATCAATGATGCGCGGAGTCCTGTCCCTACATTGGTTGGGCAGCTTGTCAGGTAGCCGTACTTCTCATCGAAGGCATAATGGACATGATGCTCCAGCCAATCATCAATTTCATTTGCTGCACTTAAAGCTTCTTCCAATTGCAATCCAGGAAACAAACATTGGATGCGGATATGATCCTCTTCATTAATCATTATACTAACTTCCTCATTTTCGGATAATAAAACCGCACCATGCGGGGCATCATCCGATAATAGAGGACTGATTAAATGTTTTTCAACCAGCACACGCTTTTGGAGCGGCTGCAAACAATCGACTTTCAGCAATTCCATCTGCCCAAATTTTCCAAAGGGAGATTGCAGTAAAAGATTCTCGATATCTTGAATAATTTGTTTTGCTTCTTCATGTGAAAAGACGGTTGGAAACGAATAATTCTCAAAATTTCGTGCCAGACGGATTCGGGAGCTTAAGACAATATCGGAGTCAGGTCCCTCCATGCTCATCCATGAGCTCACTGCTTGACTTAAAAAACGCTCGAGCGACATGTCATTTTCCTCCCTCTTGCTGGCCGGCTGTCAGCTTTCTTTCCAAATCGCGGATTTCATCGCGAATTTTTGCTGCTTTTTCAAATTCCTCCTGCATAATAGACTCCCGTAATGCACTTTTTAATTCTTCGATTTGTTTTCTTAAGGAAATTCCCCCACCAATCCGTTTAGGAATTTTCCCGCTGTGTGTCCAATTCCCTCCATGCAGCCGTCTCAACACCGGCTTTAATTGGTCTTGGAAGGTTTCGTAGCAATGGGCACAACCGAACCTGCCAATCTTTAAAAATTGCGGGAAGGTCATCGAACAGTGCGGGCACTGAAGTATTTCTTCCTGCTGGAAAGGGCTCTGGTCCTGCTTATGAAAAGTAGGGTCTATGTTTAATAGTCCAGCTAATAGGTCATTGAAGGAAAAGCCAGATCCTCCGCTAAACATAAACATTTCACCCTTCTCCTGGGCGCATTTTTCACATAGATGCACTTCGGTTTTTTCACCATTCACGATTTTTGTAAAATGAACAGCAGCAGGCCGTTGGTTACACTCCTGACAGTTCATACTTTCACCTCTTCGGCAGCTAAATTTAGTTGTATTTTAATGAGGTTAGCATTGCTTTTAACATTCTGGCTCTTAATTCATCTCGATAGGGAAGGTCAATATATAAAACGGAGCGGTCTATCACACTGAGCATGATTTTTGCTTCCCGCTTAGTAATGACTTCCTCTTGCACGAGACGCATAATCACATCTTCGGCACTTGCCTGGCTAATCCGGTTATGGAAAAGCGATTGCAGATGCTCAATCAATTGAGCGGAGCTATGGGACTGCACCTTCATAATGCGAATATAGCCTCCGCCACCCCGTTTACTTTCGACAAGATAGCCTCTTTCGATTGTAAAACGGGTATTGATAACATAATTTATTTGAGAAGGGACACACTGAAACTTATCGGCTATCTCGCTGCGTTTGATTTCAACAAGGTCCTCATCACTCAATTCCAATACTTGCTTCAAGTAGTTCTCGATAATATCGGAGATGTTCCGCATCATTTCACCCCCCTGTCATCATCTGACTTTGACTATCTTTGACTATGATTATAATCAATTTTACCTTGAGATGCAACGATTCACTACTATTAGATTTTCTCCAAATTTCGCAGTTGGGAAACGTGGAAACGAAGGATATTTGGTTTTTATTGGGGAAATTGTAGGGAGTGGGATTAAAGGACTCTATCTTTGTCTGCAAAGTTATCTTTCATTTTATCCTGCAAACACTTAAAAATATGGAATAGGGTCTTGCATAGATCTATCTTTACACGAGTTGGTCTCAGGACTGTTTTTTGGGGGTTAAAATGGTTTTTTATAGCACCCGTATTTTGTTTACCGGCACTTTGCCATTTATGCACAAAAAAGGCAACCGTTTCAGGTTGCCTTTTATAATTGCCTGGCAGCGTCCTACTCTCACAGGGACTTTCGTCCCAACTACCATCGGCGCTGAGAAGCTTAACTTCCGTGTTCGGTATGGGAACGGGTGT
>NZ_JBUCKX010000003.1:0-1177534 GCF_054950115.1 Neobacillus camarae | reverse complement strand
ATAAGCTTATACATAACCAGGAGGGAGAACAACTATGCAAGGCGAAAAAATTACGGTAACAAACGGGGTATTAAACGTTCCTAACAATCCAATTATTCCATTTATCGAAGGTGACGGTACAGGTCCGGATATTTGGGCAGCTTCGTACAGAGTGCTCGATGCGGCTGTCGAAAAGGCCTATAAAGGAGAACGCAAATTAGTCTGGAAAGAAGTTTTGGCTGGAGAAAAAGCATTTAACCAAACCGGTGAATGGCTGCCAAAAGAAACACTGGATGTCATCAATGAATACCTAATAGCAATTAAGGGTCCATTAACCACTCCTGTCGGCGGCGGTATCCGCTCGCTGAACGTGGCATTAAGACAAGAGCTTGACCTATTCGTGTGCTTGCGTCCTGTAAGATGGTTTGAAGGTGTTCCTTCACCGGTAAAACGTCCTCAAGACACTGATATGGTCATTTTCCGTGAAAATACGGAAGATATTTATGCTGGTATCGAATATGAAAAAGGTTCTGAAGCTGTAAAGAAAGTAATAGACTTCTTACAGAATGAAATGGGCGTGAAAAAAATCAGATTCCCGGAAACATCAGGAATCGGCATTAAACCAGTTTCAGAGGAAGGCACTAATCGCCTTGTCCGTGCGGCTCTCAACTATGCAATTAAAGAAGGACGCAAATCCCTGACACTTGTCCATAAAGGAAACATCATGAAGTTTACCGAAGGAGCATTTAAAAACTGGGGTTACGAGCTTGCGGAAAAAGAATTCGGCGATAAAGTATTTACTTGGGCTCAATATGACCGCATCAAAGCAGAACAAGGCTCGGATGCAGCCAACCAAGCACAGGCGGAAGCAGAAGCAGCAGGCAAAATTATCGTTAAAGATGCGATTGCTGATATCTTCCTGCAACAAATTTTAACACGTCCTCGTGAATTTGATGTAGTAGCTACTATGAACCTAAACGGTGACTATATCTCTGATGCCCTTGCAGCACAAGTTGGAGGCATCGGTATTGCACCAGGCGCTAACATCAACTATGAAACTGGACATGCGATCTTTGAAGCAACCCATGGTACTGCACCTAAATATGCAGGATTAGACAAAGTGAATCCTTCATCCGTTATTTTATCCGGCGTGCTTATGCTTGAGCACTTAGGCTGGAATGAAGCGGCAAATCTAATCATAAAATCAATGGAGAATACCATTGCTTCTAAAGTAGTTACTTACGACTTTGCCCGCTTAATGGATGGAGCAACCGAAGTAAAAACTTCTGAGTTCGGTGACGAATTAATTAAAAATATGGATTAAGAATTCTAAAAAGATATAAAATGCGAAAGCGCCCGTTTTGGACTCGACACAGCAAATAGAAAACAACTAAAGGGGAAGCTGTTTTTTAATAACTTGCTGTATGTTAAGTGCTGAAGAATCACGGGCGCTTTTGTTTATTTATTTACTGTTTTTAGAGTATAGGCCGAAATCAAGAAGATGGCCTTTCTTTAAATAAATACGAACAAAGGGGATGGGTAGAATGTCTTTGAAACGTAATAAGATATCTGTGATTGGCGGCGGATTCACTGGAGCTACTACAGCATTTTTACTTGCTCAAAAAGAACTTGGGGATGTCGTATTAGTCGATATTCCTCCAATGGAAAACCCTACAAAAGGGAAAGCACTAGATATGCTTGAAGCAAGCCCGGTCCAGGGATTTGATGCAAATATCATTGGTACTTCCGATTACGAAGATACAAAGAATTCTGATATTGTTGTCATTACGGCGGGTATTGCCCGTAAGCCTGGCATGAGCCGTGACGACTTGGTTCAAACCAATCAAAAGGTCATGAAAAGTGTCACTAAAGAAATCGTCAAACACTCTCCCAATTGTATCATTGTCGTGCTGACAAACCCTGTTGACGCTATGACCTATACGGTATATAAGGAATCCGGGTTCCCTAAAAACCGAGTGATTGGCCAGTCTGGCGTTCTTGACACAGCTCGTTTCCGCACCTTTGTTGCCCAAGAATTAAACCTTTCCGTTAAAGATATTACCGGGTTCGTTATGGGCGGACACGGTGACGACATGGTTCCGCTTGTTCGCTATTCGTATGCCGGAGGAATTCCATTAGAAACTTTAATCCCCAAAGACCGATTAAATGCCATTGTAGAACGTACCAGAAAAGGCGGCGGAGAAATCGTTAACCTTTTAGGCAATGGAAGTGCTTATTACGCACCTGCGGCATCGTTAGTTGAAATGTGTGAAGCCATGCTAAAAGATCAGCGACGCGTGCTGCCAACCATTGCATATCTTGAAGGGGAGTACGGGTATGAAGGCATCTATCTAGGTGTGCCAACCATCCTGGGGGCAAACGGCGTTGAAAAGGTAATAGAATTGGATCTTACGGCTGAAGAAAAAACTGCACTAGATAAGTCAGTGGATTCTGTCAAAAATGTGATGAATGTTTTAGCTTAAATAAAAAAATTATTCGGGGGCCTTGCTCCCGGATTTTTTTTTGAAGTTCCCAATGTATTGACTAAAAAGCTTGCGGACAAGTAAACTCGCATGTTTTATATTATAATAAAATTAGCTAAAGAGAACTTTCAAAGGCGGGGATTGGATGAGTGCAAAGGTACTTGTTGTGGATGATGAACAGTCAATTGTAACATTGCTCAAATATAACTTGGAACAAGCAGGATACGAGGTAATTACGGCAATGGACGGGGAAACTGGAAAAAACCTGGCCGAACAGGACAACCCGGATATAATGATTTTGGATCTTATGCTCCCAAAAATGGATGGGGTCGAAGTTTGCAAGCAGCTTCGCCAGGAAAAAATCATGGTCCCAATCTTAATGCTGACAGCCAAAGACGACGAACTGGATAAAATATTGGGGTTAGAGCTGGGTGCGGATGACTATATGGTTAAACCATTTAGTCCAAGAGAAGTGATTGCCCGGGTAAAAGCCATCCTAAGGAGGGCCAATATCCAAACGGAGGCGTCCGGTGAGGCCGTTCGGGACGAAGGTAAAATCATCATTGGGGCATTGACCATTTTTCCTGAAAAATATGAAGCATTTTTTAATGATCAGAAACTAGAGCTTACCTTAAAGGAGTTTGAGCTCTTGTTATATCTAGGACAAAATAAAGGAAGAGTTTTGACACGTGACCAATTATTAAGTGCTGTTTGGAATTACGACTTTGCGGGCGATACTAGAATAGTTGATGTCCATATTTCACATTTAAGAGAAAAAATTGAAGAGGATACCAAGAAGCCCATCTACATCAAAACCATTCGTGGTCTTGGTTATAAGCTGGAGGAGCCAAGGGAAGAATGACCAAATTCCGGACAAAGCTTTTTATTGCGTTAATCACCTTGATTATCTGTGTGCTAGTCGGGTTAGGAATATTGCTTGGTCAGTTATTTAAAAGCTATTATTTGCATTCATTTAATGAGCGTTTAAAAATTGAAAACGAATTGCTAAGTTTTTATATTGAGGAAAATGGCGGGATTGACTCGTTTAGTGAGCAAACTGTCTTGAAAATCAGTGATTTGCTGAACGTCCGTACCACCGTGACGGATACGAATGGGAACATATTATATGACACTGGCGTTGTGGATAATTCCGGAATAAGCAAAATTATATCCGAAGTGATTAAAAAAAAGACAAAACAGGATGAAAAATTTGAAGAGGGCGATGGTTTCGACCTTCATTATTATTGGAGACCAATCAAAAAAGACGATCAAACCGAAGGGTATATCTTTCTAAGCATTAGAACCAATGAGCTAAAACAGGCCTATGGGCAAATTTGGTGGATCCTCTCCATCAGCTTAGGCCTAGCGCTAATCGTAATCATTTATCTTGGCATCCGCATTGCATCATCCTATACCAAACCGATTGAAGAGGCGGCCAGAACTGCCAAGGAGCTGGCTAAAGGAAATTACCGTGCCCGCGCTTCTGTGGAGAGGCCGGATGAAACAGGGATGCTGGCATCGTCCATTAATCTGCTCGCAGAAAATCTCGAGGAACTGGAAAAAACCCAGGAAATTCAGCAGGACCGGTTAACAGCATTGATTCAAAATATCGGGGCGGGACTCATCCTGATTGACAGCCGCGGCTATATCAACCTGATTAACAAAGGCTATATAGATTTGTTTCATGTTAAACATGCGGACTATTTGAGCAAACTCTATTATGAAGTTATTGATCAAATGGAAGTATGTCAGATCGTAGCTGAAGTTTTCCGGACAGAACATAAGGTGAGCAAGCAATTGCATGTACCGGTGGGAATCGAGAGAAAGTACTTTGATGTATACGCAGTTCCGATTATTGGGACAAACCATGTATGGAAAGGTGTTTTAGTCGTTTTCCACGATATTACCGAATTGAAAAAACTAGAACTGATGAGAAAAGACTTTGTAGCCAATGTTTCCCATGAACTCAAGACCCCTGTTACTTCCATCAAAGGGTTTTCAGAGACGTTATTGGATGGGGCGATGAATCAAAAAGAAACACTGGAAGCCTTTCTTTCAATCATCTTAAAAGAAAGTGATCGGCTGCAATCTTTGATTCAGGAATTATTGGAACTATCCAAACTGGAAACGCACGGATTCACTTTATCCAAGCAGGAATTAGATTTGCACCATATGTTGGAAGACGTGATGAAATTGCTTTCCGGAAAGGCAAAGGAAAAAGATATATCGCTTAAACTGAACTGTTCACCAAGTCCTGTCACCATTAATGGGGATTTAGACCGTCTAAAGCAGGTTTTTATCAATTTAATTGCGAATGCCATTACTTATACTCCTGCCAATGGAGAAGTGTCTGTGACTTTAGCAGAACATGACGGGGCAGTCGTTGTTTCAGTAAAAGACACCGGGATTGGAATAGAAAAGAAAGAAATCCCACGGATATTTGAACGATTTTACCGGGTCGACCGCGCCAGAAGCCGCAACTCCGGAGGAACCGGGCTAGGTTTAGCCATTGTGAAGCATATAATTGAAGCCCACCACGGAAGCATTAGCGTGGAGAGTGAAGTGGGAAAAGGCAGTGTATTTAAGGTCAAACTACATAAATAGAAAAAAGATGGAAGGTGTGATTTGGTGGAAACAAAAAAACTAGTTCTGATTGACGGGAACAGTATTGCTTATCGTGCATTTTTTGCCCTTCCCCTGTTGAACAATGATAAAGGCATACATACAAACGCGGTGTACGGTTTTACGATGATGCTGATGAAAATTCTTGAAGACGAAAAGCCAACCCATATGCTTGTGGCATTTGATGCGGGTAAAACGACTTTCCGGCATAAAACATTTTCTGAATACAAAGGCGGGAGGCAGAAAACACCACCTGAATTATCCGAGCAATTTCCGTTTATCCGCGAGCTTTTGGATGCCTACCAGATTTCGAGATACGAGCTCGAGAATTACGAAGCGGATGATATTATCGGCACGCTTTCCCTAAAAGCGGAACAAGAAGGGTATGAGGTCAAGGTCATTTCTGGAGATAAAGACCTGACCCAACTTTCGTCACCAAGTACAACAGTTGGCATTACAAGAAAAGGGATTACTGATATTGAGGAATACACGCCCGAACATGTGATGGAGAAATACGGCCTGACTCCTGGGCAAATCATTGACATGAAGGGGCTGATGGGGGACCCGTCAGACAATATTCCAGGGGTGCCTGGAGTGGGTGAAAAAACAGCCATCAAGCTGTTAAAGGAATTTACAACAGTGGAGGAACTGCTCCAATCTCTTGCACAGGTCAATGGGAAGCTGAAAGAAAAGCTCGAGGAATATAAAGACCAAGCCATCATGAGCAAACAGCTTGCAACGATTGAAAGGCAGGCACCCGTTGAAGTGGACTTTAACCATATTGGGTATGAAGGATATTCACGGGAAAAACTCATTGGCTTGTTTAAGGAATTGGGTTTCACTTCTTTGCTGGACAGATTGGGCGAAGGACCCGCAGAAACAGAGGAACTGAAATTAGAGGATATTGAGTATGTGATACCAGAAGAAATCACCGATGAAATATTTGCGGATGAAAACTATTTTTATGTGGAAATGCTTGACGACAACTATCATCATGCGGACATGATCGGTTTTGGCCTTGTCAATGAAACAGGCAATTACTTTCTGCCGACTGAAGCAGCATTAGCGTCCAAGGCATTTAAAACATGGGCAGAAGATCCGCAGAAAACAAAGGTTGTGTACGATGCTAAACGGTCCGAGGTATCGTTAAGGCGATTTGGCATTCACTTGACAGGGGCAAAATTTGATATTTTAATGGCCTCTTATTTGTTGAATCCGTCCGAGACTCTTGAAGATCTTGCCTCAATCTCAAAAAAATACGGTTTGAATAATATACAGTCGGATGAATCCTTCTATGGGAAAGGGGTAAAAAGAAGAGTCCCTGAAACCGAAGCCCTTGCCGGTCACCTTGTGCGAAAAAGTCTGATGATGGCTGAGTTAAAGGACAAGCTTGAAGATGAATTAAAGGCCAATGAACAATACGAGTTATTCAAGGAATTGGAAATGCCGTTATCGCTGATTTTAGCCGATATGGAATCGACTGGTATTAAAGTGGAACGCGACCGTTTGCAGGCAATGGGCCGAGAACTGGGCGAGCGCCTGGTGGAAATTGAAGAAAGAATCTGCGAACTTGCCGGTGAAAAATTCAATATCAACTCCCCAAAACAGCTGGGGATTATCCTTTTTGAAAAAATGCAGCTGCCGGCCATTAAAAAAACGAAGACTGGGTATTCGACTTCTGCTGATGTATTGGAGAAACTGGCCTCTGAACACGAAATCATTGAGCATATTTTACTCTATCGCCAGTTAGGCAAGCTGCAATCCACGTATATCGAGGGCCTGCTGAAGGTCATTGACCCGAAAACGGACAAGGTTCATACGAGGTTCCAGCAAACCCTGACGGCAACAGGAAGATTAAGCTCCATCGATCCCAACCTGCAAAACATTCCGATTCGCTTGGAGGAGGGCCGAAAGATCCGCCAGGCTTTTGTTCCATCTGAAGAGGGCTGGGTCATTTTCGCCGCGGACTATTCCCAAATTGAACTGCGCGTCCTTGCCCATATTTCCGAGGATGAAAAACTTATTCAGGCATTTAAAGAGGACTTAGACATTCATACCAAAACCGCCATGGAGGTTTTCCATGTTGGCAAAGATGAAGTAACCTCCAACATGAGACGCCATGCGAAGGCTGTTAATTTTGGCATTGTTTATGGAATCAGTGATTATGGCCTCTCCCAGTCGCTTGGCATTTCGAGAAAAGAAGCCGGTCAATTTATTGAGCGCTACCTTGACAGTTATCCGGGTGTAAAGACTTATATGGATGAGATTATCCATCTGGCCAAACAAAAAGGTTATGTTACGACATTGATGAACAGACGAAGGTACTTACCGGATATTACCGCACGCAATTTCAATTTAAGAAGCTTTGCCGAGAGAACAGCGATGAATACCCCGATTCAGGGTAGTGCCGCCGATATTATTAAAAAAGCAATGATTGATATGGACGAGGCTTTAAAGGACAAGGGTTTAAAATCCCGGCTGTTATTGCAGGTACACGACGAACTCATCTTTGAATCCCCCGAAGAAGAAGTGGAAATTCTAAAAGAGTTAGTTCCGTTGGTAATGGAAAATGCCCTTGAATTAAAAGTGCCTCTAAAAGTGGATTATGCCTACGGCCCGACATGGTTCGATGCAAAATAATGGATGAGTTGAACAGGAAGGAGGGGATTCCATGCCAGAGCTTCCTGAAGTGGAAACAGTCAGAAAAACTTTAATTAAATTGGTCCAATCAAAAACTATTGAAAATATCACCGTTCATTGGCCTAAAATCATTAAAAATCCTCTAGAAGTCGAGCAATTTATTGATGCCTTGAAAGGGGAAACCATCATTGATGTTGGCAGACGGGGAAAATTTTTAATTATTTATACCAACCATTTTGCTCTCGTATCCCATTTGCGCATGGAAGGCAGGTACGGGCTGTACCCTGGTGAGGAACCTTATGATAAACATACCCATGTGATTTTCCATTTTACTGATGGGACAGAATTGCGCTATCGCGATGTGAGGAAATTTGGCACGATGCATTTGTATAGAAAAGGGGAAGAGTTTGAAAAACCTCCATTAGTCGAGCTCGGTCCCGAGCCTTTTTCCGGGGAGTTTACCAAGCAATATTTAAAAAGTAAGTTGTCCAAAACCAATCGAAAAATAAAACCGGCCCTGCTGGACCAAACCATCTTGGTAGGCCTTGGAAATATATACGTGGATGAAGCGCTCTTCCGTGCGGGAATTCATCCGGAGCGATTGGCGAGTTCGGTAACAGACAAAGAAATTGCCAAACTTCATAAAGAGATTACTGATACATTGGGCGAGGCAGTCAAAAAGGGCGGCAGCACGATACGTTCCTATGTAAACTCCCAGGGTGAAATTGGCATGTTTCAGCTTGAGTTATATGCCTATGGCCGTGAGGGGGAAGCGTGCAAAAAATGCGGCAGGCCGCTTGAAAAAATGAAAGTCGGCGGCCGGGGCACTCATTACTGTCCTCACTGCCAAAAATAAAGCATTCGGAATGGACTTATTGATCGGCCTAAGAGCAAAAGCACTTGTCGCGAGAACAAATGAATAACATAGGATGGGCTCCTGCCATATACTATCGTAGTGATTTTGGGAGGAAGGAGCCTAGAATATGGGTCAGATGTTCTCACTACTGTTACTCGCATTTGCTCTTAGTATTGATAGCTTCAGTGTTGGTTTCACTTACGGACTTAGAAAAATGGTTATGCCAGTGAAGTCGGTTTTGATTATAGCAGCTTGTTCCGCTATTTCACTTTTGATAGCAGTATCCATTGGCCACGGGCTGTCAAAAGTAATCTCACCGGAACTGACAACAAAATTAGGGGGATTCCTGTTAATTTGTATCGGAGCGTACGTATTGTATCAATTTTTCCGGCCTGAAAAGGAAAAAGAATTAATTGATGAGGAAACAACGATTGTCAACTTTGAAATCCGCTCGCTGGGGCTTGCTATCAATATATTAAAAAAACCAATGTCGGCTGATTTTGACCACTCCGGGACAATCACCGGCATCGAGGCCTTCATGTTAGGCTTCGCTCTATCGCTGGATGCATTCGGTGCAGGAATCGGCGCCGCCATGATGGGGTTTTCACCTGTGGAGTTAGCTTTGGCATCGGCGATCATGAGTTCTTTGTTTGTTTTGTTTGGGATTAAAAGCGGAAGTTATTTTCATAGGTTTAACTGGATACAACGTTTCTCGTTTTTGCCGGGGATTTTATTAATTATTATAGGAATCTGGAAATTATAATGGACTTGGCTCTGTTAAACGATATGGTTGATTCTGTAAAACCCTGTTGAGTGGAGCGGATATGTTCGACTCCTGCGGGAATACGGGGCCGAAGAGGTTCCCTGGCACGCCTTCAGGTTCGCTGAACTTCTTTCGCTGTAATCAACAGCCACCAAATTTAACTGAGTCCTGAAAATAGAAAGGAAAACCAAATGACACTTGTGATCGGATTAACAGGCGGTATTGCCAGTGGAAAAAGTACAGTATCCAATATGTTCAAAGAATTGGAAATAACAGTGATCGATGCCGATGTAGAAGCACGCCTAGCCGTGGAAAAAGGGGAACCTGCCTACCAGCAGATTGTTTCTGAATTCGGGGAGCAAATATTACTGGCAAATGGCGAAATTGATCGGCCGAAACTGGGATCAATTATTTTTCATGACTCGGTCAAAAGATCTCGCCTCAATGAAATCACTCACCCTCAAGTCCGGAAACGAATGACACAAAAGATGCAGGCAGCGATTCAAAACGGGGAAAAAGCGGTTGTTATGGATATTCCGTTACTATTTGAAAGCAAATTGACCCATATGGTTGAAAAAACCATACTGGTTTATGTTGATTCAGAAACTCAGTTAAACCGGTTAATGGCCCGCAATCAATTATCCGAAGAAGAAGCGAGGGCGAGAATCCAGTCACAAATGCTATTGAATGAAAAAGTGAAACTGGCGGATGCCGTCATTGACAATACTGGGTCAATGGAAACCTCCAAACAACAGCTGATAACAATATTAGAGGGCTGGGGAATTAAATAAATCCAGTTAAAAAAAGAGGGCACTCCCTCTTTTTTTTGTTGGTAAAGTTTCTGAAAAATAAAACTTTTTTATAAATGTGCCTTTTATTCATCGCAATGGAACTTGAATGTGTTATACTAAAAGTAATATAAAGTGTTAAAAGTATAACACTAATTCGGAAGGGGCTGTACAATGAAGGCGCGAGTTGCAATAAATGGTTTTGGGAGAATTGGGCGGATGGTTTTCCGACAGGCAGTACTTGAAAAAAACCTTGATGTTATAGCCATCAACGCAAGCTATCCGTCGGAAACGTTAGCTCACTTGATTAAATATGATACCATCCATGGAAGGTTCCAAGGTGAAGTCATTCCTTTAGATAATGAGTTACTGGTGAATGGACGACGGGTGAAATTATTAAATGAGCGTGACCCTATGCAGCTGCCATGGCGGGAGCTAGGAGTTGATATTGTAATAGAAGCGACAGGAAAGTTTAATTCCAGAGAAAAAGCGATGCTGCATCTCGATGCAGGCGCCAAAAAGGTCATCCTTACAGCACCGGGAAAAAATGAGGATGTAACGATTGTGA
Organism: Neobacillus camarae; assembly: GCF_054950115.1. Taxonomy (NCBI): domain Bacteria; kingdom Bacillati; phylum Bacillota; class Bacilli; order Caryophanales; family Bacillaceae; genus Neobacillus; species Neobacillus camarae. The sequence goes on along the minus strand of NZ_JBUCKX010000003.1, from coordinate 1,166,835 downwards.
TGGGTGTAAACGAAGATGTACTGAATATTGAACAGCATAGCATTATTTCCAATGCGTCTTGTACGACCAACTGCCTGGCACCAGTTGCCAAGGTACTGGATGACAGGTTTGGGATTGAAAGCGGCCTAATGACAACGATCCATTCCTATACCAATGATCAAAAAAATATTGATAACCCGCATAAAGATTTACGCAGGGCACGCGCCTGCGGTCAATCCATCATTCCAACCACTACCGGTGCGGCAAAAGCCATCTCCCTTGTCCTTCCGCAACTAAAGGGAAAATTGCACGGCATTGCATTAAGGGTACCAACCCCGAATGTGTCATTGGTTGATTTAGTGGTCGATTTGAAGCAGGATGTAACGATCGAGCAAGTGAATCAAGCATTTACCGAGGCCAAGAACGGTCCATTAAAAGGAATTTTGGACATTACCATGGATCCGCTCGTTTCGGTCGATTTTAATACAAATGATTACTCGGCGGTCATAGACGGCCTTTCTACCATGGTCATGGGGACAAGAAAAGTGAAAGTGTTAGCTTGGTATGACAATGAATGGGGTTATTCTTCCCGTGTGGTCGACTTAACCTTGCATGTTGGTGAGGCAATGGCCAAAACATCCAAGGTGAAGGCTGGATAAAGGAAAAGCATGAGTGTGGCTGCTGGTGGTAATGTTAAGGAAAAAACATAGTTCTTAAATTGATGGCTCTGTTAACGAAAGGTTGATTTTTTGTGATTGGAGCGGATAAGTTCGATTCCTGCGGGGGTACGGGGCTGGGGAGACCCCGCAGGCGCTTCAAGTGCCCGAGCAGGCTCCTCTGCACACTCGCTGGTTCGCTGAGCTTCTTTCGCTACAATCAACAGTCAAATTTAACAGAGCTAAACTAATAGATGATATGATATAATATTGACATTAAGGGGTGTATAATTGACACCTCTTTTTATATTATTAGGAATATGTTATACATTAAAATATATTTAAAAAGTATTGGAGGAGATACGATGGCCAATTTGTTTATCCGGTATAAGAGGTCGATTGAAACCTCGGACAGGCAATCCGATGAATCTTTGAAAACGCATTATTATAAAACAAGACTGAACCAAATGATGGACACGGTAGAAAAGCTGTTTAAAGAAGATGCGGATTGCCAAATTAAAACCGTGTCAAAAGAACATGGCGAAATTGCTGTTGACGTAAAAAAACCATTTCCGTGCTTTCTCATAGCTACTGTTATTCAATCAAAGCCGCTCGAAACTGCGGTCGATTTTCATATTTCAACTGAAAAAATCTCGCTGACCGGGGCCCATCCCGCCTTGAAAAAGCGGATTAACGCCTACTATGACCGGCTTAATAAGTTACATACCGAAATAAAACCCAATAAAAACTAAATAGCTTCTACTTGTGTATCGATATTCTTTTATATAAGATAATAGTAGGATTTTGTTGTATATGGATCGGATTTGTTTAGATTTGGAGTTGAGTTGCCGATGAAATGCCCTTCATGTCAGCATTATGGTACACGTGTACTGGATTCCCGACCGGTAGATGAAGGACGAGCCACAAGAAGAAGACGTGAGTGTGAAGAATGCGGCTATCGCTTTACTACTTTTGAAAAAATCGAAGAGATTCCTTTGATTGTGGTCAAAAAAGAAGGGACCAGGGAGGAATTCAGCCGCGATAAAATCCTTCGCGGATTGATTAAAGCTTGTGAGAAGCGGCCTGTTGCCCTCAAGGAATTAGAGGATATTACCCATGGTGTCGAAAAGGATTTACGCAGTCAAGGGATTTCTGAGATTAAAAGCGAAGCCATTGGTGAGATGGTCATGGACAGACTGGCAAAAGTGGATGAGGTAGCTTACGTGCGCTTTGCTTCTGTATACCGTCAATTTAAGGATATTAATGTTTTTATTGATGAATTAAAGGAATTGATTAAGAAAGAGAAATCCTAGAGCCAAGAGGTTTTTGGCTCTTTTTACCATTATAATGAAAGGTCGGAAAAACATGGCGCAGCATTGGCAGGAAATTCTTCCTATCGACCGTTATATTGTAACAGCTAATGGGCTGCTGCATGATTATGACCGAAAAGTTTTGACAATGTTGTATCAGCCGTTAATTGGCTCAGCCTGTCATAGTCTGTATATGACCCTTTGGGCAGAGCTTGAGGAAAATCGGCTTTGGTCGGAATCCTCTACCCATCACTTATTAATGAATCTTTTGGATATGAATTTAAAGGATATTTACCAGGCACGGCTAAAGCTGGAAGGAATCGGGCTGTTAAAATCCTACGTTAAAGTAAAGGAAGAAGAACGTTCATTTATTTATGAACTGGTGCCTCCTTTAAATCCTGAACAGTTTTTTCTCGATGGAATGCTAAATATATATCTATACCGTAAAATCGGAAAAAAACATTTTGCTCGGCTGAAGCGGTTTTTCTCCGATCAGGGGCTACCAAACGAACAAGGGTATCAGGATGTAACAAAGGCTTTTCAAGATGTGTTTGCTTCAGGGACACCCGCAAATCTACAATATCTGCAGGATTTATCCGAAGAGTTGGACAGTGAAGAGTCAGAACGGTTTATCGGCCGGCACGACCAGAAGGGAATTACGCTTGAGGGGTATACTTTTGACTTTGACTTGCTGCTGGCCGGATTGCACGAATCTCTGGTGCCAAGGAAAGCCATTAACCAAAAGGTAAAAGAGGTTATTAGCAAACTGGCGTTTCTCTATCAAATTGATGCCATTCAGATGAAAAAATTCATTATGGACGCGCTTGATGAGCATGATGAGATTGATGTGGAGCAACTGCGAAAAGCAGCCCGAAATTGGTACCAATTTGAAAATTACGATCAGCTTCCAAGCCTGATTGAGCGAACCCAGCCGGAGGCCCATAAACAGCAGAGTGAGAAGCCCAAAACAAAGGACGAACAATTGGTTCTTTATTTTGAAACGGTATCGCCCTTAAAGGTTTTAAGGGATTTATCCGTCGGCGGCGAACCTTCAGCTTCTGAAATTAAAATTGTAGAAGAAGTGATGATTAACCAAAAGCTCTTACCGGGTGTTATTAACGTCCTCATTTGGTATGTCATGCTGATAAACGATATGAAATTTACGAAGGCGTATGTGGAGACCATTGCCAGCCAATGGGCCAGGAAACAATTAAGGACCGTTAAGGAAGCCATGGAATTTGCCAGAACGCAACACAAAAACAAAAATACGAAAACTTCCGGGAAATCTTCCAATAGAAAACCGACCCGGACTGAATTTCTCCCTGACTGGTTTAATGAAGAACAGCCAGCTAAAGTGGAAAATAAGCGGGGAGAGGAGAATGTCTCCGATTTGGAAGCTAAAAAACGGGAAATAGAAGAAATGCTAAAGGCATTTGATGATTAGGATGGTGAAGTATGGAAAGAATTAACCAAACATTAAAGCGGTTAGCCTCTAGCGACAATTTCCAAAAACGGTACGAAAAAATCCGCCAGGAAACTTTATCACATCCTGACATCAGGGCATTTATTCAAAAGAATCAAGAACAGATTTCGGAAGAAACAATTGAAAAAAGCTTAAACAAGCTCTATGAGTACATCAACCAGAGCAAGGAATGTGATAAATGTGAAAGCTTGGATGGCTGCATCAATATGATGAAGGGCTATCAGCCGGAGCTCGTTTTAACAAGAAACAGCATTGATGTAACCTATGAGCGTTGTCCGCGAAAAGTATTGGATGATGAACGGCGGAAAAACGAAAAACTGATTAAAAGCCTTCATGTTCCAAGGGATATTATTAGCGCCACGTTCGAAGACTTGGAACATGATGCCGAACGGATTGATGCGGTTCAAAAAGCGGCTCTGTTCCTAAACAATTACGACCAAGGCAAGCCAACAAAGGGCCTTTACTTTTACGGGAAGTTTGGGGTTGGAAAGTCTTATCTGCTTGGTGCGATTGCCAACAGGCTGGCGAAAAAACAAATCTCTTCTATGATTGTGTATGTACCTGAGCTGCTGCGTGAAATGAAAAGTGCGATTGCAGATTCAACGTTGAATGAAAAGATTGAAGCGTTAAAAAAAGAGCCGATTTTAATGCTGGATGACATTGGGGCCGAAGCAGTTTCGAGCTGGACGAGGGATGAGGTTTTAGGCCCAATTCTCCAGTATCGGATGCTGGAGAAACTGCCGACGTTTTTCACTTCAAACTTTGATTTTCAAGGTCTCGAGCATCATTTAGCCCATTCTCAACGGGGCGAAGAGGAAAAAGTCAAAGCCCGCCGGATTATGGAACGGATACGGGCACTAAGTGAACCGGTATTAGTGGCAGGTCCTAACCGGAGGACCTAATTGAATTCTTAATGTTTCTGAGGGCGGCCTATCTAAGGCTGTCCTCTTTTTTATGGAATCGACTATTCTGGCAACTTCTATTTTGGCCAAGTTCCCCATATATATTAAAAACAGATATTTGGTAAAAGGGGGGGTTTGGTTGGTAGAAATCATCTTCCAAAATAAAATAGATGCCATCAAATGCTATGACCACTTTTGTAAATGCTTTAAGCAAGTTCCGGACCTTATGGATAATCTTCTTTTAGAAGATCGATATAAAGTAAAAATTCAGGACCTTCCAGTTGCAGAGGACATTATGGAACTCGTGAAGACGGGGTTTTATCAATTTATCACCTTCGTAAAACGGGATGATTGGTTTCAGGAAATAATAAGCGAACAATTTTATTTTAAAGAAGCCGAAGAGCAGCAACAAATTATGGAAATCCTTTATTCTATCCTTGAGGGCCAGCGCGAGGACTTGTCTATGTTTATCAAGGATAAGAATGAAGATCCAAAAATTAAAGAGGCGATTGACCATATATTTAAGGACCAAGTGACGTTTTCTTTCGACTCATTTGTGAAGTTTCGCCTGCGTTCCTATCTTCAGCACCTGGAGAGATATGTGGAAATTTCGATTGATGAATATAAAATGGAACAGGAATATCAAATGTTTGTTCAGATGCTAAGGGATTTTTTAGCTGACCGTGAGCCCAAAGCGGATGTCCTTCATTTATTGCTCGATGAGGAAATTACGTTTTACAACCAGCAGCTGAAAGAAATAAAAAGGAGCGAATTGACAAAAATGATTGACCGAAAACTGCTGGTGAATCATCCAATTTATGTCGATTCGGCTACGATTGCTCCATTGCTGTCACTTGCCCCAACCTCAATTTTCCTTTATACAAGGGACAAAGAAGCCCCGCTGGTCCGGACAATCAAGAATATTTTTGAAGAGAGGGTGATTATTAAATCCTACCAATCCCTTCGCAGCTTGGGGGATATTGACCTGGACGCGGATGCTGCTGAAAATCATGGCTCCTACCGAAATAAAAACAAACAATATAGGCGTGATATCCTTGATTTTTAAATTTAAACTGATTATAATAACCTACATAGCAAGAAAAGAGGATGCACTTGGTCAGCGTAGTATGGCCAGGAGTTGGCCTATTTTCAAAGAATAATGATAGCAACAAGTTATGATAAGGACAACAGCGTTTTTTTACGGATTATAGAGAGGGAGGTCCAGGCTGCAAGCCTCCTATCACGGAAAAGATGTTTACCGCCTTTAAACTTCAGCAGTGAACTCTTCTGATGGAAGAAAGTAATTGTTGACGGTCTCAGCCGTTACCTGACCTAAAGTCATTTTTTATCCTGGTGATGGAAAATGAAAACTTGGGTGGAACCACGTGTTAATTCAAACTCGTCCCTTTCTTGAGGGACGGGTTTTTTATTTTTTTAAAGGAGGAGAAAGATATGGAAGACGTTGTAAAAATTACGTTTCCTGATGGAGCAGTGAAGGAGTTTCCTAAGGGAACAAAAACAGAAGATGTCGCCGCATCGATTAGCCCGGGCCTTAAGAAAAAGGCAATTGCCGGTAAATTAAACGGTAATCTAGTTGACCTTCGCCGTCCGCTATTTGAAGACGGTTCAATAGAGATTGTGACTCCGGAGTCTAAGGACGCACTAGAGGTATTGCGCCATAGTACGGCCCATTTGATGGCCCAGGCAGTTAAACGGCTTTACCCTAATACCAAGCTGGGGGTTGGTCCTGTCATTGAAGGCGGTTTTTATTATGACATGGATCTGGAGGAATCATTAGCTCCGGAAGACCTGCCAAAGATTGAAAAAGAAATGGCAAAAATTGTGAATGAAAATCTGGAGATTGTCCGTAAAGAGGTTAGCCGTGAGGAAGCCGTTGAGTTATACAAAGAAGTCGGCGATCCTTATAAGGTAGAACTGGTCGAGGCGATTCCAGCAGGAGAAACAGTCACCATTTATGAACAAGGTGAATTCTTTGACCTTTGCCGCGGTGTCCATGTCCCATCGACAGGCAAAATTAAAGAATTTAAATTATTAAGCATTGCCGGAGCTTACTGGCGCGGCGACAGCGATAATAAAATGCTTCAGCGCGTCTATGGAACGGCCTTTTTCAAAAAAGAGGATTTGGCTGAGCATCTCCGCATCCTCGAAGAAGCAAAAGAGCGTGACCACCGGAAACTGGGCAAAGAGTTAAACTTATTTACCAATAACCCAAAAATCGGCCAGGGGCTGCCGCTTTGGCTGCCTAAAGGCGCAACGATCCGCCGCATCGTGGAACGATATATTGTCGATAAAGAAATTAGCTTGGGCTATGACCATGTCTATACGCCTATCATGGCCAATGTCGAGCTTTATAAGACTTCCGGCCACTGGGATCACTACCATGAAGACATGTTCCCTGTGATGGATATGGATAACGAGCAATTGGTGCTTCGTCCGATGAACTGCCCGCATCACATGATGGTATACAAAAACGCTATTCACAGCTATCGTGAACTGCCAATCCGGATTGCTGAGCTAGGCACGATGCACCGCTATGAAATGTCCGGAGCCTTATCCGGCCTGCAGCGTGTCCGCGGCATGACGTTAAATGATGCCCATATCTTCGTCCGTCCGGATCAAATTAAGGAAGAATTCCAACGTGTTGTTAATTTGATTTTGGATGTATATAAAGATTTTGATATCAAGGATTATTCCTTCCGGTTATCCTACAGGGACCCGCAGGATACAGAAAAATACTTTGACGATGATGCCATGTGGGAAAAAGCACAAAGCATGTTAAAAGAAGCGATGGATGACCTTGGTCTTGACTATTTCGAAGCCGAAGGGGAAGCTGCCTTCTACGGACCTAAGCTGGATGTTCAAGTCAGAACAGCGCTTGGAAAAGACGAAACGCTGTCGACTGTCCAATTGGACTTCTTGCTGCCAGAACGCTTTGACTTAACTTATGTTGGAGAAGACGGCAAACAGCATCGTCCAGTTGTTGTCCACCGCGGCGTTGTATCCACAATGGAGCGGTTTGTTGCCTACCTGATTGAAGAGTATAAAGGCGCATTCCCAACTTGGCTGGCACCAGTGCAAGCTCAAGTGATTCCTGTATCTCCTGATGCGCATTATGACTATGCAAGGAAGGTTCAAGAGCAACTGAAAGCACAAGGTTTCCGTGTCGAATTGGATGGCCGTGATGAAAAAATCGGCTATAAAATCCGAGAAGCGCAGATGCAAAAAATTCCATATATGCTGGTGGTCGGTGACAAAGAGATGGCGGAAAATGCTGTCAACGTCCGTAAATACGGTGAGCAAAAATCCGAAACGATAGCCTTTGAAGAGTTTCTTGCCGCGCTTAAAGCAAAAGTTCAACACAATTAATGAGCAACTGAGGGTCGAAGCCGGCCCTCAGTTGTTTTTTGAATAAGGTATTGAATAATTTATCGTTTTTTGTTACAATAATTTTCGTTGTCATCAAAGAAAAGTTTATTTGACATCTTCTCTTTGCTTGTGTTATAGTTACAAAGGTATGAAAATTGAATACTAAGTTTTGGGAAAGAAGGAGCGCCCGCTTCTCACCTGATTTGACGCGTTTCGCAGTTGACAGGTATTACGTGGACTTAAATAGTTACTTAAACTATGTTTCGTAAAGTGTGGGTGTTATCATCCACACTTTTTTAATGGCTTCTCTGCTGGAACTTATGATTCTGTTATTTTTAAAAATGGTTCATGAATCAGGTTTTGCAGGGCGAATTCTTGTCCCTGGCAAAAGTATTCTTGATGTAAAACCTTGGAGGTGGCTAACTATTAGCAAAGACATGTTGTTAAATGAGGGCATTCGCGCTCGTGAAGTTCGCTTGATTGATCAAAACGGGGAACAATTAGGAATCAAACCCAAAAACGAAGCGCTGGAAATTGCCGGACGAGTGAATCTTGATTTAGTGCTGGTTGCACCAAATGCAAAACCTCCGGTAGCCCGGATAATGGATTATGGTAAGTTTAAGTTCGAGCAGCAAAAGAAGGATAAAGAAGCTCGCAAGAACCAAAAAATCATCACTACGAAAGAAGTTCGCCTAAGCCCAACCATTGATGAGCATGACTTTAATACAAAGCTGCGCAATGCCATTAAATTCTTGGAAAAGGGCGATAAGGTAAAAGCCTCAATCCGCTTCAAGGGCCGGGCGATTACCCATAAAGAAATCGGTCAAAAAGTATTAGACCGTTTTGCTAGTGAGTGCAAAGAAGTAGCAACTATTGAGTCTCATCCGAAAATGGATGGCCGCAGTATGTTCCTAGTCTTAGCACCGAAAATTGAAAAGTAATAAGGAGGATACCCCAATGCCAAAAATGAAAACACACCGCGGCGCTGCAAAGCGTTTCAAAAAAACTGGATCTGGTCAACTAAAGCGTGACCACGCTTATACAAGCCACTTGTTTGCTAACAAATCAACTAAAGCAAAGCGTAAGCTTCGCAAGTCTGGCCTTGTTTCAAAAGGCGATTTCAAACGCATTCGTCAATTGCTAACTAACGTTAAATAATATCGGAAAGATTTATAGGAGGGAAAATACATGCCACGTGTAAAAGGCGGTACTGTTACTCGCAAACGTCGTAAAAAAGTTCTTAAATTAGCTAAAGGTTATTATGGTTCAAAACATACATTATACAAAGTTGCTAACCAACAGGTTATGAAATCATTGCAATATGCTTTCCGTGACCGTCGTCAGGTTAAGCGCGATTTCCGCAAACTTTGGATTACTCGTATCAACGCAGCAGCTCGCATGAACGGTCTTTCTTACAGCCGTTTAATGCATGGCTTAAAGCTTGCTGGTATCGAAGTAAACCGCAAAATGCTTTCTGAATTGGCAATTAGTGATGCAGCAGCATTCACTCAATTAGCTGACACTGCTAAGCAACAATTAAGCAAATAATATACCAAGTGCCATTCTCGATTTTGAGGATGGCTCTTTTACTATAAAGGGGAAACTACAATGGATGGCAGGACATATTTGGTACTATTTTTTGCTGTAATGAACTTAATCGGTATAATCATAATGGGAGTAGACAAGCAGCGGGCGAAGCGGCACCAGTTTCGTATAAGTGAACGGACCCTCTGGTTGGTGGCCATTTTTGGCGGAGCGATTGGAGCAACGGCTGGAATGCGATATTTTCACCATAAAACCAAGCATGTTCAATTTAAATGGGGATTTCCAATTTTGGCACTTCTAGAATTGGCCATTTATTTAAAAATATTTTTCTAATAAGGGAGCGGATGAATAATGAATCTTACAAAACTTTTTGGCATGCAAAAAGCATTGGACCAACATATAGAAGAAAAGCATCAATTGCAGGAAAGTGATCTGTTTTCCCGAAAGGTTTTAGCACTATTAGTCGAGGTTGGCGAACTCGCCAATGAAACAAAATGCTTTAAATTCTGGAGCGTTAAGCCATCATCCCCGAAGAACGTGATTTTAGAGGAGTTTGTCGATGGGATCCATTTTATTTTGTCGCTTGGTATTGAATGCGGGTTTGACAAGAAGGATTTTGAAGTCAACGCTTTAGCGTCCTCGAAAGACGTGACAGAGCAATTCTTATCTCTATATGAAACGATTAATGACTTTCAGCAATCCAAGAGTTTCGATGACTATGTAACAGTAATCGGAACTTATTTGCAACTAGGTACATTATTAGAAATAAGTGAATCCGAAATGGAACAGGCATATTTTGCAAAAAATGAAGTAAATTATCAAAGACAAGCCAACAATTATTAACGATTTTAAATTTGTTGGATGTTTGAGGGTTTCGGTATAATAAAGCTTGTAGTTTGATTATTTAAAAAGGGGGCCCGTAAATGGCTAAACTGGATGAAACATTGAGCATGCTTAAAGAATTGACGGATGTGAAAGGCATTCCGGGCAATGAACGCGAAGTTCGCGAAGTCATGAAAAAATACATAACTCCCTATGCTGATGAAATCACAACCGATGGACTTGGCAGTTTAATCGCAAAAAAGGTGGGAAATGCTGACGGCCCTAAAATCATGGTGGCTGGCCACTTAGACGAAGTCGGATTTATGATCACCCAAATTGATGACAGAGGCTTCCTGCGTTTCCAAACCGTCGGCGGCTGGTGGGGGCAGGTCATGCTTGCCCAGCGCGTCACAATTGTAACAAGAAAAGGCGAAGTTACAGGAATTATTGGCTCTAAGCCTCCCCATGTTCTGTCAGCAGAAGCTCGGAAGAAGCCAATCGAGATTAAAGACATGTTCATTGATATTGGCGCATCCAGCCGCACAGAAGCAGAAGAGTGGGGCGTCCGCCCAGGGGATATGGTCGTGCCGTATTTTGAATTCACGGTTATGAACAATGAAAAAATGCTGCTGGCCAAAGCATGGGACAACCGCATCGGCTGCGCCATCGCGATTGATGTGTTAAGGCAGCTTCAGGGTGTTGACCATCCGAACGTGGTCTACGGAGTTGGTAACGTCCAAGAAGAAGTCGGCTTGCGCGGCGCCAAAACTTCCACGCATAAAATTGAGCCGGATATCGGCTTTGCCGTTGATGTCGGTATTGCCGGAGACACTCCTGGAATTACCGAAAAAGAAGCGATGAGTAAAATGGGCAAGGGCCCGCAAATCGTTGTCTATGATGCTTCGATGGTAGCTCATAAAGGCTTGCGTGATTTTGTCACGGATACGGCCGATGAACTGAACATTCCTTATCAGTTTGAATCGATTCCAGGCGGCGGAACGGATGCAGGCTCGATTCATTTGACCCATAATGGTGTACCGGCATTGGCGATAACCATCGCTACCCGTTATATCCACTCCCATGCCGGAATTCTGCACCGCGACGACTACGAAAACGCGGTCAAGCTGATTGTTGAAGTGATTAAACGATTAGACCGCGAGACGGTTGATAAGATTATTTATGAATAAAAAAATGATCCCCGGCAGACTGATGCCGGGGGTTTTTCTTTGAATTGGTAGATGAGAAGAATTGTTTTGTTTCCAAAAGATACTAAAAAAGTGTTGTAAGTGCAGAAATTTGGTAGTGAGAGCCCGAAAATAGGTAGTATGTGAGATGCAATTCCAATAAGTACCAGAAATGTGTTGTAAGTTCAGAAATTTAGGTAGTAAGAGCCCGAAAACAGGTCGTAAGTGAGGAAAAGTAGGTCGTAAAAGAGCCGGAAAGATTGCGATTCCAATAAGTCCCAAAAATGTGTTGTAAGTGCAGAAATTTAGGTAGTAAGAGCCCGAAAACAGGTCGTAAGTGAGGAAAAGTAGGTCGTAAAGAAGCCGGAGGGATTGCGATTCCAATAAGTCCCAAAAAAGTGTTGTAAGTGCAGAAATTTAGGTAGTAAAAGCCCGAAAACAGGTCGTAAGTGAGGAAAAGTAGGTCGTAAAAGAGCCGGAAAGATTGCGATTCCAATAAGTCCCAAAAAAGTGTTGTAAGTTCAGAAATTTAGGTAGTAAGAACCCGAAAACAGGTCGTAAGTGAGGAAAAGTAGGTCGTAAAGGAGCCGGAAAGATTGCGATTCCAATAAGTCCCAAAAAAGTGTTGTAAGTGCAGAAATTTAGGTAGTAAGAGCCCGAAAATAGGTTGTAAGTGAGCAAAAGTGGGTCGTAAAGGAGCCGGAAAGATTGCGATTCCAATAAGTCCCAAAAATGTGTTGTAAGTGCAGAAATTTAGGTAGTAAGAGCCCGAAAATAGGTCGTAAGAGAGCAATAATAGGTCATAAAGAAAACACAATCGATATTTGTATCTGCAATTAAAAAAGCCGGCACATGATAAACTTGCCGGCTTTAACTCATTTTTTATTGTTTTAACCCGGTTTCTAGCGTTGTCAACATGCCTTTTTTCTCTTCCTCAGAAGCATTGGTCCAAATCACTTCGAACAACACGCCCAAGCCAGGAAGCATTTTTTCTTCCCCGCTCTGAATCGCATCCACAATGGTATCTTCTAATTGTTCTTGCGTATCATTGACAACGTTATGAATAACCGCTTTTCGCAAATTTAAGTTCATGACGACACACTCCTTTTTGTGCTCTTTTACCTTCTTAGGTTGTCTGATTTTGGCTTTATTATGTAATTTCGCTATAATAAAATCAACAGAATTCTTAAAGGGGAAAATCCACTTGAAATATATTCAATCGATCCAAAATCCGCAAGTGAAACAATGGAAAAAATTGCTGACCAAAAAAGAGCGTGACCGTTCTGGCACCTTTCTTGTCGAAGGGTTCCATCTCGTCGAGGAAGCATTGAAACAAGAGGGTCTCGTTGTCGAAATCATTGTGTCCGAAAAAATAGGAGTTCCCTCAAGATTGGACAGTGGAGATACTCCGATGGCGATGGTGACCGAAGAAATTTCCGATGCCTTAACGGATACAGAAGCACCGCAAGGAATTTACGCTGTTTGCCATCAGCCGTCCATTAGCGAGTCCTTGGAACAGGCCAAGACATTTCTTTTTATCGATGCGGTCCAAGACCCAGGCAATCTTGGCACGATGATCCGTACCGCCGATGCGGCCGGAATCGATGCCGTCATTGTCGGCCGCGGTAGTGTCGATGTCTACAATTCAAAGGTATTGCGCTCGGCACAGGGCAGCCATTTCCATCTGCCCATTATAAGAGGCGATCTGAAGGAATGGATGGATAAACTTTCATCCAGAAACATACCGGTATACGGAACTGCCCTCGAAGGAGCCTCCGTTTATAAAGAAATTTTGCCTAGTGATTCCTTTGCCCTCATCGTCGGAAATGAAGGAAATGGCATCAGTCAAGAGCTGCTAACTTCAACGACGGCAAACCTGTATATTCCGATATACGGAAAGAGTGAATCTCTGAATGTGGCCGTTGCAGCAGGGATCCTGTTATATTATTTGAAAAAATAGGCGAAGATAGGTTTGAAACATAGGAAAAATTGGTATATAATATTGAACAATGTTATAACGAATCGACAATGACGGAGAAAAGTATCTTGCCATTCGGCCATCAAGGGAGAAAATGCCGTGACTGAAAGCATTTTTATGGGCATGACAAGAGAAGTTCACCTCCCGAGTTGGCATCGGGACCACGAAAATGCATAAGGTTTTTGTGTAAAGATGATCCGGCACAGCCGTTATCCGAATGAAGCGAACACATATACATATGGTGTGTTTACAAGGGTGGTACCGCGAACTGTAACCTCGTCCCTTTTTGGGGATGGGGTTTTTTATTTTTTTCAGTACATATGTGAACAAAATGAAGGAGGAAATAGCATGCAAGAGCGATTAAAAGAGCTACAGGCAGAAGCGATTCAAAAAGTGGATCAGGCTGACGGCTTAAAAGAATTGAATGACATCCGCGTATCGTACTTGGGCAAAAAAGGACCGATTACCGAAGTGTTAAGAGGAATGGGAAAACTTTCTGCAGAGGAACGGCCAATTATTGGGGCACTTGCCAACGAGGTTCGGGAAGCCATTGCAGCAAAAATTGAAGCAAAACAGTCCCAGCTTGAAGAGGCGGCAGTTCAAGAAAAATTGGCAGCTGAAAGCATTGATGTGACGTTGCCAGGCCGCCCCGTTAAAGTGGGCAACCATCATCCATTAACCAAAATCATTGAGGAAATTGAAGATTTGTTTATCGGCATGGGCTATGAAATTGCGGAAGGTCCCGAGGTCGAGCAGGACTATTACAACTTCGAAGCATTAAACCTGCCAAAAGGCCATCCAGCCCGCGATATGCAGGATTCTTTTTACATCACGGACGAAATCCTGCTTCGCACCCATACATCGCCTGTTCAGGCACGGACAATGGAAAAGCATCAAGGCAAAGGCCCAATCAAAATTATCTGCCCTGGTAAGGTGTACCGCCGCGATAATGACGATGCAACCCACTCGCACCAGTTCATGCAGATTGAAGGATTGGTCGTGGGCGAAAATATCCGCATGAGTGACTTGAAAGGCACATTGGACGTGTTTGCTAAGAAAATGTTCGGCCAAGACCGTGAAATCCGCTTGCGCCCAAGCTTTTTCCCATTCACGGAACCATCAGTCGAAATGGATATCTCCTGTAAAATGTGCGGCGGCCATGGCTGCAATGTCTGCAAACATACAGGCTGGATTGAAATCCTTGGCGCTGGCATGGTTCATCCAAACGTGTTGGAAATGGCTGGCTATGATTCGAAAAAATATACTGGATTTGCGTTTGGAATGGGACCAGAGCGAATTGCGATGCTGAAATACGGTGTAGATGATATCCGTCATTTCTACACAAACGATGTTCGGTTCTTAACCCAGTTTGCAATTGAGGAATAGAGGAGGTAAAACAAATGTTTGTTTCATATAAATGGCTCCAGGACTATGTCGATTTATCCGGAGTTACTCCAGCCGAGTTGGCTGAAAAAATCACCAAAAGCGGGATTGAGGTTGAAGGAGTAGAAATCCTTAACGAAGGGTTAAAGGGTGTTGTTGTAGGCCATGTGCTGGAACGTGAACAGCATCCAAATGCCGATAAATTGAATAAATGCCTTGTCGATATCGGCGCAGGCGAACCGGTACAGATTATCTGCGGTGCCCCAAATGTTGACAAAGGACAAAAAGTCGCGGTTGCTACGGTTGGAGCTAAGCTTCCAGGCAATTTTAAAATTAAAAAAGCCAAGCTTCGCGGGGAAGAATCCAATGGGATGATTTGCTCGCTTCAAGAGCTGGGCATTGAAAGCAAATTAATCCAAAAAGAGTATTCTG
The DNA here is from genome assembly GCF_054950115.1 of Neobacillus camarae. NCBI lineage: Bacteria > Bacillati > Bacillota > Bacilli > Caryophanales > Bacillaceae > Neobacillus > Neobacillus camarae. The sequence continues at coordinate 1,151,774 of NZ_JBUCKX010000003.1, read as the reverse complement.
AAGGTATCTTTGTGTTCCCAGCCGATGCCGAAGTAGGAACCGATGCTCTTGATTTATTGGGCCGTGACGACCAAATTCTTGAGTTGGGTCTTACGCCAAACCGGGCAGACTGTTTAAGCATGCTAGGTGTCGCTTATGAAGTAGCGGCAATCTTGGGCAGAGAAGTGAAACTTCCAGAAACCGATTTAGAGCCTGCAGGAGAAAAAGCTTCCGATTACGTGACCGTCACCGTTGACGCCAAGGAAGACAATCCATTATATGTAGCGAAAGTGATTAAAAATGTTAAAATTGGCAATTCACCGTTATGGATGCAAGCACGTCTAATGTCTGCGGGAATCCGCCCGCATAATAACGTGGTGGATATCACCAACTATATTCTTTTGGAATACGGCCAGCCGCTCCATGCATTCGACTATGACCGCCTTGGTTCCAAACAAATTCTCGTCCGCCGGGCTGTTGATGGCGAAAAATTCGTCACTTTGGATGATGTGGAACGGACCTTAACTTCGGATCATCTCGTTATCACTAATGGTATAGAGCCTGTTGCCCTTGCCGGAGTCATGGGTGGTGCCAATTCTGAGGTAACTTCTGATACCACGACTGTGCTATTAGAGGCCGCTTACTTTAATGGCGCTACAATCAGAAAGGCTTCAAAAGACCATGGTCTTCGCAGTGAAGCCAGTGCCCGTTATGAAAAAGGAATTGACCCGAACCGTGTCCGCGCTGCCGGTGACCGTGCCGCATACTTAATGGCCAAATATGCCGGCGGTCAAGTGTTAGAAGGAACAGCAGAAGTCGATGTAATGACGGTTGAACCTGCTGTTGTATCAATCACCCTTGAAAAAATTAATCGCGTTCTTGGAACGGATATTCAAATGAACGAGGTAAAGGATATTTTTGCCCGCCTGCAATTTAATGCAGTGGCAGAGGATGATATGATTACCGTGACCGTTCCAACCCGCCGCGGCGATATTAAAATTGAAGAAGATCTAATTGAGGAAGTGGCTCGTCTTTTCGGGTACGACAACATCCCATATACCTTGCCAATCGGTTCCACAACACCAGGCAAACTGTCTGAATATCAGAAGAAACGCCGGGTTGTCCGTCAGTATCTTGAAGGAGCCGGGCTATATCAAGCCGTTACGTATTCTTTAACGAGCGAGCAGAAAGCAGCACAATTTGCTTTGGAACAACGTGATACCATCCGTTTGGCGATGCCGATGAGTGAGGACCGCAGCATTTTGCGATTAAGCATTCTGCCTCAGCTGTTAGAAGTATTAAAATATAACAGTGCCCGCCAAAACGACAGCTTGGCTGTATTTGAAACGGGTAATGTCTTTTTGGCAAACGGAACCGATGTGCAGCCGGAAGAAAGCGAGCACCTTGCCGCAGCGATTACTGGATTATGGCACCAACATTCCTGGCAGGGAGAGAAAAAACCGGTTGACTTTTTCGTGATCAAAGGAATTCTCGAAGGCTTGTTTGCAAAACTAAGCTTAACTGAAAAAGTGGAGTATGTGCAAGCACAGGTTGAGGGCATGCACCCGGGACGAACCGCTGAAATCCAGTTGAATGGCAAAAAAATCGGATTTATCGGTCAAGTCCATCCAAACGTCCAGAAAGAGCTGGACTTAAAAGATACTTACGTATTCGAGCTATCCTTACAAGCTGTATTGAATGAGGAAACGGATGCCCTGCAATATCAATCCATCCCGCGCTTCCCTTCTATTACAAGAGATATTGCTCTCGTGGCTGACAAAGAAACAGTGTCTGGATCTTTGAAATCCATTATTCTTGAAGCAGGCGCACCACTGCTAAAAGAGGCAGAAGTGTTCGACTTATATCAGGGAGACAAGATGGAAGCAGGCAAGAAATCCATTGCGTTCTCACTCAAATATGTGGATCCGGAACGGACATTAACAGATGAAGAAGTGACAAAAGTACATGAACGTGTGCTAAACGCTTTGGCAGATAAAGCTGGGGCAGTGTTACGGGGATAAAAAAATGATAAGAGCCGGCTCTCCCAAATATGGGGGCCGGCTTTACTTTTGATTCATTAGATTAGGAGTGCGCCAAACGCCCGAAGCAGGTGCAAAAAGGAGCTTAGGGTAAATAGGAAGCGCTCCAAATGCCCAAAACCGATGCAAAAAGGGGTTCAGGGTAAGTAGGAGGCCTTCCAAACGCCCGAAAGCGGTGCGGAGATAAGTTTTGGGTAATTAAGGACCTCCGCGGCATGCTATCGTTAAAGAGGACTAAAATAAAGATAGTCTCGTTTTTTAGTATTTCCCATAAATAGAATCATACGTTTCCGCCAACTGGAAATCCAATGAGGTTAGCCCTCCCGCGTGCCAGGAGGTTAACTTTAATGTGACTAGCTTATAATCAATTGAGATAAACGGATGATGATTTTTTTCCTCAGAAAGCCGGGCAATTTCATTAACGAAATCGATTCCTTTTATAAACTCCTGAAACCGGTACTTCTTCACAATGAATTTTCCATCCAGTTTCCATCCGGTTAATGCCGCCAATGCTTGGTCCCGTTCTGCTTCGGTTAACTTATTCATAAAACCCCTCCTATTTCCTCTTTTTTGCTACGATTCCAATCGCTTTTTCTGTATTGGCAAAATGAAGCTTCACATAAGCAGGCAGGACATCCCGGCCTTTTTTTAAAATCAGCTTGGCTGCCGCCTCATCCACCTGTGACCCCGCCCCTTTTGGAATGGTAAAGCCTGCCGCCGCACTCATCTTATCGATGTATTGGATAAAAGCATAACGGGCGAGAATGCTGGCAGCCGCGACCGCCAAATGAATTCCTTCCGCTTTGGTGCTAAAATAAATATTTTCATTAGCCACCGCCTTTTGCCCTCTCAAGTGCTGGAAATACGTGTCCGGTTGGACAAACTGGTCGACTAGTATGGCATCCGGCTTTTCGGGAGCGATTTTCGCAAGGACATTTAATAGCGCCTGATTATGAAGAATGGCCTTCATTTTTCCTTGGGACATGCCCGATTTCTGTACCTGATTATATTTTTCATTTTTCAACGTCATGAGGCTGAAAGGAACCACATCTTTGATCACCTTCGCAATTTCAATGATTTTTTGGTCATTTAAATCCTTGGAATCTCGAACCCCGAGTTCCTTCAGTAAAGGGATATTTTCCTTTTTTACATAGGCGGCCACGACCGTAATCGGACCGAAGAAGTCGCCGGTCCCCACCTCATCCGACCCGATGACAGACATTTGCGCAATGCCTGGCGGAACGTGCCCTTTTGCGGTGGATTTTTGTCCGGAGGACTTAGGAGCCGGTTTGTTTACGGCAGGGCTGGAACCTCCCCATCTTGCGGCCTCTTGTTCAGCATCATTTCCCTGAAACAAAACCTTCCCTGATTTATAGGCTGTAATCATGCAGACAGGAAGCTTTGCGGCAAAAACACTGCCTGGAGGATTTGTTTCTTTAAGAAACTTAGCATAATAGTCTCTCATTTTTTCAATTTGATTCATTGGACATTGTAAAACGACATTACCCAATAGTGGCACCACATTTCTCTAGAATTTCTTTTCCTTTTCGACTTTTTCTGTTCGTGTTATGATAGAATGTAGGATTCTCTGAAAGGGGCTTTTACGTTGACGAATGTACATAAAAACAGAATAAGTGTCGATATTTATGGACAGCAATACATCATCATGGGCAGTGAGAACCCGAGCCATATTCGCCTTGTTGCATCCTTAGTTAACGATAAAATGCGTGAAATCAGTTCAAAGAATCCCAATCTGGAAGTAAATAAACTTGCTGTTTTAACCGCAGTCAATGCAGTCAACGATTATTTGAAAATGAAAGAAGAATTGGAACAGTTGAAACGGGAACTACAAAAAGAAAAGGACAATTGATTATGTTAGATTTAGCCATTATTGTTTTTCTAATCGCTGGAATTTTTATCGGTCTAAAAAGAGGCCTTATTCTTCAGCTTGTTCACTTGGCCGGCTTTATTATTGCATATGTGGCAGCATTTTCATACTATGATGAACTGGCACCCAAATTGATTCTGTGGATTCCATATCCGAGTTTCGGAGAGGACACGGCTTTAAAAATTCTGTCGGACTCAGCCAATATGGAGAATGCCTTCTACAATGCTGCGGCGTTTGTGATTATTTTTTTCATTGCCAAGGTTGTTCTGCAAATTATCGGGTCAATGTTCGATTTTATTGCCCATTTGCCTGTCTTGAAACAGTTGAATCGTTTGGCGGGGGCCATTTTAGGTTTTGTTGAAGTTTATTTGATTATATTTATTTTATTATACATTGCCGCACTAATGCCAATCGAATTTCTTCAAGCCCAGTTGGATGGTTCCGCACTTTCCAAGGCAATTGTCAACTATACCCCAATCCTTTCCGGGCAAATCAAAGACTGGTGGATGAATTATACAGCTGGTTGAACTTCTCTCTAGCAGAGGAGTTTTTCTTTATGGACGAAAAACGGGTAAACTATAGGGGTGCGAATTTAAAAAGCAGGTGAAACTGGTGGAGATTACAAAAAAGGAAATCATTCGTTTATTGGAAACGATTGCGATTTATTTGGAATTAAAAGGAGAGAATTCTTTTAAAATATCAGCATTCCGGAAGGCGGCCAATGCCTTGGAAGCTGACGAACGAAGCTTATTCGAGATAGAAGATTTTACATCGATTCCGGGAATCGGCAAGGGCACGGCAGCGGTGATTGATGAGTACTTAAAAGAGGGAACTTCCACCGTGTTAAAAGAATTAAAGGAAGAAGTGCCCCCAGGGTTAATTCCGTTACTTCAGATTCCGGGACTGGGCGGCAAGAAAATAGCCAAGCTCTATAAGGAGCTGAAAATTGTCGATGTCACGAGCTTAAAGGAAGCCTGTGAAGCCAAACAGGTTCAAGCTTTAGCCGGCTTTGGCAAAAAAACGGAGGAGAAAATTTTAAGCGCAATTGAAAATATCGGAACAAGACCCGAGCGTCTGCCGCTGGCGTTTATGCTTCCGCTGGCGGAGCAAATTGAAGCAAGGCTTGCGGAGATGAAGGATATCGTGCGGTTTTCCCGGGCCGGCAGCTTGCGGCGAATGCGCGAAACGATTAAGGACCTTGATTTTATCATCGCCACCGACAACTATGAATCGGTCCGCGAACAACTGCTGCAACTGCCGTCGATAAAAGAGGTAATTGGGGCAGGAGACACGAAGGTATCGTTAACCTTTGCGTTTGATTACGATGTTTCCGTCGACTTCCGGTTGGTTAAACCAAATGAATTTATTACTACCTTGCACCATTTTACGGGTTCTAAGGACCATAATGTAAGGATGCGGCAGCTTGCAAAGGAACGCGGCGAGAAAATCAGCGAGTATGGCGTCGAAAACGTCGAGACGGGTGAAATCCTGACGTTTTCTTCAGAAAAGGAATTTTTTAACCATTTTGGACTTCCGTTTATTCCACCCGAAGTGCGGGAAGACGGTAAGGAGGTTGACACATTCTCGGAACACGAAGAATTAATCGAGCTCGGCGACATTAAAGGGGATCTCCATATGCATTCCACCTGGAGCGACGGTGCCCATACGATTGAAGAAATGGCTGAAACGTGCCGGGCGAGAGGCTATCAATATATGGCGATAACCGACCACTCGCAATATTTAAAAGTGGCCAACGGCTTGACACGTGAACGGCTGTTGCAGCAGCGGGAAGAAATCAAACGGCTCAATGCAAAATACCATGACTTTGTGATTCTTTCCGGCATTGAGATGGATATATTACCAGACGGTTCCTTGGATTTTGAGGACGATCTTCTGGCGGAGCTGGATTTTGTCATTGCTTCGATTCATTCCGCCTTCACCCAGCCAAAAGAAAAAATTATGGAGCGGTTGAGAAATGCGCTTGAAAATGCTCATGTGGATTTAATCGCCCATCCAACCGGGAGAAAAATTGGCCGGCGTGAAGGATATGAAGTGGATATCCCGATGCTGATTGAATTGGCCAAGCAAACCAATACGGCGTTGGAATTAAACGCGAACCCCAATCGGCTCGACTTGGCTGCCGAATATTTGCGCCAAGCGCAGGATGCGGGTGTAAAAATTTTAATCAATACTGATGCGCATAGATTGGATACGTTAAAGCATATGGCAATAGGCGTGTCAGCCGCAAAAAAGGGCTGGATTAAAAAATCAACGGTTTTAAACGCATTGGATAAATATGACCTGCTTGACTACTTAGCCAACAGGAACAATGGACACCAAGGAGGATGATCCTCGTGCAAAATAGAGTTTTAAAGGTTTTGGAATTTACCAAAGTAAGAGACCAGCTGCTAGAGCATGCTGCTTCGTCACTTGGAATAGAGAAAATAAAAAATCTGGTACCGTCTTCGGATTATGGTGAAGTGGTAAAACTTCAAGCGGAAACCGATGAGGCGGCAACGGTCGTCAGGATTAAAGGCCATGTCCCGTTAGCCGGGATTTACGATATTCGGGCGCATATTAAAAGGTCGGTCATTGGCGGGGTCTTAAGCCCGCATGAATTGATTCAAATTGCCAGCACCATTCATGCAAGCCGGCAAATGAAACGTTTCATAGAGGAACTGGCCGAAGAGAGAACGGAACTGCCGATATTACTGGAACAAGTGTCTGAAATTGTTCCGTTGACGAATTTGGAACAAACGATAAAAATGGCAATCGATGAAAGCGGAGAAGTTCTTGATGGTGCCAGTGAACTGCTGCGTTCCTTAAGACATCAGCTTCGTGCCAATGAAGCGCGGGTCCGTGAAAAACTAGAAAGTATGATTCGGTCGTCCAGTGCCCAAAAGATGCTATCCGATGCGATTATTACTATCCGCAACGACCGTTTTGTCATTCCCGTTAAGCAGGAATATCGCGGGCATTATGGCGGAATTATTCATGACCAGAGCGCTTCGGGCCAAACATTGTTTATTGAACCTCAGGTCATCGTGCAATTAAATAACCAATTGCAGGACATCCGGGTCAAGGAGCAGGTGGAAATTGAGCGGATTTTAACCGAGCTTTCGGCTCATGCGGCCGAGCATGAAAATGAGCTTAAGGTCATCGTGGATGTAATGGCCAACTTGGATTTCATTTTTGCCAAAGCACGCTATGGCAAAAAAATCAAAGCATCCAAACCGGAAATCAACAATGAAGGAAGAATTTGCTTATATAAAGCCAGACATCCGTTAATTCCAATGGATGAAGTGGTTCCTAATGATATCTTAATCGGGAAAGATTACTCGACCATTGTAATAACCGGTCCAAACACAGGAGGTAAAACAGTTACCTTAAAAACATTGGGATTGTGTGCCTTAATGGCCCAAGCAGGGCTGCAGGTTCCGGCCCTTGACGGTTCGGAGTTGGCCGTCTTTGGCGCGGTTTATGCGGATATTGGCGACGAACAGTCGATTGAACAGAGTTTAAGTACGTTTTCATCTCATATGGTGAATATTGTTGATATTTTAAAAAGAGCGGATCATAACAGTCTGGTATTATTTGACGAACTTGGCGCCGGAACAGACCCGCAAGAAGGGGCAGCATTGGCGATTTCGATTCTAGATGAAGTCCAAAAACGGGGGGCACGGGTGGTGGCGACTACCCACTATCCGGAATTGAAGGCTTACGGCTATAATCGGGAGGGTGTTTTAAATGCCAGCGTGGAATTTAATGTGGAAACACTGAGTCCGACCTACAAGCTTCTCTTAGGGGTACCGGGCCGGAGCAACGCATTTGAGATTTCCAAGCGATTGGGATTGAATGACAAGGTGATCCAGGCTGCACGTTCTCATGTCAGTGAGGATACCAACCAAATTGACAACATGATTGCCTCGCTGGAACATAGCAAACGGCAGGCAGAAATCGAGATGCAAGAAGCCCGTGACTACCTAAAACAAGCAGAAAAACTGCATCATGACCTGCAAAAGCAGATGATCGAATTTTATGAGAAGAAGGATTCGATGCTCGAAAAGGCTGCTGAAGAAGCCGGGAAATTGGTGGAAGACGCTAAGGATGAAGCGGAAAAAGTCATTCGCGACCTTCGGAAAATGCGGACGGAAAAACATGCCGAAGTTAAGGAGCATGAGTTAATTGATGCAAAAAGAAGGCTGGAGGGAGCGGCTCCGGAAATCAAGAAATCATCCAAATTGGCCGCTAAAAAAGCCAAAAAGCACACGTACATGCCTGGGGATGAGGTAAAGGTGCTGACCTTTGACCAAAGAGGAACCCTGGTGGACCAGGTGTCCGATAATGAATGGCAGGTCCAAATCGGGATCTTGAAAATGAAGGTAAAAGATAAAGACATGGAATATCTTGGAACCCCAAAGCAAACGGAAACAAGGCCGATGGCACTCGTCAAAGGCCGAGAGGATTCCAATGTGAAACTCGAACTCGATTTGCGCGGAGAACGTTATGAAGATGCCCTGATGAAGGTGGAAAAATATATAGATGACGCCCTTCTGGCCAATTATCCTCGGGTATCGATCATCCACGGAAAAGGGACAGGTGCCCTAAGGCAAGGAGTGCAGGAATATTTAAAAAATCATCGTTCCGTTAAAAAAATTCGTTTTGGTGAAGCGGGGGAGGGCGGTTCAGGCGTGACCGTCGTTGAATTTAAATAAGTCCAGGGAGAAACGAAAATGGACCAGTTTTGGGAAAATCGATATATCCAAATTGCGGCTTCCTATAGTGTGGTCATTTTATGCATGGTGGTCTTTTTGGCAATTTTTGAACTTGTAACCAAGTACAAAAATTGGGATGAGATCAAGAAAGGGAATTTGGCCGTTGCCATGGCAACTGGAGGGAAAATTTTTGGAGTTGCCAATATCTTCCGCCACACAATTGAAGCCCATAACTCATTACTATCCATGATTGGCTGGGGTGTATACGGCTTTGTATTATTATTGGCGGGGTATTTTATTTTTGAATTTCTCACACCGAAATTTAAAATTGACGAGGAAATCCAAAACAATAACCGTGCGGTAGGCCTGATTTCGATGATCATATCGATTGGGCTATCCTATGTCATAGGAGCAGGTATTTCATAAGGGGAGAAATCGATTGGAAACATTGGCAAAAGTGCTATTTGTATTGTGCGGATTGTTTTTGCTTGTAGGAATCATATACATGGTTGCATGGACCTGAAAAAATCACCGCTGGAGCGAATCCAGCGGTGATTTTTTCATAGGAAAGCTATACCATTATAATAGCCACCGGTTGGGAAACACGAATTATACAAAATATAGGAAGACTAATTGTTAATTGGTAAATACTGTACTATAATAGTTTTAGTAGTTTGAATTTTTAAAATTATCTATCTAACAAGGGGGAATAAGATGGAATCGAGACCGTGGTTGAATCAATATCCAAAAGAAATTCCAGCCACAATAACTTATTTGAGGGAACCTGTGTATAAATTTTTGGAGCGTTCGGCCCAAAAATATCCGGATAAGCGAGCCCTTCACTTTATGGGTAAAGAGCTTTCCTTTAAGCAGGTATACCAAGAGGCTGCCAGCGTGGCCGGATACTTGCAGCAAATCGGCATTCAAAAAGGCGATCGTGTTGCTATAATGTTGCCAAACTCACCACAGGCCGTCATTACCTACTTCGGAGTATTAATGGCTGGGGGCGTGGTTGTTCAAACCAACCCATTGTACACGGAGCGCGAGCTGGAGTACCAGATGAAGGATTCCGGAGCTAAAGCTATTGTGGCAATGGACATTCTCTACCCTCGGGTCACCAAAATCTTGGCCCAAACCGATCTGCAGCATATTATCGTAACCGCTATCAAAGACTACTTGCCGTTTCCGAAGAATTTTGTATACCCTTACATCCAGAAAAAACAGTATGGTCTTGTCGTAAAAGTAAAGCATGGGGGAAATACGCACCTTTTAACCGAAATCGTAAAAACGCCAGCCAATTATATCGAGCAGCATGATTTTGATTTTGAAGAAGACCTGGCCCTGCTCCAATATACCGGGGGCACCACCGGGTTTCCGAAAGGGGTTATGCTGACGCACAAGAATTTGATTACGAATACGTCTATGAGCGAAGCTTGGGTTTACAAAGCAAAGCCGGGGCAAGAAGTGGTATTGGGGATTGTGCCATTTTTCCATGTCTATGGGATGACGGTGTGCATGCTGTTATCCATGAAGATGGGGGCCAAAATGATCCTGATGCCGAAATTTGATGCGCTGGAGACCCTAAAAACAATTGATAAACAGCGGCCGACGCTATTTCCAGGGGCGCCCACCATTTACATCGGCTTGTTAAACCATCCGGAGCTATCGAAATATGATCTATCTTCCATTGAGGCCTGCATCAGCGGTTCTGCTGCCCTGCCAGTGGAGGTTCAGCAAAAATTTGAGGAGGTCACCGGCGGGAAGTTGGTAGAAGGTTACGGTTTATCTGAAGCATCTCCTGTGACCCATTGCAACTTCCTATGGGATCAGCGTATTAAGGGCAGCATCGGGGTCCCGTATCCTGACACGGAGGCAAAAATTATTTCTTTGGAAACAAGTGAATCATTGCCAGCAGGCGAAATTGGCGAAATCGTCGTCAAAGGCCCGCAAGTGATGAAAGGCTACTGGAATCGTCCGCATGAGACGGAAGAAATTTTAAAGGATGGCTGGCTTCATACCGGGGACGTTGGTTATATGGATGATAAAGGCTTCTTCTATGTAGTGGACCGCAAAAAGGATATGATCATTGCAGGAGGCTACAATATTTACCCTCGAGAAATTGAAGAAGTATTGTACGAACATCCGGATGTCGTTGAAGTGGTTGCAGCAGGTGTGCCGCATCCATACCGCGGTGAGACCGTGAAGGCTTATGTGGTGTTAAAAGAAGGCGCCACCGTCACAGAGGATGAGCTTAACCAATTCGCCCGAAAATATTTAGCAGCGTATAAGGTTCCGAGAATCTATGAATTCCGAAAAGAACTTCCAAAAACTGCTGTCGGTAAAATTTTGAGACGGATCTTGGTGGAGGAAGATAAAAAAAAGCTTGCGGATGAGGAAAAAAAACAGGCTTAAGCTTTCGTCGCAGGATCGTAAATATATGGACAATCCTTATTGACAGAACGAGCTACAAAAACTATGATAAAAATATGAATGACCATTCATTCATATTTTAGTTTTTTTACATTTACCACTCTTTAAGGTAAGCTAAGGAAGGAAAAGCGTGGCTTATCTTAAGAGTGTCCGGAACGAAGTCCGCGACCTCTAATGCCCTGTGCTTTTCTATTTTTCTCAAAGGAAGGTTATCATGAAGCGATCAAAACCAAAATTTATGCAAATTATTGATGCTGCCGTAATTGTCATTGCGGAAAATGGTTATCACCAAGCCCAAGTTTCCAAAATTGCCAAACAGGCCGGCGTTGCCGACGGCACCATCTACCTTTACTTTAAAAACAAAGAAGACATCCTGATTTCTCTCTTTGAAGAAAAAATGGGAGCTTTCATTGAAAAAATAGATGAAGAGATTGCAGGAAAAGAAACAGCGGCAGAGAAGTTATTAATGATGGTGGAGACTCATTTCCAGCTTCTTTCAGATGATCACCATATGGCAGTGGTTACTCAGCTTGAATTGCGTCAATCCAACAAGGAGTTGCGGCTTAGGATTAATGATGTGCTAAAGGGATATTTGCAGGTAATTGATAAAATCCTCATTGATGGCAAGGAATCCGGAGAGTTTTCAAGCAATCTCGACATCCGGCTTGCCCGGCAAATGATCTTTGGCACGATTGACGAAACCGTCACAACCTGGGTGATGAATGAGGGGAAATATGATTTGAATGCACTGGCACCGCAGGTTCATCGCCTATTGATCAACGGTTGCGGGTCGCATTAAAGTTTTACAATGGGAACAAGGGAGGGATTAGGTTGGAATTTTTGAAATGGTCCAGCGAGGATAGGGTTGCCACGATTACGTTAGACAGGCCGCCTGCCAATGCTCTGTCATCGGGGTTATTGCGTGAGCTTTCCATCGTCTTGGATGAAATCGAGACGAACAATGAGGTCCGGGTCATTGTGATTCATGGCCATGGCCGCTTTTTCTCGGCGGGGGCCGATATTAAAGAATTTACTACCGTTCAGTCTTCAGGCGATTTTGCGAGTCTTGGCAAGTTTGGACAGGACTTGTTTGACCGCATGGAAAAGTATCCGAAGCCGATCATTGCTGCCATCCATGGTGCTGCCCTCGGCGGTGGTTTAGAACTCGCGATGGCCTGCCATATCCGTTATGTAACGGATAATGCAAAATTGGGCCTTCCTGAACTGCAATTGGGCTTAATCCCTGGATTTGCCGGCACCCAGCGTCTGCCGAAATACATAGGGACCTCACGGGCGGCTGAAATGATGTTTACCTCTGAGCCCATCACGGGGCTGCAGGCCGTTCAATACGGTTTGGCCAATACCGCTTACCCGGAAGCCGAAATATTAGATCAGGCATTTAATCTCGCCAAGAAAATTGCCAAGAAGAGCCCTGTTTCCATTAAAGCGGCTATTGAACTATTAAACTATGGAAAAACCAAAGAGTTTTACGAGGGCACCGCCAGAGAGGCCCAATTGTTTGGGGAAGTGTTTGCTTCCGAAGATGCCAAGGAAGGGATTTCAGCTTTCATTGAAAAGCGGGAGCCAAACTTTAAAGGTGCATAAACTTTTCGTTTCGGGCAACAATCGCCCGGAATGATGGTTTAAATATTTTTTTGCTAACTATTTTCTAAATCTTTCAAACATAAGGAATGTTTGAATACTTAGGAGGGAAACCATGAACATTTTTGTATTAATGAAAAGAACATTTGATACGGAAGAAAAAATCACGATTTCCGGCGGAAACATCAATGAGGATGGGGCTGAATTCATTATCAACCCTTACGATGAATACGCGATTGAAGAGGCGATTCAAGTCCGCGATGCTAACGGCGGCGAAGTAACCGTCATCTCTGTCGGCAACGAAGATGCTGAAAAGCAATTGCGCACCGCCTTGGCTATGGGCGCAGATAAGGCTGTCCTGATTAATACTGAGGATGATGTCGAGAACGGCGACCAATTTACCACTGCAAAAATTATCGCTGAATATTTAAAGGATAAAGAGGCTGATTTAATCCTCGGAGGGAACGTGGCCATTGATGGCGGCTCGGGACAGGTTGGACCCCGTGTGGCTGAACTGCTTGGCATCCCTTACGTTACAACCATCACTAAATTGGAAATCGACGGAACGTCTGTAACCGTTACCCGCGACGTGGAAGGCGATTCAGAGGTCATCGCAACCAGCCTGCCATTATTGGTAACAGCCCAGCAAGGCCTGAACGAGCCGCGCTATCCATCTTTGCCAGGAATCATGAAAGCAAAGAAAAAGCCGCTTGAAGAATTGGAATTGGATGATCTTGACCTTGAGGAAGAGGATGTTGAAGCCAAAACCAAAACAATCGAGATTTATCTGCCGCCAAAAAAAGAAGCAGGCAAAGTTCTTTCCGGCGATCTGGCCGACCAAGTAAAGGAACTTGTGCAATTGCTCCATTCCGAAGCGAAAGTAGTTTAATCGGTTATCATAAAAATTGTTTGCAGGAGGTAAATACGAATGTCAAGAAAAGTATTGGTGTTAGGAGAAGTCCGGGACGGATCATTACGGAACGTATCATTTGAAGCAGTGGCAGCTGCTAAAACCGCTTCTGAAGGCGGCGAAGTGGTTGGGGTATTGCTTGGCGAATCTGTAAGCGTTTTAGGTGCTGAATTAATCCAATCCGGCGCTGACCGTGTGGTAGTGGTGGAAGATGCAAAATTAAAGCAATATACATCGGATGGTTTCTCTCAAGCTTTATTAGCTGTTATTGATCACGAGCAGCCGGAAGGGCTTGTATTTGGCCACACTGCGCTTGGTAAGGATTTATCGCCAAGAATTGCTGCAAAACTGGGATCCGGACTTATTTCCGATGCGACAGCCGTTGAAGTGGCCGGCAGCAATGTGGTGTTCACTAGACCAATTTATTCCGGCAAGGCGTTTGAAAAGAAAATTGTCACGGACGGATTAATTTTTGCGACTGTGCGTCCAAACAACATTGCGCCGCTGGAAAAAGATGAGTCCAGAAGCGGCGATGTTAGCTCGGTTTCTGTTGAAATTAAAGATCTTCGTGCGATTGTCAAAGAAGTGGTGCGCAAAGCAACCGAAGGCGTTGATTTAAGTGAAGCGAAGGTGGTTATTTCTGGCGGCCGTGGTGTCAAGAGCGCTGATGGATTCCAGCCTTTAAAAGAATTAGCTGCCGTGCTTGGCGGTGCAGTGGGGGCTTCCCGCGGCGCCTGTGATGCGGAGTATTGCGATTATTCCCTTCAGATTGGCCAAACCGGAAAGGTTGTTACTCCTGACTTGTATATCGCGTGTGGTATTTCCGGCGCCATTCAGCATTTAGCCGGCATGTCCAACTCGAAAGTCATCGTTGCGATCAACAAGGATCCAGAGGCTAATATTTTCAAGGTGGCGGACTATGGAATCGTCGGTGACCTATTCGAAGTGGTGCCGATGCTGACGGAAGAGTTTAAGAAATTGAAGGTACATCAATAATACTTAGATAGTGGGAGCGAGCGGACGAGGGTCCGCTCGTTTTTTATAATTAACAAGTTATGAATGTTGAATTTCATAAAATCTCTATTAGACAAAACCCGGCCCGAGGGCTAAGGGAATGTCTCATATAACAGCTCTATGAGACAAACCCCAGCTAGAGAGCCCAGGAAATGTCTCATATGAGTGTTCTATTGGACAAAACCTGGCCGAGGAGCTATGGAAATGTCCCATATAATATAACTTAGGTAGATTTCAATTGGGGAGTTTCAAGTGGTCGAATTTATTTGTCTTCAAAATATGCCCATTTATTACGTCCCACCATTTTCATATTTTTCTCCAGTATCCTAAAAATTCTCTTTTTCGAATCAATCACCTGGCACCATTCATGGACCAAGGTAGTTGTTAGCTTCATTTCCGGAAATAACAACATGATCTCCTTTACATTCCGCATCACTGCCGACTCAACTGTCTCTTCAAACCCACAATTTTCGCATATACATAAATGGCCAACAACCTTTGTTGAAAATGATAGGCACAAAGGACATGTATTACCCTTTCGCACATGTTCATACTTATATGAAGGCAGCTGAGTAAAAGGAGATTTTTTAATATGCAGCGAGATCAATTTTTCCGCAATCCTCGAATGTTTTTCATTCAGTTTCGAAGGGGTATGGTCTAATTTGCCCAAATTGAGATTCAATTGTGTTGGAAAAATAAATGGTTTATTACGTGGGCATTGATAAAGGGTAAAATGAGGGTTAACAAAAACAACTTGCGCTTTGATAGGTAAATTGATCTTATGAATTTGCAATAACTGATGAAGCAATAGGTCACTTCGTATTAATTGATGCTGCGGGTTTGCGATTTTTTTATCAACATCTGTTATAAAACATTCCTCCTCGTAAATAAAATTGCCTTCATAATTTTTTATTTCAAAGAACTGAATACTCTCTTGAAAAATAATCAAGGAATCAATTTGAAAAGTGGTGCTGTTTACTTTAAAAAGCAAATCGTTCAGTATCAGACAATCACAAGTAAGCTTCTCCGTGCGTTGATCAAACATAACCTCCCCCTCATACCCTTTTTTCAGGTTTAAATAGTGCTGTTTGTCCGTCGGTGACAAAACCATTCGTACGTCCAAATAGCGAAGAGTCCTTAATTCATCCGATTCCAACCTCGGTTTAAGAACCTTGCCCATATGCCACGACCTTTCTCCATTTATTAACATACAAGTCCATTCTATAAAAAGTTCTCGGTATCCAAATGTAAAAGTGATGAATTTTTTGTTACTGTTTTAATCGCTTACAACGGAATAGGACCCTTAACAATAGGGGAAAATGTATGACGAAACATATTATTAGCGTGAATTACCAATCGATGGTATACTTTCGTTAGAATTTAAGTTGATTTATTAGGAGGGCAATATAATGGCAATTTCTCACGTTACCGATCAAAATTTCGCGACTGAAACAAGCGATGGCCTTGTTCTTGTCGATTTCTGGGCACCTTGGTGTGGCCCTTGTAAAATGATTGCTCCAGTTCTTGAAGAACTTGACGCTGAAATGGGCGAGAAAGTAGCAATCAAAAAATTAGACGTGGACGAAAATCCACAAACAGCTTCTAACTTTGGCGTTATGAGCATCCCAACCTTATTGGTATTTAAAAACGGAGAAGTCGTCGATAAAGTGGTCGGCTTCCAGCCAAAAGACGCTTTAGCTGGCGTACTGCAAAAACACGTTTAATATGTACCAAAACCCCTGACGGGAGTGCCCGTTAGGGGTTTTTTATCACGTAAGATAAAATTTTCAACTTTGAGAATTGTCCAGCTCCAGCGCCCTAGAGACGACACTCCTTCAGTCTCCGCTCTACGATTAGTCAAGCACGAATGCGCCTATGGTTCTTCGTGTTTTCTATATCTAAATTAGAGCCCCTCCAAGCCATACGGCGCTGACCAGGGCGCTTACGCTTTTCTTTTTCCAGAAACTCATACTTCCATTTAAAAACAAATTGTTTTACAATTTTAAGGATAAGAAGACGGAAGGGGAGTAGCCGGAATGAATGAAACAATCAAGCAAAAATTAACACTGCTTCCTGATCAGCCTGGCTGCTACTTGATGAAAGACCGTCAGGGTACGATTATTTACGTTGGGAAAGCCAAAGTGTTAAAAAACCGCGTCCGTTCCTATTTTACGGGCTCGCATGATGGAAAAACATTACGTCTCGTCAACGAAATCGAAGACTTTGAATATATTGTCACTTCCTCCAATATTGAAGCATTACTGCTCGAACTAAACCTGATTAAAAAGTACGACCCTAAATACAATATCATGCTAAAGGATGACAAGACGTATCCGTTCATTAAACTGACGGCAGAACGTCATCCGAAACTGATCATCACGAGAAAAGTCAAAAAAGACAAAGGGAAATACTTCGGTCCGTATCCGAATGTGGGAGCAGCCAACGAAACCAAAAAGCTGCTCGACCGGATTTATCCATTAAGGAAATGTTCCACACTTCCTGACCGCGTCTGCCTCTACTACCACCTAGGCCAGTGTCTGGCGCCCTGCGTCAATGAAGTCGCAGAACAGACTTATAAGGAAATGACCGATGAAATCACCAAGTTTTTAAATGGCGGCTATAAAGAGATTAAAAAAGAGCTAACCGAAAAAATGAGTGCAGCGGCCGATGAACTGGATTTTGAACGGGCAAAAGAATACCGCGACAAAATCGTTCATATTGAAACCATCATGGAAAAACAAAAAATCACCATGACCGATTTCACCGACCGCGACGTGTTCGGCTATTCTGTGGACAAAGGCTGGATGTGCGTGCAGGTTTTCTTTGTGCGTCAAGGCAAGCTGATTGAGAGGGACGTTTCGATGTTCCCAAGCTACAATGAGCCAGAGGAAGAAATGCTTACGTTCCTTGGCCAATTTTATCAAAAGACCAATCACCTAAAACCAAAAGAAATCCTGATTCAGGATGAAGTCGACCAAAGCATGGCCGAGCAGCTTTTAGAAGTAAAAGTGATAAAGCCGCAGCGGGGACAGAAAAAAGATCTCGTCAAAATGGCGATTAAAAATGCCAAAATTGCACTGAATGAAAAATTCTCGTTAATCGAAAAAGATGAGGAGAGAACCATTAAAGCAGTTGAAAATCTGGGAGAATATCTGGGAATCTATACTCCGCACCGGATTGAGGCATTTGATAACTCAAATATCCAAGGTACTGACCCTGTTTCGGCCATGATCGTATTTACAGATGGTAAACCGAACAAGCGGGAATACCGGAAATATAAAATCAAAACCGTACAAGGTCCTGATGATTACGAGTCCATGAGGGAAGTAACTAGAAGGCGGTACTCTAGAGCCTTAAAGGAAGACTTGCCGCTTCCTGATTTAATTATCATTGATGGCGGGAAAACCCATGTGGAAGCAGTCAAAGATGTACTAGAAAATGAGTTAGGCTTGGATATACCGATTGCTGGTCTGGCAAAGGATGAAAAGCACAGAACTTCGCAGCTTCTGTACGGCGACCCGTTGGAAATCATTCCGCTTGGCAGGAACAGCCAAGAGTTCTATTTGCTCCAGCGGATCCAAGACGAGGTGCACCGCTTTGCGATCACTTTCCACCGGCAGCTCCGCGGAAAAACCGCCTTCCAATCCATGTTGGATGACATACCGGGTGTGGGTGAAAAACGCAAAAAATTATTGCTGAAACATTTTGGATCAGTGAAAAAAATGAAGGAAGCCCGTTTGGAAGATTTCACTGAAATCGGCATTCCGGTTAATGTGGCTGAGGACCTAATGAAAAAACTTCAGACAGACTGATTGTCAGAAAAAAACGATTGTGCTATAATAAGTGAAAATTTAATAACTATCACTTTTACATGTTAAAGTGAAGGTAGAGGTGCGAACTTCAATAGTAGAGGTCCGGAGAAGGATGAGCTTCGAGGAAGGGCTTTGAAAGGGGATGTTCGCCGAAGTAAAGGAAAACTCATTGTTTTCTTTGCTGGTTTTGCATTTAAGAGATGCGGGACTGTCAGGATCAACCGTCTTGGAGAGCTATCTTTCATTGTGTATGCATGAACTTTTCTTCGTGTTTAACAAGCAATGGGATAATCTCCCGTTGCTTTTTTATTTGGAAGAAAATAATAAAGATAGTTGAAAGGCGAAAGAGGGAGAAGACATGGGGCTAATTGTACAAAAGTTTGGAGGAACCTCCGTAGGCAGCATCGACCGCATTCTCAATGTAGCCGGACGTGTTAAAGAGGAAATAGACAAGGGGAACCAAGTAGTCGTAGTGGTTTCCGCAATGGGGAAAACCACCGACCAATTGGTGAACATGGCAAAGGAACTGTCACCGCAGCCAAACAAGCGGGAAATGGATATGCTTCTGACGACTGGAGAGCAGGTCACAATATCATTACTATCGATTGCTTTGAACCAAAAAGGGGTAGATGCCATTTCTTATACCGGATGGCAGGCGGGGATCGTCACCGAGCCGGTCCATGGCAATGCTAGAATTGCTAGAATTGACACCAACGCCATTGCACAGCAGCTTTCCAATGGGAAGGTTGTCATCGTGGCAGGATTTCAAGGAGTCACAGAGGACGGGGAAATTACCACGCTGGGCCGTGGCGGGTCCGATACGACGGCTGTTGCTCTGGCAGCTGCCCTAAAGGCGGACCGTTGCGATATATATACCGATGTGACCGGCGTTTTTACAACCGATCCGCGCTATATAAAGAATGCCCGTAAACTATTATCGGTTTCCTATGATGAGATGCTGGAACTGGCCAACCTTGGAGCAGGCGTATTGCATCCAAGAGCAGTTGAATTTGCGAAAAACTATCAGGTCCGTCTAGAAGTCCGGTCAAGTATGGAAAAAGAAGAAGGCACTGTAATTGAGGGGGAAGCTACAATGGAACAAAATTTAGTTGTCCGGGGAGTCGCATTTGAGGACGAAATCACCAAGGTAACCGTGTTGGGATTGACCAATTCGTTAACCAGTTTATCAACCATCTTTACAACTTTGGCAAAAAATCATATTAACGTTGATATCATCATTCAAAGCACAACCGAGGCAGGAACGGCTAACCTTTCCTTCTCCATCCATACCAATGATTGGTTGGAAACATTGAATGTACTCGAAGATAACAAGGAGGTCCTGGGATACGAACAGCTGGATGCGGAAAATAAACTGGCGAAAGTATCCATTGTCGGATCAGGCATGATTTCCAATCCTGGTGTTGCGGCTAAAATGTTTGAGATTCTGGCTGAGAACAACATCCAAGTGAAAATGGTCAGCACGTCAGAAATCAAGGTGTCAGCGGTTGTGGAAGAGAAAAACATGCTCAAAGCAGTCGAAGTGCTTCACGATGCATTTGAACTAGGAAGCAAGGAATAAAAAAAGCTTCATAATAAAAAAATGGGAGGATGGCTAAGCCATCCTCCTTTACCTTAGCGGTTAGACAGAATCATTGTGATCCCATTTGACGGTGAATAGAACCCTGTTAGATTTTTTTACAGGATGTTCAAACGTTTCAGCCACTACTTGTTTTTGCAGTTCAATTTGCTGGGCCAAGAATCCCGCTTCCAGTTGGAAATAGTGCTCCGCCTTCGATTTGACGCGCGGGGCGAGCAACGGGGTCGTAAGCTCAATATCCAGCTGATTTTTCGTTTCTTTCATGATTTGAAGAGTTCCCCAAGAGGCTTTGGCAAAAAAATCAATCAGGCTTTCAAAGTCGGCCAATGGGTATTTCCTTGCAAGCCGTTTGCCGGCCCAATACAGGATTTCAGGGGTGTCTTTACCAAAAATCTCCGGCAAGAGAGTTTCTCGGATTAATTCATAACCGAAAATGGATATGGTCCTTGTATCTTCTAAAGTATGAACAGATTGTTCCAGTGCAGTGCTTTCCTTCACGAGTTTCCCCTCTTTCTACGATTCTATTATATACAATCTTGGCCGATTTTTAGTAGCGTTTTTCAAAAAAGCCGGCTGATATTAGTGGAAGTTTTTGCTATTTTACAATACCTTATTTTATGGACTGACGTTATTTTTACCTAAAATAGAAAAACTTTACCCATAAGATGTTGGTAATTTTATGCCAGGCCAGCCAAGTTATAGGAACAACATGCTCTAATATCCCTAAAATGTAAGCGTTTTCTAGTATAATATCAATATATTTTAAAAATTTTATTTTTTCGGCTGTTTTTATGTATCCGTTTCCTTGACGCTCTATAATGATGGGAGTAAAATGGACATGTCACATAATTGTCACAGTGATGCAGAAACACTTAATAGGGAGAATAATCGGTTTTTAAATCTAAAAGGGGGGTAAATCAATGGCGGGGAATCGCGAGTTTTTTAATCGAAGATTGCATTCACTGCTCGGAGTGATTCCAATCGGAGTTTTTCTTTTGCAGCACCTTACAGTCAACCACTTTGCAACAAAGGGGGCTGAGTCTTTCAATACAGCTGCCAATTTTATGGGGAATCTTCCATTCAAAATTGTCCTAGAGACAGTAGTAATCTATTTGCCGCTTCTGTTTCATGCAATCTATGGATTGTATATTGCCTTTACAGCAACAAGCAATATTGGTAGATTCGGATTTTTTAGAAACTGGATGTATATGGTCCAGCGTGTAACCGGCGTTATTACACTTATCTTTATTACTTGGCATGTATGGCAGACACGGGTGGCTGCTGCAATGGGTTCGGAAATTGACTTCAAAATGATGGAGGATATCCTGTCTTCACCATTTATGTTTGGATTTTACTTGGTGGGTATCCTATCAGCAATCTTCCATTTCGCAAATGGATTATGGTCTTTCCTAGTGAGCTGGGGCATCACTGTATCACCGCGTTCCCAAAAAATTTCTACATATTTCACGATGGCCGTTTTCGTGGTGCTTTCTATCGTAGGGATACAAACATTACTAGCATTTATCTAAACAAGCAGATTTATTCACAGAAAATATATTGGATTCTCGGATTAGGAGAGTGAGTCACGATGAGTAAAGGAAAGGTGATCATAGTCGGCGGCGGATTAGCTGGCTTGATGGCTGCGGTTAAAGTTGCAGAACATGGGACACCGGTAGAATTATTCTCCCTGGTTCCAGTTAAACGCTCTCACTCTGTTTGTGCCCAAGGTGGTATCAATGGAGCAGTAAATACAAAAGGTGAAGGGGATTCCCCTTGGATTCACTTTGATGACACGATTTATGGGGGAGACTTCCTGGCCAACCAGCCTCCTGTAAAAGCAATGTGTGATGCAGCACCTGGCATCATCCATTTATTTGACCGGATGGGAGTTATGTTTAACCGTACTCCTGAAGGATTATTGGACTTCCGCCGTTTTGGCGGGACTCAGCATCACCGTACGGCTTTTGCCGGAGCAACAACCGGCCAGCAACTATTGTATGCTTTGGATGAGCAGGTTCGCCGCGAGGAAGTAGCCGGATTAGTCACAAAATATGAAAACTGGGAATTCCTTGGTGCCGTTGTTGATGATGATGGCGTGTGCCGCGGTATTGTCGCCCAGGATTTAAAAACGATGGAAATCAAGTCTTTTAATGCCGATGCGGTTATTATGGCTACAGGCGGTCCTGGAATCATTTTTGGTAAATCCACTAACTCTGTTATTAATACAGGATCAGCTGCTTCGATTGTCTATCAACAAGGGGTTTACTATGCGAATGGGGAAATGATCCAAATTCACCCTACTGCCATTCCAGGGGATGACAAGCTTCGCCTCATGAGTGAATCGGCACGTGGTGAAGGTGGCCGGATTTGGACGTACAAAGATGGTAAGCCATGGTATTTCCTTGAAGAAAAATATCCTGCATATGGTAACTTGGTCCCTCGTGATATTGCGACACGTGAAATTTTTGATGTCTGTGTCAATCAAAAACTCGGTGTTAACGGCGAAAACATGGTATTCCTCGATCTTTCCCATAAAGATCCGCATGAATTGGATGTTAAACTAGGCGGAATTATCGAAATCTATGAAAAATTTGTTGGCGATGACCCGCGTAAAGTTCCAATGAAAATTTTCCCTGCCGTTCACTATTCGATGGGCGGATTATGGGTTGACTACGATCAAATGACCAATATCCCAGGATTATTTGCTGCTGGTGAGTGCGATTTTTCACAGCATGGTGCGAACCGTTTGGGCGCCAACTCATTGTTGTCAGCTATCTATGGTGGTATGGTTGCCGGACCAAATGCGGTTCGATATATTGAAGGACTTGAAAAGAGCTCCGACGCCGTTTCTTCCAGCGTCTTTGACCGTTACGTGAAAGAACAGCAGGAAAAATGGGATAACATTATGAACCTCGATGGTACGGAAAATGCGTACATTCTCCATAAAGAGCTTGGTGAGTGGATGACTGACAATGTAACCGTCGTCCGTTACAATGATAAACTATTAAAAACAGATGAAAAGATTCAAGAATTACTAGAACGCTATAAAAACATCAATATCAATGACACTTCGAAATGGAGCAATCAGGGAGCTGCGTTTACCCGCCAATTATTCAACATGCTGCAATTGGCAAGGGTCATTACGATTGGCGCTTACAACCGTAACGAAAGCCGTGGCGCGCACTATAAGCCTGAATTCCCTGAACGGAATGATGAGGAATTCATGAAAACGACAATGGCGAAATTCGTTGGTGCAAGCGAAGCTCCTGCTTTCCATTACGAGGATATCGACGTATCCTTGATTAAGCCAAGAAAGCGCGATTATACGACAAAGCATTAAAAAGGGGAGTGGGAAGGAATGGCTGAAACGAAAACGGTCAAATTTATTATAACTCGTCAGGATACCCCGGATTCTGCTCCTTATGACGAGGAGTTCGAGGTACCGTATCGTCCCAACATGAACGTTATTTCTGCGTTAATGGAAATTCGCAGGAATCCCGTTAATGCAAAGGGGCAGCAATCAACCCCGATAACTTGGGAAATGAACTGTCTGGAAGAAGTCTGCGGAGCTTGTTCCATGGTCATCAATGGAAAGCCGCGTCAATCTTGTTCCGCACTGGTGGATAAATTGGAGCAGCCGGTCCGGTTGGCACCGATGAAAACATTCCCGGTTATCCGTGACCTTCAGGTGGACCGCAGCAGAATGTTTGATGCCTTGAAAAAAGTGAAAGCTTGGATTCCGATTGACGGTACTTATGACTTAGGTCCAGGACCACGCATGCCTGAGACCAAACGCCAATGGGCTTATGAGTTATCCAAATGTATGACTTGCGGTGTCTGCTTGGAGGCTTGTCCAAATGTGAACAGCAAATCGGACTTTATCGGGCCACAGCCGCTGTCGCAGGTTCGTCTGTTTAACGCCCATCCAACGGGGGCTATGAATAAGGCCGAACGTTTGGAAGCGATTATGGGTGACGGTGGGCTTGCCAACTGCGGTAATTCACAAAACTGTGTTCAATCCTGCCCGAAAGGTATTCCATTGACTACCTCGATTGCTGCATTGAACCGCGAAACGACGTTCCAAGCATTCAGAAATTTCTTTGGAAGCGACCATGTTTAATTTTTAGCTTAAAAGACTATATCAAAGACCAACAACAAAGAAAACCTTCTTTTATGAAAAAGAGGGTTTTCTTTTTATATTGTATAAACGATAATCCTGTAGTCCATTCTTTTATCGTTTGATATACTTGGAATATCAAGTTCTAATGGAAAGCATCTGTTAAACGATTTTTCTAACTCTGTTGTTTGGAGCGGATAAGCTTTACTCCCGCGGGTTCGCTGAGTGACTTTCGCTGCAATCAAGAGCCAAATTTAACAGAACCAATGGATAAAGGAAGGTATTATAAGGTGAAATCAAAGTTCCCTCTCTTGATTATCTTGGTCGGCCTAATCATCATCGGGATTGGTGTTTGGCAAATCGTGGATGTCAAAGTTCAGACTGCTGCATCCGTTGAAAAAGCAAAGAAGCTGGTGGAAAATAAACAAAATCCGGTAAAGAACGACCAAAAGACGGGGGAAGCTACTCCGGCACCGAGTTTTGGGGATACTGTCGGCCTTTTGGTTATCCCGAAATTAAAATCTGAACTGGCTATTGTGGAAGGAACCGATCCTGACGACTTAGCAAAAGGGGTCGGCCACTATAAGGGTTCCTATTTTCCTGGAGATAATGGACAAATTGTCTTGTCCGGACATCGGGATACAGTTTTCCGCCGGTTAGGAGAGTTGGAAATCGGCGATTCACTTCAAATACGGATGCCTGATGGAGACTATACTTACGAGATTACCCATACCAAAATTGTAAAGTCCGATGATACAAGTATCATTACGCTGCAAAATCAAAAAGAGGAATTAATTGTGACGACTTGCTATCCATTTCGATATGTGGGAAATGCACCAAAGCGGTATATTATATATGCAAAACAAAAAAACTCCTAATTCATAGGAGTTTTTTACTGTTTTTCACTGAAATGTTGTTCTAGATGAAGAAAAACCTATATTTATTGCATTTTACCTTAACCATTTTAGTCACTAGTAGTGAACCGTTCACATAAGATATGTTGACTAAATATATACCCACCCCCGGTGCATAACTGGCGAAGGCAAGGAGGGTCACAATACTTGAAGGAGAATGATTATACTCACAAGCCATTACTCACCAAACGTGAAAGAGAAGTATTCGAACTGTTAGTCCAAGACAAAACTACAAAAGAAATCGCGAGTGAATTATTTATCAGCGAAAAGACAGTTCGGAACCACATTTCCAACGCAATGCAAAAGCTTGGTGTTAAGGGGCGTTCACAAGCAGTTGTAGAACTCCTTCGTATGGGAGAGCTAGAACTTTAAACATGGCCGGCATCCATTTTGGACGCCGGTTCATACATTTTATAGAGGATAATTTTTACCAACGGATGATTCCGTACAACCTGCTTTTGTCTAAACTATACGAATAGTTCCAGCTTGAAATTTTAGTGAAAAAAGTAGAAAATAAGGACATGCTTCAAGTGTTCAACCAAAAAACGTCTTTTTCAGCCGATGGAAAAGTAAAGACCTTTTCTATCAGGTATACATACGCCTCTGTCGTCGCCCTTGAAGGGATTGTCAGTCGGCGTGTTTTCTTTATAATCAAATCATGAGGAGAAGCATATTTTAGGAGTGTATGGCTCATGAAACTCGAAAACCTTCCATCTAGCAACTTGGACGTTGTTAGAACCATTGAAAAAGAATTACGTTATATCTCAGGAATCATTAAGCAAAAAGGGCGGGAGATTTTAAGCAATTATAAAATAACACCTCCTCAGTTCGTTGCCTTGCAATGGCTTTTTGAAGACGGGGATATGACTATTGGCGAGCTATCCAATAAAATGT
The DNA here is from genome assembly GCF_054950115.1 of Neobacillus camarae. Classification (NCBI taxonomy): domain Bacteria; kingdom Bacillati; phylum Bacillota; class Bacilli; order Caryophanales; family Bacillaceae; genus Neobacillus; species Neobacillus camarae. The sequence continues at coordinate 1,125,863 of NZ_JBUCKX010000003.1, read as the reverse complement.
ACTTGGCATTCAGTACAACAACTGACTTAATTGATCGTATGGAACGAAATCTTTTGGTTGAGCGGGTGAAAGATACGAATGACCGGCGTGTGGTCAGAATTCATCTTCTTGATGAAGGGAAAAGAATCATTAACGAAGTGATTAATAAGCGTCAAGTTTATCTTGAGGACATACTGAAAAACTTCTCATCTGAAGAAATTCAACTTCTATCCAGCAGTTTAGTGAAATTACATCAAGAAATGCGTTAATGGGAAGCCAAAGCCAACCGACTATCGGCATGGTCCAGACGCAGTTGAATTTAGGCGATGAGGCTGGCCCATGGCTAGAGGGCTCTCCAATTTGATCCTCACCAGGATATTTTTGGGGGCAGTCGTCTGCCTTGAGCCAGCCCATATGCTAAAAATGGGGCGAAAAGTTTGAAGCAAGCTATCGGTGTGATCGATTCCGGCGTAGGCGGATTGACCGTTGCCAAAGAGGTAATGAGGCAACTGCCAAACGAAAAAATCATTTACTTGGGTGACACGAAACGCTGTCCGTATGGACCGAGGTCGACCCATGAAGTAAAGCGATTTACCTGGGAATTGACCAACTTTCTATTAGAAAAAAATATAAAAATGCTCGTGATTGCCTGTAACACGGCAACAGCGGCAGCATTGGATGATATACGCAAGGAACTGTCAATTCCGGTGATTGGGGTCATAAACCCAGGAGCCCGTGCCGCTATTAAGCGGACAAAAAACTACCGTGTCGGTATTATTGGAACCGAAGGCACCGTCAAAAGCGGAGCCTACGAAAAAGCACTCAAATCATTAAACAGCCGTCTGTTTGTCATGGCCCATGCTTGTCCAAAGTTTGTACCGTTAGTCGAGAGCGGTGAGTATGAAGGACCCATTGCAGAAAAAATAGTCAATGAATCATTGCGTTGTTTGCAGAATCATCATTTGGATACACTAATTCTCGGTTGTACCCATTATCCGCTTCTTGAGCCATTGGTTAAAAAGGTAATGGGTGAGGAGGTCACTGTGATTAGTTCCGGCGATGAAACGGCACGGGAAATCAGTGCAATTCTCCAATATAATGGACTCTTGGATTCAGGTGAATCTGAACCGGAACACGAATATTACACAACCGGTTCGAGATGGATTTTTTCCAAGATTGCTTCCCAATGGCTCGGTTTCCCTGTCGACCATGTGAAAAAAATAAAGCTATAATCCACCCCTGCCAGACGGGGTTTTTTTGTGTGTGAAAAAAATTAGGAAGTTTTGTCCAATTTTTCTTCCTTGAGCCGGTCTAATTTTTTTAAAGGCTCGTATATATGATAGTACAAACTGTCTTTGGGGGGAAAAATATGTTCAAACATAAAGCGAAAATTCTTGGTTCCACAGTACTTACCTCTTCTCTTTTATTATCCGGCTGCGGCTTGTTTGGCGCGGAGACACAAAAGAAAATCGATCCGCCAAAAACTGTCTCGGTGGAGGAAAAAAAAGACACAGGAAAAAAGGAAAGCCAAAATACCGAAAATACGGAAAACACCATCAAAACGGAGCTTTATCTCATGGATAAGAATGGGTATGTAGTTCCTCAGACACTCAATCTTCCTAAAACTACATCTGTTGCTAAACAGGCATTAGAATATTTAGTAATCAATGGACCTGTAACTGACCTGCTGCCAAATGATTTCAAAGCGGTTCTGCCTGAGGATACTGAACTTAGTGTCAATATCAAAGATGGGGTGGCAACCGTTAATTTTTCTAAGGAATTTAAAAATTACCAGCCAGAAGATGAAATGAAAATCCTGCAATCTGTTACTTGGACTCTGACACAATTCGATAATGTTAAATCAGTTAAATTAAAAATGAATGGGAATGAGTTGACAGAAATGCCGGTCAATGGAACGCCGATTAGTGATAAGCTGTCCCGGGCCACCGGAATCAATTTGGATACGACAGATGTCGTCGATATATCGAACACGAAGCCAATAACCGTTTACTACATTGGCGGCGAGGAAGGTTCCTATTATTATGTGCCGGTTACGCGCAGGATCAGCAATAGTGAGAAGGATCCCGTCACTGCTGCGGTCAATCAATTGATTGAGGGGCCGAGTGACCAATCGAATCTTGTTTCCGAGTTTATGCCGGATGTGAAACTTCTCAATGCACCAAAATATAAAGATGGGACCGTCACTTTAAACTTTGATAAAAATATTTATGGCAGCTTTGAGGAAAAGGTGATTTCCCAGCATCTGCTTGACGCCCTGGTGCTTTCGTTAACTGAACAGAAGGGGATTCAAAAAGTGGCGGTCCAAGTGGATGGCAAGGCGGAGTTGAAAAATGAACAGGGTAAAAAGCTATCCGAGCCTGTTACCCGTCCGCAAAAAGTCAATACAGGTAGTTTTTAAGAAAGTATTTTTGATATACTATATAATGACAAGGAAAGAGGCAGGCTGAAGGCCGCCTCTTTCTTAATGTACAGGGCTTTAAAGAAAGAAAGAGGAGGAAGATTCGTGCGTGTAGATGGTAGAGAACCGTTGCAATTAAGACCGATACATATTGAGACCCATTATTTAATGCATCCGGAGGGTTCCGTTCTAATTTCTGTCGGGAACACGAAGGTCATTTGTGCGGCCAGCATAGAAGAGCGGGTTCCTCCGTTTATGAGAGGCGAGGGAAAAGGCTGGATTACGGCGGAATATTCCATGCTGCCACGGGCAACAGATACAAGGAATATCAGGGAATCTTCCAAGGGCAAGGTTTCCGGCCGGACAATGGAAATTCAGCGGTTAATCGGTCGTGCCCTCAGGGCGGTAGTCGATCTTCAAGCGATTGGTGAACGAACTGTTTGGATCGACTGTGATGTCATACAGGCCGATGGCGGCACAAGGACAGCCTCGATAACAGGGGCGTTTGTGGCACTGGCGATTGCCTTGAATGACTTGGCAAAAAGGCGGTCATTGCCGAGATTCCCGATTACCGACTATTTGGCAGCGACAAGTGTGGGAATCCTTCAAGATGGAAAAACCGTGCTTGATCTAAACTACCGCGAAGATTCGAAAGCGCATGTCGATATGAATGTGGTCATGACGGGAAAAGGAGAATTTGTGGAATTACAGGGTACAGGAGAAGAATCTACGTTTTCCTACGATCAGCTGCACAGCTTGTTAAATGCCGCCCAAGAAGGGCTGATGGAATTGTTTGAATTTCAAAAAGCGGCCTTAGGTGAGGAAATTTCACAAAAGATCGAGACACGCAGGAACAAATAGATATCCGATATCGGCATATAAACGCCGTTATTTTATTGTAATATCCCGAAAAAAGAGGCGAGTATCATGAATGAAGTTATTATTGCTACAAAAAACCCAGGCAAAGCAAGGGAATTTGAAGAAATTTTTGCACGAAGGGGAATTGAAGTACGGACCCTGCTTGATTTTCCGGAAATTCCTGACGTGGAAGAGACCGGCAAAACCTTTGAGGAAAATGCGATTCTGAAAGCGGAGACGATTTCCCGGGCGCTCAACCGAATGGTCATCGGAGATGATTCCGGATTAATGGTGGATGCCTTGGAAGGAAGACCCGGTATCTATTCGGCTCGATTTGCTGGGGAACCAAAAAACGACCAAAACAATACGAATAAACTCTTAACGGAGCTTCAAGGCGTACCGGAAGAAAAACGGACAGCAAGGTTCTACTGCGCTTTGGCGACCGCCATCCCAGGCAAGGAAACCTTTACGGTATCCGGCACCTGCGAAGGGAGAATTCTCCAGCAGCCTAGAGGAACTAACGGATTTGGCTACGATCCTGTTTTCTATGTGCCAGACAAAGATGTGGCGATGGCTGAACTTTCAGCGGATGAAAAAAATAAAATCAGCCACCGGGCCAATGCATTGAAGAAATTGGATGCTGTGCTGGACTCCCTATTAGAAAGAGCGGACCGGCCATGAGCAAGGTACTGGTTATCAGCGACAGCCATGGGCTAACTAAAGAACTGGAAGTCATTCGGAAAAGGCATCTTAAAGATGTCGATATCATGATTCACTGCGGCGATTCGCAACTCATGCCTGATGATAAATCAATGGAAGGATACTTCACAGTGGGAGGAAACTGCGATTATGGCAATTATCCTCAAGAACTAGTCACCAATGTAGCGGGCAAGAAGTTTTACATCACCCATGGGCATCATTATGGGGTAAAATACTCATTAATGAACTTAAAATACAAGGCTGAAGAAGTAAAGGCAGATGTGGTTTGTTTTGGGCATTCCCATGAACTTGGGGCGGAGCTCGTGGAAGGAACGTTATTTTTGAATCCTGGCAGCATCCGTCTGCCGCGCGGCCGCGTGGACAAAACGTATTGCATTCTAGATGTGGATAAAGACTCGGTAAAATTGGCGGTTTATGACGTTTCTGGGCGTGAACTGGATGGCCTGTCCAAAGAGTTTGTTTTTTAAAGAAGCGATGGGGAGCTGTGACGGTTCCCCATTCAAAAAAATATATGAAAAACCTGTTGACTTTCAGATGTTAGGGTAATATAATAAATCTTGTCTTCGGAAAACAAATAAATGTCCCAGTAGCTCAGCCGGATAGAGCATACGCCTTCTAAGCGTACGGTCGGGAGTTCGAATCTCTCCTGGGACGCCATACTACATACCGAAATTCACTCACCTTTTTAAAAAGGTGAGTTTTTTTGTTTTTTTAAATTTTTAGCTGAATTGACTAAAAATCTTTGTAAGTTAATGTCCCATAATTCGGATATAAAGCTATCAATGAAATGATTTTAAAGAATAATCCTGAATGTAGTTAGAAGCTTTAAATGTATAAAACGGAAACACGGAAAGATCTCCTATAGGGAGGCGATGCTGCAACGAAGGGGTCTCCTATATGTCCGCAAAAACGGTGGACTACATTGATTGCGCAGCTCCATGATTTAGGACTAATCAAAGATACTTTTGAAGCGAGTGAAGTATTCTAAAATAAATCCCCGCCACCATGAGTTTTGAAAGAAAACTCACTCATGGTGAGTTTTTTTTATGCACACGATATGATACACTATTTTCCAATGACACTTGAAGGACGGTTATTGGTATGAAGAAGCGGGAACAAGTAAAACGAAAAGACAATGTGATTTTTTTTCCCGGCATTGAAAAAAGATTAACGGCCAAAGGGCTGGACAGCTTGCACTCTAGAAATTACACCGAGGCCATCGATTTGTTGGAAGAAGCGAAAGAGCTGGACCCTGATAATGATGAGGTCCTTATTGGACTGGTGCTCGCTTATTTCGAAGCGGCGTCCTATCAAAAAGCCAAGGTTTTGGCCAAGGAAATGCTGTTAAAGGGCATTGGGGACTATTACAAGATGGTGGACTTGTACTTAACCGTCCTGATTCAGCTCCATGAATATCAGGAAATTGTCACGACGATTGAAGCGCTGATGGACGAAATGGAAATCCCTCCAGAAAAACTGTCCCATTTTTCAAACATCCTCCAGTTCAGCAGAAAAATGGCGGAAAACCATACTCCCATAGCAAATGAACAGGAGCAGGCACAGGAGGAACCGGCCCCACCATCCTTAAATCTTATAGAGCTGAATGACCTTAACGAACAAATGCTGCTTGTATCCAGCTTGGCGAATAAGAATATCCGGCCCCATTTGATGGAAATGGAAGAATATTTAAAAACCGATACGGGCCATCCTCTTCTGAAAACTGTTTTATTAACTCTATTAAAAGAACAGGAAATTAACAGGGAGCTGGCCGTCAGAAAGTTCAATCGGGAACAACGGGTGAATCCTGTGCTGCTTCCGGAAGTCAGACTGGAACCGAAAATGCTGGCCGTCAAGGAACTTATCGCCGGCATTCTGGAACATAACAACCCGGCTTTATATGAAAATATTGCTGCACTAGTGGAACGGATCTATTTTATCAGCTATCCGTTTGACCTGCCGCCGGACGAGGCTTCCATCTGGGCGGCAGCCTTCATTCTCCTTGGAAATGAATACTTGGGAATAGATACGGACATACAGGAAATAGCAGATGAATTCGGGGTTTTGCCTAATGAAATCGAACAGGCAATGAAGCATATTATCGAATTAGAGAAAATTTCCTATCCCAATATATAGGATGATATGTTGAAAGAAACCAAACGTGTGGTATAATGTAAGGGTTGCATTGTGTAAAAAGGAAAAATTTTTACATAAAAAAGTAGAAACTGGCTTGGTACGACAGGGCAAATCTACAGTATATTCGTTACGAATGAAAAAGGAAATAGATGTTGGAGGGAAAATAGGTATGACTGCAAATTGGGAAAAGTTAGAAGGAAACCGCGGCGTGCTTACGTTTGAAGTAAGTGCTGAAAAAGTGAACCAAGGCTTGGACGCAGCGTTCAAAAAAGTGGTAAAACAAATCAATGTTCCTGGCTTCCGTAAAGGAAAAATGCCTCGTGCAATGTTTGAAAAGCGTTTTGGAGTTGAATCATTATTCCAAGATACTTTGGACGTGATTTTTCCAGAAGCTTATATGAATGCCGTTGATGAAGTAGGAATTGAGCCAATCGCTCAACCAGAAAACGTTGATTTCGATCTTGAGCAAATGGGTAAAGATAAAGATTTTACTTTCAAAGCGACTGTACAAGTGAAGCCTGAAGTGAAATTAGGCGAGTACAAAGGCCTTGAAGTGGAAGCATTCGACACCACTGTAACTGACGAAGATGTACAAAAAGAATTAGAACAGCTTCAAAACCGCCATGCAGAATTAGTAGTGAAAGAAGATGTTGCTGCTGAAAACGGCGATACTGTTGTAATCGATTTTGAAGGATTTGTGGATGGAGAAGCTTTTGAAGGCGGTAAAGCAGATAACTACTCTCTTGAGCTAGGAACAGGTTCGTTTATCCCAGGCTTTGAAGAGCAGCTAGTTGGTGTGAAAGCTGGCGAATCAAAAGATGTTGAAGTAAATTTCCCTGAAGAATACCATGCAGCTGAGCTTGCAGGCAAACCTGCAACCTTCAAAGTGACTGTTCATGAAGTAAAAGGAAAAGAGCTTCCTGTACTAGATGACGAGTTTGCAAAAGATGTCGACGAAGAAGTCGAAACATTAGATGCGTTGAAAGAAAAAATCAGCACTCGTCTTCAAGACAGCAAAAACCATGAAGCAGAGCATCATATTCAAGATTCAGTAGTTGAGCAAGCTGCAGCTAATGCAGAAGTTGAAATTCCAGATGCTATGGTAGAAAGCGAAACTAACCGTATGCTTCAAGAGTTTGAACAACGCTTGCAAATGCAAGGGATGAACCTTGAGCTTTACTTCCAATTCTCTGGTCAAGATGAGGCTGCCCTTCGCGAACAGATGAAAGAAGATGCAACCAAGCGCGTTCGTGTCAACTTAACATTAGAAGCGATTGCTAAAGCAGAAAACCTAGAAGCTACTGACGAAGATGTAAATGCAGAGCTTGAAAAAATGGCAGGCATGTACAATATGACTGTTGATAACATCAAAGCAGCTCTTGGCGGAACAGAAGGAATCAAGGCTGATCTTGCACTTCAAAAAGCGATTGATTTCCTTGTTGAAAATAAGAAATAATTTTTCAAGGTGGAACTGCCTGTTTTGGCAGGATCGAACTTTGTCGTAAAATATTTTAACTAATAATAGGTAAGGCACGATATCAGTCGTGCCTTATTTTAGCTAATAAGAAAGTATAAACTTTCTGTCGAAAGCTTTATTCTTTCTTAACGCATAAGGGCAGCTGCGCCTCTGTCATCGCCCTTTCGGGCTCGCCAGTCGGCGAGTTTTCTTTATACATTTTTTCAATTACATATTATAATAATGACAGGGAAACCTTTTTCATAAGCAGGCAGGAATAATTTTGAATGAAAGCGAATTAATTAATTCCAAGGAAAGACCGATTTATTTTTTTAAAAAATGGTTATCATTATTGGGTACATATGTTTTTGATGCGAATCCCAACGGCCCAAAAAACATATATGTTAATAAGCTAATTATTTCCGGTCTGCTAGCGATTGTGTTAAAATGCAACATACATACCATTGAAGTAAAAGTAAATTATCGGAATTTGTTGGGATTCGCGATTAAAATAAACGTTTTAAATGATTGTTAAGGGGTGAAAGGATTGTTTAAATTTAATGATGAAAAAGGACAATTGAAGTGTTCATTCTGTGGCAAGACACAGGACCAAGTCCGCAAACTGGTTGCCGGTCCGGGAGTATATATATGTGATGAGTGTATTGAACTTTGCACAGAAATCGTGGAAGAAGAACTCGGAACCGAAGAAGAAGTGGAGTTCAAGGATGTTCCGAAGCCAAGAGAAATTTGTGAAATCCTCGATGAGTATGTAATCGGTCAGGACAAAGCGAAAAAATCATTGTCCGTAGCGGTTTACAACCACTACAAGCGGATTAATTCAAACAGCAAAATTGATGATGTTGAGCTCTCCAAGAGTAATATCGCTATGATTGGGCCTACAGGAAGCGGTAAAACCTTGCTAGCCCAAACTTTGGCGCGTATTTTAAATGTGCCGTTTGCCATTGCCGATGCGACTTCGCTTACGGAGGCAGGCTATGTTGGGGAAGACGTTGAAAATATCCTGCTAAAATTAATCCAAGCAGCCGATTATGATGTGGAAAAAGCTGAAAAGGGAATCATTTATATTGATGAGATTGACAAAATCGCCCGTAAATCGGAAAACCCTTCGATTACCCGCGATGTGTCTGGTGAAGGCGTTCAGCAGGCATTACTGAAAATCTTGGAAGGTACAGTTGCCAGCGTTCCGCCACAAGGGGGAAGAAAGCATCCGCACCAAGAATTTATCCAAATCGATACCACCAATATCCTGTTTATTTGCGGCGGGGCATTTGACGGCATCGAGCCGATTATCAAACGCCGTTTAGGCCAAAAGGTAATTGGTTTTGGCTCAGATGTAAAACAGCAGGAAATCAGCCAAAAAGAGTTGCTTTCAAAAGTGCTGCCGGAAGACCTTTTACGCTTTGGTTTAATTCCGGAATTCATCGGCCGTCTGCCGGTTATTGCCAGCCTTGAGCAACTGGATGAGGATGCATTGATTGAAATTTTAACAAAACCAAAAAATGCTTTGGTGAAGCAATATCAAAAAATGCTTGAAATCGATGATGTTGAGCTTGATTTTGAAGAAGGAGCCCTTCAAGAAATTGCTAAAAAAGCAATTGAACGTAAAACGGGTGCCCGCGGTTTACGCTCCATTATCGAAGGCATTATGTTGGATGTCATGTTTGATCTGCCATCTCGCGATGATATTTCGAAATGTATCATTACAAAAGAAACCGTTGCTGAAAATGGCGTTCCAAAATTGATTTTGGAAGATGGAACGGTTGTTGTGGAAGAAAAATCTGCATAAAATGTTAGGGACTTGGTAATATGCCAAGTCCTTTTCTTATGCACATTTACCTATTCTTTATCGAAAAGGGTTTATTCCTCCTTTCTGCAGGAAATACTTTTTAATATCTAGTGAAATAGATATCGTGCAGGAGGGAAAATGTATGAGTTGGACGGGGATTGCTTTATTTATTCAGCTGTTTTTTGGCATCATAATCGGTCTGTATTTTTGGAACCTATTAAAAAATCAGCGGACACAAAAAGTATCGATTGACCGTGAATCACGGAAAGAGATGGAACAGCTGCGAAAAATGAGATCGATTTCATTGACGGAACCTTTATCAGAAAGGGTACGTCCTACAAGTTTTCAAGATATTGTTGGACAAGAGGACGGAATTAAGTCGTTAAAAGCGGCATTATGCGGTCCGAATCCACAACATGTGATTATCTATGGACCTCCGGGTGTCGGCAAAACGGCCGCTGCCCGGCTGGTATTGGAAGAGGCAAAGAAAAATGCCAAGTCCCCTTTTAAACGAGAATCAGTGTTCATTGAATTGGATGCGACCACAGCGCGATTTGATGAACGGGGCATTGCCGACCCGCTAATTGGATCAGTACATGACCCGATTTATCAAGGCGCCGGTGCGATGGGACAGGCGGGAATCCCGCAGCCAAAACAAGGGGCTGTCACCAATGCCCATGGCGGGGTGCTGTTCATCGATGAAATCGGGGAATTGCACCCGATTCAAATGAACAAGCTGCTAAAAGTTTTGGAGGACCGGAAAGTATATTTGGAAAGTGCTTATTATCATGAGGAAAATACACAAATCCCAACACATATCCATGATATTTTCAAAAATGGACTTCCGGCCGATTTTCGGTTAATCGGGGCAACCACCAGAACCCCAAGCGAAATTCCCCCGGCCATTCGGTCACGCTGCATGGAGGTATTTTTCAGGGATTTAACTCAGGAAGAAATTATGACGGTAGCCAAAAAAGCGGCTGATAAGGTCAATATGGAAATCAATGAAACGGGCATTCAAACCTTGTCATCCTATGCGAGAAATGGCCGGGAAACCGTTAATATGATTCAAATCGCCGCGGGTCTGGCGATTACCGAGGACCGCCAATTTATTAAGGATGAAGACATTGAATGGGTTATCCAATCCAGCCAGCTGTCACCGAGAATGGAGCGGATGATCAACGAGGAGTCCCGGGTCGGTTTGGTCAATGGACTTGCCGTCTATGGCCCGAATTCAGGGGCCTTGCTGGAAATCGAAGTAACGGTAATCCCAGCCAAAGAAAAAGGGTCCATCAATATTACCGGGATTGTGGAAGAAGAAAGTATTGGCGGGCAAGGCAAATCGATTCGCCGCAAGAGCATGGCCCGAGGTTCGATTGAGAACGTCATTACGGTGCTGCGTTCCATGGGTGTTCCGGCCGATGACTTTGATATCCACGTGAACTTCCCAGGCGGGGTGCCAATCGACGGGCCATCAGCCGGAATTGCCATGGCAACAGGAATCTACTCGGCGATTTACAAAATACCGATTGATAATACCGTCGCCATGACAGGCGAAATCAGCATTCACGGCAACGTGAAACCGATCGGCGGCGTCTATCCAAAAGTAAAGGCCGCCAAAAAGGCAGGAGCCAAAACGGTAATCATACCAGAGGAGAACATGCAAACACTCTTAAACGAGGTCGACGGTATCCGAATCGTCCCGGTTACCCATCTCCACGAAGTATTCGAAATCGCACTCGTCAACAAATTCGCACAAAACAACGCCGTACCCGCATCAATCGAATTATCCAAAAAAGAAACCATCTAGGAGTGGGGCTGTCCCCACTCCTTTAACATGGTAACGCAGCGGGGGCCTGTCCCCCGCTCCTTTAACGTGGTGACGCAATGGGGGACAGGCCCCAATTTTTCTTAGTATTTTTTGGGGTATTGGAGAAGCTAATGTAAGGAGTACCAGACGGCTATCTCAAAAGATAGACACGTAAAAGTAAATGAGATAGAATTGTACAAAGACGATTCCGCAAATGTGGGAATGTATCTATTTTTTTAGTATGTGGAGGTGCAGTATTATGGCGAAACAGAATGAATTGATCGTCCCCCTCCTGCCGCTTCGAGGATTGCTTGTTTATCCGACAATGGTGCTTCATTTAGATGTCGGCCGTGAACGGTCTGTCCAGGCACTCGAAAAAGCAATGGTAGATGACCATCTGATTTTCTTAACCACTCAAAAGGATGTCTCCATTGACGAGCCTTCCGAAGAGGATTTATACAAGTTTGGAACCTTGACGAAGGTTAAACAAATGCTTAAACTCCCGAACGGAACAATTCGAGTATTAGTAGAAGGTTTAAGCAGGGCGGAACTCACTTCATTTCAAGATGAAGAGGAATATTATTCTGTCAGTATAATGACATACGAAGATCCCGAAACAAAGGACGTAGAAGATCAAGCATTAATGAGAACCATGCTTGATTATTTTGAACAATACATAAAACTATCGAAAAAAATCTCTGCTGAAACATTGGCTTCTGTGGCTGATATTGAGGAACCAGGTCGCATGGCAGATATTATTTCCTCACACCTGCCAATCAAGCTAAAGGAAAAACAAGACATCCTCGAAACCCTAGATGTGAAACAGAGAATAAATCGGGTCATCGATATCATCTATAACGAAAAAGAAGTGCTGAATCTCGAAAAGAAAATCGGCCAGCGTGTCAAGCGTTCAATGGAACGAACACAAAAGGAATATTATTTACGTGAGCAGATGAAAGCGATTCAGAAAGAACTGGGCGACAAGGAAGGGAAAACCGGGGAAATTGCCGACCTGACCAAAAAAATCGAGGAAGCCGGCATGCCGGAACATATTCTTAAAGCAGCAATGAAGGAACTCGATCGTTATGAAAAGGTACCGACAAGCTCGGCTGAAAGTGCTGTGATCCGCAATTACATTGAATGGCTGGTGTCCCTGCCATGGTCGAAAAAGACAAATGACAACATTGATATTGCCAGGGCTGAAAGAATCCTAAACGAGGAACATTACGGTCTGGAAAAAGTAAAAGAGCGGGTTCTGGAATACTTGGCAGTCCAAAAATTGACCAATTCCTTAAAAGGGCCGATTCTTTGCCTAGCAGGCCCTCCAGGGGTAGGAAAAACCAGTCTGGCAAAATCAATTGCCTCCTCCTTGAACCGAAACTTTGTCCGGGTTTCATTGGGCGGGGTCCGGGATGAATCGGAAATTCGCGGCCACCGCAGAACGTATGTCGGGGCCATGCCTGGCCGGATTATCCAAGGAATGAAAAAAGCCGGAACTATCAATCCGGTGTTCCTGCTCGACGAAATTGATAAAATGTCCAGTGATTTCCGGGGCGACCCGTCGTCTGCTCTTTTAGAGGTATTGGATCCTGAGCAGAATGCAAATTTCAGTGACCATTATATTGAAGAAACCTATGATTTATCCAAAGTCATGTTTATCGCAACGGCCAATAATCTCGGGACCATCCCAGGGCCGCTCTTGGACCGGATGGAAATCATTACGATTGCCGGCTATACCGAACTAGAAAAGGTCCATATTACACGGGACCATTTGCTGCCAAAACAAATCAAGGAAAACGGCCTTTCGAAAGGTGCCCTGCAAGTTCGCGATGACGCGATTTTAAAAGTGGTCCGTTATTATACGCGTGAAGCCGGGGTACGGAGTTTAGAGCGTCAAATGGCTACTATCTGTCGGAAAACCGCCAAGATTATTGTATCCGGTGAGAAAAAGCGCGTGGTAGTGACTGAAAAAACAGTAGAGGATTTCTTAGGAAAACCTAGATTCCGTTATGGCCAAGCCGAAGCGGAGGATCAGGTTGGGGTGGCAACCGGGTTGGCCTATACAACAGTTGGCGGTGACACGCTGCAAATTGAAGTGTCATTGGCTCCTGGAAAAGGCAAACTTGTGTTGACTGGCAAACTTGGCGATGTAATGAAGGAATCAGCACAGGCTGCGTTCAGTTACGTTCGCTCGAAAGCCAAGGAACTTGGGATTGACGAGAATTTCCATGAAAAATATGATATCCATATTCACGTTCCGGAAGGGGCGGTGCCAAAAGACGGCCCGTCAGCAGGAATCACGATTGCAACAGCATTGGTGTCGGCATTGACTGGCAAGCCAATCCGTCGTGAAGTGGGCATGACCGGTGAGATTACGCTTCGCGGGCGGGTGCTTCCGATTGGCGGGCTGAAGGAAAAAACCCTTAGTGCCCATCGTGCCGGCTTAACGAAAGTCATTTTACCAAAAGATAATGAAATCGATATTGAGGATATTCCGGAAAGTGTCCGGAATGAATTAGAATTTGTGCCTGTGTCCCATCTGGATGAAGTTCTGAAGCATGCCCTCTTAGAGGGTGGGGCCAAATGAAGGTAGTAAGCTCTGATATAGTCATAAGTGCGGTGAAGCCGGAACAGTATCCGGCCACCGATTTGCCTGAATTTGCCCTTGCCGGCCGTTCCAATGTGGGGAAGTCGTCGTTTATTAACCGAATGCTGAACCGCAAAGGGCTGGCGCGAATTTCTTCCAAACCAGGCAAGACCCAAACCTTAAACTTTTACCTGATTAACGAGATTCTTCATTTTGTTGACGTGCCAGGCTATGGCTATGCCAAAGTGTCCAAAGCGGAGCGGGCGGCATGGGGGCGAATGATTGAAACGTATTTTACCACACGGGAGCAATTGCGGGCCGTCGTGATGATCGTCGATCTCAGGCACCCGCCGACAGAAGACGATGTAATGATGTATGATTTCCTGAAGCATTACGGCATACCGTGCATCGTGATTGCCACTAAGGCCGATAAGATTCCGAAAGGAAAATGGCAGAAGCACTTAAAGGTGACAAAAGAAACGTTGCAGCTTGAGAAAGACGACCATGTCGTCGTTTTCTCCTCGGAGATTGGCGAGGGAAAAGACCAAGCTTGGGCCATCATTGAAAGTTATATGTAAACATGCTAGAAAAAGCACGCGAAATTTCTTAGGAGAAATCTCGTGTGCTTTTTTGTTGAAAAAAAAGAGCATGGCCCGCCCATGCTCTTGGCATAAAATTTGTACATCTGCCCATATAAGCGGTTATTTTTTCTTTTTTAGCAAAAAATAGACTCCAATCACAATGATGAGCGCTGGCCAAAATTTCCAGATGAAGCTGATGCTGCTTTGCACCAGCCCAAAATAACCGGTAATTTTGTCATTAAATAAAAACAGGATCGCGAGTAAAAAGAACAGAATCGCTTGAAACATACCCGTATTTGTTTTTAAAAAGCGCAGAAAAAAGCCAATCGATATCAACAAAATCAGCATACCGCTTGTATTTTCCGGCCAAAACGAAGCGTGTCCGGCGAGATGGAAATGCAGGCCGAATCCGGTCAAAATCACGCCAGGCAGGATGGCGTCATGTTCCTTAGCCGAATATCCCTGGCCCAGAAAGGCGACTCCGACAATGATTAATAAGGTAGGCCAGGAGAAAAATTGTGGGAATATAGTAATTCCGGTCTGCTGCAAGAAAAAATAGCCACCAAATCCAATAAGAATAATAGCTGGGAATATCCGTTGATTTTTCATGACAAACACACCACTTCCAGTAAGGTTCACTTGAATATCTTCTAGTTTTTTGGTACTGTACATAAGGGAGTATAAAAGAAAACATAGACGTTTGGAACTGATTTTTAACAGCTAGGATGTGCAAAAAGTGATCCTGCGGCCAATTCAGTTTTTCCAGTCTATCTTACCATATAGTTTCGCTTTATGTTCACATTTTCCGGCTTTTCCTAAAAATGTGAGTGATATAATTATTTCTAGCTAATCATGCATTATTTAGTGGGGGTGTCTTTTTAATATGCATATTGTCACGATCGGTCTTAACTATAAAACTGCCCCTGTAGAAATTCGTGAGCAGTTGACATTTAATGAAGCGGATCTTGGAGAAGCGGTTAAACAGCTGAATGCCAAGAAAAGCGTTCTTGAAAATGTCATCCTGTCAACCTGTAATCGGACTGAGATATATGCGGTAGTCGACCAGCTTCATACCGGCCGCTACTACATAAAAGAGTTTCTATCGGAATGGTTTGGTATTGAGCAAAAGGAATTCTCGCCGTTCCTCTTCATCTATGAAGACGATGGTGCAGTAGAACATTTATTTTCTGTCGCCTGCGGATTGAATTCCATGGTGCTTGGGGAAACACAAATTTTGGGCCAAGTCCGTACCAGCTTTTTGCTTGCCCAAGAACAGGCAACTACCGGCACAGTATTTAATCATTTATTTAAACAAGCTATTACATTGGCAAAACGCGGCCACTCCGAAACGGAAATTGGGTCGAATGCCGTTTCCGTCAGCTACGCCGCTGTCGAACTAGCCAAAAAGATTTTCGGCTCGCTCGGCAATAAACATGTGGTGATTTTCGGCGCAGGAAAAATGGGCGAATTGGCGGTTCAAAACCTTCATGGTAATGGTGTCAAACAAGTAACCGTCATAAACCGTACCTATGATAAAGCCAAGGCTTTGGCCGACCGGTTTAATGGAGATGCCAAAACCATTTCTGACCTGCAAAACGCACTTGTGGATGCTGATATCTTAATCAGTTCAACCGGTGCGAAAAACTTTGTCATTACAAAGGAAATGATGACAAAGGTCGAGAAGCAACGAAAGGGCAAGCCATTATTTATGGTTGATATTGCGGTTCCCCGCGATCTAGACCCACGAATTGCCGAACTGGAAAACGTCTTTTTATATGATATCGACGATTTGGAAGGTATCGTGGAGGCCAACCTTCAGGAACGTAAAAAATCGGCTGAAAAAATCATGCTGATGATTGAAAAAGAAATTGTCGACTTTAATCAATGGCTAGGCATGCTCGGGGTAATCCCGGTTATCTCGGCCCTAAGGGAAAAAGCATTGGCTATCCAGGCCGAAACCATGACCAGTCTGGAAAGGAAACTTCCACACCTAAGTGAGCACGATATGAAGGTGTTAAATAAACATACAAAAAGTATCGTAAACCAAATGTTAAAGGATCCGATTTTACAAGCGAAAGAAATGGCTGCAAGACCTGATGCGGATCAGGCTTTGGAATTATTCATGCAAATCTTTAATATTGAAAAACTGGCGAAGGAACAGCAATTGAAAGCAGCCGAAACGAAATCAAGCCCGGTTCGTGAAGTGCAGGCTTCCTTTCAGTCATAAGGGGACGGTGCGATGTATACTGTCTTGATGACGAGGCTCCATGAATTGACCGTTGTTTTGTATGCCTTCAGTGTGCTGCTTTATTTTTTCGACTTTATCCATCATAACCGGAAGGCAAAACGGATTGCCTTCTGGTTACTTGCATTTGTATGGATTTTGCAAACTGTTTTTTTTATTCTTTATATCATAAAAACAGGAAGGTTCCCGGTACTGACGATTTTTGAGGGACTTTATTTTTATGCCTGGGTATTAGTAACATTGTCAATTTTGATAAATCATTTACTAAGGGTCGATTTTATCGTCTTTTTCACGAATATACTCGGGTTCACCGTCATGGCGATTCATACCTTTGCCCCGATGCAGGCGGATACCCATGTCATGGCCAAGCAGCTTGTTTCGGAATTGCTTTTGATTCATATCACAATGGCCATCCTGTCCTATGGGGCATTTTCCTTGTCCTTTGTTTTCTCTTTGTTATACCTGCTGCAATACGACTTGTTAAAACGAAAGAAATGGGGAACAAGGCTTATAAGGCTGGCTGATTTGGAAAAATTGGAGAGATTGTCTTACATATCCGCAGTCATTGGTGTTCCGCTTTTATTGTTGGCGTTGATTCTTGGGCTGCAATGGGCCTTCCTGAAACTTCCAGGAATGCCTTGGTATGATGTGAAAATCATCGGTTCGTTTATCTTACTTATTGCATACAGTATCTATTTATATCTGCGCACCGTGAGAAATTTATCAGGCAAAAAATTGGCGCTTTGGAATGCTGGGTCCTTTTTGATCGTATTAATTAACTTCTTTTTATTTGGGCAATTATCTTCCTTTCACATATGGTACTCGTAAAATAGGAGGCAATCATGAGAAAAATTATTGTAGGTTCCAGACGAAGCAAATTGGCGTTAACACAAACAAATTGGGTCATTGACCAGTTGAAAAAAATTGATCCTCGATTTGAATTTGAAGTCCAGGAGATTGTCACCAAGGGCGATAAAATCGTGGATGTGACCCTGTCAAAGGTCGGCGGAAAAGGGCTGTTTGTGAAAGAAATCGAGCAAGCGATGCTGGATAAAGAGATTGATATGGCCGTTCATAGCATGAAGGACATGCCGGCTGTACTGCCAGAAGGCCTGACGATTGGCTGCATTCCGTTCCGTGAGGACCACCGGGATGCTCTGATCTCCAAAGGACATGTTAAATTGATGGATTTAAAACCAGGTGCGATTGTTGGCACAAGCAGCCTGCGCCGCAGTGCCCAGCTGTTGGCCAAACGTCCTGACCTGGAGATTAAATGGATCCGCGGCAACGTCGACACCAGACTGGCCAAATTGGAGACAGACGAGTATGATGCGATTATTTTAGCGGCCGCCGGGCTGTCACGCCTTGGCTGGACAAAGGATGTCGTAACGGAATTTTTAGATGCAGATGTATGTATTCCTGCCGTCGGTCAAGGAGCTTTATCGATTGAATGCCGCAAGGATGACAAGGAACTGCTTGAACTGTTTGAAAAATTCACCTGCCAAAAAACTGAGAGAGCCGTACGGGCTGAGCGTGCGTTCCTTCAAAAGATGGAAGGCAGCTGCCAGGTGCCAATCGCTGGCTTTGCCCGCGTTGAAGACAATGATGAAGTGGTCTTAAATGTTTTGGTTGCTTCCCCGGAAGGTCAGGAGATTTTTAAAGAAGAGCTTAGAGGCCAGAATCCAGAAGAACTTGGTGTTCAAGCAGCTGACCTGCTCACGCAAAAGGGTGCCAAAGACTTGATTGATCGGGTTCTTCGGGAGCTCGAGGGCCGTGAGTAACCCATTACCTTTACAGGATAAAAGGGTTCTTGTCCCAAGGGGCAAAGGTCAAGCTCAATCCTTTTCTAAGCTTGTGAAGGAGTATGGCGGGATCCCGGTGGAAATTCCCCTAATTGCGTTTCGCCCCGTAGCGAAAGGTGCGCGCCTGCAAGAAGTCTTGCAGGCGCTAGGGACCTTTGACTGGCTGATTTTTACCAGCAAGGTCACGGTGGAGACGTTCTTTTCGTTTATCGACCCGGTTGACGTCCAGCTCCCTAAAATTGCAGCCATTGGAAAAAAGACGGCTGAGGAATTGAATGAGCGCGGAATTCAGTCCGAGTTTGTCCCGACTGCCTATGTAGCGGAAGCGTTCGTTGAGGAATTTCTCCCCCATGTCGGGAAAGGGGAACGCGTGTTAATCCCAAAAGGGAATCTCGCCCGTGAATATATTGCCGATTCCTTAACTGATGCGGGCGCCGAAGTAGAAGAAATGGTGATTTATGAAAACTTCATGCCGGTTGAGAGCCGCGACATGCTCGCTACGATGCTGAAGGAAAACCAGCTTGATATTTTGCTGTTTACCAGCCCGTCCACTGTGGATCACTTCATGGATGTGGTGAAGGAGAATCAACTTGAGAGCCGGCTTAGCGAATGTATCTTTGGCTGCATTGGCCCGGTAACGGAGAAACGGCTAAAAGAGTACCGGCTGCCGGTTCATGTGTCGCCGCAGGAATATACGGTACAAGCTATGGTAGAAGCGACCGTTGCTTGCTTGGAGAAAAAACAGGCAATTCGTTAATAATAAAAAGAGGTCTTCCGATGCGTTACGTATGGGAAGTGACAGTAGGGTGCGTCAATACGACAGTTGGCAAAGGTTATCCGACAGTAGGGGGCGTCTATGCGACAGTTGACGTGTTATCCGACAGTGGTGGTCGTCTATGCGACAGTTGGCGAAGGGTATACGACAGTAGCGCACGTCTATGCGACAGTTGGCAAAGGGTATCCGACAGTAAAGCAACCCTTCGCTCCCAGCAAATCTTTTTTATAAAATGAGAATACATATTTGGAGGTAAAAACCATGGATTTACAATTTAAACGTCATCGCCGCCTGCGGTCAAGTGCCAATATGCGGGCACTTGTAAGGGAAAATCATTTAAGCGCCGATGATTTCATTTATCCGTTGTTCATTTGCGAAGGAGAAAACATCCGCAAAGAAGTGTCTTCGATGCCAGGCGTATTCCAAGTCTCTCTTGATCATCTGCAAGCAGAAATGGAAGACATCGTCGCTCACGGCATCAAATCCGTATTATTATTTGGTATTCCTAAAACAAAAGATGAATGCGGCACAGGAGCCTTCCACGACCATGGAATCGTCCAAGAAGCCACCCGGTTTATTAAAGAGCGGTTCCCGGACATCCTGATTGTAGCCGATACCTGCCTGTGTGAATACACAAGCCACGGCCACTGTGGAATGGTTGAAGGGGACAAAATTCTTAACGACGAATCACTGGATTTACTTGTGCAAGCAGCAGTCAGCCAAGCCAAAGCAGGTGCCGATATCATCGCGCCATCCAATATGATGGATGGTTTTGTAGCCGCCATCCGTAAAGGATTGGACGAAGCCGGTTTCCAAGACACACCAATCATGTCTTATGCGGTTAAATATGCTTCCGCATTCTACGGACCATTCCGTGAAGCTGCAGAAGGCGCCCCTCAGTTTGGCGACCGGAAAAGTTATCAAATGGATCCTGCTAACCGCATTGAGGCCTTCAGAGAAGCCGAATCCGATGTGGAAGAAGGAGCAGACTTCTTAATCGTGAAGCCTGGCATGCCATACCTGGATATCGTTCGTGATGTCAAAAATACCTTTAACTTGCCAGTCGTCATTTATAACGTCAGCGGCGAGTATTCCATGATTAAAGCAGCAGCCCAAAACGGCTGGATTGACGAAAAAGCCACTGTTCTCGAAATGCTAGTTGGCATGAAGCGTGCAGGTGCCGATTTGATCATCACCTACCATGCAAAAGACGCGATTCGCTGGTTAAGAGAAAACCAATAACCCAGATATTGAATATAGGTGGAAAGAGGGAACAGGATGCGTTCGTATACCAAATCGATAGAAGCATTTAAGGAAGCGCAGAACTTAATGCCTGGCGGAGTGAACAGCCCAGTCCGCGCCTTTAAATCGGTCAATATGAATCCGATTTTTATGGAAAGGGGCAAAGGCTCCAAAATCTATGATATTGATGCTAATGAATACATTGACTATGTGCTGTCCTGGGGACCGTTAATACTGGGACATGCTAACGACCAAGTCGTCGAAGCGTTGAAAAAGACAGCCGAGCAAGGAACCAGTTTTGGTGCTCCGACTTTATTGGAAAATAAATTGGCCCAGCTAGTCCAAGAACGCGTGCCTTCGATTGAAATTATCCGGATGGTCAACTCCGGCACAGAAGCCACCATGAGTGCGCTCCGTCTTGCACGCGGTTATACTAGCCGCAACAAAATATTAAAATTCGAAGGCTCTTACCATGGACATGGCGATTCCTTGTTAATTAAAGCAGGTTCCGGTGTTGCCACCCTCGGGCTTCCCGATAGCCCTGGTGTTCCGGAGAGCATTGCGAAAAATACCATCACGGTAGCGTACAATGACATTGACGGTGTTAAACTTGCTTTTGAAAAATTTGGGGATGACATTGCCTGTATCATCGTTGAACCTGTTGCCGGCAACATGGGCCTCGTGCCTCCGCTTCCAGGTTTCTTGGAAGGGTTGCGTGAAATTACTACCCAATACGGAGCATTGCTGATTTTTGATGAAGTCATGACCGGCTTCCGTGTCGGCTACAACTGTGCCCAAGGTTATTTTAATATCACGCCTGACTTGACTTGCTTAGGAAAAGTTATTGGCGGGGGGCTGCCGGTAGGAGCTTATGGCGGTAAAGCTGAAATCATGGAAAAAATCGCGCCAAGCGGCCCGATTTACCAAGCAGGCACTTTGTCAGGAAACCCGTTAGCGATGACTGCCGGCTATGAGACATTAAGCCAGTTAACTCCTGAGCACTATCAGGAATTCATCCGTAAAGCGGACATGCTGGAAAAAGGCTTTACAGCAGCCGCTGAAAAGCATGGTGTTCCGATTACGTTTAACCGTGCCGGTTCGATGATTGGCTTTTTCTTCACCGGTATGGATGTCGTCAATTACGAGACAGCCAAAACCTCGAATCTTGATTATTTTGCTCAGTATTACGTCGAAATGGCCGACCAAGGAATCTTCTTGCCGCCATCCCAATTCGAGGGACTGTTCTTGTCCACCGAACATTCGGATGAGGATATTGCCAAAACGATACAAGCAGCAGAAGTTGCTTTTTCCAAGCTTAAATAACATGGAAGCACCCGCCAATCGACGGGTGTTTTTTTTTTGCTCTAGGAATCCAGTATTTAAAAATGCTCTCTTAAGGGGTTTCCAATAAGGCCTCTTGGCGACAAAACGGGCAGGAAAAGAGACGAAACTGTCGGCAATAAGGCTTCTTGGCGACAAAATGAACTGGAAAACAGACTAAATTGTCCTCAATAAACCTTGGTTACAAAAAGCACTGACAAACTCGAGGACCCCTTCTTTAAGAAAGATCCTGGGCTTCTTCTAAAAACTCCTGCAATTTTTCCAGACAATCGGGCTTTTTTATCATAAATAAAAATATTGGCTCATAGAGTGTAAGTGACATAGTGATTTTACGTGAAGGAAACGAAAGGAGGAGTCGCTTTGTCCCAGGAGAATCAATCGTACCTTAGATTTTCTGTGGAGGAATCGTTGTGGTTTAGAAAAGGACAGGAAGTCGAGGAACTCATTTCCATATCCCTAGACCCGGACATAACCATCCAGGAAAACGATCAGTACGTAACTATACGGGGGTCGCTGGAACTCTCCGGCGAATATAAAAACGTACAGGATAGTAATGCTGTTGAGGCCCAGGCGGTGCCTTCACAAAAATTTGTGGAGCGGGTCGCGGAACAAGAAGAGGGAGTCTGTGAATTTTCACACCGGTTCCCAGTTGACATTACCATTCCGAATAACCGCATTCAAAGTGTTTACGATATCGATGTGCTGGTGGAATCGTTTGATTATTCTTTGCCTGAGCGCAGTTGCTTGAAGCTTTCTGCCGAACTGACGATCAGTGGGCTCTATGAATCCGAACCCCAGCAGGAAGAAGAGCAGGAATATGAGGTCGTTCATCGCGCCGAAGCCGAATTTGAGGAAGAAATAGAAGAGCATGCTGCCCATAGCCCATATGAGAACAATGTGTTATTTGAAATTGAGGCAAGGAAGCAGCAGGATGAACAGCCGAAAGTTGAGGCATTCCCTAAGTTCCCGACGTTTAACTATCAGCCGGAGGAAGCCGAGGAAAGCGCAGACCACGAGGAAGCATGGCAATTCCAAGAATACCACCCGGAGCCTGTTGAGCCAGCCTTACATTTTCATGAAGCCAGAAGCGAGCAGCATCCAGTGGAAGTGGAGGTAGTGGCAGAAAAGACGAAGGTGGTGCCGGAAGTATTAGAGGAAGTGGACGAAGTTTTAGAAAGTTCATCTTCTTCCGAAGAAGCCCCTAAGAAGAAAAAGAAAACCGTAAAAAAGAAAACCATGACCCTGACCGATTTCCTTGCCCGCAAGGATGAAGGACCGCAGCAGGCAAGACTGCGTATGTGCATTGTCCAAAAGGGCGACACAATTGACTCCCTCTCGGAGCGGTATTCAGTGCCCGTGCATAATTTGTTGCGCATGAACCAGCTTGAAATCAGCGAGGATGTCCATGAAGGCCAAGTATTGTATATTCCGGCCGCTTTGGCAAAAAAGTAAACTTTTGAAGGAATTGAGCGGGTCGTTCGGCCTGCTCAGATTCTTTTTTTCAGACTTTTTGTAAAGGGAAGAGAGTTGAATTTTATGAGTGACCCCAACCGATTGGAGAGGCTCACTCCAATCCTGCAGCAATACCAAGTGGAACCGTATTTTATCGAGGATTTCGGAAGTGTCCAGAAGGTGTATTCCAATAAAGGCACCTTTGCCTTGAAAAAAATTCCTCCTTCGATCGGGACCGATTTTATCCGCCATGTCCATTATCTTTACCAAAAAGGCTATAACCGAATTGTCCCAATATATCCGGCCATGGATGGCAGGTACGCAATCTTGCATGATAACGAGCTTTATTACCTGATGCCATGGATGTCGAATGATTATTCGGAAAACCGCCAGTTTAAAAATAACCAGCTGTTCCGCGAGCTGGCTAGGTTGCATACCTTGTCAGCCAAAGAAGTCAAGGTTAGCCAGGAAGAACGGACCGAACATTACGAAAAAACCATCGAGCAGTTGGATAAACATCAGGAATTCCTCGACGGCTTTATTGATGTTTGTGAAAAAAAGGCGTACATGTCGCCGTTTGAATTGCTCTATTGCTTGTACTATAACGAAATCAGCCAGGCGTTACGGTTTTCCAAATCAAAGTTCGAAGAATGGTATGAGCAAACGAAGGAGAAAGAGAAGGCCCGGATGGTGGTCGTCCACGGGAAACTGTCCCATGAGCATTTTCTTTATGATGACCGCGGCTACGGTTTTTTCATCAATTTTGAAAATGCCCAGTATGGTTCACCGATTCACGATTTGCTGCCGTACCTGTCGCGGGCGCTCAACACCAGCCCGAAGCGCAACGATGAGGTGATTGACTGGGTATATCATTATTATAAATATTTTCCCTTCAAATCCGATGAAAAACTATTATTCTACAGTTATCTGTCCTATCCCATCCCAATCATTCAAGCGGCAGAGAAGTTTTACCGCAAGCAACGGCCCAAAAATGAGTTGAAATTCGTTCGGCAGCTGCAGCATCGCTATTGGCAATTGAAAAATACCGAGTATGTAGTGATGCGGATGAGCGAGATTGATGCCCAGCAACAGGCAGCGGCCCAGGCGGCAAAAGAAGGAGCCCAACAGCAGCAAAGTTAGTTTGCGCCGATGGGCTCTTATATCACGTCAAAATAGATGGAAATGGCAATCCCGACAAAGACCGATAATAAAATGACATCAAAAACAGTCGGCAGAAAAATCGTCCTCAAAAACTGAAAAATTATAAACGGTACAATTAACTGTCCGCTCACCTTGCGAAACGTTTTAAACCAGGGACGGTATTTGTATTTTTGAAAATTCCTCACCGGTAAACCTCCCCCACGCCCATTTACCATATGTATATTCAGACAATCGTGTGAATTCTCCAATATTTGTTTAAAATATTTCCTTTACAAAAAATCAAATGCATGGTTTGATAAAAATGAAATCATTTACAAGTGCCTATTTTACTAAATGAACAATCTAAAGGAGTACATACATGTATTGGTTTATTCTACTATTTCCGCTGCTCATCTATCCATGGGGATTTGATCCGTACTACACAGACCCCAAAACAAATTATTTGTACCTATTTGTTATCGGCACTTGGTTGTATGTCCTATTCAAACGCAAGTTCCGCTCCCTGTTTCCTTCCCAAGAACACAACATGGCAGTTTACACCTTATTTGTGTTTATATGTCTGGTAGAAATCTCAACTGCGTTTTCCGATTACCGGTATACGTCTGTTTATGGCCTTATCGATCGCAAGGAAGGCCTGATTTCGTTTTTCTCCTACTGCAGTGTATTTTTATTTTCGTTCAGGTTTTTGGGGGAGAAAAAATGGGATAAAGCCATTTCGGGAATCGCGATTGTGTCGATAATCGTCTCGATCTATGGAATCCTGCAGCATTTCCAACTGGACTTTTTGCCTCGGAATAGCGCCATGCGTCATTATCCTGGAACTTACACGTTTTTTGATAATCCTAACTTTTTCGGTTCCTATTTGGTATTGGCATTCTTGTCAGCCGTGACCTGTTTCATTATATCAAAGAGCAAAAAAACTACTATGCTGTATTACATCACAGTTTGTTTTGCATTTGTTGCATTAATATTTTCTAATACCAGAAGCGCTTATGTTGGTGTATTTTGCGCTCTGGTGTTTCTGAAGGTTTTTGTTATTTTTAAGAGAAAATTCCTATGGAAAAAATGGGGATCCCTAATGGTTTCCTTGATGCTATTATTGCTTATTATTAATTGGACTGAAAACGGGAGGTATAATGATCGGATTGGGTCTGTTTTATCGGATTCATATAAGATAGCTTCCCATCATAGCACCGGTCATGAAGGTTCTTCAAGGTTTTTTATATGGAAGAAATCACTGCCATTAATCCCGGAATATTTTTGGATCGGTTCTGGTCCGGATACCTTTGAGTTTATTTTTCCAGCAACAGATAAGGAATTACTAACCTACTTGGGTGGACAGAGAGTGGACAAAGCCCATAATGAGTACTTGCAGATGGCGATTACCTTAGGGGTTCCGGCACTATTAACCTATTTGCTGTTTATATTTTTGATTTTGCGAAAGGCGTTCCTTGCGGTTCGAATGGCGAGCGGCAAGGAGAGACTGATGATGTACGGGCTCATTTCCATCGTCATCGGCTATTTGATTCAGGCATTCTTTAATATCAGCACGGTTCCAGTTGCTCCGCTATATTGGGCTATTCTAGGGATTACCCTTGCCAAATCCGAGTGGTTAATGAAGAGTGCAGCATCGGAACAATTGAACTTACCAGACCACGGAAAGAACCAAATTGCTTAAAAGTGGTAGCATTTTTCATAGGTGCTTCATAGTATATAAATTAAAAAAATTGTCCATCATGATTGACGAAGGGACCCTTTTTTGGGTAGTATAACAATATAATTTAAAAACCAAAAGCAAAGACAGGGAAGAGTACGATACCATCCGGCTTTAAGAGAGGGAAATTATTAGCTGAAAGATTTCCTAAGCGGAACATCGGAAGGTCACCCAATAGCTTCTTCTGTGAACAATCAGTAGCAGAAGACGGAGGAAATCCGTTATTCGATGAAGCGCCAATCAATAATGGTTGATTGGAAAAAAGGTGGTACCGCGAAGCAACTCCATTCGTCCTTTTACGACGAATGGGGTTTTTTGTTGTTTGCAGGTAGTTTAGAAGGAGGCAATATACATGGAAACAAAGGAAATTTCAATGCCTACCAAATATGACCCCCAATCTATTGAAAAAGGGCGTTATAAATGGTGGGTAGAAGGCAAATTTTTTGAAGCGAAAGATGACGAGGGAAAACAGCCATATACGATCGTGATTCCGCCGCCAAACGTTACAGGTAAACTGCACTTAGGCCATGCGTGGGATACAACGCTACAAGATATTATTACGCGTATGAAGCGGATGCAGGGTTATGATGTTTTATGGCTGCCTGGCATGGACCATGCCGGAATCGCCACCCAGGCAAAAGTCGAGCAAAAGCTACGCAGTGAAGGCAAAAGCCGTTATGACTTAGGCCGTGAAAAATTTGTCGAGGAAACATGGAAGTGGAAGGAAGAGTATGCCTCCCATATCCGCCAGCAATGGGCCAAATTAGGCCTGGGCCTTGATTATTCACGTGAGCGTTTTACCCTGGACGAAGGCTTGTCTAAAGCGGTACGTGAAGTATTTGTTAAGCTATATAATAAAGGGCTTATTTATCGCGGTGAATACATCATCAACTGGGACCCGTCGACCAAGACAGCTCTATCCGATATTGAGGTTATCTATAAGGATGTTCAGGGTGCTTTCTATCATATGAATTATCCACTTGCCGATGGCTCTGGTTCGATTGAAGTGGCAACGACCCGTCCGGAAACAATGCTGGGCGATACCGCAGTAGCAGTCCATCCGGAAGATGAGCGCTACCAGCATCTAATCGGCAAAACTGTCATCCTGCCAATTGTCGGCCGGGAAATCCCGATTGTCGCGGATGACTATGTTGATAAAGAGTTTGGTTCTGGGGCAGTAAAAATCACGCCTGCCCATGATCCTAATGACTTTGAAGTCGGTAACCGCCATAACCTGGAGCGGATTCTCGTCATGAACGAGGACGGCACGATGAATGAAAAAGCCGGCAAGTACCAAGGTTTGGACCGGTTCGAATGCCGTAAGCAAATCGTTAAGGACCTTCAGGAACAAGGCGTTCTGTTCAAAATTGAAGACCACTTGCATTCCGTCGGACACTCCGAGCGCAGCGGTGCCGTAGTAGAGCCATATCTGTCCACCCAATGGTTTGTAAAAATGCAGCCGCTAGCCGATGCAGCCGTTGAATTGCAAAAGAAGGAGAACAAGGTTAACTTCGTTCCGGACCGGTTTGAAAAAACTTACTTGCACTGGATGGAAAATATCCGTGACTGGTGTATTTCAAGACAATTGTGGTGGGGACACCGGATTCCAGCTTGGTATCACAAGGAAACTGGTGAAGTCTATGTCGGCCATGAAGCACCGGCTGACGCGGAAAGTTGGGAACAGGATAAAGATGTATTGGATACATGGTTCAGTTCCGCCCTATGGCCATTCTCGACTCTGGGCTGGCCGGATAAGGATGCAGCGGACTTCAAACGGTTTTTCCCAACCGATGCGCTGGTAACCGGTTATGATATCATCTTCTTCTGGGTATCTCGGATGATTTTCCAAAGTGTCGAATTCACCGGTGACCGTCCATTTAAGGATGTTCTCATCCATGGTCTCGTACGCGATGAGCAAGGCCGGAAAATGAGTAAATCATTAGGTAACGGTGTTGATCCAATGGACGTCATAGATCAATACGGTGCCGATGCACTAAGATATTTCTTATCCACTGGTTCTTCACCAGGTCAGGATTTGCGTTATAGCACGGAAAAAGTAGAAGCAACTTGGAATTTTGCCAATAAAATTTGGAACGCTTCCCGGTTTGCTTTAATGAATATGAATGGTTTAACCTATGAGGAAATTGATTTCAGCGGTGAAAAATCAGTTGCCGATAAATGGATTTTAACCCGTTTGAATGAAACGATTGATCATGTCACGAAGCTTTCCGAGCGCTACGAGTTCGGTGAAGTCGGTAGGGCATTATATAATTTTATCTGGGATGACTTCTGTGACTGGTACATCGAAATGTCCAAGCTGCCATTGTACGGGGAAGACGAGGCGGCCAAGAAAACGACCCGTTCCATTTTGGCTTATGTCCTAGACAACACCATGCGCCTGCTGCATCCGTTTATGCCATTTATTACAGAGGAAATCTGGCAAAACCTGCCGCATCAAGGAGAATCGATCACTATCGCTGACTGGCCGCAGGTTAAGCCTGAACTGAGCGATGATCAAGCAGCCCAAGAGATGAAACTGCTGGTAGAAATGATCCGTTCAGTACGGAACATCCGTGCCGAGGTGAATACCCCATTAAGCAAGAAAATTAAGATGCTGGTGAAAGCGAAGGATGAAGCCATCCAGAAAGCTCTGGAGGAAAACCGCGGCTATATTGAGCGTTTCTGTAATCCGGAAGAGCTGGTGATCGGAACGGATATCGAAGTACCGGATAAAGCCATGACAGCCGTCATCACCGGGGTAGAAATCATCCTGCCGCTTGAGGGCTTGATTAACATTGATGAGGAAATTGCCCGTCTGGAAAAAGAACACGACAAATTAAACAAAGAAGTCGAAAGGGTTCAAAAGAAACTAAGCAACGAAGGCTTTATGAAAAAAGCTCCCGAAGCTGTAGTGGCCGAGGAGCGCGCTAAAGAGCAAGATTATCTTGAAAAACGCGGCATCGTGGAAGCAAGAATCAAAGAACTGCGAGGCTAATTTTATTAGGAATCGAGCGAATCAATAGGGCTCTATGAGAAAATTTGCTTCACAAATCCAGTCAAATTGTCTTATAACTCGGCTCTATGAGATAATTTGCTTCAAGAATCCAGTCGAATTGTCCCATAAAGGGGCTCTATGAGACAATATGCTTCAAGAATTCAGCCAATATGTCCAATAGGGTTCTAGCTTCAAGAATCGTCCCCGGAGTGATTCGGGCATAAACAAGAAGGGCAGCGAATCCGCTGCCCTTTTAAAATTGGTCTTTAATATATTCCATATACAATGCTGCCGCATTCACGTCAGTGGTCGCATAAAGCGAGCGGCATCCGACAACATCTTCAATTTCATTAAATAAAAGTTCATTGTTTTGGTTTAACAAAAAATCAATTCCGAAAAAATCGCCCTTTAGTTCGGAAGCAATTCTTTGGACAAGCTCCATTTCCGAATCTGACAACTGATAAGGGCTGACCATGCCGCCCAATGTATAATTCGCCTTGAACGAGGTATGGGACTCCCTTAAAACGGCTCCAATCACATTCGTGCCGATGACAAACACCCGAAGGTCTTTGCCAGGGTTATCGCTTAATTCCTGGAGGACAAATTGTTTATTGGGTGATTCCGTTAATAATTCGGTTATTTCCTCCGTGCTGGAAACAAGAAATACTTCCTTACCACCCCGGCCGCCCGCTTGTTTTAACACCATTGGAAACTGAAATGGTATGTGATCTACCGGGAAAGAGTTGTAAGAAATAAAATACGTAGTTAATAAGGGTATTCCTAACTTTGCAACAAACTGATAGGTTAATGCTTTATTATTGCAAATCTCTGAAACGGCAGAAGGGTTGTAACATGGGAGGCCCATTCCTTCAAATTGTTTTGACAACAAAGGATTGATTGCTCTCATTACCACAAAGCTGATTTTCTCCACCGAAAGGTAAGGATGTCGAATGGACAGCCTGGTATCGACGATCCCATATGTGAGGTCCTCTTCAAACACCAGTTCTAAAGATATATTTAAAATTTCTGCTTCTTTCATCAGCATGGTAATGAAGCCGTGATTTCTAGCTGCGTCCTGCTTCTTATAGACGAGCCAGCCTGTCAGGTCAGTTCTCATTGTTTATTCTCCTGTAAATGATCGATGATGAAATCCAACATATAATCAGCGACCCAAATTCCGGTACAGTCGTAGATATTCCGCAGATGGGCATTGGAATTCACTTCACAAATGATAGGTTCATCATTTTCCCCAAACAAAATATCAATCCCCGAAAAGTAAGTCCCCATGATTTTGTTGCACTGTACGGCAAGCTGGATCTGCGCTTCAGTTGGCTGATACGGCTGCATTTTGCCGCCATTGGAAACATTGGCGCGAAAGTCCGTTTCAGAATGCCGGTACATGCTCGCCACAGCCTGATCACCTACGACATTAATCCGTATATCGCGGCCGCGGCTGGTAGAGATAAATCTTTGAAACAAATAAGAAATCCCGGCCAGTTCATTTACTTTTTCATAAAATTCTTCCCGGTTATTAATTAAGTAAACTTTCAACCCAAACGAACCGTGGACCTCTTTTATTATTAATGGGAAGCCGAGTCGCTGGATCACATACTCGTAATATTCTTTGTTACGAAATTCAAAGCCTTTGTACACTTTCGGGGCGATGATGGTTTCCGGAATCGGCAGGCCATGATTGGCTAGTGTTTGATACATAACCGCTTTATTGTCACAGCTTTCAATTGCTGAAACAGGATTGTAGACAGGGATGCCGAGAAGTTCTAAATGACGTGCGAGTAGTAAATCCTTGTCTAAAAACACGACAAAGTCCGGTTTTGGTCTGTCTGACTCACCACCGAGGACAGCTTGTCCTTTCACAATTTCCATCGTCAGTTCATCATTCTTTAAAATTGTGCAGCTGATATTTTTCTTTTCGGCACTGATTTTAATCATTTCGGCTTGGTCAAGAAATTTTGCCGCGGTCAGACTGCCGTTGTAAATGACCCAGCAGGAAAGTCGGTTCTTATTCATGGTGTACTCCTTACTTGTTTAATGCTCGTTGCCATTGATTCAAGCAACGTAAAAAATTGATGCTTGCCAGACGTTAAATCGAGCAGCCTCCAGTTTATTTCTATTTGGACGCAAGGGATGTTTGTGTGACTAGAAACATTGGATGATACCGTGTAGGGAAATCCTCCGGTAAACCGTTCATCGACGATAACGGGGCTAATTCCAGATGTTTCAAAATGATGTTTTAAAACTTGAGCATAGAGCCCGTCGTGAAAAACATTTTTCCCTTTGCCCGTGCCTATCTCAATTGCGGCAGGGCGTTTAGGGGCCATAATATGCAGGTCAATTAACAAAGAAATCTCATTATCGTTAACCAAGTCACAAATCGCTTGTTTATAAGGATGAACGGGGTCAAAGTTAGGGTCTGTTCGGTCATTCCTGGTTTTCGTAATGCACCAGCAGTCCAACCGCTTCTGTAAATATTTGGCCAGCACCCCTGTCATGAACTCTCCTTGCTTTGGTTTGCCATCGCGGAAATGAGTCACGCTGTGGGGAGCAGAAATGATAACCGGCAAGCTGCCAGAAATGATGTCATAGGCCTGCTCTTGTTGGAAATTCTCCTGTTTGTAGTCTAATTCCATTCTGATGATTTTTTCAATAGGTTCCATAGTTGTACTCCTATAGTTTCGGTATTTTTTCCCGGACTGATGAGAGTGTGATATAACTGGAAAATGGAACAATGATAATGCTTAAGATTAATTTTAGCCAGCCCCCAAGCGGATCCAGAGTTAGGATGGCGATAATGGTGGCCAGTATCGGCAGGAACTGTAAATTCCAGTTTTTCTTAAATAGGAAATACATGTCCCTTTCCACATCACAGGTCTTGCCGATTTGCTTGATTCCCAGTTTATATCTCAAATGTGCCGGTATGCCAATCGATAGGTTCATGGAACTCTCGTTGGTGACAATATTGGTTTCTTTTATCAATTCCGGTGAATCCAGTTCAAGAACCGGAACCTCAATCGATTTTCCGCGGTAAAGGATCCTAATCCGGTCATTTTCCTCGATTCCCAAGAGGCTCATCACACTCTTTGATATTCTCACGATGTTACTGGATTCGTCCGTACTGTAGGGACGGATCACTTTCAGCTTAAGGGAAGAAGGACGAATCAGCCAATTTAATAAGGATACAAAGACTTTCTTCAGGAAAAAAAGCCTGGACTTCTTGTGTTTTTGATAAATTGGATAAATTGCCGGCTGGTAATATCCGGCTGCTGTGAAAATTTTCTTGGCTTTCGTTTTTCCTTCATAGGTTTTTATTTCATGAACCTTTTTATTTGCGTAATGGCTGTTGATAAATTGCCGCTGTTCATCGTTTAGCGCCAATTCGTCATGGTACCTATTAAAATAGAATGGAGATAGGGTATCCGGCGGGTTCTCAAACCCCAATAATTCGCGCTGCAGGTAACTCAGTTTCACTGTCCCGTCTCCCAACGAAGCATCAGACTGGATGAAACAGGCCTCAATATCGAATGAAGCCGAGGTGGTCCGGTTCACCACTTCAAAATAATCCGCCCCATACTGTGTGATCATTTGAAACAGGTCGTCGGCAACGGTTATGTGACCATCCGCGAGCTTGTTGACATTTTGAATCGTCACTTTTTGGCTGACGATTTTCTTTAGCGGATGAAGGACAATCTCGATATTGGTCCATAACTCCAATTTATTCTGGATGGACAAACTGGTGATGATTTCATCCAAAGCCATATTGGCTGTACTTTTGACACAGGCAACAGTGTACTTGAAGTTTAACGGATTATAGATGACGACATAATCATTTTCTTGCAAGTGATATTGCTGTAAAAAGGTCGGATGCAGCTCTACCCGGTTATAAGGGATATTTTCTTTCACCTTTGCCTCGCTTTTTTTGAGAATATGACTCTCGTTATCTTCCAAAGATAATTTGGGAAGCAAGTCCACGTAAGAACAAACAAACCCCATCAATTTCTCAAGGTCCGCATCCGGTCCCATTGTAATATGGGTGGTCAGGGCCTTTGGATAGGGTTCAAAACCAGCTGGTTCGAACACAAATGGATAGCCCACGGTAAACGATTGGGTCAAAAACGATTGGACCGTCTCATTTTGGGCAGAGATGATAATTCCATTAGCAGCCGGGCTGAATTCCAAGAGAAAGAGATAGGGAATTTTATTTTCTTCCATGTATGCTTCCATCTCAAACGAAGAGACAGGCGAATCCACTGCTTTCACATGGGCCTTGGTTAGCTTGGCCAAGGTTCTGCACCAAGTCTTGGCCTTGGTTTTGTTATCAGCCAACACAAGAATTAAGGCGGGTTTTTCTCCCTTATAGGAATCCCGTTTGAAAATAGGGAACTTTCCGGCTGTTCCCGGGTTATGTTCCAATTGAACAAGACCGTTTATCAGACTTTCTCTCGTGGAACTGTTGTACATTATTTCACCTGCTGCTATGTATTGATTTATAATTATAATCTAACTATATCACAATAGAGTGAGAATAAAAGAAGGGAAATCCATCATGATCAAGGGATTCAATTCATATAAAAATAAGTTCGGTATCCATACAAGTGAGGAAATACATTTAGGCCTTGAAAGGATCAAGGAGTTTTTACATGCTATCGGTGACCCGCAAAATGACCTGAAATCCATCCATATTGCCGGGACCAACGGGAAAGGGTCTACCGTTCAATTCATGCGGCAAATCTTAATGGAGGCTGGTTATAAGGTTGGGACGTTTACCTCACCGGCGATTCTTCAGGTGAATGATCAAATCTGCACCAATGAAGGTCCGATATCTGTAGAAAGATTTGACGAGACGCTGCAATATATTATTTCTCATATCCAGGGTCCATCAAAGTTAGAAACCTTAACGGATTTCGAATTATTAACGGTGGTGGCCCTTGTTTATTTCTCCCGTATCGAGCCGCAGGATGCGGTCGTTTTCGAAACCGGCATGGGCGGATTGACGGATTCCACCAATGTGCTGTGTCCGCTGGTCTCCATCATTACAAACATTAGCTTGGAGCATACCGCTTTTTTGGGAAACACATTAGGAGAAATTGCCTATCAAAAAGCGGGGATTATTAAACCGAATACCCCGAGTATTACTGGGGTGCAAAACCAGGAAGCCTTATCGGTCATTAAGAATTACGCTAAAAAACTGCAATCAGATTTATACGTATTGAATGAGGACTTTTCCCTAGTTGAGAACGGCCACCATTTTGATATTGTTACGAATAGGAGCTCCTATAAACACCTGCGGCTGAAGATGAAAGGCCGTCATCAGCAGGAGAACAGTTCACTTGCTGTTAAGGCGGCTGAAATATTAAATTCCCGTGGCCATTTTAAATTAGAAGTCGACCAAATAATCAAAGGTCTGCAAAAGGCAAGTATGCCGGGCAGATTTGAAATGATATCCGAAAAC
This sequence comes from Neobacillus camarae, assembly GCF_054950115.1. Taxonomy (NCBI): domain Bacteria; kingdom Bacillati; phylum Bacillota; class Bacilli; order Caryophanales; family Bacillaceae; genus Neobacillus; species Neobacillus camarae. Next base: position 1,091,319 of record NZ_JBUCKX010000003.1, on the reverse strand, counting down.
CCCACAATTATTTTAGATGGGGCCCATAATCCGGATGCGGTCAAACGATTGGTAGAGACGTTAAAAGAGGAATACCCGAATCGAAAAGTGTCGTTTTTATTCGGGGCTTTAAAGGATAAAAACACTAGATCAATGCTTTCGATGCTGGAGCCCATTGCCAGTGATTTCATCTTTGTTGACTTTCCCAATCCGAGGGCGGCTTCAGCACAGGATTTGGCGGAAATCTGTACACTTTCTAATAAGAAAGTTATAAGTAATCTACAGGAAGCTCTAATAGAAGCAAACAACAGAACTAAAATAGAAGGGATACTAGTTATTACCGGTTCCTTATACCTTTTGTCAGAAGTGAAAGAAAATTTGAAAAATATAACAAATTAGTTATGACAAGCATTTCACAATTTGATAAAATAAATTTATCTTGAATTAATACTTTTTTGGCGGAAGGAGGGGGATTGTGATGAATGATGTTAACCCGAAAACAAAGCGGGGCATTTTTATGGTGTGGCTCTTGCTGGTTCCAGCGGGAATATACTATACGTATCAGTCCTATCCTCCTCCAGCGGCGGCCCAATGGATGGATATTTTGGCATTTTTGCTGCTAACTTCGGTTGTCGCCTCTATGCCAATTGTTGTGAATGAGATGTTCATTTTCTTGATTCAGTGGGTCACCTTGGTTGTCTTCTTAAAATTCGGCTTATTTGTCGAAATGATGTTTGCTCAGTTTTCTGTTGTCGTTTTACTGGTCCGGTTAAAAGTGCTGCGCAGGGGTGAATGGTTCCGTCTGCCACTGAATTTAATCATGTTCTTTCTCGTTTCTTTTATCAGCGGGACGTTTTATTACTTCATCGGAGGACGTTTAGAACCATCATTATCAACAGAACCTAAAACTTTATGGTTTGCGGCTTTTTATGCTGTACTGAACTATTTGCTGAATCAAATTATCGTTTCATTTAATCTTTACTATATTTATAAAAGCAGAGAACCTTTCCTAAGCAAGGATTTGTTTGTTGAAACCGTCACCACAGTCGTTACTTTTCCCGTTGGTTTTGTTTTGTATATACTCTATCACCAGGTAGGCTTATTGGCGATATTTTTTGTCGGGATTCCCTTTGTCAGCTTATCGATGATCTTTAACCTCTATTATTCCAGCCAAAAAATGAATGAATATTTGCAAATGGCAGCAGAAATTGGCCATCAAATGGCGGAACGGCTAAACATGGATGATGTCGTCAATTTATTTATCCAGAAGCTGAGTGAAATGCTTCCAGTTGATTATGCTTATATCCTTGATGTTCAGGGAGATGAATTAATAGTAGATAGAATGATTGACCATGGAAAAGTAGTTTCCAGCAATCTTCCTACCCTAAAGAAAAATGAAGGTATTAGCGGCATGGTTTGGGCGAAACAAAAGCCTTATCTTTTCGGCTCCCGGAAAGAATGGCGGAAATATACAAACAGCTATGTTCCCGAAAATGCCGAAAGCATTTTAAGTGTTCCGATTGTCAGAAGCAAAAAGATCATTGGGGTCTTAGTACTCGCTTCAAAACAAAAAAGGGCCTATGAAAAATTCCAGCTTAATATTGTCGACATTCTTTGTTCCTACTTTGCCGTGGCTATTGAAAATGCCAGGCACTATGAAAGAACCAAGAACCAAAGCGAGCGGTGTCCGCTTACCAAATTATATAATTTTCGTTACTTTGAAAGCGTGCTGACAAGAGAGTTTGAAAAATTAACGCGCTTTGAACGGAAGGATCTTTCGTTAATCATTCTTGATATAGATCATTTTAAAAACATTAATGATACGTACGGTCATCAAAGTGGCAATGAGATTTTAGTAGATATTTCCGCAAGAATCAGTAAGCTGGTGGCAAGTCGGGGAACGGTAGCCCGTTATGGCGGAGAAGAATTCGTCGTGCTGTTGCCCGACGTTGAAAAACGCGAGGCATACCAAGTAGCCGAGCACATCAGGGAGTCCATCGCCAACTGGCCATTTACCCTATACCAGGCTTTGGATTATGACAAAAAGAAGCTGCAGGTTAAAATTACGGTTTCGATTGGAGTGGCAACTGCACCAGAGGATGCTGAAGATGCATTGGCATTGGTGAGACATGCGGACCGGGCGCTATATGTAGGTGCGAAAAGGGCTGGGAGAAATCGAGTGGCAGAGTATTCTTCTAACTAATAAAAAGATGTCAAGATTTCCCTTTGAATACAAAAAAGCTGTCCATTCAAAGATGGACAGCTTTTTTTAAATGATTAATAGATAATTTCTGGGGAAAGGGTGTTCATTGAGTTTAGGAAGTCTTCTAAGAAATTCAAGTCTGGGTTCTTTTCTGTAATCGTTCGATAGCACTTGTCTGTAAATTCAGTATCGCTTGGAGTATATATATTGGGAATATCCTTGCTTTTCTTACCGGAAGGAGGGATAATTTCTCCTTTTACACAAAATACAGCTGTACTATCTGATTTATTTAAATCAATATCTGAAAAGTCTGCAGTACCATCAACATATATGGTAGTCCCTGTTAACCCTTTTATCTGGTCTTTAAATTTTGCCGTTCCAATTATTACAATAACTGAGTCGTGTATCCCCTGGTTAACCATGCCTAAATTAGCCGTTCCATTAATGTAGATAAAGGAATCATCAATACCATTAATATGACTATCCACAGTAGTGTCTCCGTTAATATAGAGTGTTGTAGCATTCATTATCCCTTGATTAATTTTATTGAATGAGACTCCGCCGTCAAATATTAGTGTAGCGCCCGAAATCACGGGCTTATCAATATTTATTTTTTGATCGAATTGACAATTTAATCCAACAAAGTCTTTTCCAGAATCAATAGGAGAACAGGGGTCAAGGTCAATGGGCCTCGGAATGAAACGAGTAAAATCGCCCGAATACTCACTAGATTCCGTTATGATTTTTTCTATCTTAGATTTATCAATTGTAAAAGAAAAAGCAAATTTTCCTTTTAAATTTTTTTCTTGATTGTTATCATAGTATCCAAAACTTTCATACTGGACCTCTAATTGAACTTTTCCATCATTTGTATTTGCCTCACATGTGGTACATTTAATTACAATATCAGGGTTTGTTTTATCCACCTTAATTTTATAGTAACTGTTGGTAGTATCATCAACTGGAATTTCTTCAGAGTAACCATTTGATGAGGAAGGATATAAATCAGCTTGTAATTTAAATGTATCTAAAATATCAGCTACAAGCAACCTCCTGTATTCTTTAATGATTTCATCAGTAATAGTATTTTTAGCTTTATAATCATCAGTAATAATATAATAATATCTTAATTTTTTTATGTTAACTTGTTCCGTAAAAAAATTAGATAGCCTAGATTGATAATCTTGCACTCCCATTTCAGCAATATCTGTCGTTTGTATAACTGTTTCAGACTTTTTAACTTGTTTCATATTATTAATTGAAGATCCAACCACTGCCAACCCAATTACTGAGAACACAACGATAGTGAGTAAAACTAAAACAAGTGTCATACCTTTTTCACTTTTTATTGATTTCATTCTAATCGGCTCCTTAAAGTCTTGAAATGATGGTTGATACTTCGTACTTTTCACTAGGATGTTGTTTGTTCCGAATAATTACTTTAATTGATAAAGGCTGACTAGATGTATTAGTAATCTTCTTGGGGTTATCCATTACTTTTCCTGTAGTGCCACTTATATCGTACAAGGCATATTCAAAATTAGGGTTTGAGATTTCAGTTGTTCTAGTAACACCATCCTTTATCCCTTTTAAGATAATATGAGAAGCGAATGGTGTTGTATCTACAACAATATCATAGGAATCCTGTGTTTCATGAGACTCAGTAATACTTTGGATTACAAGGTTCATTTCCTGTTGTAAAAGAACAGTTCTTTCTGCTTTATCTGAGTTGCTTATTCCACTGAAAAAAATATTATATGCTAATACAATGACAATAGATAGTATTGTTAATACAGCTAAAGTTTCAATTAATGTGACCCCACTCTCTTTAGAAGGGCATCTCTGCATTTTTTTTCCTCCTTTACTTTAAATCAGTATATGTGTATGTTTCTGAAAGCAGTTTTCCATTTTTTAATACTTGAATGTGCAATTTATATAATGATTTCGATACAGGGATGGTATAAAAGTAGACGATGACATCGTAATCAGGATTGTTTAATTCCATCTTGATTACATCTTCGGTATTTTGAAGGTCATTTTTTAAGTTTAAGTTTACATAATCTCCTTTGCTATAATTTGGTGTCCCATCGGTGATAGAATTTAAAAGCTTCTTCAGATCCTGTTTCTTTAAATTAGGCCCAGTGGACTGTATTTTAAATTCCTCTTGGGTTAATCTTGCAACGTTGGTTGCATTCAATTTATTTTTCGAGACTGAATTATATTGAAAACTATTAGTAATAATTTCGGAATTGCTGATAGTAAAATTAAGGACAGTATTACTAGAGAAGCTATTAACTCAACTAGTGTCAAACCAGCTTGGTTATTTTTAATCATTTTATCACCTTGGTTTCGTATGAATATTTACCCAGTTTTCATTAAAAACATTAACTGTGTTCTTTTAAAATATTTAATAGTATTATACAATATTTAGTAGGCGAATTTTGTCTAAAAATTGTAATTGTCATCAAAATTATTTTAAAAATGCAAAAAAATGTAGAATTTGTAGGATAATTAGTCTAGTTAAGGGGTGTGAAACAATGCAGTCCATTATTTGGGCCATAGGTTCTATGGCGGTACTTATGTTAATTGTATCTTTTTTACCATTGGGTTACTCGCAAAAAGGGAAAGTGTTGGTTGTATTCGTTAGTTTTCTTTTATCTCTAATTGGGGTGGCTGCAGTTTCATCTTTTTCGATATGGCTGACGGCTTTAATGATGTTGGCCTTAAGCTTCTTTTCAGCTTACTTTATTAACAATCGGTTTGAGACCATGCTAATCAAAGAGCCCAGTTTCTACGAAAATGAACTGGATGATGAGTTTACAGAACAAGAAGAGAATTATAGCAAAGTCAATCGTAGCAGTCAGCCTCTTTTAGCGGAAAGTGACCAGGATATTTCTTCGCCTGAATCATCGTCTATTCCTAATCTGGAAGAGGAATTAGTTTTGGCTCAAAATGTATCAACTGCTGTAAATGAACCAGAAGAATTAGAACTTAATGATGTGCCAATGCTCGATGATGACATTTCATTCCTCCTTAATAGGAGTACTGAAGCCCCTGTACAAAAAAAAGAAGAAGAAACTAACCTTGAAACTGGCTATTTATCAGATATAGAGAGTTTGCTAGAAATTGAATCGGAACTCGAAAAAGATGTTTTACCTCAAGAAAGTGCTGCTGTTCGAAAAGATTCAATGGAAGTAAAAGAACTTGATACAGAATCTGATGAATTAGAAGAATTGGATGATCTGCTATTGGACTTTTCTCTTGCCCAAAAACAAGTTGCAGTAGGAAAAGATGAGAAATTTGTATTAGATGATGATGCATTTCTAGAAGAAAAAAAAGAAAAGGTCAATCTACAAAAGTAGTAAAATAAGGTCTATATTTTTATGGGTTTGAACGTGTTGATTAGGGGGCAGGACATTGGGTAAAAATGCGCAACTGTTGAAATTGTTTGCTGTCATATTTTTGAGTACCGCATTTATATTTAGTTTCTCACATTTTGGTGCAAAAGCATTTGAAACGTTATCAGCCGCTGATGGCAAATTTTCCGAAGGAACCACGATTGGTTCTTTGGATATTTCAGGTAGGTTGAAAGAAGAAGCGGTATCACTTTTGGAAGAGAAATATGTTGACTGGATGAAAGGTACCTCCATTCAAATGCAATATGGCGATAAAACAGCAGCTTTTGATATGAATGCCTTTGATTTAGATGCGAACCAGACCGTTGCTGCAGTAGTAGACGGTCAAAATAATCCGGCAACCATTACAGTGGATAAAGCAGAAATAAAGGATCAATTAGGAATTTTATTCCCCGAATTAAGTGTTAGCGATGTTGATATTGATAAACTTTCACAAAGTTTAATTAGTGCGGTTTCAAGTTTCCAAGCAGGTTCATATACGTTTGATCTATATAATGACTTTCTTTTAGCAAACGCCGTTCAAAAGGACGCCATTATTGGACAAGCAATTGTTCAAGCTAATGATTTGCCTGGAGAACTGGAGTCCATTGCTAATCAAAGTCCGAAAGTCGATCTTCCGGCAGGGGCTAAATTTTCTCTATTAGAATTTGCAGAGAAAAATAAATTAAGTGATTCCTATGCTCTCAATCTATTGGCGACCGGAATCTATCAAGCAGTGTTATCATCAAATTTTACAATTGATGAAAGAAATATCAGCACAAGTCTTCCTGCTTATTCAAGTATTGGTTCGGAAGCGCGGGTTGACCAAACAACTAAAAAGGATTTAGCGTTTACGAATCCGAATAAAGGAAACTATTATTTGGAATTACATGTGGACGGTAATCAGTTACAAGTAACGTTGAAGGGGCAGCAGCTGCTATACACGTATAAAGTAACCAAAAAAGATGAACAAAAATTAAAGCCAAAAACGATTGTACAATACAGTCCACTTGTTCTTCCAGGGAAAATAAAGATACAAACTTATGGGATCGAAGGTCAAGTGGTCAAAGTTTATCGCGATGAGTACCAAGGAGAACAGTTGTTAAAGAGTGCGTTAATATCTGAGGACTATTATCCACCTGTCCATCAGATTGAAATTCATGGCTTGGCTGCGGACGCACAGCAGGCTGCAACAACTGCAACAACTGCAACAACTGCAACGAATACATCTGCACAAACCACTAGCAATACAGAAGCATCCTCTGTAACACAACAACAGGAAACAGCAGAAAGCGATATTTGGGGGAAGCCGAATGAAGAAGCAAAATAGAAGCAGGGATCAAAAATGAGACAGACACGAAAACGTCTGGGTGATCTATTAGTCGAAGAAGGAATCATTTCAGCGGAACAGCTTCAAAACACCTTGGAACAAAAAGATGGTAACGAAAAAATAGGGGAGGCCTTGCTGCAAAGAGGATATATAACGGACCAACAGTTAGCCGAAGTATTGCAGAAACAGTTAGGAATCCCATTTGTGAATCTATTCCAATATCAGATTGATAAAAGTCTGTTTTCGTTAATTTCAAAACAAACGGCAAGGCGAAATTTGATTGTCCCTTTAAAAAGGGAAGGTAATAAGCTGTTTGTGGCCATGGTCAATCCAATGGACTTTATCATCATTGATGACTTACGCTTGTCAACCGGATTCCAAATCGAACCGGCGATTGCTACAAGGGAAGATATCCTGCGTACCATTAACAAATATTATGATGATGAAGTGGGTCTGGAGGAACTGTTTGATGAATTGCCAGCAGGTGACAACAACCGGGATGAAGATGTCACCAATCAGGATTCCCCCATCGTCAGACTGGTCAATCAGCTCTTAGTAAACGCGGCCATTCAAAAAGCGAGTGATATCCATATTGACCCGCAAGAAACAAAGGTCGTCATCCGTTACAGGGTGGACGGTGTTCTCAGAATTGAACGAGTACTTCCTCGGAATATGCTGGGGGTTTTAACCGCCAGGATTAAAATTATGTCCAATTTGGATATTACTGAGCATCGAATTCCTCAAGACGGCCGGATTAAGTTAAACCTTGACTTTCATCCAATCGACCTCCGGGTGTCATCCTTGCCGACCGTTTATGGAGAAAAGATTGTTATGCGTCTTTTAGATATGGGGGCCGCTTTAAACGATTTGAATAAAATAGGTTTCAATGCCCTTAATTTAAAGAGATTCAATGAGCTGATTGAACAACCGACAGGGATTGTTTTAATTACAGGACCAACGGGTTCAGGTAAGTCCTCGACCCTTTATGCGGCACTAAATAAATTAAACAGTGAACAAGTAAACATTATTACCATCGAAGACCCGGTTGAGTATCAATTGGAAGGAATTAATCAGATTCAAGTAAACTCCAATGTTGGAATGACGTTTGCGGCAGGACTTCGTGCTATTCTCCGACAGGACCCAAATATTATCATGGTCGGGGAGATTCGTGACAAAGAAACCGCCGAAATCGCCATCCGTGCTTCCCTAACCGGTCACTTGGTATTAAGTACCATCCACACCAACGATTCCATTGCCACAGTAAACCGGTTGGTCGACATGGGGGTGGAACCATTTATGATTGCCTCGTCATTGAGCGGCATCGTCGCTCAGCGGCTGGTTCGTAAAGTGTGCCGTGACTGCGGGGAATATCATGAACCGTCCTTAAGGGAGAAAGAAATTTTTGCTCGCAGGGGACTGAAAATAGATAAAATCTTTCGCGGTAAAGGCTGTCCTGCCTGCCATATGACAGGCTATAAGGGAAGGATCGCCCTTCATGAAGTATTGGTTCTAAACGATGATATGCGCAGAATTATTATGAATGACAATTCTGTCCAAAAATTGCGTGAAAATGCCATTAAAAATAAAACCATCTTCCTGATTGATGATGGCCTATTAAAAGTGAAACAGGGTCTAACCACTACCGAAGAAGTATTGCGTGTAGCCATTCTGGAATAGGGGTATGAACATGAGAGAAAGAATTGAGAATATATTACGGGCAGCCATCGAATTTAAAGCATCTGACATCCATTTAACTGTTGGCGTGCCGCCCATTTTTCGGATCAACGGCGACATTAAACGATATGGAAAGGACATATTGATGCCCAATGATACAGAAGAAATTGCCAAGTTAATTATTCCGGAGAATCTTTACGATGACTTTATAGAAAAAGGGGAACTAGACTTTTCCTACGGAATACCTGGAGTGTCACGTTTTCGTGTCAACGCCTATCATCAACGGAAAAGCGTGGCGATTGCCCTCAGGGTTGTAGCATCCAAAACCCCTACTCTTGAGGTATTGGACATGCCGAAGATTGTTTCTGAGTTTATGGAAAGACCCCAGGGCTTAATACTGGTCACAGGTCCTACGGGAAGTGGTAAATCAACGACATTGGCTGCGATGATCGATTATATGAACCGGACCATGCGAAAGCATATTATTACTCTGGAAGACCCGATTGAATATCTTCATAGACATGGAAATTCAATAATTGACCAGCGTGAGGTTGGCTTTGATACAAAGAGCTATGCCAATGGTTTAAAAGCGGCACTTCGGCAGGATCCTGATGTCATTCTAGTAGGGGAGATGCGTGACCTAGAAACGATGGGGATCGCAATAACGGCAGCGGAAACAGGGCACCTTGTGCTAGGAACACTTCATACATCCAGTGCACCATCAACGATCAACCGGATCATTGACGTGTTCCCGGCGGAACAGCAGCCGCAAATTCGGATTCAGCTTGCTTCTGTTTTGGTTGGGGTCATCTCCCAGCGGCTGTTCCCTACGAATGATGGGAAAGGACGTAAAGCAGCAACAGAAATAATGGTTAATAGTCCGGCAATTGCCAACCTAATCCGTAATGAAAAAATTCACCAAATCCAAAGCACGATGCAAACGTCCCGTGCTCAAGGGATGCACACCCTTGAGATGAGCATTCGTGAACTGCTTGACCGCAACCAGATACACAAAGAAGCGGCAAGTAAATATCTACATGAAAAGATGATGATGGATGCCTAAATTTAAGTATTCCGGTCGTGACAGACGCGGTAAGACTCAAGGGACAGTTACCGCTTCCTCAAGAAGAGAGGCCATGACCAAGCTAAAAGAAGATGGTATTAGGGTCGTTGAAATGAACGAAGTGCCAGAAACATTAATGACAATGGAACTGACCATTGGGAATCCGGTCAAAATGCAGGATTTTGTTATTTACCTAAGGCAATTCGCAACTCTTTTGAAAGCGGGGGTAACTATCGTTGAGGCAACGACAGTTTTAGCAGCCCAAACTGAAAGTAAAGCATTAAAGCGTGCTTTACTGAACGTAGAGCAAGAATTGCGCGAAGGAAATCCTTTTTCTGAGGCAGTGTCAAAGCATAATAAAATTTTTAATTCGATGTTTATCAACATGGTAAAAGCCGGGGAAGTCAGCGGTAATATGGATACTACTCTTGAGAGGCTTGCAGATGATTTTGAGAAGCAGCATCAGACAAGGGAAAAGGTCAAGTCAGCGTTAACGTATCCAGCAGCTATCGGAATCCTGGCAATTGCTGCTGTTATCTTTCTATTAATATTTGTTGTTCCTACTTTTGTAGATATGTTCGAGCAGCAAGGAGCGGAACTCCCTGCCATCACCAAATTTGTATTGGCGGCGAGCGGATTTATGCAATCTAAATGGTGGCTTATCCTCATCATAGTTTTGGTATTTGTAATAGGTTTTGTATTCACAAAGAAAAATAGACGGTCGAAATATTATCTGGATTATGCAGCATTAAGAGTGCCTATTTTCGGAAAAATGGTCCAAAAGGCACAATTGGCGAGGATGATGCGGACATTAAGCACGTTGTTCTCAAGTTCCGTTCCCATTCTACAAGCCATGTCAATTGTCGAAAAGGTTGTTGAAAACGAAGTTATTTCCAGAGTAATTCGACAGTCGCGTGACTCTTTGGAAAAAGGGCGATCGATGACGGAACCAATGTTGAATCACTGGGCGTTTCCACCATTAGTAACCCAGATGATAATTATTGGTGAGGGAACCGGTGCATTGGACGCGATGCTCTCGAAAATTGCCGATTTTTATGAACAAGAGGTCGAGGCTGGTACAGACCGATTAAAATCCTTAATTGAGCCTATTATGATCGTATTTTTGTCGGGAATTGTTGGTGTGATCGTCATGGCCATCATGCTGCCAATGTTCTCGTTGTATGATCAAATGATGTAATTTTTTGTAAATTCCAAAAGATTACATTTTCTTTAAAAAATATACAAAAAGCCACAAAAAATATCTTTTCTATTACTTACATTTATTGTATACTCATAGAGAAATCATACTAGGTTCATAGAACCAGAAGGGGCGATAAGATGTTACAAATGATTAAGCAAAAAATGAAAGAACAAAAAGGTTTCACTTTAATTGAATTACTTGCAGTAATTGTTATTTTGGGAATTATTGCAGCAATTGCTATTCCTGCAATCGCAGGTGTTATTAATAAGTCTGAAAATAAGGCTCAGGCTCAAGAAGGAGTTGCCATTATTAATGCAGCAAAGATGTATGTGGCTGAACATTCTAGTGTCACAGCAGGTACAACTTTGACACAGTCAACTACTGATTTTAAGGACTATTTAGATCACGTTAAGGCAGATACATTTACTGTTTTGGTTAGCCAGCCAGCAGGTACAGGAGGCAAATTTACATTTGCTCTTAAAAATCATCCTGCTAATACGACCTTTAAACATACTTCTTTAACTGAACAAGATCTTATTGATTTAGCAAATGGGGAAAGTATAACCGCTGAGACACCGTAATGCTCTATAGTATAGGTTTTGTATACGGTCTTGTTTTTGGTTCATTCTTTAATGTGGTAGGTCTTCGAGTGCCTGAGAAGAAATCATTATTAAAGCCTAGTTCTTCTTGTCCCACCTGTGGGCACCAGTTAAAACCATATGAATTAATACCAGTAATCTCATACTTAATCCAAAAAGGGAAATGCCGCGGCTGTGGGTCGCGGATTTCCCCTATCTATCCAACATTTGAATTGTTGACAGGAATATTATTTGCAGCTGCACCATACTTTACAGGATGGTCTGGAGAACTAGTCGTTGCTCTAACGTTAATTTCATTATTTATGATTATCACCGTATCTGATATTCATTATATGATCATCCCTGATAAAATTTTAATTTGGTTTGCAGGGTTTTTTTTATTGGAACGAATTATTTGGCCGTTAGATCCATGGTGGAATAGCTTACTTGGTACCGTAACAGGATTTTTGCTCCTTCTGATTATTGCTATAGTAAGCAAGGGCGGCATGGGCTTTGGTGACGTAAAACTATATGCACTGATTGGCTTTGTCCTTGGATTGAAATTGGTTTTGCTATCCTTCTTTTTATCGACATTGTTCGGTGCAGTGATTGGCGGATTAGCTATGGTGTTTAAAATCGTCAAACGCCAGCAGCCGATTCCATTCGGTCCATTTATTGCAGCCGGAACACTAACTGCCTATTTTTATGGCAATGAACTAATTAATTTATATTTTCAAATTCTATCTTAAGAATTGTTAAGGGGTTTATTATATGGCGTTTTCCCTGTTTTCCACACACAATCGAATAATTAATTTGGTGATCAATGACCACTCGATTCGTTTGTTGGAACTGAAACAAGCGAAGCCCCCTATTCCGCAACGCTGGAACGAACGGTTTTTGCCGCCTGGAATTATCGTCGACGGGAAAATCGTTGACCATGATTCATTCTCCAGTATTCTAGAGGAATGCATGGATGAATGGAAAATCAATCGGTGCCAAGTCCGGTTTATTGTTCCTGACCCGCTAGTGATCATTCGTAAAGTCTCGATTCCGATAGATGTTCAAGATGATGAAATCAAAGGGTATCTTTATTTGGAAATGGGATCTAGCATCCATTTACCATTTGAAGAGCCGGTATTTGATTATTACTTGCTTTCCAATAACGGCAAAACCAAAGATTTGCTGTTATTTGCTGCACCGGAACAATATGTATCAGACTATGTGAATTTATTATCGAAGATAAAACTCCATCCAGTTGCTGCGGATATTTCCCCATTGTCACTGTATCGGGTGTATTACCATATGGACAGGGTTGGCAAGGATGACCTCCTGTTTTCGATTCAGTTTGATTTAACAAGTGTGAATTTAAGCATTTTCGATAATTCGGTTCCACTCGTTATGAGGCAATTTCCCTTACCATTTAATATAGATGACTGGGAAATTAACCATGACGTATTGGGGTTAATGGTTTGTAAATATACCGGGGATCCCAATGAATTGGTTACCCAGTTTGAAGATATATTTAAAGAGATTAATAAACTATTGGATTTTTATCGTTATACGCTCAACAGTGAAAAACATGAAGTGACCAAGTTTTTATTACATGGTGACCATCCGATGCTTATGGCAATTTTTGATGAAATGAAAGAGAGATACGAGATCCCTGTTGAACTTCTTTCATTTGACCCAGACGAAAAGAACAAGCAAGCGAAAGTACCGGCAAATCTATTACTCGCCATGGGTCTTGCCTTAAAAGGGGTGCAATAATGTTAGTTGAAATTAACCTGCTCCCTCAAAAAGAACAAACCAAATCATCACTATTAATAGTATTAATTGGCTTTCTATTAATTTTCATATTTGCCGGAGTTTATTATTATTTTCAGATTAGTTCAGTGAAGTCTGATATTACGGCTGTCGACCGTGAAATCACAGTGACTCAAAAACTTCGCGCAGCTGAGGAAAAGAAACTTCAAGATTCTGCATCAACGGATTCAGTCAGCAAACTTAAAACTGCTATTGAATGGGCCAACACATACCCTATCCAAACAATTCCCGTCATGCGTCAGCTGACATCACTTTTGCCTGAGCGAGGGTTTATTCAATCATTTGGCTATACAGAGGCTGGGACTATATCGTTAACAGTACAATTTGACAGTAGCAGAGAAGCAGCTTACTTCTTAAATAGTCTTCACGATTCAGATTGGATTGAAGATGCTAGCTTAAGCTCTTTAACGGCAGCAGTGCAGGAAGATACATCTACCACTGGTTCAACACAAACAAACACAACCACTGGAACGAGTACAGCTACAACAACACAAGGTACTGTTACAACAGATAACTCTACCAATCAAGCACAATCGTCAACAGGTACGACTGGTCAATCAACCCAGACAACAACACAAGCGGCAACGACTAGTACGACAACACCGAATGCGGCTACGGCTTCGACAAATACCGTAGCGGCGGATACAAGTTCTTTAATGCCACGTTACACGGGCCAGTTTGAAATTAAACTGAATACAGCGGTGGTAAAGGAACAAGCCAACTCAGAGAATACCGATGAGCAAGGAGGGAGCGGTTCATGAAGCTAAATCTCTCTAAAAAGAACAATATTATCATAGCCATTGCAGCTCTCGTGATTGTTCTCCTCATCGTGTATGCACAATTTTTTATGCTGTCACCGCTAAAAACGGATTTGGAGACCAAACAGCAAACACTAGATTCTGAAAAAAAACTTTTAGAAGTCGTTACAAAGAAACAGCAGGATACCAGTAACAAAGTAGTGGAGAGTACAAGGGAACTCCAGAAAAAGCTTCCAATTAAACCACTGCAGGAAGAAATTATTCTGGATTTGGAGAAGGCGGAAACTGTTTCAAGCAGTCAAATACTCTCAATGGGTTTTTCGCAAGACGGCACTGTAACGGTTGAGAATACAACAACAACAACCGAAAACACGAACGCCCAGCAAGCCACTACCGAAGGACAGGCAACAGAACAAACCCAACAGGATACAACAACGCAGTCGGAATCCACAAACCAAGCTGAAACGACTGATGACCAAGCTGCCCAGACAACGACACCAGCAATTAAAAAGCTAACGGTCCAATTGTCAGTCGAATCACCGAGCTATACCGAATTTGAAAAATTTGTTGATACTCTCGAAGCACTGAATCGGATTGTCGTGGTTGAGGCGATCAACTATTCCGGAGGCAAAGAGATTACCGATACTTTAACTGAAACGGAAAATCAGAAGCTAGCGTATACACTGACGGTATCGGCCTTCTACATGCCGGATTTGGCAGACTTGGAAGTAGACGTACCGAAAATCGATGCACCTGCACCAGCAGGAAAAGACAATCCGTTATTCCAGTTTCCTTCGGTCACCACTCCAACCATAATAGATCAAAATTAAGCTATTAAATAATTTGGCGAAAGTCTACGATAACAAGACGACAAAAGTCTTGTTATTTTTTTTGCACTCTATGATAGGATGGAACAAATTACTGTCTAGTCAGAAAGGAGAGCGAAACGTGGACAAGCCCAGAAAAAAAGGCAATACCATCACGGTTAAAATAAACGGGGATCCAAAACCCTTTCAGGAAACACCGAAAAAACAGGAACCGGAGGCTAACCCCACCCCAAAACTAAAAGTGATAAAAACAGGTGCCAGCGAGGCAGAACAAGAAGTTATACTAGAGACAGCTGCCGCCCAAGAGACTGCCGAAGAAAGCTTTGACTGGATTATCCCGGAATCCTCTGATCAAAATTTCGAGGAAATTCCTGCAAAAAGTGAAAAAACAATAAAAAGTGGTAGCAAACTAGCAAATCCATTTACCCCCTATTTCAAAAAGAACCGTAGGCCCATCGGTTCCATCGTGACCGTCGCATTTTTTGCGATCCTTATTGGTACTACCATTGGCTTATTTATGCTGAAATTGGTCATTGTTGAATCGGATGACAAACCAGTGACGGGTACGATCACAGAAGAGGAAGAAAAAGCATCAGGCACCACCGATACAGAAGACAAAACCTCTGCCACAATAAAAGAAATAGCAACCTATCTTGTTCAGGGCGGGATCTTTACCTCAACAGATAGTGCTAAGGATGTAGCTGCCCAATTAAAGTCAAAGGGGATTCCGGCCCAAATACTTGAAATGGAAGGAAAACAATATATTTTCCTAGGAGCGGGAGATTCTTTGGAAGCAGCTAAAACTCTCGGCGGACAATATAAAGCCGATGGCGTGAAAGATGCATTTGCCAAACCATTGACCATTAAAGAGAAGACAGTTTCTGATATCACAGAGAGTGATAAAGAATTTCTGGAATCAGTCCCAGCAATCTATCAAACCTTAACGCAAGCGATAACTAATCCATCAGAGGAATCGCTAGGCAAGGCAGAGCAGTCCCTAAAAACAAGCGGCTTAAAAAATGAAAAGGTGCAAAAACTAAAGACGGAACTATCAAACGCTCATGAAAACATCCAGTCGTATCAAAAATCAAAAGATAAGAAAAAACTGAATGAGGCTCAACAAAATTTACTGGATTTTTTGGCCCAATACTATTCTATGTAACAAAAATCTTAGACATGCCAGTCAAACTATTTTCCTGGGAAATTATTTTACAAAAATGCTTGCTAAATCCTGCAGGCATTTTTCATTTCCTAAAAACAAATAAAGTTGCATAATTTTACATATTTCATCAAAATTTAACTGTATAAAAATTGTTTGCTCCGCCAATTTCTGATACCATTTAAGTGTATCTCCCAATACGCGGGTAAAAAAGGTATGGTGATGAAATGCAAAACCTCATATTAGCCTCTTCTTCTCCACGGCGAAAAGAACTTCTAGAAAATCTCCGTATTCCATTCGCAATTTCAAGCAGTAATGTGGATGAAAGCTTTAACCCGGACCTCTCGCCTGATGAGGTCGTCATGGAGCTGGCCAACCGCAAGGCGCAGGCTATTTTCAAAGAAAACCCTCAATCCTATGTCATTGGATCGGACACGATTGTCGTGGCGGACGGCCAATTTTTAGGAAAACCTGCTGATGAGGCGGAAGCGTTTCAAATGTTAAAAGGTTTATCAGGTAGTCAGCATGAAGTGTACACAGGTGTTTCCATTGTATCTCCGGAAAGTTCAACCCGTTTTTTTGAAAAAACAGAAGTATGGTTTTGGGAGTTAACGGATGAAGAAATACGGTCATATGTGAACAGCGGTGAACCGCTTGATAAAGCCGGGGCCTACGGCATCCAGGGGCTGGGAAGCATGCTTGTCCAAAAAATCAGCGGTGACTATTTTGCCGTTGTCGGCCTGCCGGTTGCCAGGACCCTCCGGGAATTAAGGCGGTTAGGATTTCAACTGCCGTATTAACCCCCTCCGGCATGACTCCCGGATAGAGGGAGGAAAACAATGTCCACGAATACATTAATGATCCGTGATTTCCCGCAAGACGAACGGCCAAGGGAACGATTTATCCAGCATGGTCCGCAGAGCCTATCGAATCATGAGTTAATCGCGATTTTGCTGCGGACAGGGACGAAGGAAGAGTCTGTATTGCAGCTATCCAATCGTCTGCTAACCCACTTCGAAGGGCTAAGGCAGCTAAAGAGCGCCACTTTGGAAGAAATTACAGAAATAAAAGGGATTGGCTCCGCCAAAGCGATTCAAATCTTGGCTGCTGTTGAAATTGGCCGCAGAATGGCCAATTTAAGTTTTAACGAGCGCTATGTCATTCGCTCCCCGGAAGATGGGGCCAACTATGTCATGAACGACATGCGTTTTTTGACCCAAGAGCATTTTGTTTGTTTGTATCTAAATACCAAAAACCAGGTGATTCATAAACAGACTATTTTTATCGGAAGTCTCAATGCCTCCATAGTGCATCCGAGGGAGGTCTTTCGCGAGGCATTAAAGCGCTCCGCTGCTTCGATTATTGCAGTGCATAATCATCCCAGCGGAGACCCCGCACCAAGCCGTGAAGACATCGACGTGACCAAGCGGCTGGCCGAGTGTGGAAAGCTGATTGGCATCGATATTCTCGACCATCTCATCATCGGCGAAAATAAGTTTGTGAGTCTAAAGGAAAAAGGGTATTTATGATACTATGATTTTTGGGGACGTTGAGTTATAATAGTGGTTATGATTTTTGAAGAATGCTGTCGAATAATCTATAAAAGTAATATGAAATTGGCAGGATATAAAAGGTAATCACCTGCCGTCAGGAATTTTTTTGCATTTCGTATCAGAAAGGGAGATACATAAGTATGTTTGGATTTGGAACAAAAGATCTTGGGATAGATTTGGGAACCGCCAATACCCTTGTATATGTAAAAGGAAAAGGAATTGTTTTACGCGAGCCATCGGTAGTGGCCCTGCAGACTGATACAAAACAAATCGTTGCTGTCGGTAATGACGCAAAAAATATGATTGGCCGGACACCTGGAAACGTGGTAGCGACACGCCCGATGAAGGATGGGGTCATTGCGGACTTTGAAACGACCGCAGCGATGATGAAACATTTGATTCGCCAAGCCCAAAAGTCGAAAGGCGTTTTCGCCGGTAAACCACATGTCATGGTATGCGTTCCTTCGGGAATTACCGCAGTGGAAGAACGGGCGGTTATTGATGCCACTAGACAAGCCGGGGCCAAAGATGCCTATACCATCGAAGAGCCGTTTGCGGCAGCGATTGGGGCCAATCTTCCTGTCTGGGAGCCAACCGGCAGCATGGTAGTCGATATTGGCGGCGGTACAACCGAAGTGGCGATTATCTCCCTAGGTGGAATTGTCACCAGCCAATCCATCCGCATCGCCGGTGATGAAATGGATGACGCAATCATTTCATTTATCCGCAAAAACTATAACTTATTGATTGGTGACCGTACTGCGGAAATGGTGAAAATGGAAGTTGGCTCTGCCGGAACTCCGGAAGGAATTGACAACATGGAAATCCGCGGCCGTGATTTATTGACGGGCCTTCCAAAAACGATTGAAATTACCGCGAAAGAAATCGCTGCGGCATTAAACGATACGGTATTTGCGATTGTCGAAGCGGTTAAGAACACATTGGAAAAAACTCCTCCGGAACTGGCAGCGGACATTATGGACCGGGGAATCGTTCTGACAGGCGGCGGGGCTCTGCTTCGCAATTTGGACAGGGTTATTAGTGAAGAAACTAAAATGCCTGTTTTAATCGCCGAGAACCCGCTTGATTGCGTGGCGATTGGAACAGGCAATGCGTTAGACCATATTCACTTATTTAAAAATAAAGCGAAGGACTCACGTTAAAGCGGAAGCGTCCGTTTAGCCGCGAAGGACACTAGTTGCTGGACGCTGGTGCTAGAAATAAAACGAGTGAAGTCCTTACTAAAAATAGAGGTGTTTCATCATGCCACAGTTCTTCTTGAATAAACGACTGATCATTTTGCTCGTCAGCATTATTATTCTCGTGGCATTGATTGGGTTTTCATTAAGGGAGAGAAGTAAATTAACCTGGCCGGAACAGTTTGTCAAAGACACAACCGGCTGGGTTCAATCCCTGGTTTCAAAGCCTGCCAACTACGTAGCAGGCTTTTTTGAAAATCTCCAGGATTTGCAGAATACATACAATGAGAATAAAGAATTAAAATCACGGGTAGAAAAAATCGCCAGCCTTGAAGCGGAAATTCAGGCACTGAAAAAAGATAATGAAGATTTACGGGATATTAACGGGGAAGCAAAAACGTTAAGGGACCTTGACCCGACTCCTGCCACCGTTATCGGCAGAAATCCAGACCGCTGGCATGAAATGCTGATTATTGATAAAGGCAGCCTGAAAGGGATAAAGAAAAACATGGCAGTGGTAACGGCCACCGGATTAATCGGTAAAGTCAAAAGTGTGAACCAATTTAGTTCCACGGTCCAGCTTTTAAGCGCAATGGATCCGAAAAACCGGATTTCCGCCATGATTCAGTCTGATACCAATGTTTACGGTTTTGTGCAAGGGTACGACGATAAAGAAAAAGTTTTATTAGTAAAAGGCATCCCTTCCGGAGCCAAAGTGGAAAAGGGCCAGACTGTCATTACATCGGGTCTTGGCGGGGTCTTTCCGCAAGGATTGTTAATCGGTAAAGTGGTTGATGTAAAGCCTGACCAATACGGGCTGAACCAAACAGCTTCCGTCAAACCGGGTGCTGATTTCTATGATATTGAAAACGTCCTGGTGATTAAACGACTAATGACAGAGCCGGAAACAAGCGATATGTCAGATGGGAAGGAGGAGGACTTGTGAGAAAATTCCTTCTTCCTCTTTTGCTTTTTGCGTTATTCATAGGTGAAAGCGTGTTTACTCAATTTATGCCGGAGACGGTTTTCGGGCAAAGCAAAATACTAGTTCCGCATTTCTTATATGCTGCCCTGCTTTTTTTTACGATCTATGTCGGGAAAAACAAAGGGATTCTCTATTCGGCCATTTTCGGCTTGCTATTTGACATTGTATACGTGGAAGTCCTGGGGATTTATCTGTTCCTCTTCGCGTTCATAGCCTGGCTCATTACGAAAGTGATGCAGGTGATGCAGTCCAACCTAATTGTGACTTCCATTGTTTCGTTGGTCGGGATTGCCCTGTTGGAAATCGGCGTGTATGAAATGAATTTTTTAATTCATGTTACGGATTTGGATTTTATGGGCTTTATTAATTTAAGGTTTTATCCTACACTTATTTTGAATGCGATTTTTATTTTACTATCAGGATGGTTGTTTAAGCGCTACTTTGAAAGGTATTCCGACGCCATAAAAGATGAATAACTGAAAAAAAGGAGAATGGACACAGCATGTCGAATTATTCTTAGTTAGTGTGTGTCTAAACAGGGAATCCGTATGTACATGCTGTTCCCGAGATTGTTTTCCTAATTTATGAGGTGAAAAATTCTCCATGAAAAAACGGCAAAATGTTACAATAAAGGGGACAAAGGGCGGTTTGGTCCTGCATCTGGATGACAACTGTTCCTATCAGGAGTTGAAGCGGGAACTGGATGAAAAGCTTTCAGCCAATACCCGAACGCAAGACGAACGCCATTTGGTCCCCGTTACCGTCAATATCGGCAATCGATATTTAACTGAAGAGCAGCTCGAAGAATTGAAACAGTTAATCCGCCAAAAGAAAAATTTTGTAGTCGAAGATATTGAATCGAACGTCATGACAAAAGACGAAGCGAAACGGCTGAGGGAAGAGAACGAAGTTGTAACCGTTACAACCATCGTACGCTCCGGCCAAGTCTTGAGTGTTTCCGGCGATTTGCTCTTGATCGGCGATGTGAACCCAGGAGGGACCGTCGTTGCTGGAGGAAATATTTTTGTGATGGGAACATTAAGAGGACTGGCCCATGCCGGCTGTAATGGAAATGATGAGGCAGTCATTGCGGCTTCAAACATGAAACCATCCCAATTGCGGATTAGTGATTGCATCAAGCGTGTTTCTGAGGCATGGCATAGTGAAGACAATCATGAAATGGAATGCGCGTACATAAATGAGAACCGGCAAATCGTTTTCGATAGATTACAAACATTGATGAAAATGAGGCCCAATTTAACGAGATTAGAAGGGGGACATTAATGTGGGAGAAGCAATCGTAATTACATCAGGTAAGGGCGGCGTGGGAAAAACGACAACCTCAGCCAATATTGGCACTGCACTGGCCCTCCAAGGAAAAAAAGTATGCTTGGTAGATACTGATATCGGCCTCCGAAACTTGGATGTCGTGATGGGTCTGGAAAATAGAATTATTTATGATTTGGTCGATGTAGTAGAAGGCAGATGTAAAATCCACCAAGCGTTAGTGAAAGATAAACGCTTTGATGGTCTCCTATACTTGCTTCCAGCTGCGCAAACGGTTGATAAATCAGCCGTAAAACCGGAGCAAATGCAAGAATTGATCACAGAATTAAAGCAAGACTATGATTATATCATTATCGATTGTCCTGCCGGTATTGAGCAAGGTTACAAAAATGCTGTAGCCGGGGCCGATAAGGCGATTGTGGTCACCACTCCTGAAGTCTCTGCCGTCCGTGATGCGGACCGGATTATCGGGCTGCTGGAAAAAGAAAAACATATGGCATCACCGAAATTAGTCGTGAACCGTATAAGGAATCATATGATGAAAAGCGGTGACATGCTCGATCTTGATGAAATTACCCAGCATTTATCGATTGAATTGATTGGTATCGTGGCAGACGATGAAGAAGTCATCCGGGCTTCGAACCACGGGGAACCGATTGCCCTGAATCCAAATAGCAAGGCATCGATTGCTTACCGGAACATTGCCCGCAGAATTCTCGGTGAATCGATTCCGCTTCAGCCGCTGGAGGAAGAAAACAAGAACGTATTTTCAAAACTTAAGAAGTTTTTTGGGGTTCGATAATGTTCGAAAGTCTGTCCATATATATTCTGGACGGACTTTTTTTATCCATTTTATTATCTTGATGGCTAAGTCATACTCTGTCCACCCCCATCATAAACTTGTACAAACAGTAAGAAAAGGGTTGATGGGTATGGCGCGATCTACTCCGGATGAAATACGGCGGCGAATCGCCAAAAGAAAACGGGAACAAGGAACAACTGCAAAGGGAAACGAACGGCCTTTAGTTTGGCCGGGTAACGATGAAACATTTGATTGGAATTATTCGCCTCCTTCGACAAACGGCCATCATGAGGACGGGCACCCATTATTCAAAAAAGAGGTTTTCTTTTTCAAAATCTTGGCTTCGATCCTGCTTTTTTTAGGGACAGCGGTTTTGTTCCGCAACCAAACTGCCGGACTCGATTCAGCCAGGAATTTTATTGCTAAAACGATGGATACGGATTTCAAGTTTGCAGTGGTATCCAACTGGTACGAAGAAAAGTTCGGCAAACCGCTCGCTCTTCTTCCATTTAGTGAAAAAGACAATACTGACACCAAACAACAGGACGTCGTTCAAAAAGGAGCAGTCCCAGTAACCGGAAAAATCCTTGAGAACTTTGAGAAAAATGGCCAGGGCATCATGATCCAGACCGGAAAGGGGGCGCCAGTGCAAGCTATCAATGACGGATTTGTCACCTTCGCGGGGGTCAAAGAAGGACTGGGAAAAACCATTGTGATCCAGCATGCTGACCAAACCGAAACCTGGTATGGCAATTTGGCGGATATCAAGGTGAAACTATATGAATATATCGAAAACAAAACGGTTGTTGGGACAGTATCCGATTCGACCGGTGATGACACGAGCAAAGGCCAATACTATTTTGCAGTGAAAAAAGACGATTCTTTCATCGATCCTATAAAGGTGATACGAGTTGAATAAAGCGATTGAGTTACTCAGACTTGTTCAAATTCATCCATTATTATGGATTATCCTTGCCCTCGCCATTGCCACCGCCCGATTCGTGGATGTCTGTTTACTATTGGGGATTATTTTTATCCACGAGATGGGGCATGCAGCGGCGGCTTCTTTTTTTTCCTGGAGGATCAAGAAAATCACGCTCCTGCCATTTGGCGGGGTAGCCGAAATGGATGAGCATGGGAATCGCCCATTAAAGGAAGAAGCCATTGTGGTCTTGGCAGGCCCTCTGCAGCATATTTGGATGATGGCAGCTGCTTACGGATTGCTGTCCCTACAGCTTCTGCCAGAGGATCTCTTTCACCTATTCATCCAATATAACTTGATGATTCTCATCTTCAATTTGTTCCCCATCTGGCCGCTTGACGGGGGGAAAATGGTATTCCTGGTTCTTTCCCTAAAGAAGTCCTTTCCAGAAGCACACAGGCGCACTCTTATTATTTCATTCGCAGGCTTGCTGATCTTTTCCGTCCTGGTTTTATTGAATGCGCCCATGCATCTAAATGTATGGGTAATCATCGTCTTCTTGCTTTTCTCGTTGCACTATGAATGGAAACAGCGCCGGTTTATTTTTATGCGGTTTTTACTAGAACGGTATTACGGGAAAAAATCCAATCCACATGCCCTGAAGCCGATCCTTGCCAGCGAGCAGGATTTATTGATTGAAGTGTTAGAAAAATTCCAGCGTGGCTGCAAGCATCCCATCATCATACACGCGGGCGACAGGGAGAAACACACATTGGACGAAAATGAACTGTTGCACGCCTACTTTACTGAGAAACGGTTAACCGATAAAATCAGCGACCTTCTTTTTTTATACTAAATCGATATATAATGGTAATATTATCGATTAAAAAGTGAGGACGCTGAGTTTGGAAACACTAATCGTCAATTACCTATCAAGAGAAAAAAGATTTGCTTACCTAAAAAACAACCAAATACAAAAAATCATCATTGACCGGCCGGAGCAGCATTCTCTGGTCGGCAATATTTATTATGGGACCATCACCAAGGTGCTGCCCGGAATGAATGCTGTGTTTATTAACATTGGCGAAGAAAAGAATGCTTATTTGCATCGAAATGAATTGCCATCCTATCAACTATCAGCTGACAAACAGCAAAACGTTACATCGTTTGCCCATCAAGGGGAAAAACTGCTGGTTCAGGTCAACAAGGATGCCACTGGCACCAAAGGGCCCAGGGTAACAGGCCTCATTGAAATTCAAGGGGACAATTTGATTTACCTGCCAAATGGACAATACATATCGATTTCGAAAAAGATTGCCGACGAACAAAAAAAAGCCCGTTTCCGCAAGTTGGGCAGCAAGTTAACAAACAAGGAAGAAGGGCTTATCTTTCGCACATCCAGCATTAACAGTAAGGATGAGGATATACAGGAAGAATTTGAGTCCTTGCGCCACAAATATCAGGAAATGCTCAGCAAAGCGGCTTCCTTCACCAAACCGGGCCTCCTTTATCAGCAGGACACCTTTCTTGAAATGGTGGCTGACCAAATGGCAAAAATGGATTCAGGGGAAATCATCGTCGATGACTTGGACCTGAAAAGATGGCTCGGACAAAAAGATTCGAGTGCCACCATCACTTTTTATAATGGAAAAGAAAACATCTTCTCGGCCCACAATATTGAACAGAAGCTGGAAAAGGCATTGAAGCGGATCGTCTGGCTCGATCATGGGGCGTATCTGATTTTTGATGAAACTGAAGCCTTAACGATTATCGATGTAAACACAGGCAAATTTTCCGGAAAAGCGGATTATCGGGATACCATTTTAAAAACAAACCAGCTGGCCGCCCAAGAAATTATGCACCAGCTGCGCCTCCGTGATATTGGTGGGATTGTGTTAATTGATTTTATCGATATGGGCCGGGACCAGGACAAAGAGGCAATCCTTGAACTAATGAAGCGGGAAATCGCAAGTGATGAGAAACGGACGAAGCTCATTGGTTTTACACCGCTGGGAATCCTGCAGCTAACACGGAAAAAAACGAAGGTCGCTCTTTCCGAAGCCATGCAAATCAAGTGTCCGGTGTGCGATGGCACTGGGAAAATTTTAAGTCCCGAGACAGTGGCGTTCCGTCTTGAGCGGGAACTGATGGAACATCGTTTTTCAGATTCTGAAGCGGTTCTCATCGAAACAACCCCAGAGGTGAAAACAGCATTGCTCGGGGGAAATGAGGAACATCGCGGACCGCTTGAACAAATGGTCGGCTTGAAACTCCATTTTTCACTGCAGCCTGCCGCAGCGCCCTATTATGTGGTCAAGCAATTCGGTGATGCGGCCGGGATTGCCCAAAAAGCAAGTGAACTCTATTGACACAATGTATTTGCTATGTTAATATTTTAACGTTATGTTTGTAGCACCCGTGCTACAACCGCACAGAACAGGTAGTAAGATTTTGCTTTTAGGCAAAACGCCTGCCATCTGGCGAGTCTGAGTTAATTAAGGAGGTGCAGTTCATGTACGCAATTATCGAAACTGGCGGTAAGCAATTGAAAGTCGAAGAAGGCCAAGCGATCTACATTGAAAAATTAAATGCAGAAGCTGGTGAAACAGTTACTTTTGACAAGGTTCTTTTCGTTGGCGGTGAAACTGTGAAAGTAGGCAGCCCTGTAGTTGAAGGCGCAACTGTTACAGCTAAAGTTGAAAAACAAGGCCGTGCGAAGAAAATCATTGTTTTCAAGTACAAAGCTAAGAAAAACAACCGTAAGAAACAAGGTCATCGTCAACCTTACACTAAAGTAGTCATCGAAAAAATCAACGCGTAAGGTGTTGAGCTATAGATGATTCGAATTACGATTAATCGTACAGATTCCGGAAAAGTTCAATCTTTTACCATGACGGGCCACGCTAATTTCGCCGGCCACGGCGAGGATATCGTGTGTGCGGGAGTATCCGCTGTTTCACTGGGCACGGTCAATGCAATCGAAACCTTAACGGGCGTTGCAGCTGATGCGGAACAGGGTGAATCAGGATACCTCAAATGTGTTTATCCTGACAATTTGCCGGATGAAACAGATGAGAAGGTGCAATTGCTTCTTGAAGCAATGGTCCTTTCCTTGCAGGAGATTGAGAGAGTTTCCGGTAAGCACATAAAAATCACTTTCAAATAGCCGGGAGGTGAAACAGATGTTAAGATTTGATCTTCAATTCTTCGCTTCTAAAAAGGGAGTAGGTTCTACAAAGAACGGACGTGACTCTATCGCAAAGCGCCTTGGTGCTAAGCGTGCAGACGGCCAATTCGTAACTGGCGGTTCGATCCTTTACCGTCAACGCGGTACAAAGATCTATCCAGGTGAAAACGTGGGCCGTGGTGGAGACGACACTCTATTTGCGAAAGTTGACGGCGTTGTGAAATTCGAACGTTTCGGCCGTGACCGCAAAAAAGTGAGCGTATATCCAGTCGCTCAAGAAGTAGCTCAAGAGGCATAAGCCATTAGAAAACTCTAACCGGTTTGGTTAGAGTTTTCTTTTTAGCTGCAAAAAGGAAAAACCTTCCATGTCCTTCAATAAAGATTTTCCCCAATCTTCTTATCCTTCAGAAAAAAAGCTTACGATAGCTTGTTTTTTTGATATACTAACACCAAACACTTTTCCAAATTTTTTATTGGGAGCGTATGTATGGAAAAACAATGGGATATTATTGAAGTGCTGCGGCATTCACGCCACGACTGGTTAAACAAGCTGCAGCTGATTAAGGGGAACTTGGATTTAAATCGAATCGACCGGGTCAAAGTGGTCATTGAAAAAATTGTCAATGAAGCACAACATGAGACAAAACTGTCCAACTTGGGAATCCCCCGTTTTACGGAATTGCTGTTAAAGGCCAATTGGGAAGCCCATGCTTTTATACTGGAATATGAAGTCTTTGAAGATGATAAACCTGTTGCTATTGATGATTCAGCCCTGACCAAATGGTCGGACTCGTTTTTTTTATGCTTGGACCAAGCAGTTGATGTGTACCAAGAACATCACTTATCAATCACCATTGATCCGCAGTCAGAGGGATTTCGTTTCTTTTTTGATTTTAGCGGAATAATAAAGAATAGTGAACTGATTGAAAAATTCCTTGCTGAACCACAAACTGAGATGGATGTAAGCGTTAAGGAATTTTCCGAAAACGAACTCGCAATAGAGGTGTTTATGCCGGTTCTTTAGGCGGCTAAACCCAGCGATTCTCGTCGCAATCAGCATTTTCAACACATTCGACGGGAGGAATACAATGTTTGTTGATCGCGTGAAGATTTATGTAAAAGGCGGAGATGGCGGCAATGGAATGGTCGCTTACCGCCGCGAAAAATATGTGCCAAAAGGCGGCCCTGCCGGAGGGGATGGCGGGAGGGGCGCGGATGTCGTATTCCAGGTAGAAGAGGGCTTGCGTACCCTAATGGATTTCCGCTACCAGCACCATTTTAAGGCGCCCCGCGGCGAACATGGCATGTCCAAGAATCAGCACGGCAGAAATGCCAAGGATATGATTGTTAAAGTACCGCCAGGAACTGTCGTCATGGATGCTGAAACCAATGAAGTCATCGCCGACCTTGTCGAGCATGGGCATCGGGCAGTCATTGCCAAAGGCGGCCGCGGCGGCCGTGGTAACAGCCGTTTTGCGACACCATCCAATCCGGCACCTGAAATTGCCGAGAATGGGGAACCTGGTCAGGAGAGAGACGTCATCCTGGAGTTAAAGCTCTTGGCAGATGTAGGGCTTGTTGGTTTTCCAAGCGTGGGTAAATCCACCTTATTATCGGTTGTCTCTTCCGCTAAGCCAAAAATTGCGGAATATCATTTTACCACAATCGTCCCTAACTTAGGCATGGTGGAAACAGAGGATGGAAGAAGCTTTGTTATGGCCGATTTGCCGGGACTGATTGAAGGGGCCCATGCAGGCGTCGGTCTTGGGCATCAGTTTCTCCGCCATATTGAACGGACAAGGGTTATCGTTCATGTGATTGACATGGCGGCTATGGAAGGCAGAGATCCGTTTGAGGATTATCAGACGATCAATCGGGAGCTGCAGGAATATAATCTGCGGTTAACTGAACGTCCGCAAATTATTGTCGCCAATAAAATGGACATGCCGGAAGCAGAGGAAAATCTGAAGAAGTTTAAAGAGCAGATGGAAGAGGATTATCCTATTTTTCCAATCTCGGCTCTGTCCAGAAAAGGTCTAAGAGAGTTGTTATTTTCTGTAGCTGATAAACTCGAGGAAACACCAGAGTTTCCATTGCAGCATGAGGAAGAAGAGGAAACCGGAATTAATCGTGTTCTCTATAAACACGAAGCTGGTCCAGATTCGTTTAAGATTACAAGAGGTCCGGATGGGGCGTTTATGCTTTCTGGCGAAAAACTGGAACGTTTGTTTAAGATGACTGATTTTTCAAGAGATGAATCGGTTCGTCGTTTCGCTCGCCAGCTTCGCGGCATGGGAGTGGATGATGCCCTAAGGGAAAGAGGAGCAAAAGACGGCGATATCGTCAGGTTATTGGAATTTGAGTTTGAGTTTGTAGAATAAGACAGGCCTTAAAGAGGTAGAGGAGAGAAATGGATAACTCAGAAAAAAAGTTTTTTTTAGTCCGGGAAGATGTATTATCGGAAGCGATGCGAAAAACCATTCAGGCAAAAGAAATGCTTGAAAGGGGAAAAGCAGAGTCCATTGGGGAAGCAGTGCAAAAAGTCGATTTGAGCCGCAGTGCTTTTTATAAGTATAAAGATACAGTGTTTCCTTTTTCAACGATTAAACAAGAACGGCTGGTTTCCTTGTTCTTTCATCTAGAAGACCGTTCCGGTACCCTGTCAAAATTATTGAGCGTTGTAGCGGAGTCCGGCTGTAATGTCCTGACCATTCACCAGACGATACCGCTGCAAGGCCGGGCAAACGTCACCCTTTCCTTACATACTTCAGGTATGACCAATGATATGGATGAACTGCTTGCCAAACTGAAAAAGCTTGAATTCGTAGAGAAAGTGGAAGTGCTGGGAACAGGGGCATAAGCGGAGATTCCGCTGCCCCTGTCTGGCGCTTTTCGTTTAGAAAGGGAGTAGAAGAAACGTGAAAATAGGTTATCTGGGACCCAAGGCAACTTTTTGTGAATTTGCAGTTAGAAACGCATTTCCTGAGTGTGAATTAAATCCATTTAGAACCATTCCGGAATGCATGGATGCGGTGGTCGAGAAGAAAGTCGACCTAGCGGTGGTCCCGCTGGAAAATACATTAGAGGGATCTGTCAATATCACTCTGGATTATTTAACTCAAGTTGTTCAAATACCCATTGTCGGGGAAATTACCCTGCCGATTCAACAGCATTTAATGGTACACCCTGATAATGCCGCAAATTGGCAGAATGTTACGAAAATCTATAGCCATTCTCACGCGATTGCCCAATGCCACAAATTCTTACATAATCATTTTAAAGGGGTCCCGTATGAAGCGGTGTCATCAACGGCGGCAGCAGCGAAGATGGTTTTGGAGAATCCTGAATGGGATGCGGCCGCCATTGCCAATGAGCTCGCCGCCGAGGAATACGGGCTGACAATAGTTAAACCAAACATCCATGATTTTGATTACAACCATACCCGATTTGTGGTGTTATCGGTCGACAGTCTGGATTTTCAAATGGTAAGTGGTGCCTCGCATTATAAAACCACCTTGATGGTCACTCTTCCTTCTGACCAGGCAGGTTCATTGCATCAGGTGCTGTCGGCTTTTGCTTGGCGAAAAATTAACCTGTCCAAAATAGAATCAAGACCGATGAAAACGGGAATCGGCAATTATTTCTTTATTATTGATGTGGAAATGAAATTGGATGAAGTTCTAATTCCAGGAGCGATGGCTGAGCTGGAGGCATTAGGCTGCGGAGTGACGCTGCTCGGCAGTTATCCTAAATTAAATATTACATTTGACTAAAAAAACGGACCTATTTTCGGGTCCGTTTTATATTATTCCTTTCGCACAACTCAATGCGTCCATGAATGGCAAATGGAATAAGAGAAATTTATCTCTGTTCCTGCCACGCTTCTACGTGACCGGGAACGGGTGGAAAAACGAATTAGGGTCACGTAATGAGGCTCTACGTGACCGGGAACGGGTAGAAAAATGAATTAGGGTCACGTAAAGAGGGTCACCCGGGAACGGGAGGAAAAACAGGTTTGGGTCATGTAAAGAGGCTCTACGTGACCGGGGACGGGAGGAAAAACGGGTTTGGGTCATATAAAGAGGGTCTACGTGACCGGGAAACAGGTGGAAAAACGAATTAGGGTCACGTAAAGAGGCTCTACGTGACCAGGAACAGGTAAAAAAACGAGTCTGGGTCACGTAGATGGCTCTAAAGTGACCCACCCACCCATCCAACCACGTTGTTTAGTATTCCATTAAGAATCCTTCTTTTCTTAGAGCCGCTTCTGCTTTACCCAGTGCACCTTCGTTGCTGGCCGAAATGGTATGGAGATGGATGCCGCCGGTCAATTCAGATAAAAACGCTGCCCGGGTTCTTCTGATTTTTTCCATGAATTGCAGCACTTCTTGGCGATTGGAAACCATAATCGACGCGGTCAAGTCGCCATACACCGCATGCTCGATTTTGACATCTTTCACCGTGACCCCATGGTCGACAAAGAGGAGCAGCTCTTTTTCCGTATCCTCCGGCGCATGCTTACAAGCCACCGTCCGTTCATAGACCGTTGAACCCATAGCTTGTTTCAAATACATATATCCTTGGCTTGTTGCGATTATCGGTTCGTTTTTGGCCTTCAGCAGAGTAATGTCCCCGACAATCACCTGCCTGCTGACATTAGTTCTTTCCGCCAATTCACTTCCCCTAATCGGCGCGCTGCTATCCTTTAATAATTGTAAAATTAATGTTCTCCGTTCTTCCCCAAGAATTTTTCTTTGCTCCATTTGGTAAAACGCTCCCTAACAGTTGGATAATGAACCATTTTATCATATCAATAGAAAATTAGAAAACAGCGAAACCCTGACCTTGACCAGTTTTCGACTTGTACAAACATAATTTTTAAAAATAGAGCATAAGTTTTTTTGAAGAATATTAGCAATTTGCCCAATCTCACATAGACTATATGGACTTATGCATAGGAGGGAAATCAGAGTGAAAATCCATATCGTACAGAAAGGGGATACTCTTTGGAAGATCGCCAAGAAGTACGGCGTGAACTTTGAAGAGCTGAAAAAATTAAACTCCCAGCTCAGTAATCCTGATATGATTATGCCCGGTATGAAAATAAAAGTCCCAACGACAGGTGGAACGATAAAAAAAGAAGGGCCTGTTTCACATCTAGGAGTCAAAAAAGAGTTTCCGCTGAAGGAACAGCCTATCAAAGAGATGCCAGTACCAAAGAAGGAGGTTCCCATAAAGGAGGTCCCGATCAAAGAGGTTCCTGTAAAAGAAGTGCCAATTGCAAAAGAGCAGCCAGTTGTGGAAGCACCGAAAGTCCCTTATACTCCCAAAATGCCCCTGCAAATTATCCCAGAAATTGACGTAAACAATTATTATATGATGAACATGCAAAACGTGAAAGTAGAACAGCCGCAGGTTCCGCCAAAGGCGAACATTCTTCCAGAAGTAAAGGAAGAAGTGAAAAAGGAAGTGCCTGTGAAAATGCCTGTGCTGCCGCCTGTACCACCTAAAGAAGCGCCCGTTCAAATGCAGCCGGCAAAAGAAATGCCCATCCAAACTCCACCGCCTATGGAAGCACCAATGGTTATGCCGCAGCAACAGGACTACTGTGTGCCGGTTACACCGATTCTCCCTGGCTCGGGATTTTGCCCGCCATTCGGAGGCTTTCCTGTCCAACCGTATATGCCTTACCATCCGGGAGCAGGTATGGATGGCTTTCCGGGAATGGGGGCTATGCCAGGATATATGCCACCGGTACCAGCAGGCCCGGCTTTTATCCCGCAGCACTTTGAGGATGAATCATCCTTTATCCCGCCGGTTCCGGGCTTTAATCCTGGTGGGGCTGTCATGGGGGCTCAAACAGGTTTTCAGCAGCCAATGGGAATGGATCCGGGATTTTATGGCCAAACTCCGGCAGGCTTCGGCCATATGCCAATGAGTGAAGGCCAAATGCCGATGGGCTATGGCCAGATGCCAATGGGCCAAGGCCAGATGCCGATGGGTCCAGGTCAAATGCCAATGGGCTATGGCCAAATGCCAATGGGCCAAGGTCAAATGCCAATGGGTTATGGCCAGATGCCGATGGGTCCAGGTCAAATGCCAATGGGCTTCGGCCAAATGCCGATGAGTGAAGGTCAAATGCCAATGGGTCCAGGTCAAATGCCAATGGGCTATGGTCAGATGCCAATGGGTCCAGGTCAAATGCCAATGGGCTATGGCCAGATGCCGATGAGTGAAGGTCAAATGCCAATGGGCCAAGGCCAAATGCCGATGGGTTATGGTCAAATGCCAATGCAGCAAATGTCGGAATTTACAGGCCAGCCTGCAGGAGGCCCGATTGGAACGTATCCGGCAGGTACACCTTCTGCAACGGACCCTTCACTTGTCAACCCTGGGCTAAATCCATACGGCACGGGCCCATCCTATGGTTATCCGCAAATGGTCGGGCCTCGTCCACAAGGTTTTGGGATGACAGCACCAGACATGACCATTGGCTCACAAATGGCTTATATGCCTGAGCTTAATCCGCCAACCATTTCAGGTGGGGATTGCGGCTGCGGTGGAGGGACTCCAGTGCAACAAAATTTTGTACCGCCCACACCGCCAATCTACAGTGCGCCTTATAACGTACCGATGGGTGCCGCTCAGCCCCCATTCATGAACCCATATGGCATGGGACCTGTCGGCCAAGGGGTACAGGGGTATCACGATGAGAGCAGCTCATAACGCCAACAAAGGAGACGATGATTATCTTAATCGTCTCTTCTCTTATTTTCAGTCGCAGTTTTCCCTAAAAATCCTTGAAGGAATTCCAATCCGGAATCATGTGTTCCTGGTCAAAACAGCCAAACGGTCCTTTATCATCAAGGGGTACCACTCCGTTAACAAACTGAAGCTGCAGGAAGCTTTTACGGCCACTTTAAAGAAAGAAGGGTTTTCCAAAACCTATAAGTTTCTTTCCTCGCAAACAGGGGAGACTCTATTTTTTAACGGTAATTATTTTGGCTGTATGGAATATATTCCCCCACATAAAACTGCCTTTTCGTTTCAATCCCGAAGAAATCGCCAAGAAGGATTGGATTTGCTGGAAACTTTCCATGATACTACCTCCAAATTTGTAAGCCGTTACCAAACACTACTTCCACAAGCGGATTTGCTTGGCAAATGGAAGGAAAGGTTTGATATTTTTTGTCATCATCGTCCTTTTCTGCGAAGATTTGTCGATCACTCCTTGCTTTCGGAAATAATCGCTTGGGGGGACTGGTCGTTAAAAAAAATGAGTGACAGCCATAAAGCGGTGTTGAATGAACCCAAAGTGATCCTCCATGGTGACGTGGCCCACCATAATTTCTTGAGGGCAAGGAGTGGTGATTTATATTTAATTGACTTTGATTTAATCTCCATCGGCCCTCCGATATATGACTATTTGCAATATGCCAATCGGATTCTGTATCATCTCGACTGGTCGCTGCCGGGACTTTGGCAGCATAAACAAATGAAAGCCTTTCATCAAGATAAGGCATTTTTACATGCGCTGGCCTATCCTGCCGATATTTTTCGGGAATGGAACCGGCTCATGCGGGAAAAAGCTTATACAAATGAACACAAATTAAAGCAAGTGATTGATTTATCGGTTGGACAATATTATTTTCGGAAAAGGTTTGTGCAACAAATTCAACGGCTGGTGGATTAATGCGTCTGTACAATTTATGGAAGAATGAAACCCCCTCGAAATTAACAACCTAATCATGAGCAAATAAAAATGCTCATGATGTATAGAGGGGGTTTTTCGCTTGAACAAGAAACGGTGGATGATTCCTTTTTCAGTCCTAATGCTCTCAGGGGCTGCTGGCTGTGCCAATAACGACGAAATCGGCAGAAATCGCGTAGATAACAATGGTGGACGGCCCCTCGGATATTATTCGAATGAGAACCATTCAGATAAAAATTATGAAGTTCTCAGAGACAATGATGGACCGATGGTTGATTTCCTAGACCATACCTTTGGTGATGAAGATCAGGAAAACACAAGAAATAAGCTGCAGACAAAAGATGAAAATGGAAATCCATACAATCCGACTAAACCTCTTGCGAAGACAGACCGAAATTTTTTTCAGCGTGATAATCGCTTTAGTACAAGTGATATGAATTACCATGGCCACTTGAATAAACAAATCGGTAATGCAGGTGTCTCAACTTCCCCCGGTTATCAGGAAAATGTCACGGATAACATCCGAAACAAAGTCGCTGATGTGGACAATGTCAGGAGTATCCGTTCCGTTTCATATGGCAATACCATCACTGTTTCGGTAAAATTGCAAGATGACAGTAAGGCGGCAGACACAAAGCGGGCCATTCAGGATGCCGTTAAGCCATATGCAAACGGGCGGCAGGTTCAAGTCATATTCGATGAAGGTTCTCTTGGGCGTGACCGCAATATCAACAATCAGCAGCGCCAGCCGGAACCGGATGGAAAATAGAAAAACGAGGGCAAAGCATCATGCTTTGCCCTTTTCATGTAGTTAACAGGATAAAAAGGGAATTATCGGCTAAACTAGAATTGTAAATAGTTATATTTTACTATAAGAGGTGAGTAGCATGAGGTTCAATACGATGAGGATATCCCTACTGCGACAAGCTTTTTGTGTTTTCTTTGCGTTTCTGGGCATTACGGCCGGAATTACCATGACTGGCTCTGCCGCCCCATTGGATGATCAAAGGAAGACAGAACCTCTGCACTTTACGGTCATTTTAGAAAGAATGTATTTGGATGGGGAAATCAGCCAAGAGGTTGTGGATGAGACATGCTGGTCCATCGAAAATTTTTGGGCGAAATATGACCAGTGGCGACTGGTTGATATCGATGAAACCACGTTTGTTTTTCAGAAGCAGGTGGATGATATATCGCCTTTGCTAAAAGCTAATGGATTCTTTGGCGTGACGGATGATGGGATTTTAACGATTTATAATGGACGGCCGGACCGGTCAAAAATCATTCAATCGTTTTTCCAAATTGACATAAAGAAACTGGAAAGTAAAACCCAACAGCAGTTGATTGAAGGAATCCCGATTAAAACGAAAGACCGATATGTGGAGGTTTTGGAAACTTTTAAACCCTATTCGGTCAAAATTGAATAGTTTACTCACATAAATCAGACTGAAGTCCCTATCAGCCTGATTTTTTTGCGCCTGCCAGTAGTTTGGCAGGTGAATTTGAAACTTATCTGCGGATTTTGCAGGCTTATTTGCGAATTACCTGGATTTATTTGCGAATCCGAAAATCCTTTCTCATGGTAGAGGACGCATCCTATATTTTCGAATATTTCTGGCATGTGCTATTTTCTTCATCTCCTGCGAAATTGTATGATAGAATGAGATACAGTGTGGAATGAAGCATCCGGGTGCAGGATACTAGAGGAGAGAAGAGGATGTTTGAATTTATTAAGGGTACGGTTGAATTTGTCGGACCCGAGTATATTGTCATTGAAAACAATGGGATTGGCTATCAAATTGGAACGCCCAATCCGTTTATTTATTCCGGCAGAATGGGGAAAATGGTAACAGTTTATACCTACCATTATGTTCGTGAGGATCTCATGGCCTTATATGGTTTTGACTCGAGGGAAGAAAAACGGCTGTTTACCAAATTATTGAACGTTTCCGGAATCGGCCCAAAAGGTGCGTTGGCGATTTTGGCCTCGGGGGAAGTGCAGCAGGTGGTCAATGCGATTGAGGGAGAGGATGAAAGCTTCCTGGTCAAGTTCCCAGGAGTCGGCAAAAAGACGGCACGGCAAATGATTCTCGACTTAAAAGGGAAATTGCAAGACATTGTGCCCGACTATTTTCCCAACCTTTTCAATGCCGACCAGTTCCAGCTGGAAGCAGCCGCAGGGCATCATTCAGAATTTGATGAAGCCATTCTTGCTTTAAAGGCACTTGGTTATTCGGAAAAAGAAATAAAAAAGATTTCACCGGAACTAAGGAAAGAACAGCTTTCCACAGACCAGTATATTAAAAAAGCCCTGCAGCGGCTTTTGAAATAGGTGATGTTAATGGAAGACCGGATTATATCAGGCGAAGCGACCGAGAGTGAGATGAGTTTTGAGCAGTCTTTGAGGCCGCAGACGTTAAAGCAATATATCGGCCAAACCCAAGTGAAACAAAACCTGGAAATCTTTATTCAGGCGGCCAAACTTCGCAAGGAAACTTTGGACCATGTTCTGCTTTATGGCCCGCCTGGATTGGGAAAGACGACCTTGGCCATAATAATTGCAAACGAAATGGGAGTAAACATCAGAACTACCTCGGGCCCAGCGATTGAGCGTCCGGGTGATTTGGCGGCCATTCTTACCGCTCTTGAGCCGGGCGATGTGTTGTTTATCGATGAAATACATCGGCTGCCAAGGTCGATTGAGGAAGTGCTGTATCCGGCTATGGAGGACTTTTGCCTTGATATCGTGATTGGCAAAGGACCGAGCGCCCGGTCGATTCGTCTCGATCTTCCGCCGTTTACCCTCGTCGGAGCTACCACAAGGGCTGGTTCATTGTCAGCGCCATTAAGGGACCGATTTGGAGTTTTGAGCCGGCTTGAGTATTATAAAGAAGACCAATTAAAAAATATTGTGAAAAGAACTGCCGAATTATTTGAAACCGAAATCGATGATGCATCCGCGGCAGAAATCGCGAGACGGGCAAGGGGGACCCCGAGGATTGCCAATCGACTTCTTCGCAGGGTACGTGATTTTGCTCAAGTGAAGGGAAATGGGACGATAGACTTATCTCTTGCAAATGAAGCGTTGGAACTGCTTCAGGTAGACCGGCTTGGCCTTGATCATATCGACCATAAGCTGTTAAAAGGAATCATTGAAAAGTTTCGCGGCGGTCCGGTAGGACTAGATACCATCGCTGCCTCGATTGGGGAAGAATCGGAAACGATTGAAGACGTCTATGAACCATACTTGCTGCAAATTGGTTTCCTTCAACGGACTCCGAGGGGAAGAATCGTGACCCCGGCTGTCTATCACCATTTTGGGATGGAGGTGCCGGCACCGTGAGTGGTCTATCGAAAGCGCTCATGCTAATCGGAGGCGTTATTTTTCTGATTGGATTGCTGATGCCGTTGTTGCATCTCGGTAAACTTCCCGGTGATATCTTCATAAAAAAGGGAAATACCACCTTTTATTTTCCGGTGGTCACGTCGATTGTTGTAAGCATCATCTTATCGGTCATTTTATATTGTGTCGGCAGATTTCGTTAAAGATAGGGATGTTTAAAAATGAAACTGGATTTATTTGATTTTGAGTTGCCTGAAGAATTAATTGCCCAAGTACCATTGAAAAACCGGGCGGATAGCCGGTTAATGGTGGTGAATAAGGAAACAGGCGAAATAAAGCATGAAATATTTAAAAATATTACCGGGTATTTGCATGAGGGGGACTGCCTTGTATTGAATGATACCAAGGTCCTTCCTGCACGCCTTTTTGGCGTTAAAACCGATACGGGTGCCCATATTGAAGTATTGCTGTTAAAACAGATTGAAGGCGACCGGTGGGAAACCTTGGTGAAGCCCGCAAAACGGGTCAAAGAAGGAACCGAACTTGAATTTGGCGATGGCCTTCTAAAAGCAGTTTGCACCGAAACATTGGAACATGGCGGCAGAATATTGGAGTTCAGCTACAGTGGGATTTTTTACGAGGTACTTGACCAGCTAGGTGAGATGCCTCTGCCTCCATATATCAAAGAAAGATTGGAAGATAAGGATCGTTACCAAACGGTTTACGCCAGAGAACCGGGGTCAGCGGCTGCCCCAACGGCCGGACTTCATTTTACTGAAGAACTGCTAAATGAAATCAGGGAAATGGGTGTTCATGTCGCCTTTATTACTCTCCATGTCGGCTTAGGAACATTCCGGCCGGTCAATGTGGATGATATTGAAGGACATGACATGCACTCGGAGTTTTATATGATGACCGAAGAGACGGCGCAGTTGCTCAATGGAGTGCGTGAGAAGGGTGGAAGAATCATCACCGTCGGTACGACTTCCACACGGACATTAGAAACAATTGCATCGGCCCATGATGGTAAGTTTAAAGCCGGCAGCGGCTGGACCAGTATATTTATTTACCCAGGATATACCTTTAAAGCCATTGATGGATTGATTACCAATTTCCATTTACCTAAGTCGACGTTGATTATGCTGGTCAGTGCGTTGGCGGGCCGGGAACATATTTTGCATGCTTATAATACAGCTGTAAAAGAACGATATCGCTTTTTCAGCTTTGGCGATGCCATGTTCATCATTTAGTCTGCTGGTGCCAGAAGGGAGAAAACAATTTGACTGCAATTCGTTATGAGCTTATAAAAACATGTAAACAAACAGGGGCAAGGCTGGGGAGAGTCCACACTCCGCATGGCTCTTTTGAGACCCCTGCGTTTATGCCGGTTGGTACATTGGCCACTGTCAAAACGATGGCACCAGAA
Source organism: Neobacillus camarae (assembly GCF_054950115.1). Classification (NCBI taxonomy): domain Bacteria; kingdom Bacillati; phylum Bacillota; class Bacilli; order Caryophanales; family Bacillaceae; genus Neobacillus; species Neobacillus camarae. Next base: position 1,052,913 of record NZ_JBUCKX010000003.1, on the reverse strand, counting down.
GATTTAAAAGAAATGGGTGCCGGAATTATTTTGAGCAATACGTATCATCTATGGTTACGCCCGGGTCATGAAATCATCAAGGAGGCAGGCGGGCTGCATAAATTCATGAACTGGGACCGCGCCATTTTGACCGATTCCGGCGGCTTCCAGGTATTCAGTTTAAGTGAATTCCGGAAAATTGAAGAAGAAGGGGTTCACTTCCGCAATCATCTTAGCGGCGAAAAATTATTTTTATCACCAGAAAAGTCAATGGAAATCCAAAACGCACTTGGCTCGGATATCATGATGGCTTTTGATGAATGCCCTCCATATCCGGCCACCTTTGAGTACATGAAAAAATCAGTGGAGCGTACCTCCAGATGGGCAGAACGCTGCTTAAAAGCGCACCAGCGCCCGGAGGACCAAGGATTATTTGGAATTGTCCAAGGCGGGGAATACGAAGAGCTTAGAAAACAAAGCGCGCAGGACCTTGTTTCGCTTGATTTTCCAGGGTATGCGGTTGGCGGGCTGTCTGTCGGGGAACCAAAAGACATCATGAATCGTATGCTTGAATATACCACACCGTTGTTGCCGGCGAATAAGCCGCGTTATCTCATGGGAGTGGGGTCGCCTGATTCACTGATAGACGGATCCATTCGGGGAATTGACATGTTCGACTGTGTTCTGCCTACCCGGATTGCCAGAAATGGCACCCTGATGACGAGCCAAGGACGGCTGGTTGTGAAAAATGCCAAATACGCCCGTGACTTCGGGCCATTGGACCCGGAATGTGACTGCTACACATGCCGGAATTACAGCCGCGCCTATATCCGTCATTTGATTCATTGTAACGAAACATTTGGAATTCGATTAACGTCTTACCATAATCTCTATTTTCTGTTAAGATTAATGGAGAAGGTCAGACAAGCCATCAGGGAAGACCGGCTTGGTGATTTCCGGGAAGAATTTTTTGAGCAATATGGTTTTAACAAGCCAAATGCGAAAAATTTCTAAAGAAGAACCGTTTGAAAGGAGGGAACGATAGAATGTCAGGATTAGGTGGATTAATTCCATTAATATTAATGTTTGTGTTATTTTATTTCTTGTTAATCCGTCCGCAGCAGAAGCGTCAAAAGTCTGTTCAGAACATGCAGGGCAGTTTGAAAAAAGGTGATAAGATTGTCACCATCGGCGGATTGCACGGCTTTATTGATTCCATTGATGAAAACAAAGTCGTCATTAAATGCGGAGATGGCAGCCGTCTTACATACGACCGTAATGCGATTCGGGAAGTAACTGAACCAAGCAAAGAAGCTCCAAAAGAACCAAAGCAGCCAAAAGAAACAACTGAAACGAAAGAAGTTAACCTTGAGAAATAACGCAAAAAAAGGAAGCCGCAGGCTTCCTTTTTTTATGCAGATCGAGAATTGCCGGTTGAGATATTCACGCCTAAGATTCCGCCCATCATGGCTATGAGAACATAGCAGGTATGATAGATGAATTGCTCGGCTGAAAACAGGCGGTCGTAGCCCAAGTATTGGGATAAGAAGATAATCAGCGAGTATACTAGTCCAGTTAACCCGCCAATCAGCCAGCCTTTTTCTTTACGCTTGCCGCCGGACAAAAAGCCGCCCCCGAACAGCCCGATAAAGGATAATGCCGTTACGACGTATTGAAGTGAAGATTCCTGGACGGAAGTAAATCTCAAGAGTAAGGAAAATATCAAGCTGCAGACGATCGCAAAGGCAAAAATGAAGATCAGGCCATAAACAATCGACATTCCAAGACTTTTTGATTCGATTTTTCTCTCCCCCTTTGACTATCTAAGGGACGAAGCGCCGCAAGCTATTCTGCCGGCCCCTTAGACAACATTTGTTACCTAGTACAAGCGTATTCACCAGCAAATAAAAGTAGAATAAAAATTTGCCAAAACCCCATGGCTTTTGAAGATTTTACCTTTCATGATTTGCGCTCTTCTTGGTCAAAATAAAACAGAATGCAACTAAAGGAGAGGTATACAAGTGGAGGAATATCTAAATATCATTTTTCGTACGATATTTTTCTATATATTGATTCTAGGAATATTCAGGTTAATGGGCAAAAGAGAAATAGGGGAATTGAGTGTGCTGGACCTAGTTGTGTTTATCATGATTGGTGAAATGGCCATTATTGCAATCGAGGACTATCAACGTTCCTTGATTCACACCGTCCTACCCATGTTATTATTGATGGCCATTCAAGTTACCTCCTCGATTATTTCGCTAAAAAGTAAGAGGTTCAGGGATTTTGTGGACGGCAAGCCAAGTGTGATCATCAACAGAGGAAAGATTGACGAAAAGGCCATGAAGCAGCAACGTTATAATTTTGATGATTTAATGACCCAGTTGAGGCAAAAAGATATCCGCAGTATTGCTGACGTCGAGTTTGCGATTCTGGAATCGTCGGGGAGCTTATCCGTTATCGAAAAGCCTAGCAGCCAAAAAAACCAAAAAAACGGGGACATCACGATACCGTTAATATTGGATGGCAATATTGATGAGGAGAATTTGAAAAAAATTCAAAAGACCAACCTTTGGCTGCGCCAAGAACTGAAGAAGCAAGGGTACCGTGATATTAAGAAGATTTCTTTTTGTAGTTACGAAAGTGGGAAATTTTATATCGATTTGAAAGATGAAACATAAAAAGAATGAACAAATAAATAGGGAAGGCGCCAAAATCCCGAGTTGCTCAAAAAAGTGGTGTCATAGTAAAAAGGAAGGCGGCAAACTCCCGAGTGGCCCCAAAAAGTGGTTTCAGGGTAAATAGGGAAGGCTTCAAAAATCCGAGCGGCCCAAAAAAACAGCACCGAGGTAAATAGGGGTCAGGTCAGCACGCTTTTGTAAAAGCTGCCATAACCTGACCCCATTGTTCGTGATAAAATGCCCTCACATATTTACATCGCAAAAAAATGCCCAATCCAAGGAATCTTTTCTAATTCGTTCCGTTTAATTAGTCGAAACACGAGCAGTAAGATCAAATAGGAAACTGTCATACCCGTCATCGCCGTCAAAGTCCGGATGACTAACCCCTCTGACAAGAACACATTTCCAAATAACCAAAAGCCAAACCACCCGGCAGCCCCCATTACCAAAAACCCTTTTAGGTAATCGCGAATATAAAAGGGAAAGGCAATTCTTTTTAGTACCGTGGCAAAATGCAGAATGGTAACTAAAACAAAGCCGGTCACAATGGCTAATGCCGCACCGGTTATACCAAAGGCAGGCTGTGAAGCAAGCGCAAAGATAACCGCTGTTTTCACGACTGCCCCAATCAAGCTATTAACCATCGCGGCCCTAGCGAGATTGAGTGCCTGCAGGACGGCCTGCAACGGGCCTTGATAGTAGTAGAACAAGAAGAACGGGGCCATTACCCTGATAAAATAGGAACCTTTGTTGGAACCATACATCAGCTCCATCAGCGGGTCTGCTAAAACGTACAGGACAATGACAGCCAGTCCACCTGTTAAAAACGTAAAACGCAAGGCTTGTTGGATCCGATATCCAATCAACTTACTGTTTTTATGGGAATTCGCTTCGCTGATCGCCGGCACCAATGAGGTAGCCAATGAATAGGTAACGAAAGACGGCAGCATCAACAATGGCATGGCATAACCGGTCAGGGCCCCGTATTGTTTGGTCGCATCCACCGACAGTACGCCGGCAAGCGCTAAGCTGTGGGCAACCACAATGGGTTCAAAAAACCAAGAAACCGAGCCAATCATTCTGCTTCCCATCGTCGGTAAGGCAATCTCCATCAAATTTGTGAAGGTCTGCTTTCCTTTTTGCATAAATTGAAAAAAATTTGTTCTCAGCTTAAATCGCTTCTTTAACTTAAAAGTGGTCAACAGATAAATTAGTGAAACGAGCTCACCAAGAACAGAGGCGGCCATGGCGGCGGAAGCCGCATATTCTATCCCATATGGCAAAAACGCTTTGGTCATGACGGCAATCAAGGTAATCCGGACCACCTGTTCAAAAACTTGGGACAAAGCTGACGGACGCATATTTTGCCGCCCTTGAAAATAACCCCTGATGACGGAAGAAACCGCAATAATTGGGATGGCCGGAGCTATCGCCAATAAAGGATAAACCGTCCTTTGGTCCGTAAACAAGGTAGTGGACAGAATCGGGGCAAGCAGCAGTAAAGCGGGAGTAAGGATGACAGCCAAACTTACGGTCGTTGCCAGTGATACGACCAGTATTTTTTTTATTTCACTATAATCTCCTCTGGCTTCCGCTTCAGCAATATTCTTTGAAATCGCGACTGGCAGCCCGAGCTGGACAATGGTTACCACGAGAATAAAGGTGGGATAAGCCATCATATAGAGCCCAACGCCTTCTTCCCCGATACTGCGCGCGAGAACAATCCGATAAATAAACCCGAGAACCCGGGTGATTAAGCCGGCAATTAAAAGAATAACCGTCCCTTTTAAAAACTTTGACATACCTTCTTCCCACCTTCTCAAAATAGGCGATATCATATACAATTAACTATATGCATCATGATGGACAAAGCATGACAAGTTGTTGGATAGTTAAATAATTGGAGGGGTTTCTCCTTTAGGAGGTTTAAGATGGATAATATCCTGAATTTTGATCAGTTTCGCACCCAAGTACAGCCTGCAATGGTTAGTAAACTCGAGGAATTTCGCCTTTTGGGTTATGATTCGGTCTCGGAATCCGGGCTTTGGGACTTTTTGACAAAGAAAAAGTGGAGAAAGGTCACGGACGAAGTTAAACTGTACCAAATAGTTGATGATATTCTCTCGGTAAAGATCGGCGATTATATGAATTTTGCAGCCATAGAATCCTATAAAACGTCCGAATTCTCTCTCGATGATGAAAATGAATTAAGAGAACTATTAAAATAAGGGTAATTGGGACAAGCAGGTATTAGATTCGAGGCTTACAAAATGCAGGATTGACCGCAATCATTTTCCTAATATTGAAATTGACAGCCCTATTTAACTATTCCATAATGAAAGCAGTAATTTTTTTATAGCGGGATAAGGAGCTTTTTGGTAACGTGCTAAGCACGTGCATTTTTAAGGAGGACAATACATAATGGTAAAGCGCAGTAGAATTGTTGCTTTCATTTTGCTGATTGTGTTATTTGCCAGCTCGATGGGAGTAACCACCAAGAATATCTTAAATAACATTAAACTGGGGCTGGATCTCCAAGGGGGATTTGAGGTCTTATACGAAGTACAGCCTGCCAAAAAGGGCCAGGTAATTGATAAAGATGTTTTGGCGGATACTGCCGAAGCACTAGATCGTCGTATCAACGTCCTTGGTGTCAGTGAACCGGTTATTCAAATTGAAGGAAACAACCGGATTCGTGTCCAGCTCGCTGGGGTAAAGGACCAAAATGAAGCCCGGGAAATCCTTTCCACGCAGGCAAATCTGACTTTCCGTGATGCCAACGATAAGTTAATGATGGATGGTTCGGATTTAAAACAAGGCGGTGCCAAGCAAACGTTCGACGAGAATGGAAATCCGAGTGTTTCCCTTACATTAAAGAGCAGCGATAAATTTAAACAAGTCACACAAGATATATTGAATATGGCACCCAACAATGTTTTGGTTATTTGGCTTGATTATGAAAAAGGGGATTCTTTTAAAACAGAGGCTACTAAAAAAGACCCTAAATATCTATCAGCTCCAACTGTAAATCAAGTCTTCAATTCAAACACAGTGTCCATTGTCGGTAATTTCAAAGCTGAAGAAGCAAAAAACTTGGCTTCCCTATTAAATGCCGGCGCACTGCCTGTGAAGTTACATGAGGTTTACTCCACTTCTGTTGGGGCGAAATTTGGGGAACAAGCCTTACATGACACAATCTACGCCGGTATAATCGGTGTGTTAGTTATTTTCTTGTTTATGATTTTCTATTATCGTTTCCCAGGATTCATTGCGACGATTACCTTAAGCATTTTTACTTATTTAGTTCTGCTAATTTTCGATTGGATGAATGGGGTTCTCACATTGCCGGGGATTGCGGCGATTATCCTTGGTATCGGGATGGCTGTCGATGCCAATATCATCACCTACGAGCGGATAAGAGAAGAACTGAAGGTCGGAAAATCGCTTAAAGCCGCGTACCAGGCTGGAGAGAAAAATGCGTTTACCTCCATCCTCGACTCGAACCTGACAACGATTTTGACTGCAGCTGTTTTATTCTTCTATGGAAACAGTTCGGTTAAAGGGTTTGCCACAATGTTAATTATCAGTATTCTAATGAGCTTCTTAACCTCTGTTTACTTAGCTCGTCTGTTACTTGGACTTTTTGTTCATAGCGGTCTCTTGAAGAATAAACTAGGCTGGTTTGGTGTTAAGAAGTCTGACATCCGAGATATCTCTGATAATGTCGATACGTTAGATTTGCCAACCCGCTTTGATAAACTTGATTTTGCTAAGCCCAGAAAGAAATTCTTTACTATTTCCGGTCTCCTTCTGGTTGCTGGGTTGATTATTCTGATTGTGATGAAATTGAATTTGTCGATTGACTTTTCAAGCGGGACTCGGATTGAAGTGGTATCCGACAAAGCGATGACAACGGACCAGGTCCAATCTGCTTTAGAAAAACTAGATGTGAATTCGGACGATATTGTATTGTCCGGTGACAAAACTCATGCCGCCGCGAGAATGATCGGGGTTCTGTCTAAGGATAAAATCGCCGAGGTTAAAAAGGGACTGAATAAGGAATTTGGCCATGAGCCAAACGTTAGTACGGTGTCACCTCAAGTAGGAAAAGAACTGGCCAAAAATGCAATGATTGCCCTGCTGATTGCATCTGTTGGTATTGTTATCTATACAACGATCCGTTTCGAGTTTTCAATGGCGATTGCCGCAATTGCCTCTTTGCTGCATGATGCGTTCTTTATGGTTGCGTTTTTCAGTCTGACCCGGTTGGAAGTCGACTTGACGTTTATTGCTGCAGTATTGACCATCGTAGGTTATTCCATCAACGATACGATCGTTACCTTTGACCGGATGCGTGAAAACATGCATAAGAAACGCCGGCTTAAAACAGTTGAGGATATTGCTGAAGTGATGAACGTAAGTATTCGTCAAACCTTGACACGTTCAATAAATACAGTTTTGACGGTACTTATTACCACAATTGCTTTAATTATTTTTGGCAGTGAATCGATTCGCAACTTCTCCATCGCGTTATTTGTGGGCTTAATAGTTGGGGTTTATTCCTCCGTCTGTATTGCCGGCCCGGTATGGTATGTTTTGAAGGTACGTGAATTGAAAAAGAACGGCCCGATCAAGACTGTGAAAGAAAAGAAAAATTACAGCGATCAGCCGCAAGTATAATGAATTGAAGCGGGAGTGCCTCTAGGGGTGCTTCCGCTTTTCTTATTGAAACAAGCCTAACGCTCCTGTATAATAAGAAAGTCTAAAGAGGTGAACTTAAACTATGTTAAAGTCAAAAACAAGATGGGTTGTCCGAAAACCCGAACCACATCTAGTTGGAAAACTGGAAACGGAATTAAACATTACACCTCTAACTGCATCGCTTCTTGTCAATCGTGGATTGGATACCGTTGATTCTGCACGGTATTTTTTATTTGGAAAAGATGAATTCCACGATCCGTATTTACTAACAGGGATGGATACTGCGGTTGGCAGAATCCGTCTTGCCATTGACAGGCAAGAACCCATTCTTATATATGGAGATTATGATGCTGATGGAGTAAGCAGTACATCAGTTTTAATGATTACGCTTCGTGAACTAGGTGCGGATGTGCAATTTTACATACCTAACCGGTTTACAGAAGGGTATGGACCAAATGAAGCCGCGTTCCGGCATGCCGCGGAAACCGGCATCAAACTAATTGTCACGGTCGATACAGGGATTGCAGCCGTTCATGAAGCCGAAGTGGCCAAGGAACTCGGGCTTGACCTAATTATTACCGATCATCATGAGCCAGGGCCCGTGTTGCCGGAAGCTTTGGCCATCATTCATCCCAAGCTTCCCGGAAGCACATACCCGTTCCGTGAACTGGCAGGTGTAGGGGTAGCCTTTAAATTAGCCCATGCCTTATATGGTAAGTTGCCAAACCATCTGTTAGAGATCGCCGTAATCGGGACGATTGCCGATTTAGTTTCCTTAAAGGATGAAAACCGCCTGATTGCGAAAAAGGGATTACAAAATTTAAAAAACACTGGCAATATCGGCCTTAGGGCGTTGCTTAAGACTGCCGGTGTGGACCCATTATCGATAAGTGAAGAGACAATCGGTTTTTCCGTTGCCCCGCGCATTAACGCTGTCGGCCGGTTAGCGGACGCCGATTTGGCGGTCGAGCTTATTCTTACCCAAGACCCGCTTGAAGCGGGGCAAATGGCAGAAGAAATGGAAGCCCTGAATAAAACGCGCCAGTCCATTGTGAATACCATTACGGAAGAAGCGATGGAAGAGGTGGACAAATATTATTCGGATGCCTCCAGCAAGGTTCTGGTTGTCGGAAAAGAAGGCTGGAACGCCGGGGTAATTGGGATTGTCGCCTCAAGGCTTGTGGAAAAGTATTACCGCCCTACAATTGTGTTAAGTTTTGACAAAGAGAAGGGGGTAGCAAAAGGTTCCGCGCGCAGCATAGCCGGATTTGATATGTTCCAAAACCTTTCCACCTGCAGGGACATTCTCCCCCATTTCGGCGGACATCCGATGGCTGCGGGAATGACTTTAAGCTTGGATGACGTGGATGGGCTCCGAAACCGGCTTAATCAGCTGGCCGAAACCGTGTTAACGGACGAAGACTTCGTTCCGGTCACTTATTTGGACCAAGAGGTAGGCTTAGGGGAAATCGATTTAAAGACTCTCGAGGAAATGAATTCGCTGTCGCCATTTGGGATGGATAACGCAAAGCCAAAGGTCTTAATTAGCAATGCAGAAATCTCAAGCATTAAAAAAATCGGCAGCGACCAAAGCCATCTAAAAGTGTTACTAAATGACAACGGGGCTAATCTTGATGGCATTGGGTTCGGCCTGGGATCTTTGGTGGATGAAATATCACCTGCCGCAAAAATTTCATTAATCGGAGAATTGTCCATTAATGAATGGAACAATATACGTAAACCGCAAATTTTTGTTCAGGATCTTGCTGTTGCCGATTGGCAGCTGTTTGATTATCGAGGTCAAGCTCAGTTAAGCAGCTTAGGCCGGATTGTACCCGCCGAAAACCGGAAAATCATTGTTTTTAACAAAGAAAATCTGGAAAAAATAGATAGGAATCTGAAGGAAGAAGCAATCTATATACAAGACGTCCAAGCAGCGCAAAGCTTCCATGCTGTAGACATAAACCTGGTACTGGCCGACTTTCCTCCTTCAAAAGACATCCTGCTCCATCTGCTGCAAGGAGTAAAGCCTTCAAGAATCTATGCATGTTTTTACAAAGAATCGAGTGATTTCTTTAGTATGATCCCTTCACGCGATCACTTTAAATGGTATTATGCATTTCTTATGAAGTTTGGACCGCTTGATTTAAAGCGGTACGCGGATGATATCGCCAAACGGCGGGGCTGGAAGCGGGAAACAATTGTTTTTATGTCCCAGGTGTTTTCTGAACTGGATTTTGTTACAATAAACAATGGATTTATCAGTCTAAATAAACAATCGCAAAAGCGTGATTTAACTGACTCGAAAATTTACCAAACTAAACATCTTCAATATGCCCTTGAAAGAGAGTTATTATTGTCCTCTTATCAAGAGTTAAAAGATTGGTTTGATCAAGTCATTCATGAGTCGGTCGAAATTGAGGAGGCAATTTAAGAATGGATTTAAAACAATTTATCGCCATTGTCCCGGACTATCCGAAAGAAGGAATCGTTTTCAAAGACATTACGCCGCTAATGAATGATGGCGAGGCATATAAATTCGCAACCGACAGTATAGTCGAGTATGCCCAAGATAAACAAATTGATATAATTGTTGGACCGGAAGCAAGGGGGTTCATTATTGGCTGCCCTGTGGCCTATGCGCTTGGTGTGGGATTTGCACCCGTTCGCAAAGAAGGCAAACTTCCCCGTGAAACGATTAAAGTCAGTTATGGGCTGGAATATGGAAAAGATGTTTTAACCATTCATAAGGATGCCATTAAACCTGGACAGCGTGTTCTGATTACGGATGACCTGCTGGCAACCGGTGGTACCATTGATGCCACCATTAAATTAGTGGAAGAGCTAGGCGGAGTCGTGGCCGGTATTGCGTTTCTAGTGGAGTTAACTTATTTAGAAGGCCGGAGCAAACTAGACGGATATGATATTTTAACACTCATGCAGTATTAATTTATCAGGGAGGGCACTCGGTTTTTAGAGTGCTCTCTTTGTTCTATTCTTTTAGAGTTTTATTTAGTGTATTCGACACATTTTTTCAATATTTATGGAAAATATGTCTCAATTACTTTACATCTTGGTTATTTTTATCGATAATAGTAACAATCATTCTAATATAGTAACAATTTTTTCTAGAATGAAATTATATATTAATATCACTGCCACCCGGCGTCCTATTTGGACAAATCAGGCAGACACTAGTTTGCCTTGGCAGACTAAATTGAGATAGAAAATAAAGGTGATCTCATGGCGAATGATCAAGTGTTAACGGCCGACCAAGTCCTTGACAAAACCAAAAAATATTTAAATGAAGAGCATGTGGAGTTAGTTAAAAAGGCGTACGAATACGCTAAACATGCCCATCGTGACCAATATCGAAAATCAGGCGAGCCCTACATCATTCATCCCATTCAGGTTGCCGGAATTCTGGCGGATTTGGAGATGGACCCGGCAACAGTAGCGGCTGGATTTCTTCATGACGTTGTTGAGGACACCCATGTGACCTTAAAAGACCTTGAGGTTGAGTTCAATGAAGAAGTGGCCATGCTGGTCGACGGAGTAACAAAATTAGGAAAAATTAAATATAAATCGCACGAGGAACAACAGGCAGAAAATCATCGAAAAATGTTTGTCGCTATGGCCCAAGACATTCGGGTCATTTTGATTAAACTGGCTGACCGGCTGCATAATATGCGGACGCTTAAACATCTGCCGGCGGAAAAGCAGCGCCGAATTGCAAATGAGACACTTGAGATTTTCGCACCTTTGGCCCATCGTCTGGGTATTTCAAAAATTAAGTGGGAGCTGGAGGATACCGCCTTACGGTATTTGAATCCGCAGCAATATTATCGGATCGTTAACTTAATGAAAAAGAAGCGGGAAGAACGCGAACAATACCTTGATGATGTCATTGACGAGGTAAGAGACCGTTTAGGCGAAGTTTCCATTAAGTCCGAAATTTCCGGGCGTCCGAAGCATATTTATAGCATCTATCGAAAAATGGCTTTGCAAAATAAACAATTCAGTGAAATTTATGATTTGCTGGCTGTCCGAATCGTGGTTAATAGCATAAAAGACTGTTATGCGGTTTTAGGTATTATCCATACCTGCTGGAAACCGATGCCTGGACGCTTTAAAGATTATATTGCGATGCCAAAGCCAAATATGTACCAATCGTTGCATACGACCGTTATAGGGCCAAAGGGAGATCCTTTGGAAGTCCAAATACGGACCTTTGAAATGCACCGGATTGCTGAATACGGGATTGCCGCCCACTGGGCATATAAGGAAGGGAAGGCTGTCAACGACAGTTCCACCTTTGAGCAAAAGCTTACCTGGTTTAGGGAAATTCTTGAGTTCCAAAACGATACGGCCAATGCCGAAGAGTTTATGGAGTCATTAAAGATTGACCTGTTTTCTGACATGGTGTTTGTGTTCACACCAAAAGGCGATGTCATTGAATTGCCGTCCGGTTCTGTTCCTATTGATTTCGCTTACCGGATTCACTCTGAAATTGGCAATAAGACAATAGGTGCAAAAGTCAACGGCAAGATGGTCACTCTTGACTATGTGCTTAAGACTGGTGATATCGTAGAGATTTTAACCTCCAAGCATTCTTATGGGCCTAGTCAGGACTGGCTAAAGCTGGCGCAAACTTCCCAAGCAAAAAATAAAATCCGTGCCTTCTTTAAAAAGCAGCGCCGGGATGAAAATATTGAAAAAGGCAAAGAACTGGTAGAAAAAGAAATCCGCGGCATGGAGTTTGACGTGAAGGAAATATTGACTCCGGAAAACTTGAAAAAAGTCGCTGAGAAGTTTAATTTTACCAACGAAGAGGATATGTATGCAGCGGTCGGGTATAACGGGGTTACCGCCCTGCAGGTTGCCAACCGGCTGACTGAAAAGTGGCGTAAAAAGCGCGACCAGGAACAATCCTCAAATATCACCAATGTGATTACCGACCTGAAGGCCGTTCCGGGTCCTTCGAAAAGACGCGAATCCGGTGTGCGGGTTCAAGGAATTGATAACTTATTGATCCGCCTGTCGAAATGCTGCAACCCGGTGCCGGGAGATGAAATTGTCGGATATATTACAAAGGGACGCGGGGTTTCGGTGCACCGCTCAGACTGTACGAATATCGATTCGAATGATGCCCAATCGCGTCTGATACCGGTGGAATGGGAATCGTCGTTAAATGACCGCAAAGAATATAACGTCGATATTGAAATCAGCGGTTTTGACCGGAGAGGCTTGTTAAATGAAGTTCTTCAGGCCGTCAATGAGACAAAGACCAATATTAATGCTGTGACAGGTAAAACCGACCGCAATAAAATGGCCACCATTAGCATGACCATTGCGATTCATAATGTCACGCATCTGCAAAAAGTGGTAGACCGGATTAAACAAATCCCGGATATTTATTCAGTTCGCCGAATGATGAATTAAGGAGTCTGAAATATGCGTATTGTTGTTCAACGGAGTAAAGCCGCCCGGGTCACCGTGGACGGGGAAGTCACAGGACAAATTACCAAAGGGCTTGTGCTGCTGGTTGGGGTCACCCACAATGATACCGAAGAGGATGCCGCTTACTTGGCCGAAAAGATTCCAAACCTCCGGATATTTGAAGATGAAGCCCAAAAGATGAACCTGTCCCTTCTGGATGTAGGCGGCGAAATTTTGTCCGTTTCGCAGTTTACCCTATACGGGGATTGCCGGAAAGGACGTCGTCCCAGCTTTGCGGAGGCAGCCCGGCCGGAGCATGCCATTCAGATTTATGACAGATTCAATCAATTGCTTCGGGAGAAAGGGATCCATGTGGAGACCGGGATTTTCGGTGCGATGATGGATGTCCAATTGACCAACGACGGACCGGTTACGTTAATAGTGGAGAGTAGAGCGTAAAAAATGCTTGGCCCAATCGGGACCAAGCATTTTTATTGTTTAAAATAACGTGCCAAGCCTTCATACAAACCGCTCGCTGCACTCTCTTGAAAACCCCGTGATTTCAATGTCACTTCTTCCTCAGGATTGCTCAAGTATCCAAGCTCAATCAATACCGCGTTTTTGTTGTTTTCCCGTAGGACATGATAATCGCCGAACTGCACACCCCGGTTATTCATTTTGGTTTGTCCTACTGTTGCCGTATAAACAGTATTGGCCAACGGTTTTTGGAAGTCATGATAATAATAACCGGTCATTCCCCGGACACTCCGGTCCACGCTGCTATCATAGTGCAAGCTGATAAAGGCATCCGCACTGTAAACTTGGGCCGCCCTTACCCTGGATGGCAGTGAAATAAAGGTATCACTGCTTCTCGTCAGATAGACATTTGCTCCCGCTGAGGTTAATTTGTCATATAAGAGCCGGGCCGTCCGGAGTGTCAGCTCCTTTTCCAATGTTCCGTTGGCTCCGGTGGTTCCGTTATCCCCGCCGCCATGGCCAGGGTCAAGAACAATCGTTTTGTTTTTCAGATAGTCTCCGGCACCTGACTTCACGATGCTTGGGGCCGAACCATCCGCGCTAACCACCCAGCCAGCGACATAACCGGTTTTCCCGTTTGCTAATGTTATTTGGTACCAATCATTTTGGATACTGGTTACCGAAAAAGTATCCCCTTCATCTGCACGAAGCAGGACATCTGATTGGACCTCCGGGGAAACACGGATATTGGTGCCATCTTGCAATATGGTAATCTTGCTTACCTTTGTTGTTTGCGAGGAGTCGCTCGTTTTTTCAGAGCCTTTTTGGATATACCAGCTGGCTACCCAGCCGTAGCTGCCGGGTTGATATTCGATTTTCACCCAGCTGTTCTTCTCTTCGCTAATTGAATAACTCTCTCCTTTTGACACAGTCCCCACTATTTTTGAATTATAGGAGGTGTCGGAACGGACATTCAAGCTGTCGGCTGTTATCGTTCCCACCGAGTTACTCGCTTCTTTTTTAGCTGTAGCGGTCGATGAGTTTGATTCTTTGGAAATAAACTCAGAACTGACCCATCCAGTTAAATTGGAATAGCTGACCTTTGTCCAATCAGATTTTTGCGATAGGATGGTTACGTTTGTTCCTTTTGTCAGCTTGCCAGCGACGGTGCTTTTGCCGGACGGTTCTTCCCGGACATTTACAATATCAGCAGTCACTTGCCCCATCATATTGGACTGGGATGTTGCTGTCTTGCTGCTGGTGTTTGCGGATACCTCGAAAAATTCCTTTGAGGCCCACCCTTGACCATACTGGGAATCGACTTTATACCAATTCTCATTTTGGTCGAGGATTTGTACTTGCTCTCCTTTGTTGATCAATCCAATAATCTGGAAGCTTGTCCCAGGCCCAGAGCGGATCCTTAATTGGTCGGTTTGTGCTTTTGCCTTCGTATTTGTTGTAATGGCGGCCTCTTTCTTTGATTCACCATTTTCTCTTGATACGAGCCAGCTTACCACCCAGCCTGTTTTGAAGGTTGAAAGCTGAATTTGAATCCAGTCACCCTTTTCTTTGATGATAGGATAGGTTTCCCCGCGTTTTGCCTGCTTCACTAAAGAGTAACTCAATCCTGGTCCGCTCCGGACATTCACCATATCCGTATTGATAGCAATCGAGCCATTGGATGCCATTGTATCCCCGAAAGGCAGAAAGGTTCCTGTAACAAGAAGGATACAGATTAATAGAATGCTAGTTTTACGCAAATAGAACCCTCCTATATTAAAACGTCCAGTATCTATTTTAACGGAAAAGGATGTGAAAATCATTCCTCATTTAGCAAATTAGTCCAATAAAACTATAAAAAGACAATCACGGTGCAATTTCTTCATTCAGGATGGACATACTAAGAATAAAGTTGAGACTTGAGGAGCGATGCAGCGATGCGAATGAGTGAAAAAGGAAGAAATGTCCAATCCTTGGACGGAAGGCTTTTTGGGGTTGATTTTCATGACTTTATGCAGAGAGAACATGATTCAACGACATTTGAACTGGCTTCTGAATTCGGGCTGACGATGGGAGATGTCAAAAAGTTAAAAAAACACTTAGGCCGTGCTTAAATCCTTCTTGACATTGGTATCGATGCTCCGTATCATTATATAAATAAAATACTAATATTGAAGCAACCAATGATGGAGCATAGTAGTTAAGTCACATTCCATGAAAAGAGAGGAAATGTCCCAGGCTGAAAGCATTTCTGCATGAATCTTAATGAAAGAACACTCCGTAGGCTTCTCTCTGAAAAAGTCCGGCTCTAGTAGGAGAAGAACGTAGCAGGCGTTAACTGTTTGAGAGGAAGAGCTTTTGAATTTTCAAGCTCTTCAACTAGGGTGGCACCGCGGATTAAACTTCCGTCCCTTGTTTGATAACAAGGGATGGGAGTTTTTTTGTTTTTCAAGCCTACATAACTTTAGGCAAGCTTTTTCGCGCAATGGCAGACGCGTTTGCCAAATAAATTTTATTAAGTGAATAAAGGAGGATTCCCATATGTCAATTAACATCCCAAGAGGCACACAGGACATACTGCCGGGAGAGGTAGAGCTGTGGCAGCTGATTGAAAAAAAAGCCAGGGATCTTTGTGAAAAATATCATTATCAAGAAATTCGGACACCGATTTTTGAACACACGGAATTGTTTTCCCGTGGTGTTGGCGATACGACCGATATTGTCCAAAAAGAGATGTACACGTTTGAAGACCGGGGAGGCCGAAGCTTAACTTTACGGCCAGAAGGCACAGCATCCACGGTGAGAGCGTTTGTGGAGAAAAAAATGTATGGTAACGCCAACCAGCCCGTCAAGCTGTATTACATGGGACCTATGTTCCGTTATGAGCGGCCGCAATCAGGCAGGTTCCGCCAGTTTGTTCAGTTCGGTGTTGAAGCATTAGGGAGCCATGATCCGGCCATTGATGCGGAAGTGATATCCCTTGCGATGAATCTGTACAAAGAAATGGGCTTGAAAAAATTAAAGCTCATCATTAACAGCCTAGGGGACAAAGAAAGCCGCCTAGCTCACCGCGAGGCATTAATTAATCACTTTAAACCGAGAATCGGCGAGTTCTGCAAGGATTGTCAAAACCGCTTGGAAAAGAACCCGCTAAGGATTCTGGATTGTAAAGTGGACCGGGATCATGAATTAATGAAATCGGCCCCATCCATTATCGATTACCTCAATGAAGAATCAAAAGCGTATTTTGATAAACTTCAAAAATATTTAACCCAGCTTGATATTCCATTTGAGGTGGACCCGAACCTAGTTCGCGGACTGGACTATTATAACCACACTGCTTTTGAAATCATGAGTGATGCGGAAGGCTTTGGAGCGATCACCACGCTTTGTGGCGGCGGCCGCTACAATGGCTTAGCCGAGGAAATTGGCGGCCCTGAGACTCCAGGGATTGGATTTGCCCTCAGTATTGAACGCTTTATCGCAGCTCTGAAAGCAGAAGGCATCGAACTAGAAGTGAATCCAGGAATCGATTGCTATTTAGCTGCCCTTGGCGAAGAAGCCAAGGATTACACAGTCGGTTTGCTGCAAAAGCTCCGATTGGCAGGGATTTCAGCAGAACGTGATTATTTAGCTCGAAAAATTAAAGCCCAGTTCAAAGCTGCAGACCGATTAAATGCAAAGTATGTTGCGGTTCTTGGCGATGAAGAGCTTAATCAAAATAAGATAAATGTTAAAAACATGGCAACTGGCGAGCAAGTTGAAGTTGATTTGGATGGTTTTGTTGAGTACATTCAGGGGATGGAAAGGTAAGGGGGATTATCATGTTGTATGGCAGATCATATTTTTGTGGTGAAGTTCCAGAAGCAGCTGTAGGAGAGAAAGTTTCCTTAAAAGGCTGGGTACAAAAACGCCGTGACTTAGGCGGATTGATTTTTATCGATTTACGTGACCGCACAGGGATTGTTCAGGTTGTGTTTAATCCGGATGTTTCCAAAGAGGCATTGGAAACGGCCGAGAAAATTAGAAATGAGTTTGTTTTGGATGTGGTTGGTACGGTGGTTGCTCGTGAAGCCGGGACCATTAATGAAAATCTTAAAACAGGTACGATTGAAATCCAAGCGGAAGCTGTTACGATTATCAACGAAGCTAAAACGCCGCCATTTATGATTACAGACAAAACGGATGCTTCAGAGGATGTCCGTTTGAAGTACCGTTACTTGGATTTCCGCCGTCCGGTGATTTTTGAAACCTTGAAAATGCGTGCACACGTGACCAGACAAATCCGAAATTTCTTGGATTCTGAGGGATTTTTGGATATTGAAACACCAATTTTAACAAAAAGCACCCCGGAAGGAGCACGTGACTATTTAGTGCCAAGCCGGGTGCACCCTGGTGAGTTTTATGCCCTGCCACAATCGCCGCAATTGTTTAAGCAGTTGCTGATGGTCGGCGGCGTTGAACGGTATTACCAAATTGCCCGCTGCTTCCGTGATGAGGATTTGCGTGCAGACCGTCAGCCGGAATTTACTCAAGTCGACATCGAAACAAGCTTTTTGAGCCAAGAGGACATTATCGCGCTTATGGAACGGATGATGTCTGGGTTAATGAAGGAAGTAAAAGGCATTGATGTTCCTGTGCCGTTCCCACGAATGACCTACCATGAAGCGATGAGCCGTTATGGATCGGACAAACCGGATACACGTTTTGGACTGGAACTGGTTGATGTTTCCGAAATCGTGAAGGATTCTGATTTCAAGGTATTTGCCGGTGCTGTTGCAAACAATGGACAGGTTAAAGCAATTAATGTGAAGGGCGCTGCTGAGAAATACTCCCGCAAGGACATCGATGCTTTGGGAGAACATGCCGCTCGTTACGGAGCAAAGGGACTGGCTTGGCTAAAAGTCGAGGCAGATGGTCTTAAAGGGCCGATCGCCAAGTTCTTCTCTGAAGAGGATGGTCAAGCACTGAAAGCTACTTTGGAAGCTTCAGAGGGCGATTTGCTGCTGTTTGTTGCCGATAAAAAGAGTGTTGTGGCCGATGCATTAGGGGCACTAAGACTTAAGCTTGGCAAGGAGTTAGGATTAATCGACCAGAGCTTATTCAACTTCTTATGGGTGACGGACTGGCCATTGCTTGAATATGATGAGGAAGAAGGACGCTATTATGCAGCCCATCACCCATTCACGATGCCGTTCCGCGAGGATCTTGAGCTGTTGGATACTGACCCAGCCAAAGTCCGCGCCCAAGCCTATGATATTGTTTTAAACGGCTATGAACTAGGTGGCGGTTCTTTGCGGATTTTCGAGCGGCCGATTCAAGAAAAAATGTTCAAAGTCCTTGGCTTCAGCCCTGAACAGGCACAGGAACAATTCGGATTCCTGATGAATGCATTTGAGTACGGCACCCCGCCGCATGGTGGAATTGCGATTGGTTTAGACCGTTTGGTAATGCTGCTTGCTGGAAGCACCAACCTTCGAGATACCATTGCCTTCCCTAAAACAGCAAGTGCGAGCTGCCTGCTGACAGATGCACCTGGTGAGGTATCAGAGGCCCAATTAAAAGAATTAAATTTGTCACTAAATGTTCCTAAATAATTGGCATACTTTTTCCTGGGCATCTTGATGGCAGCAGGAGATTATGTTATTATTATTTCAAGTTAGAAGAGTCCTGAAATGTACGTTGTATAACCTAATGTTTTGACCGAACATTTTATTATTGGGAGTTTGGAGTTTTTGAAAGGCGTAAATGCCTCACTCAATGCGAGTAAGGGGACTTACAAAGTTCAAAACAGGACACCCACCTGCTGAGTGCGGGATCAAAACAAGGGATTGAAAGCGACGGCACCATTGGGACTCTTCTCTTGTTTTCTTAAACCTCTAAATTGAGAGGTTTTTTATTTTGTTTGCTTTTAAATACATAATCCCCATCAACATACTTGTTTTTAAAGGGAAGTATGATATATTTTTTAGGGTGAAATGATAATTGTATCGTTAAATTTGTGAATAGTTGGAGGAACATTATGCTGCATCAATTTTCTCGTAATGAGCTGGCCATAGGCAAAGAAGGATTAGAGATTATGAAAAACAGCACGGTGGCTGTTTTGGGAATCGGCGGTGTCGGTTCTTTCGCGGCTGAAGCCTTGGCCCGCTCCGGAGTCGGCCGGATCATTTTGATTGATAAGGACGATGTGGATATTACCAATGTCAATCGTCAGTTAATTGCTTTGCTGTCCACTGTTGGCCGGCCAAAGGTGGAGATAATGGAGGAACGGATTAAGGACATTAATCCGGATTGCGAAGTTGTCTCGTTAAAAATATTTTATACCGAAGAAACATATGAGCAGATTTTTAGTTATCCATTGGATTTTGTTGTGGATGCTTCGGATACCATTGTGTATAAGATTCATTTAATGAAGGAGTGTTTGAAGAGAAATATTCCGATTATCTCGAGTATGGGTGCGGCGAATAAAATGGACCCGACCCGGTTCCAGATTGCGGATATTTCCAAGACTCATACTGACCCGATTGCCAAGGTGATCCGGACGAGGCTGCGAAAAGAGGGAATCAGGAAAGGCATTCCGGTTGTTTTCTCTGATGAGAGCCCAATTGTGATACGGGAAGATGTGCGCAAGGTGGTCGGGAACGATCAAGCAGAGATTCGTAAGGCCAAGATGCCGCCATCCTCTAATGCGTTCGTCCCATCGGTGTGTGGTTTGATTATGGCGAGTTATGTGGTGCAGGAGTTGTTAAAGGATATTAAGATTAGCCGGGTAAGGGATGAGAACTAAAAGAATTGTTCTGGGATATGTTAGTTTTTAGTTTTTACGTGACCTAGAGCCGCGAAAAAAGCAGGTTAGGGTCACGTAGAGGGGCCCTACGTGACCGTGAACGGTGAAAATAGTAAAAGGGTCAAGTAGAGAGGTTCTACGTGACCGAGAACAGGGAAAAAAGCAGACTAGGGTCACGTAGAGGCATACGTGACCTAGAAGTGCGAAAAAAGCAGGTTAGGGTCATGTAGAGAGGTTCTACGTGACCGTGAACGGTGAAAATAGTAGCTAAGGGTCACGTAGAGAGGTTCTACGTGACCGAGAACAGTGAAAATAGTAGCTAAGGGTCACGTAGAGGGGCCCTACGTGACCGTGAACGGTGAAAATAGTAACTAAGGGTCAAGTAGAGAGGTCCTACGTGACCGAGAACAGGGAAAAAAGCAGGCTAGGTCACGTAGAGGCATTAGTGACCTAGAAGTGCGAAAAAAACAGGTTAGGGTCACGTAGAGGGGCACAACGTGACCGTGAACGGTGAAAATAGTAGCTAAGGGTCGCGTAGAGAGGTTCTACTTGACCGAGAACAGGGAAAAAAGCAGACTAGGGTCACGTAGAGGCATACGTGACCTAGAAGTGCGAAAAAAGCAGGTTAGGGTCATGTAGAGAGGTTCTACGTGACCGTGAACGGTGAAAATAGTAGCTAAGGGTCACGTAGAGAGGTTCTACGTGACCGAGAACAGTGAAAATAGTAGCTAAGGGTCACGTAGAGGGGCCCTACGTGACCGTGAAAGGTGAAAATAGTAACTAAGGGTCAAGTAGAGAGGTCCTACGTGACCGAGAACAGGGAAAAAAGCAGACTAGGGTCACGTAGAGGCATACGTGACCTAGAAGTGCGAAAAAAGCAGGTTAGGGTCACGTAGAGAGGTCCTACGTGACCAAGAACAGTGAAAATAGTAGCTAAGGGTTACGTAGAGGGGCCCTATGTGACCCTAACTCTAGGGTCTGCGGAATATCTTGTGTAAGTAAAATATCTAATTATTCAAAATAGAGCCATCTTCCATATCCAATAGCTTTATACTGTTTTAGCAGAATCCTCCTAATCATCTTCTTAGAAGGAATAAACCCACACCATTCATAAACAAGATTCGTTGTAATCCTCATCTCAGGAAACAACAGCCTTATCTCCTCCACGTTCCGTACCACAGCCGCCTCAATACTCTCATGCTCGCCACAAACATTACAGACCAGTTCATCCTCCACCACCCTTACCATATACGAGTCACATTTCACACAACAAGATCCTTTTTTCATCGCACCAAAGCTATATCGAGGCAAACTGGTGAAAGGCGTCTCTTTTATGTGCCGGGCTACCAACTCGTCCGCTAACTTCTTGTGCTGGTTTCCTAGCTTGGAAGGTATCTTGTTTAACTGATCCATAAAACGATCTAACTGGTTAGGATAAATAATAGGTTTGTTTAGGGGGGCTTGATAAAGAGTAAAATGCGGATTCACAAAGACAACATAACCTTCGAGAGGAAGCTGAACTCCAAGACTTTTGAGCAAGGAATGTAATAATTGCTTACTTCGTTTTGTCTGGTCTAAGGGATTCTTCATATCTTTGTCCGTTACTATCATCGTGAAGGCTTCTTTATCAGGATAGTAGCAATAATCGCCATCCTGGTTTTTTATTTCAATGGGCATGATTGATTTTTGATAGATCAACAAGGTGTCAATTTGGAAGAGGGAGTTATTATGCTTGAGGAGTAAATCATTTAACACATATACATCACATTGAAGCTTTTCTGTTAACCGGTCAAACAATACCTCGCCTTCATAGCCTTTTTGAAGATACAAATAGGTTCTTTTTTCCTCTGGCGTCAACAGCATTCTCTTGTTTAACAATCTCATTTTTCTTAATTCCAATGACTCCGTTCGAGGTTTATATAGCTCCATATTCCACATCCTTTCATGTTCTGTTTTTATTTTATATAAAAACTGACAAACGTTAACAAAAGGTCCATGAAATTTTTGTTAACGTTTTATTTTTTTGTAAAATTTACCTGAAAGATGCCGGCCAATAAGGTACACTTGTAAAGGAGATATTTGGTAAAGAGAGGAGAACAATCTTGGAGCCTATTGTCGAACTTAAAAATGTAACAAAAGTAATTAAAGGAAGAACGATTATTGACAAGATCAGTTTTCAGGTCAACAAAGGAGAGGTGTTCGGGTTCTTAGGACCCAATGGCGCCGGAAAAACCACAACCATCAGAATGATTGTCGGTTTAATGGGAATTACCGAAGGGGACATCACCATCGGTGGTTATAGCATCAAAACGGAGTTTGAGGACGCAGTCGGTCATATTGGGGCCATTGTCGAAAACCCGGAAATGTATAAGTTTCTAACCGGTTATCAAAATCTGATTCATTACGCTCGAATGACAACCGGCGTCACAAAAGAGAAAATTGCCGAGACCGTCGAACTGGTCGGACTCACCGGCCGGATCAACGATAAGGTTAAGACGTATTCCCTCGGCATGCGGCAGCGGTTAGGGTTAGCCCAGTGCTTACTTCATGGCCCGCAAGTATTAATCCTGGACGAGCCCACCAACGGGTTGGACCCCGCTGGAATCAGGGAAATCCGCGATTATGTCCGCCGCCTTGCCCGCGAAAAAAACATGGCGGTCATTGTGTCCAGTCATTTGCTCTCCGAGATGGAAATGATGTGTGACCGAATTGGCATTATCCAGGACGGCCGGCTAATCGACGTTCAGCAAATAAAGGAATTTGTCCAGGCGAGCGGTACCGCCTTCGAATTAGAAGTCACGCCAGCCGAAAAAGCCGCAGTCATCTTGCAGCAGCATTATCCTGAAGCAAGGCTCACCTATTCCCGTGATGGGGTGACCATTGGACTGCCTAAACAAGAAATACCATCATTAGTTAAGCTCTTAGTGGACCAAGAGATACATATTTTTGGGATAAAAGAAGCGGGAAAAACATTAGAAGACCGTTTCCTTGAAGTGACCGGGGAAAAGGGGGCAGCGGGCCGTGGTTAATTTATTAAAAAATGAATGGATGAAAATTTTCAGGCGACCCGGGACGTATGTCATGATTGCCCTGCTTATTGTGATCACTTGCGTCATTGCCCTGTTTTTTAAATCGCAAGAGGACACAAATAATGGAGCAGTCGATGCCAATTGGGAGCAGACGCTGAAAGAGGAAAATTCGGCACTTGACCGGCAGATGAATCAAAGCCAATCGAAACTGGAAAGGGATTATTTTAAAAAACAAATTGCAATTAACCATTACCGGATTGAGCATCATATCCCGCCAAGAGAAAAATATAATGTCTGGTCATTTGTCAAAGATGCCTCAGAGCTGATTACTTTGGCTGGCTTGTTTACCATCATTGTGGCGGCTAGTATTGTGGCAAGTGAATTTAACTGGGGGACGATCAAGCTGTTGCTGATCCGCCCCATTAATCGGATGAAAATATTATTATCGAAATACTTAACAGTATTACTGTATGCATTATTTATGCTTGGAATCTTGTTTGTTTTCTCCAGCATCTTGGGTACGGTGATGTTCGGGGTGCCCAACAATCCCCAACCTTACTTGAATTATTATAACGGACAGGTGACTGAGCAAAATATTGTGGTGCATTTGCTTATTTATTATGGTTTAAATTCGATCAGTATGGTCATGCTGGTGACAATGGCCTTTATGATTTCCTCCGTATTTCGGAACAGTTCCTTGGCCATCGGTTTATCGCTATTTTTATTGTTTACAGGTGAGCAAGTTACCACTTTGTTATCCTTTAAATTCGGTTGGGCCAAATACATCTTGTTTGCCAACACCGACCTCATGCAATACATGGAAGGCACGCCTTTGTTAGAAGGGATGACCATGCCATTTTCAATACTGATGCTATTGATTTATTTTGGGCTATTCTTATTTGTATCGTTCTGGGTCTTTAAAAAACGGGATGTGGCCGCATAACAACAAGAAAGTGTCAGGAATCTAACCCCTGACACTTTCTTATTGGCGAATCAACCGTTCGTAAACGGTCGCAAGGGCCTGCTCAAATTTGCCTGTTTTCTTAGGTTGATAATATTGCTTGTGTTTAATCCTGTCAGGCAAGTATTGCTGCTTGACCCAGCCGTTTTCATAATTATGAGGGTATTTATAATCAATCCCTCTGCCAAGCTCTTTGGCTCCTTTGTAATGGGCATCCTTCAAGTGGTCAGGCACTTCGCCGCCGATGCCTTTTTGAATATCACCTAGTGCCGAATCGATGGCCATAATGGCAGAATTGGATTTGGGTGATAGACAAAGCTCAATGACAGCGTTGGCCAACGGAATTCTGGCTTCAGGAAATCCAAGCCGCTCCGCTGTTTCAATGGCTGCGAGTGTCCGCGCTCCGGCCTGAGGATTTGCCAGGCCAATATCCTCATAAGCGATGACGATCAATCGGCGGCTGATACTGACAAGGTCACCTGCTTCGATTAACCGGCCCAAATAATGGAGGGCGGCGTTTACGTCACTGCCGCGGATCGACTTTTGAAAGGCGGAAATCACATCGTAGTGGGCATCCCCGTCCCTGTCCGCTGAAATGCTTTTCTTTTGCAAACATTCTTCAGCGGTGCGGACATCGATATGGATAGCATTCTGTTCATCCGGGTCAGTAGAAAGAATCGCCAATTCCAGCGCATTCAATGAACTGCGGACATCTCCATTTGAACCTTGGGCAAAGTGCTGCAATGCTTCCGGCGAAACTTCCACTTTCAATTTTCCGTAGCCCCGCTCTTCATCCTGAAGGGCATGGTGCAAAACGGTTTGAACGTCATCCGGGGACAAGGGTTTCAATTCGAAAATTTGGCAGCGGCTGCGGATGGCAGGATTAATCGCGTGATACGGGTTGCTGGTAGTGGCGCCGATTAGAACAATCATGCCGTTTTCTAAATAGGGTAAAAGAAAATCCTGTTTGGCTTTATCCAGACGGTGGACCTCGTCCAAGAGAAGGATCACTTTTCCGGACATTTTCGCCTCGGCGGCGACAATTTCCATGTCCTTTTTATTATTGGTGACCGCATTGAGCGTCCGGAATGCATATTTCGTGCTGCCAGCAATCGCAGAGGCAATCGAGGTTTTGCCGATGCCGGGCGGCCCGTATAGTATCATCGAGGTCAGTTGTTTCGCTTTGACCATTCTGGCGATAATTTTTCCCTCACCGACAAGGTGCTGCTGGCCGGCTACCTCTTCAATGGTTCTTGGCCGCATTCGGTAAGCTAACGGTTTTTGCTGCATCATACATCTCTCCAAGTTTTTAAGAAAATAACTTAATTCTACAATACCATTTATTTAGCAAAAAGCATATTAGGGAAGAATATGATATAATTCATAATGCCTATCAAGTTACTGTGGATAAATTTAACTTTTTATATATATGAAATGAGGTGCACGTTTTGAAAATATCAACAAAAGGTCGTTATGGACTTACCATCATGATTGAACTGGCCAAAAATTTTGGCGAAGGCCCTACATCCCTTAAAGCCATCGCGCAGGCGAATAACTTGTCGGAACATTATCTTGAACAGTTAATCGCGCCGCTCCGGAATGCCGGATTAGTCAAAAGCATCAGAGGAGCCTATGGCGGTTACATTTTGGCTAATGAACCGGCCAAAATTACAGCAGGCGATGTTATTCGTGTTTTAGAAGGTCCCATTATCATCGTTGAGGGGATTGAAGACGAAGAGCCAGCCCAGCAAGAACTTTGGGTCCGGATTCGCGATGCCATCAGGAATGTGTTGGACAACACCTCTCTTGATGACTTGGCAAGCCACAGCAATGACGCTGAGCCGGAAGGTTATATGTTTTATATTTAATGTAAAAAATGATATTGGTGAATTTTGTTGAATGAAGGTGTAACAATGGACCGAATCTATCTTGACCATGCGGCGACTTCTCCGATGCGCCCGCAGGTCATTGAAAAAATGCTTGAGGTGATGAATACCACGTTTGGCAACCCGTCGAGCATTCATTCCTTCGGGAGAGAAGCTCGTCATCATATTGATCTGGCGCGTGCGGCAATGGCGGGCAGTATTGGCGCAAAAGAAAATGAGATTATTTTTACAAGCGGGGGAACAGAAGCGGACAACATGGCGTTATTTGGTGTGGCCGAGAGTTATCAGCAGAACGGAAAGCACATCATCACCACCCAAATTGAACATCATGCGGTGCTTCACGCCTGTGAAAAATTAGAAAAGATGGGTTTTGAGGTTACCTATTTACCAGTCGACGAGACAGGTGCCATCTCCATCCTAGACCTCCAAGCCGCTCTAAGGGAGGATACTATTCTTGTTTCTGTCATGTACGGAAATAATGAAGTCGGGACGATTCAACCGATTAAGGAAATCGGTCAAGTCCTAAAGGACCATCCCGCTAAATTTCATACAGATGCCGTTCAGGCCTATGGTGTTGAAAAAATTGACGTCAATGAATGCATGGTAGACTTATTATCGGTTTCTGCCCATAAAATCAATGGTCCCAAAGGCATTGGTTTTCTCTATGTCCAATCTGACGTTAAAATCGCGCCTCGGTTTTTCGGCGGTGAGCAAGAACGCAAGCGGCGGGCCGGTACGGAAAACGTCGCTTCGATTGCCGGTTTCCATGAGGCTGTCTTAATCGCAGCTGAGGAACTAGATACCAAACGGCAAAAGTTTAGGGGATATAAAGAAATTACTATAAAAAAACTTCAGGAACAGAGTATCGTGTTCAGCGTGAACGGATTTCTTGATAATTCCCTTCCGCATGTATTAAACTTAAGCTTTCCGGGAACCAACGTTGAAGCCATGCTGGTGAATTTGGATTTAGCCGGAATTGCCGTTTCCAGCGGGTCGGCCTGTACGGCGGGTTCCATCGAACCTTCTCACGTGCTGGTGGCCATGTTCGGAAAAGATTCGGAGAAAATCACGAATTCGATTCGTTTCAGTTTTGGCTTTACGACAACAACCGAAGAAATTTTAAAGGCGGCAGAAGAGACAGTCAAGGCTGTTCAACGTCTTACAAAATAAAGTAACTCCATTCCAGAAAGAAAAAGTGAGGTGAACAGGAATGGAAGCAAAAGACCCAAAAAACACCCGCGTGGTGGTGGGAATGTCCGGAGGGGTAGATTCCTCCGTTGCCGCACTGCTGTTGAAGCAGCAAGGCTACGATGTCATTGGCATTTTTATGAAAAACTGGGATGACACCGATGAGAATGGCGTTTGTACCGCTACCGAAGACTATAACGACGTCATTCGGGTCTGCAACCAAATCGGAATTCCCTATTATGCGGTCAATTTTGAGAAGCAATATTGGGACAAGGTGTTTACCTATTTTCTTGATGAATACCGTGCCGGAAGAACTCCGAATCCTGATGTAATGTGCAATAAAGAAATCAAGTTTAAGGCCTTTTTGGAACACGCCATGAAACTGGGGGCAGACTATTTGGCCACAGGGCACTATGCGAGGGTTGAGTATCGGGACGGCGAGTATAAAATGTTGCGCGGTCTGGATGAAAATAAGGACCAGACTTATTTCCTCAACCAACTGAGCCAAGAACAGATAAGCAAAGTTATGTTCCCAATTGGCAATCTTGAAAAACCGAGAGTAAGGGAAATCGCCAAAGAAGCCAATTTGGCAACTGCCGCGAAAAAAGACAGCACCGGGATTTGTTTTATTGGCGAACGGAATTTTAAAGAATTCCTTGGCCAGTATCTTCCGGCGCAGCCTGGGAATATGGAGACCTTTGACGGTGAAATAAAAGGACGTCACGAAGGGTTGATGTATCACACTATCGGCCAGCGGCACGGTCTGGGAATTGGCGGTTCCGGTGAACCTTGGTTTGCGGTAGGGAAAGATTTAAAACGAAATGTCCTCTATGTCGGGCAAGGTTTTCATAATGAAAGGCTTTATTCAGATTCCATTGTTGCAACGGATGTTAGCTGGGTATCAAACGGAGAGAAACCGGCTGAATTTGAATGCACAGCAAAGTTCCGCTATCGTCAAGAGGATCACAAAGTCACGGTTCAATTGTTGGAGGACAACAAAGTCAAAGTCATTTTCCACGAACCGATTCGCGCTGTTACCCCGGGGCAAGCAGCTGTTTTTTACAACGGCGAGGAATGCCTTGGCGGCGGCACGATTGACCAAGTATTTATGAATAATGAACGGCTAACTTATGTCGGATAAAAATCACCCTGACTCTACCAATGAAGTCAGGGTTTTTTTCTGAAATATGATATACTTCGATATAGAAATGGAGTTGAAAACATGGACCACAATCAAAAAGGCGTTCAATTTCTCCAAGAAGGAAATCTGGAGGCGGCGGCAAAAGCTTTTAATCAAGCGATAACTGAGAAGCCTGATGATCCGGCGGCCTATATTAATTTTGGCCATGTACTGTCCGAATTTGGCGAGACGGACAAGGCTTTGAAATTTTACCAAAAGGCCATTGAAATTGATGAAAATGCAGCGGCAGCCTACTATAGTGCCGGCAATCTCTACTTCAGCGCCGACCGTTTCCAAGAGGCTAAAAAAATGTTCGAGGAAGCGATGAAACGCGGGCTGGAGACGAGCGATAATTTCTTTATGCTCGGCCTGACCTTAATGAATTTAGACCAAGGCAAGTTTGCTCTTGCTTACCTGCAAAGAAGTGTGGAACTGAACGAGCAGGATGCTGAAGCGCGGTTTCAGTATGGATTGTGCTTGGCACAGCTTGAATGGATTGATCAGGCTATAGAGCAATTTAAAAAATGCTTAGAACTTGAGCCGAATCATTCGGATGCCTATTATAACTTGGGCGTTTCCTATGCTTTTAAAGAAAAACCTGACAAAGCGATTGAAATGTTAAATAAAGCACTTGAAATCCAGCCAGACCATCTGCTGGCCGGACACGCCAAACAATTAATCGAAGCGAATCAATAATCAGTCGAATTTATTACGAAAGGAGGGAGCAAATTTGGAAAACCAGCAATCTCTTGATTTATTTACCAATCAGGGAACCTATGTAAAAGGTCGCCCATTTGTAACGATTTTTCATAATGAACAAAATTTATATACGGTTGTAAGAATCCGTGTTGAAGAAACCAATATTTCTTACAGTGACAAAGAGGCAATCGTGACGGGTTATTTTCCGAAAATTCACGAGCAGGAAACCTATATTTTTTACGGCGAATTCAAGGAACACCCAAAATTCGGCCTGCAATTTCTTGCCACGCATTTCCGCAAAGATATGCCTCAATCCAAACAGGGGATTATCGCTTATCTGTCGGGAGAAATGTTTAAAGGAATCGGGAAAAAAACAGCAGAAAACATCGTAGAAACCCTAGGGGACAACGCGATATCCAAAATATTGAACGAACCCTCCCTGTTGGATTCTGTTCCAAAACTCCCTCCGGACAAGGCAAAATTGCTGTATGACACCTTGATGGAACACCAAGGACTCGAGCAAGTCATGATCGCATTGAATCAATATGGCTTCGGTCCACAGATCTCGATGAGAATCTATCAGGCATATAAAGAGGAAACCCTTGGCATCATTCAAAAAAACCCCTACCAGCTGGTGGAGGCTATTGAAGGAATCGGGTTTGGCCGGGCGGATGAACTGGGTTTCCAACTGGGGATATCCGGGAATCATCCGGACCGGATTAAAGCTGCCTGTCTTTATGTTTTAGAAAATGAATGCATGCAAACGGGACATGTTTTTATGCATGCGGAAGAATTATTAGAACAGGTGAAGGCACTTCTCGAAGACAATCAGCGGGACATTATCGAATATGCGGATATCTCCACAGAAGTCATTAAACTCCAAGAAGAAGGGAAAATAAGGGGGGAAGAGCAGCGGGTCTACCTGCCATCCCTCTATTTTGCAGAAAAGGGCCTAGTCACCAGCATCAGCCGAATTTTAAAACAAACTGAGTACCAGGAGCAGTTTCCTGAATCAGAGTTTTTATTATCATTGGGCAGTCTGGAAGAACGTTTGGGGGTTCAATACGCCCCGACGCAGCGGGAAGCGATTCAAACCGCGTTAATGTCACCGATGTTGATTTTGACAGGGGGACCCGGAACTGGAAAAACGACTGTCATCAAAGGAATCGTCGAGCTTTATGCGGAATTGCATGGCTGCTCGCTCGACCCGAAAGAGTATCATAAAAAACTGGAGCCATTTCCGTTTTTGCTCGCAGCCCCGACCGGAAGGGCCGCAAAGCGGATGAGCGAGTCAACCGGACTGCCTGCTGTCACCATTCACAGGCTGCTCGGTTACAATGGAACTGAGAACTTTGATCGGGATGATGCGAGCCCTTTGGAGGGAAAAATTTTAATCGTTGACGAGACCTCCATGCTTGATATTTGGCTGGCCAATCAATTGTTTAAAGCATTACCCGAACATATCCAGGTGATTCTTGTGGGGGATGAGGACCAGTTGCCGTCTGTTGGCCCTGGACAGGTGTTAAAGGACTTGCTTCGTTCGGAACGGATTCCTTCCGTCCGGTTAACGGATATTTATCGGCAAGCGGAAGGGTCATCGATTATTGAACTGGCTCATGAAATCAAAAAGGGCAGGCTGCCTGCCAATATAGCGATGAAACAGGCAGACCGTTCGTTTATTAAATGTACCACCGCACAGGTTGCTCAAGTGGTGGAAAAAATCGCCCTAAATGCGAAAAATAAAGGGTTCACTGCGATGGATTTTCAGGTTTTGGCACCCATGTACCGCGGACCGGCCGGGATCGACCGGTTAAATGTCTTGCTGCAAGAAATTTTCAATCCCAATCCTGGGGGAACCAGGAAGGAAATCACCTTTGGGGATGCCAAATACCGGATTGGCGATAAGGTGCTGCAGTTGGTAAACCAGCCTGAAAACAATGTCTTTAATGGCGATATCGGAGAAATCATTTCAATTATTTACGCCAAAGAAAACACAGAAAAGCAGGACCTGATTTATATTTCCTTCGAAGGCAATGAAGTGGAGTATACCAGGCAGGAATTGAATCAGATTACGCATGCTTACTGCTGTTCGGTACATAAATCCCAGGGAAGCGAATTTCCGATTGTCCTGCTCCCGGTGACGCGAAGCTATTATCGGATGTTACAAAGAAACTTAATTTATACCGCGATTACCAGGGCGAAGCAGTCATTGATTATTTGCGGAGAAGAAGACGCGCTTAGGATGGGTGTCCAACGGGCCGACGAAATGTCAAGATTGACCTCCCTATGTGAAAAACTTCAGGAATCGATTCCCGATTACGAAAAGAAATCAGGATTGATAGAGGAGCTGTCTGAAGAAATACCATACGAAGAGGTTTTAATGCGGGTTGACCCAATGATTGGCATGGAAAACGTTTCTCCTTATGATTTTATGGCAAAAGACTGAAACTAAACCTTAATACTAGTATAATTCCCTGATATATCAAGGTTTTTGATGGTTTCTAATTCGGTTTAAGTTATACCTAATCTTCCCGATTTACGTTAAAAACGTGTGACTTTTGGTGTGACTTATAGAAAAGTGTGACTATAAGTGTGACAATAATTAATAATTTAAGTAGGGCGAATGTTTCCATGCTATATAGAAGCGTTCGTCTTTTTATTTTGAGATCCTTTAATATACAAATACAAACAATTGTTTCTACCACTATCAATAACACTTTAAATAACATTAATTTGGCCACTAATAAAATCACGCTAAACTCTTTATAATCTTTAAGTTTTTAAACCTTTATAAAAATCATTAAAAGAAAATAATTTTGAACAAAAAAAAGAACGTCCAGATTATTGACCGTTCTTTATGTTATGTTTAGTTATTAGATCTGTTATTGCTTCATCTAATAACTTGGATTTTGGAATCCTAGTTTCTATTGAAAGTTTCTCTAGCTTTTCAGCTAATTCGAGGTCAAGTGTACTTGAAATAGTTTTTCTATTCTTTAACCCTCTATTATTCGTCTTGCTCAAATTTATCACCCCTCAAAATAAATTATAAATCATCAATAAACCTCTTGCAACTTCATGAAGTTTAATGTAGTATAAAGAAGTAGCAAGAATTGTTTATGAAAGGAGGGGAGCACAATGGCAAGTAACAGGATGATGATCGCAACCGCTCAAGCTTTATCCACTCGCAACGATTACAACTTTAAATCCACGATTGAAACAGTCAACGCTTATTTTGACCTCGGTTCTCAAGAGTATGCTGCATTTACATATATTGCTGGATTATCTGAACTTTGTCAGGGTGTATCCTTTCCGAGTCAAAGCAAGATTGCAGAAAAGTTGGGAGTTGACCGGACAAGAGCAAATAAAATCATCTCCCAGTTAGTCAAAAAAGGTCTCTTGATTGTTGTAAAGGTAGAGGGAATCCGTAACAACTTCTATGTAATTCCCACTATCGCAGAACTCTTAAACAGGGTCGCTGAGAAGGTCAAAGCAATCACCAGTAAGATTAAGGAAAGTATCAAAAAGACCGCTGAGAAGGTCGCTGAGACCGTTGAAAGGGTTCAAGAGGTCTTTGCATCCAAGAAGGAAAACAAGCCTCAGACAAGCCTCAAAGGGTCTCAGAACGGTTTTAAAAAGACTCCAATCCGCACAGAGTATCTTCCTGATTGGTGGGAGGAATCTACAAGAGAGAATGAAGAAAAGACACAGGTAAAACAAAACCAGGATTCACTACCAACAAAGGAATCTATTCTTGAAATGTTGAGATCAGCCGGGTTCTAATAATCAAATCAAAATTTATAGGGAGGTTTTACCATGGTAGCAATAAACAAGGATGGACAGTTATATTTCACTTTTGAAGATGTTTTAGAACATCCAGTAGTAGAGGAGATGGTTTCAAAGTATATCTTAAAACACCGTGAACCTATGAGAAAGGCTTTCTATCGGGTGTTTAATCGTCATATGGCTGCGTGGTCTCCTGAGCGTGTTGAACGTGATTATGGGTTAAAGAACCTTGTCAAAGTCTCCTGGCATGGGGAAGAGGAATGCTTTCATGTTCATTTCAAGAATGGGGATTGGTGGCATTACGCGTTAACTGGAGAATGGTATTGATCGGTAGTCTTGTCAGGTATTAAACAAAGGAGTCTGAATTCCTCATAAAGGTGTAGGAATTATTTACCATGGTAGAGTTACCATAACTTACCTTATAATAAATTAGGACTTTATTACTAATTAGCATAAAAGGGGAAAAATGATCAATGGATTTTTTTTGGGACACACTTGTTCAAACTTTCGAAGATGGATTTTCTGGCATATGGAGGTTGTTGTTTCATACCCCATGGAAAGAATTGAAAGGAACACTTGGGATTATGTTTGAAGTAGGATTCTTTTTGTTCAGTTTAATTGGTATTCTGTGGCTTTGGGCTGTGTTGTCTGGTGATGATCGAAGATATTGGTAAAAAAGGAACCTAGAAATACAAAAAAAGGCCAAGCCTTTCGACATAGGCGATATCCAACGGATTCGATAATCTATCAGGGTTACATATTTCTATCTTGTAAGGCATTTAACAAAGGAGATAGATCTCATATCAAAGATGGAACTGTTGAAGAACAGGATGGAGATGAAAGAGTTTCTTTTCATTAATGCAATTTCAATATAATTAACAAATAACAATGGCTCGGAGTTTTTTCCAAGCCATTTTTTGCGTATGTATTTTTTATTAAATCTTATTATTTGCCTAATCCTTCTTTAAAACCCTTAAACTGTTTTGGAAAACTTTTATCAAATTTAGCTTGGTCTGCTGGAGATAAGGAATCCCAAAGCTTTTTAGCACCTTGTAACGTAGCACCTGAAGGTGGCCTATCAAAATAAAACTTGTCATTGATGTCTGCTAGAATATTAAAAATTTCATTCACTGTTAGATTAACATTTGCCATTTCTGCTCCCCCTAATATTTGGTAAATAATTTTTATTTTACCATAAAAGAGAATAAAGCAGGGTGACAATGTTCAAAAATTTGTAGAAAGGTGGAAAAATATTATTGTCGAATTGTACCCTTTAAGGAGGGATTTTGATGAAGTATTTTGTTCTATATGTATTTTCAATGAAGATGATCCACCATTGGAGATTTATTTGAAAGGAAAATCCATTAAATATATGGAAGAACGGATTCACAGATATTCCAATGGGTGTCTGGCAACAAGTAAGGGAAGTCTCTACACATCCAATGCAAATTCATCCTTTATTAGGGAAATAGATCTCAAGGAATTTCCACATCTATCAAAAAGGGATTTTGCTACTATTAATGAGACCAGCAGTTATGATATGTCTGATTTAGTAAAAGACCATAACGAGCCAGAGGATGTACAATAGGTGAGTATCCAAAGACCGCTGAAAAGGTGGTCTTATTTTTTTGTATTCATATCGAACTAATGTTCTTATATAATATTTGTAGAGGAGGAGATTAGTTTGGAAATGAAAGATCGTGGCTTAAAGAAATGGCAATTCGCTTTTGGTCACCCGGAGTTAATAAAGGGGCAGCAAGACCTATGGCACGACACTGAACGCATGGCTATGCCGATAATTGACGAATATGAAGCACAAGAGTTTGATGAACGGATTTGCTACGCAATGGAGTACAATTTTTCCGTTAGTCTGACCGTATGGGATGACGGATTTACCTCGGAGATTACAGGCCGAGTTCATTATGTCGATCCAATAACACATGAACTGAGCATTGAAGTAAAGCCTAGAGAGTTTGACCGGGTAACATTAGACTGTATCGTAGGAGTGAAGGTCATAGATTAGGCTTGCTATTAGCAAAACGTCAACCACATAAGGCTGACGTTTTTGTTTATCCAAAGCTTAATAGGTCATTCCATTTGATTTGGCAGTTGCAAAGCGTTTCTTGAGTTCTTCCTCACCCTTTGAAGAATAAAGAGCCTTAATCAGTGGCTCATTACAAAATCGCTCATATTCTGTCAACCTCATATCGTTCTTCTTTGTCCTGGTGACAGTGAATTTATTGGCTTGGTTTGATACATTACTCATATTTCTCCATCTCCCTCTCATAACCATCAGCCATGTCCTTAATAGCAGATGAGATCTTTAAACCTTGCTGCACTAGATTGATAATTTTCTTCATGCTGCTGACACGTTTCTTATATTCATCTGTTGCATAGATTGTAGGATCGTTCAGCATTTCAGCCAGTAAGGAATCATATTCACGAATAAGGCGGTTATATTCCTTGATTAGTTCAAAATGAGCAGGAGTCCATCTGTGGTAGAACTGGTATTTATGGATTGTATATTGTAGTTCCTCGTCTGTTGTGTGTTTGTTCAGTTCAATAGCATAATCAATACAAGATTTCTCAAAAGCCTCCCTCTGCTTGAGTTCAGCATCCGTAAAGTTGCGTTCGTTTAAAATATTGGGAACGTATATTCTTGCCATTTGAAAAACCTCCTAAAAATAATAAAAGGATAAAATTACAGAGATCTGACTTCGAGGCGTGGTCTCCGTCCATGGTTAATATTTTATATTGGAACCCCGGGGGGGATGTAGAGAAAATGAATTGTCAGAAATTTAGCGAACCCGATACAATACGCTTATATCAACACCAAGCTGCTCACGGATTCCCCATCGTTTTATAACAAACACCAACACACCCACCCTATACACACCCTGGACACATGGTGCATGACATCTCCGGATAAACAAAATGACACCAAGCCTATTGACTGATGTCATTGTTTGTCCTATTCATTCTAAGAAGTGAATCATCCATGAGACCCATCTTGATCCATGTCTTGGTCATCATAGATATCATACCCTTGATTCTGTTCATCGAGAAAAGAATAATAATCCTCATATCTTATATCAACGTACTTGAATAGATCTCGTTCCATTCCCTATTCCCTCCACTGGATGATACCCTGCCCCATTGATATCTGATTAACTTAAGATGCTAGTTTGAAATAATAAATATAATCCCAAAGCTGAACCCCTCATGACAGTCCATCAAGACACATTCAAAAGGGGTTCATTTGTAAGGGTTCATTGGCGAGGGAAAACCCCTCATGATATAAAAAGAACTCTCCTGGTCATTAGGAGAACCGGAGGAGAGTTCATATAGATTAGTTATTATTTACCAACGTAAACAGATAGTTTCTGAGGTTCAGCGATAGCAACATCCATCTCAACGAACCCAGCAACACCAACTGCATACTCGACCAAGAAGGCCTCTTTCATGACATCGATCTCTAATTGATTGCTATACTTGATAGCAATTCCTGAGAAATCACCATAGTAAAGGCAGCGGTTACCAGAACCTAATACCGGCATTTGGTCAGATAAATAAACCGGTTTACCAAGTAATCCGAACTCTTGACCAGCTTGTAAACCAGCATCAACACCATTGTATAAATATCGGCCTGTTGTATCTTTCATTGATTGGATATATGTCAAAGTGTCAGGATGCATCACCCATGCGGATTTTGGTTGATAGACAGCAGGAACTTTGTTTTTAACTTTAACCAGTTCAGATGCATCAATGATCTGTGTAGTCGCTCCTGTGACTGATTGAGTCACACCAGTTGCAAGAGTTGACTGAAACTTTGCATTGGTATTATTGATGATCTCTTTCTCAATGAATAAAGCAAGAGCCATGCCCAACTCGTTAATGATGATAGACAATACATCAAGATCAGAACGGTTGATCAATGACTTGCCGATCTTTGTCAAAGTACCGATAATCTGAGATCGTAAAGTGATTGAAGTAAATGCACCGGCTGAGGATGTCATTGCAGTAAGACAGTGCGGAAAAAGTTGTGTAAATAAGTTTGTTATCAATCCTCCTTGGCAAGAATTAGGATAAATAATACTTGCTAAGGAGGATTTTTCGACATGAAAATTCCAAAGGAATTGATCAAAGAAATCATAAAGGAACAGAAGTTCACAAGCACCAATCAAATCATGGATACCATTAAAGAAATGTTTGCAGTTATCCTAGAGGAAGTGCTCCAATGTGAAATTGAAGAGCAGCTAGGATACGAAAAACACCAACGTCGTGGTAATGAACCAAACAATTACAGAAACGGATCAACCAAAAGGAAATTAAAAACACAATTTGGCGAAGTGGAAGTAAATGTTCCTCGGGACAGAAAGGGCTCGTACGAGCCACAAATCTTGGACAAATATCAAAGGAATACCGACGGAATGGAAGATAAAATACTGTCACTATACGCTCATGGCATGTCCACAAGAGATATCCAGGAACAGGTCAAAGATCTCTATAATATTGAGATTTCCTCCGAGTTAGTTAGTAAAATCAGTGAGAAAATTATGCCACAAGTGAACGAGTGGCAAAATCGAGCACTTGAAGCCTATTATCCTTTTATTTTCATGGATGCCATTCATTATAAAATTCGAGATAATCATCAAATTGTTTCGAAAGCAGCATATGTTGTTCTAGGAATCAATAATGAAGGGTATAAAGAAATTCTTGGCATCTGGGTTGGGGCAAACGAGAGTAGTAAGTTTTGGTTAGGCGTGTTGAATGATTTGAAAACCAGAGGAGTCAAAACGGTCAATCTTTTCTGTGTGGATGGGCTTTCAGGGCTTAAAGAGGCCATCCAAGCTGTGTATCCTTTTGCCGGTATTCAGCGTTGTATCATTCATCAAATCCGTTCAAGTACCAAATATGTTTCTTATAAACATTTAAAAGAGTTTGTCGCTGACCTTAAAAAAATATATTCTTCAATTAACGAAGAGTCTGCTTTAGAAAGACTCATTGAATTTAAGGATAAATGGGGCAAAGAATATCCTTCTGCGGTTAGGTCATGGGAGGAAAATTGGGATATTTTAGCTACCTTTTTCGCATATCCGCAGGAAATTAGGAAAATAATATATACTACGAATATTATTGAAGGACTTCACCGTCAATTTAGAAAAGTAACAAAAACCAAGTCTATTTTTCCAACTGATGATAGCTTAAGAAAAATGCTTTACTTGGCATCTCAAAACATTTCGAAAAAATGGACCATGCGTTATCGAAACTGGGATATGATTTTAAATCAGCTTGAGATTCTGAACCAAACATCATAATTGGGGACTCTGTCCCCAAACCCCTGAAGTTTATCGCTTTTGTTTTCCCTAAAACGGACAAAAAAACGGACCGCACTAAGTCCGTCCGTTTTAGGGTAAAATCCATAAAACCGCTCAGGTTGCACTTCTGCATTGCCCTATCCTGTTTTATGGTAAAAGCCAATATTATTTTTGACAAACGATGTTTTTTTATACCTATTTATTCTTGCCTTGCGAAGATTGTCAAATAATACTTACACAAGATTTTCCGCAGACCCTGCAGTAAATTCAGAGATAAACCCAACCACATGACTTTGAAAATCATAAGATGGCAGTTGGAGATCTCCTTTAACCGTGTAAGTTGTCGCAAGTCGTACAATTGGAGAGACCTGTTTGATTACATCAATAACACGATTTGCAACGCTAACAGGAATAACAGCACCGTTTGCACCGGCTCCTAGTCCAGCTGCACGACCTTCTTTTACAAGTTCCAGGAACATTCTTTCCTCTTTGCTGATTTGTTCAGCTTGAGGGTTGTCCACTTTTTTAGTTTCAATCATATTATCTAAACCTCCACGATTCTCTTTTTCAAGGGAAAGTTGCATGTCGATCTCGTTAATCCGGGCCTTTGCTCGGTCAACTTCTCGCTGTTCTGCTACCTTGAAACCACGTTTTTCTGTCCTGATTTTTTCGCAAAGGCTGTCTAAGACATCTAACATCTCATTGCGTTCTTCTAATAGTGCTTTATTAGACATTCGCACCACTCCTTTTTGTTATTTGGCTTCTACTCCATGCCACGGATCGTTATTAAATTAAAAAGAACCCTTTCCAAGCTGCTGATACTCGGAAAAGGTTCTATGCCGTTGGTGTGCTGCTTTCTGTAAACTGATGCCGTTGTGAGCATCATAAAACTCGCTGCATAGAAGTAAATAAAACAAATCATTGAATGTTGTTTCATCTTGAACAAGAAATCCTAAAAACTCGATCAGTGTTTCTCCCATTAAAGATTTATCTTAAATACTTCATGCGATTACCTGGAGAACAGAAAGAG
Organism: Neobacillus camarae; assembly: GCF_054950115.1. Lineage (NCBI taxonomy): Bacteria > Bacillati > Bacillota > Bacilli > Caryophanales > Bacillaceae > Neobacillus > Neobacillus camarae. The sequence continues at coordinate 1,013,772 of NZ_JBUCKX010000003.1, read as the reverse complement.
GAGAGAAACAATTACAGGTAACCCCATGAAATACATAAAAAATAGACCCACCGATTTGAGAGTTAATCGATGGATCTTCAAATATGGGAGTGGTTGATTTTACCCTATCAACCAAGGGTTAATGAAAGCGTCTAATCGAAAAACCGGAAGGCCCACTATTAGATGAAGGATGCCACTTTTTACTGAAGGCCGGATGAGTGAGAACCGGCAAAGAAATTGCGTTTCAATGCAACTGGAAAATCGAAGTCAGCATTAGAAACTCGCTGGAAGATTGCTCAAGCCTTCCATTGAGGGTATCGGTGTACACAGAAAGGAGAGGAATGCCACGACCTCAATTTCAATACCCTCAATGCAAGACTCATCAGCCTTGCGTTATTTTTTATTGATCGAATCTCTGATTAACCTACGAACCCAAGCAGATGCATTGAGATTGTTATCATGGACATAATTGGTAAACGCAACTATTTCTTCATCACTCATTCTGATTGTAATTTGCTTAGTTAGTTTCAATTTTTATCAACTCCTTTGGAGAACCTTTACACTTATATATCGTAAAAAGTTGGATTTTTGCACAACGATTTAATACAAAAAATAAAAACAACAGTAACGACAGGGTTATTAGAATAATTACAGCGTTGTTGTGCAATTTCATGGGTTTTTACGATATATAAGTGTAAGGCATTGCCATACAAATATTACAAAAGGAGAGGGAAAGAATGACACAAGGAACAGGTCTCAAAATGAAAGAGTTTTGGAAAGTAGATGAAGAATGGAGAGATATCAAGGGGTTTGAGGGGTTATACCAAGTGTCGAACTTTGGACAGGTTAAGAGTTTAGCCAGAAAGGGTTCTCCAAAAGAAAAACTCTTGAAACAGTCAAAGCTGAAAAACGGATATTTAAAAGTGACGTTATCAAAGGATGGAAAACAGGAACCTGTTTTAGTTCACTATCTCGTATCTGAGGCTTTCATTCCTAAGACAGATAGGACAAAAAGGGTTGTTGATCACTTTGATGGAGACAAGCAAAACAATTGTGTACTTAATCTTGAGTGGGTCACATGGGAACAAAACTCACAACGATATTACTTTGATCAGGAAATGCACAAGAAATATACAGGATATGTCACAAGGGAGGCTGAATAATGAGGAAAAAGGAGTTGATATCGATCTCAGAATCTTGCAATGAGGTACAATCAACTATTGAATCAATCAAAAACATGATTAACGCTGAACTCAAAACACATAATGATTGGAAATACAGCAGCAAGAAAGATCCTCGATAATGGGGATCTTTTTTTTGTTACCGTTTGTTTTCATTAATGGGGTAACTTTGACCATTTCAAAAACTCAGTATTATCAAGGGGTTGCAAGTTGTGGGTTACCGTTTTAATTCCGAGTAGTAACCGGCGGTAACCGCCTCAAACCCTACAGCGACAAGGGATAGAAATACTTTAGTTACTATATTTTTTAAATATATATATTTATATATAGACTTGTTAAATTTAGAAACCAAATTGAAAAATCAAAATTAGACAAAATAAATTGGTTTTTCTGGTAACCCGGTAACATCCCTTGTCTCCCATGGCCTCACGCTGTCAACAAAAGGTGACGGAATGGAAACAAAAGTGGTAACGGTGTTCCTTTCCGTGTTGCTGAGAGTCTATCATACCAATCGATATATGGTTTTATATATATATATATATATATATAGTTGGTCAGTTAAATCGAACTGGGCACACTCCAGAAAGTTGATTTGTGCATATCTCCTGATTCAAACGATACAAGAGTGTAAATCAACCGGATGGAGTGGAGATGCATGATTGAGAAACTAATGCTCGATGTAAAGGATGTCATGGCTATCATAGGAATCGGGAGAAACAATGCCTATGATTTGTTGAAAAGCGGAGAATTTCAAGTAAGGAAAATTGGAAATAGATATCTTGTTCATAAAGAAGTCCTGGAGAATTGGCTAAAAGGTGAGAAGTCAAACACAAAGAGATCACGTTGGTAAATTGTGCATTTTCCATAGATAACATGTTATAATATTGTTGTCGCACTTATGGTTTGCACTCCAATAGAAAACAAAAGGAGTGACTTACTGTGAATATAAAAAAAGACACCAAGAACGGCACTTATTATTTTGTAATAAGTGCTGGTTTTACATCTGAGGGTAAACGAAGACAAATTAAACGAACTGGCTTCAAGACACTAAAAGAGGCCAGAGAGAAGTATCTTGAAATCCAAAATGAAATCCAACAAGAAAAATTTGTTGACCCAAGCAACGTTACATTTGAAACATTCTTAGAGAAATGGAAAAATCGAAAAAAATCGCAGATTGAAGAAAGTAGCTTTATCCGGTATGAACGATTATGCAGGCTGCACATTAATCCTGCAATCGGAAAAATGAAACTTCAAAAGATAAGTACAATCACAGTTCAAAATTTAATTGATACTTTAGCAAGTGAACATGGATTTAAACGTAAATCTTGCCTACTAGTTACTACTATAATAAAGGATGTTTTTCGTAATGCTATCAAGGCAGGCTTAGTTAGAATAAATCCTGTTCAAGATATTGACTTACCGAAAAGAAACGATGTGGAAATGGTTATTTGGGATCAGGAAGATATAGAGTTATTTTTGTCAATCAAAGGAAATAAGAGTCGTGGTAAATATTACTTGACAGTCTTAATGGCTCTATTAACTGGTATGAGAAAAGGTGAAATATTAGGATTAACATGGGATAATGTTGACTTTGAAAATAATGTTATCCATATTCAACAAATACTTGAATCTGATGGTAGTAAATTATCAAAGAAGACCAAGAGTAAAAAATTCAGACAAGTCCTTATTCCTGATTTACTAAAACAGGAAATGATACTTCATAAAAAACAGCAAAAAATAAATGTACTGTCAAATCCACACAATTTAGTGTTTTGTACCAGAAATGGTAAACGTGTTATCCCCAATACTTTAAATGACGTATTGAATGGTTATTGTTCAAAATTAGAATTGCCAAGAATGAAATTCCATGATTTACGTCACACACATGCCACAATGTTATTGAAGGTAAATGTGAACATCAAGGTGATACAAGAGCGATTAGGACATACCAGAGCATCAACAACCCTTGATATTTACAGTCACGTTCTACCAAGCATGCAGCAAAGTGTGACCGATAAATTGAATAATTTGTTTGATTGTGACATCAGTGTGACTAAACAGTCATCATAGATACTGAAAGTATTGATAAACAAAGGCTTTAAGGCTGTTCCACAATGGAAAACGTTTCTCCTTATGATTTTATGGCAAAAGACTGAAACTAAAAATGTTCACAGGAGGTGGGTACTCTTTGCGAACATTTTCCTTGCTCAAGGGTCAGCCTGTTTTTGAAACAAAAAGTGGCACAAAGATTGGCCAAATCAACGACTTGTATATTTCACCGGAGGGCAGCGTCACAGGCTTACTGGTGAAAAAAGGCGTGTTATTTAAACAAGCTTGTTTTCTCGATATTCAAAAAGTGGATTCCTTCGGCTGGGACGGCGTCATGATTGAGGATGCCGGGGTTTTGGAAAAAGCCAAGGAATTGCCAGACTATACTTTAGGCCATCAGCGTTCACTTGAAGGGAAAATGATGCTTTCTAAAAGCGGTGAGTCGCTGGGACTGTTAAATGACGTATATTTTCAGGAAGAATTGGGCACAATCGTAGGGTACGAAATCACGGATGGCTTCTTTTCGGACATAACGGAAGGGAAACAAGTGATTCATTCCAAAAAGCCCTTAACGATTGGAAAGGACGCCATCATCGTAGACGTAAATGAAACTTCTCCGTCTTCAGAAACCCTTCGTGGCAAAGAATAGGGAAAGTTCCATAAGCGGATAAGCTTAAGAATGCGTGAGGTGTCTTTTCCATGTTAAAGTGCCCAAATTGTCAAAGCAAGGATATTGGTAAAATTGGCATTAACCAATACTATTGCTGGAATTGTTTTATCGAGCTTTCAGTGTCAAAAGGGATTATTAATACCCATCAGGTAGAAGAGGATGGGACTTTAAGTTCCCTCGATGATTTGTTTGAAGAAGAAACCCGACGTTATACCATGTAGTGAGGTCTCAAGGCCAACCCAAATCGAAGCCCTATCAGTTTTATATGACAATCCCCTCATTTTTGAGGGGATTTTTGCATATTTCCATCTCGGGTCTCCAACACTAATTTTTAAAAGGAGGACTAAAGCTTTGGAAATTCGCATGAAGTGGTTTTATCGAATCGGTTTTACTCTCCTTTTATTAATTGCCCTATATATCTTTTTTAAACTGCGGTTCGTCTGGATTCCGGTTGTTAAAATGATTGTCATCATTCTGCTTCCCTTTGGCATATCGGCTTTTATTACGTATCTGCTTCATCCTGTCATAGAAAAACTGCATGAAAAGGGCCTGCATCGTGGTTTGGCTATTTTTTTCATATATCTTTTGTTCTTTGGTGGTATCGGTTTTGCCATTTATAAAGGGATACCTGCCATTATCGATCAAATAAAGGACTTGTCGGAAAGCGCTCCGGTTTTTGCGCAGCAGTATCGGGAATGGATTAAGATCCTCCAATCCCACACAAGGGAATGGCCGGATGGGCTGCAGAAGCGGGTAAATGAAGGAATTGATGCATTTGAGGAAAAGTTGGACAGTCTCCTGACCACAATCGTCAATGTGTTAATCCAATTCTTAAATTCAGCAGTTATTTTAGCAATTATCCCTTTCATCGTTTTTTATATGCTAAAAGACTATGCGAAAATAAAACAGAAAATCTGGTATTTGACCCCGAAGACCTGGCGCAAAAAAGGCATGCTGTTTTTGCGGGATGTCGATGAATCCCTGGGGAATTATATTCGGGGCCAGCTGCTTGTTTGCCTGATTATGGGGACAATCGCTACTTGTTTGTTTTGGATATTTCACTTGAAATATCCCTTGCTGTTGGGGTTGATTGTTGGGGTGACCAATGTGATTCCGTATTTCGGCCCGATTATCGGCGCGATCCCTGCCGTAATCGTTGCGGCCACTACTTCGGTTAAATTAATTATTATTACCCTCATTATTGTGTTTGGTATGCAATTTATTGAAGGCAATATCTTATCGCCTTACATTGTCGGAAAGAGCCTGCATATGCATCCGTTGTGGATTATGGCGGCACTGACAACCGGGGGTGAAGTGGGCGGAATTCTTGGTTTGATTTTAGCTGTGCCGGTTTTTGCCATCCTAAAGGTGGGCCTGATTCACACCAAGAACCACTTCATTGACGTACGGCGCAATGAATCTTCCACATAGGATTTGACAAACCCTTTATCCGTCGATATAATTCGTCATATATGCTAATTGTTTGAAAATGAAGAAGGATCGAGTATGTTATAGTCCATCTGTAACGCTTGCAGAGCGTAAAAGAGAGGAATCTCCCTTGGCTGAAAGAGATTCCAGGTGAAGGATAACAGAAGGCTAATCCGGAGTGCAGCTAACCACTGCCGTAAGCGCCGCGTTAAGGCGATTTTGAGAGATGGGTACAGTTTTTTAGTACTCATAATCAGGGTGGTACCGCGAGGCAAGCTCTCGTCCCTGTTTTAGGGATGAGGGCTTTTTTGTGTGCATTTTTAAAAATGGCTCTGTTAAAGGAAATTGTTGATTTTTTTATAAGTTCGACTCCTGCGGTTTTGCTTAAGCGCCTGGAGTGGAAAATCAACAGCCATATTTAACTGAGCTTCAAAAATAAAAGGAGGCACTTTTCATGAAAAATTTATCGGGATCGCAAATCCGAAAAATGTATTTAGACTTTTTTAAGGAAAAAGGCCATGCGGTGGAACCAAGCGCATCATTGGTTCCTCATGATGACCCGTCACTGTTGTGGATTAACAGCGGTGTGGCAACCTTGAAAAAATATTTTGATGGCAGGGTCATTCCTGAAAATCCGAGAATCACTAACGCCCAAAAATCAATCAGGACCAATGATATTGAAAATGTAGGAAAAACCGCTCGGCACCATACTTTCTTTGAAATGCTAGGTAACTTCTCCATTGGTGATTATTTTAAAAAAGAAGCGATTCATTGGGCATGGGAATATCTGACCGACGAAAAATGGATTGGCTTCGACAAGGAGCTGCTTTCCGTAACAATCCATCCGGAAGACGAGGAAGCTTTTCGAATTTGGAACCAAGAAATTGGCATTCCAGAGGAACGGATTATTCGTTTGGAAGGAAACTTTTGGGATATTGGGGAGGGACCAAGCGGACCGAACTCCGAAATTTTCTATGACCGCGGACCGGAATATGGCAATGACCCTAGTGACCCGGAATTGTATCCGGGAGGGGAAAATGAGCGCTATTTAGAAGTCTGGAATTTGGTATTTTCTCAATTCAATCATAATCCTGATGGCACGTATACCCCGCTGCCAAAGAAAAACATCGATACCGGGATGGGGCTGGAACGGATGGCATCGGTTGTGCAAAATGTTCCGACCAACTTTGATACGGATTTATTTATCCCAATCATTCGGGCAACTGAGGAAATTTCCGGCAAGAAATACGGATCTAGCAAAGAACAGGATGTTGCTTTCAAAGTCATTGCAGACCATATTCGTACAGTGGCTTTTGCGATTGGCGATGGGGCCCTTCCTTCCAATGAAGGACGCGGTTATATCCTGCGCCGCTTGCTGCGCCGTGCAGTCCGTTATGCGAAGCAAATCAATATTGAGCGCCCATTTATGTACGAGCTCGTTCCGGTAGTTGGCGAGATTATGCATGATTTCTATCCGGAAGTAAAAAACAAGATCGAATTTATTCAAAAAGTCATCAAAAATGAAGAGGAACGTTTCCATGAAACGTTGCATGAAGGACTTGCCATTCTATCAAGCATTATCAAAAATGCGAAAGAACAAGGCTCAACCACCATTAGCGGTGCGGACGTTTTCCGTCTATATGACACCTTCGGATTTCCAGTCGAATTGACGGAAGAATATGCCGAGGAAGAAGGATTAACCGTTGATCATGAAGGTTTTGAGAAGGAAATGGAAGAACAGCGTGAGCGGGCCCGTGCCGCACGCCAAGATGAAAATTCTATGCATGTCCAGGGCGGTGTCTTAAGAGACATAACTGTTGCAAGTAAATTTGTGGGTTATGATGAGCTTATGACGAATTCCACTGTCGTGGCGATTGTGAAAGAAGGCGACCTTGTTGAAGCTGCCGGAGAAGGCGAAGAGGTCCAAGTGATTTTGGATGTTACCCCGTTCTACGCGGAAAGCGGCGGACAAATCGCCGACCGGGGTGTATTGGAAGGGGACGGTGTTACCGTTTCGATTAAAGATGTTCATAAGGCGCCGAACGGACAAAACCTTCATCAAGTTGTCATCAAAACAGGTACCCTAAAATTAAACCAACAAGTGACAGCAACCGTTGATCCAGATAATCGCGTGCGGATTATTAAAAACCACACGGCCACCCACTTATTGCATCGTGCGTTAAAGGATATTCTTGGCGAGCATGTTAACCAAGCTGGTTCACTTGTGGAACCTGACCGCCTCCGCTTTGACTTTTCCCATTTTGGACAAGTGAAGCCAGATGAGTTGGAGAAAGTGGAACGAATCGTCAACGAAAAAATTTGGAACAGTCTCCAAGTGGACATCAGTTTGAAGCCGATTGCCGAAGCAAAATCCTTGGGTGCTATGGCACTTTTTGGCGAGAAATACGGTGATATTGTCCGGGTGGTAAAAGTGGGAGATTACAGCCTTGAACTTTGCGGCGGCTGTCATGTTCCAAACACCAGTGTGATTGGTTTGTTTAAAGTTGTTTCCGAGAGCGGCATTGGCGCCGGCACGAGACGGATTGAAGCCGTCACGGGAGAGGCAGCCTATAAACTGTTAAATGAGCAAGTCGGTTTGCTGAAGGAAGCAGCAGAGAAGCTAAAAACTAATCCTAAAGACGTTGTCACCCGGATCGATGGATTAATGGGTGAAATGAAAAATCTTCAACGGGAAAATGAATCCCTTGCAGCCAAGCTTGGAAATATCGAAGCAGGCAGTCTCGTTTCACAAGCAAAAGAGATGAATGGAGTTACTGTGCTGGCAGCTAAGGTGCAAGCGGCTGATATGAATAACCTAAGAAATATGGCTGATGACCTCAAACAAAAACTAGGTTCGGCTGTGATCGTTTTAGGCAGTGCCCATGAAGGAAAAGTAAACCTAATCGCAGCTGTCACCAAAGATTTAATCGAGCAGGGATATCATGCCGGCAAACTGATTAAAGAAGTGGCGTCAAGATGCGGCGGCGGCGGCGGCGGTCGTCCGGATATGGCCCAGGCAGGCGGAAAGAACCCCGAACAGCTTGATGGCGCCCTGCAAATTGTTGAGGAATTGGTAAATTCTGTTTTGTAATGGGGACAAAGTAGTGTAGAATAAAGGTAACAATGACGAGTTGAGGTGCACGCGAATGAGCTCATTTGACAAAACGATGCGATTTAATTTTCCGGAAGAGCCGTTTGAACATAACGTACAGGATGTTCTTTTCCAAGTATATGAAGCATTGCAGGAAAAAGGATACAATCCGATTAATCAAATTGTCGGTTACCTTTTGTCCGGGGATCCGGCCTACATTCCCCGTCACAGAGATGCGCGTAATATCATCCGCAAGCTCGAACGGGATGAAATCATTGAGGAGTTAGTTAAATCCTATCTTAAACAACAGCGAGAGGTCTAAAGAATGCGGATATTGGGTTTAGATGTCGGCTCCAAGACGGTGGGCGTCGCGCTAAGTGATGAACTTGGCTGGACGGCACAGGGGCTCTTGACACTCAAAATCAACGAGGAAAAACAAGAGTTTGGTTTTGATGAAATTGGTCAATTAATAGAAGAGTATCAAGTTAGCAAAGTGGTCGTCGGCCTGCCAAAGAACATGAACGGAACTATCGGGCCTCGTGGTGAATCAAGCCAAAACTACGCACAAGAAATTGAACGAAGATTTTCAGTTCCCGCTGTGCTATGGGACGAGCGGTTGACAACAATGGCTGCGGAACGGGTGCTGCTCGAAGCAGATGTCAGCCGGAAAAAGCGCAAAAAAGTCATTGATAAAATGGCAGCGGTGATGATCCTGCAAGGCTATCTTGACAGTATAAAATAATGAGGTGGAGAAATGTCAAACGAGCACAATCATAACCATCATGACCATGATCATGATAACGACGAGCAGTTTATTACGCTTGTAAATGAGAATGGTGATGAAGAATTATTTGAAATCCTGCTAACTTTCGATTCGGAGGATTTTAACAAATCCTATTTATTATGTTTCCCGGTCGGGGAGTTAGAAGAAGATGAGGAAGGCGTTGTTCATGCCTACGCCTATGTTCCAACTGAAGACGGCGGCATCGGAGAATTATTGCCGGTGGAGTCGGATGAAGAATGGGATATGATTGAAGAAGTGTTTAACACGTTTATCGAAGACCAGGAAGAAGAAGAAGAATAATCACAAACGAAAGAGCCGGCAGTCTGCCGGCTCTTTTTCAACATTTAATAAGGAAAATTGACATTTTTCCCACTATGTGCTGAAATAATTACAATGTCACTTCTGTGTTTAAATATGTTTAAAAAGGAAAAGTATTGAAAAAGCCATTCGGGTTGTGGGAGGGAGGAAAGGGATGACAAACGACAAGAAAGATAGTATCCGGGAAAAAATGCTTGAACACCAAAGGGAAGCGAGAATCGTCAGGCGAATTGTATTTATGATATCGATTGTACTGCTATTATTGATTATTATAATTGGCGGCGGAGGCTATCTTTATATTAAATCTGCCTTAAAGCCGGTGGATGCTGACAGCAAGGTAAATAAAAAAGTGGATATCCCGTTGGGTTCATCTGTCACAGGCATCGGTGAAACTTTAGAAAATAACGGGATCATTAAGGATGGAAAAGTTTTTAAATATTATGTCAAACTAAAAAATGAAGGCGGTTTTATGGCGGGGGAATATGAGTTAAGCCCGTCGATGGATGTGCCGGAAATTGTCGGCCGGCTTAAAACCGGGAAGGTTTTGGCAAAGGCCAGCTTTAAAATCACCGTGCCGGAAGGGAAACAGCTAAAAGAAATTGCCGCCATCATGGCAAAGGCAACAAATCAAAATGAAACCGATGTGCTTAATAAATTGAACGACAGTGCATTTATTAAACAGCTTATGGCTAAATTTCCTGACCTCTTATCAACGGAGATTACCAATCCTGCTGTAAAATATCCTTTGGAAGGGTATTTGTATCCCGCAACGTATCCTTTTTATAAGACGAACCCTTCGGTTGAAGAAATGGTAACAGCCATGCTCGGCAAAACGGAAGATGTATTAGCCGATTATTCCGATGAAATGGGCCAAAAAAATCTATCGGTTCACCAGGTGTTAACAATGGCTGCACTTGTGGAAGAAGAAGCGACAGAAAAAACCGACCGTAAAAAGATTGCCAGTGTATTTTATAATCGTATAGACAAGGGCATGCCGCTGCAAACGGACCCAACCGTGCTGTACGCGGAAGGCAGACACAAGGAGCGGGTCACTTATCAGGATCTGGAGGTTAACTCTCCTTATAACACTTATCTGCATACCGGTCTCCCGCCTGGTCCGATTGCCAATTCCGGAAAGTCTTCGATTGAAGCGGCGTTAGAACCGGAAAAAACGGATTATTATTATTTCTTGGCAACCGAAAGTGGAGATATTGTTTTTACCAAAACATTGGAAGAACATAACCAGGAAAAGGCAAAATATATTACCAATAAAAAATAGTACGATGGAAGGGGGAAGTATAGCATTCCCTCTTTTTTTATGGTAGAATGGTTCAGGTGTTTATTTGGAAGCCATAGCGTAACTCCAGTAAAGCAACATTGATGGCAGCCTTAAGTTTTGGGCTCGCGGCCGCCACAATGTTAAAATTTCTGTGTACGCTATTTTTTATGTCTAAACAGGCCTTTTTAGGCAAATACTAAAAGTATTTGACTTTGTATACATCTTCAATGCCCGCTGAGTATGTTCCGGGTATTTTTATAGGATTGAGGTGACGCAGCTTGATTAATGAAAAGCTGCATTCTTATTTAGAACAACTTATTCCGGGAAGAAATCCCCTATTTATCGAAATGGAAAGCTATGCAAAGATTCATCATGTGCCCATTATGGAGCTAGCAGGAATTGAGACCATGCTGCAGCTGCTTAGAATCCATGATTCCAAAGCTGTATTGGAAGTCGGGACTGCCATTGGCTATTCCGCACTGCGAATTGCAGATGCTCTTCCAAACGCGAAAATTGTGACGATCGAACGTGATGAGGAACGCATTTTGGCAGCAGAGGAATTTTTCAAGCGCACTAGCCAAAGCGAGAACATTCATTTAATTAAAGGGGATGCCCTGGAAGTTGCAGAACAGGTTGGCCGGTATGCGCCATTTGATGCGATTTTTATTGATGCGGCGAAGGGCCAATATAAAAAGTTTTTCGATATTTATTCCCAGTTTCTTGAAGAGGACGGAATGATTATTACCGATAATGTTTTATTTAAAGGACTTGTGGCCGAGCAGGAGATTGAATCAAAGCGGACCCGGAATCTTGTCAAAAAAATTGATGACTTTAACCATTGGTTAATGGAACATCCGGATTTTGATTCCGTTATTCTGCCTGTAGGTGACGGGGTGGCCATTAGTAAAAGAAGAGGTGAAACGAAATGATTAAAACGGAATTGCTTGTGACTCCAATTTCGGTTGATGATATCTTGCCGCTCTCGGAAGCGGGAGCAGATGCGTTTGTGATTGGGGAACAGCGTTATGGTTTGCGGCTTGCCGGTGAATTTAATCGTGAAGATGTTAAGAAAGCGATCGAACTCGCCCACACTGCCGGAAAAAAAGTATATGTGGCGATGAATGCGATTTTCCATAATGAAAAAGTGGATGAATTAAATGAATATATCCGTTTCGTGGCTGATGTAAAGGCAGACGCGATTATTTTTGGCGACCCTGCAGTGTTAATGGCCGCAAGGGAAACAGCACCAGATATGAAGCTTCACTGGAGCACGGAAACAACCGGTACAAACTGGTACACCTGCAATTATTGGGGTCGAAAAGGGGCTAAACGCGCAGTGCTTGCCCGTGAAATCAATATGGATGCAATTGTCGAAACGAAAGAACAAGCTGAAGTTGAAATTGAGGTACAGGTACACGGGATGAGCTGTATGTTCCAGTCGAAGCGCACGTTGCTTGGCAATTATTTTGAATACCAAGGCAAAGCGATGGAAATCGAAAATCGCAAGCAGCAAAAGAACATGTTTCTGCACGATAAAGAACGCAGCAATAAATATCCGATTTTTGAGGATGAAAATGGGACTCATATTATGAGCCCTAATGATATCTGTATTATTGATGAGCTGCAGGATATGCTGGAAGCCGGGGTTGATTCGTTCAAGATTGACGGTATTTTGAAAAGCCCTGAATATATTCTTGCCGTAACCAAGATTTACCGTGAAGCAATCGATTTGTATTTTGAGGATCCAGAACTTTATGAGGACAAAAAGGACGAGTTACTGGAAGCCATTGAGAAAATTCAGCCGAAAAACCGTCCATTGGATACTGGGTTCTTCTTTAAAGAAACAGTGTATTAAACGAAAAGGCTAAGCGCCTTGTTCAAGGGTGACAGGCATAAGACGAGTCTTCTTGACGGATTCGCTTATGACCCTGCCCCTAGGCGCTGGAGCTAGACATTACTATAAATTTATGGAGGGGTTCAAATCGTGAATACAGTTAAAGACAAGATTTCTGAGATCATTGACGGAAAACGTGTCATTGTGAAAAAACCGGAACTCCTTGCTCCAGCTGGCAATCTGGAAAAGCTGAAAATTGCCGTGCAGTATGGCGCTGATGCTGTGTTCCTTGGCGGGCAAGAGTACGGCCTCCGTTCCAACGCGGACAACTTTACGTTGGAAGAAATCAAAGAAGGCGTGGAGTTTGCCAAACGTTACGGTGCGAAAATCTATGTGACCACCAATATTTACGCGCACAACGAAAATATTTCAGGCTTGGAGGAGTACCTGCAAGGCCTAAAAGTGGCAGGTATCGCGGGGATTATTGTGGCCGATCCGCTTATCATAGAAACATGCCGCCGGATTGCCCCAGAAATTGAAATTCATTTAAGCACACAACAATCCCTGTCCAACTGGAAGGCAGCTAAGTTCTGGCAGGAGGAAGGCTTAGAACGCGTGGTTTTAGCCCGTGAGACAAGTGCCGAAGAAATAAGGGAAATGAAAGAAAAAACCGATATCGAAATCGAGACATTCATTCATGGTGCCATGTGCATCGCCTATTCTGGACGCTGTACTTTGAGCAATCACATGACAGCCAGGGATTCCAACCGCGGCGGCTGCTGCCAGTCATGCCGTTGGGATTACGATTTATACCAGCTTGAAGGAAGCGATGGGGAAACAGCCCTATTTGCAGATGGAGACTCACCATTTGCCATGAGCCCTAAGGATTTAAACTTAATCCAGGCGATTCCAAAGATGATTGAACTTGGCATTGATAGTTTAAAAATCGAGGGACGAATGAAGTCTATCCACTACATTGCGACAGTTGTCAGTGTTTATCGAAAAGTGATTGACGCTTATTGTGCTGACCCAGACAATTTTGTGATTAAACGCGAATGGCTCCAAGAGCTTAATAAATGTGCGAACCGAGAGACTGCTCCGGCCTTTTTTGAAGGTACTCCTGGGTATAAAGAGCAAATGTTTGGTAATCATAGCAAGAAGACAACGTTTGAATTTATAGGTTTGGTCTTGAACTTTGACGAATCAACACAAATGGTTACCCTGCAACAGCGGAATCATTTCAAACCAGGCGATGAAGTGGAATTCTTCGGACCGGAAATTCAAAACTTTACTCATGTCATTGATAAGATCTGGGATGAGAAAGGAAATGAACTGGACGCTGCCAGACATCCGTTGCAAATTGTCCAATTTAAATTGGACAGGCCGGTCTATCCTAACAACATGATGCGAAAGGAGAACTAACTGATGCGCAAACCCGTTGTTTTAGGAGTAGCCGGCGGTTCCGGCTCTGGAAAAACAAGTGTGACGAGGGCAATCGCCGAGAGCTTTAAAGACCATTCGATTTTGGTGATTGAACAGGATTATTATTATAAGGATCAGAGTCATCTGCCGTTTGAGGAACGCTTAAAAACCAATTATGACCATCCCTTTGCTTTTGACAATGATTTATTAATCGAACATATTGAAAAACTGCAGCGATATGAACCGATTCATAAGCCCGTCTATGATTATTCGCTTCACACCCGATCAGACCAAATTATCCATGTAGAACCAAAGGAAGTCATTATTTTAGAGGGAATATTAATTTTAGAGGATGAGCGTCTGAGAAACTTAATGGATATTAAAGTATTCGTTGACACAGATGCCGACCTTAGAATCATCCGCCGTCTGTCGCGCGATATCAAGGAACGCGGGCGGACATTTGATTCGGTTATTGAACAGTATACAAATGTGGTGCGGCCGATGCATAACCAATTTATCGAGCCGACAAAGCGTTATGCGGATGTTATCATTCCCGAAGGCGGACAAAATCACGTGGCTATTGATTTAATGGTCACAAAAATTCAAACAATTCTTGAACAAAAATCAATTTTATGACACAATAGCTAAAGAAAACACTGCAAAAATTGATTTTAGATTTATCCTTTTAAAAAGCGCGCGCCCTAAACTCTAGGACGCGCAAGCTTATATTATGCCGGTATCAGCATAATATTAATTACATACAATTACACAATTCTTTTGGGGGATTGTGAGACTTGAAGGAGTGAGGGTTTTGGCTGCAGAAAAAGTATTTCCAATGACGCAGGCTGGTAAAGAAAAACTGGAACAGGAATTAGAGTATCTTAAAACGGTTAAACGCAAAGAAGTGGTGGAAAGAATTAAAATTGCCCGAAGCTTTGGTGACTTATCGGAAAACTCCGAGTACGATTCCGCAAAAGAAGAACAAGCCTTTGTGGAAGGCAGAATTACCACTTTAGAAAATATGGTCCGCAATGCCAAAATCATTGAGGGCAGTGAGGCAGCTGGTGATTCCGTATCATTGGGAAGATCTGTCACATTTATTGAACTGCCGGATGGAGAGGAAGAGACCTATACCATCGTGGGTAGTGCGGAAGCCGATCCATTCGAAGGAAAAATCTCCAATGATTCACCTATCGCGAAAAGCCTGATTGGAAGAAAAGTGGGCGAAGAAGTATCCGTTCAAACGCCAGGCGGGGAAATGAGCGTCCGCATCGTTTCTATTAAATAAAATTTTTGTAATGATGATAAGATTGTTTGAAAATTCGAAACCTCGTCAAGACTTTTGACGAGGTGTTTTTTATGTGGAGAAAACGTGCGATTGGCTGGCTGTTTATTTGCATCATAGGTCTGGCGCTCCTATTGGCCAGGTTGGTTCAAATCCAATTACTCGATACGGAGACCTTTTCGAAGCATCATGTCAATTTGCTTGAGGAAAGTGTAAAGCAAAGAACTCAAGAACTTGTCATCGATAATGGCAGGGGAAATTTCCTTGACCGGAACGGCACAATGCTTACCCATAAAATGGTATCAGTATTGGTGTTGTTTCCCTTTTTAAAAAAAATGGATTGGGACATTGACAAAGTTTCGGCAATCACCAATATTCCTGCGGCAGACTTGGAAAAAGCGGTCACCTCGGCCAAAAAGCCAATTGCCTATGGGGAACCCGACCCGATTGAACTTACTGATTCACAAACGGAAAAAGTCAATGCTTTGAATATACCTGGGGTATTTGCTGTGGAGAAAAAGTTTGAACGTACGTCGATACCGGCAGAGCAGTTAATCGGGTTAACTGGCGAGAATGCAGACGAACTGGAAAGGCGTTATCCTAATAAGGAATTATCAGAGAAAACCCTGATTGGCGTTTCCGGACTCGAGGAAAGTTTTGATGAATTTCTTCTGCCCGAAGGCAAGTCAAAACTGGTCTACCATGTTGACGGCAGCGGAGCTCCGTTGTTCGGCATCAATGTGAAATATGTGGACCCTGCTAACCCGTTTTATCCGGTTAACATCCGGACTACCATCGATAAGGCCATCCAGGAGAAGGCGGAGGGATTAGTCGATCAATACCAGATTAAGAAGGGGGGCATCGTCCTCCTTAACATTGAAGATAACAGTGTATTAGCGATGGTATCCCGACCTGCTGTCAATAAAAAGGACCCTTATAGCAGTGCAGGCATCACCAATCGAATGCTGGAGCAGCAAATTATCGGGTCCGTATTTAAGACGGTTGTGGCTGCTGCAGCTATCGACCATAATCTCGATGACCCAATGCGGTTGTTTGATTGCAGTAAAAAGATTACCGGCAAACCGGAACTCAAATACAATTATGGAATGTTGAATTTCACCGATAGCTTTGCAAGAAGTTGTAACCGCACGTTCGGGGAACTGGCTCAAGAATTGCAAAAACAGGACCCTAATGTTTTAGAAAATTACGCCGCTAAATTATCCCTGACCGGTTCTGTTGGCTGGCAGGGGGAAGTGTTTCATACAAGTAATTTTAAGCAGCTTGCCGATGAGGACAAAGGCCGAGTTTTTTTATCGGAAGAAGCGAGAACAGACAGCAATTATGTTGCGATGTCAGGCATTGGCCAGAATGAAGTCCGGGCAACCCCGCTCTCGGTGGCCAATATGATGGCGACCATTGCCCGCGGCGGGGAAAAGGAAATGGTCCGGGCGGCTACTAAAATTGAGTATAAAAATGGGACAACCATGATTGATTTTCCGAAAAATAGTCTCGAAGGTGAAACCATTTCTCCTTATACTGCTGCAAAACTGCAAAAGCTGCTCCGTGAAGTGGTGGTCAATCCGAATGGGACGGGGCGATGGTTTCAGGACTTGCCTTATGAAGTAGCCGGAAAGTCGGGTACGGCGGAAACGGGGAAATATGAAAATGGCCAGCAGCTCCATAATAAATGGTTTGCCGGATATTTCCCTTACCAAAATCCCAAATATGCCCTAGTTGCCGTCAATCTTGATGTGACAGACAGTGAAGGCGGAGTAAATTTATTATTTGCTGATATGGTAAAAATGCTCTATCAAAATCAACAATAATAAATACCCATAGGCTCTGTTAAAAGAGGTTGCTAACTTTTTTAAAACCTGTTGATTGAGTGGAAATCAACATTAATTTTTAACTAAGCCATTCATAAAATAAAACAGCCAAAATATATTAAAATAATTTTGGCTGTTTTTTTGCAGGAAAAATTATTTTTAGTGTCGAAATGAATTAGAGTAAAAATTTTAAAAGGCGGTAATGTTATGACAACTAGAAGAGGAATTCAATCATCAGATTTATATGGGCTTAAGTCGGTGGCAAGCCCACAATTTGCTCCGGACGGAAGCTCATTTGTTTTTGTCCAAACAACCATCAATCAAGAAACTGATGAATACCAATCACAGCTTTTTTTCAAAGACCTGACCACCAATGATGGGGCAGCCCTTCCATGGACGTTTGGCAAAGGAAAGAATCTTACTCCCCGTTGGTCCCCTGACGGAACAAAGCTGGCGTTTGTCTCTACCCGCAGCGGAAAAGGACAAATCTATGTATTAAGCAAATCAGGCGGAGAGGCAAGACAATTGACCTTTCTTCCGGAAGGTGCAAGCAATCCCGTCTGGTCCCCGGATGGCAAAACGATTGCTTTTAGTACTTCACTAAAACCTGGTCAATCACTAACCATCGAGGAACTAACGGAACAAAAGCAGAATAAACCGCAGCCGCTTGAGGTTTCGCAAATGAAATATAAATCCGATTCGAGCGGTTTTTGGCAGGGGCACTACAGTCAAATAGCCGTGGTTGATATAGAGAGCGGAGAGGTAACCCAATTAACGGAAGATAAATATGATTGCAGTCTTTACAGCTGGGCGCCAGACGGAGAAAAACTTTTGATTGCTGCCGATGTTGACGGACAATCGGATACATCTTTTAATCAGGATGTTTATTTGTTAGACGTCAATACAAAGGAACTAACCCGTATTACCAAGGGGACAGGTGTCTTTGAGAAGGCTGTGTTCTCGCCTGACGGCCTGCTGATTGGGATGATTGGCCATGAACGGGAGTACGAAAATGCTACCCATCCAAAAATCTGGATCTATGAAGTTCAATCACAGGAGCTAAAATGTTTAACTGCAAACTGGGATGTGCCTGTGGGCAATTTAATGGTGGGAGATTTCCATCAAGGAGTTACCGATCCTGGATTAGTGTGGAATCACAAAAGTGATGGCTTTTATTTTCTCGCCACAGACCGTGGAAATACAAACCTTTACTATGGATCTGTAAATGGGACAGTCGAGGCAATCACAACAGGTGAGCAGCATGTGTACGGCTTCACTGTCGATAGCCAGTCTCATATAGCCATTTGTGCCATCAGCCAGCCAACCCAAATTGGCGACTTATTCTTAGTCTCATTGCGAGATGGACAAATCGTGGAACGTCTTACAGAAGCTAATAAAGACTATTTGCAGACGATCGTGCTCTCCGCACCGGAAACCATTAAGTTTGAAAGTGAAAAGGGCTGGAAGGTCCAGGGATGGCTGATGAGACCCTTAGGGTTTGAAGCTGGGAAGAAGTATCCGCTCGTTCTAGTGATTCATGGCGGGCCGCACATGATGTATGGAAATACTTTTATGAATGAATTTCAAATATTGGCTGCACAGGGCTATGCTGTGTTGTATATGAATCCAAGAGGCAGCCATGGATATGGCCAGGAGTTTGTCGATGCCGTCCGCGGTGATTATGGCGGAAATGATTATCAAGATTTAATGAACGGTGTTGATTATGTATTACAACATTATGATTTCATTGACGAAGACCGGCTTGGCGTAACAGGCGGCAGCTACGGCGGTTTTATGACCAACTGGATTGTCGGGCAAACCAATCGCTTTAAAGCGGCCGTTACCCAGCGCTCGATTTCCAACTGGATTAGTTTTTATGGGGTCAGTGATATTGGCTACTATTTCACAGAATGGCAGATTCAATCCGATTTCCGGGATATCCAAACACTTTGGAAGCATTCTCCGCTTTCTTATGTTGAAAACGTTGAAACGCCATTATTAATTCTTCACAGTGAAAAGGATTACCGCTGTCCAATTGAACAGGGGGAACAATTTTTTATTGCTTTAAAACGTCTGGGGAAAGAAACCAAATTTGTCAGGTTTCCTGACCAAAATCATGAGCTTTCCCGCAGCGGCAAACCAGTGCTAAGGATAAACCGGTTGGATTATATTACAGGCTGGTTCAATGATTATATTTAACAATACATGGAGAAACCGCATCGATTTTGTCATTGTGCGGTTTCTTTTTTTACAATAGTCTTACCGTTTAAGGTTATTCCTTCAAGTTGACACCAATTCATGTTAAAATATTGAAAGCCTATTGTTAAAGGGAGTGATTCCATTGAATATTGATTCGAATAATTCACGATCCGGTTATCGGGCAAAACGGAGGAAAACTAATATTGTTTTAAATGGTTTAATTATCCTGGTACTCGCGTTAATTATTATCGTGGCGTATAATGTTTTTGCTTCTGGAGATGATGAAAATGCCGCATCATCAACCAAGGAAACTCCAAAGACGGAGCAGAAAGCAACGGTAAATAAGGATGAAAGCAAGACGTCAACTAAAACAGATAAATCAGATGAAGACAGTCAAAAAACTGCAAAAACAGAAGATGAAGCCTCTGATGAATCAGATACGGCAGCCACTGATGAGGAGGAAGAGGCCTCTGCTAGTGACCAAGCTGATCAAACACAAGCGACTGTTACAGCAGGCGGCAGCTCATCAAATGTCATTAGTACAACGATTAATCCATCTTGGAAGCCTGTCGGTACTTCCCAAGCCGGTCAACACACAGCCGTTTATGATGAAAATTCGGCCGATTGGCAAGAAATGCTAAAGGCCATTTCTTACGCAACGGGAATTGACCAAGGCAATATGACGGTTTATTGGCTCGGAAGGGACCGGTCAACCAGTAATGGGTCATTTGCAACAGTTGCCACAAAAGATAAGACGAAAAAATATAATGTTTATCTTCAATGGGTAGACGGTCAAGGCTGGCAGCCAACCAAAATGGAAGAACTATCCGAAATTCAATGATCAACTAATGAAAGAGGTTAAACTAATGAAAATTGCCATAATCGGCGCAATGGAAGAGGAAGTAACCTTGCTTAAAGAAAATATGACAGATAAGACCGGGGAAACCATTGCGGGCTGTGAATTCACGTTTGGCAGCATGAATGGCGCTGACGTGATCCTGCTTCGTTCAGGAATTGGTAAAGTAAATGCGGCGATGTCGACAACCATCCTGCTGGAGAAATACAAGCCGGATTGTATTATCAATACCGGTTCTGCAGGCGGGTTAAATCCGGACCTAAATGTAGGGGATGTTGTTTTCTCTACCGAGGTACGGCATCACGATGTAGACGTGACCGCATTTGGTTATGAGTATGGGCAAGTTCCCCAATTGCCGGCTGCGTTTTTGGCGGATGAAAAACTCGTCAAAACCGCAGAGACCGCGGCAAAGGATCTTGATAAATTTAAGATTGAAAAAGGGTTGATTGTATCGGGAGATTCCTTCATAGAGGACCCAAAACGGGCGGAATTTATCCGAGGCAAATTCGGGGACCTGCAAGCAGTAGAAATGGAAGCGGCCGCCATCGCCCAAGTCGCCCATCAGTTTGGTGTTCCATTTGTTATCATTCGTTCGTTATCGGACATTGCCGGCAAACAATCAGAAATCTCTTTTGATCAATTCATTGACCAAGCTGCAGCTAACTCCGCTACTTTAGTCATGAAAATAACAGATGCTTTGAAATAAAAATACATGATAATAGGCAGGGGCTGTCCATAAAGCAAGGGGTCAGACACCACTCCGCAAAATATAGGCTGTTTTTAAAAAACGTTCTATATATTGTTGTGGGCGGGAAGTCAGACCCCTTAATGGACAGCCCCTTTTTACTAATATTTACATCTGCTTTATGTGAGTAAACTGTGTTAAAGTAGGTTAGTAGATTACAAGGAGAGCAGGTGAAGCAATGAACCAGCAAGCGAAACGGCTTTATGAAAAAGTGATCGACTTTAAGCGGTTTGCCATCGTTTTATTAGCGGTAGGAGCATTCTTCTTTTTAGGTTCGATTATTCCATTTGAAAAAACGGATATGGAATTAAATATCACGATTCTTGCTTCCATGTCATTCCTGGCACTATCGGTTTTATTTTTTGCATTCTCTAAGCAATGCCAAATACAATTATCTAATATGGATGAAGATCAAGACTTTTTCTCAAAAGGATAAGTGTTCCAGCACAGTCGGGGCGCTTATTTTTTTTACCCATAAAGTGCCCCTTTTTTATTTTTTTTATAAAAATTGGAAAAAAGAGGTTTACAAAGCATTGGATGGTGGATATAATTACCGTAGTAACAAATTAATTCCAAAGGAGGTCGATGAACATGTTAAACCATAGAGCTGCTGTTAAAACAGAAAATTTAAATATGACTCATTCGACCAGATTGGAATGGATGGATTAATTCTTATTAACCTTACATATCCATGCCGCAGGGAGAATGACGCCTTGCGGTATTTTTATGCCTAAAAACCTTTTTGGCCGCAGGGACTATTCCTCTGCGGCCTTTTTTTGCCTATTTTTCTCACGGTTTGGGTATGTATGATGTAACTTGGGAATGTAGTTGCCAACTAATATTTGGAGGTGAAAGGACATGACGTTAAACATTCTTTTTTTTACCATTACAATTAAAAAACACAAAGTGACACCGGAAGAAGCGGCCCATAGGGAAATCGTTGACAGCTTGTTTGAAGAACATAGGGACCGCCAAATATCTGTGCACCATCTAATATAATACGGGGCAAACAAAGGAAGTGAACTGACATGACCCTGCATATTTTATTTTTAACGATTACCATTTCCAAGCGTAAAGTAACAGCGGAACAAGCGATGCACCAGGAAATGGTTGAAAAGCTTTATGAACAAAACAAAGACCGGCAAATGGCCATGTATCGCAATATGTAAGAGATTTAATCATTTAACTGAGAAAGGTGGTTTTACTAATGTTATTTTTAATGCAAGGACGCGGAGCAAGTTTATGGGGTATGAAGGATACCACCTAGTCAAAAACAGGAGGGATCAGGATGCCGTTACACCTCTTATTATGGAGTGTTTTCCTGAAATTGAAGAAAAGGAATAATAGCTTATCATAGTTGTCGGCAGTTGGCAGCAAATGAATTGCTTGTTAACAAAACGTTCACAAATCCCAGAGATAGATACTGTGAAAATATGATAAATTCAAATTAGAAAATGAGCAGAATCTTTCTAAGGGGTGGGGAGTATGTTTATGATGGTGATGGCCTTTGTCATTACTGGGGCAATTGGCTGTGTCATTTCGGCTGAATTGAGTGCTGAATTATAATAAAGAGCATCGGCAAAATTTGCCGATGCTCTTTTTGTAATACTAAAAGAATTTATATCTGCTCTTCGTGTTTCCTTTATCCCGTTCAACGGGCAGTAGATTCTTAACTCCCCGTAAGAACCCGATTGGTTCAACTAACAATCAGCGAGAAAAACATTCGCTGATTGAAGTTTCACCTTATCTCAGTTGTAGAGATCTACAAGGAAAGCTCGACAGCATAGGCATCGCACGAACAAAAAGTGTTAGCTTTTTGGAGGAGGCCTGCCCAAGCGGTGACCAGGGCGCTTGCGCTTTTCTATTCGGTTAACGCTAAGAACTCATCGATGTCATCGAGGCAAATCCGGACGGCACTTTCCCAGAAATCCTTTTGGGTGAGGTCCACCTGCAGATGCTTCTTCGCAAGATCCTCAACGGTCATTGAGGCTGTATCCTTCAGCAGAGCAATGTATTTTTCTTCATAGCCCTTTCCTTCCTCAATGGCTTTGGCATAAATCCCTAGCGAGAACAAATAACCAAAGGTATAAGGGAAGTTATAGAACGGCACATCGGTTATAAAAAAGTGCAGTTTGGATGCCCAAAATAATGGGTGGTAGTCTTCCAGGCTTTCTGCATATGCCTCTTTTTGGGCCTCCAGCATTAATTCATTTAACCGTTCGGCCGCAACAGGTCCTTGCTTTCTTTCTTCATAAAAACGTGTTTCAAAAATAAACCGAGCATGGATATTCATTAAAAGCGCGACTGTTCTCTGGATTTTATCATCCAACAACACGAGCTTTTCTTCTTCGCTCTTGGCATTCTTAACCGAGGCATCAGAGACAATCATCTCGGCAAAAGTGGAAGCAGTTTCTGCCACATTCATCGCATAATTGCGGTTTAGAAAATGCACACCTTTCATGGCAAAAGAATGGAAGCCGTGTCCTAGTTCGTGTGCCAACGTGGAGACATTGGACGGCGTGCCGGAATAGGTCATAAAAATCCGCGATTGGGCACTTTCCGGAAAATAAGTACAGAATCCACCGGGTGCTTTTCCAGGCCGGTCCTCTGCCTCAATCCACCGGTTTTCAAACGCTGTTTTGGCGAAGGACGCCAATTTTTCGCCAAACAAGGCGAAGTTTTGTTCAATAAAGTCGGCCCCTTGTTGATAGGATATCTTGGTTTCTGTATTACCGAGCGGTGCATCCAGGTCGTACCAGCTTAATTTTTCTAAGCCAAGCAGTTTAGCCTTCCGTTCTAAATAGCGGACCAGTTTTTGTTTGTTTTCAGAAATGACGTTCCACATCGTTTCCAGTGTGTTCTTTTCCATTCGGCTGATGTTGAGCGGTTCCTTCAACACATCCTCCCAGCCTCTTTTTTTATACACATTTAACCGAAAACCGGCCAGATGGTTGAGCGTTTTTGCCAGCAGGTCAGCTTGATCGCCCCATGCCTTTTCCCAGCTTTCAAAAACAGTCTGTCTGGTATTGCGGTCGGGGTTGGAGAATTTGTTGTGGGCCTGGCCAACCGAAAGCTGTCTTTCCTCGCCATTTTCCATAACGGAAACTTTTATTTTGCTGACAATTAAATCGTATAATTGTCCCCAGCTATGATACCCATCGACTCCAAGTGTGCTGATCAACGCTTCCTCTTCTTGAGAAAGTTTATCCTTTGCCCGCTCGCGTCGCTCATTTAACACAAAAGCAAGTTCCTTTAAATGTTCAGAAGCCAAAAGCTCCTGCCAGGCTGCTTCTTCAAAGGCGGCCAGCAAGGTGTCGAAAACCCCAAGGGCTGTCTGGAAGGCCGCGCTTAAGGTTGTCACTTTGGCATCAAGGGTATAAGCTTGTTTATCCGCGGTATTCTGGGCCAACAGGCAGCCTGTAAACGCCCCCGCCTGACGCAGTTTTTTTGCAATCGTGACAAAATCATCCAGCAATTGTTGGAGATATGGGCCATCTTGCACAGTATTGCTTGGCTGCCAAGCAGCAGCCTTTGTTTCAAATTGAGAGATTAATTCTTCAGTTTGTACCAAGTGTTTATGGAAGTCAGGAGAACTACTCCCGCCTTGGAAAAAAACATCGAGATTCCATACGTCTGAATATGTACTTGCTGTCATAATCGGTACCTCCTTTATTTAGAAAGAAATCATAAAAAGTTTCGACTTTGAGAATTGTCCAGCTCCAGCGACCTAGCGCCTATTTACCCATCGCTCTCCGCCCTGCGATAAGTCAACATCGATTCGCCTCCAGCTCCTGCGCCAAAGCATATTCGAAGAAGCGGCTGTTCAGCTCGTCGCAAAGCACAGGAAGCTGCTTGGCTCTTCGTGTTTCCTTTATCCCGTTCAACGGGCAGTAGATTTTCAACTGCCCGTAAGAACCCGATCGGTTCATTCAACTAACAATCAGCGAGAAAGCATTCGCTGATTGAAGTTTCACCTTATCTCGGTTGGAGCGCTCCACAAGGAACGCTTCGGAAGCATAAGCATCGCACGAACAAAATGCGATAGCATTTTGGAGGAGGTCATACGGCGCTGATCAGGGCGCTTACGCTTTTCTTAGTCCCGTCTTATTATAGAACTTATATTCAAAAAATTCTATTACATAAGATGTCGAGTGTCCATTTCTTGGCTTTAACATTTGACATATTTATCTGCACTACGATATAAGTGAAAGGATAAAGGCAATATTTAAATAGTTTATGAATATAACTTTGGGAGGAAAAAACGTGAAATTTCATCTAAGGGCCGTCTTCATGGCTAGTTTAATCGGACTCGTTTTGATTTCCTCCGGCTGTTCAAGCTCCGATAGTAAATCGAAACCTGAGGCCGGGAAGGAGACCAAAACCGTAAATAAAACCTTTGACATCGTTGAAGCGAAATCCATCAAACTAAGCCGAATTTTTGGAATAGGTTATCCCGGCAATGATGAAGCCCTTTATGTGGCTGCCAATAACGGAATCAAAATGTATCAACAGGGGTCTTGGTCAGAGACAACAGCCAATCTACACCAATATATGGGGTTTCAAGCGATTGATTCCGGTTTTATCGCCAGCGGGCATCCGCAAAAAGGAAGCGATTTGAAAGACCCGCTCGGGATTGTATTAAGTGAGGATAAAGGGAAAACGCTGGAAAAACTATCATTCTACGGTAATGACAATTTTAACTTTTTGGGTGCAGGTTATCAGAATGACAGCCTCTATCTTATTAGTGACCAAGAGAAACAGGGGCTTGCTTATGGGGTAAATTATTCGGTGGATAACGGAGCATCCTGGAAACAAAGTCAGTTGGATGGGTTTAAGGCAGATTCGTTTGGCATGCTGGCAGTCCATCCCCAGAATGGAAACATTATGGCCATGTCGACAAGGACTGGTATCTACTACTCTTTGGATAATGGGAATACCACGAGGCTGATTACAGATCCTGTGATGGTGACGGCATTGACATTTAGCGGGGACTCGATTTTGTATTCGAGTGTTGAAAATGAAAAAATCTTGTTAAAAACATTGAATCCCGAAACCGGGGAACAGGCCGTGCTCCCGATTCCGTTTCTTGATTACGATAATGCGGTTACTTACTGTACTGTTAATCCCAAAAATCCAAATCAGCTGGCCTTTTCTACGTACAAAAATGATTTATACGAGTCCACTGATGGCGGCCAAACATGGGTTATTCTCTTAAAAGAAGGCAAAGAGCAGGATTAGCTCCTGCTCTAGCCTCTTTTTTTCTTTTCTTTTTCCGCCCTGTAAAATTCATGGAACATTTTCATTAACGCGCGTTTTTCAATCCTTGAAACATAGCTGCGGGAAATTCCTAGTTCTTTGGCAATTTCCCTTTGTGTTTTTTCTTTTTGCAAATCGAGGCCAAACCGACCGATGATGACTTCCTTCTCGCGATCATCAAGAACTTCAATATACTTTTTAATTTTTTCAAGCTCCATGTTTAACTGGATCGTGTCAATGACATCTTCTGATTCTGACTTCAATACATCAATCAGGGAAATTTCGTTTCCTTCCTTATCCTGGCCAATCGGGTCATGCAAAGAAACATCTTTTTTTGTTTTCTTGAGAGCCCGCAAATGCATGAGAATTTCATTTTCTATACATCTGGCGGCATAGGTAGCTAACTTCGTGCCTTTCCCTTCAGAATAGCTTTCAATGGCCTTAATCAAACCAATCGTTCCAATCGAAATCAGATCCTCGGAATCTTCACCGGTATTTTCAAATTTCTTGACGATGTGTGCAACGAGCCGCAAATTGTGCTCGATTAACATATTCCGCGCATGGGAATCCCCTTCTGCCATCAATCGCAAATACTTTCTTTCGTCTGCGGCGGATAGCGGTTGGGGAAAGGCATTATTCTTTACATATGAAACAAGAAATAAAAATTCCTTCACTAAATATCCAAGAGCCGTCATGATTCCAGACATCCACATCCACCCCGCATCTGTATTGGACTTTAGCCTATTACTAATTCCTATGAAAAAAACGGGTAATTGTGTCTGTCCATATTATTTTATTTCAAATTAGTCCTATTAGCGTAAAAACACCTGCCCGGCATGTGCCATTAGCAGGTGTTTTGGTTATTTATATACTATAGGAAATTATTACTGTTCTTTGAGCATGGTCCAGCTTCAGGCGCCTTCGCTTTTCATATCAGCCTTATACTTTTTTTAGTTTAAAGGTGCTGACCATTAAAAATGAGAGAATGATCATAATAAATAAGAACATATATGCCGGGGCATAAGGAATGGCCAAAAAGCTGAGTGTAGCGATGCATCCGGCGGCCGTGATTGGCAAACCGGTAAAGTAGCCATTACTTTCTGTGATATTAAACCGTGCTAACCGAAACGCCCCGCATCCTATATAGAAAACCGTAAAAAAGGAACCGGGTCCGCCAAATTCATGCAAGATACCTTGATATAACAATAGTGCCGGTGCCATCCCAAATGATATAATATCACTCATGGAATCCAATTGTTTGCCGAGGTCAGATTCAATATTGAATTTTCGGGCTACCATCCCGTCAAACCTGTCTGCCAGAGCCGCGATAAAGATGAGCAGCAGGCTGAGCCGGAGGTTACCGTGAATCCCGAAAACGATTGCAAAGCCTCCTAAAGAAAGATTTGTCAGAGTGATTACATTGGCTGTTTGGGATTTTAATTTTTTAATTGTTTGGTCAAGAACGTTCTGTAAAAACATTTCTCGGCACCACTCCTTTTTACCATGAAAGGGAAAAATTTATCAGGTAAGTTACTCTATAATATTTTATTCTAAGTCTTTTATGTCTGTACGTAAAGAGTATTTTTACACTTTTTGGGGGTTGTTGCATGATTCAAACGCTGTATCGATTGTTAATTGAATTGACCAATGGAAGATGGACATCTGTGATTTTAAAGCGCTTTTCCCATTCGCGTGTCAGCCGGCTTATTGTGCCATCATTTGCAAAAGTCTACCACTTAAATCAAGCTGAAATGGAACGGAAATTACAGGATTTCCCAACGCTTCATGATTTATTTGTCAGAAATCTAAAACAGGACGTACGGCCCGTCGATCAAAATCCGGAGTCGGTCGTCAGCCCAGTGGATGCGGTGGTCGCGGATATTGGTTCTATTGAGGAAACCAGCGAGATTACAGTTAAAGGGAAAATCTATTCCATTGAAGAGATGCTCGGTGATCAAGAGGTTTTACATAAATACTTAAATGGAACCTACATTATTCTTTATTTGAGTCCCAGCCATTATCATCGGATCCATAGTCCCGTTGATGGAACAGTCACGAAGCAGTGGACGCTTGGGTCCAAATCTTACCCGGTTAATAAATGGGGGTTAAAATATGGGGTCAGGACCCTTGCAAAAAATTTCCGTGTTATTACAGAGGTCAAAACAAAATATGGGCATGTCGCAATTGTCAAAGTAGGAGCCATGTTTGTGAACTCCATTGAAACAACACATAAGGGCTCATCATTGACAAAGGGCGGAGAAATAGCCTATTTCAGTTTTGGTTCCACGGTTGTCTTATTATTTGAAAAGGGCAGTTTTCAATTAAATTCCGGTATTCAAACACCGAAGGATATCAAAATGGGGGAAGTGCTTGGAACCTTCACCCAAAGATAGGACATGCCTCTCGCGTCTGTTATGTTTCTGATAAAAAAGAAAAGCCCTTAAAGGGCGCGGAATAAAAGCTATGAAGACCTTTTGATTTTATGAATAAGGGAGCGGCGCCGGATTTCTGATTCAATCAGGCTAATGAATTCCGGGCTCAAGTTCAGCTCTCTTGCTTTATAATAGGATTCAATAAGCAATTCATCTGACAGTTTGCGCATGTCAGGGTCCACCTCCAGTTTTAAAATAAATTGTTCTATTTTTTAAAGGCTACCATAAACTAGTAGGTTCAGTGGGTGTAACCTAAATCTACCAAATTTATTCCTGTAGAACAATCGTTCTGATTATCCACAGAATCCAGTGGATAAGTTGTGGTTAACTTGTTTATAAATGGTAAAAAACCGAAAGACTCAATGGGTAAAATGTTAATAACTTTATCCACAGTGATCGAAAAAGTTGAACTTTGTCGAAAAGTTTTTTTGCTGATTTACGGAAAACGTCATATTTTTAGTGAATATTGTGTCTTTCCTCATGATTTGGTATTATTCAATCTTATCATTTGACAACATTTGAAGAACACTATACAAATAAGGACTATATCCCGCTTATTCTTTGAAACGGCGGAAAAAAACGGGTATGATGATACACAGAATGGAAGATGCCTGTTTATAAGAAAATATGGATAATTTCCTGATAATTTTTAGTTCCGATGGGGTGTAAGCTTAGTGTTAAAACAATTTTTACCGGATGAGCATGTCAAAAGTGTCCTGGATATAAAGCCTGAACATTTAAAAGATAGAGGAGTAAAAGGGATTATTACCGATTTGGATAATACTCTGGTCGAATGGGACCGGCCCAGCGCCACCCCGGCCTTAATTGAATGGTTTGACCAAATGAAACAAAACAACATTCTCGTCACGATTGTCTCAAACAATAATGAAGATCGGGTAAAAGCGTTTGCCGACCCGCTGAAAATCCCGTTTATTTTTCGTGCCAGAAAACCATTGATTCCAGCTTTTAATCGTGCCTTAAGACAAATGGGGATTCAAAAAGAAGAGGCCGTGGTCATTGGGGACCAATTGTTAACGGATGTTCTCGGCGGCAACCGCAGCGGGTTTCATACCATTCTTGTGGTTCCTGTTGCCCAAACGGATGGACTGGCCACAAAATTTAACCGGTTTGTCGAGCGAAGAATATTAAATTGGTTCCGTAAAAAAGGGATGTTACAGTGGGAGGATTAACCTGTGAATGAATTAGAACATTACTGTACTGGATGCGGCATTAAGATTCAAACGGAAGACCCCGAAAAAATCGGCTATTCCCCGGCTTCAGCCTTGGAAAAGGAAACCGTTATCTGCCAAAGGTGTTTTCGGTTAAAGCATTATAATGAGGTACAGGACGTCAGTTTAACCGATGACGACTTTTTAAAAATCCTGAATGGGATAAGCAAGACTGACGCTTTAATCGTTATGGTTGTTGACATATTTGACTTCAATGGCAGCTGGCTGCCTGGACTGCACCGCTTTGCGGGCAAGAATAAAGTGCTGCTTGTTGGCAATAAGGTGGACCTTCTGCCAAAATCGGTCAAGCACAACAAGCTGATCCAATGGATGAAAGCACAAGCAAAGGAACTGGGTCTGCGGCCGGAGGATGTTTTTTTGGTAAGTGCGGCTAAGGGGTGGTTCATGAAAGAAACCGCTGCTGCCATTGATGAATACCGGAACGGTAAGGACGTTTATGTAGTGGGTTGTACCAATGTCGGGAAATCAACGTTTATCAACCGTATCATTAAGGAAGTAACTGGCGAGAGCGATTTGATTACCACCTCACATTTCCCTGGTACCACATTGGATATTATCAAAATTCCGCTTGATGACGGCAAAGCTTTAATGGATACACCGGGGATTATTAATCACCATCAAATGGCCCACTTCGTCGATAAGAGGGATTTAAAAATCATCACCCCTAAAAAGGAAATCAAACCAAAGGTTTTTCAATTAAATGAAAGCCAATCCTTATTTTTTGGCGGCCTGGCGCGTTTTGATTATGTGAGCGGCGGGGGGAGAAGCTCGTTTGTTTGTTATCTGTCAAACGAATTAAATATCCATCGAACTAAAACAGAAAATGCAGACGAGCTTTATGAAAACCATGCCGGTGAGATGCTGACACCGCCCCGGGGGGACCAAATGGAGAGTTTTCCTGAATTAGTAAAACAAGAGTTTATGGTCAAAGATGCAAAGACTGATATTGTTTTTTCGGGACTGGGCTGGGTGACTGTAAACGAGCCTGGAACCAAAATCCATGCGTATGTTCCAAGGGGCGTCCAAACGTTAATTCGAAAATCATTAATATAAAGGCTTTTTAGGGCGAGAGGAGATTGACATGAAAAAGTTATTTGGGGTTATTGGGGATCCCATTGCCCACTCTATGTCTCCGGTTATGCACAATGACTTGTTTGCTTTTTACGAAATCGAGGCATATTATCTTCCGTTCCAGGTGAAAACGGAGAATCTAGAGGAAGCTGTCAAGGGCTTCAAAGCGATTGGGGCAGGAGGGTTTAATGTGACTGTTCCCCATAAGCAGAGGATTATTCCTTATTTAGATGAAGTCGACGAACTTGCTAAGGCCATTGGGGCAGTGAATACGGTTGTTCATTCGAACGGGAAATTAATTGGTTATAATACGGATGGTCCCGGATTTTTAACCGGAGTAAAGGCAATCATTTCATCTTTCGAAGGTAAAAGGATTTTGATTATCGGAGCGGGCGGGGCGGCCCGGGCAATTTATTTCACTTTGGCAAAGGAAAAACCTTTGGCTATTGACATTGCCAACCGAACGGTGGACAAGGCGAAAGCATTGATTGAAGAATGTCCTTATCAAACCAGCTCAAGTGCTTATTCTTTAACCCAAGCAGAGACACTAACAAGTGAATACGATTTAATTGTCCAAACCACTTCTATCGGCATGGCTCCCCATATTTCCAGACAGCCCATAAATTTAACAGCCGTGAAGGAAGGGACAACGGTATGTGATATTGTATACAATCCGCTTGAAACCAAGTTTTTACATCAGGCCCACGAAAATGGTGCGACAATCCAGAATGGAATTGATATGTTTGTTTACCAAGGGGCACTTGCCTTTGAAAAATGGACAGGGATTGCGCCCGATGTCGACAGAATGAGAATAAATGTTTTGAAACAACTAGGAGGAACGATATGTTAACAGGAAAACAAAAACGGTTTTTACGCTCGAAGGCTCACCATTTAGATCCGATTTTCCAAGTGGGGAAGGGCGGAGTGAATGAAAATATGATTAAACAAATCCGGGATGCACTTGAAGCCCGGGAATTATTTAAGGTCAGTGTGTTGCAGAATTGTGAGGAGGATAAGACAGTAGTCGCGGATCAGCTTG
This sequence comes from Neobacillus camarae, assembly GCF_054950115.1. Lineage (NCBI taxonomy): Bacteria > Bacillati > Bacillota > Bacilli > Caryophanales > Bacillaceae > Neobacillus > Neobacillus camarae. The sequence goes on along the minus strand of NZ_JBUCKX010000003.1, from coordinate 981,778 downwards.
CCAAAGGCGCCGATGCCGAACTAGTCCAAATTATCGGGAATACCATCGTCCTTTATAAGGAATCCGAAGAAAACAAACAAATTGTTCTTCCTTAATCGTCCAGGAGGTTGACATGAAGAAAATAGGCATATTAGGAGGAACTTTTGATCCTCCCCATAACGGACATCTTTTAATCGCGAACGAGGTTCGATTTGCCATGGAGCTGGATGAAGTTTGGTTCATGCCTAACAGCGTGCCGCCGCATAAAGAAAAATCAGGAACAGTTACAAATGAACAGCGTCTGCAGATGCTGAATCTGGCCATCCAAGGGAACCCAGCTTTTCATATACAACCGATTGAACTTGAACGAGAGGGCCGTTCCTATACAGTGGATACTATGGAATTAATCCATTCCCGCTATAAGGATCATCAATTTTATTTTATTATTGGGGCGGATATGATTGAATATTTGCCTAAATGGCATAAAATTGACCAACTTGTCAAGCTTGTTCAATTTGTCGGCGTTGACCGCCCTTCCTATAGCCATCAAACTGAATATCCGGTCCTTTATGTGGATGTTCCGGCCATGGATATTTCATCGAGCATGATTAGAGACAGAGTGAAAAACGGTGGGACTGTCCGATATTTACTGCCGGATTCGGTTATTCATTTTATAGAGGAGAATCACCTATATGGAACGTGAAACTGCGTTAAATCTTGTAAAACCGCAATTAACAGAGCATCGTTATGTGCACACGCTTGGGGTAATGGAAACGGCTATTTCCTTAGCCAAAAAGTATGGTGCTAATGAAAAAAAGGCTGAAATCGCAGCCATTTTTCATGACTATGCCAAGTTTCGTCCTAAAGAGGAAATGAGGTCCATCATAAATCGGCAAAACTTCTCTCAGGATTTATTGGATTATAATGCCGAATTATGGCATGCTCCGGTCGGTGCTTTTTTGACAGAAACAGAAGCAGGGATTACCGATGAGGAGATCCTAAATGCCATCCGCTATCATACTTCAGGTCGTCCCGGTATGTCGCTGCTTGAAAAGATTATTTACTTGGCGGATTATATTGAACCAGGCCGGCATTTCCCAGGTGTCGAGGAAGTAAGGCAGCTGGCAGAAGAAGATTTAGATCTGGCACTAATAAAAGCCGTTCAAAATACCATCTTCTTCTTAATGAAAAAAAATCAGCAAGTTTATCCGGAAACGTTTCATACGTATAATGATTTAATAAGACATGGAAGGAATGATTGAATGGATAACCAAGAATTACTAAAGATTGCCGTAAAAGCGGCTGACGATAAGCGGGCCGAGAATATTTTGGCTTTAAACATGACGGGGATTTCCTTAATTGCGGATTATTTTATCATTTGCCACGGCAATTCTGATAAGCAGGTCCAGGCCATTGCAAGGGAAATCAAAGACAAGGCTTCGGAAAATGGTTATGATGTAAAGCGATTGGAAGGTTTTGATGAGGCTGGCTGGGTATTAATTGATTTAGGGGATGTAGTTGCCCACGTGTTCCATCGGGATCAAAGAACCTATTATAACTTAGAGCGCCTATGGGGCGATGCGCCCAAGGTAGATGTGCTTAGCGAGTTAAATTCATGAGCTATGAGCAGTTTGCCTTCCTTTATGATGAACTGATGAAGGAAGCCCCTTACGATGAATGGGTCCGTTTTGTAAAAGAAAAATTGGAACAATATGATGTTAAAGGTGCCCGGCTTTTGGATTTGGCCTGCGGCACCGGGCAGCTTTCCATTCGATTTGCCAAACAAGGTTTCCAAGTAACCGGCGTCGATTTGTCCAGTGAAATGCTCGCTGTGGCCCAAACAAAAGCAGAACAAGAAGGTGTAAAAATTCCTTTATATCAGCAGAACATGGCGGAGTTGGAAGCACCGGGAACATTTGATATCATCGGGATATTCTGCGACTCGTTAAATTACCTGGAAACCGAGCAAGAAGTCCAGGAAACATTTGCCCGTGTATTTGACCATTTAGAACCAGGGGGACTGTTCATCTTCGATGTTCATTCACTTTACAAAATGACAGACATCTTTATAGACCAAACCTTTGCATTCGACGATGAAGTCATTTCTTATATCTGGAATAGTTTTCCAGGAGAAAATCCTTTCAGTGTGGAACATGAACTTAGTTTTTTTGTATTGGATGAAGCGACGGGTAAGTACGACCGATATGAGGAACTTCACAAACAACGGACATTCCCGCCGGAACAATATGGTTCGTGGTTAAGGCAGAAGGGTTTTAAGCTATTGGAAATAAATGCCGACTTTGAACACACAGCACCCCAGTCGCAATCCGAAAGGATATTTTTTATCGCACAAAAATAAGAGAAGCCACCTTTTTAAAAGATGGCTTTTTTTATTCCATTTGCAGGAGTTTGAAAAATATTGTCGAATTATTGTGTTGAAAACTGATGTTCCACTTTTTCAAGATCCTCTTTAAACTTATTGTGCGTGGCTTGGAATAAATGTTCAAACATCTCCCCAAGCTCATTCTCGAGCACCTTGATTCCCTCCCCGGTAATGCCGCCTTTTACACATACTTTATCCTGAAGTGATGGCAATGTATAATGCTGCTGTTTTAACAATTCTCCTAACCCTACAATCATTTCACTTGTTAATATCGTGGCAGTCTTTTCATCAATCGCGGTTTCTTTTACAGCCGCTTTGATAAACCCCTGAAGTAAATAACTAAAGAAGGCGGGTCCGCAGCTGACAATATCGGAGGCAACCCGGGTAATATTTTCTTCAATCGGGACTGGAACGGAAATCCTCTTCATTAATGAATCTATGACGTCCTTCCAGTCCTCCTGGCATTGGTCTCCATAAGTAATTAATGAAACCCCCGCTAATGCCCGATTGGTGATGCTTGGTATAATTCGGGCCACAGAGCAGGATACTTTGCTTTCAATTTGGCTGGTACTGATAGGGCTTGTAATCGAAACAAGGCATTTATTTTCTGAAAGAAAGGGGTGAATTTCATCGATAATTTTAAAAACGTCCAGCGGCTTTACACAAATAAACAGCAAATCGGACTGGTCTGCCACTTCCTGAGCACTGATCCCAACCCTTATACTCGGATATTTATCTCTAAGCTCCATAGCTTTGGCAATCGTCCTGTTGGTTATGAGCATTGAGGAAGGGGATATTGCATTTCCGTCGAGTAAAGCCTCCACCAAAATTCTCCCCATATTACCGGTCCCAATTATTCCTATTTTCATTGTTTCCGCCCCTCCTTCTCTCCAAGTTCTTTTATAACCATATGAAACCTGTTAGGAAAATATACCTTTTGAAAGGAAGGATCACTTTGAAAGACTGGCTGATGGAACACAAGGTTTATGTTATTGTTTTTATTCTCGTTGTCATTGGTGGCGGTTATTACATTTCACAACAAGGAAACCCAGATCTCATATCCCATCAAACAAGTACTGACGAAGAAAATCAGGAAAAAGCAATATCTGAAGAAACAATATCTGAAGAAACTAACCAGAAGCAGGTGGAAACGGTCCAACAACCAGAGCTGCTAATGGTGGATGTGAAGGGACAGATTAAACAGCCGGGAGTTTATCCAGCAAAGGCAGGAGAGCGGGTGATTGATCTCATTTCCCGTGCAGGGGGGTTCACAGAACTTGCGGACCAAGGTCAGGTCAATCTAGCGCAACATATCGAAGATGAAATGATCATCTATATACCCGCAAAAGAGGAAGGAACCAGCCCTGCTGTTGCTGCTGCAGGCGGCGGAGCTACCCCTGCTATACAAGGGCAAAATCAGGGGAAAATCAATATCAATAAGGCCGATGCCAGTGAGTTGGAAAACCTGCCGGGGATTGGCCCTTCCAAAGCGGCCGCAATCATTGAATATCGGGAGACGAACGGTCCGTTTAAGTCTGCCGAGGATTTAAAAAACATCAGCGGAATTGGTGACAAAACCTTTGAAAAGCTAAAGGATGCGGTAGCTGTAAAATGATTGTTTTCGTTGACCTTAGAGACAAGCAGGATTAAACTTTAGTAAGAAAAGCGCAAGCGCCCCGGTCAGCGCCGTATGGCCTCCTCGAAAAAGCTAACGCTTTTCCTTCGTGCTATGCTTATGTACTCGAAGCATTCCTTTGTGGAGCTCTCCAACTGAGATAAGGTGAAACTTCAATCAGCGAACGTTTTTCTCGCTGATTGTTAGTTGAACCAATCGGGTTCTTACTGGCAGTTGAGAATCTACTGCCCGTTGAACGGGATAAAGGAAACACGGAGAGCGAAGGACTAGGGCGCTCCTCGAAAAAGCTAACGCTTTTTCTTCGTGCGATGTAAATGCTGTCAAAGCCTTCCTTGTGGAGCTGGACAGTACCCAAAGACAAGACATCAATATTTATTTATCTTTTAAAAATAACGCTCTGTTAAAGGATATTGTTGATTTTTATAGCACTCTGTTGATTGGAGCGGAAGGCGTTCGACTCCTGCGGGAGTACGGGGCTGGGGAGACCCCGCAGGCGCTTCCAGCGCCGAGGAGGCTCCCCGGTACGCCCGCGGAAAGCGAACGACTGGAGCGGAAATCAACAGCCATGTTTAACTGAGCCAAAAATAAAAATACTTTTGGGAGTGTGGAGACAACAGTGACTACTAGAATTTCTTGGGATCAATATTTTATGGCGCAAAGCCATTTACTTGCATTAAGGAGCACATGCATGCGATTGACAGTGGGCGCAACGATTGTCAGAGAAAAACGGATTATTGCCGGCGGCTATAATGGCTCAATTGCCGGTGGCGACCATTGTATCGATAAGGGATGTTATGTCATTGACCATCATTGTGTAAGAACGATTCATGCCGAAATGAACGCCCTATTGCAATGTGCCAAGTTTGGTGTTCCAACAGAAAATGCGGAAATATATGTAACCCACTTTCCTTGTCTGCAATGCTGTAAAGCGATTATCCAAGCAGGTATCAAAACGGTTTATTACGCTAAAGATTATAAAAATCATCCTTATGCGATTGAATTGTTTGACCAAGCAGGTGTTAAGGTTGAAAAAGTGGAATTAACCGAGCAGGTCATCGATTTCAGGGAGATTCAAGCCTGAAGGCATCAGGTGCGCCGGACTGGTCCGGCGCCCATCGATTTATACTATCCCATACGGAGAGGCATAAATAAAATATGAATGGTAGATATATCTATTTCGCAATCGCGGCATTGTTTAGTGTGCTTGCAATTCTTATTAGTTTTGTACCGTTTGCCCTGTTAACAGCCATTTACCTTTATTGCCTTTATAAATACAAGAGATGGAAAAGCCGGCAGTTACTGCTTCTGATTATTTCAATATTCATTTTTATGGTTAGCGGGTTTCACGCGGTTGATAAAAATAATACGGCTATCCCGGAAGGAACATCCACTTTTGTCCTCAAATTCATCCAAGACCCGCAACTGGATGGAGACCTGCTCCAAGTACAGGCCCAAGACCTTCAGTACCATGAAAAGATTCTTGTCCGATACAAACTCCGGTCCAAGCAGGAAAAAGACCGCACAGGCGGCCAGTCTTTTTATGATATGAACTGCAGCGTGACAGGGGAGATGAAGAAACCCAGTATCTCCAAAAACCCCAATCTATTTAATTACCGCCAATATTTAGCCACCAAAAATATCTTTTGGATTGTCGAACTAGACCAAAACCCTTTGCAAAACTGTACCCCTTTAAAAACCACCCCCTTAACAATGGTAAAACAAATCCGATTCAATGGTATCCGCTATCTTGAGAAGCACTTCCCAAATGAAATCGCTTCGCTGTCATCCGCGCTCATTTATGGAGACCGGAGTTTATTCGACCCCGAAATACTAGAAAATTATCAAGAAACAGGCCTTGTTCATTTGCTGGCAATTTCCGGCCTCCATGTAACCCTTCTTACGGGCGCTGTGTTTTTTATGGGAATACGAATTGGCTTGACAAGGCAATTTATGTTGAATTTTCTTCTTATCGTCCTTCCGGTTTATGCGGTTCTCACAGGTGCATCTCCCTCGGTCATCCGCTCGGTTTTGATGATTTGTTTGGTCATATTGGCGGAAAAATCGGAACACAAACTTACCACACTGGATGCCATTAGCCTGGCGTTTATACTATACCTGTTTATCCAGCCCTTTATTGTTATGGATGTTGGTTTCCAATTATCTTTTTCGGTTAGTTTTGCCATTATTTTATCCGCACGGCAGCTCCTTAGAGGAAGCCAAAACAGTCTATTCCAAATGGTGAAAGTATCGTTGGTTTCCCAGTTGTCGGCATTGCCCTGTTTGCTATTTCATTTTTATGAAATGTCGCTGATCGGGATTATTACCAATATGATCTATATCCCACTATTTTCTTTTCTGTATTTGCCACTCAGTTATTTGCTGCTCTTCATCCAAATGATCCTCGGAAAAACACCTGCCTTGTTTACTCAATTCTATTTAGGAGTGGTCCATGTTGCGGACAACCTGCTGCGATTTTTAGGGGATATATCCTTGGCGGTATTTACACCTGGCAAACCGCCATTGTTTCTCTTGATAGTCTACATAGTTTTAATATTGGCCAGTTTTTATTGCTGGGAAATCAAAGGCAATAAAAAACTTTTATTCTGTTTGTTGTCTATCTTGTTTTCCTTTCAATTTATATTCAATTGGATAAATATTTACGGAGAGGTAACGATGATCGATGTGGGGCAAGGAGACAGCCTATTGATTCATTTGCCCCATGGAAAAGGGAACTATCTGATCGATACAGGGGGCACTGTAACGTTTGCCGGGGAGGAATGGCAACAAAGACGGAAACCATTTGAAGTGGGCCGGGATGTGGTGGTGCCGTATTTAAAAAGCAAAGGAATTACGACCATTGATAAATTGATTTTGACCCATGGTGATATGGATCATGTCGGAGGAGCGTTTGCCGTTATAAAAGAGCTTAAGGTTAAAGAGATTTTAATGCCTTCCGTCCATGAACCTTCAGAAACGGAAATCTCTATAGAAAATGAGGCAGAAAAGAAAAATATTCCTGTGATTAGGGTATCGGAAAATGACCGTTGGGAGAACGGATTGGCGCAATTTACCATATTGGGGCCCGAGGAAGATTTTAACGGCGAGCGTAACAGTGGTTCAATTGCAATTTTTGCCAGAATTGGTGGTCTTGATTGGTTTACTGCAGGCGACCTGGACCAAGAAGGGGAGGAGAGAATCCTTCAAAAATACCCCCACCTTCAGGTGAATGTATTTAAGGCAGGACATCACGGCAGTAAAACATCAAATTCCGCTGGTTTGATCAAAAGGACCACACCAGAAATTGCCCTTATTTCAGTAGGGGAACATAATCGGTTCGGTCACCCAAACCAAGAGGTGATAAACAGATTGGAAGAAGCCGGAGCCACCATTTTTCGTACTGACCGGCAAGGGGCAATCAGCTACAGATTTTTTCGGCATTCAGGAACCTTTTTTTCGTATCTGCCATAAGATAAACCAGAAATATAAAAAAGACTGCTTAAAGGTAGCAGTCTCTTTTATATCACTATGTAACCTTTTATTAAGAACCAATTAACTTGATGACTGTAGCGATGATAAACATCGTTGCAAAAAATCCGAATGAAACGATAAATCCAACCCCAGAATCGATTGCGTCATTACGTTTGCTTTGCACATTTTTTTCAAATTCGTTCACAGTCTGTCCCCCCTATTTCACCTATAGTATAAGTGATTTAAGAAAAAAAATCCAGCTTGTGTTTAACCTGGCTTTCCTGTCCTGTCAAGTGTTGTCAAAATAGTTTGATTAGCCTAGGGCTATAATAACTTTACCCAATGAACTCCGTCAGGAATTGCAGCATGATGCTGCTGTTACTGGCGTTCATATAGATCGGGAATTGGCACTTAAAAGACAAAAGCTGTCAATTCCCTTTTACCACTTGTCAAATTGTCCAAGCTTCATTACGATAAGAGAGGATGAAATGAAGGGGAGCGCTGGACAATGGCAATAGAATTATGGAAAAAAATCAAACGGGAAGAATTTGCTCCCATTTATTTATTATATGGAACGGAAGCATATTTAATCCATGAAACTAAACAGCTGATAATTAACCGATTATTAACTGAAGATGAGCGGGATTTTAACTTTTCTGCCTATGATTTGGAAGAAACGCCAATTGAGCTTGCCATTGAGGATGCGGAAACGTTTCCTTTTTTCGGGGACAGAAAGGTGATTTTTTTACATAACCCTGTTTTCTTGACTGCCGAGAAATCAAAGGGAAAAGTGGAACATAATTTAACACGCTTTGAAGAATATTTAAGTAAACCGGCACCGTTTACCGTCATGGTTATTTCCGCCCCATATGAAAAACTCGATGAACGGAAGAAACTGACAAAAGAATTGAAACGTCAAGGGGAAGTTCTCGAAGCAAAAAAATTATCAGAGCATGAGCTAAAGAATTGGATTCAAGATGCCGCAAAAACGAAAGGAAAAGTTTTTGAGGCGGATGCCGTGGATCAATTGCTTGCGCTTGTCGGCACCAATATGTTTATGATCTCCAGTGAAATCGAAAAGCTTTCGTTATATGCTGCTGAAGAAACAAAGATTGACCGGAACTTGGTGGAAAAATTGGCCGCTCGGTCGCTGGAGCAAAATATTTTCACTTTAATTGAGAAAGTCGTGCAACGTAAGTTGGATGAAGCATTGCGAATCTATTATGATCTGCTAAAGCAAAACGAGGAGCCGATTAAGATTTTGGCATTACTTGCGGGACAGTTCAGGCTCATTTACCAAGTAAAGGAACTATCTAGACGGGGGTATGGGCAACAGCAAATCGCAGGGCTTTTAAAAACACATCCGTTTCGTGTAAAGCTCGCGCTTGGACAAGCAGGAAGATTTACCGATGAAGAGTTGGCAAACCTGATGGAATTGTTAGCAGAAGCCGATTACCAAATGAAAACTGGGGGAGCCAACAAATCACTGTTGATCGAGATGTTACTATTCAGGTTACAGAAATAAAAAAGCAATAAAAAAACGATTCCCGTTATAGGAATCGTTTTTTTATGTTTTTAAGCTCTATTATTATAGGCTGTTAACTTTTTTAGTCAGGCGGGCTTTTTGGCGAGCAGCCGCATTCTTGTGGATAAGACCTTTAGCAGCAGCTTTGTCCAATTTGCTGGAAGCAGTAACTAAAGCTTCTTTAGCAGCAGCAGCATCGTTAATTGTAACAGCAGATTCAACTTTTTTCACTGCAGTACGCATTGCAGATTTCGCCATTGTATTTTGAGCATTACGAGCTTCGCTAGTTTTTACACGCTTAATAGCAGATTTAATGTTAGGCATTACTTTCACCTCCTACAAAGAATCGAGACTATGTGAACTCGACTTTACGTTCATTAACATGATTCGCAACAAATGATATTTTATCAAACAGTTACCCAGATTGCAATGGAATTCATGATATTCGCCTGCATGTTTTTTTAAATTCAGGGTAAAAATAGGAAATAGTTTCTCATGTTAGGAAATTTTTAGGAGTGATTATCATGAAGAAATCCATTGATTTAAGTCAATACTCGGTCCGGACAGATTTGGCCATCGAAGCAAGCGAAATGGTGCTGGCCAGCCAATCGGTTGAACAAGGGCAAAATCTTTCGCAAATTGAAGGCGTTATTATTAAGGAAAAAGATATTGACGATATCAAACTATCGTTAGTGGAAGTCACGAAACAGGGCGAAGAGCAAATAGGTAAAAAAGCCGGAAGATATTTAACTCTCGAGGTTCAGGGAATCCGCGAGCAGAATACCGAGACCCAGCAAAAGGTGGAGGAAATTTTTGCTAAGGAATTCTCGCATTTTTTAGAAGGCTCAGGGGTGAAGAAAACCGATTCCTGCCTTGTAGTAGGATTAGGAAATTGGAATGTGACACCAGATGCCTTAGGTCCGATGGTTTGTGAAAACTTGCTGATTACCCGCCACTTGTTTCAATTGCAGCCAGAAAGTGTTGAAGAAGGTTACCGCCCGGTCAGTGCATTGGCACCGGGAGTCATGGGGCTGACGGGAATTGAGACGAGTGACATTATTTTTGGAATCGTGGATAAAACCAAGCCTGATTTCGTCATTGCCATTGATGCTTTGGCATCGCGTTCCATCGAACGGGTAAATTCGACGATTCAAATTTCGGACACCGGCATCCATCCGGGTTCGGGTGTAGGGAATAAACGGAAAGAATTAAGTAAAGACACTTTGGGTGTCCCGGTCATTGCGATTGGTGTCCCAACTGTTGTGGACGCGGTTTCCATTACCAGCGACACCATTGATTTTATCCTTAAACATTTTGGCAGGGAAATGCGGGAAGGTAACCGGCCATCAAGGTCTTTGGCCCCTGCAGGCTTGAGTTTTGGCGAACGCCGGGTGCTGACGGATGAGGACTTGCCCGAGGAACAGCATCGGAAAACTTTCTTAGGAATCATCGGAACATTACCAGATGATGAAAAACGGAAACTAATCTATGAAGTATTGTCCCCGCTTGGGCATAATTTAATGGTCACGCCAAAGGAAGTTGATGTTTTCATCGAGGATATGGCGAACTTAATTGCCAATGGTCTGAATTCTGCTCTTCACAGTTCAGTTAACCAGGATAATGCAGGATTTTATACGAGATAAAAAAGTTTTAGGAATGCTTTTGAGATTCTACTATTTTCAAAAGCATTCCTATTTCACATTTATGGTTCTATCAATTCTAGTAACGGCATAAGTTTTACTAGAATTTTTATTTAGGGGTGGAACCATGAAAACAAAGGCATCTGGTACGTTTATTATGGTGCAGGGAACGAGCGTAATGAAACTAGCTGCAGCATTTTTTTTGTTTATTCTATTGATATTCTCGCTAAGCGGTGTCATGACATCGTTAAAACCCCAGTATAAATTATCTTCACCGTCAGTTAATCAAGCCACAACCCAAGTGAATGGGGAACTGCTTTATCAGTTAATGGGTTGGGAAAATCACCACTTTTTAACCGTGAAGCGGGATGTTGAGGCGCCTAAATGGACCAATGTCATTTTCAGTTTAACCAGCAATATTAATTTGGACGATCCGCGAAGTCTATTGGGCCGGGAACTTCCAGGGTTTTATCAATTTGATGGCCAAATTTTAGTAGCAGGGGAGGGCACCAATTATACGAACATGCCGATGGAATCATCTCCGCCAACAGAGATCATGAAGTCAGAGCGGGAAGCGGCATTGCAGAATTTAGAAGGAATCGAAAATTCGGATAATGCAGCTCCTGGGGAAACACCCGGTCAGACAACAGGTGGCCGGAAAGTAGTCTATCTGTATTTTTCTCATAACCGTGAATCGTATTTGCCTTATTTGCAAGGGGTCACAAATCCCAATTTAGCCTACCATTCGCAAATTAATGTAACCAAAATCGGCGATCACCTCAAAGCGAGTCTAGAACAAAAGGGAATTGGAACAGAAATAGATAAAACAGATATAATGGGTAATTTAACAGCTAAGGGTTTAACCATGCCAAGTGCATATAAGGAATCCAACACGGTCGTTCAAGCTGCCATGGCATCCAATCGGGATCTATCTTATTTAATTGATATCCATCGTGATTCGCAGCGAAAAGAGAAAACAACTGTTACGATCAATGGACAACCATATGCAAAACTTGCCTTTATCATCGGCGGAAAAAATCCTAACTATGAAAAAAATGCCAAATTGGCGTCTGACTTGAACCAACTTCTACAAGACAAATATAAAGGTTTAAGCAGAGGGGTTTTTGTAAAGAATGAGCCTGGAAGTAATAGTATCTATAATCAAAACCTTTCAGAAAATGCATTATTAATTGAATTTGGCGGTGTAGACAATACATTTGAAGAATTAAACCACTCAGCAGATGCGTTAGCGGATGTGTTTAGCGAATATTATTGGCAGGCAGAAAGTGTTAACGGAAATGTTAATCAATGATGATCCAATCAATAAATAAGGGGACATGAAGGATGAAGATGTTTTTCGCCAAAAGTCTAGTAATCATCGCCCTGATGTTTATCTCTGTATTGACCGGCATGGAACTGGCCAATAATGGGATTCACAAGATGAAGGGATATGACGACCCAAACTTTGAAAATGCTGTTGCCATCAAGGAAACAGATCAGGACCTTAACGCCACCTTCCTCGGGAATGATATTTCTAGCCATGATATTGCCGCCAAGAAGAAAAAGCTGGAAGAAATGAGTGCCTACAACTTCTTTTCCTCGATGGGGAAAAAATTGTCAGACGGACTGACAGAAGCTTCAGATAGTCTGATTAAGAAAATAACTGAGTAACAAAAGCGGCCAAGCCGCTTTTGTTCTTTTCATTGAATCTTATATATCCTGCTGATATAATCAAGAATAGTTTACGTGTGTGAAGTTTAGTAGGAGTGAACGACATGAATAGAGAAGAAAGATTAAAACGGCAGTCGAAAATCAGGAACTTTTCGATTATTGCCCATATTGACCACGGAAAGTCCACTTTGGCTGACCGGATATTAGAGAAAACAAATGCGTTGTCGTCCCGCGAAATGAAGGACCAATTGCTTGATTCCATGGACCTTGAAAGAGAACGCGGCATTACGATTAAATTAAATGCCGTCGAATTAAAATATAGGGCAAAAGATGGAGAAGAGTATATCTACCACTTGATCGATACACCTGGACATGTCGATTTTACTTATGAGGTTTCTCGCAGTCTTGCTGCTTGTGAGGGTGCGATATTGGTCGTTGACGCCGCCCAAGGCATTGAAGCCCAAACTTTGGCAAACGTTTATCTGGCGCTCGATAATGATTTGGAAATTTTGCCGGTCATCAACAAAATCGACCTGCCAAGTGCTGACCCGGAACGGGTTCGCAACGAAATTGAAGAAGTTATCGGGCTGGATGCATCCGAGGCGGTTCTAGCTTCTGCAAAAGCGGGAATTGGCATTGAGGAAATTCTCGAACAGATTGTAGAAAAAGTACCTGCACCTACTGGTAATCCGGAAGGATCATTAAAGGCGTTAATCTTTGACTCCCTTTATGATGCCTATCGCGGCGTCGTTGCCTATATTCGTGTCGTCGAAGGAACGGTTAAAGTCGGTGATAAAATTAAGATGATGGCAACCGGAGCAGAATTCGAAGTCAATGAAGTAGGGGTATTTACCCCTAAAGCAGTCCTTCGTGACGAGCTTTCTGTCGGGGATGTTGGATTCTTGACTGCGTCGATTAAAAATGTCGGTGATACCCGTGTTGGTGATACGATCACTAATGCAAAAAACGGGGCCACTGAACCGCTTCCAGGGTACCGTAAATTAAACCCAATGGTTTACTGCGGAATGTATCCGATTGATACAGCCAAATTTAATGATCTTCGTGAAGCTTTGGAAAAACTGCAATTAAACGATTCTGCCTTGCAATTTGAACCGGAAACATCACAGGCGCTTGGCTTTGGTTTCCGTTGCGGATTCTTAGGCTTGCTCCATATGGAAATCATTCAGGAACGGATTGAACGTGAATTTAAGATTGACTTAATTACAACAGCCCCAAGTGTTATCTATCAGGTTTACATGACGGATGGTACATTAATCCATGTCGATAACCCTTCTGATATGCCCGAACCGGTCAAAATTGACCGTGTGGAAGAACCATATGTAAAAGCTGCGATGATGGCGCCAAATGACTATGTTGGGGCGATCATGGAGCTTTGCCAGAATAAGCGGGGAATTTTTATCGACATGCAATACCAAGGTGAAAATCGCGTCAGCATTGTCTATGAAATACCTTTGGCGGAAATTGTCTATGACTTCTTTGACCAGTTGAAATCCAGCACCAGAGGATATGCCTCCTTTGATTACGAATTGATTGGATATAAACCATCCAGCCTTGTGAAAATGGACATTTTATTAAACGCTGAAAAAGTAGATGCCTTAAGCTTTATAGTCCATAAGGATTTTGCTTATGACCGGGGAAAAGTGATTGTAGAAAAACTCAAAGAATTAATCCCGCGCCAGCAATTTGAAGTGCCTATACAAGCGGCCATTGGTCAAAAGATTGTAGCCCGTTCGACTATTAAAGCGATGCGCAAAAACGTATTGGCTAAATGTTATGGCGGAGATATTTCCCGTAAACGCAAACTGTTGGAAAAGCAAAAAGAAGGTAAAAAACGCATGAAGCAAGTCGGCTCTGTTGAGGTGCCGCAGGAAGCATTTATGGCAGTATTAAGAATGGATGACAACAATACGAAAAAATAAATGCAGCGGGGAGGTAAGGAGAAGCCTAAAAACCAGGCGATTCCTGCCTCTTTTTGTTACTTGGAAAAGAAGGTGTTAATCAATGGTGAAAGCAACATATCTGCATATTCCATTTTGCGAACATATTTGTCATTATTGTGATTTTAATAAAGTATTTCTTAAAGGACAGCCAGTGGATGATTACTTGTCGGCCCTGGAGCAGGAAATAAAGTTGACCTTAGAGAGACGTCCAACGAAGCAGTTGGACACCATTTTTGTTGGCGGAGGGACGCCAACTTCCTTAAATGAAAAGCAATTGTACCGGTTCTGCGAAACCATACGTCAAAACTTGCCGGCAGGGCCTCGAATGGAATTTACCTTTGAAGCAAATCCCGGAGATTTATCAAAAGAAAAGTTGCAAATATTAAAAGAGGCTGGCGTAAACAGAATCAGCCTTGGGGTTCAAACTTTCAATGATGAACTGCTGAAAAAAATCGGCCGGGTCCATCGCGCAAAGGATGTTTATCATACAATTGAATCAGCCAAACAGCTAGGCTTTGAAAATATCAGCATTGATTTAATCTTTAGCCTCCCGACACAGACTATTGCAGATTTTAAGGAGTCATTAGAAATAGCCTTTTCGTTAGACATCCCCCACTATTCAGCGTACTCATTAATTATTGAGCCCAAGACCGTTTTTTATAATTTAATGAGAAAAGGATCTCTTCTGACCCCTGGTGAGGATATCGAAGCCCAAATGTATGAAATGTTAATGGAGGAAATGGAAAAACACGGATTCTGGCAATATGAAATCAGTAACTTTGCCAAGCCTGGTTATGAAAGCCGCCATAATTTAACGTATTGGAATAACGAGTGGTATTATGGATTTGGAGCAGGTGCCCATGGTTATGTGGATGGAATCAGACGTTCCAATATCGGGCCCGTCAACAGGTATATCGAGCGAGTAAACCATGGAAGTCTTCCCATACTGGAAGAACACCAAGTTACATTGACAGAGCAAATGGAAGAAGAAATGTTCTTGGGATTGCGAAAAGCCAAGGGTGTTTCCATTTCGCATTTTCAAGAAAAATTTTCAAAAGACCCGTTGTTGTTATTCCATAAAGAAATTAATGAACTGACCGGAAAACAATGGATAGAAGTTTCTGATGACAATATATATTTAACTAAAACGGGAAAGCTGTTAGGAAATGAAGTTTTTCAGGCATTTATCGGCGCAATTTAGCCCCCGGGTTAAATAAGCAGGACATTGTGTTGTAACTTGTTTTCCTAGGCTTTTATGATTGACAGCAACCCCCCTTTTTGATAATTTATTAATATAATTAGCACTCGGTAACATTGAGTGCTAACAGAGGTGATGAATGTTGTTAACAGATCGTCAATTATTAATTCTTCAAGTAATAGTGGATGATTTTATTCGATCTGCACAACCAGTCGGCTCTAGAAGTTTGTCGAAAAAGGGGGAAATCTCCCTAAGTTCGGCAACAATCCGCAACGAAATGGCTGACTTGGAAGAGATGGGGTTTATAGAAAAGACCCATACCTCTTCAGGGCGAGTGCCATCTGAAAAGGGTTATCGCTATTACGTAGACCATTTGCTTTCGCCTCAGGCGTTAGACCAGCAGGATATTAAAATTATCCAATCCATATTTGCTGAAAAGATTTTTGAATTTGAAAAAATCATTCAAAGGTCGGCAAAAATATTGTCTGAGCTAACCAACTATACGTCTATTGTTCTTGGACCCGCAGTCAGTGTGAATAAATTAAAAAGGATCCAAATTATTCCTTTAAATAAAGAAACAGCTGTGGCAATCCTAGTGACAGATTCTGGTCATGTGGAAAACAGAACCTTTTCTCTGCCGGGTTCGATTAACTCTAGTGATTTGGAAAAAATGGTAAACATCCTGAATGAGCGGTTGAATGGGGTTCCACTTGATGAACTGCATGATAATATTTACAAAGAAGTGGCTTCACTGCTTAAGCAACATATTAACAATTATGATTGGCTTCTTCATTCTATTGCGGAAACCGTTAAAATTCCGAACACAGAGAAACTATTTTTTGCCGGAAAGACGAATATGTTAAGTCAGCCGGAATTCCATGATATTACAAAAGTGCGAAACCTGTTAACCATCATTGATCACGAAGAATGGATTACTGATATGATTCGGAGCAATTCGGCCGGGATACATGTGAAGATTGGCAGCGAAATTCAAAACAGCATCATGGAAAATTGCAGTTTAATAACCGCAACATATTCTGCAGGATCGGAAAAGTTGGGGACAATTGCCATTCTGGGTCCGACAAGGATGGAGTATTCACGGGTTATTGGTTTGCTTAAACTTTTAAGCCGTGATTTGAGTTCCGTTTTAACAAAGCGGTATTAATATAAATAGCACTGGCCATATTTAGTAAGGGTGAACCCCCGATTTCACCCCGCTTGCTATTTTTATATGTTATTAATGGTTGATTCATTTTGAGGAGGTGAGTAAGTTGACTGAAGAACAGAATAATACTGCCAGCGTCGAAGAAGAAACAATAAATAGCACTGGTGAGCTTACTGAAGACCGAGCTGCTGAAACAAACCTAGATGACATTTCATCTGCCGAAGCGGTTGAAGAAAATCAAGAAGCTGCCCAAACCGATGCCATCCAAGAATTACAGGAGCAAATCCAAGCTTTGAACCAAAAACTAGAAGAAGCCGAAAACCGGAATTTGCGCCTCCAAGCTGATTTTGATAATTTCCGCCGCCGAACAAGGTTAGATCAGGAAGCGAGCGAAAAATATAGAGCCCAAAAACTTGTAACAGATTTATTGCCTGCAATGGATAACTTCGAAAGAGCCTTGCAAATTGAGGCTGACAATGAACAGGCAAAATCACTGTTACAAGGAATGGAAATGGTTTACCGTAGCCTTGCCGATGCACTGAAAAAAGAAGGCGTGGAATCAATTGAAGCTGTTGGAAAAGAATTTAATCCCCACCAGCATCAAGCGGTCATGCAAGGTGAGGACCCTAACTATGGTTCCAATGTAGTAATTGAAGAATTCCAAAAGGGTTACCTGCTAAAGGATCGAGTAATTCGTCCTGCGATGGTGAAAGTAAATCAATAGTTTACATAATGTTTAAGGAGGAATAAGTCAATGAGTAAGATAATCGGTATTGACCTAGGGACAACGAACTCTTGTGTAGCTGTACTAGAAGGCGGCGAACCTAAGGTTATTCCTAATCCAGAAGGAAATCGCACTACTCCATCTGTTGTTGCCTTTAAAAATGGGGAACGCCAGGTGGGGGAAGTGGCTAAGCGCCAAGCCATTACGAACCCAAATACAATCATCTCCATCAAACGTCATATGGGAACAAACCATAAGGAGGAAATTGAGGGGAAACAATATACGCCACAAGAAATTTCGGCTATTATCCTGCAATATTTAAAATCCTATGCTGAGGACTATCTAGGCGAAACTGTGACAAAAGCAGTTATTACTGTTCCAGCATATTTTAATGATGCTGAACGCCAAGCAACGAAAGACGCTGGTAAAATTGCCGGTCTTGAAGTTGAACGTATTATCAATGAGCCAACTGCTGCAGCATTAGCATACGGTTTAGATAAAACGGATCAAGACCAAACCATTCTAGTTTATGACCTTGGCGGCGGTACCTTTGACGTATCCATTCTTGAACTGGGTGACGGTGTATTTGAAGTTAAAGCAACTGCCGGGGATAATCGTCTCGGTGGAGATGATTTTGACCAAGTCATCATCGATTATTTAGTTGAACAATTCAAAAAAGACAACGGTGTTGACCTTTCGCAAGATAAAATGGCATTGCAGCGGTTAAAGGATGCGGCTGAAAAAGCGAAAAAGGACCTTTCTGGGGTAACATCTACCCAAATTTCTTTACCATTCATCACAGCAGGCCCTGCAGGCCCGCTTCATTTGGATGTTACCATGACTAGAGCAAAATTTGATGAGTTAACCGCTCACCTTGTTGAACGGACAATGGGTCCTGTTCGCCAAGCATTAAGTGATGCCGGGTTATCCTCTTCCGAAATTGATAAAGTTATTCTTGTCGGTGGTTCCACTCGTATTCCAGCCGTACAAGAGGCTATAAAAAAGGCAACTGGCCAAGAGCCGCACCGCGGTGTTAATCCGGATGAAGTTGTTGCAATGGGTGCAGCTATTCAAGGCGGCGTGATCACTGGAGATGTTAAGGATGTTGTACTTCTTGACGTAACTCCTCTATCACTTGGAATTGAAACAATGGGCGGCGTATTTACGAAGTTAATTGATCGGAATACCACCATCCCAACATCTAAATCTCAGATTTTCTCAACTGCAGCCGATAGCCAAACGGCGGTTGATATCCATGTCCTTCAAGGTGAGCGCCCAATGGCAGCCGATAATAAAACATTGGGACGTTTCCAATTGTCCGACATTCCGCCTGCACCACGCGGTATTCCACAAATCGAAGTAACTTTCGATATAGATAAGAACGGAATAGTGAATGTTCGTGCGAAAGACCTTGGCACAAACAAAGAACAACAAATTACCATTAAATCCTCAACTGGACTTTCAGATGAAGAGATTCAAAAAATGGTAAGGGAAGCAGAAGAAAACGCTGAAGCGGATAAGAATCGCAAAGAAGAAGCCGAGCTCCGAAATGAGGCTGACCAGCTAGTATTTACGACTGAGAAAACTTTAAAAGACCTTGAAGGTAAGGTAGATGCTGCTGAAGTGGCGAAAGCTAACGAAGCGAAGGATGCTTTTAAAAAAGCGATTGAGAGCAATGATTTAAATGAAATGCGTGCGAAAAAAGATGCTCTACAAGAAATCGTTCAAGCGTTGACTGTTAAACTGTATGAGCAAGCAGCCCAAGCACAGCAAGCACAGCAAGGCGGTACAGACCCTCAAGGTTCCGCAAAAAAAGATGACGATGTCATTGATGCTGAGTTTGAAGAAGTAAAAGACGATAAATAATCACTACCACATATAAATTCAGGAAAGGTCAAAGTCAACATACAAGGCTTTGGCTTTTTCTTTGACGAGATAGTTTTTATTGCGTTCTGCTTCTTTAGGGTGTTAAAATAACTTTTATGTGACAGATTCGGGAGTGGTAATCATGAGTAAACGAGATTACTATGAGGTGTTGGGTGTCAGCAAAAGCGCCTCAAAGGATGAAATAAAAAAGGCTTATCGCAAGCTGTCAAAAAAATATCATCCGGATATCAATAAAGAACCGGATGCTGCCGAAAAATTCAAGGAAATCGCGGAAGCATACGAAGTGTTAAGTGATGACCAGAAGAAAGCACACTATGACCAATTCGGCCATACGGATCCGAACCAAGGTTTTGGCGGTTTCGGCGGCGGCGGTGGTGATTTTGGCGGCTTTGGCGGATTCGAAGATATCTTCAATACTTTTTTTGGCGGCGGCGGTGGCGGTTCGCGGAGAAGAGATCCAAACGCGCCTAGACAAGGAGCGGATTTACAATACAATATGACAATTTCCTTTGAGGAAGCAGCCTTTGGAAAAGAAGCTGAAATCGAAATACCAAGGGAAGAAACATGTTCAACTTGCCATGGCTCTGGTGCCAAGCCGGGAACAAAGGCGGAAACCTGCCGTCACTGTCAAGGTTCTGGACAAGTAAGCGTTGAGCAAAATACTCCATTTGGCAGGATTGTGAATCGGCGAACATGTCATGTTTGTAATGGTACCGGAAAAGAAATTAAACAAAAATGCTCCACATGCGCCGGTTCTGGCAGAGTGAAAAAACGCAACAAAATTCAAGTGAAAATTCCTGCCGGTATAGATGACGGCCAGCAGCTAAGAATGTCTGGCAAAGGAGAAGCGGGTATTAATGGCGGACCAGCCGGAGATCTTTATATTGTGTTCCACGTCCGCCCTCATGAATTCTTCCAAAGAGTGGACGATGACATTTATTGTGAAACCCCTATCACCTTTGTTCAGGCAGCTTTAGGGGATGAGATTGAAGTTCCAACGCTCCATGGAAAAGTGAAATTGAAAATTCCTGCGGGCACCCAAACCGGCAAAAAGTTCCGGTTGAAAGAAAAAGGGGTACCGAATGTCCGTGGATTTGGTATTGGCGATCAATATGTCACTGTCCAGATCGTCACACCGACAAAGCTTTCGGAAAAGCAAAAGCAACTGTTAAAAGAGTTTGCTGAACTGAGTGGGTCTGCACCTATGGGCGAACATGAGGAAACCCTTTTCTCTAAATTTAAACGTGCCTTTAAAGGCGAGTAAGGATTGGAGTTGGCAGAAAATGAAGTGGTCGGAAATTAGTATCCACACAACAAACGAAGCGATCGAACCTATTTCTAATATTTTGCACGAGGCCGGAGCGAGCGGGGTTGTGATTGAAGATCCATTTGAGTTGACAAAGGAAAGGCAAGATCAATTCGGGGAAATCTACCAACTCAATCCAGATGACTATCCAGAAGAGGGTGTAATCGTTAAAGCCTATTTACCGATTAACAGTTTTTTAGGAGAAACGGTTGAAGCTATTAAGGAATCGATAAATAACTTGATTCTTTATAATATTGATATTGGACTTAATCAAGTGACTATTAGTGAGGTCCATGAGGAAGAATGGGCTACCGCCTGGAAGAAATACTATCATCCCGTAAAAATTTCCAAGCGATTTACAATCGTCCCAACATGGGAGATTTATGAACCCGTAAGCAGTGATGAATTAATTATTGAACTGGACCCAGGCATGGCATTTGGAACTGGTACCCACCCAACCACTGTCATGTGCATCCAAGCATTGGAGCGAACAGTCCAGCAAGGCGACCGGGTCATTGATGTGGGAACCGGTTCTGGTGTATTGAGCATAGCGGCTGCCATGCTCGGGGCAGAGGATGTCAGGGCATTTGACTTGGATGAAGTGGCTGTCACACAGGCGAGATTGAATATTAAGCTCAATAAGGTCCATGATCGAGTGACCATTGGACAGAACAATCTTTTAGACGGGGTTCAGGAAAAATCGGCTGACTTAATTGTGGCTAATATATTAGCGGAGGTCATTGTTCGGTTTACTGAAGATGCGGCCCGCGTAATTAAGCCTGGGGGCCACTTCATTGCCTCTGGTATTATCCAGCAAAAAAAGGAACAGGTAAAACAAGCTTTATCAGAAGTCGGGTTTGAACTCGTTGAGACCATTGCCATGGAAGACTGGGTTGCATTAATTGCGAAAAAGGTATAATCTGATGAAAAAGGGGAATACCCCTTTTTTTACTGTGTTTATCTTTGAAAATACGACTTACTTTTAGTAGGGAGTAAAATGTTTTATTAGAAAGGGTGCATCGTGTGCAACGCTACTTTGTTAACCACAGGGCAAGCGATCAGCATTTCTATATTGAAGGAGAAGACCGCCATCATATCGTAAAAGTGATGCGGATGGAAATCGGTGATCAAATCATCTGTGTCGACCCAGAAGGTAACCAGGCTGTTTGCCGGCTTACAGAAATTACCGATGAAAGAGTCGTTGCAGACGTTGTACAATGGAACGAAGGTCATTCAGAGCTCCCCATTTCAGTTACAATTGCCAGCGGACTTCCTAAAGGGGATAAGTTGGAATGGATTATACAAAAAGGCACCGAACTGGGTGCAAATCAGTTTATTCCATTCTCCGCGGCAAGGTCCGTTGTGAAATGGGATGGAAAAAAGGCAGGAAAGAAACTGGAACGCTGGCAAAAAATCGCCAAAGAGGCAGCCGAACAGTCTCATCGCATAAAAGTTCCTGAAATTATCCAGCCATTGAGTTTCCATGAATTGTTAGCGAAAAGTAACGAATTTGATTATAAATTAGCCGCTTTTGAGGATGAAAGCAGAAATGGTGAGGTTTCTGTTTTTTCTTCAACTTTACAGAAAATGAAAAATGGTGATTCTCTTCTTATTGTTTTTGGCCCCGAAGGCGGATTAGCGGACCAGGAAGTCCGTACTTTAAAGGATAACGGATTTCAACTTTGCGGACTCGGACCGCGCATATTACGAACGGAAACCGCTCCATTATATTCACTTGCTGCTGTTTCCTATCATTTTGAATTATTGAGGTGAACTATTTTATGCCAACAGTTGCGTTTCATACACTTGGATGCAAGGTAAACCACTATGAAACTGAAGCCATCTGGCAATTATTTAAACAAGAGGGCTACGATCGTGTAGATTTTGAAGCCACTTCAGATGTATACGTTATTAATACTTGTACGGTGACAAACACTGGCGATAAAAAAAGCCGCCAGGTGATTCGCCGTGCCGTACGGAAAAACCCTGATGCGGTCATTTGTGTGACAGGATGCTATGCCCAAACCTCTCCTGCAGAAATTATGGCGATCCCTGGTGTCGATATTGTGGTCGGTACACAGGATCGCGTAAAAATGCTGAATTATATCGAGCAATATAAGCGGGAACGCCAGCCAATTAATGGCGTGGGCAATATCATGAAGAACCGTGTTTATGAGGAATTGGATGTTCCTTCCTTTACAGACAGGACGCGGGCTTCCCTGAAAATTCAAGAAGGCTGCAATAACTTCTGCACATTTTGCATTATTCCTTGGGCGCGGGGGTTAATGAGATCGCGTGATCCGCAAGAAGTCATCCACCAAGCTCAACAGTTGGTCGATGCGGGGTATAAGGAGATTGTGTTAACCGGTATCCATACTGGCGGTTATGGAGAGGACATGAAAGACTATAATCTTGCCTCGCTGTTGCGTGATTTAGAAGCGCAGGTAAATGGTATCGAACGGTTGAGAATCTCTTCCATTGAAGCCAGCCAAATTAGCGATGAAGTCATTGAGGTCATTAACAATTCAAAAATTGTGGTACGTCACTTGCATATTCCAATCCAATCCGGCTCAAACACTGTTTTAAAACGGATGCGCCGTAAATATACTATGGAGTTCTTTGCTGAGCGTCTGGAGCGCCTGAAAGAAGTCTTGCCTGGCCTTGCGGTTACATCTGATGTTATCGTCGGGTTCCCAGGTGAAACAGAAGAAGAATTCATGGAAACCTATAACTTTATTAAAGAACATAAGTTTTCAGAGCTTCATGTGTTCCCATACTCAAAGCGTACGGGTACTCCTGCTGCAAGAATGGAAGACCAAGTTGATGAGGAAGTCAAGAATGAACGCGTACACCGTTTAATCACCTTATCCGATCAGCTGGCTAAAGAGTACGCATCGCAATTTGAAGGGGAAGTTTTAGAAGTCATCCCAGAGGAAAAATTCCGCGAAGATCCGAATTCCGGTTTGGTTGAGGGCTATACGGATAATTACCTCAGAGTTGTTTTCGAGGGAACGGAAGACATGTTTGGCCAGTTAGTTAAAGTAAAAATAACCAAACCAGGTTACCCATTTAATGAGGGACAATTTGTCCGTGTGGTAGAGCATTCTACGATTACAAATAAACAAGCTGCAGTATAAAAAAGGGCCGTTTCCGGCCCTTTTTTATTAGTTTATGAAGGACATTTTGTAGAAAATATCAAGATGAAATGTCTTTCATCGGGCAAATGAAGAACGGTTTGTTCCTAATGTGGCACTTATTTGAACTTCATCGACGGACGTTTCCGATCTTATCATGTTTGTTTCGGCTTTGGTTTTCTATCATGCAAAAACAATATCATTTCCCCAAATTTCGTGGCGAAAGGCAGTACTGCCAGTGAAGAAACCACGTTGAAAATCACACTGATATGGGCCAATTGAACATTGACGCTGTCAGCCAATAATGGTGCATTTTCCGTCAAGAAAGGAATAAGCGGGATAAACAGTAAAACTCCCAACACGTTTAACCAGACGTGCGCGAATGCCGCTAACTTGGATTCCCGGCCGCCCCCAATGGAGGCAATGACTGCGGTAATGCATGTCCCTATGTTGGCCCCCAGGACAATTGCAATCCCTGCCTCGAGCTGCAGCAGCCCTGCCATTAAAAACCCCATCGCAATCCCTGTCATTGCCGTACTCGACTGTATAATGGCCGTAATTATCGCACCCGTTACAAGGCTCATGAGAATATTGTCATTAATACTTAAAATAAATCGATGGATGACTGCCATGGAGGTAAGTGGCTCCGCCAATAACTCAAACCCTTTCATGGCTGTGAAAACGGAGGCGATTCCTAACAAAAGCATACCGGTACTTCTGATTGTTCGATTTGGCATTATGATGAACAATGCTCCGATAACGGCAAACGGGACAAGGACAATATCTATATTAAATGTAATTAATTCGGTTTTGAAAGTAGTCCCGATATTGGTTCCAAGAATAATGCCAATGGATTGAGGAAATGTCATGATTCTTGCAGAAATCAGGCCAATAGTTATCACCATAACCGCGGAGCTGCTCTGCAAAAGGGCTGTAATAAAAGTTCCGGTCAGCATTCCTTTTAATGGAGTATCCGTTAACTTAATCAGCCAGGTTTTCAAATTTTTCGCGGACAAATTAAATAGTCCAAACCTGATAATTGTCATTCCAAAAATAAATAATAAAATACAAAGTACAAATAATAGTGCATATAGCATGTCACTAGGCACCCCCTTCTTCATTGTATGGCCGGCATGGAGGGGACATGCCATTTCATTGGGAAAATCAGACAAGTTAAAAATAATCGTAAATTTTATGCATAAAAAAGTCATTTCTCAATAGTGTAACTGTTAATTTCAGTTGACCTTGTTTCAAGGTTATATTATAATTGCATGGTACATGGATTGATGTAAGTGTGTTGTGTTTCGGAGGGAGGGAAAGAGGATGTCTAAAACCGTCGTTCGTAAAAACGAATCGCTTGAAGATGCTCTTCGTCGCTTCAAACGTTCTGTATCAAAAACAGGTACTTTGCAAGAGGCTAGAAAGCGCGAATTCTACGAAAAACCAAGTGTAAAACGTAAGAAAAAGTCTGAAGCAGCAAGAAAACGTAAGTATTAGTATTAAGAGGGTGTAACACACATGAGTCTTCTAGAGCGTTTAAATAATGACATGAAACAAGCGATGAAAAATAAGGAAAAAGACAAACTGTCTGTGATTCGGATGATTAAGGCTTCTATGCAAAATGAAGCAATTAAGCTCGGCGTTAAAGAGCTGTCCGAACAGGATGAGTTGACGGTCCTTTCTCGCGAATTAAAACAACGCAAAGACTCCCTCCATGAGTTTGATAAAGCCGGTCGTGATGATCTGGTTGAAAAACTGCGTATAGAGATTGCCATCGTTGAGCTGTATATGCCAAAACAGCTTTCCGAGGACGAACTCGCGGAAATTGTAAAACAAACCATCTCTGAAGTCGGTGCAACATCAAAAGCGGATATGGGAAAAGTGATGTCTGCTGTCATGCCTAAGGTAAAAGGCCGGGCAGACGGGTCACTTGTTAATAAATTTGTACAACAACACCTTTCATAGTATTCTGACACCAAGACCACAGGAGACCTTTCCTGTGGTCTTTTTCCATATTGGACTTCCAATGGCTGTTCTTAAAAAAAAGTGCTAGAACCCTGTTTCATTTCATAAACATGAGATGAAAGGGGGTTCTTTTTTAATGGCAAAAAAATGGGGCCAGCGAATACGTCATTGGATGACGAAAAAAATGGATCTTCCTCAAGATGTCATCATGGATTTACCCCGCATTACGATGATTGGACAAATCCATATTTACATAGAAAATCACCGGGGATTGCTGGCGTTCACCGATAAAGAACTCCGCCTGTTGTTAAAACAGGGACAACTGCTGATAAAAGGCAAATCCTTTGTAATCAAAACCATTTTACCCGAAGAGATATTACTTGAAGGAAAAATTGATCAGGTCATCTATTTAACTGAAAACCCAGGAGGATCAGAATGAAGAACCAGTGGATGGAATTTATCTTTGGCAATGTGACCGTTAAGATAACAGGGAAAGGGACAGAGCGGTTTATCAATGTTTTGATTCGAAACGGATATCATCTTTGGAATGTGAAACGCCACGGTACAGAGACGATTACGTTTAGAATGAGATTAGATGACGCAAAGAAAATCAGGCCTTACATTCGAAACAGCGGTTTGAAACTGACGTTCCTGCAAAGAAATGGAGTCCCGTTTTTGTCTTTACGAATGCTAAAAAATAGCGGCTTTATTGCAGGAGCTGCTATTTTCCTGGTGATTATTTTTCTTTTATCTAACGTAATCTGGGGTATTGAAATTAAAGGGGCAAAGCCTGAAACGGAATATAAAATCCGCAAAGAATTGGACAAGATGGGGGTTAAGATCGGGAAGCTTCAATTTTCCGTTGAAAATGTGGAGGGAATTCAGCGCCAGTTAACCAATAACATCGGCGATCTTACATGGGTTGGGGTGGAGTTAAACGGGACAACCTATCATCTTCAAGTGGTTGAAAAAAATGAGCCGAAAAAGCCAGAACAATTGGCTCCGCAAAATCTTGTCGCTAAGAAAAAAGCCGTTATTGTTAAACACTATATTGAAGACGGGCAATTGATGGTTGATAAAAATGACCATGTAGAGCAGGGACAATTATTAGTATCTGGCCAAATCGGACAAGATGGACAAAATCCAAAGATGGTCGCCGCAAAAGGTGAGGTTTGGGGGGAGACATGGTATAAGAGTCATGTGGAACTGCCCTTTAAAACAAATTTTAAGGTATTTAAGGGCAATGAGACGATTAAGCACTCGATTCGATTTTGGAAACTGGAACTTCCGATATGGGGATTTGGCAAACCGGAATATAAAGAATACGAGACGGAAGTGGACGACCATAGGCTCCACTTTTTGAAATGGGAACTGCCTGTTACGTATGTAAAAAAAACCATTAGAGAACGGGAAGAATTTACACGTACTTACTCTGAGCAAGAAGCGGAACAAATTGCACTCGAATTGGCGAAAAAGGAAATAAAAAGCCGATTAGATGAAGATGCTATAATAAAAGATGAAAAAATTTTACACAAAGCTGTAGAAAATGGTAAGGTTATACTAGATATCCATTTTAAGATTATCGAAAATATTGCAGTTGGACTACCAATATCCGAGGAGACTCAGGAATGACAGTAAAGTTAACCACGATCAATGTACAGCTTGAAAATCCCACGGAGGCTATCGCTTTGCTGGGAAATTCAGATCAAAATCTAAAAATAATCGAGCAGGAGTTAGGCGTTTCCATTATCACTAGAGGAGAATCTGTCAGCCTTTCAGGAGATGCGGAAAAAACCGCTTTAGCCGGTGAAGTGATTAATCAGCTGATGATTGTAATCCGCAAAGGAATCAACATCAGTCAAACAGACGTCTTGTATGCCGTCCAAATGGCGCAAAAAGGGACGCTGGAGTATTTTGTCAATCTGTATGATGAGGAAATCGGTAAAACGGTCAAGGGTAAAACTATTCGCGTCAAAACAATGGGACAAAGACAGTATATCATGGCCATCCGTAAAAATGATTTAGTCTTTGGTATTGGACCGGCAGGCACCGGTAAAACCTATCTTGCGGTAGTGATGGCGGTCAATGCCCTTAAAAATGGCGAGGTCAATCGCATTATTTTAACGAGGCCGGCGGTGGAAGCTGGGGAAAGTCTTGGATTTTTGCCGGGTGATCTTAAGGAAAAGGTGGACCCTTATTTAAGGCCACTGTATGATGCGTTACACGATGTTTTAGGAGTCGAGCATACCCAACGGTTAATTGAACGCGGGACGATTGAAATTGCCCCGCTTGCCTACATGAGAGGGCGTACTCTAGAGGATGCCTTCGTTATTCTGGATGAAGCCCAAAATACGACCAATAAGCAGATGAAAATGTTTCTCACCAGACTTGGTTATGGCTCCAAAATGGTCATCACCGGGGACCAAACCCAAATTGATTTGCCTAAAGGGGCAAAATCAGGTTTGGTGGAAGCAGAAGTTATCTTGCGGAACGTGAAAGGTATTGGTTTTGTGAAGTTTGAACAGAGTGATGTAGTCCGCCATCCGTTAGTCGGAAGAATCATCGAGGCATATGAGAAACTATCCATCCAAAATACTTGATGCATTCTTAGGATACGCCTTTTTTCGGGGTATCCTTTTTTACTTTTAAATCACTTATTGAAAAACTTCATGGCTCAAGATGAAACTTAGCAGAAAAACTGATATTATTTTACATAAAGCATAATTTCCATTACAATCCATTTAATGAATGCGGCGGAAATTAACTGGCTGTGGCTGGAGGGATATAGTTGGACAAACTGCAGCAGAACTTCATACGGATCAGAAAATTGCTTGATGTCACTTTCTTTCGAATACTATTTTTTGTCTTGCTGGGAATGGTGTTATTTGCAGCCTTGTTCAGCAATGTGAAGCCGGAAAAATTAAATACGGATTTATTCTCGGTTGCAGAAAAGACCATTCGCTCACCAGGTACTGTAGAAGATAAACAAAGTACGGAAGCAAAACGTCAGGAGGAACGCGATCAAGTTAAGCCAGTTTATACATTGAAAAATGAATATACCCAAAATCGTGTCGATTTAATTTCCTCGATTTTTGAAACGGCTGTTGAAGTAAATAATCAAATAGCCGATGAACTAAAGAAACAGGAAGGCGGCTTACTCGAAGGAGACCAAACTTTTGTCTCAGGACCGAGCGTTTCCGAAAAAGCGGCTAGACTAAAAGATGAACTGACTGATACGGTTTCAAAACAGCTTCCCGAACAGGTGTTTACTGCATTGGTCCAAGCAAGTAACGATGAATTGTCAATCGCAAAGGATTTGACCGTTACGGCGATTAATAATGCCATGACGAGAAGAATCCCTTCAGACCAAGTAGAAAATGCCAAGAAAAGAGTCGAAGAAGAATTAAAGTATACCACCTTAAATGATAACCTTAAGCTAGCATCCATTGAATTGGGCAGGTATGCCATCGTCCAAAATGAGTTCTATGATTCAGGCAAAACCGAAGAACTGCGCAGGCAAGCGGCAGAAAATGTAGAACCGGTAAAAATCCTCCAAGGACAAATTATTGTCGAGCAGGGGGATCTGATTAATCAGGAGATTTATCGTCAATTGAAGCTAGTCGGATTGATTAGCAATGCCAAATCCTTGAAACCTTTTTTTGGGTTGTTGATTTTGATTATGGTGGTTCTTTCAGCCATCTATCACTATTTTCATCAGATGAATACTTCGCCGGAAAAGCGGCAAACCCATTTATTATTATATGGGATGATTTTTCTTGTCTCGATTGTCATCATGAAAATGATCAGTATACTGGGGGGATACTCTTGGTTGGGATATCTCTATCCGGCTGCCATGGGCGGGATGCTCATAAAAATCCTAATTGATGAAAAGCTCTCAATACTAACCTCCATTGTTTTTGCTGTGTGTGGAAGTGTATTATTTAATGAGGGCGTTACAGGAACTTTCAATTTTTCAGAAGGGATTTATGTTCTCTTCAGTGCTCTCGCTGCCATTCTGTTTTTAAGTAAACAGAATCAACGGTCAAAGATATTACAGGCAGGCTTGTTTGCCGCGCTTGTAAACCTATTGTCCATCGCTGTATTGCTATTTTTGCCAAACGGCCAGTATTCTGGCCAGGAATATGGTAATTTTGTTGTAACAGCGCTGGTTTCCGGCGTTGGTTCAGCCGTTTTAACCATCGGGCTATTACCGTTTTTTGAGGCCAGTTTTGGCATATTATCGACGATGAAACTTATTGAATTATCGAATCCCAATCATCCGCTTCTAAAAAAAATTTTAATGGAAGCCCCCGGAACCTATCATCATAGTGTTATGGTGGCAAATCTAGCGGAGTCGGCTTGTGAAGCAATCGGGGCAAACGGACTTTTGGCAAGGGTCGGAAGTTATTATCATGATATTGGAAAAACGAAGCGGCCAAACTTTTTTATAGAAAACCAAATGCATCATGATAATCCCCATGATCGACTGCCACCGGATAAAAGCGCATCGATTATTATTGCCCATGTAACAGACGGCGTGGCGATATTAAAAAAATTCCATTTGCCCCGTGAAATTGTCGAAATCGCCGAGCAGCATCATGGGACTACTTTACTAAAGTTCTTCTACCATAAGGCACTGCAAATGGACCCGGATACAAAAGAAGAGGATTTTCGCTACCCTGGGCCACGGGCGCAGTCGAAAGAATCTGCGGTTGTGGGAATAGCGGATAGCGTGGAAGCTGCTGTACGTTCTTTATCACAGCCGACACCAGAATTAATTGAGTCACTAGTCAAGAAAATTGTGGCCGACCGGCTTCAGGATGGCCAATTGAACGAATGCGACCTGACCATTAGGGAAATTGAAACGGTATCCCATACATTGTGTGAGACAGTAAAAGGAATTTTTCATTCAAGAATTGAGTATCCAGAATTAACGAAGAAAGTAGTGAAACAGGCATGACATTAATCATAGATTCAACCGACGAAACAAATGAATTAACCGAACAACAGATTATTGAGATTGAAAGATTGATCAGTTTTGCCGCCAAAAAACAAGAGGTTGGGAATAGTGAAGTATCGATCACTTTTGTGACCAACGAAAAAATACATGAGATTAACCGGGAATACAGGGATAAGGACGCACCCACAGATGTGATTTCTTTTGCACTCGAGGAGTTGGGGGAAGGAGAAACGGAATTAATTGGGGCTAATATGCCGCGGATTTTGGGGGATATCATTATCTCTATTCCTAAAGCAAGAGAACAAGCGGAAGAATACGGTCATAGTTTTTTACGCGAGCTGGGCTTTTTGGCGGTACACGGATTTTTACACCTACTGGGTTATGACCATATGAACGAGGAAGATGAAAAAGTAATGTTTACGTTGCAAAAGGAAATCTTAAATGAATATGGCCTCAAACGATAAGCAAAAGCCCCGGAGCTTTTTCCACTCGTTCTCCTATGCTGCCACTGGGATTATTACAGGTGTCAAACAGGAAAGAAATATGAGATTTCATTTATGCAGCGGTATTGCAGCTATCCTGCTAGGCTTCTTTTTATCCATTACCAGGACGGAGTGGATTATCATTCTGTTTGCCATAGGCGGCATGTTTGCTTTAGAATTAATGAACAGTGCGATTGAACGCGTAGTGGATATGGTTACTACAGAGTACCACCCGCTTGCACAACAAGCGAAGGACCTTGCGGCAGGGGCAGTATTTGTATACGCTTTACTTTCTCTTTTAACCGGGCTTATCATTTTTTTTCCGTATATTTACAAACTATTTTAACTGGCAAATAAAACTCCATATATTACTCGGATTTAAAATTTTTAAGAATATTTCAACTATTTTAAATTTTTATATTTTTTAATAATGGGTAATGATTTTCATGGAAATATGATGTAAAATAAAGGCACAGCAGTTTCCTGCTGGAAAGGAAGAAGACTAGTGAACATCGAACAATTAATCGAAGAAGCGAAGCTTGCAAGAGAGAAAGCTTATGTTCCTTATTCCAAATTTGGAGTAGGAGCAGCTTTGTTGACAAAAGACGGAAAAGTATATCATGGCTGTAACATAGAAAATGCCGCATACAGCATGTGCAATTGCGCGGAACGCACTGCCCTGTTTAAAGCATATTCTGAAGGAGATCGGGATTTTCAACTGATGGCCGTTGTAGCTGATACGGACCGGCCGTGCTCTCCTTGTGGCGCATGCCGTCAGGTTATTTCCGAATTATGCCCCAGTGATATGAAAGTGGTCCTCACGAATTTAAAAGGGGATATTCAAGAGATTACGGTCGCTGAATTACTTCCTGGTGCTTTTTCTCCGGAGGATTTACATGCTAAATAATACTAACGGAGCGAAGGATTTTAAATCAGGATTTATATCGATCATTGGCCGGCCAAATGTGGGAAAGTCAACATTTCTGAATCATGTCATTGGCCAAAAAATTGCGATAATGAGTGACAAACCGCAAACAACCCGAAACAAGATTCAGGGTGTTCTGACATTGGCGGATTCACAGATGATTTTTATAGATACACCAGGAATTCATAAACCTAAACACAAACTAGGCGACTTTATGATGAAAGTAGCCCAAAATACACTAAAAGAAGTGGACTTAATTCTTTTTATGGTCAATGCCGAGGAAGGATTCGGCCGCGGTGAGGAATTTATCCTGGAGAAATTCGAAAAAACGGACACCCCGGTCTTTTTGGTCATCAATAAAATTGACCGGATACATCCGGATGAATTACTGCCAATTATTGAAACGTATAAAGAAAAATATCCCTTCAAAGAGATTGTGCCAATATCGGCACTTGAAGGAAATAATGTTCATCGGCTATTGGAACAGATTAAAACGTATTTGCCAGCCGGGCCGCAGTACTATCCTACTGACCAGATAACCGACCACCCTGAACGGTTTGTCATAACAGAATTAATCAGGGAAAAAGCCCTTCATCTAACGAGGGAGGAAATCCCGCATTCCTTGGCTGTTGTGCTCGATAAAATGGAGCGGCAAAAGGGGAAAGATATTATTCACGTCATGGCAACCATTATTGTGGAACGTGATTCACAAAAGGGAATTATTATCGGAAAGCAAGGAAGTATGTTAAAAGAAATTGGTAAACGCGCGCGGGCCGATATTGAAAATCTTCTGGGATCAAAGGTCTTCCTTGAATTATGGGTCAAGGTGCAGAAAGATTGGCGGAACCGGATGTCCCAGCTCCGGGAGTATGGCTTTAATGAGGACGAATATTAACCGCTCACTTTAATTAGCGTATTAGTCTTGTTTATAAAATATGCATGAACAGGATTAACAAAATTTACGTTTCATGATTTTAGCAAAGGCAGGCTATGATAATTTGTAAGGTATGGGAATGTTTTAATCGCTAGTCTAAAATTAAAAAAGGTGGGGTTTTCATGTTGGATTTTACGTGGAAAGTATTTACCCGGACAGGTAATATTGACACATATCTTCTCTTTAAAGAGCTTGAGAAGGAAAACCAAGAAATACCCGGCAGTCCGAATGAAGAGCTAGCAGAAATCGATTTTCCTATTTCATAGGTTTGCCTTCCACTCGCTAGGATGGTGGCCACTTATGTTTCAAAAATGTGAAGGCATAGTCATCAGAACAACAGATTATGGCGAAACAAATAAGATTGTAACCATATATACAAGGGAATGGGGAAAGATTGGTGCGATGGCAAGAGGGGCTAAAAAGCCAAACAGCCGGCTTTCCTCAATTTCCCGGCTTTTTACACATGGCGACTTCCTTGTGCAAAGAAGTTCCGGACTGGGCAGTTTGCAGCAGGGGGAAATCATCACCTCGTTGCGTTCAATTACGGAGGATTTATTTTTAACCGCTTATGCGAGTTACATAGTCGAATTAACGGATAAATGCACGGAGGAGAAGAAGCCAAATCCATTCCATTTTGAACTGCTATACCAAACATTGAATTATCTTAACGAGGGCTATGACCCGGACGTGCTTAAGAATATTTATGAGATGAAAATGCTAAATGTGATGGGCCTTTATCCCACGCTCAATCAATGTTCCGTTTGCGGGAGTACAGACGGGCATTTTTCTTTTTCCATACGTGAAGGGGGATTCATCTGCCATCGATGTTTGGACAAGGATCCATACCATTTTAAAATCACTCCGGCCACCGTAAAGTTATTACGGTTATTCTATTATATGGACTTGTCTAGGTTAGGGAACATTTCAGTAAAGGACGAAACAAAGGCTGAGCTGAAACAGGTAATATCCGCTTATTATGAGGAATATTCTGGACTTCATCTCAAGACAAAGAAGTTTCTCGATTCGATGGATAAATTTCGTCCGATGTTATAGTTGTCTAGTTGACAATGACTACGCTTATCGTTTATATTTTGTTTAACTTATATATTTGCGTTGAGGGAAAGTAGTAATTAGCTGCTCTATAAAAGCGAACCTAGGACGGTGTAAGCTAGGGTATAGAGTACTAACGAAGGCATTCCTGAGCAATCGTGTAATTTTTAAGGTGGCTGTTTTTTGGCAGCAAATAGGGTGGAACCGCGGGTAACTCTCGTCCCTATGCTTTTTAAAGCATAGGGATGGGAGTTTTTTATTTTTTGTTGTTTTAAACTTTTTAAACCTTGTTGATTGGAGCGAAAATCAACAAACAAATTTTACAAACCCTAATTTTTTTAAAAAAAGGAGAAATACAAAATGAGTGTCACTATGGATCAAATCGTCGCCCATGCCAAACATAGAGGTTTTATTTTTCCAGGTTCAGAAATATACGGAGGCTTGGCTAATACGTGGGACTACGGCCCTCTAGGGGTTGAATTTAAAAATAATATCAAACAGGCTTGGTGGAAAAAATTTGTCCAGCAATCACCATACAATGTGGGCTTGGATGCAAGCATATTGATGAATCCACGAACATGGGAAGCATCCGGCCATATCGGAAACTTCAATGACCCAATGATTGACTGTAAAAATTGTAAGTCACGTCATCGTGCGGACAAATTAATTGAAAATGCTCTTGATGAAAAAGGCATTGAAACGGTGGTTGACGGCCTTCCTTTTTCCAAAATGGAAGAACTAATAAAGGAACACAATATTGCCTGCCCTGATTGTGGCAGCCATGATTTTACCGGAATCCGTCAGTTTAATCTTATGTTTAAAACTTTCCAAGGTGTTACCGAAACGAGCACGAATGAAATTTTCCTTCGCCCGGAAACAGCCCAAGGGATTTTCGTTAACTTTAAAAATGTTCAGCGGACCATGAGAAAGAAACTGCCATTTGGTATCGCTCAAATCGGGAAGAGCTTCCGCAATGAAATCACTCCTGGAAATTTCACCTTCCGCACCAGGGAATTTGAACAAATGGAGCTTGAATTCTTCTGTAAACCTGGTGAAGAATTAACCTGGTTCAATTACTGGAAACAGTTCGCCGAAAAATGGCTGCTTTCATTAGGCATGACTAATGAAAATCTAAGGCTTCGTGACCACTCGGAAGAGGAGCTTTCCCATTACAGCAATGCGACCACTGATTTTGAATATAAGTTTCCTTTTGGCTGGGGTGAGCTTTGGGGGGTTGCTTCACGGACTGACTATGATTTGAAGCAGCATATGGAATTCTCTGGCGAAGATTTTCATTATATTGATCCTGAGACTAACGAAAGATATATTCCATTCTGTATCGAACCTTCTTTAGGGGCAGACCGGGTAACTTTAGCTTTCTTAATTGATGCCTATGACGAGGAACAGCTGGAAGATGGAACGTCCCGAACCGTCATGCATTTCCATCCCGCGTTGGCACCATATAAAGCGACTGTTCTTCCGTTGTCCAAAAAGCTTTCCGAAGGTGCACGAGAAGTTTTTGCTGAACTGGCTAAACACTTTAACGTGGATTATGATGAGGCTGGTTCCATTGGCAAACGGTATCGCCGGAATGATGAAATCGGCACACCATATTGTATCACCTATGATTTTGATTCCCAAGAAGACCATATGGTGACAGTAAGGGACCGTGATACTATGGAACAAACCCGTCTGCCTATTTCAGAACTAGTTACATTTTTACAAGAAAAGATGACTTTTTAACATGATTAGAGGATGGCTCAAAAATAGAGTCATCCTCTTTCTAAAAGGATGAAGCAATAAGGTGAATTATTTCCATTAGATTAGGATTAGTATATAATATTCCTATTATACATATAACCTAATTTTGTTAGTAAGGGTGGTGAGGACAATCGAACTGACTAAACGCCAAGATCAGATTTTGCAAATTGTGAAGGGAAATGGACCAATAACCGGGGAGCAAATTGCTGATCAGCTAAACCTGACCAGGGCAACGTTACGTCCCGATCTTGCTATCTTGACAATGGCCGGTTTCCTTGATGCACGGCCCCGTGTCGGCTATTTTTATACCGGAAAATCAGGAACGCAGCTTTTGACGGAGAATTTACAAAAAATTTATGTGAAAGAATATCAATCCATTCCTGTCGTGGTAAGTGAAAGTGTTTCTGTATATGATGCGATATGTACCATGTTTCTTGAAGATGTTGGCACTTTATTTGTAGTGGATCAAACATCACATTTAGTGGGGGTTTTATCAAGAAAGGATCTGCTTCGGGCCAGCATTGGGAAACAGGAATTGACTGCGATTCCAGTAAATATTATTATGACTCGGATGCCCAACATCACGATGTGTGAGCGGGATGATTTACTGATTGATATCGCCAGGAAATTGATAGAAAAACAAATCGATGCGCTTCCTGTTGTTAGAAAAACAGAGGAAGGCTATGAGGTCATCGGCAGGATTACCAAAACCAATATCACAAAGGCTTTTGTTGCACTGGGAGAAGAGTAACTGAATTAGAATGAAGGAGATGATGGGGCACCAATGAGTTCACATGTCATTTATGTGGTATCAGATTCGGTAGGGGAAACAGCGGAATTAATGACCAAAGCCGCCATTAGCCAGTTTAATGGATCGGGAATGACTTTAAAAAGATTTCCTTATGTAGAGGACAATGAACATATCGATGAAGTTTTATCACTTGCTGCCATGGATCATGGCATGATTGCTTTCACGCTGGTTAAACCTGATATGCGTGCATACATGAAAGAGGCGGCTGAAAAACTCGACATTATGGCAGTTGATTTAATCGGGCCAATCATCGACCAGGTTCAAGGCTATAGCGGCAAGACGCCTTTATTTGAGCCGGGACTTGTCCGCAAACTGGACGAGGATTATTTTAAAAAAATTGAGGCGATTGAATTTGCGGTTAAATATGATGACGGCCGAGACCCACGCGGGATTTTGAAGGCAGATATCATTTTGATTGGGGTCTCCAGAACATCCAAAACGCCGCTATCACAATACCTGGCTCACAAGCGTTTGAAGGTGGCTAACGTGCCGATTGTCCCCGAGGTGGATCCTCCCGAGGAACTATTCACTGTTCCAAAGGAAAAATGTTTCGGATTAAAGATCAGTCCTGAGAAATTAAATGATATTAGACGCGAGCGGTTGATTTCTCTTGGGCTCAATGACCAAGCCAGCTATGCCAATATTAATCGCATTAAAGAAGAACTGGACTTTTTTGAAAAGATCGTGAATAAAATTAATTGTCCTGTAATTGATGTGACGAATAAAGCAGTTGAAGAAACGGCAAATGTTATTTTAAATTATTCCCAAAAAACAAAACCAAGAGGATGACACACAAAAGGCGAGAACCTGCCCGGACTATTGCAAGCCACTGCCCGATCGGCTTGCACTCATGGTAGGAGATGAGCAGGTTTGCGCTTTAGTGGTCATCCTTCTTTAAGGAAAGAATCTGTTATACGATAATGGCGATCTTCACGCTGTTGATCGGAGCGGTTAAGCTCGACTTCTACGGGAGTACGGAGCTAGGCAGCCCCCCCCCGCAGGCGCTACTAACGCCTAGGAGGCTCCAAGGCACGCCAGAGCGTTCGCTGAGCTTCTTTTGCTGCAATCAACAGCCAAGTTTAACAAAGCCTTATTCAAAAAAGTCACAAAAAAAATAAAAAAGTTATGGCGAAATGATATTATATCGACTATAATAAAAAATTGTGATAAAAATCCACACTTTATAGGTTTAGACTTTCTGATGAAGGAATAAACTATTTATTGTGAGATGTCAAGGGAACCCACAAAAAAAAATTCGACATAACCTCCTTCTGCTAACCGTGATTCTTAATGGGCAATAAAGCCCAAAACGTATGATTCTTAAGGACCTCGCCCCCAGGCGAGTTTTCCTTTCGCTAAGGACAGCGAGTTCATTTAAGCAGTTGTACTTTATAAATTTAATCAATTAAAGAAGGAATATGCGGAGTGATGTAGAATTAATACAGAGGAAAATGGCAGTCAGACAATTTATGTTGATGCAGATTCCTGTCCAGTTAAAGCGGAGATTGTCGAAATTGCTTCAGGTTATTCCATTCCTGTTCAATTTGTCGCTTCCTACGACCATCATATGAGAGAGGTAATTACATACGCTAGTTGGAAGTATGTTGATGCGGGAAAAGAAGCTGCGGATTTATTTATCATGAATCAAGCCCGCAGTGGAGACATTGTAATTACACAGGATATTGGTCTTGCTGCCACCTTACTGCCAAAGGGGGTTCATGTGTTGTCGCCAAAAGGTTCCTTATACGATGAAGACAAAATGCAGACTGCTTTGGAAATGCGGTGCGGTTCCTTCATGCTAAAGCCAGAAGAAGGGGAGAGTACGGAAAAGGGCCAAAACCATTTCAAATGAAAGACCGAATTAGGTTTGTGACAGAATTAACAAAAATTTTGTCGAATTTTGCAGGGATTAACTGATGAGGTATCGAATACTTGTAATAAAGTAATACAATGGAGATGTTTTCATGGCAGATCGTATTGCCGAAGAAAAAATTGACCAGGTTCGTCAGGCTGTTGATATCGTCGAAATCATTGGTGATTATGTACAGCTTAAAAAACAGGGACGAAATTACTTCGGATTATGTCCTTTCCATGGAGAAAATTCCCCATCGTTTTCGGTGTCACCGGATAAGCAAATTTATCATTGCTTTGGGTGTGGGGCCGGAGGTAATGTTTTTTCTTTTTTGATGGACATCGAAGGAATTTCATTCCAAGAAGCAGCCGTTAAACTGGCGGACAAAGTAAATATTGACCTTGATTTGAACCTTTCTTCCGTTCATAAAGAAAGAAAAGTTTCTAAAGAGATTCAATCCATGCTGGATGCGCATGAGCTCTTGCGTAAATTTTACCATCATCTGCTCATTAATACAAAGGAAGGTCAGCATGCTTTAGAATATCTTTTAGAAAGAGGTTTTACTCATGAGTCTATTGATAAATTCCAAATAGGTTATTCCTTAAATTCATGGGACTTTGTGGTGAAGTTTCTTTCTAAAAGAGATTACCCGCCCGAATGGATGGAAAAAGCCGGACTCATTATCAAACGTGAAAAGGATGGAACATATTTCGACCGATTCAGAGATCGGATCATGTTCCCTATTTTTGACCGTAATGGGAATACCATTGCTTTTTCAGGGAGATCACTGGGGGCCGGGGAGCCCAAATATTTAAATAGTCCCGAAACGGCAATATTTCATAAAAGTCAAACTTTATACAATTTTCATCAGGCCAAAATAAGTATAAAAAAATTGAACCAAGCCGTTTTATTTGAGGGGTTTGCGGATGTGATTGCCGCAGATCGGGCGGGCGTCGAAAATGGAATTGCCACTATGGGGACTGCATTAACGGATGATCATATCGCCCTGTTGCGCAGGAATGCGGATTCGGTCACCATTTGTTATGATTCCGATAATGCCGGAATTGAAGCAGCTTTCCGTGCGGGAAATCTGCTTACCGATGCGGGATTTCAACTAAAAGTAGCGCTAATGCCGGACGGCCTTGATCCTGATGAGTATATAAAAACGTATGGTCCGGAGAAGTTTCGCAATGAAGTGATTGGGGCAAGCCATACTTGGATGGGATTTAAATTTCTTTATTATCGAAGAGGGAAAAATCTCAACAATGAAGGAGATAGACTTTCATATA
Organism: Neobacillus camarae; assembly: GCF_054950115.1. Lineage (NCBI taxonomy): Bacteria > Bacillati > Bacillota > Bacilli > Caryophanales > Bacillaceae > Neobacillus > Neobacillus camarae. The sequence goes on along the minus strand of NZ_JBUCKX010000003.1, from coordinate 942,072 downwards.
TAGAAGAAATAATGCAAGAAATTAACAAGCTATCCAAAGTGGTCGAAAAGGACCACTACCTGCGGCAGCTTGCATCCGAATTTTCACTCTCATTGGATGCTTTAAAACAGCAGCAAAAACAAATTTATTTTGCGGAAAAGAAAGCGTCAGCGGGAGCTGCGCCTGTCAACCCAAAGCCGTTTATCATCCAAAAACAGGTGAGTGAGCTTAAGCCCGCTTATTATAAAGCGGAAAGATGCTTAATTGCTCACATGATGAAAAATCCTGAGGCGATTTATAAAGTTCAGGACCTATTACAAGGAAATACATTTAACGTCGATGAGCATCAAGCCATCATAACTTATCTGATAGGATTTTACGAAGATCACTTGGAACCAGATACAAGCGCATTTTTATCCTATATCCAAGATGAAAATCTTAGAAGAATGGTTGCCGATATCGAAATGATGGAAATTAATGATGAATTGGGTAATCAAGAATTATCAGATTATATCAAGCAAGTGTTGAAACATAAAAAAATGTTAAAGATAAAAGAAAAAGAAGCTGAACAAAAGGAAGCCGAGCGCCAGAGCAATATACCAAAAGCTGTGGCTTTAGGAAAAGAAATTCTTGCCTTGCGCAAGTCATTATAGATTTTAGTGTTTTTGATTTTTGGAAGGAGGGAACTCCCTTATGGCTGCTGAAAAATCAGCCCGCGCTAATGAGGTCGAAAATGAATTGACCCTTGAACAGGTAAAAGATCAATTGACAGAAATGGGGAAAAAAGTCGGCGTTCTTGCCTATGACGATATTGCCGAAAAGATGGCTAATTTTGAATTAGAGTCTGAGCAAATGGACGAATTTTATGAATATCTTGGTGATCAGGGAATCGAATTAGTTGGCGATTCAGATGATGACGATGATGACGATGAAGACGACCCAAGTCTGAATGAAATTGAAAAAGGGGACGAAGATGAGTTTGATTTAAATGATCTTAGTGTTCCGCCTGGAGTTAAGATTAATGACCCAGTTCGTATGTATTTAAAAGAAATTGGCCGAGTTGACTTGCTTTCTGCTGAAGAGGAAATCAGTTTAGCTCATCGAATAGAGCAAGGTGATGAGGAAGCAAAGCGGCGTCTGGCTGAAGCTAACCTCCGTCTAGTTGTTAGTATTGCAAAACGTTATGTAGGCCGTGGAATGTTGTTCCTTGACTTGATTCAGGAAGGAAATATGGGTCTAATCAAAGCCGTTGAGAAGTTTGACTACCGCAAAGGATTCAAGTTCAGTACCTATGCGACATGGTGGATTCGCCAAGCAATTACACGCGCGATTGCTGACCAAGCAAGGACAATTCGGATTCCGGTTCATATGGTTGAGACGATTAATAAACTAATCCGAGTTCAACGGCAATTGCTTCAAGATTTGGGACGTGAACCAACACCGGAGGAAATCGCAGAAGACATGGATTTAACACCAGATAAAGTTCGGGAAATTCTCAAAATTGCTCAAGAGCCGGTATCTCTCGAAACACCAATCGGTGAGGAAGATGATTCACATCTTGGCGATTTCATTGAGGACCAGGACGCTACTTCCCCATCAGAGCATGCGGCCTATGAGTTGTTAAAAGAACAGCTTGAGGATGTGCTTGATACACTCACTGACCGTGAAGAAAATGTTCTTCGCCTCCGTTTTGGCTTGGATGATGGCAGGACACGGACTCTCGAAGAGGTTGGCAAGGTGTTTGGTGTTACCCGCGAACGGATTCGCCAAATTGAAGCAAAAGCATTGCGGAAATTGCGTCATCCTAGCCGTAGCAAGCGCCTAAAGGACTTTTTGGAATAAAATCAACATTCAATAGTTTACTTCGTAATTCGGAGTAAACTTTTTTTTGTCTTCTAATGGGCTTTGTAAAACGATAATGTTGATTTTTAATCGCTGATGATTGGAGCGGATAATCTCGACTCCTGCGTGGTATGGGGCAGGAGAGGCTCTCCGGCACACCCGCGGGTCGTTGAACTTCTTTCGTTGCAATCAACAGCCAAATTTAACAAAGCCTTCTAAAATTAGAAACCTATATTTTCCTTTATTTTACTGAATTGTCTCTCACTTTGCAAATAGGGGAATGGAGTAGAGTAATTTATTTTACAAAAAATTACTATCCCAGAAATTAAAATAGGGGGAACCAAAAGTCTACATCGCTGTTAAATGGCTTTTTTTATTGTCTTTATCCCAAATAAAATTATCCCCAGCTAATACACAATAATTGAAAAATTTATAATTATTGAGAAAATCTTTGTATTGAATATAATAGAATGTAAACGCATTCAGGTAATGGGGGGAGATTAAAAGTGAATTTTGATCTATCATCTGAACAGCAAATGATTAAACAAACCATGCGGGAGTTTGCGGAAGAAGTGGTTGCACCTGGGGTACTTGTACGTGATCGAACCAAGGAATTTCCTTTGGATATTTTTAAAAAACTAGCAGCACTAGGGATGATGGGGCTGCCTTTTCCTGAGAAATATGGAGGGGGAGGAGCCGATACGGTTAGTTTTGCCATTGTGACCGAGGAATTGAGCAGGGTATGTGCCTCCACGGGGATAACCTACTCTGCACACATCTCCTTGGGCGGTGCACCGATTTATTTATTCGGGACTGAGGAACAAAAACAGAAATATTTGACCCCTATCTGCCTAGGGGAGTCATTTGGTTCGTTCGGGCTGACCGAACCCAATGCTGGTTCTGATGCCGGTGGAACGAAAACCACTGCATCACAAGAGGATGATGAATTCGTCATCAACGGAAATAAGTGCTTTATAACCAATGCTAGCCATGCGAAATATTTGGCACTCACGGCCATTACCGGGGAAGCGGAGGGGAAGAAAGAGATTAGCGCTATTATTGTTCCTACGGATGCTAAAGGGTTTACCGTTCTTGCTCAATACGAAAAAATGGGACTGCACTCCTCTAATACAACAGAACTGGTTTTGGAAAATGTAAGGGTCCCTGTCGGTAATATCCTTGGAAGGCGGGGAGCAGGGTTTAAACAATTTCTAGTCACCCTCGATGGGGGAAGGATCGGCATTGGAGCCATGGCTGTTGGGATTGCCCAAGGGGCTTTTGAAAAGGCGTTGGCTTATGCCAAGCAGAGAAAGCAATTTGGCCGTTCGATTTCCTCGTTTCAGGCCATTCAGTTTAAATTGGCCGATATGGCGGTGAAAATTGAGCTAGCCCGAAATATGGTATATAAAGCGGCATGGTTAAAAGACCAGGGCCGGCCGTTTTCCAAAGAAGCGGCTATGTGCAAACTGTATGCATCCGAAATTTGCATGGAAGTAACGAATCAGGCGGTACAGATCCATGGGGGATACGGGTATATGAAGGAATACCATGTAGAGCGAATGATGCGTGATGCAAAGCTTTTGGAAATTGGCGAGGGCACATCGGAAGTGCAGAGGATGGTCATTTCAAGATTAATCGGGTGTTAACCAAGAAAAGCGCAAGCGTCCTGAGCTTGACAAAGCTCAAAGTCGAAATTTATTAACATTTTTCCAAAATAAAAGGGGCTGAATGAGATGATTCAGCCTCTTTTTGATTTATTCTGAAGATTATAGTGATAAAATAAGTTTAGGGCTTTTCCTTCTGTGATTTTTCAAGTAAAATAATAGTTGTTTGTAGACGTTTTATTTAATATTGTTAGTGCGTACATAAGGGAGGTTGTAAGATGAAGCGAAATCCGGTAGTTCCATTTATTCTGATTATGGTTTTTGGGATTGGACTTATGTTTATTCTATCGTTCAAAGGCGTAGGCGATTCGAAGGAACTCGCCAAAGGTGACGAAGGTAACGAAAAAACAGAAGTAGCAGCCTCAAAGCCAGAGGATATTTATAAGTCTACCTGTATTGCCTGTCACGGGGACCAATATCAAGGGGGAATGGGTCCTTCATTAAAAGGTGTTGGCGACAGGTTATCCAAGGATGAAATCAAACAAGTTATTACAAAAGGTAGAGGCAACATGCCGCCTAACCAAGTTAAGGCGGAGCAGGCCGACATGATGGCCGATTGGTTAATGAAATTAAAGTAATACAAAGAAAGGTCCTTTGCATTGAAGGGCCTTTTTTTATACTATGTAACTATACATAATCAAAGTGTGGTGTTTGTTTTGAATTCGGATAAATTATCAGCTCGCTTGGAGGCTGTGGCAACATATGTTCCGAGCGGTGCAAGAATGGCGGATATTGGCTCTGACCATGCCTATTTGCCGTGTTATTTGGCTAAGACAAAGGGAATTCCCTTTGCAGTCGCCGGGGAGGTCGTTGAAGGCCCATTTCAATCAGCCCAAAGAAATGTATTGGCTGAAGGCCTTTCAGATACCATCTCTGTGCGCATGGGCGACGGTTTGGAGGTAATTTCGCCCGGGGAAGTTGATTGTATTACGATTGCTGGCATGGGAGGTGCCCTGATAGCAAGTATTTTAGAAAAGGGCAAAGATAAGCTGGATTCGGTCACGAGGATGATATTACAGCCCAATATTAGTGCTGAGATCATCCGTAAATGGCTTCTGGAAAATAAGTGGGAACTTATCGAAGAGGAGATCCTTGAGGAAGATGGGAAAATCTACGAAATACTTGTAGCAGAAAAAGGGGATCCACTGCGGCCCTACCGCGAAAATAAGGAAGTAGGTCTTTTAATGGGGCCGTATTTGCTAAAGAATCCATCGTCTGCATTCAGAAAAAAGTGGACAGGAGAGATCCGTAATTGGCAGAGGATCTTGGGGCAGATCGACCAGGCTGCTCAAACAGAAGAAACGATGAAAAAAGCGCAAGAATTGGAGCGGAAAAACCAATTGGTTGAGGAGGCATTAAAAGATGAAAACGCCTAACGGACACGAACTGATCCAATTATTTGAGCAATTTTCCCCCAAAGGACTTGCTATGGAGGGAGATAAAATTGGGCTGCAAATCGGACGGCTGAATAAAAAAATCGAACGCGTGATGATTGCTCTTGATGTTCTCGAGAATGTCATTGACGAGGCAATCGAAAACAAAGTTCAGCTCATCATTGCCCATCACCCTCCGATTTTCCGGCCTTTAAAAAATATTAACACGGATACGGTTCAGGGACGGATGATTGAAAAATTACTTAAGCATGATATTGCTGTTTATGCCGCTCATACCAATCTGGACGTGGCCAAGGGAGGCGTCAATGATTGGCTTGCCGAAGCTTTGGGAATAGAGGAACCCCAAGTGTTGGTACCTACTTTTGACGCAAAACTCAAGAAATTGGCAGTATTTGTTCCGGAAAGCCATGCTGACGACATTAGAAGGGCATTGGGCGAGGCAGGTGCCGGTTTTATTGGCCAGTACAGCCATTGCTCGTTTTCTTCTGATGGGACTGGCAGATTTTTACCGGGTGAAGACACCAATCCTTACATTGGGAAACAAGGAAAAATTGAAGCTGTGGATGAAGTGAGAATTGAAACGATCGTCCCCGAGCCGCTTATTAAGAAGACGGTCACCGCAATGATTAAAGCCCATCCATATGAAGAAGTGGCCTATGATTTATACCCACTTGAAAACAAAGGGGAAGTCCTCGGGCTTGGAAGAATTGGCAAGGTCCCGGAAATGACTTTAGGGGAGTTTGCGGAAAAGGTCAAAACGGCTCTTGAGGTAGAAAGGGTTCGCGTAATAGGGGATCTTAATGCGAAGATAAAAAAAGTCGCGGTTTTAGGTGGTGACGGCAATAAATATTATGCTCAGGCAAAGTTTAGCGGGGCCGATGTCTATGTCACAGGGGATATTTACTATCACACAGCCCACGACGCCATGATGCAGGGATTAAACATGATCGACCCCGGTCATAATGTGGAGAAGGTCATGAAAAGAGGTCTGACACAAACCTTGCAAAAAATGTGCCAAGCGGCGGGGTACCAAGTAGAAATATTCCCTTCAGCAGTTAATACGGATCCATTTCAGTTTATTTAAAAAGGTGAAATAGGCAATAAAAAAAGCCGGTCGTGGACCGGCTTTTTTTAATTGCTTTTTTTAACCTTTGGTAAAATTTTTACTAATGGAACCTTTTTCTGTCGTTCCCATGTTGCCTCGTCATTCGAGTCAAATTGCTCTAGGAAAGTTATTACTTCTTTTGTAATTGGTGTTGGGGTGGAAGCCCCGGCTGTAACAGCCACCGTTTTTGCGTTCATAATCCAATCTAGCTGCAACTCGGAAACATCAGCAATCCGGTACGCCTTTGTGCCGGCAATTTCTTCAGAAACTTGCGCCAGGCGATTGGAATTGTTACTTTTCGGGTCACCGACGACAATCGTGACATCCGCTTGCCCTGCTTGCTGGGCAACAGCCTCTTGACGGATTTGGGTAGCATGGCAGATTTCATTAAATACTTCCGCCTGGGGATATTTTTCTTTTACCTTTTCCATGGTATCAGACACATCCCATTGGCTCATCGTGGTCTGATTGGTTACGATTAGTTTATCATACTCCAAATCGAGGGCTTCCACATCACTTGGTTTTTCAACAAGATGGACCATCCCAGGAGCAACACCTAGGGCCCCTTCAGGTTCTGGATGCCCCTTTTTGCCAATATAAATGGTGTGGTACCCCTGCCTGGACTTCTCCTCAATCAAGACATGGGTTTTCGTTACGTCTGGGCAAGTTGCATCAATGGCAACCAAGCTCTTCTGTTTGGCAAGTTCCCTTACTTCCGGAGAAATGCCATGTGCCGTAAAAATGACAGTCCCTTTATCAACTTTTTCAAGGATCTCTTTACGGTTCTTGCCGTCAAGTGTAATAATGCCTTCCTCAGCAAACGCATCGGTAACATGTTTATTATGAACAATCATCCCCAAAATGTAGATTGGCCGGGGCAATGATTTATCTAACGCCGCATTCCTTGCAATCACCATCGCATCAACTACCCCATAGCAGTATCCACGCGGTGAGATTTTTATCACATTCATTAATGAGTCCTCCTAAACAGGTCACTATTTAATAGACTATGTACCCATTATATAAAACTCTTAAAAATAATACAAAGATACATTTTTCCTGTAAGTTGTTTAAAATAAAGGCTCTGTTAATTTTGGCTGTTGATTCACACTTCAGGCGCTTTGCGGACCTTAGGGCGTGCCGGTAAGTCTCCTCGGCTTAAAATGCGCCTGTAGGTCCACCAGCTCCCGTATTTTCGCGGGAGTCTTCGCACCTTCCGCTCCAATCAGCAGAGAGAAAAAAATTACCAATATCGTTTAAAAGAGCTAAAAATAAAAAAGCTGACCTTTGTCAGCCTGATCAAATATACATTTTCGGTACAGAAGTGCCTTTTGGTTTTCTTGCTTCCCTGGTTGGCTGGGACGTTTTCTGTGGAGAGTTTTTTTCTGTTCCCTTGTCTTTTGAATTTCTTGGACTTCTACTGCTTCTTCTTGAACTTTCCTCTTGTGATTCGGTACTTGCCATTTGATTGTCGTCATTGGTTTTTTCTTCCGCGTCCGGAGCGTTTTTGAGACCCCGATACAGCTTCCATAATGCAGGCAAATTCTTAACTAGAGGTCCGTACTGTTGAATCATCGGGGTGATTGTCTGTGCGGTTTTTAATACTTGTTGCGTGTTGTTCAGTATTCCAGCAAGTCCACTGGGATTTGATAAGGATTGCAGTAATCCGCCTCCCGCTGCTCTGCCGGCACCTTGCATCCCCATTACATTGCCGGCGCCCCTCATGGGATTCCCCCTGCCGAGCAGACGTGATAAGAATCCACCACCGCCCATTCCAGGCTGCCTGCCTCCCATCATACCGCCCATAGGACCGGCAGTTGGCCGCATCATTGGATTCCTTCCGGGAAAACCGCTTGGGCCTTGGCCCATCATCGGATTTCCCCCCATAAACATGGGTTGGCCTGGCTGCCTCATTGGACCATTCCCGCCAAAAGGACCTGGCCGCATACCGACCTGCATTGGAAACATTTGTCTTGGCTGCACTCTTTCCCCTCCTTTCTTCGGTTCTATTTCATTCAGCATTGCTTTCTCGTAATTGCCATCCTTCCCAGGAAAATAAGGAAACCACTTGGCAAAAATGCTGTAATCGACTTCTATCTTTATGGTTTACAATATGCTTTTATCCTGTTTTGGTTTAGGTATTCTGCACAAAACAGAAATTAAATTTAGGTTTAAACCGTGTGATTGGAGTAAAAGATGATGAATAGAGATTGTTACTGGAGATTTATCAAGAACTTTACTATAATTACAGGATGGAATTAATATCGGAATCCCCCAAAACGATATTTCAAAAGGACCAGGATTAAAAGGAGAATAATATGATAGAAAATAAATTTGAACGTTTCAAATTCCAGCCGTTTATTTACGAAGCATTGAATCACATGGTTTTTTTTCAGCCAACAGAGATTCAGGAACAGATGATACCACTAGTCTTAAAGGGTGAAAGCGCCATTGGCCAGTCACAGACGGGAACCGGAAAAACAATGGCGTATGCATTGCCGATTCTAGAAGGAATTAATCCTGACCGGCAAGAGGTTCAAGCGGTTATTACAGCACCAACAAGGGAGCTGGCCTCCCAAATCTACCAGCAAATACTAAAGGTGACAGAATATTGCCATCCGGAAAAGTCCATCATGACCAGATGTTACATCGGTGGTACCGACAAGCAACGGACCATCGATAAATTGAAGGTCCAGCCCCATATTGTCGTGGGAACACCGGGAAGAATATATGACCTGGTCCAAGAGCAAGCTTTGTTTGTCCATACTGGGACGATGCTAGTAATTGACGAAGCAGATATGATGCTTGACATGGGATTCATTGAAGACGTTGACCGGGTGGCAGCGAGGATGCCGGAACAACTGCAAATGCTTGTTTTTTCAGCAACCATTCCGGAAAAGCTTAAACCATTCCTAAAAAAATATATGGAAAATCCCAAAACGATTCATATTGAGCCAAAACAAAAAACAGCCGAGCTGTTGGAACATTATTTAATTCCGTCGCGCCATCGCAATAAAAAGGAACTCGTCCGCGAGGCGTTAATCGCCTGCAACCCTTATTTGGCGATTGTTTTTACCAATACAAAAAAAATGGCAGAAGAAGTGGCCGATTATTTAAATGAAAAAGGATTAAAAGTTGGCAGGGTCCATGGTGACTTGTCCCCGCGTGAACGGAAAAAGATGATGAAGCAGATTCAGGATTTGGAATTTCAATATATTGTGGCAACGGACTTGGCTTCAAGAGGTATTGATATTGAGGGCGTCAGCCATGTGATTAACTATGAGCTTCCTTCCGACCTGGATTTTTATGTCCATAGAGTTGGACGGACAGCACGTGCAGGAAGCAAAGGAACTGCCCTGACTGTCTATGATTTATCTGACGAGGATGCGTTAAACCGCCTTGAAAAAATGGGGATCACCTTTAAAAATGTCGATTTGAAAAATGGTGAATTTATCGAGCTGGAGGAGCGCAATCGAAGAAAGACACGGAAAAAACCCGAAGAGCAGGAGGACCATTTGATTAAGGCGATAACCAAGAAGCCGAAACAGGTCAAGCCGGGCTATAAAAAGAAACAGCAAGCGGAAATTGATAAAATTAAAAAAAGACAAAGAAGACTGAAGGCGAAAAAGAAATAATCAGGAAATGGGGAGGAAACACATGCTTAAAATCGGTTCGCATGTATCCATGAGCGGCAAAGACATGCTATTGGCTGCCAGCCAGGAAGCAGTTGCTTATGGGTCAAATACGTTTATGATTTACACAGGGGCGCCACAAAACACAAGAAGGAAAAAAATCGAAGATCTGAATATTGAAGCGGGCAGAAAGCACATGGAGGAACATGGGATTGAGGAAATCGTCGTCCATGCCCCTTATATCATCAATATTGGAAATACAACTAATCCGGATACCTTTGAACTGGGAGTACGGTTTCTTCGCACGGAGATTGAGAGAACAGAAGCAATCGGTGCCAAGCAAATTGTGCTGCATCCTGGTGCCCATGTAGGTGCGGGGACAGAAGCAGGAATAAAGAAAATCATTGAAGGTTTAAACGAAGTGCTGACAGGCAAGGAACAAGTTCAAATTGCCTTGGAAACAATGGCCGGAAAAGGCTCAGAGTGCGGCAAGGCGTTTGAGGAACTGGCGATGATTATTGATGGGGTTGACCATAATGACAAGCTTTCGGTTTGTTTCGACACCTGTCATACCCATGATGCTGGATACAATGTAATCGAGGATTTTGATGGGGTATTAAATGAGTTTGATAAAATCATCGGCTTAGAAAAGCTGAAGGTGCTTCATATTAACGACAGTAAAAATGTTTTGGGGGCGCGGAAGGACCGGCATGAAAATATCGGCTTTGGCCATATTGGATTTAAAGCATTAAATTACGTCGTGCATCATCCCCAGTTAATGGATATTCCGAAAATCTTGGAAACACCGTTTGTCGGAGAAGATAAAAATAATAAGATGCCGCCGTACAAACATGAAATTGCCATGCTGCGCCATCAGGAGTTTGACGAAGATCTGTTAAATAAAATCATGCAGGACCAGTAATTTTCTGGTCTCAAAGTTACTTTCATGCCATAAGTTAAAAGCTGTGCCATCTGCACAGCTTTTAACTATTTTTTAACTAAACCATTGAATAACTTATTCACTTCCCGTGCTGTTTCAGGGCCGGCTGCTTTGGCAATTTCCCGGATTAATCGAGCACGCTCGGCATCATCAAATAGATTGATTTTTTTACCTTTTAAGTATTCGACAATTTTCACTGCCTGCTTTCGGGTTACTGTTATATTAAACTGATCGGCATACTTTAATAGCTCTTCCGCAGTGATGGTATTAATCTTATGATTGATGATATTTTCAAATATGTTCAACGGTATCACTCCTCCATGCTAATGTATGAAGGCAGGGAAAGAGTGTGACAGCAAAGCAGTGAATAGCGGAAAAGTGTAGCCTGCTTTACAATTTATTTTAGCTATTGTATACTACTTGAGTTAAATCGGAATGATTCTTAAAATTAAAGCGAGTGAGCAATGATGTCATCGATAATCGAGATAAAACAATTATCCTATCGCTATGATAAGGATACAGTACTTGAAAATATTAATTTGTCAGTGTCAAAAGGTTCATTTTTAGCCATTGTTGGTCCGAATGGTTCGGGAAAATCAACTTTGTTAAAATTAATACTTGGATTGCTGAAGCTGCAAAGAGGGGAAATACGATTATTTGGGCAAGACATCAACAAATTTAAAGACTGGCAAAGAATCGGCTATGTCTCCCAAAAAGCGAATTCGTTTAATACCGATTTTCCGGCTACCGTATTTGAGGTGGCTGCCAGTGGGTTAACAAAACGCATCGGAATGTTCCGGTCGTTTAAAAAGGAACATGTCGGCAAGGTTTTAGATGCATTAGAGGCAGTTGGCATGAAGCAGTTTAAAAACCGGAATATTGGCGAACTGTCAGGTGGCCAGCAGCAGCGTGTATTTATCGCAAGAGCTTTAGTAAGTGAGCCACAGTTGCTTATCCTGGATGAACCAACTGTTGGAGTAGATGCGGAAAATGTAAATACTTTTTATCAAATGCTGGACCAACTAAATAAAAACCGCGGAATTACCTTAATGTTAGTCACCCACGACATAGGAACGGTTTCCGATAAAGTATCCCACGTTGCTTGTTTAAACAAACATTTGCATTTTCATGGTGATACAGAGGAGTTTGAGCAGTTGAAAATGGATGATATGTCCAAACTGTATGGCCATGATGTGCAATTACTTACTCATCAACACGAGTACAGGGGGCGATAAAATGATTGCAGGGTTGTTTCATTATGAGTTTTTACAGAATGCCTTTCTGACAGGGATATTAATTGGAATTATCGCCCCGTTGTTGGGAGTTTTTATCGTCGTCCGGAGGTTATCTTTAATAGCGGACGCACTTAGCCATGTCACACTTGCAGGTATTGCTGCCAGCTTGTTGTTGGAAAGTAATGTTGCCGCGTTAACCGGTTTAAACCCGATTTATATGGGGATGGTTTTTTCAGTCGGGGGTTCTTTGTTCATAGAAAAACTTAGAGAGGTCTATAAGTCGTATCAGGAGCTGGCGATCCCCATTATTATGTCCGGAGGCATTGGACTGAGTGTTATTTTTATTTCACTGGCAAACGGCTTTAATACGGACCTATTCAGTTATTTATTTGGCAGTGTTTCAGCCGTAAGCCGTACGGATTTATTTGTCATCCTGATTATCAGCATAGTGGTTATTGTGTTAATCCGGCTGCTTTTTAAAGAATTATTTATTTTATCTTTTGATGAAGAATATGCAAAAGCTTCAGGTATTGCTGCAAAATCCATCCATTTTATCTTTATTGTAATGGTCGCTTTAGTGATTGCTGCATCGATGAGAATTGTCGGGATTTTACTCGTATCATCGTTAATGACTCTGCCAGTTGCCGCAAGTATTCGGATAGCCAAAGGATTTAAGCAAACGATTTTTTATTCGATTCTGTTTGGGGAAATCTCCGTATTGGGAGGGCTCATCATTTCTTATTATGTGGATCTTGCTCCTGGCGGTACCATTGTCATGCTGGCTGTCCTTATTTTAATTTTTACCATTATCATTCGAAAAGTTAAGGCAAAACAATACAGCTTAGAGGAGGCTTTGCCAGGTGAACGTTCATGAAGCCATCCAACATTTAAAGGATCACGGTTTTAAGCAGACTGGAAAAAGGGAAGATATGCTTCAATTGTTTGCCGTCAGCGATAAATATTTAACCGCCAAAGACGTTTTCGATCAATTAAAGGATGATTACCCGGGCCTAAGTTTTGATACGATATATCGGAATTTAGCCCTGTTTGTTAACATGGAAATTTTGGAGATGACCGAACTATCTGGGGAAAAGCACTTCCGGTTTACCTGCTCAGGCGATCATCATCACCACCATTTTATTTGCCTGGACTGTGGAAAAACTAAAGAGATTGAGACGTGTCCAATGGATACCATTAATGAGAACTTAAAGGGGTACGATATATCCGGCCACAAATTTGAAATATACGGGCGTTGTCCCGATTGTATCCATACGAGATAAAAAAACCAGCTATGCTAGCTGGTTTTTTTATTATATGGAACTCTGGTGCACCATCTGTTTTTTTAACCAGTGCTGAACCCAAAGATTGGCCTCGTGCCAATTATTGACACGAATCACCCCCTCCGGTATGGGATCCTGGTTATAGGGTGTATTGAATAAAACAACAGGAATGTTGCAGCTTTCATGTATCATTATGGCATTATCATGTTTATCCTCAAAGAACAAATCAACCTTGAACTTTTTGGCAGCTTCAATTTTATCATGGGAACCAATAAGTTCAATATGGTCAAATCCGACCCCATGACACCGAAACCATTCTTCCGTTACACCCCGTAAATGGGGTCCACGAGCACTAATATAAAACAACTCAAATTGATGTTTCCATCCGGTTAATACCTCTTTGGCCCCTTTTGCTAACGGTGAGCCTTCATAAATCAACGGCTCATTTTCTGTAAACCATCGAGAAAAAACCTTCTCTGGCACGTTAACAAAAGGAGTCAAATCGTATTCGTTAACTTCCTCATAGGTAAGGTTGAGATCAAATGCTTGATTAATAAACGGGATCATTGACGTGGGACAGGTAACTGTCCCATCGATATCAATTCCAAATCTTTTTTTCATGGCAATTCACCTTCATGTGGCAGCAGATATTCTGGATAGCTTTATTTTATCAAATCTTACGTTCCAATAAAGAAGAAAATGATTAGCAAATTATCTCGTGATAAACAGCACTTTCCTATTTAAGAAAACATTCACATAGTAAAAGCACGAGGAAAGCAAACAATAATTAATGCTCCTATTACTGAAAGCGAGGGATATTAGATGGCAGATGAAAGAGACGCTAAAGTGCAGGAAGCTCTTCAAAGTTCCAATATTGGACAAGATATTCCCAATTTCCCTTCAGATTTCAGGGAAGAGACTGCTTCAGAAGTCGCGACACCTGTCACTAACCAATCTTCAAAATATAAAGAAGAAACGGCAGGAGAATTTGGTGTCTCTCGTCCATTAAGGGTTTCCCTAAAAAAAGACGAGCCAGCTTCCCAAATTGGAGCATCGGTTCCGATTCGGTCACGGTACAAGGAAGAGCACGCTGCTGAGATTGCAGCACCCGTGCCGGTTTCCCGCCGTATCACGCAATCGACGGAAAACAATAACCAAAAAACTAAAACTGCGGCAAGTGGTCTAGGTACTCTCGCCATAGTACTTTCCATCTTATCACTATTTGTGATGCCAATTCTTTTTGGCGCTGCAGGTATTATATTAGGATTTGTCGCAAGAAGAAGGGGTGCCGACACACTTGGCGCCTGGGCAATCGGGATTGGCGCGGTATCGATTATCATCGGTATCTTTATTCTCCCGTTCTTTTAAACATATAGGAGCGACAAGAAACCCGGTAAAGCTACCGGGTTTCTTTCTTCATTATTTTTGGGCAGCAGCCTCTGCCTCTTTTTTCTTAAAATATTCTTCAGCTACTTGGTCAATTTCTTTCTTTAATTCCTCAACCATTTTTTCTTCAGGCACTTTACGGACAATCTGGCCTTTTCTGAATAGCAGGCCTTCACCGCGGGCGCCGGCGATACCGATATCGGCTTCACGGGCTTCTCCAGGTCCGTTAACGGCGCATCCAAGCACTGATACTTTAATTGGGGCTTTGATGTTCTGGATATATTCCTCCACTTCGTTCGCAATACTAATCAAGTCGATTTCAATCCGTCCACATGTTGGGCAGGATATCAAGGTAGCTGCGTTTGAAGAAAGACCAAATACTTTTAACAATTCACGGGCAACCTTTACCTCTTGAACAGGGTCGGCGCTTAAGGACACACGAAGTGTGTTCCCGATTCCTTTGTTGATGATAGCCCCTAAACCGGCAGCACTCTTAACGGTACCGGAAAACAGGGTCCCCGACTCGGTTATGCCTAAATGCAACGGATAATCAAAGGCCCGTGCCGCTTTATCGTAGGCCTCAATGGCCAAATTGACATCGGAAGCTTTCATTGAAACAATGATATCGTGGAAATCCAAATCCTCTAAAATCTTGATATGATGGAGGGCGCTTTCGACCATTCCATCGGCAGTCGGATAACCGTATTTATCAAGAATCCGTTTCTCTAGGGAACCGGCATTGACACCGATACGAATGGGAATGCCCCGTTCCTTGGCAGCTTTAACGACCGCTTCCACCTTTTCTTTTCGCCCGATGTTACCAGGGTTGATTCTGATTTTGTCAGCGCCGCCTTCGATTGCTTTCAGCGCTAATCGATAATCAAAATGAATGTCAACCACCAGCGGGATATTAATTCTCTTTTTGATTTCAGGAATCGCATTGGCAGCCCGCTCATCAGGGCAGGCTACACGAACAATCTGGCAGCCAGCATCTTCCAAACGTTTGATTTCGGCAACCGTCGCATCCACATCATGGGTTTTAGTTGTTGTCATGCTTTGTATGATAATTTCATTATTCCCGCCAATTGTTAGGTTGCCCACCTTAATCGGCCGGGTTTTTGAACGATGTATAATTTCACTCACGTGTTATTCGCTCTCCTTCAAGCTGGATTCGAAATGATATAGATAATCCGAATTAATTGTAACAGCCTTTTGCTAATTTTGACAAGAACAAGGATTTATCCTCCTTATTTTGAGTAATCAGGAAAATGATATGTAGAACCAATTTGGATTTTTTCTGGGGATTCTCCTGGATTTAATTGCTCAAAGTCTTCAATTAGTGCTGAAATGGATACTGGCAGTTCCTTATCAATATGATGTTCCACGATGGAAATCACCGTTTCGCCAGGTTTTACTTTAGCCGAAAAGGATGGGATTTCCGTTTCGGGTTCGACAGTGTAGGCAGCATTTACTTCTGTTGTTTCTGGAGAGGACTTCCCTAGCGTACCAACAGTTAAATCAAAATAAATGACATATATAATTAAAATAGCGATCAACAGCCCTATAAGTTTTTTCATTAGGCAGGCCCCCAATATAAATGTTTGTACATTCGTATGCTTGTCCGCCACTTAATAGAACCAAAAAAGAAAAAAGCATCCGTCAATGGATGCTTGGTCACTTAACTTTTTTCAGCTTTGGGAACTTCGTTGATGGCTAAGAATAAGACGAGCAGAACCACTAGCCAGTTTATACCGAAACTGTTGGGCACAGTTGTCTTTAAGGCTGCCATAATGGTAAAAAATAGTGTCGGCAGTGTCTCGCTATAGGCGGCCATTCTCCATAGCTGGCCGTAATTCAATTCTCTGCCGGCCAGGTTTTTTATCAATAAGCCGAATAAAGCAGCAATTGAAATTTCAATGAAACTCATCACACTAGAGAACAGGAAGGCAAGAACAATGAGGATGGTTATGATGACACCCTTTAGCCCTGAAATGTATTCGACAAAGCTCAAAAGGTCTTCTTTTGAAAGTGTTAATCCAGGCATCATCGAATAAGGCGATGATTCCGTTTGGCCCCCTGAAGCAATAACAAATTGATCTTTTAGCAATGCGAAAGCATTTGTTTCATCCGATACATCGTCTTCAGAAACCGCTCCGGTAGGGTCAATAATAAAGGTAATATGGTTTTTATTCAAAATAACCGGGACTTCCGTGTCCGCTGTAAGCTGGCCATCCTCAATCATAAAATCGGGGGCTTCTTTTTGCAAAAGCGATTCTGCCTTATCCATTCCTTCTGTGAGGGTTGTTGATAAATAAATAATCGATGGGAGCACCGAGATGAACGTAAGCAGAAAAACGTAACCAATGGTCTTGCCTATTCCTTGGGACCGAAAGGATGCAATATCTTTTGGAGAATAGATACTTCTAAATAATTGTTTGAAAAGATTCATAATGACCACACCTAACTATAGTTTCATCATTCTATTGTAGCCGTAATAAATCCCTTATACAAGAAACGATTAAAAAGGAAGCATATACTCTTTCAAGAAGGCTGTTCTTAGACCTGATTAGTTTAATCCACAAATTTCAGAGGAGCAGTTTTGGCAGTCAACTGCCATTTTTAAATAGTTAAGATTTTTTACGGTAAACATTTGATTTTCATAAGAAATCACGTCTTTTTCCCGTAATTCCTTCAAAGCGCGCTGTATTACTTCACGTGTCCCGTAGGTTAAATTGGCCAATTCTTGGTGCGTCAACGGTAAATCAATTAATATACCGTCTTTTGTCATCACACCGAAAGAATTGCACAAACGGATTAGCATCGAGTAGAGACCGCCTTTTTTGCCATTCATGATTAAGTCTTGGCATTTCATTTGAGCTTTTATATAGCCTGTTGACATCCAGGAAACAAATTGGCTCATGGCTCCACTGTCTGTCTCGATAAACTTCTCAAAATCCTCCCTTTTGATGGCAAGGATTTCACAATCCGTAATGGCTTTTGCAAAAAACTGATAATGAGGGTGGGATTTAAACAATTGATATTCTACAATTAACTCTTCATTGTTTAAGATTTTTAAAATAAATTCCTTGCCCCTTAAATGGACCCGCCCAAGAGCAATGCTGCCGTTAAGCAAAAGATAAACATATTTTGCTGGGTCTTTTTCTTGAAAGAGGACTGCACCTGCTTTAATACTTTGAATTGGCTCCGTTTTTTGAAAAAAATCATGCAATATATGATAGATTGAAATGCTGCCAATCTGCATGTCTAACACTTCCTTTACACTCTTCTAGCTTGATTAAATGGAATATTGAGCGTCCTGTCAATATGGTGTTTACATAAAATGGAAGCGAATGCGACGGCATATGACAAAAATCGTTGACAGGATAGGTTTTTCTTGTTCTTGACAACTTTTCGAAACTTTCAAGCGGAACATTATGGATAAAATAAGCAGCATCCAGAATCTGGTATACAGACAATTTTGACAAGCATGAATACTGTAAATTGGTTGAAAAAAATTGGCCGATTTTGGTATTTTTTAAATAAAGCTTTAGAACTAAATTTTTCCTTTTAGTTGCTAGCGCCAAATAAATTTGGCAGCTTTGATGCATTCAAAGAAGAGTTCACTAAAGCAGCAACCAGACGTTTCGGTTCGGGCTGGGCATGGCTTTCAGTTAACAATGGTGAACTTGAAGTATCCAGCACGCCTAACCAAGACTCTTTATTAATGGAAGGTAAAACCCCTATCCTAGGTCTTGATGTTTGGGAGCATGATCAAAAAAACGCCCTGATTAAATTTGCGCGTTCTGGAACGTGGGAAACTGGGATGAGGCAGCAAAACGTTATAACGCGGCAAAATATGGAATAACAGAAAATGAAAAAGGCAGCCAAAAGAGGCTGTCTTGTTTATTTGGCTCTGTTAAGAGATAATGTTGGTTACGCTTTGTTGATTGGAGCGGATAACCTCGACTCCTCGAAAATCTTCAATCATGCTATCGCATAGTGCGATGTTATTTCTGGATGTTCTCCTTGTGCTATCGCATTTACACTTCGTGGGTGGGCAGATCTGAGGAAGAATTTCAGTGTCCTGCGGAGTACGAGGCTCCCCGGCACGCCCGTATAAAGCGGGTGCCTGGAGCGGAAATCAACTGCAATTTAGCAGAGCTTTTACTTAAAAAGATGAATAAGAACATACCCCCTGTAAAAGACTACTCATTAAGACAAAGGGGAGTTTTTATGGGAAAGAAATTAAAGATTCTGGGTGACATTGAACTAACAAAAGATTTATCTCTTTTATTGTTAATCGGAGGGTTATATTCGTTAAGTGCTGCTTTATCGAATACCTTTGTTAACATTTACTTGTGGAAACAAACGGGGGAGTACTCTGATATTGCCCTCTATAATTTATCTATTGTTGTCCTTCAGCCTCTGACCTTCATACTGGCGGGACGTTGGGCAAAGAAAATTGATCGGGTCATTGTGCTTCGGGTTGGAGTCATTTTTTTAACGCTTTTTTATATTGCGGTACTATTGGCAGGTACTAACGCGGCTAAATATTTACTTCTTTTGGGAGGTTTGCTGGGTGTCGGGTACGGTTTTTACTGGCTTGCCTACAATGTGTTAACTTTTGAAATTACGGAACCGGAGACTAGGGATTTTTTTAACGGGTTTTTAGGAATTCTATCTTCTTTAGGCGGGATGGTGGGACCGATTGCCGCAGGGTTTATTATCACCCGGTTCGCAAAGTTTACCGGCTATACCATTGTGTTTGGCCTCTCTCTTGGGCTATTTGCGCTGGCAGTATTCTTAAGTTTTTCCTTAAAGCCAAGGCCTGCAAAAGGACAATATTGCTTTAAGCGGATAATGGAAGAACGGAAACATAATGAAAATTGGCGTCTCGTAACGAATGCCCACTTTTTCCAGGGCTTAAGAGAAGGGACGTTTTTATTTGTCATATCTGTTTTCGTTTATATCTCGACAGGAAGTGAAATGGCTTTAGGGACATACGGTCTGATTAATTCAGGAATTTCGTTTGTTGCCTATTATTTTGCCTCAAGGCTGATTAAAAAGAGCCACAGAAAAAAGGCCATTCTAATCGGCGGGCTTTTACTATATGTCGCTGTTCTGTTCATTGTGTGGGATGTAAATTATGCCAAGTTGTTACTTTATGCCGGCTTGATTGCCATTGCTTACCCTTTGCTTTTGGTACCGTATATTTCAACTACATATGACGTGATTGGAACAGGCTGGAAAGCCGCTGAAATGAGGATTGAATATATTGTCGTCCGCGAGCTTTTCCTTAATATCGGAAGAATTGTTTCGATCCTTGCATTTTTGGCATCCATCTTATTATTTGACGCAGAAAAAAGCTTGCCGATTTTGCTGCTCCTGTTAGGTGCCGGTCACACTGTTATTTACATGTTTATGAAAAGAGTACAATTGCCCGCAACATAAGACGATGAGCTTCTTTTAGTCATCGTCTTTTAAAATTGGCCCCGGAAACCGGGAATGCTACTTACCAAGGAGCTTTTGCTTTTCTTGTAGTTTAAGTAATTGTGCAAATCTTTGAGAAATGTCCAGCTCCAGCCCCTTAGTGTCTAGTGTCCTTCGCTCTTTGTGTTTTCTTTTGTTAATTGGATTTTATTTTACTCCCTAATTTCCGAACGCATAAGTTCAACTACGCCTCATGAACCGCCTGCCAGCTTGCCAATCGGTGAGTTTACACTTATCTCAGTTGGAGAGCCTCCACAAAGGAAAGCTTCGGGAGCATAAGCATCGCACGAAGGAAAAACGTTAGCTTTTTCGAGGAGGCCATACAACACTGATCAGGGCACTTCCGCTTTTCTATCAAAAATGGTAAGTGTTCCTCGTAGAAAAATGCTGCTTATTCATATACAATAGTTACTGTTATGTTCATGCCCTGAAATATGGAGGTGCACTTAGGTATTGAATACAAAGAAAAAGAAGAAAACGAAGGTACCGTTTCGTTTAAATATGTTGTTTTTTGCCGTGTTTTTACTCTTCTCGATCCTTATTCTCCGGCTTGGAGAACTGCAAATTGTATTTGGTGAGGATTTTAAACGGGAAATTCAACGAACGGAGGATGTAACGGTTAGTAACCCTGTACCTAGAGGTAGAATGGTCGACCGAAACGGTAAGGTGATTGTTGATAATACGCCGTTAAACGCAATTACCTACACGAAGGAATCAGACACAACTACAAAGGATATGCTTGAAACCGCTGAGAAGCTTGCAAAACTAATTAATCTAGATGCTTCAAAGATCCCCGAACGGGATAAAAAAGATTTCTGGATCTTAATCCATCCGGAAAAAGCAAAGAAAAAAATTACCGATAAAGAATGGGTTAAGCTTGACCAAAAAAAGCTGGATGATGAACAAATCTATAATCTTCAGCTTGATAGAATTACAGATGAGGATTTAAATAGTCTTTCCCCGCAAGAGTTAGAGACTTGTGCCATTTGGCGCGAAATGAACAGCGGTTATGCACTGACCCCGCAAATTGTAAAAAATAAAGACGTTACTCCGGAAGAATTTGCTGCCGTCAGCGAAAATTTGGAGAATCTGCCGGGAGTGGATACCACAACTGACTGGGATCGGAGTTATGTCTTTGGTGATACGCTAAAGTCAATTTTAGGCGAGGTTTCTTCATCTGAATCAGGGTTGCCTAAGGAACAATTGGAAAGTTATCTGGCCAAAGGCTACAGCCGGAATGACCGTGTAGGGAAAAGTTATCTCGAATTAAAATATGAAGATGTTCTGCATGGGGAAAAGGCTAAAGTCAAAAATGTCACGGATAAAACCGGTAAGGTATTGTCCACAGAGGTCATTTCGGAAGGCCAGCGTGGAAAAGATTTGATGCTTACCATCGATATGGATTTGCAGGCACAGGTTGACAAGATTGTTGAAGAAGAAATGTGGAAGGCCAAACAAAATCCCAATACGGGCCTTATGGACCGGGCGTTTGTTGTAGTAATGAACCCTAAAACCGGTGAGATATTGTCCATGTCGGGTAAACAGCTAGTCAAAAACAAAGAAACAGGCAAACTCGAGATGCGGGATTATGCCCAAGGTAATATTACAACATCTTATAACGTGGGTTCCGCAGTAAAAGGTGCTACGATTTTAACCGGATATCAAACCGGCGCTATTAAGCCTGGGTCTACCCAACTCGATGAACCATTGGTCATTAAAGATACACCGGTGAAAAAATCCTGGAAAACCTTTGGCACAATTAATGATTTAAGGGCACTTCAAGTCTCTTCTAACGTTTATATGTGGAAAACAGTCATTGCACTGGCACACGGCCAATATGTCGCAAATCGTCCACTGGTGTTGGATGAGGATTATGGATTTGATACCATGAGAAAAAGCTTCAGTCAATTTGGCCTTGGGGCGCGAACAGGAATTGACCTGCCGAATGAAACAACCGGATTTCCGGGTTCTGCGAAAACGTCAGGTTTACTTCTTGACCTAGCCATAGGACAGTACGATACCTATACTCCAATGCAGCTTGCCCAATATGTGGCTACAATTGCAAACGGAGGTAATCGAATTCAGCCGCATCTTGTCAAAGAAATTCGGGACCCTAGTGAGGACACAAATGAATTAGGTCCGATTGTTGAAGAAATTCAGCCAAAGGTTCTGAATCGGCTTGATATGAAAGAAGACTGGATTAAACGAGTTCAAGAAGGATTTCGGATGGTTATGCAGGTTGGTGATGGTACAGGAGTAGGTTACTGGAAAAGTGCCACTTACAATCCTGCGGGTAAAACAGGGACCGCAGAAGCCTTTTATGACGGTTCTGACAAATCAAAACGTGGTACACCAGTATGGAACTTGAGCTTGGTCAGCTTTGCTCCATATGATGATCCGGAGGTATCCTTGGCTGTTGTGGTTCCATGGGCTTACCAAGGAAGTGGACCTAGTATCAACCACTCAATTGGGCGCAGGGTTATGGATGCCTACTTTGATTTAAAGAAAGCGCGGGCAAATCCTGCAACTGCCGACGTTGCGGGGCAAAACATAGATAGTAGTACTCCTGTAGAAACTGTACCTACAGCTGAAACAACAGAACAGACTGAGTAATAAGCGACACTTGTCTCTAAATGAGACAGGTGTTTTTTTTATAAACTTAATAGTTTACAGTGCAATATTATTCTTTCCAATCGAAACAATGAAGTTATCTTTGGACCCCTTAATTTACAAAATCTCCACACAACTTTACAAATCCTTTACATTCCATTAAAACTCGATTAACACTTCTCTATTATTCTAATTATGTAAGGAAGGTTGTTAAATAACCACCAAATCTTAGGGGGAATAACAGAAATGAAAAGCTTGAAAAAAGTAAGCCTATTTTCACTGTTCGCTGCTTTATCTATATTTACAGCAGCTTGTGGAGGCGGAGCATCTAATGACGCTGCAAATGGTTCAGACAACACTAAAACCGAAGAAAAACAAGAACTTTCAGGTTCATTAACAATATCCGGATCATCGGCAATGCAGCCATTAGTTGCAGCAGCCGCTGAAGAATTTATGGCAGAAAATCCAAAGGTTGATATTCAAGTAAATGCTGGTGGATCTGGGACAGGCTTATCGCAAGTATCTGAAGGTTCCGTTCAAATTGGTAACTCTGACGTCTTCGCTGAAGAAAAAGAAGGTATCCCAGCAGAAGAAATTGTTGACCATAAAGTAGCCGTAGTTGGTATGACTGCAGCTGTTAACCCTAAAGTAGGAATTGATGAGATTTCTAAAGAAGATCTAATTAAAGTATTTACCGGAAAAATCACTAACTGGAAAGAGCTCGGCGGAAAAGATCAAAAAATCGTTCTTGTAAACCGTCCTGACTCCTCTGGTACACGTGCGGTATTCAATAAATTTGCCCTAGACGGCGCAACACCGGCTGAAGGGATTACGGAAGATTCTTCAAACACAGTTAAAAAAATCATTGCTGAAACAGACGGAGCAGTCGGTTATCTTGCATTCTCGTACTTCACTGATGACACTGTAACCCCACTTGCAATCGATGGTGTGGAAGCTACAGCAGAAAATGTACAATCCGGAGAATTCCCAGTGTGGGCTTATCAACACTCTTATACAAAGGGTGAGCCTGATGGTTTAGCCAAAGCGTTCTTAGACTATATGATGTCAGATGAAATTCAAAACAGTTTATTAAAAGAACAAGGTTATCTGCCTGTAACAAAGATGAAAGTAGAACGCGATGCAGAAGGCAAACAAAAAGACATTTAATTCATAAACAACTGTGTGACGACAAAAAAAGAGGGGGTAAATGCGATGTGCGTTTACCCTATTACGACGTATTCAGAGGAGTTTGGTTAATTATGGAAAAACTTCTTCCAGCAAAAGATAGATTGTTAAAATCAAAGAGCAGCAGGCCGGATGGGGAGCTTCGCGGCAAAATTATTGTGATATTGTGCGCAGTCATTATGATATCTGCGACAATCGCCATCACTATTTTTCTGGGCACAAAAGGTTTGCAGTCCTTCATAAAAAATGGGGTCAGTATCATCGAGTTTATTACCAGTACAAAATGGAACCCAACCGATCAAGCAAACCCGGCGTATGGTGTTCTCCCATTCATATTTGGCTCCTTTGCTGTCACATTTTTAGCCGCTCTGGTTGCCGCACCCTTAGGAATTGGCGGAGCCATTTTTATGACGGAAATCGCTCCATCGTGGGGGAGAAAAATTCTTCAGCCAGTGGTGGAACTGCTGGTTGGTATCCCGTCTGTTGTTTATGGCTTCATCGGGCTATCGGTTTTAGTGCCGTTTATTCGGGAGAATGTCGGCGGATTAGGTTTTAGTTTGCTCTCTGGGATGATTGTGCTCTCCATTATGATACTACCCACCATTACGACCATTGCTACAGATGCCATCAGTTCACTTCCGAACCATCTTCGCGAAGGATCTTATGCACTAGGTGCAACCAGATGGCAGACGATACGAAAGGTGCTGATTCCTGCTGCAATGCCATCATTATTAACGGCCATCATACTTGGAATGGCACGGGCATTCGGGGAGGCACTGGCTGTGCAAATGGTCATCGGAAACGTTAGGGATTTGCCATCAAGTATCTTGGATGCCTCTGCAACATTAACAACCATTATTACATTAAATATGGGTCATACCACTTATGGCAGCGTGGAGAATAACACCTTGTGGTCGATGGGTCTCATTTTATTAATTATGTCCTTCGCGTTCATTCTCCTGATTCGTTATCTTTCGTCAAGGAGGAAATTACGATGAATAGTAAAACAGCAGATCGAATAGCCACAGGGGTTTTTATCCTGATAGCTACTGTAATCGTTGCAATACTTGCCGGTTTGTTTTTCTATATTTTTATTAATGGATTTAAGCATATTTCCTTCGAGTTTTTAACAACCCCTTCCAGTAATGTACGGGCAGGCGGAGGAATTCGCGATCAATTATTTAATTCCTTTTATATTTTGCTCATCACCATGTTAATAACCGTTCCTATTGGAATAGGCGGCGGGATTTACATGGCTGAATATGCAAAGCCCGGAAAGATTACAGATCTCATCCGGACCTGTATTGAAGTTTTATCTTCATTACCCTCCATTGTTATTGGTATGTTTGGTTTACTGATGTTTGTAAACACTACTGGCTGGGGTTATACCATTTTAGGAGGCGCTATGGCCCTGACGGTATTCAATCTTCCAACGATAGTGCGAACGACGGAGGATGCGATTCGTTCAGTGCCTCGTGATTTAAAAGAGGCAAGCCTTGCCCTAGGAATAACTCGTTGGCATACGATTAAAACGGTCATCTTGCCGAGTGCATTTCCCTCCATTTTAACAGGTGCCATCCTTGCTGCTGGACGGGTATTTGGTGAGGCGGCCGCTCTATTATTCACTGCCGGGTTGTCAACGCCAAGACTGGACTATACTAATTGGAATCCTTTTTCAGAACAATCACCATTGAATATCTTCCGCCCTGCCGAGACGCTCGCGGTTCATATATGGTCTGTGAATACCCAGGGATTGATCCCTGATGTAGACGAAGTTTCAAGTGGTTCAGCTGCCGTTCTTGTTATTTCTGTCTTGATTTTCAATTTGGCGGCCCGCTGGATCGGAAGTATCATTCACAAGCGGGTAACTGCAACTAAATAAAAAGGTGGGAGTCAAATGGTGACAGCCGTAAAGGAGAAAACAGCTATGGATGTAACTGTTCCAAGATATAGTGAATTCCAGCCAAAAAATATATTAACAGTAAAGAACTTAGAGATTTTTTATGGGGAAAAGCGAGCAGTAAATGGAATTTCTATGGAGATTGAGAAGAACTCCGTAACCGCATTAATTGGTCCTTCGGGTTGCGGGAAGTCCACCTTCTTGCGCAGCATTAACCGGATGAATGATTTAATCCCTGGTGCAAGGGCAGAAGGAGAAATCCTTTACGAAGAGCTAAATATTCTGTCTGAAGATATTAATGTAGTCGCGTTAAGAAAAGAAATCGGGATGGTGTTCCAAAAGCCAAATCCTTTCCCGAAATCCATTTACGAGAATATTACCCATGCCCTTAAATTTGCCGGCATTAAAAAGAAGAGCAAGTTGGATGAAATTGTGGAAGAAAGCTTGCGAAAAGCAGCACTATGGGATGAAGTAAAGGACAGGCTTCATAAATCTGCTCTTTCGCTTTCTGGCGGACAGCAACAGCGGCTTTGCATTGCTAGAACCATTGCCATGAAACCGACTGTCATTCTGCTGGATGAGCCATCTTCTGCTCTTGATCCAATTTCAAACGCAAAGGTTGAGGACTTAATTGTAGATTTAAAAAAAGATTACTCGATTATAATTGTCACCCACAACATGCAACAGGCATCACGGATTTCTGATAAAACAGCGTTCTTTTTAAGCGGAGATTTAATTGAGTATGACATGACTGAAAAAATCTTTACAAATCCATCCGTCCAAAAGACAGAAGAATACATTTCCGGAAGATTCGGATAAGGGGGTAGACTTATGAGCACACAGACACTAACAAGAGATATCTTTGATGTCAATGATCTTAATTTATGGTATGGTGACCACCATGCCTTAAAAGGTATCAACTTTCCCATTCAAAAGAAGGAAGTAACGGCAATGATTGGTCCGTCAGGATGTGGGAAGTCTACGTTTTTAAAAACCCTAAATCTAATGAATAAAGTGATCCCGAATGTAAAAATAACCGGTGAAGTGAATTTTGACGGCCAAAATATTTTGGATGCGAAAACTGACCTAGTAGAATTGCGTAAACATGTCGGAATGGTTTTTCAAAAGGGGAATCCATTTCCACAGACGATTTACGATAATGTAGCCTACGGGCCAAGAATTCATGGCATCAAGAAGAAAAAGCATCTGGACGAAATTGTCACAAAATCTTTAATGGATGTGGCACTATGGGATGAAGTAAAGGACCGGTTGAACGCCCCTGCACTCGGGCTGTCGGGCGGACAACAGCAGCGGCTTTGCATAGCAAGAGCTCTTGCTACGAAACCGGATGTGCTGCTAATGGATGAACCGACCTCCGCGCTGGATCCAATCTCAACGTTAAAAATTGAGGAGTTAATCTTCGAGTTAAAAGAAAAATATACGATTGTGATTGTGACTCACAATATGCAACAAGCAGCAAGGGTTTCAGATAAAACAGCTTTCTTCTTAATGGGGGAACTGATTGAATTAGATGAAACCGCAAAAATCTTCTCCATGCCCAAGGACTCTAGGACGGAAGACTATATTACAGGAAGATTCGGGTGATGTCCATGAATACAAGAACGAACTTTGACCAAAATTTAAAAGAATTAAAATCGCTGCAGCTGAAAATGGCGGACGAAGCGCAAGTCTCCATTAAAAATGCCATGCTGGCACTGTTAAACCAAGATATCCAACTAGCTGACAAAGTAATTAATGGTGATAATGTAATCGATGACCTTGAATATGAAATTCATGACAAAGCCTTAATGTTAATTGCTCGCCAGTCTCCAGTTGCCAAAGATTTACGCAGACTCCATGTCGCGTTAAGGGTATCTTCCGAGGTTGAACGTTTAGGGGATATTGCCGTTAACATTGCAAAATCTGCCGTTCATATTGGAAATGAGAAACATGTGAAAGAGCTGATTGATATCCCTCATATGATGGAAATGGCATTAGAGATGGTCAGTGAGTCCATTACTTCATTTTATTCAGAAGATACTGAGCTCGCAAAGAAATGTGCTGAAAAGGATGACATGGTAGACCAGATGTTCGGAAGCCTAGTTAAAGAACTTCTGACCTATATTCCCCAAAATCCGGACTTCACCAATCAAATTATCCAGTTAGCCTTTGTCTGCCGTTTTATCGAAAGAATTGCCGACCATTCCACCAATATTGCCGAAAATGTGATTTATCTGGAAACCGGGAAACGATACAATTTAAACGCATAAATTATTTTTGGATGAGACACCATGGTGCTCATCTTTTTTTGTCGAAAGTCATTTCCCCCTCCGTGCACTGACTGTCGATTCTTCATGACAAATGTTCCTTCAAAAAAAATTTCCCTGTCAAATCCTTTTGAACATAAGGAAGTGCAAAAAGCGACAAATTGCGTTTATTGTCTGACTCTCTTTCTGATGTTACGATTAACTTATCGACTCGGTATATTTCCTTGTTTTATTCATATATTGTAGGTTAAGGCTGGAGGAAAAGATGATTAACAAAAGCGACCATTTAACGCAACAACTTCATAAGAAAGAGACAGCCACAGGTGACGCTTTGCTGCCACTCTTTCAACCTCCCATAAATAATGTGAAAATGAAGCTGGTTTCCCCAAATGAAATAGCCATATTCTGGGATCCCTCTGATCTGCCCCAAAAAATGATCGGGTTATTTTTTGGCATACAGTTTGAAGACCTAGTACACGTGGTGAGGATTTACGATGTTACCGATTTGGTTTTTACCGGTCATAATGCACACCATTTTTACGAATTAGCTATTCCATATCAGAATGGTTTCTGGCATGTTAAGGGATTAGCGGGAAAACGAAGCTATGTTTCAGAAATAGGAGTGTATTTAAAAGAAGACGAGTACTTCCCGTTTTTCCGCTCCAATAGCCTTCTGGTACCGGAGAGTGAAAAGCAGATGAATCCTGATTCAAAGCATGGATTGCCGCCGGTCAAGCCACCCTTCAACGTTGCTCCCAAATGGCATGATTATGTAAGCACCTATAGTTATTATCGCAACAAGGAGGACCAACATGACTAATTCTCCCAATCCTTCTAAGGATATTTCCAAATCACGGCTGAAAATACTCCTGCTCTGCTGGGAATACCCGCCAAACGTGGTGGGAGGACTATCCAGACATGTTTATGGCTTATCGGTTCATCTTGCCATAATCGGTCATGAAGTGCATGTGATAACTGCCGGCAACGCAGGCTCAATGCCCTTTGAGGTCAGGGAAGGAGTGCAGGTGCACCGGGTAATACCCCTCAATGACCAAGATGAAGATTTTCTTGCATGGATATGCGGTCTTAATTTGGCAATGGCCTTTAAGGCGGAACAACTGACCGATGGAACCCAGTTCGACTTGGTGCATGCCCATGATTGGTTGGTGGGGGCAGCAGCCATTTATATCAAGGACACTTTGAACATACCCCTTTTATCGACCATACATGCAACGGAACATGGCAGAAATAATGGAATTTATACGGAAATGCAACGGTTTATCCATGAGAAGGAACAGCAGCTTATGTCTAAGTCAGACCATTTAATCGTCTGCAGTGAGTATATGAAGCAATCCTTAATGTCCATCTTTTCTGTGGATGAGGGCAGACTATCGGTCATCCCTAATGGAGTTGACACTCCTTGTATCCAAGAAAAAGCGGAAATGTATTTTCCTAATTTAAGCGGGCGCCGATACATTTTTTCGATTGGCAGGATTGTGAAAGAAAAGGGATTTGAGACGATCATTGAGGCAGCAACAATCGTGAAGCAAAGGAAATTAGATTATTTCTTTGTTGTTGCCGGCAAGGGACCGATGTTATCTGAATACCAGAAGCTGATTGAGAAGAGAGAATTAACTGATTACTTGGAATTTATAGGATTTGTTACCGACGAACAACGAAACGCGCTTATTGCAGGAAGTGAAATGGCCGTATTTCCTAGTCTTTATGAGCCGTTTGGCATCGTTGCCCTTGAAACAATGATTCTTGGCAAACCAACCATCGTCTCGAATACGGGTGGTTTAAAGGGGATTGTGAAGCACCTGCAAACTGGGTTGCTCATGAATCCGGGAAACGCCGAAAGTCTGTTAAAACAGGTAACATACTTAGTGGAAAATCCAGCTAAATTACAAGAAATAGGATTAAAGGGTAAAAGCATTGCGTTAAGTTTATATGGATGGAAAAGAATTGCCTATGAATCAGGTCAATTGATGCAGGATATGGTATTGGGCAAGCAGATATATGAAGATGAGGAACATTTTACGGTTAAATAAAAATGAAAATTGGGGTAGAGGAAGATGAAACTAATCAAACCGCAAAAACCGATTGAGACTTCCGGACGCCGAAGTTCCGTGGAGCACTTGCATTTTGTGCCCGGGATATGGGTAAATGAAAAATATTATTGGCTTTATAACAGTACGGAAAAAGTGATTTATGATGAAGCGTTAATCTTGAATATGAAACAGGAACATATTCACTCGAAAATTCATTTGTCTAAGATTATCGTCAGTAATCATGGTAATCAAGACAAAGATATCAAAATCATGGGGATGCACTATTTTCCGAATATTGATCAAGAACATTTAACCTTTATATCACCAACAGATAAGCATATTTTTCATCATAATGGTGAGGACGTATTTTTAGTAAACGGCCAAACAGCGGACGAAGGGGTCAGCCAATATACGACCATACCGATATGGAATGCTTTTACAGATCAGATTTGGAATTCGCTTGAAACAGGGTCGCTCAAGTATCAGCCGATGGCCAAAGGGCCAGCCGTCAGTATTTTTGCCCTGAATTTAAAAGTGGAAAGGCATTCTACCAAAAAAGTGAACTCATGGGCGATTGCTGGTGTTAGTCGAAATGAAGTAATTTCTATGGAGCAGGCCCTTTTAAAGAAAAGGGAAACCTATTTTTAACCATTAGGATGAATGACTCCGTGACATACGTCGCTAATCTGGAGTGCTTACGCTTTTCTGAAAAACAGACTAGCATTTCCTTTTGAAAAATGATATTATAGAAAAGTCGTATGGACTTTACTAGCTTAATCGTTTGGAGGGAAATAAACATGCGTGTAAATATTACGTTAGCTTGCACAGAGTGTGGAGACCGTAACTATATTTCTACAAAAAATAAGCGTAACAACCCGGATCGTCTTGAGCTTAAAAAATATTGCCCAAGAGAAAAGCGTACAACTGCACACCGTGAAACAAAATAAGCAGCAGGTTTTCCTGCTGCTTTTTTGTACCTAAGTATAGGAGGACGAACCATGCGTGAAAAAATTTCCATCCGGTCCGGGATGAAACAGACCCTTTCACAGCTGAGTAAACCGATTTACGAGGATTATTCATACAAGATTGCCTGCAGGCTATTTCAGGAACAGGTTTGGAATGAGGCGAAAATTATCGGCATAACCATTTCCAAGCCGCCTGAGGTCGATACATATCAGATGATTCGCAAAGCATGGGAATCAGGAAAACAAGTGGCAGTGCCAAAATGTAATCCCAAGGAAAAGTTATTGACCTTTCATGCCCTGACAGAGTTTTCCCAGCTTGAGTCCGTATTTTTTGGATTATTTGAACCAATAGAGGAAATAACTAAGGAAGTGGCTGCCGACGACATGGAATTATTAATTGTTCCGGGGTTGGCCTATTCAACGGATGGATACCGGGTCGGTTTTGGCGGGGGGTATTATGACCGCTTTTTAAGCAGATATTCCGGAAATACTGTATCACTGGCCTTTAATGAACAAATCATCAGCGATCTTCCTGTCGAAAACCATGATATCCCGGTTTCGTGTATTATTACTCCTGATAAGGTCCTGAAAATCAGATGACCCAGTCTATCATCCTTGTTGCCGTCATTGCTTTAGGAGGTATGGCTGGTTATTTTTTTAAGCTTTTAGATAAATCAGGGGCAATCGCGTCCATAGTAGTCGGCATTTCCATATTGTTGGGGTTTGGCCTAAGCGGGCTGATCCTCTTGGCCGTGTTTTTTGCCACCTCCAGTTACTGGTCCAGTTATAAAAAATCTGCAAAACATGGTTTGGAAGAAAAACTGGCTAAGGGATCGACAAGAGACTGGCGTCAGGTTGCTGCCAATGGAGGAGCAGCCGGCCTATTCAGTATCATGTACATCTTTCAACAGGAAAGTATTTGGTTGATTGGTTTTGCAACGAGTATCGCAAGTGCCAATTCGGATACGTGGGCCTCGGAAATCGGCAGTTTAAGCAAAAGGGAACCAATCTTCATTAAGACCTTGAAGCCTGTCGAAAGAGGAACATCCGGTGCTGTCAGTTTATTAGGAAGTATTGCCGCAATGGCAGGATCCTTGTTAATTGCGGTCATTAGTTTTGGGCTTTTTGAAATGAATATTTTAGTAAGTCTGGCTATTTTTATTTTTGGATACATAGGAAATGTCGTTGATACATTGATTGGTGCGTTTTATCAACAAACTTACCAGTGCCGGGTTTGCGGCATGACAACTGAGAAACATACTCACTGCAGCCAGCCAACCGTTAAAATAAAGGGCATGCCATTTGTGGACAACGATATGGTTAATTTTTTATCAAACTTTCTTGCCTCGCTTGCGGCAATCGGATTATTTATGTTATAGCCCGCTACTGTATGAATTAGACTTAAAAATATGGTTCATGTTCATTAAAGAAAAATAAGAATTTTTGGGAGGAATAGATATGCAAGATCGTGTAAATCGAGTTGCTCTTATCGGAACAGGATTCGTAGGGTCAAGTTATTCTTTTGCCATGCTGAACCAAGGAATAACAGAAGAGTTGGTCCTGATTGACTTGAATAAAGATAAAGCGGAAGGTGACGCCATGGACTTGAATCATGGACTTCCTTTTGCGCCGTCCCATACAAAAATATGGTATGGCAGTTATAAAGATTGCGGGGATGCCGATATCGTTGTTATAACAGCGGGGGCCAATCAAAAACCTGGAGAAACCCGTTTGGACCTTGTAGAGAAAAATACGAAAATCTTTAAAAATATTGTTGATGAAATATTGGCAAGCGGCTTTCAAGGCATTTTCTTAGTGGCAACTAACCCGGTGGACATCTTAACATACGCCGTTCAGAAGTTTTCTGGTTTCCCAAAAGAGCGGGTTATCGGTTCAGGAACAATATTGGATACTGCACGATTCCGGTTCCTGCTGGGAGATTACTTTAATGTGGATACCCGGAATGTTCATGCCTATATTATTGGCGAACATGGGGATACAGAACTCCCAGTGTGGAGTCATGCTGATATTGCGGGGTCGTCAATTGAAAAATGGATGGAGATTCACGGAAATTCCCAAGCAGATCTAAATCCAATCTTTGAGAATGTCCGCGATGCCGCCTACCATATTATCGAGCGTAAAGGTGCTACCTATTATGGGATTGCCATGGGTCTCGTAAGGTTAACAAAAGCCATTCTGCAGAATGAAAACTCAGTTCTGACTGTTTCGGCTTACTTGGATGGAGAATACGGACAGAATGATATTTATATTGGGGTTCCCGCAATTGTTAACAGAAATGGCATTAGAGAGATTGTACAACTGGAATTAAACGAAACTGAGAAACAAAAATTCGAGCATTCCGTCAATGTCTTAAAGAAAACCATGGAATCTGTATTTAAATAATTAGAGAGTAACAGCAGCTGTTCCATCCATGGCATGATGCCATTTGTTTGGGATAGCTGTTATTTTTTTTGGATAAAACTTACGTGAATTTCAAAGTATATAACATAGGAGGGATTCACATGTCACGTATATTATCCACCATTATCATGATTGGGTCATTAGGGTTTATTGTTTACAGGTACCGATATCGGATTATGAACATCCTGCTCGGTTTAAGCTGGATGCGCCGGCTGGCTGTCAGTTCGATGATGCGCTTGCCTGGTGTAAAGCAAAGATTAATGGGATCAGTATTTGGAGGACCATCTGATTGGTGAACACCACAGATGGTTTTTTTTATTCCGTAAGAGCCATCTTATTCAAGAATATCTATCATTTCGTATATAATGAAAGAATCAGGTTAGTACCAAATAGCTGTTCATTGGAAGGCAGGGGAGAAATGAATAATAAAGAGAGTTATGTTTTCTGGAAAATCGCCCGTATACTCATCTCCGAGCACGGCTACCGGATTATTCAATTGTTTGAAAACCAAAGGGAGCTTTGGCTTGAGAAAATGGAAAACAAAAATGCACCCGTGGTTAGAATGTTACTCGAAAACATGGACTGGGGAAACGCCATGCAGAGGGATATCGAGTTTACCGCCTCCAATGGTGAAAGAGTTCGAAGTCAGCTTGGACGGCATAAACTGGACGTGGTCAATATTTATATCAGCGAGTTTCCTCCTGTCGATGAATATGAGTACCGTCTCAAGACCCCTTATGTTTACCCGGATAAAAATAAAACAACGGTTCATTCATTCCTTCTCGCAAAAGGTATAGGTGAAACGGGGTTAGAGCAACTATCAAACCGGCTGGGAATGGAACTAAAATTATCTGATCAAGCCGAATACACGGACCAGGATGTTAACCTTCAGAAAAAGGCTGCTTTGGATTTCGCCATTAATCGGGTAAACAATGAGCGATCGATTTTTAAAAATAGTAAGCCCTTTTTTACCTATTTGTTCATCTTTGTTCAATTGGCCGTGTTTTTATTGATGCAGTTGAATGGCGGGAGCACCAACACCTCCACCTTGATAAAATATGGCGCAAAAGTAAACGAGTTGATAGATGAAGGGGAATATTGGAGGTTTATAACCCCGGTTTTTGTTCATATTGGCTTGTTGCATTTATTCATGAATACACTTTCCCTATATTATTTAGGGACTGTCGTGGAACGAATTTACGGAAAAGTCAGGTTCCTGTTGATCTATTTGTTTGCCGGCTTTACAGGAGTGATTGCCAGCTTTATCTTTAGTCCCAACCTTTCCGCAGGGGCCAGTGGCGCCATATTTGGTTGTTTTGGGGCATTGTTGTATTTTGGAGCCACTCACCGAGAGCTGTTTTTCCGGACCATGGGTTTAAATATCATCATTGTTCTTGTCCTTAATCTTGTGTTTGGCTTCACGACTTCAGGCATTGATAACGCCGGCCATCTGGGTGGACTGATTGGGGGGTTCTTGGCCGGAGGAATTGTTTATTTTCCGAAAAAAAGAAAGGGTATGAGTCAGGCAGCCTTTTTGATTCTCACAGCCATTATAGTTTGGGGGTCCCTTTCATATGGGTTTAATGTTTCGAGTCAAACGCAGGATGAGAATACCGTTGTCGTTCTTGCCCAAGACTATATGAAACAAAATAATTATCAAAAAGCCTATAATGTTCTAAATAGATATGAAAGCAATGCAGAAAATCCTTCCGAGAAAACCTATTTTCTTTTATCGTATGTTGAAATAAAGCAGGACAATCTGGCGGATGCAAAAATTCATTTGCAAAAAGCCATTGAACTTGACCCGGATTTCCATGAAGCCTATTTCAATCTGGCACTGGTCAATCTTGAGCAAAAGGACTTAAAACAGGCGAAAATAAACGCTGAAAAAGCGGCTGACCTTAATCCAAAACAGCAGGAGTATTCCGACTTGGTACGTGAAATTAATAGCCAGCTGCAATCATCTGGCGGAGGAGAATAGGACTGCCATCCTTTGTCTCTGTCAGGACTAATAGATGGGTTTGATTTTTTGCCAAAAGAATCAGCGGGATGGTACTGCCAATCGGAGGGACGGTAGTGCCGTCCTGTTTTTTGATGCCAAGAAAATAATTTTTATAGAGTCCTTCCCATAATTGTCCGGTGATTTTGTCCGATGCTTCTTTTGAAAAACCAGGAAGGCCGGTTTTTGCCCGATTATTGAAAAGAGGCAGCGGATAGGCCTGGTATTCACTAAGTGGAATGGAAAAATGCCTCACGCCCTTGTTCCAGCTGTAATATAGCATTCGCTCTGTCTGTTCGTCCAATCTTTGCTTCCACTCCCGCTCCGCATTTGTAGTTGGTGATCGAAAGGAAAAAACAGAATTTGGGGGTTGGGCAATGACATATAAAGCATCTTCCGACATCGCTTGAGAGCTCAAAATTTTATCTCCCTCATGCAGCTCGGCATGGTGAAAAGTGACCGCCTGCAGCAAGCCAGTTTGAGCCGGAAAACGTTTTTCTTGCGAAATCGATGCTGTATTTTGCTTCCACTCCCCAAGTTTACCAATCAGCCTTCCGTTTTGAAACAACAGGCCGGCATCTTGACGTAAGTACGCTTTTCGGTCCAAGATAGAATTGATTTTCCAATCAGTTGATTTTTGATCCGCAAGCGAGACAGCTGTATTACTTTTTTTATAGGTAACGTTCGGTTCAATTGGAAAATAGGTAATACTTTCTTGGGCTTTTGGAGTACCAAGCGAAGTTAATAATAGGCAAGCTGTTAGGACGATGACCCCCAACCCTGCCGCATAATATATTTTTCTCAAGAAATCTTCATCCTTCCGCAATATTTTCGAACAGAAAAGATTGTCCTGTTATTGTTATATGGGAATCCGAGACGTGAAATGACTAAAACAAACCGGGAAAGAAGTTGAAAAGAGCCGCGGATAAGTTTTGGGAAGATTACTTGAGGACTGATAACCACTAGGGTATACTTTGGTTGTAGGGGAATAGCTCCCCATTAATAGATTAAGGTGAAAATAACATGAAAACGGTTTATGATATTCAACAATTTTTAAAGAATTTTGGAACGCTTATTTATATCGGTGACAGAGAGGCTGATCTTCAATTAATGGAAGCCGAATTAAAGGATATGTATCAGTCACAACTGATTGATACGAAGGATTTTCAAACTGCCTTGTTAATTTTAAGGCACGAGATTCAATTGGAAAAAGACAAAAAGTCCAGGAAAAGTTAGGTGAGGAGAATGGCAGATCAATGGATTGCAGCAGTTGACTTGGGTGGTACCACCTCAAAAATTGCTTTTATTTCGCAAGACGGGGAAATAATTCACAAATGGGAGCTTCCGACCGACAATTCAAACGAAGGTGAAAACATTACGGCAAATATAGCAAAATCAATTGACGAAAAGCTTACCGAACTTGGAGTTTCAAAAGAAAAGCTCGCTGGTATTGGGATGGGAGCACCTGGTCCTGTTGATTATGAAACCGGAGTCATTTTAAATGCCGTCAATTTAGGGTGGAAGGATAACTTCCCGCTGCAG
The DNA here is from genome assembly GCF_054950115.1 of Neobacillus camarae. NCBI lineage: Bacteria > Bacillati > Bacillota > Bacilli > Caryophanales > Bacillaceae > Neobacillus > Neobacillus camarae. The sequence continues at coordinate 905,185 of NZ_JBUCKX010000003.1, read as the reverse complement.
GAGAGTCTCGAGACTGCCACCTCCCTTCCTGCGGCTGTTGAGAATGATGCCAATTGTGCCGCTTTGGGTGAAATGTGGATGGGAGCAGGAATGGGAGCAAAGGATCTCGTATGTGTCACACTGGGAACAGGTGTGGGAGGCGGGGTTATTGTCGGTGGCCGCATCGTCCAAGGAGTGAATGGCGCGGCCGGAGAAATCGGCCATAGTACGGCAGTTCCATTTGGAGGTGCACCTTGCAATTGCGGGAAAACTGGCTGTCTTGAAACAGTGGCTTCAGCTACCGGTATTGTTAGATTGGCTCTAGAGGAGATCAAGAAAGGGGAGCTTCAAGGGAAATTAACAGAACTTTTGGCAGCCCAGCAAAAAATTACCGCAAAGGACGTTTTTGATGCGGCGAAGAGTGGGGATTCGATAGGGAAAAAAGTTTTGAATGATGTCTCCTTTCATTTAGGATTAATCTTAGCTAATCTGGCTAATACCCTCAATCCAGATAAAATAGTACTTGGCGGCGGTGTATCCCAAGCGGGTGCCATTTTACTGGACTCAGTAAATGACTACTTTGCGAAGTTTGCCTTTCCGGCTGTGAAAAACTCTACCAAACTTGCCTTGGCAACCTTAGGGAATGATGCAGGAGTCATTGGGGCTGCCTGGTTGATAAAAAATAAATTGCCACAGAATGTTTGAGCCTGCAGAGATGCAGGTTTTCTTTTTCCAAAATATTGAACAAGTACGTTTGGGGGTTATTGTGAAGATCCATTACTGTTAAGATTTTTGCACCATTTAGGAAGCCATGATTTTAAGTTGTCATATATTTTTAATAATTGAAACATTATAATGAAGTTAAACGTATTATCGTGTGGGAGGAGGGGGAAGATGCTTCTAAATTTCAGGCGAAAATATTCAAACGTATTTTCTTTGGTTGTAATTGTCATGGTGATAAACCTTTTCTTAGGAGCATGTAAAAATCAGGAACCAACAAAGCCTGCCGCTGCGGGAACGAGTGAAACAGCCAAGCCGGTATCTGCTGTGGCTGCTGAACAATGGAAACTGCCGATATCCGTTCCGGAAGGCGAATTTGATAGCCTTATAGGCTGGCTTTCCGAAACAGAAGTGGTTTATCTGGCAAATCAGGGACAAACTTCGATCCTTTATCGGTACAACCTCCTATCGGGCACCAGTGAAGTGATCTATCGAAGTGATACACCTGTTGTTACTGGTGTCATTAGTCCATCCAAGCAATATATCCTGATTCATTCTTCCCCTTCCTCCAATGAGGGTGTTGTTACGATTATCGATACAAAAGGAAACCAAAGGGAGCGTCAAGCGATTCCCTCTCATGAGCTTAGTTTTGAGTGGAATCCTTATGATGAAACAAAGGTGCTGGTTTCTAAATTCAATGAGGATTGGACATTTCAGACCTTTGTACTGAATATGAACAGTAGATCTATGACTGAACTGTCCTTGCCCCAGCCGTTTAACAAATGGCAGGATGAACAAAGACTTGTCTATATAAATTGGGATCAAGAAGAGCCTGGATTATTTGCACCGCTAATGACACGGAATATAACAACTGGCTCAGAAAAGATGTTATTAGAATCGGTTATTCATTACAACTTGTTTGGAAACCAACTGATGGCGATAACGGTTGACGGCAATGAACCAACAAAATCAAAATATACCATCTATAACGAACAGCTGGAAGAAACCTTGGTATTCACGATTCCCCAGCTTGCCATGTACTCTGATTGGTTAATCCCGTATTATGACTACAGCCAAAACCACAACCAATTCATGACTTTTCAACCGGTTACTAGTGGGGATGCGGATTCCTATTCGAGTGGGTTTGATTTGGTAAGTTATGATATTAAAAACGGAAAGCATCATCAAGTTCTCTCGGAAATGGAGAATGAGCCTATCATGTTTTCCCCATCTGGGGACATGTTGCTTTACGGATATCAATTTGACAAGGTTATAGATATCGACAGCAAGAAAGTTTATCAATTATTTGAAGGGTGACATCAAGTGTCATTCTTTTTCATTTTGTGATTGATTGTGATAAAATCACGGTGTCAATTCATTAAAGATGAGGTGCAGCTAATGGCGATTGTTGATGTGACTGTGATTCCGGTAGGCACAGAGTCTCCGAGTGTAAGTCAATATGTAGCAAATGTTCAAAAGGTATTGCAGGATTATGAACAAAAAGGGAAAATCCGTTATCAGTTAACGCCCATGAATACCATTGTAGAAGGTGAGTTACCGATATTGTTTGAGGTGATTCAAGCGATGCATGAAGTTCCATTTTCTGAAGGCGTCAAGCGGGTATGCACGTCTATTCGGATCGATGACCGCAGGGATGTGAACCGAACGATGGAGTATAAGGTGGATAAGGTTCATAGCCTATTAAGTGAAGAAAAATAAAAAGACTGTCATTTGACAGTCTTTTAATGTGTTCCGGTTGGATATCCTGAATTGATAAGTGTCATGACGGCAAACCATCCGAATACAGCAAGAGAAGCAACTCCCCAAAATGCAGCCAATAAATTCTTGTTCTTAAGTGCCTTAAATGCACCAAGAGCTGCAAGTATTGCTACTAAACCGAAAATAATGACTAATCCCATGGTAATCCCCCTTTTTCCGTTAGAAACAAGCCAAGCTTGATTTTTAAATCCTATGTATCAATATTATTTACATTCGTTCTTATTTTATATTTTTTTCCTTTATTTGTCGAGGCCTTATATAAATTCTCTGACTATTTTACCATTGGAAGCCACGGACATCAGGGAGAGTTTATTTTTCTGCAATTCTTTCTTAGGTTGGTGATTTAGTATAATATTATAGTATCGGAATCCGGATTGGAGGTAATTCTTAGTGAAATGGCAGCAAATCCCCTTGGGGAGTATCCAAACCAACTGTTACATTGTTGAAAATTCAGAGCGAGCTTGCCTTATCTTCGACCCTGGAGGTGATGCGAAGAAGCTAATTAATCTCCTGAATAGCAGAGGAATAAAGCCGCTGGCGATTTTGTTAACACATGCCCATTTTGACCATATTGGCGCAGTTGATGAAGTAAGGGAGCATTACAAAATTCCTGTTTATCTGCACAAAAAGGAAGAAAAGTGGCTGGGTGACGCAAGCTTGAATGGTTCCCAATTCTTCTCCCTTATTGAACCGGTTATTGTTAAACCTGCAGATGAAATAATAAAAAGTGAGGGAACTGTTCAAATCCATAATTTTAGCTTTCATGTATACCATACACCAGGTCATTCGCCCGGAAGCGTTTCCTACTATTTTGAAAAGGAAGGCTTTGTCATTTCTGGGGATGCCTTATTTCAAGGCAGCATTGGCCGCACAGACCTGCCAGGAGGAAATCAGACGCAGCTGTTAAAAAGTATACATGACAAGCTTTTGACCCTTCCGGAAGAAACCTATGTATTATCCGGCCATGGCTCAGTCACTACCATTGTCAACGAAATGGACAGCAATCCGTTTTTAAACGGATTTTAATATGAAAAGCGCAAGTGCCCTGGTCAGCACTCGACAGGCCTCCTCCAACCAAAAGCTAACGCCTTTTGGTCGTGTGATGCCTATGTGTCGAAGCCTTCCTTGTGGAGCTCTCCAAAAGGCAGCAGGCGGTGCATGAGGCGTAGTTGAACATATGCATTCTTGTTTGCCATATCGTTATGGCGGAGCGAAGGACACTAGGCGCTAGGATGGTCCTCCAAAAAGCTAAAGCTTTTTTTCGTCCGATGTTTATGATGCTAAGCGCTTTCCTTGTGGAGCTGGAGAATTCTCATAGCGGATAATGATATCTTATTATTATAAGAAAGACCCTTCTCGAATGAGAAGGGTCTTTCTGGGGGATGTTCTATTCATAAAATGGGAGGGATATTGTTAAGCTACTACCTTTACAATATTATAAAGTTTTCACTATGTCAATAGTGTTAATCGAAAAGGAGTTCCAATGTTTACCTATTTACAGAAATTAATTTCTTGTTCCCCTAACCAAATGATTTCGTATGCACAATTCATATCTGAAGCACTTTATCATCCCGAATACGGTTATTACATGAGTGAAAAAGAGAAAATTGGCCGTTTGGGCGATTTTATCACCACCAGCAGCGTTTCCGATATTTTCGGGAAAGTCATGGCCAAATGGCTGGCGGTTGTTTTCAAAAAAATGGACATAATACCGGCTGTCTGTGAAATTGGCGCCGGCAATGGAAGGTTTGCCCATGCCTTTTTACAGGAATGGTCAAGATCGAATAAAGCCCCGATCAAGTACATCATTGTTGAGGCCAGCCCATATCATCGAAAGCTTCAAAGACAATTATTAACGGACTTCGAGTCAGTAAACCAATTAAATAACTTAACCGAATTGAAGGGGTTTGAAGGGATTATCTTTAGTAACGAGCTCTTTGATGCATTGCCAGTTCATGTTATTGAAAAACAGGGTGGGGACTTGTTTGAGATTATGATTGGACTTGAGAAGGACAAGTTGAAAGAGTACAAGATGCCGTTAAACAATCCTGATATCCTTGAATTTTTGCGGCATAGCAACCTGCAATTAACAGACCACCAGCGGATTGAGGTCCCCCTAGCGATGGAAGAAATGATCGAACAAATCTCTGCTGTTTGTGAAAAGGGACTGGTCATTTCGGCGGATTATGGTTATACCAATGAAGAATGGATGGATCCAGCTAGGAAAAAAGGTAGTTTGCGGGGATACAGCCAGCATAAGATGATTGATCATGTATTAATTAATCCAGGAGAAATAGACATAACGACACATGTTCATTTTGATCATTTAATTCAAAAAGGGAATCAACTCAATCTGGCCTTTGTTTCTAAGCTGCGCCAGGATGATTTTCTGATAAAAGCCGGCATTCTAAAAGAATTGGAAGAATCTTATGACCCCAATCCATTTTCGGAGGCGGCCAAGCGTAACCGGGCGATTCGCAGTTTAATCCTGCCAGGGGGGATAAGCTCTTATTTTCATATCATCATCCAGCAAAAAGGTTTACATCTGAACGAAGCCTCTTTGTTTGAAGTATAGTTGAAAAAATTTTCAAAGAAAACGCCGGAATGTCATATTCCGGCGTTTCTTTTGCCTTATTGGCCCATTGTACCAAGCGGCATCATGAACGTACTCCAATATGTAAAGCCTGCGAAAAAAATGGTTAAATATGCCCCGAATACATACATATACATTCGTTCAGAAAGCTTTAAGTAACTAAGTAGCACAAAGAACCCAGTTTGCGCTAAAAATAGCATTGCTGTTTTGTTCATATCACCCAAATAAAACATAACAGTAAAAATACCTGTCCAAAAACCCATTACCCTGAACATCCGATCCATATGTATCCCTCCTTTACCCCTCGATAAATACCATCAATATAATATTATAAGGAAAGTAAAGGAGAATGTAAATATTGGTTTTATTTTACTTAGCAACAACTACTTGATAGGAACATGTGTCGCAGCCGGAAATCATATTTTCCTGCTCAATCAGTTGGGCGGAGTCAAATAACGTCCCAAACATTCCTTTCAGGAATTCTTGGTGCATATCGCAAACAGACGCAGACTCCTCAGCTACTTCTTTGAACGGGCAGTTAAAAATTTGAAAATAAATTTTGGACTTATCCTCACTTACTTCCAATTCGGGATAAAAACCGGCAAGTGTAGCGGCACTTTTTAATATGGATAGTTTTTCATCAAAAGTTAATTGATCACCAACCTGCCTTTTCGCCATTTCTTGCTCCATCACTTCTACCCCAAACTGCTTCCCGGTCATAAACAGTGCCTGTTTCCCTAAATCCCCTAAGGATATCATTGTTTTAATGGCCACTTTTGATAGGAGCATGTAATCACGGTACGGGAAATGAAGCTGAATGACATCGTCAGACAATCGGTACAATCTGCTCGGCCTTCCGCCTTTACCTGTTTTCTTAGTTTCGGAAATCAGCATGTTAACATCTTCCAGTTTTGATAAATGCAATCTGGCTACATTTGGGTGAATATTAAAATTTTCGGCTACTTCTTGTACTGTTACTTCTTTGTGACGTTTCGTGATGTATTGATAGATGTAGTAACGCGTTGGATCAGACAAAACGTTTGTTATTTTTAGTGTTTGTTCCATCTCGGTTCACCTCGGACCCCCATAATTTATTCCATTATAATACAGCGGGAATCGTGTGGGAACGGAGTTAACAATGTAAACACTATATGTTTAGAAAATGTTCACATTTATTGACGATTTATTGTAACAATTAAAGAGATTTTCTACAAAAAAATTTATTTTTTTTAAAATAAGCAGGAAGGTGATGAACCGTGTCGAAATATAGAGGGGACAAATAAAAAAGGTGGTGTTTCCCATTGTAAGCGACATTGAAATTTTAGCAGACAGGATTATTTCTGATGCTGCAAGAAACCAGGCAACTGATATTCACATCATTCCCCGTAAAGAGGATACGCTCATCCAATTCCGTTTGACCAACAGGCTAATCCCCCGATTAACTTTACCAACAGATGAATGCGACCGGCTCATTTCCCATTTTAAATTTAAAGCGAATATGGACATTGGTGAAAGAAGACGCCCCCAAAGCGGTGCCATTTTTTGTGAAGTCAACGGAGAATTTATGGGGCTTCGGCTCTCAACGCTTCCATCGAATAACAGAGAAAGCCTGGTGCTTCGTCTTCTGCCCCAGCAAAATCAAATTCCGTTTCACCAGCTCTCCTTATTTCCATCCATGACAAGAAAACTTTTGGCCCTTCTTAAACACGCTCACGGATTAATTATTTTTACCGGCCCTACAGGCAGCGGTAAAACCACCACTCTTTACTCCCTGATTAATGAAACAGCCCATTTATTTCAGAGAAATGTCATCACATTAGAGGACCCGATTGAGAAGAACTATGACTCGGTCCTGCAAGTGCAGGTGAATGAAAAAGCAGGTGTCACCTATGCGGCAGGGCTTAAGGCGATATTGCGGCATGACCCCGATATTATCATGGTGGGTGAAATCAGGGACGCTGAAACAGCTAGAATAGCTGTCAGAGCCGCCTTGACTGGGCACTTAGTGTTGAGCACGATGCATACAAGAGATGCAAAAGGGGCGGTGTTCCGTCTTCATGAATTCGGGGTCAACTGGCTGGAAGTGGAGCAAACGCTAATAGCGGTAACTGCTCAAAGATTGGTGGAATTAACCTGTCCTTTTTGTGAGGATGAGTGTTCTCCATATTGTTATTCTTATGGAAGATGGAAAAGAGCCAGTGTATTTGAAGTATTGTCGGGAAGAAATTTGACTGCAGTCATGAAGGCTGCAAAGGGCGAGAAAATGGAAGGGAAGTACCGGTCACTAAAGGATATGATTAAAAAAGGAATTGCTCTTGGCTATATTCAAGAGTCTGAGTATGACCGCCTGGTGTATGAAGATGACCAGACATAAATGGCCAGTGGATGAGCAAGCAAGCTTCTTGAAACGAGTTGGTGAATTACTGGTGCAGGGATATCCTATTGCTGAAGCAATTGAGTCGATATCGTTACATTTGCCTAAAAAACGGAAGGAGGAATTATATGAATGTTTGCAGGAATTAAAAAAAGGACTGCCTTTTCATGATGTATTGGACAGACTTGGATTTCACAATGATTTAATCGGATATGTGTATTATGCCCAGCAGCATGGCAGTTTTGCCGAGGCGCTGCTAGAGGGAAGCGGTCTGGTGCAATTAAAGGACAGGGACCTAAAAAAACTATTGAAAATGCTTCAATATCCCATCTTTCTTCTAGTGCTTACCGGACTATTATTTGGATTTGTTGAGAACACACTTTTGCCGAGATTTACTAGCTTATTTGCGTCACTTGGTTTAGAAGATAATTTTTTTACTAAAGTGGTTTATGCATTTGATTTATATTTCCCCCTTTTCATAAAGGTATTTATTGCCGTCATTTCACTGGCTGGCTGTTACTATTTCTTCATCTTTCGGAAGTACTCCATATTAAAGCAAAGAACATTGCTTGTTCGCCTGCCGATTGCCGGCCCAATCCTCAAATTATTGTTTACCCATTATTTTGCCATGCAGTTAAGTTTCCTTTTGCAAGGAGGAATTTCGATTCCGGAAGCTTTGTCACTATTCGAACAAAACCAAAAGCAGCCTTTTTTTAGCCAATTGGGAGCTTTTATCAAAACAAAACTTGTGACAGGGGAAACATTGGATACGATTTTAAGTTCATTTTCCTTCTTTGAAAAAGAGTTTCCTATTATTGTCAAGCACGGACAGGAAAATGGAAAATTGGAACAGGAATTGTTGTTTTTTAGCAGGCATTGTATTGAGGAAATGGAGGATAGGATCGAACAGTTATTAAAGATTGTTCAGCCGCTTCTGTATCTTTTCATCGGGCTGCTGGTAGTATCCATGTATTTGGCGATTTTATTACCTATGTTTCATCTACTGGATAGCATTTAAAAAATTAGGAGGATTACGAAATGTCCATTCGAAAATTGAACAACGAACAAGGGTTTACCCTAATTGAAATGATGATTGTCATGCTGGTTATATCTGTCATTTTGATTATCACGATACCAAACGTCGCAAAGCATAATGAGAATATTAATAGTAAAGGCTGTCAGGCATATTTGAAAATGGTTCAGGCGCAAGTGCAAGCGTATCAAATGGAGAAAAACAGTGTTCCGACACTTGTTCAATTAAAAGCTGAAGGTTACCTGAATGGCGATGCTACCAGCTGCGGGAACACCAAAATCATAACCATTGACAGTTCCACTGGTGAAGTTACACTTGCTAATACATCCACTTCAACGACCTCTGCTGCAGAAACCCCCTAACCATGACTTCTAGGCAAACAGGCTTTACACTGGCGGAATCATTAATCGTTCTCTCCATCTTTATGATTCTTTCACTCTTTACGGTGTTTTCCTTGAAACCCCAACATTTGATGGTGCAGGACCAGGCATTTATTTCGCAGTTAAAAGCGGACCTATTATTTTCCCAAGCCTATGCGATGTCCCATCAGCATGAGGTCTCCGTCGTCCTAATGCCCGATAATTTTCAATATTATATGATCATGCAGAATGACCAATCCCCAATCGTCCTTAGAAAATACTCGAAAGAGATTTATTTGACAGAAGGAACAATCCCCTTATATTTTAAATTTTCCTCAGATGGAAATGTAAATAAATTCGGAACCTTCTATATTCGCATGCCGACAAAGACCTATAAGGTAACAATTTTAATTGGACGGGGAAGATTTTATGTTACGGAGCAATAGGGGCTATTTTCTGTTGGATTTGCTGCTGTCCCTCTCCGCTATTTTGTTAATAGGGTTAAACTTGGTCCCGCTGTTGGTCGATTTAAGAAAACAGGCCGCCATGCTGGAGATAACCAATCAAGCTCGGCAAATTGCTTATGAGGAATTGCATGCCAAGTTAACAGATAAAACATTTACAGCTTTTACAATTACACGCAATGGCATTATGTATAGGATTACTTGGATGGATGGAAAAACGGCAGGGATAAAGGAGGTGTGCGTAAAGGTTGATGAGAATCACTTGCATGAAGGAACAGAAATCTGCCGGAAGCTTGAATGAAACAGCTTTTACGTTAATAGAAGTGCTGCTATCCCTTTCCATTCTATCAATGGTCATGTTCTTAACCATACCCGCCATTCAAATTATGCTGGATCAACGGGGAACTAATGTTGGTTTGCAGGCAATGGAATGGGAGGTCTTTTGCAGCCAGTTTAAAAAGGAAATCCGTATGTCCAGCAAGGCCGAGGTGGTATCCAACCGATTAATTTTGACAAAGAGCACAGAGACGGTCATCTATGAGAAATATGACTCCAACTTAAGAAGACGGGTAAATTCAACGGGACATGAAATTGTTTTACAGAATGTTGCATCCTATTCTTTCTCACTGACCAAAAATGCAGTGAAACTCACTGTTAACGACCTTCGGGGCAAAGAGTATACAATCATAGCCTCTTTCTTCGGGAATGGGGGCAATGGAACATGAAGCGGCAAGAAGCAGGGTTCACCTATCCGCTCACCTTATGCCTTCTGATTGTCTTTCTCCTATTTTTTTCTATGCAGGTGGACCAATTAACAGTGCTAAGAAAATTATCCCGTGAAACGGAAACCATTTTACTCGAAGAATATTATTTACATTCATCTGTAACAAAAATTGAAATGATGTTTCAAGCAGGGGAGGCGATTCCGGCTAAGGGCACGGTTGCTTATCAGAATGGGAATGTCGACTATGTGGCAGAGGTACCGATTGGCACCGTTCAAAAAATAAATTTTACTTTAAAATTGCAGTCGGGGGAAACAATGATAGGCAGAGGATATTTTGATACCAGCCTGAAAAAATTTATTAGGTGGGTGGAATTATAAAACATTCGTTTTGAAATATTAAAAAACTGGACATACTTGTGAATGAAAAAGGCAGGTGTGCACGATGAAAACGAATGATTATGTAAAATATATGACCCAAACCTTTGTAAAATATGTAGACCAGCCAAAGGATGAGCGAAAAAGATTGCGCCTGGAGAAAAAGCAGGCGAAGGCCTCATTCTGGTATAGATGGTTTGGGATCCTCCCATACGTCCTTTACTCTGAATTTAAAAGAATGCGAAAAGTGAAATAAATAATGGTAACCCCCAAGCCGATAATAGGTCCTTGGGGGTTCTTTTCCTTATAGTGCTTTTTCTGTTAAATAAAATAGGCCTCCGTTGATGAAAGATATATTAATTTTTGGCTCGTATTGCTCTTTAAGTGCTTGTTTTTCTGTTTGATAACTTTCATTCTCATCATCTTCTGCATCTTCATAAAAATGGTCTAAAAGCTTTAAATCTTTCTCCCAACGTCCTATAGCCTCATCCGCCCAGTTGTGTTCCTCGTCTTCAATCGTCATCCGCAAATAATTTTCAATTCGTTTCATGCCACTTTGTGGCTTAACTAATGGGGATAACGTAAAGGAATAATCCGGTATTTTAGGTGTTAACGGTATTGGCATGAGCTGGTCATGAAAGTCTTCCACCATTCTGCCATTGATCAATTGCAGGCCAATTGATTTATAAACATCGCGCTTACGGTCACATTGGTACGAGATTTTTACATTCATGCATAGCCATGGATACAAAGCCGTCTGCCTGTTGCCGTTAGGATGGTGTTCATAAAGCCGGATATATTTTGACAGATTTTTAGTGGATTCAAAAATCTGGTGCAGCCGGGGTGACCCAAAATGGATTGTTTCACCACGGACCTTTTCCGGCGCTGTATTTTTATCCGTGATCAGGGTAAGCTTCATGGGATTTGGGACTCCGCCTGTTCTTTCAAGGTAATGCCAGTAAAAGGGGCGGTTCATCAATTCTTTATCAAGCTCAATGGTGAGCTGTACCGTGAGATAGCTTGGGTGATTCTCCAAGACCGGACAGTCATTGGCCTGAAAATAGCTTAACAGAAAGTTATGAATTTCCTGCTGCTGCATGGGACTTTCCATCCTCCTTCATATCCTGGGCAAATTCAATCATGGAAGACAAATTCTCCATTTTAATTCTCATTTCACCCTCGGAACGCGATTTTCCAAATATATCAATTAAATGGTCCTCTAAATTGCCGAATTCCAGTTTTGATAAAATATCATCCAGTTCGCCAATTACTTTCTCAAACAGGTCAATCTTTTCATACAAAAGCTTTAAAATATGCTCTTCTACCGTATTTTTGATGGCGAAATTATAGATTCTGACGTCCTGTTCCTGGCCAAGCCGGTGTATCCGGCCAATTCGCTGTTCCAGCCTCATCGGATTCCATGGCAGATCAAAGTTGATGATATGGTGGCAAAACTGCAGGTTAATTCCTTCACCGCCAGCCTCGGTGGCAATCAGAACCTGCATATTGTTTTGGAACAATTGCCGCATCCAATCCTTTTTGCCGCGCTTAAAACCGCCGCGGAAAGGGACCGATGATATTCCATGTTGTTTTAAATACCATTGCAAATATAATTGGGTGGCCCGGTATTCCGTGAATATGATGACTTTATCATTAATTTGTTGAATGAGTTCAAGTGCTTTTTCTGCTTTTGAATTGGTTTGGACTTCTTCTACTTTTTTTATTAGAGATGCAATCTGATCTTCGTAAGCCTGCGAAGGATTTTCCTGCTTTTGAAGCATGTTTTTTAAGGTGTAAAATACCGCTTCCCTGCTGCTGCATGCTTCCCGCTGTAATGTCATAACCGAAAAACTGCTCGTTTGTATCCAATCTCCTGCCGCTTTAAGGTCGCAAATGGCATCATAAAGTCCTTTCTCTGTAGGGGAAAACTCGATTGGAATCGTTTCGACATGACGTTTGGTCCATTCGATGCCGGTATCAGCACGGCGGTTGCGAATCATTACCTTGTTTACTAATTCCTTTAGATGCTCGTCATCATTTAACGAACGGGCATCCCGCTTATATTTTTCATAAAACGCGGTTTGGCTGCCTAAATGCCCTGGCTTTAACAGTGATACCAGGTTGAAAATCTCTTCAATTCGGTTTTGGATTGGGGTGGCTGTTAATAATAAACAAAACTTTTTTTTCAAGTTTTGGACAAATTCATAGTTTTTGGTTTTGTTATTTTTAAGTTTGTGGGCTTCATCAATAATAATCAAATCGTAATTCTGTTGATAAATAATATCCCGATGAGGATTTCGTTTGGCCGTGTCGATGGAAGATACCACGACATCCGCTTGCTCCCACACATAACTTTTCCTTTGGGTAATGGCCGGAATGTAAAACTTATTAATCAATTCCTGTGCCCATTGTGTAACCAGCGAGGCAGGCACAAGAATCAGCACCTTTTTCACAAGCCCGCGGATCATGTATTCTTTCAGGATCAGCCCAGCTTCAATGGTTTTTCCAAGTCCTACCTCATCTGCCAGAATGGCTTTACCATTCATATTTTCAATCACCTGCTTGGCCGTTTCTAGTTGGTGCGGCAGCGGAGTTAAGTTTGGCAGGTGTTTGGGTGCCTGAAGGCCCTCAAATTCCGGTATGACCAGTTGTTTTTCAATTTGAATTGCTAGCTTAAACAGTTCCCAATTTCCCCATGGACCATCATGGTCGATTTTATGTAGAAAATCATCCTGCCAGGACGAATCAAAATGTATGTCAACTGTCATAATTTCAGCTCCTTTAAAAATTATTGCCCATCTATAGCTTTAATGGTAGGATGATAATAAGCTTAGAAAGTTTTAAATATTTTTAATTAGGGATTTTTCTAGAAGTATATTTAGTATGACCAAATTGGAAAATATTATGAATGCGGATGATAACAAGGGGAGAGACTACCTTGGTAGCGCCGAAGGAGCAAACAGATATCCTGTGAATCTCTCAGGCAAAAGTACACTTGTTTGACGCAACTCTGGAGAGTGCTGCTATTTAGCAGCCACCAAAGGGGAAAGCCATAATTGGTTAAACTTTCAGGTGCAAGGACAGAGACTCACTTTCATTGGAAAGGGAGTTTTCTGTCCTTTTTTGTTTCCTGTCAGGTATCCCAGCATGATTTTTTAAGAGGGAAGAATGTTACTAATCAATGAACAACTTTTATAACCAAACAAAGGGGGATTACGGATGACCGAATTGAAACGCACTCCGCTTTTTGAAGTGTATCAGGAACACGGGGGGAAAACGATTGATTTCGGGGGCTGGGAGCTTCCGGTTCAGTTCTCCAGCATTAAAGAGGAACACGAAGCTGTCCGGACCAGGGCGGGCTTGTTTGATGTGTCACATATGGGTGAAATTGAAGTAAAAGGCCCCGATAGTCTGAAATATTTGCAAAAGCTGATGACCAATGATGTGTCCAAACTCGCAACTGGTGGCGCCCAATACACGGCGATGTGCTATGCAAATGGCGGTACGGTTGATGATTTGCTTGTTTATCAAATGGAGGAGTCGCACTACTTGCTCGTGGTCAATGCCTCCAATATTGACAAGGACTATAAGTGGCTGGAAGAACACCTTGAAGGCGAGGTCACCATTGATAATTTATCAGAAACCACGGCACAACTGGCACTGCAGGGTCCTTTGTCCCTAAAAGTATTACAAAAACTTTCCGGAAGTACGGATTTGAATCAGATTGGCTACTTTAAATTCCAACAACAGGCTGACATAAATGGCATCTCGGTTTTGGTCTCGAGAACAGGCTATACCGGGGAAGATGGTTTTGAAATCTACTGCCATGCAAGCGATGCTGTTAAACTTTGGAAATTGATTTTAGAAGCAGGAAAGGAAGAAGGGGTCATTCCTTGCGGTTTGGGAGCACGGGATACCCTTCGTTTCGAAGCAAAGTTGGCCCTTTACGGCCAAGAGTTATCGCCGGAAATTTCCCCGCTCGAAGCAGGTATTGGTTTTGCTGTCAAATTGAACAAAGAAGCCGATTTTATTGGAAAACAGGCGTTAACGAAGCAAAAAGAACAAGGGGTGCCAAGAAAAATTGTCGGTATCGAAATGGTCGACCGTGGTATACCGCGGCACGGCTATCCCGTCTTTAGGGATGACCGTAAAATTGGGGAAGTAACAACGGGAACGCAATCGCCAACCTTAAAGAAAAATATCGGTCTTGCACTGGTTTCTTCCGAATTCAGTGAAACCGGCACCGAATTGGATGTGGAAATCCGCGGAAAACGGTTGAAGGCCAAAGTGGTTCCAACCCCATTTTATAAAAGAGAAAGGCAATAGCAGGAGGGAGAAACGAAATGCAACATCGCTACTTACCTATGACTGATCAAGATAAAAAGGTTATGCTTGAGACAATTGGGGTATCGACCGTGGATGAACTATTTAGCGATATCCCCGAAAAGGTGAGGTTTAAGGGGGCGTACAACATTAAACCTGCCAAATCCGAAACACCCTTGATGAAGGAATTGTTTAAGCTGGCAAGTAAAAATGCCGATTTGAAAACAAATGTTTCCTTCCTTGGTGCCGGGGTTTACGACCATTATATTCCCGTTATTGTCGACCACGTTTTGTCCAGGTCGGAGTTCTATACAGCCTACACGCCGTACCAACCGGAAATCTCCCAAGGAGAGCTGCAGGCCATTTTCGAATTCCAAACAATGATTTGTGAATTAACAGGAATGGATGTCACCAACTCCTCCATGTATGATGGCGGGACCGCTCTTGCTGAGTCTGCAATGTTAAGTGCCGGCCATACAAAACGTAAAACCATCATCGTTTCAGAGGGGGTGCATCCAGAGTCAAGGGAAGTCCTCAAAACATATGCAAAGGGTCAGCACCTTCAGGTAATTGAGGCTCCGGTAAAGAATGGGATTACCGATGTCGAGGCTTTGGAAAATTTGGTGGATGACAATGTCGCAGCTGTCATTATCCAATATCCGAACTTTTTTGGGAGAATTGAGCCGTTAAAGGATTTTGAATCGACCATCCATAAGCATAAAGGATTGTTTGTTGTATCCAGTAACCCATTATCGCTTGGAGTCTTGACACCACCTGGTGCACTTGGCGCTGACATCGTCATTGGCGATGCCCAAGTCTTTGGCATCCCAACCGCGTTTGGTGGACCGCATTGTGGTTATTTTGCTGTCACTAGTAAACTGATGCGAAAGCTTCCAGGGCGTTTGGTGGGGCAGACAACGGATGACCAAGGCCGCCGCGGTTTCGTGTTAACCCTGCAAGCACGTGAACAACATATCCGCCGCGATAAAGCGACCTCCAATATTTGTTCCAACCAGGCCTTAAATGCCCTGGCCGCATCTGTCGCGATGACCGCGCTGGGGAAGAAGGGTGTCAGGGAAATGGCTGTAGCGAATATGCAAAAAGCACACTACGCGAAAACAGCTTTTAAACAGGCTGGCTTTGAAATTGCTTTTGACGGTTACTGCTTTAATGAATTCGTCATTAAATTAAGCAAACCGGTGCAAGAGATCAACCGGAAGCTGGTGGAAAAGGGAATGATCGGCGGTTACGATTTAGGAAGGGACTATCCATTGCTTTCTAATCAAATGTTGATTGCCGTTACGGAGCAGAGAACCAAGGAAGAAATAGATTCATTTGTGAAAGAAATGGGGGATCTCAATGCATAATCAAGACCAAGCGCTCATTTTTGAACTTAGTACACCAGGCCGGATCGGTTATAGTCTCCCAGAAATGGACGTACCTGAAATGGATTTAGACTCTCTTGTTCCAGAAGGCTATTTGCGGCAAGCAGAACCTTTGCTGCCTGAGGTTTCTGAACTTGATATTATGCGTCATTACACATCCCTGTCACGGAGAAACCACGGCGTGGATTCAGGTTTCTACCCGCTGGGCTCCTGTACCATGAAATACAATCCAAAAATGAACGAAAATGTTGCCCGGTTCAATGGATTTGCCCATATTCATCCGCTGCAGGATGAAAGTTCCGTCCAAGGTGCGCTTGAATTATTATATGACCTGCAGCAACATTTAAAAGAAATTACCGGCATGGATGAGGTCACCCTTCAGCCCGCGGCCGGCGCGCATGGTGAGTGGACTGGATTAATGCTGATTCGTGCGTATCACGAAGCAAACGGTGATATAAACCGGACAAAGGTAATCGTTCCTGATTCCGCCCATGGTACCAACCCGGCGTCTGCCACGATTGCTGGATTTGAAACGATTACGGTAAAATCCAATAAGCATGGTTTAGTTGACTTGGAGGATTTAAGAAGGGTTGTTGGAGCGGACACAGCAGCTTTAATGCTGACCAATCCAAATACACTTGGACTTTTTGAAGATAACATTCTTGAAATGGCCGAGATTGTCCACGAAGCGGGCGGAAAGCTTTATTATGACGGGGCCAACTTAAATGCGGTCCTTTCCAAAGCCAGACCAGGCGATATGGGCTTCGATGTTGTTCACTTAAACCTGCATAAGACCTTTACCGGTCCTCACGGAGGGGGCGGACCAGGGTCAGGACCTGTCGGGGTAAAGGCGGACCTAATCCCGTTTCTTCCTAAACCGGTTATCACGATGCAGGATTCAGAGTATGTACTGGACTATGATCGTCCGCAATCAATCGGCAGGGTAAAACCATACTATGGGAATTTTGGCATAAATGTACGGGCTTATACTTATATACGTTCCATGGGACCCGACGGATTGAAGGCGGTCACTGAATATGCCGTGTTAAATGCCAATTACATGATGAGACGGCTTGCGGAATATTATGACCTTCCATTTGATAAGCATTGTAAGCATGAGTTTGTGTTAAGCGGAAGGAGACAAAAAAAGCTGGGGGTACGCACACTCGATATTGCCAAACGTCTCCTTGATTTCGGATATCATCCGCCAACCATTTACTTCCCGTTAAATGTGGAAGAATGTATCATGATTGAGCCGACCGAGACTGAATCGAAAGAAACACTGGATGCTTTTATTGAGGCCATGATTCAAATTGCCAAAGAGGCGGAAGAGAATCCGGAAATTGTCCAAGAAGCTCCTCATACGACAGTAGTGGGCAGGCTGGATGAAACCACTGCAGCTAGGAAACCTATTTTAAGATATCAAAAAACAGAGTAATGAGAAGGGCTGATTCTATAGAGAATCAGCCTTTTGTATGGCAGTAAAAAAAGCACCGTAGAATCGGTACCTTTCCATGTATTATAAGAGTTATATCTGATCTTTGAGAATTGTCCAGCTCCAGCGCCCTAGCGGCGAGAAGCCTTCGCTCTCCGCCCTACGATAAGTCAAGCACGAATGCGCTTCGCACTTGGTGATTCCTTTATCTCGGTTGGAGAGCTCCCGGCCATACGGTGCTGACCAGGGCGCTTACGCTTTTCTATTTTATTTTTTCTATTTTATTTTTTCGTTTTAACTTTGCCTGTCCACTTTTTGAATCCGCCTTCTAGTTGTGTCAGGTCTTTATAGCCGTTTTTATACAATAGTTGTGCTGCACGGGCACTGCGCGTACCGCTTTGGCAGTATAAATAAACCGGCAGATCCGGACGAAGTTCCTTCATCCGCATTTTTAATTGTGACATGGGAATATTACGGGCCCCTAGAACATGACCGCCTTCAAATTCATTTGGTTCGCGTACATCTATCAATTGTGCCTTCCGATATCCGGCACGGAACTCTTCTTCAGATACCGTTTTTACAATCTTCTTTTGGCGAAAATAATTAAAAACGGAGGAAAGAATCAGTGCGGCGATGACCACTAATAAAACAATAATTGAACTCAACTTCTTTTGCTCCTTTCAGGCTTTTCTGCACTAGTATTTATTATAGTAGTCAAATTGATAAAGATAAAGATGAATAGTGAAAAATCTTGATAAAAAATTATCCCAGTTTCTCTGATTTTGAAATTAAAGCGGACTTTGATAGACTTAAAAAAGATTAATAAGTAAAAGAGGTTTTTGCATGAGGAAGGAAACATGGCGTTTTATTGATTCAGGGGATTGTTCACCGTCGTTTAATATGGCACTGGATGAAGCTTTGCTTGACTGGCATAGTGAGGGGAAGTTTCCCCCGGTCATCCGGTTTTATGGCTGGAATCCGCCGACCTTATCCATTGGCTATTTTCAAAAGGTGGAGAAGGAAATTGATATGGAAGCCGTTAAGGCACATCGGCTTGGTTTTGTCAGAAGGCCGACAGGAGGCCGTGGTGTCCTCCATGAACATGAGCTGACCTATAGTGTAATTGTTTCGGAGGAGCATCCAAAAATGCCGAAAACCGTGACGGAGGCTTACCGGGTCATTTCTGAGGGGATTTTAAAAGGCTTCCACCATTTAGGTTTGGAAGCGTATTTTGCTGTTCCGAAAACGGCGGAAGAGCGGGATGCTTTAAAGAATCCCCGGTCTGCGGTATGTTTTGATGCACCAAGCTGGTATGAACTGGTGGTTGAGGGCCGGAAAGTTGCCGGCAGTGCCCAAACAAGGCAAAAAGGCGTTATTCTACAGCATGGTTCCATTTTATTGGACTTGGATGAGGACAAGCTATTCAGTCTGTTTAAATATCCGAACGAGCGGGTAAAAGAGAGAATGAAAAAGTCCTTTAAGGACAAAGCCGTAGCGATCAATGAAATTAGCCCGAGGAAGATTATGCTTGCGGAAGCAAAGGAAGCTTTTTATAAAGGTTTTGCCGAGGGACTTGAGATTGAATTGGTTCCATACCAACTGAGCGATGAGGAACTGAAGTACGTTGAAAAATTGGCGAAAGAGCGCTATGAGAATGATGAATGGAATTTTAAACGTTAAATCGAGGAGCGGTGTTTGCCGCTTTTTTCCTTTTTTTTAGGTACCTTGTCTCTTCCACCGCAACCTGCAAAATTTGTTAAAATTTCTTGTTTTATAGAGAAAAGTGTTGAAAATCTATTATTCTCTCTTAAATCTATATTTTTTTGTGTTTGACAAAATAAATGTTTTTTGCTCATCATACAATATATAGTGGTGTCGAAAATATTTCGGACACTATATGTTGATTTCAAGTTGCGTGCTATGATACCCTTAGTTTATTAAGTCATCTAGATCTAGCCTGGACAACTAGAATCTAGCAATATAGATAGATTTTATTTGAAGGAGTTGTTCTCATGTCTGTAGTATTTAGACAAAAATTGAATATTGATTTTGAAAGGCTGAATGAGGATATCCACCTATTTCCCCAGGTACACCCGGTAACCCCAGATATGAAAATAACTCACAAAGGTGTATCACGTTTGGTCATGCTTGATCGCTACACCTTCAAGGACACTGAAAAAATTACCCTAACAGATGGAGACTTTGTTGTTTTGACGATTAAAGAGGATCCTAAATTTCCTGCCCGAGGATTGGGTTATATTCAGGAAATTGATTGGGAAAAGAAAAAAGCCAAGGTTTTAGTGGAGGAAGAGTTTCGCGGTGTATTGGATAACGAAGAAGAATCCACCACAGGGATGATTTGGCGTTCATTAGATGTGATTGAAAAACCGCTTGAATTGTTTTATGAGCAAATCGCCAAGCGGGTGGCAACAGGGCTTGCCGAAGTGGAGACAACGGAAGTGAAGCGGCTAGAGTGGACGGAGAAGTTCTACCAAGAACTTGTTAACTTAAACTTCATTCCTGCAGGACGTGTCCTTTATGGAGCGGGCACTGGTACCGAGGTTACTTATTTTAACTGTTACGTCATGCCGTTTGTGGCAGATTCTCGTGAAGGGATTTCTGATCACCGCAAACAGGTAATGGAAATTATGAGCCGCGGCGGCGGGGTTGGAACGAACGGTTCTACGTTAAGACCACGCAATACGTTGGCACGAGGGGTAAATGGTAAGTCATCTGGTTCTGTTTCTTGGCTGGATGATATTGCGAAATTGACTCATTTGGTTGAGCAAGGTGGGTCCCGGAGGGGCGCCCAGATGATTATGCTGGCTGACTGGCATCCAGATATTATTGAATTTATTATTTCAAAAATGCAAAACCCAAGAATTTTACGATTCTTAATTGAAAATACAAAAGACGAAACGATTAAAAAGCTGGCGAATGACAAACTTAAGTTTACTCCATTAACTGCGCAGGAAAGAGCAATGTATCAAGGAATCGTGAACTACAAAGTGATTCCAGGCTTAGGCGGTTTCTCGGAAGAAATTATTGCCGAGGCAGAAGAAAAACTGGCCACTGGCGGACATTATACGGTTCATAATCCAGAATTCTTAACAGGTGCAAATATCTCTGTAACTTTAACGAAGGAGTTCATGGAAGCCGTTGAAAATGACAGCGATTATGAACTGCGTTTCCCATATGTGGAACATTATGATGAAAAAGAAATGAAAATTTACAACGAGCAATGGCATCAAGTTGGTGATGTCCGTGAGTGGGAGAAAATGGGCCACAAAGTTCGGGTTTATAAAAACATTAAAGCTAAAGAGCTTTGGAACCTGATTAATATTTGTGCAACCTACTCTGCAGAGCCTGGAATCTTCTTCATTGACAACGCGAATGACATGACCAATGCAAAAGCTTACGGTCAGCAAGTCGTAGCAACGAATCCGTGTGGAGAGCAACCTCTTGCACCTTATTCAGTTTGTAACCTAGCTGCTGTAAACTTAGCAGAAATGGCAGATAAAGATACCAAAACTGTTGATTTTGAAAAATTAAAGAAAACGGTCGCTGTCGGCGTGCGTATGCAAGACAATGTTATCAACGCCACACCGTACTTCTTGGAAGAGAATAAAAAACAAGCCCTCGGCGAGCGCCGTGTTGGTCTAGGTGTAATGGGACTGCACGACCTGCTGATCTACTGTGAAACAGAATACGGTTCACCAGAAGGAAACGAACTTGTTGATAAAGTGTTCGAAACCATTGCAACAACCGCTTATAGAACTTCAATTGAATTGGCAACAGAAAAAGGCAGCTTCCCATTCTTAACCAGTGAAACGGAAGAAGAAACTAACCGTCTACGGCAAGCGTTTATTGAGACTGGCTATATGAAAAAAATGCCTGAAGATATCCGTCAATCAATCCTTGAAAACGGAATAAGAAATTCGCATCTATTAACTGTTGCTCCTACGGGATCCACTGGAACCATGGTTGGGGTATCCACAGGACTTGAACCGTATTTTTCCTTTTCCTATTTCCGCAGCGGTCGTCTTGGAAAATTCATTGAAGTCCATGCCGATATTGTTCAAGAATATCTGGAACAGTACCCCGAGGCAGACGAGCAGAACCTGCCAAATTGGTTTGTGACAGCAATGGAACTGGCACCAGAAGCACATGCGGATGTACAGTGTGTTATCCAGCGCTGGATTGACAGCTCGATCAGTAAAACGGTAAATGCTCCAAAAGGTTACAGTGTGGAGCAAGTTGAAAAGGTATATGAGCGCTTGTACCGCGGAGGTGCAAAAGGCGGTACTGTCTATGTTGACGGTTCCCGTGACTCTCAAGTATTAACGCTTAAGGCTGAAGAAAATACGGCAGAAGAAGAGCCAGCTTTTAAAGAGAAACCAAAACAGCATGTCGTTTTAGTTGATACCATCAGCGACTTGCGTTCAACCGATGTAACAATCGGTTCCGAGGTCGGCAATACTTGCCCAGTCTGCCGTCAAGGAAAAGTAGAAGAAATTGGCGGTTGTAATACATGCTCAAACTGCGGTACCCAATTAAAATGCGGTTTGTAATATTTCATTAGAATGGATACTGTAGCTTGAAAATAAAGTTAGACTGTTATAAAAAAGTTGTACTGTTTCCCCCCCTTTGGATCACTATATCTAAAGGGGTGTTTTTTTTGTCCATGAGAACATCTAAAATTGACCAATGAATTAAAGAAGATTGTTGACGGGATAAGTTCAAATGAAAACCATGGTTGATTAAAACAGGAAGGCACCCGTATGATTGTCTGATTTGGAATGAAACTGCCCTTAATTAGCTGAATACTCAGATTTTGTTAATGATAAAATAGTCAAGCAGACCTTTTTACAAATAAAACCGATTTGTTTACTATAAATTACAAGGAGTGAATGGAAATGACAACTTATTTATCACCATTTAGATTTGATAATGGTATTGAGCTTCGTAATCGTGTTGTAATGGCACCGATGACGACTTATTCTGCAAATGCAGATGATACAGTATCGGATGAAGAATTAGCGTATTATGAAGAGCGCTCATATGGGGTAGGGGCAGTGATTACGGCATGTACATATGTGATCGCAAACGGTAAAGGTTTCCCTGGCCAATTTGCTGGGCATACAGATTCATATATTGACAGTTTAAGGAAAGTAGCACAAGCGATTCATAAAGGCGGCGCTAAAGCGCTTCTCCAAATTTATCACGGTGGCCGCCAATCGCCTCGTGAACTTGTTCCAAATGGCGATGTTGTCAGTGCGAGTGATACGATTGCGGCAGATGGGGGAAAGGCGCGCGCACTTACGGTTGAAGAAATTCAAGACATCGTGAAGGCGTTTGGTGAAACAACCCGCCGCGCTATTGAAGCAGGCTTTGATGGAGTTGAAATACACGGTGCAAATACGTATCTACTTCAACAATTTTTCTCTTGTTTAACTAACAAACGAAAAGATGATTATGGTGGTACACCTGAAAAACGGATGCGATTCCCATTAGAAGTAATAACAGAAGTGAATCGTGTAAAGCACCAATATGCTGATGACTCATTTATCGTTGGTTATCGGTTCAGCCCAGAAGAGCCGGAAGAAGATGGTATTACCCTCGATGATACGGTGCAGCTTGTAGACCGATTAGCAAATGAGCCACTCGATTATTTGCACATTTCACTCGGGGATTTCCGTTCATTAGCCCGCCGTTATGAAGGGGAGAAAGAAAATCGTATCAAAATAATCCATCGTGTCATTGATGGTCGACTCCCGCTTATTGGTGTAGGTTCAATTTGTACGAAACAAGATGCATTAGAAGCTATGGAAACAGGTGCAGAACTATTAGCATTGGGTCGAGAATTATTAATTGAACCACATTGGGTTGAAAAAGTTTCTGCAGGAGAAGAAATCATTACCGAAATGGATATGACAAGAGAGAATGTTATTCCTAGACCATTGATGAGCATGATGCAATCACGACCTGGTTGGGTAGCTGGTGTTAAATAGAGCTTACAAAAAATAATCAAAAATTATTATAAAAATTGTCCAATACTTCACAATGAAAGAATCCGTTTTGATCAAGCTATTTCAAAACGGGTTCTTTTAATTTTGGCTCCGCTAACCGATATTGTTGATATTATAAGCACTGTTTAGTGGAGCGGATATGCTCGACACCTGCCGGAGACAGTGCAGGGGGGAGACCCCGCATGCGCCTTCAGCGCCGAGGAGGCTCCCCAGCGCGCCCGCGGGTTCGCTGATCGCCTGGAAGGGAAATCAACAGCTTGATTTAACTTTAAGTAAGATGTGGGTTTATAAGGTGTTCCTGATCACACTTTGTTGAAAAGCTACAATGGAAACTTACTTCCATCCTTTTTTTTATAAGATAGGTAAAAACTACTCCATTCACTCTGCACTTAACTTTCCCGTATCAAGCAATACTATAAAAAACCACACAGGAAAGAGGAAGACTATGAAGCCATTTACACCACAGCTTGTCTACATAGAGCCCAGGGCTTTGGAATACCCATTAGGGCGGGAACTGAAGGAGAAGTTTGAAAACATGGGACTGGAGATCCGGGAAACCACTTCACATAATCAAGTGAGAGGGATTCCTGGAGAAAACGAACTGCAAAAATACCGCAATGCCAAATCAACACTCGTGGTCGGGATTAGGAAAACCTTGAAATTTGATACATCCAAGCCATCTGCAGAATATGCCATACCTTTGGCAACCGGTTGTATGGGCCATTGCCATTATTGTTACCTGCAAACTACTCTTGGCAGCAAACCGTACATTCGCACATACGTAAACCTGGAAGATATTTTTGACCAAGCTCAAAAGTACATGGACGAAAGAAAACCAGAAATTACCCGATTTGAAGCAGCCTGTACCTCTGATATTGTCGGTTTGGACCATTTGACTCATTCCTTAAAGAAAACCATCGAATTTATTGGACAGTCCGAATATGGCCGTCTGCGTTTTGTAACAAAATTTCATCATGTGGACCATTTGCTTGATGCGAAGCACAATGGAAAAACCCGGTTCCGGTTCAGCGTCAACTCCCGCTATGTAATCAAAAACTTTGAGCCAGGGACATCATCTTTTGAAGAACGACTGCAGGCAGCCAGAAAAGTGGCCGATGCCAAGTATCCGCTAGGTTTCATTGTGGCGCCCATTTACCTGCATGAAGACTGGAAGGAAGGCTATCTGGAATTATTTGAACGACTGAGCGAGGAATTAAAAGGGGTTGAAATACCGGATTTAACGTTTGAACTCATCCAGCACCGCTTTACCAAACCAGCCAAAAATGTCATTGCCAAGCGTTATCCAAAAACAAAGCTGGAAATGAATGAAGAAAAGCGCAAATACAAATGGGGACGCTATGGAATTGGCAAGTACGTCTACCCGGATGAAGCCCAAAAGGATATTCAAACAACCATCCGAGGATACATTGAGGACTATTTTCCAAACGCTAAAGTTGAATATTTCACATAATTTATGAGAGCTGTTTCAAAAGTCAGGATGAATGACCTTTGAAGCAGCTTTCTTATTTTCTTCACAAAATCTTGATAATATTGAATTAAAATAGAATAAATCCGTGTAAGCTTAGGAGCAAATGGGAATGAGACAACTTTTGAAAATAAATAGCATTTCAACAAAGCTGGGACTCCTTTTCAGCGGAATCTTTGTAGCATTGTTGTTAATCTTAGGAACGATTCTTTATGGCGTGTTTATCAACGTATTCGCTGATTATATTCAGCAGGATTTACTTGTCAGAGGGAATAACCATGCCAAAGTACTAGAAGGCCAATACAAGCAGGAAACCATTCAGCACGTGATTAGAATGGAAAAAGGGGCAACTACAAAGGTTGTTGTGACGGATTCAAAACAAAATCTTATTGCCTCTTCGGTACCTCCTGATGAAGATATGGAAAATCATTTATTGCCTAAGAAAAAGAAGCTGAAGACCGGAACATTGATAGAAACCAATTGGAAAAAGCATGATTATATTATTTCCGTTTCCCCGATTGGAAGTAATGAAGGCTATGTATACATGTATTACCCATCCAATATTTTAAGGGAAGTTGTAGAAGTATTAAACATTTTAATGCTGGTCATCAGTATTGGGATTGTTTTGCTTGCTTTTGGTTTTATCGGGATTTTGTCCAGAAAGCTTGCACAGCCTCTTTTAATTATGAAGGAGGCAACCAATAAAATGTCATTGGGGAAATACCAGCAAAAAATACCTGTGACAGGTAACGATGAATTAAGCCAGCTCGGGATCTCAATTCAGTCCCTTGGGGAGCAGCTTCAATATTACGAAGACAGCAGAAATGAATTCCTTGCTTCCGTTTCCCATGAGCTTCGGACCCCTTTAACCTATATTAAGGGGTATAGTGATATTTTGACTAAAGGAATGTACAAAAATGAAGAAGAGCAAAAGCAATTTCTGCAAATTATTAATAACGAAACCAAGAGAATATCTGCTTTAGTGGATGACTTGTTTGAAATGAGCAAATTGCAGGTAAATGAATTTGTCCTAAAACGAGAGTGGATCGATGTCAATCAAATTATTGAAAAAGTGATAGGCAATCTTAAACCTGCTATAGAAAAGAAAGGAATTGTTTTAACAGTCAGTCTCAAAGAACTTCCATTAATCCATATCGATTCAAAAAGAATGGAACAAGTGTTTTACAATCTAATTGAAAACGCGATGAAATATACCCATAAAGGAGAAATAGGAGTAGATTCCTTCTGGGATAGAGGAAATGTCAAAATAAAAATTTCTGACACTGGAATTGGTATTCCTAAATCGGACTTGCTGAAAATCTTTGACCGTTTCTATCGTGTTGACCAATCCCGCGCAAGGAAAACAGGTGGATCGGGACTGGGACTTTATGTTGTAAAACAAATTGTTGAAGCACATGAAGGTGAGATTACTGTTGAGAGCAACGAGAATGGTGGCTCGACTTTTACTATTTCACTGATAATAAAAGAGGAGGGGAAAATCGATGGTTAACATTTTACTTGTAGATGACGAGTTTGAGATGCGGCAGCTATTAAGGCTTTACTTGCAGCAAGAGGGGTATTTTGTGGATGAAGCGGAAAATGGAAAAGATGCCATAGAAAAGATGATCAACAATGATTATCAGTTAATGATTTTAGACATCATGATGCCGGTAATGGACGGTTGGCAGACGCTAGAACAAGTGAGGAAAGTATCTAATCTGCCTGTCATCATGTTAACGGCTAAAGGAACCATAAAAGATAAAGTGACCGGATTAATGAATGGGGCAGATGATTATTTAGTAAAGCCTTTTGAAGCGGAAGAATTGGTGGCAAGGGTTCAAGCGCTGCTTCGAAGGGTTCATCCTACTAATGAAGAAAATGAAGATATACAAAAATATAATGGAATTGAAATAAATCTACCTGCACGAACGGTCATATACGGAGATAAGAAAATATATCTTACGCAAACGGAGTTTGATTTACTATCCGTCCTCATTCAGCATAAAGGAAATGTTTTATCAAGAGAGCAGCTTGTAGAGTTGATTTGGGGAATTGAGTTTATGGGGGAAGATCGAACGGTAGATTCACATATCAAAAATCTCAGGGACAAATTGAAAGCAGTGGGTGTAAAGGAGCAGCCAGTAAAAACAGTTTGGGGTATTGGATACAAGGTAGAATAGGTGAGAAAATGAAAAAGCCAAACTCAATGATGCTGTTTATATTTATTATGGTACTTGGGGTATCAACATTAATATTCGTTATCAGAATGATTTTATTTCCACCAAATACAATGGGTATGATGATGGGGAAAAAAATGATGTTTCATCATTTGTATTTCTGGTTTTCCCAAATGTTTATTCTTAGTATTCTCCTTTTCGGGCTTATTGCTATTTTATGGGTAATTATGAATAATTGGAGAAGAAGAAAAAGGGATTAATTGCAGAATTAAAGTGTTTCTCCATAGAAATTCCATCATTTTCTTTTAAGATAAACTTGGAAGGAGTGATTAATATGGAATGGCTATCCTTTTTACTAGTGTTAATATGTCCATTGATGATGATCGTTATGATGAGGGGACATGGAGGTCATGGAACTGGCCCGAAGCATCATCATGAAGGCTTTATCAATGAATTGGATTCGAAAATGGCTAAACTGGAATTAGAGAATGAAAAACTACGCAATGAGGTTCATAATCTCTCATCTATGTTAAAAAAAGAATCATAAATTTTAAAATACCTGCGGCCGCTATGTCAAGGGAGATATTTTTTGAAGAGTTCCAATCTATTATGATAAACTTTCAAATCCAAAATAAAACCGCACGAATATCAATGCGAATTCATGCGGTTTTATTTTGGTTATTATTTATCCTCAATTGGTGCTAACTCGCTTTCGGTTACCCACTTATGATTAGTGACTTTCTCCCCGGTAGTTGTTAACGTGAAGTTAATCATATAGACTGTCGTTTTTTCAGCAGAGTCAATTTCTGCCGTTGCGCCATCCATCCCTTCCATATGGTCTGCATTAACCTTTACTTCGGTTCCAGGTTTTAATGGTTTTTCATCGGCGTTTTCTATTTCTTCGTGAATAACCCACTTGTGATTGGTGACCCTTTTGCCGCCATTAGTGGGAGTATAGGATATTGCGTAGGCAATTGTGTCGTAGGCTCCTACAATTTCTGCCGTTGCCCCTTTCATCCCTTCCATATGACCATCTTTAATAACGGCCTTGCTTCCCACTTCATATTTTGGATTTTTGGCTGCTTTTAAACCTTCAGGAACCTCTGCAGTACCGGAGTGCTGCATACTAGAATGATCCATTTTCATCGTATCATTTGTAATTGTTTGTTCCTGGCTGGAAGAACCCTCATTATTAGTACATGCAGCTAGTGTCAATACCCCAGACAATAAAGCGATGCCTATCATCATTTTTTTATTCATAATTTCTCCCACCCTTTGATTAATCCGGATTGTCTATTCATCCCTTTCATTGTTTGCTCATTATAATGGCTAAATTTGAAGAAAGTATGGAGAGTGAAAAAGAAAATGACAAAAATCACACATGATATTCTTTTTTATGAAGTGTCACTTAACGTTTTTTGCTTTGTTCAATGTTGGAGGCTTGCTTCAGCAAAAAAAGCATCCGTATTTGGACGCCCTTTTGGTCAATAATCACACTGTTTTAGATATTTTCTTTAACACAGACAAATCGTTACCGTATTTGCACATTGCTTCACAATCGGAGCGTAAATCATGAAATAATAAGTAAGATATCGAAGGAAAGGAAAGTGAACGAATAGAAGGCCTCAATAATTGAGCCTTAATTTCCTTTTCGCGCTTCTCCGGAGCAACCAAATAAAATTGACATTTCTCACTTTGATTAGATAGCGACAAATCCGTTAAGCGTAAAATTCCGGAATAAATAGAAGTGCTTTTCTCAACTTCAAATCCGGCAATAATATTTTGATTTTGATCCAGCCACAACACATCGATGAGGGCAATGGTATCTGCAACAGAAGGTGCGCAGTTTGCAATGTTAATTTCCTTTAGAGAAAACTCACCTAATTTTTGACCTTTCCATTGTCTATTATGATCGTTTCTGGCGATCCATACATGATAGCCTAGAGATTGGCCTAACAATGCCAAGTAATGCTGCATTTCGGTATGGGTATTTTCCTCCAGCATGTCCTCTAGGACATCTTTTTTTCTACGAGTCCTAGCTTTTTCTGCTTTTTCCATTTCCTCCCTGATAAATTTCTCCGCATTTTTGTCAATAATCATCCGATTGCTCCCAATTTCGAATAAGAGTCCCGCTATTGCACCTAAATCTTTTGAAAGATTTTTTCGGTACTGGTCATTTACTAGGAGTATTTTATCCCGCATTTTCAAATACTCGCCCCAGGATCCTAATTTAATCTTCTCGTTAAATAATATATTGAATCCGTTGACAATGGCTGTATTAAAAGGGGGAAACAAAGTTGGATGTAAAAAATATAAGATATTTGCCACAGCAGGGCCTAATCCCTTAATTTTAAGGGAGTTTAATTGATAGATTTCTGTCAGTATTTTCTCAGCATTTGTTGCTTCTAAGCAAGCCTTTAAAAACCTGCCAAATGCTTGTTGATTGTGGGTGTTTTCATAAATATCCGGTATTCGTAGTTTGGGCTTCCAATAAAAAGCATGTGCAGCTCCTTCGAATACTTGTTTTTGCTCAGAAATCGCTGTCACCACCATTTCCAAACTAGAGCCTTTAAAATCATTCCCAAATGTATTTTCGTCCATCTCATTGATAACTTTTATTAGTCCCTTCCGTATGGTTCTAAAGGCTTTTAAACGGTCAGTATTTTGTAAAAACCAAGTATGGTAAACCGATTCTTGGTCATTTTTAAACTGTTCGATTAATTGCTCCATGAAATTGGCTCCCTTTTGTATGTCAACATTAATGTATTTATAGATGTAAGGATACCAGGAAAATAGACCAAAAGTTTAAAACATCTTCAAAAAATAACGACTTTTATTTGAACAAATATCTTTCTTCAAATTTTCTTCATTAAATTATGCTAGCCTAACTCTATCAAAATACTCTTTAGGGTGATTATATGTATAGTTTGTTAAGTCAAATAAGCAATTTCTTTAGCCAGCCTTTTTTTAATATGGCAAATAGCTTGGAAACATGGCCCGTTCTTTTTGCATTAATTTTAGGTCTGGTGGGTGCACTTGCTCCCTGTCAGCTAACAGGTAATATTAGTGCCATTACGCTGTACGGAAATAATTCCCTTCAAAAGAAAATCGTGTGGAAGGATGTATTTAGTTTCACTCTGGGTAAAATAGTTGCCTTTTCTCTTTTAGGAGGTTTAGTGTGGATGCTGGGAAAAGGAATTGAACAAAACCTAACACTCTATTTTCCATGGCTTAGGAAGATAATGGGCCCCGTCCTAATTTTTGTAGGAATATATATGGTTGGCTTAATAAAATGGACAGGGACGATAAATCTATTTAAGCGGTCTGAGAAATACACAGGTCAACATCGATTTGGTTCTTTTATGCTGGGGTTAAGTTTCTCACTGGCTTTCTGTCCAACCATGTTTATTTTGTTTTTTGTAACATTAATGCCGGTCGTTTTATCAACTTCCTATGGTTTTGTCCTTCCATCGGTTTTTGCTCTTGGTACGGCTTTGCCATTATTAGTGTTTATTTTCTTTATCTGGTATATTGGCGGGAGTGGTGTCCTGATGAAAAAAGGAAGAAAACTTGGAGGTTTGGTACAACGCATCGCTGGTATTTTTATGCTGATTTTGGGGATATTTGATACGATAACCTATTGGTCCCTTTGACAAGGTAACGGTTCTTGAAAGGAAAAAAAGCTTGAAGCAAATTTCCTTCAAGCTTTTCGCCTTTTCTACATTCTAATTACGGGTTTGCTTTTCCACGATATTTTAAAGGTTATTCATCATGTTTTTGGCGCTTGTTTGATCTGCATTAGATCCGCCCATCATTCCTCCATTTTCTTGACAATCCTTGTACATATTCTGTAAGTCTCCCTTAGAGGAATCTGGGTGCATCTTTTGCATAAATGGCAGCATGTCTTCAAAACTAAGACCTGAACCTGAGTTATTGTTTCCAGAAGCCAATACAGCTGTTCCGGCTCCAAGAATCAATGCGGCACTAAAAACTCCAATTGCAAGCTTTTTCATAATCACTGCAACTCCTTTCTTTGTTACCTCAATCGTATAAAAAATGTATGTAGAAAAAATGAAGCTCCAATTGGTTGATTGTGTACTTTTTGTGAAACCACAAAGAATTCTTAAAAAAAATGAAAGAAAATCCTTAACATAGGATGGGGGGGTATGGTAAGATGAATTTGTAAAACACACCATTAACTAAATAACCTACGAAGGGGAGAATTTGAATGGAAAAGATAACCTTGAACGTCGAAGGAATGTCATGCCAACATTGTGTAAAAGCAGTCGAAGGCAGCGTCGGAAAACTTGCTGGTGTTGAATCTGTAAAAGTAAACCTAGATGCTGCTACAGTTGATGTGGAATTTAATTCAAACAAGGTTTCATTGAATCAAATTAAAGAAGCCATTGATGACCAAGGATACGATGTAAAATAATAAAAAAAGTCCGTGCTAATCATTTAGCACGTTCTTTTTACATCTATATATACCGGAGTGGGGTATAAGGAGCTGACTTACTATGAGTCAAATTTTAAAAGAAACAAGTATGCAAATCTCTGGAATGACCTGTGCCGCCTGTGCCACAA
Organism: Neobacillus camarae; assembly: GCF_054950115.1. Taxonomy (NCBI): domain Bacteria; kingdom Bacillati; phylum Bacillota; class Bacilli; order Caryophanales; family Bacillaceae; genus Neobacillus; species Neobacillus camarae. The sequence goes on along the minus strand of NZ_JBUCKX010000003.1, from coordinate 873,366 downwards.
GAATTGAAAAAGGGTTAAACAAATTAGCAGGAGTAGATGCAGCCACTGTGAATCTTGCTTTGGAAAAATCATCTATTAAATATGATCCTTCACAAATCAATATTGATGCCATCCAAACCAAAATCAGAGATTTGGGTTATGATGTCGTAACCGAAAAAGCAGAGTTGGATATTACCGGAATGACCTGTGCTGCCTGTTCAGCGAGAATTGAAAAGGGCTTAAATAAGCTGGAAGGGGTCATGAGGGCAAACGTTAACTTAGCCCTGGAAAAAGCCACTGTTGAGTACAATGGAACGGCTTTAACAACTACTGATATTATAAAAAAAGTAGAAAACCTGGGATATGGCGCAAGGTTAAAGGAAGATGCGAAAGAAACAATCGATTACCGTCAAAAGGAAATTGAAAAGCAATCTAAAAAGTTTGTTCTTTCGGCTATACTCGCCTTTCCGCTGCTGTGGGCCATGGCAGGCCACTTTTCGTTTACCCAATTTATTTGGGTGCCTGATCTATTTATGAATCCATGGTTCCAACTGGCATTGGCGACGCCGGTTCAGTTTATAATAGGCGGCCAATTTTATGTTGGGGCATATAAAGCATTAAAAAATAAGAGTGCCAATATGGACGTGCTGGTAGCATTAGGAACCTCGGCCGCCTATTTTTATAGCCTATATTTATCGGTCATGTCCCTTATGGGAAAAGGCCAAGCTATGGAGCTTTACTATGAAACAAGTGCTGTTTTAATTACATTAATTATTTTAGGCAAGCTATTCGAGGCAAAAGCAAAAGGCCGTTCATCGGAAGCTATCAAAAAATTAATGGGCCTTCAGGCCAAGACGGCGGTCATCGAACGGGATGGGAAGGAAATTGTGGTCCCGATTGAAGAAGTGGCAGTTGGGGATGTTCTCCATATCAAGCCGGGCGAAAAAATTCCAGTGGACGGAATGATTAAAGAAGGACAATCTGCCATTGATGAATCAATGCTGACTGGCGAAAGTGTCCCAGTAGATAAAAAGGCCGGAGATGAAGTTATTGGCGCCACCATTAACAAAAATGGCTTCTTAAAGGTAGAAGCAACTAAGGTTGGCAGAGATACGGCATTGGCACAAATTATTAAAGTAGTCGAAGAGGCCCAAGGGTCTAAGGCTCCAATTCAAAGACTTGCTGACCAAATTTCTGGCGTGTTTGTACCGATTGTCGTAAGTATAGCGTTCATCACCTTTATTATCTGGTATGTTTGGGCTAGCCCTGGAAACTTTGCTGAAGCATTGGAAAAAATGATTGCCGTTCTCGTGATTGCTTGCCCATGTGCATTAGGATTGGCCACCCCGACTTCGATTATGGCCGGTTCTGGCCGTTCTGCCGAATATGGCATCCTTTTTAAAGGCGGAGAACATTTGGAAATGACCCACCGAATTACGACGGTTGTTCTGGATAAAACGGGAACGGTCACGAATGGCACTCCGGTTTTGACAGATATTTTCACGGATGAGGCTGAAGAAGAGTTCTTATCTTTAGTTGGGTCTGCTGAAAAGCAATCGGAGCACCCGCTTGCACAGGCAATTGTTCAAGGAATTCAAGCAAAAGGGATTGCTCTAAAGGATGTTAGTGAATTTGAGGCGATTCCTGGATATGGTATTCGCGCAATAGTGGAGGATCAGGAATTATTAGTGGGAACAAGAAAACTAATGAATAAGTTCAATATAGAAATTACCAGTGCCCTTGCTAAGATGGAGGAACTGGAGAAGTCGGGCAAAACCGCTATGCTAGCTGCCATTAATGGCCATTATGCCGGCACAGTGGCCGTAGCCGATACGATTAAAGAAACTTCCAAAACAGCGATCAGCCGTCTCAAAAAAATGGGCCTTGATGTCATCATGATAACCGGAGATAATCACCAGACCGCCAAGGCAATTGCCTCCCAAGCGGGGATTGACCAAGTTATAGCGGAGGTTCTGCCGGAAGGGAAGGCTGACGAAATTAAAAAACTTCAAGCGGCAGGCAAAAAGGCAGCGATGGTCGGTGACGGCATTAATGACGCACCTGCTCTTGCTGTAGCTGATATTGGTATGGCAATTGGCACCGGGACGGATGTGGCGATGGAAGCGGCCGACATCACGTTGATCCGCGGTGATTTAAATAGCATTGCCGATGCCATTTATATGAGCAAAAAAACCATTACCAATATCAAACAAAACTTGTTTTGGGCATTGGCTTATAACTCAATCGGGATTCCGGTAGCGGCGTTAGGGTTTCTTGCTCCATGGCTTGCCGGAGCTGCCATGGCATTCAGTTCTGTATCCGTTGTCCTGAATTCCCTGCGATTACAAAAGGTAAAGCTATAAAGGAAAAAGAGGTAAAAGGCTGACACATAATTGTCAGCCTTTTATCCTTTTAACACTATATATACCTAGTATACTGAAATTAGCGTTCAATCATTTTTTTATGGGTGATAGACATGAATTCAATTTTACTTATTGAGGATGAACAAAGTGTTTCCGAGGTCATTAAAGCTTACTTAGTAAAAGAAGGCTATCAGGTTTATTGTGCTTTGAATGGAATGAATGGAATCAATATTTTTCGAACCCAGCCTATAGACCTGGTCATTTTGGATTTAATGCTGCCTGATATCAGCGGAGAAGAGATTTGTAGAATCATTCGACAAACTTCTGATGTACATATATTTATGCTGACTGCGAAAGGGTCATTAAATGACCGCATTGAGGGTTTAACCATTGGTGCCGATGAATATTTAATAAAACCACTTAGTCCTAGAGAATTGACTGCAAGAGTCAATGCCTTGTTTCGCAGATTGAATGGTGGGTTTCATTCAACTGGTATTCTATTTGATGATGGAAATTTAGTCATAGATGGGGAGAAAAGGGCGATAAAGGTTCACGGAGACACGATATCTTTTACCCCCAATGAGTTTGATATTCTCTCCGCTCTTGTCTATAACAAAGGGAATGTTTTATCAAGAGAGCAGCTGATTGACAAAATTTACGGGGAAGACTTTGCCGGGTTTGATCGGACAATCGATGTCCATATAAAAAATATCCGCAAGAAAATTGAAGAGGATACAAAGAATCCAAAATATGTTCTTACTGTTACGAAAGCAGGCTACAAATTTGGTGGTGAAGTGTAATTGCATTCTATTAATAGGAGATTAAGTATTTTATTGTTTACTTGCAGCATTGCCGCCATCTTGTTTATCACATTGGTCGTCAATATCACACTCACCAATCAATTTAATCAATATATGATGGATCTACAAAATAAACGATATGAAAAAATCGTCTCCTCTTTTGAAGCTGCCTATAAAAGGGACGGAAAGTGGACAGAAACTTCCGGGATCGAACTTATGCATGAAGCCTATATGGGCCATTATTGTATCACACTTTTGGACCAGAATAAGCAGCCGGTTTGGGGGATGGATCCAAGCGAGATTAAAAGACAGTTAAGCAACAAGTCCATGCCGACCCAGGATAGCGGTGTCTATACGTCAAAAATATTCAAAATAAAAGTAGATGGAAAGGTGGTTGGTTTTGCCAATATCGGACAATACTCTTCCGTATTGCTGACAGAGGAAGACGTTCAATTTAAATCTTCGATTAACAAAAGTATTCTCGCCAGTGGGGCCGTTACCTTAATACTAGTTAGTTTTTTAAGTCTCTATTTTTCCAGACAATTTTCGCTGCCAATAAAGGAAGCGGCGAATATGTCAGTTAGTCTGTCAAAAGGAGATTTCAATATCCAGTCTTCGAAGCGGAGTCATATTCGCGAAATAGAGGACCTTCACAAAAGTGTACGTGATTTAGCAAGCAAGTTGAAATATCAGGAGACACTGCGAAGAAAACTGGTTTCCGATATTTCTCATGAGATAAGGACACCGCTAAATGTTTTGCAAAATAACTTGGAAGCCATGGTGGATGGCCTATTTCCAGTCACAACCGAAAAACTGCAAGCCTTAAATGAAGAGGTCATCCGGTTTGGAAAATTGATTGAAAACTTAAATGTCTTAAAAGAATTTGAATCAGAAGCGGCCAAACTGAATTTTGAAATCATTTTCTTGGATGAAATCATCAATGAACTATGCAACGACTTTTGCATTGCTGCTGAGAAAAAGCAAATGATTCTTAAAGTTGTCGTTCAACCAAATAATAAGTATCGCATCAAGGGTGATAAGGATAAATTAAAACAAGTATTTATCAACCTAATCGCGAACAGCCTTAAATTTACTGAACCAGGCGGGCATATTTTGATTAACCTATTTGAAAACCATAAAAATATTGTCGTCGAAGTTTGTGACAATGGAATAGGAATTCGTCAAGATGACTTGCCTTATATTTTTGAACGGCTGTACCGTGGGGACAAAAGCAGAAATGTCATCGAGGGAAATGGAATCGGCCTTACCATCGTAAAAAATATACTGCAGCTGCACAATGCTCAAATAGAGGTTTGCAGTGAAGAGGGAAAGGGCACTAAATTTACCCTGTTTTTTGCAAAAGAAGAAAATCCATAATAAAGGGCTTTGGTATATGATATCCAAAGCCCTTTTTTGCTCATTGTATATATTTGCTCCTAATTTGCTCTAAGTCTGCTGCATTTACAACGTTTACTACTTCAATCATTCCGATGACATCCTTTTCGTTTAAATAGATGCCGTAAGAGCCAGTTTTTTCAATAGTAAAATCAACGTCCACCACACCTTTTGATCCGGTAAAATCGGCGATTATTTGTTTGGTATTGCTGTTTAGAATTAAAAACCCTTGCTCGGGCTTGTCAAATGAAGATAAGTCAATGGACAATTTGGTTTTCATATTTGGAGCGGCCACCATGACAAGCGGCTCTAATTCATAGCCAACCCCTTTTACGGAAATGGTTTGCTCATTGTTTACGATTACCGCTCTTTTAATTAAACGGTCGGTAGCCACTTTACTGATATCAGTGCCATAAATGCTAGGTGTTGATTGTGAGGCGGTCGATGCTGTCGCATTGGTGGAAGCATCCACTCCTTTAGCAGCGCTGTTTTTGGCCGATACTTTGTCTAGATTATCAACTACCTTAATGACACCCCGTTTCATGCCCATCCAGCAGCTAAAAGGTATATCTTTATCTCCGGGAGTGAATTCAATGATATTTTCACCGTCCTGAAGTTTCTGCTCAATATTCATTTCAGGAACGACGATGGTATTATTGCAACCAGTCAATTGCTCTGCATTGACAACCCATTTGACTGGGGTATCCTTTTTTACATATAAAGTTTGCGGGGTATACCCGTATACATCTGCCTTCATACTTAAAACTTGCACCCCATCTTTCATAACGGCTTTAACAACATTCGACGAATCTGCATCTGAGCCGCCGATACCTGCCATGACTGAACTCGGGCTAATATTCATACCCGCAAGCGCTAGACCTCGGTTACTCATGATAAGCCCTAGGACCACAATTAAAATCCCGCTGAATTTGAGGATTTTCTTGGTGTAACCCTTGCTTAGCAGACTTGATAAGGCCCCAAAAGTAAGCATTAATGGGACGGTTCCAAGCGAAAACATAAACATAGACAGAGCACCGCTAAAAGCACTGCCTGTGCCTAAAGCAAATAATTGCATGGTTTGCAGCGGTCCGCACGGCATAAAACCGTTTAATATACCTATCAAAAACGGAGTCCGCGGCTTTGGTTTGCTTACCGCCTTCAAAAGCGGAGCGGGTATCCTTAATTGGAACTTCCGAAATAGTTTAAATCCAGTCATGTTAAAGCCCATCATGATCATGAAGATACCTGCAAAAATTTGCAATGCTGCTTTAGCTGTCAGGGAGAGGGCAAATATCGACCCAATCGCACCGATTATTCCGCCTATGATGGTGTAGGAGACAACTCTGCCCAGATTGTATAGTAAAGCTGGTTTCATGGCTTTAAACTTGGTAGTGCCTTCTTTTCCAAAGGTTTGCGAAAGCATAATCCCGCCGCACATGCCCACGCAGTGAAGCGAGGAAATTAAACCGATAACAAAAAGCACGGCATAAGATGCATTTTGTAATTTGTCATCCATATTAAAGCTGCCTGTATTAATTCCAAGTAGAATAATCGCGGCAGCAACGATGAGTAATCCAATGAACTGAAATCCCTTTCCTCTTTCGGTACTGTAACCGACACGATGAATCGCCTGTTTGATTTCTTCAAGGCTGGATAATTCATCATTGTACTCGATATCGGCCAACTGACCGGTAAAATCTGCTTTTACATAAGAAACTCCTTCCAACTTTTTTACGGCTCTTTCAATCCGCCGTTCACAAGAGGTACAGGTCATATCGTAAATCTTGATTCTTTCCTTCTTTAGCCCCATAAAACACCCTGCCTTTTTTCTTTGACAATATTCTAGGATAAGTAAAGTGTATGGAAGGAATATGTTGATAATATGAAGAAATATGGGGGCATAGTGAACATTTTGTAGACAAAATGTTACTAATTCATGAAAGCGAATGAGAAATGAAAAATTTTATCCATGTCCTCTGTACTAAAATGCTTGCGTGCCGCTTAAAGATGTAAAAAGGAATCCTTCTTTTAGGAGTGGCTGCCATGAATATAGACGGGGTATTTTCCGGAGGAGGTATTAAAGGCTTTGCTCTTATTGGGGCGTACGAAGAAATCGAAAGCAGGGGTTTGCGGTTTGTAAGGCTGGCAGGGACAAGTGCTGGTTCCATCATAGCAGCATTGATTGTTGCCGGCTATACAAGTAAGGAGATGTACCAATTAGTAGATGAATTGGATCTATCCAAAATACTGGATGCTCGAAAGACTTTCATCCCCACTAAGGTAGCAAAGTGGCTGATGCTTTATTGGAAACTGGGATTATATAAAGGAAACGAATTGGAAAAATGGGTTAAGGAAAAGCTGGAGAAAAAAGGACTGAAAACATTTTCCGATTTGCCTCCACAGACACTCCGGGTGGTTGTTTCCGATCTATCAAATGGTCAAATGGCCGTACTGCCGGATGATTTGGAAAAGTACGGAATATCCCCTGGGTCATTTTCCATTGCAAAGGCGATCAGAATGAGCTGCAGTATCCCCTATTTTTTTGAACCGGTAAAAATGCGATCCCATGATGGAATCAATATCTTAGTAGATGGCGGCGTATTGAGCAATTTCCCCATGTGGCTATTTGATAAAGAAAATATCAAAAAAGTAAGGCCGGTACTCGGAATAAAACTAAGTTCAAGTGTGCACGATCACGAAAAACATAAAATCAACAATGGTATTGAAATGTTTGGTGCTTTATTTGAAACCATGAAGGATGCCCACGATGCAAGGTATATTTCCAGAAAACACGCCCAAAACATCATATTTATCCCTGCCAAAGAGGTTTTATCAATGGAATTTCACTTAACGGAGGAAAAAAAGCAGCAGTTGTTTGAACTGGGAAAAAATCAGGCAAAACAGTTTTTAAATCGATGGAGTTACTAGAAAAGCGAAAGTACCCTGTTGTTGGACAATTCATAAAGATCAGGCTTTGTTAAACGATAATGCTGATTTCTTTAACTCCGATGATTGGAGCGGAAATCCTGCGGGAGTACGGTGCCGAGGGGCTCCATGGCACGTCCGCGGGTTCACTGAGCGACTGGAGCGGGAATATTCAGACTAATATATCAGAGTCAAATATAAAAATATTTTGACAGGATAAAAAATCGAACGTCTAGAAAGACGCTCGATTTTTCTTTTTGTTTTTTTTGCCTTCAATGACGGTAAGATGAACAGGGGGATTCTTTTTGGTTTTACTTTTCTTTAAAGTTGTCAGTGTGGCAAGTGAGGAGCCTTTTGAGGATGCCTCTCCGCCCCTTTGCTGAAGTCGTTTTTTAGACTTTTTTGCAGCTTTTAGAAATGCCCGCTGCTCTCTTTTTTGAGGGCTTGGAGTTGAAAAACGACGAACCAGATAAAAAATCAGTAAACCAATTAATGCAAAGACAGCGATTGATTGAATAAACCCTGCAGGATTTGCTGTAAATGAACTAAAAAGCCCGATTAAGGCAAGAATGAACAATCCTCCAATGACAATAGCAGATGTCCGTTTTCTCAAGTAAAGCCACCTCCCTAAGAGCATCTTAAGCATATTTTTATCCTTTTAAACACTTTAGAGGAAAGATTTAGAAAATTTATTGGCCATAAATCCATCCTATTATAGAATCCGCTGAATGATATGGTGATGGATCATTATTTTAAAAACAGGAAATTCCTTACATATAGATCATGCAAAGAAGAAAACTATATGTACTTAATTGTATTCTACTAAAAGAAACAAAAAACCTCCATTCATGACATGATATTTCCAAAGAAACCAAAAAAATTTTTTTATGAAAAAGAGAAGGCAGCAAAGGGTATATTATTCCTATTAAGCCAGTGTAGTTCAATAAACATGGCGTTATTGCAATACCGGTCAAAACAACAGTAAATTGGGGGTTATCTTATGTCAGATATGCATTATAACGAGTCCTATCCAAAACCCATGCCTTTTCCTTTAATGGTGTTTTGGACGGGTTTGTTTGGAGGGGTCTTTTGGAGTGCTATCGGATACCTTTCTTTTTTCTTTCATTTAACTGAAATCCGTCCGAACGTAATCTTAGAACCTTGGACAACGGGTGATTGGAAACACGGATGGATTGGAGCGCTGCTGTCGATTTTCATATTAGGGATCCTTTCAGTGGGTGTATCGTTTGTCTATTTTGGTTTGTTAAAAAAATATAATGGAATATGGCTGGGCATGGTTTTTGGACTTGTTTTGTTTCTGATTGTATTTTTTGTTGTAGATCCTCTGTTACCTGGGATGAAGCCATTTGTTGACCTAAGCCGAAATACCATAATATCATCACTATGTTTGTTTGTTGTCTACGGCATCTTTATTGGTTACTCCATTCATTATGAATACGAAAACAAAAAACTCCTTGTTAAAGAAGCGGTGGGCTCTAGAATTAATTAGTATGATTGCTTTTGTTGTGATAAAATATTGCTATCCGTGTGGAGCAAAAGGAGAGTGGAAACCATGGCAAAGTTAGAAAACCTAAGGGAACAGTTCGCCGCTTATGGAATTGATGGTATCCTAATTACCAGCCCTTATAACCGACGTTACATATCAAATTTTACTGGGACTTCTGGCGTTGTTTTAATCAGTGAAGAGAAGGCCCAGTTTATCACTGATTTCCGTTACATTGAGCAAGCGACCAAGCAATGTGAAGGATTCGAAATTGTTAAATACTCTGATTCGATTTCAAAAGAAGTGGCAGAGCAGTCCAAAAAATTAGGAATTCATAAGCTTGGAGTGGAAGAGGACTTTTTGACATACTCTTCTTATAAAGTATATGAAAAAGAAGTGGAAGCTGAACTTGTCCCGATTTCTGGTGTTGTTGAAAAGTTACGCTTGATTAAGAGTGACGCAGAGATTAAGATATTAAAGGAAGCAGCGGACATTGCAGATGCTGCCTTTAAACATATTTTAGACTTTATCCGTCCAGGTCTCACTGAACTGGAAGTGTCGAATGAGTTAGAATTTTTCATGAGAAAAGCCGGGGCGACATCTTCTTCCTTTGATACGATTGTGGCTTCTGGAGTAAGGTCCGCACTGCCTCATGGCGTGGCCAGTGAAAAAGTCATCGAAAAAGGCGATATGGTTACCATGGACTATGGTGCCTATTATAAAGGTTATGTTTCGGATATTACCAGAACCATTGCAGTAGGGGAACCGGCTGCAGAGCTTAAGGAAATTTATCAAATTGTCCTAGAAGCACAGCTCCGCGGGATGGATGGAATTAAAAAAGGAATGACCGGTAAACAAGCAGATGACTTAACAAGGGATTATATCACGGAAAAAGGCTACGGTGACTATTTTGGCCATTCTACTGGTCATGGGATTGGTCTGGAAGTCCATGAAGGCCCTGGTCTTTCAAAACGCTCTGATACCGTTTTGGTGCCTGGAATGGTAGTCACTTGTGAACCCGGCATCTATGTCCCAGGTCTTGGCGGAGTCCGTATTGAGGATGATTTGTTGATTACAAATGACCACAACGAACCGTTCACACATTCCACAAAAGAACTTATTATTTTGTAATTTATTTAGGAGGATTCATAAAACATGATCTCAGTTAACGATTTCCGTACTGGATTAACCATTGAAGTGGATAACGGCATTTGGCGCGTCATCGATTTCCAACATGTAAAACCAGGCAAGGGAGCTGCGTTCGTCCGCTCCAAACTTCGTAATCTTAGAACAGGTGCTATTCAAGAAAAAACATTCCGTGCCGGTGAAAAAGTAGAAAAAGCTCAAATCGATAACCGCAAGATGCAATATTTGTACGCTAGCGGTGATCAACACGTATTTATGGATATGGAATCATATGAGCAAGTGGAGCTTCCGGCAACAAGCATCGAATATGAGTTGAAATTCTTAAAGGAAAACATGGAAGTTCATATCATGATGTTCCAAGGCGAGACACTAGGAGTGGAATTGCCTAATACAGTAGTATTGGAAGTAACAGAAACAGAACCTGGTATTAAAGGGGACACAGCGTCTGGCGGATCAAAACCAGCAACAGTAGAAACTGGACTTGTTGTTCAGGTTCCTTTCTTTGTTAACCAGGGAGACCGCTTAATTATTAATACTACAGACGGTACTTATGTATCGCGTGGCTAAATCTTAGCAGGGGGAATATTTCCCCCTGCTTTTTTTGTTAGGCTCCCGGAACGCTCGCAGGTTCGCTGATTGACTTTCGCTGCAATCAACAGCCCTATTTAGCAGGGCCATTTTGTTAAAAATAACTTAACAATTTATCCATTCTTTCTGCAAAGTTTCTCCATATTTTGTCCTTACATTTAGGTAGTAACTACTAATCGTAAGGGAGCAAAATAAATGAATATGACACATTATATGGCCTTGTTAGCATCAAACCAGCCTTGGAACTTGATTATTTTTATGGCCATTCCAGTTATCTGTGCTGAAACGATTGCGGTATCAGAACTAGCGATCCTTTTTACCCGTAATCTGGATGGCACATTAAAAAAAGTGAATAAAGCCGTCTCCATTTTTGTCGGTATTTATTTCACGGGGATATTCGTTTATTTGATGAAAACAGCCTATATCCCTCTGACAGTTAATGATGAATGGAAGGGATGGATCGATGTTCTTGCTGTAACATTTTATTTGTTAGGAATCGTTCCGTTGCTAGGCATGGCCTTACTGGATTTAGGAATCATCTTTAAAAAGAAATCCGCTTTGGAAAAATTGAAAATTCATGCGATATTTGTAGGTATGTTTTTAGTTGTTTCCCATATTGCCATGATATTTGGTATGGTTGACCCAACGTTAGTCTCCAACAGCAATACTGGACACAATCCTATGAACATGTAAAAGTTGGTACAAGGGGTATTTAGAATATCCCTTGTTTATTCTTTAATAGATTGGATTAAATATTTTAACTATCCTCTTAAGCAATCGTTAAACTTCACGAAATAGTAATATTTAATAAACTTCCCACTGTTAAATTTTTGCTAAGATTAATTTATAAATAGAATGAAGGGAGGTATAACAAACTTGAAAAGAATTGCTTCAGTATTAGTCCTCATAATTTCATTATCACTGTTTGTTGCCGCCTGCGGCTCTACAGTTGATAGTAAAAAATTTACGCTTGATAAAAAACATACGGCGCTTCCCGATTATGTCATGCAGTCACCTGAAAAGGTTCAACAAACCTATATTATCGCTTCTGAATATCCGGAGGTACTTGCTCAAGTTCCATGCTTTTGCGGCTGTGGAGTGAGTGACGGTCATAAGAGTAACTTGGATTGCTTTGTTGGCCAATTTGGTGACGATAAAGCAGTTAATGAATGGGATTCGATGGGCGTCTCTTGAGATGTTTGTGTCGATATCGCCCGGGAGGCGGTAGATATGCATCTTGATGGTAAAAGCCCTAAGAAAATTTACGATTTAATTCATTCAAAATACGGAGATATAGGGGAAGCAACGCCAACACCTGAACCAAAATAGGGAGCGCCAGATGAAAAAAATATTAATTGGCAGCTACATAATTATTGTCATTGTTGTCATTTTTGGAATCGGTAATAGCGGTATCTTCGAAAGCAAAAGCGCACAAGCAATTGCAACTGGTAAAGAAGTCTACAATGAAAATTGCCAGATTTGTCATGGTGAATCTGGTAATGGTGAAGGAGCAAAGTCAGGTACGGCCATTAATAATCAAAATTTTTTAAACTCTGTTTCTGACAAGAATCTTTATCATTATGTGAAATTTGGAAGACAAGACACAGGTATGCCTGCTTACGGAAGTAGATTGTCAGAAAAAGATTTAAACAATCTTGTTTCGTTTATTCGTGATTGGCAATCGGAAGAAAAAGATTTTAAGGTGCCAGAGAAAATTTCGGGCAATCCGGAGCGGGGCTTAAAGAAGTATAATATTTATTGCCAAAACTGTCATGGCGCGTCAGGTGAGGGCAAGCTTAAAATGGGTACGGCGCTATCCAACCCTCAATATCTAAAATATACAACGGATCGCCAGATTTGGATAAGTATCGCATATGGTCGTGAAGAAACAAGAATGGGGCCATCACTCAAAGGTCTTGATGGGGTGCGTCAGTTAAAAACACAGGATATTTCAGATATTGTTAGTTATATCCGCTCAATAAAAGTTAATAATGATTTTCCAGATGAGTATCTTGAACCGAATCCGCAATAAGGGTTCGGTTTTTTTTATTAGGCTGCTGATTGCAGCGAAAGAAGCTCAGCGAACCCGCGGGCGTGCCGGGGGAGCCTCCTCGATGCTGGAAGCGCCTGTGGAACCCTTGCCCCGTACTCCCGCAGGGAAATGAAATTTATCCTCGAATCGGCCCACGCATGAAGAAAATGCGATTGCACGAGGAAAGCATCCATGAATTTTCATCGCACGAAATTAGCGAATAGCATATTGAGGATTTTCGAGGAATCAATCTTATCTTCTCCAATCAACAGGGGTGTAAGAATCACCAAGATAGTTGAACAGATCCATTTTTTATGTACACACATGGAGCGAGGGAAAATTCAAAAGATTATAAATGTGAATAAATTGTGGTTATTTTATGACGAAAACGTAACGTTTTTGCCCGTTTAACAAAATGTTCAATAGTGATTCTGCCGTGAGGGTCCGATAAAGAATATATTTATTTCAAAGAGGACTATAGTGGAAAACTTTAGAACTTTTCTAGTTCGTTGGAATCAAGGAGGATTATTATGCGAGGAAGAAAGTTACTGGCATTTATGGTAACGGTTTTATTTTCGATTGGCTTCATCACTCCAAGAGCACATGCAGAAACTGCATTTCAAGCGGATAAGTTTCCCTTTCAATCCATGCAGGTTCAAATAATGCCGGAGTTTGACTATCCTGAGGATTGGTCGTCACGGGACATCCCATCCTTATTAATCAGCCAGTATGGAACCGTAACCAATAAAAGTGGACAAGCTTACGATGGGAAGATTGAGATTCCTGTCCCTGCTGCTGATAAAGGTTTCGAGGCCATATTAGTAGCTGACTTTCCGGAAAAAGACCAGCCTGAAGTTCAGCGGCCCTATGATGTTGATAAAGAAAAGGGGATTATTTCCTGGAAACCATCCAATCCAATCAAAAATAACGAGACTTATGAATATGTCATTGAGTACTACACCCAAACGATTGATGTAAAAGATCAAAACAGCAAAACCTTTACATACGAATTCAAAAATAATGCAGAAATTGAGCAGCTCGACATTGTTTACTACGCGCCCATGAATTCGAAGGATAACCAAATGGAGCCAAAAGCACAGGATAATTCAAAGGACGATTACGGCGAAGAGCTCTATTTTTACCAATACAATAATGTAAAAATTGACGAGCCATTAAAATACTCGTTTTCCTATAAAAAGGATGGGACCGAATCATCCATGGAGGCGATTAGCAAACTTAATCCCCCGGATGATGAAACCCACTCAGGAGTGACCGGCACAGCTACCGATCAAATCACAAAAGGCACCAAAAGTTCTAATTCCAGCAAGCCAATCATTGGAATTGGTGGTGCATCGATCATTGGAATCGCCATTATCATCGCAGGGATTTTTGTGTATTTAGGACTTAAAGCAAATTCTCATAGCGCCAGTAAGCCTGCAAAATCAAACAAGATAACTTCGAAGAAACAGACTGCGGCAAAAAAGGAAAACCTTCAAGATCGGACAGACGAAAAGAAGGAACTTCGTAAAAAACTGCTGACAGGAAAAATTGATCAAGACACGTACGAAGAAGAAATGAAAAAGTTAATTTAATGAGAGGTGAGCAGGATGAAGAAAAACACGCTTGTAATAATTGGCGGATTTATTATTGCAGGGGCCATTGTTTTCCTCCTTATGGCTGCCACTCCGAGCTCAAGCGGAGTGGAATTAACGTTGGACGAGCTTTTAGCCACCCAGAACCAGCACAAAGATGATTATGTGACAGTGGAAGGATTGTTGATTGAAGACTCCATTAAGTGGGACCCGGACAAAATTGAATTGAAATTTGACGTGAAGGATAACAAGGACAATTTGATGCATGTCATCTATCACGGAACGAAGCCAGACAACTTTGTGGAAGGAGTCATTACCATCCTTGAAGGGGCTCCAACCAAAAAAGATACGTTTGTGGCGGAAACCGTCAAAACAAGATGTCCTTCAAAATATGAAGGACAGGATATCAAAAACTATGACCCTGAAACACATAAGGACAAGTTAAATCAGCCACCGAAAGAACAATAACAGGCAAACTTGAGAAGGTGACCAAATGTATTTATTCTCTAACGCAACAATTTATATAGGACTGGCTTTATCATTATACTCCCTGCTTATTACTACTCTGGGCATCAGCACGAAAAATCAAAAGTTGGTGAACAGCGGAAAAGGCGGCATTGTTGCCTTGCTGGTATGCTCATCAATGGCCATGCTTTCATTGCTTTATCTGCTGGGAACATCGCAGTTCCAGTATGAATATGTATCGGATTACACCAGCAGCGAACTTCCGATTATCTATAAGCTTACCGCTTTATGGGCCGGGAATTCCGGATCGCTATTATTATGGACATTTTTCTTAACACTTTATATGGCCATGATTGCCTTTTCAAGGAAAATGAAGGGGAATCCAATGGTTCCCTATATTTCTTCCATTTTATTAGCGAATGCTGTTTTTTTCTTCTTCATTTTGGGGTTCGTTTCAAAACCATTTGCCCTGCTGGACACCGTTCCTACTGAAGGAAAAGGTCTAAACCCGATGCTGCAAAACCCGGGGATGATTATTCATCCGGTAACGCTTTACCTTGGCTACGTTGGCCTTGCCATACCGTTCGCATTCGCGATTTCAGCGTTAATCCTGAAGAATGTTGATGATTTTTGGATCAAAATGACCCGTCGCTGGACCATTGTCGCTTGGCTATTTTTAAGCCTGGGAAATATTTTTGGCGGACAATGGGCTTATGTGGAACTGGGCTGGGGCGGTTATTGGTCCTGGGATGCAGTTGAAAATGCCTCGTTTATGCCATGGTTAACGGCTACTGCTTTCTTGCATTCGGTGATGATTCAGGAGCGCAAGAATATGCTCAAGGTTTGGAATATCAGCTTAATTATTGTGTCATATGCTTTGACACTTTTTGGAACATTCTTGGTGCGAAGTGGCGTACTGACCAGTGTGCACGCGTTTGCAAACTCGAATTTAGGTCTTTACTTCTTGGTGTTTATGGCTATAGCGGTAATCGGGGCGCTGTATGTGCTGATGAGCCGCTACAATTTGTTAAAAAGAAGCGCAGGGGAATTTCAATCCCTTGTATCAAAGGAAAGCAGCTTTTTAGTCAATAATCTTCTGCTTGTCGGTGCTGCGTTTGCCACATTTTGGGGAACAATCTTTCCGCTTGTTTCAGAAGCAGTACGGGGGACCAAAGTTACAGTGGGATTGCCATTCTTTAACAAAGTGGAGGCGCCAATTCTTTTATCCATGATGTTTGTGATGGCTGTTTGCCCTTTGCTTGCTTGGCAAAAATCGACCGTCAAAAATCTTAGGAAAAACTTCTTGATGCCGGCTATTCTTGCCGTTGTCGCAATGGGGTTAATGGTTATCTTGGGTATGAACAAAGCATGGGCTGTTATTGGATACGGCGTGATTACACTTCTTCTCATTACTCATTTCTTGGAATTTTACCGGGGTGTAAAGGCACGTAGAAAAATGACAAAAGAAAAACCGCATGTGGCCTTATATCGCTTAATGATCCGTAATCGCCGCAGATACGGGGGATACATCGTCCACTTGGGTATCGCCTTTATAGCAATGGGAATTATCGGCTCCCAAAACTACGATAAAGAAACGATGAAAACAGTGCCATTGGGTGGATCCATTGAAATAAATGACTACCGGTTAAACTATGAACGTCTTGACCAGAAAAAGGAAGGAATCAACGATATCGTATATGCCGATGTAACCGTATTTAAAGACGGAGAAAAGCTAGGAACCTATCAACCTGAAAAGGTATTTTACGGAAACTGGGATCAGCCTTCCTCAGAGGTAGCCATCATCTCATCGATGAAAGAGGATCTGTATATTGTATTAAGCGCTTGGGAAGATGATGGAAAGGCAACCTTTGTTGTAAAGGTCAACCCAATGATGAATTGGCTTTGGGTTGGTTCCTTCATGATTGTCATAGGAGCACTATTTGCCATTTGGAACGGGAAATATGGAAATGTCACTCCGCGGTACACTGGCGTGCGCAAAGAGGTGGCATAACATGAAAAATAAAATTTATTTGGGTCTTCTGATGACGTTGCTCCTATTTCAAGTTTCCGTATTCCGGGTACAGGCAGCGGCAATGGATTACAAATCCGCTGAATTCAAAGCAGTGGCATCGCAGTTCCGCTGCACATGCGGCTGCGGACAAGATCATTACGAATGTGACCCAAATACATGTAACGAAACCAAAGAGTTTAAACAAGATTTGGTTGATATGATGAATAAAGGATGGGATAAGGATAAAATCCGTGATTATTATGTCAACATTTATGGAGAAGAAATATTGACTGCCCCGGAAAAAAGCGGTTTTAGTTTAACGGCCTGGATTCTCCCCTTTGCTGCATTGGGCATTGCCGGAGCCGGATTGTTCTTGGTTATCCGAAAATGGGTAAAGAGGAAAGGCACCGAGGACCCAGTAATAGATGATCGGAATATCGAAGAGGAAGTTGAGGGTGAAATCCTATCATCCCTAATTGATGAAGAACGGAAAAAGTACCTTTAGGATGTGAACATAATGCCGGATATCTCCGTTGTTTCCATGATTTTTACTGCTGCATTAGCGCTGGTATGTCTTTTTTTTATCCTATCACCTTTATTTAGGTGGGATAACTACTTACAGTTCGGAAATAGCAGCAAAGATTTATCAATAACAAAAGAAGCACTGTTGACCACTTTAAACGAGCTTGAATTCGAATATAAAATGGATAAAATTTCGCATGCCGACTACAAGAATTTAAAAAAGCAGTATGAGGTGGAGATTGCGAACATCATGCAGGAGGAAGAACAACTGCAAAATGTCAGTATTGACCAAGAGTTAATGGCCGAAGTGGAAAAAGAAATTGAGACACAAATGAAAAGCTATAAACAGAAAAAGGGGGATGCAAAGTGATCAGAAAAATCACCGTATTCCTTCTTGGCTGGCTGCTGGTTTTCCCCATCTATGGGGAAGCTGCATCGGAATCAAGCGTTGTGATTGATATGGATTACCTCGTTGTCAGTCCTGGGGATGACGGGTCTGTCAACATGATGAACATGGTGAATTACACAAATTCCTCTGATCAGGAGTATAAAGGAGACGGGCAAGATGAGGCGGTATTAAAGGTAACTCTTCCGAATGGAATCAAAGACTTAAATTTTTCAGATAGTAAAATTGCTTTTAAACAGACAGACACTGGTTTTATTACTACTACCCCGATTCCAGCCAACCAAACCATGGTGCTGCCCTACAGCTACCGGGTCGAAAAAGGGAAAGAAATGAACCTCACTGTGGACTATCCAGTGCAGTTGTTCCAAATTCTTGTGCCAGAGGGCATGGGAAGTATTGAAACCAAAGGAATTGATTCCACCAGTCAGGGACTTTTCAAATTTGATGACCAAAACTATTGGGGTTACAGTATTGAAAATATCAAAGCAGACCAGACCTTCACCATTGTCTATAACAAAGACGTGCAGCCCAAAAGTGATAGTTCGTCCCAGACGGGAACAGATAGTACTGATAAAACCACCAGCTCTGTCACAAGAACGGCACCTGCTTTCCATAACCCGGGTCATTTGAGAATGTGGGCCCAATCACCATTGAACCGTTTTAACCCGCATGTGTTTTTGATTGTTATGGGAGCCATCATTATTGCCGGTGTCTCCTACTATATATACTTTAAAAGAAAAGCTAGATTAGAGCAGGAACGGCTCGGTGCAGATAAGGAAGAGAAGGCATTTAAACTGTTAATGTCCAAGCAAAAGGCCATTATGGACAAAATTATTGAACTCGAAGAGACCTTTGGTGATGGCAAGCTGACCGAAGAAGAATATCATGCAAAGCTTAACGCCTATAAACAGCATCTGGTACAGGTGAAATTAAGTTTACGTCAATACATAGAGTAGCTTGCTAGTAAGGGAGGAAACTGCAAATGATAGACATAACCAAGCTGACAAAGCAAGCGGATAATAAATTGATTTTGCGCGGTATTGACCTCAAGGTAAGCAAAGGAGAAACAGTTGCCATCCTGGGACCGAATGGTGCAGGAAAAAGTACTCTATTAAAAATTATCGCAGGCTTGATTAAACCCACAACCGGGTCGGTCAAAATGAATGGCTTGGATTTGAGAAAAAAGGCCATTGAAGCCAAAAAAAACATCGGTTATTTACCCCATGCAAGCTTACTATATGATCATTATTCCCCAATGGAAAATCTTGTTTTCTTTGGGAAGCTATACGGAGTGGACCGTGCCGAAGAGCGGGCTATTCAACTGGTGAAAGAAGTGGGGCTATCATTCTTTTTGCATGACCCAGTCAAAAATTTTTCTCGTGGGATGATTCAAAGAATCGCCATTGCCAGAGCCATAATTCACGACCCGGAAATATTGCTTTTGGATGAGCCGCATACAGGGCTCGATCAGGGGGCCATGACTATATTGAATAATGTCATCCTTTCTATGAAGAAAAAAGGGACGACCACATTAATGGTTACCCATGATTTTAAACAGGCAGCTGAAATTTGTGACCGGATTATTATCATAAAAAACGGGAAAATGGTTGATGATTTTCCGGTAAAAAACCAATCCTTAGGAACGGTTACTGAGAAATATGAGCAACAGATGGAGGGAGTGTCATGAATCTATTAAAATCCGCCCTCCTGCTCGCCAAAAAGGATTTACTTTCTGAATGGAAAACCAAACAGGTGCTGGTGACGCAAACCATCTTCGCCAGCCTGGTCATTGTAGTATTCAGCTTCGCCTTTGATCCTTCCAACAATATGACAAAGGCGGTTATCCCGGGAATTATCTGGGTGATTATCGTGTTCGCGGGCATTTTAGGCTTGAACCGGTCCATTGTATCGGAACAGCGGAATGACACCTTGCATGCCCTGCTCGTTGCGCCGATGGAGCCAGCGGGAATATATTTGGGCAAATTCCTCGCCAACTTCACCATGCTCATCATTGTTGAATTGATTGCGGTTCCGTTTTTGTTTTTGCTGTTTGATTTTAAGGTGGCCGGAAGTATACCCTATTTTATTCTTATTATAGTTGTTGGAAGTTTTGGGTTTGTTTCTATCGGTACGTTTTTAGCGGCTTTGGCAGGAAACTCAAAGAGCAGCGAAATGTTGCTCCCTTTATTGCTTTTTCCCATTGCAAGTCCTGTCTTAATTGGAGTCACGCAGGCGACTCGAATCGTCTTATCCGATATGAGTAAATTATCGAGCGCGCTGTCTTGGACTCAGATGGTTGCTTCCTATGATGTTATATTCTTTGTTATTTCTTTATTTTTAATTGATTATGTGCTGGAGGTTTAAGCTATGAGTATGAATCTCGAAAAAGAGAAACCGCTGCTCCCTGAAACACAGCTCGTGGGATCGAAAGAATCTTATCTGCCAAAGATATTATTTGGCGGCACGGTCGTAACGATGTTAACCGCTATTTATTTTATCTTCCTCTTTGCGGAAGAAGAGAAGACGATGGGTGCTGCCCAAAAAATCTTTTATTTCCATGTGAGTTCCGCATGGGTGGCCTTTTTTGCCTTTTTCATCACTTGTTTGTTTAGTATTATGTATCTGGTAAAGCGTAACCGGATTTTTGATACCTATGCCTATGTATCTGCTGAAATTGGCATTGTTTTCACGATTATTGTTTTAACAACCGGCCCTATTTGGGCAAAGTCAGCATGGAACACTTGGTGGGTTTGGGAACCGCGGTTAATTACCACTCTGATTCTATTTTTCATCTACATTGCTTACATTATGATCCGTCAAATGGATGGAGTGTGGGATAAAAAAGCCCGGCTGGCATCTGTTTTTGGCATCATAGGTTTTGTGGATGTACCAATCGTTTTCTTTGCCATTCGCTGGTGGCAAACCAAATTGCATCCGGTGGTATTCGGTGAAGGGTCAGACCAATCTGGCGGTGGGATTGCCCCATCGATGCTTGCTGCACTGTTGATTTCTATATTAGCGTTCACGGTTCTTTATGGTTATCTGTTAAATAAAGGCGTTACGCTTGAAAATATGAAAATTAAAGTAGAGCAGTATAAAGAAAAATTAAGATCGGATATTGAAAATTAGGAGGAATCAAAATGACTTATCAATATATGTATGCAGCCTATACTGTTGCTTGGGTGGTCATATTTGGCTATCTGTTTATTCTGGACCGGAAACAAAGCAAACTGAAAAAGGAAATGGCATTTTTAAAGCAGCTGGAAAAATAGCTTTAAAGAGGCTGACGGTTAGGTCAGCCTGTTTTGTACAACACCCAGGGCGGTAAGGAGGCGATACGATGAATAAACGGATCATCAAATCACTCGTGTTAATTCTGATAATTAGTATGTTTGGATTTTTTGGCTACAGTTTGGTCACAAAAGGGAA
Source organism: Neobacillus camarae (assembly GCF_054950115.1). Lineage (NCBI taxonomy): Bacteria > Bacillati > Bacillota > Bacilli > Caryophanales > Bacillaceae > Neobacillus > Neobacillus camarae. Next base: position 852,209 of record NZ_JBUCKX010000003.1, on the reverse strand, counting down.
ACATACGGATGTGGGCGATCAGGCATATCATTTTGAACTGCCAAATTACGATGGAGGGACAACCAAACTGGCTGAATATCAAGGTAAGGTAGTGATCTTAAATTACTTTGCAAGCTGGTGTGCCCCTTGTAAGGAAGAATTCCCGGAACTGGCAGCCTTTCAAAAGGATTATGGGAACCAATATCCATTACTAATGATAAACCGCGGTGAAACTATTGACCGCATCAAAAAGGTGTCCGAAAACAATAAAGATGGGATGACCTATCTATTTGATTATAACGCGAAAGTGTCAAAGGAATTTAATGTCACCGGTCAGCCGGAAACCTTCGTCATAGATAAACAGGGAATCATCAGGGAGCATTATAATGGCCCGGTAACGGAAATGCAGATATACAATTGGGTAAAAAAGTATGACAAATAATATGGCTATGTTAAATGATAATGTTATTCTTTAAAAACACTGTTGACTGGAGCGGATAAGCTCGACTACTGAGGGAGAACGGGGCAGGGAAGACCTCTCAGGCGCTGCCAGCGCCGAGGAGGCTCCGGCATGCCTGCGGGTTTGCTTTAGCGACTGGAGCGAAAATTAACAGCCATTTTTAATAAACAAGGATTGAACCGTTCAAATGGTTCAATCCTTTTTTTGTTTTTGATGGATAGGAAAGTATAAAATTTTTGACCATGAGAATTGTCTAGCTCCACAAGGAAAGCTTCGGAAGCATAGACATCACACGAAGAAAAAGCGATAGCTTTTTCGAGGAGCGCCCTAGCGACGAGACGCCTTCGGTCTCCGCGCTTGCGATAAGTCAAGCACGAATGCGCCTCCTGCTCCTGCGCCAAAGCATATTCGAGGAAGCGGCTGTTCAGCTCGTCGCAAAGCCCTGGAAGCTTCTTCAGGTAGTTGCTGGCTCTTCGTGTTTCCTTTATCTCAGTTGGAGCCCTCCACTAAGGAAGGCTTCGGAAGCATAGGCATCGCACGAACAAAAAGCGTAAGCTTTTTGGAGGAGGCCTGTCGAGCGCTGACCAGGGCGCTTGCGCTTTTCTTAGGCAATAGATTGAAAGAATAGAGAGATTATCAGTCATATTGTGTCCAAGCAGGCATACATTTTAAGTAGCGAGATACTAGAGAGCATCAGAATGACAATTTGAGGTTGAACTACGGTATTAAAGGAGGAAGCTATGTGGAAACCATCCTGAACTTTTTGCCAAAAACTATTGCAGAACAAGTTAAACAAATCCCTCCTAAACAACTGGAAGAGATAGAAGAAATCAGAATTAGGATTCACCGGCCAATAGAACTGTCGATAAAAGGGACTCCATGCTTTTTATCGTATGTCATTCAGCCTGATGACGCTTTTCACTTGTTAAATAAGATCAGCCACTTTTCAATTTATACCTTAGAAGAGGAGCTTAAACGGGGTTATATCACGGTTTCCGGTGGACACCGAATCGGACTCGCCGGGAAGGTGATTCTGGAGAATGGAAAGGTAAAGGCGATTCGGGATGTTTCATCGTTTAACATTCGGATTGCAAGGGAAAAAATTGGCACCGCCAAGGCCATCATTCCATTTATCTTTAACGGAAGCTGGAAAAATACCATGGTCATCGGACCGCCGCAAACGGGTAAAACAACCTTGCTTCGGGACATAGCCAGAATTATTTCAACAGGTGATAGAAACATCCCTGCCAACAAAGTGGGAATTGTCGATGAACGGAGTGAAATTTCCGGGTGCGTCAATGGGGTCCCTCAATTAACGTTTGGCCATCGGCTCGACGTTTTGGATGCCTGCCCAAAAGCCGAAGGAATGATGATGATGATCCGCTCTATGAGCCCAGAGGTATTGATCGTCGATGAAATTGGCCGTCGGGAAGACACAGAGGCAATACTCGAGGCTGTTCATGCCGGCATAAAACTGGTCATGACCACTCACGGGACGAGCCTGGAAGAGTTAACAGGAAGGCCGACTCTAAGAGAGATTATCAGCCAAAAAATTTTCGAGCGATATATTATCCTGAACAGAAGTTCCGGTCCCGGAACGATAGCCCGCATATTGGATGAATCGGGAAGAGATTTAAATCAAAAAGTGAGCGTGACATAGATGGTTAAGGTGATTGGCGCCATATTTATTATTGTTGCCACGACATTGACAGGATTTGAGGCCGCCAGGCACTTTAGTGAGCGTCCCAAACAGTTAAGGGCATTAAGGAGTGCCTTACAATCACTAGAAGCAGAAATCATGTATGGCCACACCCCCCTGCATGAGGCTGCAAGAAGGCTGTCGGAACAGCTGGCAAAACCGCTATCAACCTTCTTCGATAGCTTTTCACAGAAATTAATGGATACTGAGACGACGGTAAAAGAGGCCTGGCAAACCAGTTTAAAAGAAGTATGGAACACGACAGCCTTGAGAAACGCGGAGTTTGAGATTATGAAGCAGTTCGGAGAGACCTTGGGACGACATGACCGCTTTTCCCAGCAAAAGCAGATTATGCTGACTCTTTCCCATTTAGAGAGGGAAGAAGCCGATGCTGTCCAAGCACAGGCAAAATACGAAAAAATGGTCAAGAGTCTGGGATTTTTGTCAGGCTTGCTGTTGATTATTCTACTATTTTAGGGGGAAAAGCAATGGGCTTAGAAGTGGATATTATTTTTAAAATAGCCGGGGTAGGTATTGTTGTGGCATTTCTGCATACCGTGCTGGATCAGGTTGGGAAAAAAGAATATGCCCAGTGGGTAACGTTGTTTGGATTTATATACATTCTGTTTCAGGTAGCATCGATTGTGAATGATTTGTTCCAAAAAATAAAATCGGTGTTTTTGTTTCAATAGAAGGGAGGGCTTTGCGATTGAAATTCTTAAAATAGTGGGCATCGCACTTATTGCAACCTTCCTGTCTTTAATTATTAAAGAGCAAAAACCTAACATCGCATTCCTGTTAATTGTGTTTGTCGGCTGTTCCATCTTTCTTTTTTTGGTGGACAAAATTTATGAAATTATCCATATGCTCGAGCGGCTTGCGATCAATGCAAAGGTAAATATGGTTTATGTGCAAACGATACTCAAAATCATTGGCATCGCATACATAGCCGAATTTGCTGTACAGATTACCAAAGATGCCGGTCAGGGAGCAATTGCTTCAAAAATTGAATTAGCTGGTAAAATCATCATTTTAGCTATGGCGATCCCGATTTTGACTGTATTAATTGAAACGATAATCAAGTTGATTCCAAGTTAATCCAGGTCTGAAGTTAAAAAGCAAACGGAGCGCTCGGTTCAAGTCCATGTGAGCAGGGCGCTTAATGTTTCTAAAGAGGTGTAACCATTGAAGCAGAGGCTGCAGTTTATTCCAATAATGATTGTGATTTATTTGTTTTTTTTTACGTCAGGTGTACAAGCCGTCGAAAATACGAAAGAATCCGCAACTCCTCAATCACCTCAGGAACTGGTAAATGCTCAGCTGGAAACATTGGATTTATCTGAACTGACGAAATTTTGGGAAGATATTACGGCTAAATACGGCGGCTTTCTGCCCGAGAGCCAAAAAGGGAGCCTTTATGACTTTATTAAAGGGGAGAAAGACTTTTCGTTAAAACAGTGGGGACAGGGATTGTTAAAATTTATCTTCCATGAGTTCACGGCAAATGGCAAATTGCTAGGAACTTTAATTATGTTGGCTATTTTCAGCATGTTCCTGCAATCCATGCAAAACGCGTTTGAAAAAAGCAATATTAGCAAGATTGCCTATGCCATTGTTTATATGGTTTTGGTCATTCTTGCACTCAACAGCTTTCATATCGCGATCAGCTATACCACTGAAGCCATAGAGACGATGATATCGTTTGTGCTTGCCTTAATTCCGATTTTGCTGGCCTTAATTGCCGCTTCCGGCGGGCTTGTTTCAGCAGCCTTTTTCCATCCTGTGATCCTGTTTCTCATGAATATCAGCGGGATGTTTATGCAATACATTATCTTGCCGCTTCTGTTTCTAGGAACCTTGCTCAGCGTTGTCAGCACGATTTCGGATCAGTATAAAGTTACACAGCTGGCCGGGCTCTTGAGAAACTGGAGTATCGGATTAATGGGTTTATTTTTAACGATATTTTTAGGGGTTATTTCCGTGCAAGGGGCTTCTGCTGCAGTAACGGATGGAATCACAATCCGAACCGCTAAATTCATCACGGGAAACTTCATACCGGTTATCGGGAGGATGTTTACGGATGCGACCGATACGGTTGTCAGTGCCTCGGTGCTGCTGAAAAATACTGTGGGCATTGCCGGGGTGGCTATTCTTCTGATCATTGTGGCATTTCCTGCCTTAAAAATCTTAATGATTTCTTTTATATATAAATTTGCTGCCGCCATCCTTCAGCCGCTGGGCGGTGGACCCATCATTACCTGCTTGGATATTATCAGCAAAAGTGTCATTTATGTTTTTGCGGCATTAAGTATCGTTTCTCTTATGTTCTTTTTAAGTATCACTGTAATTGTGGCCGCTGGCAATTTAACCATGATGATGAGATAGGGGGTGCGAAAATGAAATGGAATTTTTAAAAGAATGGGTTACCAATATCATTCTCTTCATTCTGCTGGCAACTGTCATAGATATGCTCCTTCCCAATTCCGGCTTTCAAAAATATACAAAAATGGTAACCGGGTTACTATTAATTGCGATTATACTAACCCCGGTTTTAAAACTGATCTCCAAGGACTTTGAAACGGCTATCGCATCGATTCCATCCTTCCAAACTTCTGGAGAAAAAAATATGGAAAATTTAATAGATTCGAAGAAAAAAGAAATACAAGCCTCCCAAGATGCATATATTTTAGAAGAAATGGCTGTCCAGCTAAAAAAGGACGCTAAGGAGGAGTTGATGGAACAATACGGATTGGAGATAGCAAAGATCGATATCGAAACGAATGGACAAGGGGACAAAGCATTTCCTGAAAACCTCCAAAAGGTAATGATTCAATTAAAACCGCCTGATACAGGCAGTAAGGCAGTGGAAGCAATCAATCCAGTAGAAATTAACACAAAAGCACCTCTTCCATCTAAAACGGAATTAGATGAAACCAAAAAAATTGCCGCGTTTCTATCGCAAAAATGGAATGTATCCAAAGAAACAATCGAAGTATCGGTAGAAGGGGGGATCCAAAAGTAAAATGGGCAATAACCAAGGACCGCTCTCATGGCTCAAAAAGCTGCTAAAACTTGAAAATCAAACGAGCGAAGATAAACCAGGGAAAAAGCCAGGCAAGTATCAGTATATGCTCCTTGTCCTCTGTATTGGGGCAGCCTTTATGATTGTTGGCAATGTATTCATGACAACGGGTAAAAGCTCAGGGGCTAATCAACCGGCAAATGCCAGTCAAACAGAGCCAGACGAAGATGTTCCGGCATTTGGATTGAACAAAAGTTCAACTAATCAGTCTATTGAAGATTATGAAAAAAAATATGAAAGTCAGTTGGAGAAAGCTCTCAAGGAGATATTGGGAGTGGATGATGTAACAGTTGTAGTGACGATTGATTCGACCGATCGCAAGGTTCTTGAAAAAAATCAAGTCACCAAGGAACAGACAACCGAAGAAACAGATCGGGAAGGCGGTCAAAGAAAGGTTCAGGATATTTCAACTGATGAACAAGTTGTCATTATCCGCAACGGAGAGAAAGAGGTTCCGATTGTAGTAGAAACCAAAAGGCCCGATATTCGTGGTGTCATGGTCGTGGCCAAGGGAGCAGAAAACATTCAGGTGAAAAAATGGATTGTGGAAGCAGTCACCAAAGTCTTAGGAGTCCCGAGCCATCGAGTTGGGGTATTTCCTAAAAAATAAAAGGAGGATTTATCAATGTTATTGAAAAAACAAACAGTTTGGTTATTAACAATGTTAAGTCTTGTAGTTGTGTTATCCGTATATTATATTACTTCGCCGGAACAAAAAACAAATGACCTTGCCCAAGTACAGCAAGATGTTAAAGATAAGGCGCAAACGAAAACAAATGCAGAATCGAAGGATGAACAGACCATTGTTTCTACCATTGCTGGCGATGCTGAATTTGAAAAAATGCGCATGCAACTTGAGGAGTCCCGCAGCAAGCAGCAAGAACAGTTAACAAATATTGTTGCATCCACCAATCTCCCGGCTGCTGACAGAAGCAAAGCTAAAGACCAGATGGAAAAACTGACCGAAACCGCCCAAAAGGAAGAAATGCTGGAGGGCTTTATTAAGACAATGGGATATGACGATGTCCTGGTCAGGGCCGATGGAGAAAAAGTGAACGTAACGGTAAAATCAAAAAATAAACCGTCCGCATCTGAAGCTAATAAAATTATCCTTGAAGTTAAGAAGGAGATGGGAGACACCAATTTTGTCGCCGTTACTTTCCAGCCAACAAAATAATCACAGTATCACATAAATTTTAGTAAGGAAAGCCAAACTGGCTTTCCTTTGTTTTAATTTATGTTAAAAAGGAAAAAATGAATTTTTGATAGTCATAAAAGGTCATCTTATTTCACATTTCTTCCAGAACATATTAAGATGAAGGAAGGGGAGTCCTGCAGATTACGAAAAATAGCTTATTGAACTAATAGGAGTTATTATCGTATAGTATTAGTAGCTAGTCATAAATCACGGCTCTTCCGTTTATAGTCCATAAAGTTGTTTAAGAAGCAGTTGTAGTTTTAGACGGAGATTTAATGATCCTACAGAAAAAATTAAAGTTCAAGGGGTGTAGTTTATGCTAAAAATACAGGAAATCCGAGAATTAATAAAACTGGTTGACCAATCGAGCATTGACGAGTTTGTTTATGAAAATGATGGTTCGAAAATTAAAATGAAAAAAGCCGGATCAGCGACAGTGACAACGGTACAGCCAGTTGGCCAAGCAGCTATTCCACAAATGACCGCCGCGATACAAATGCCGCCAGTTGCTGTAGACGGACAAGCAGCGCCTGTTTCAGGACAACAGCCAACACAGGAAACGGCAAAAACGGAGTCACCTGCTGCTGAAACTGAAAATCTACATAAAATTACTTCGCCAATGGTAGGCACTTTCTACGCTTCCTCAAGTCCTGATGCTGATGTATATGTTAAGCCAGGTTCAAAGGTATCCAAAGATACGGTTGTCTGTATTGTGGAGGCAATGAAATTATTCAATGAAATTGAAGCTGAAATCAATGGGGAAATCGTGGAAGTGTTGGCGAAAAACGGTCAACTAGTAGAATATGGCCAGCCATTGTTTTTGGTAAGACCTGAATAAGGAGCGTAACAGAATGATAAGAAAACTGTTAATTGCAAATAGAGGTGAAATTTCAGTCAGGATTATTCGTGCCTGCCGGGAAATGGGGATTGAATCGGTTGCCGTATTCTCTGAGGCAGACCGCGAGGCATTGCATGTACAACTGGCTGATGAAGCATACTGTATTGGACCAACATCTTCAAAAGATAGTTATTTAAACGTGGCAAATATTATCAGCGTGGCTAAATTGACAGGCTGTGACGCCATTCATCCGGGGTATGGTTTCTTGGCGGAAAACGCCGATTTCGCGGAGCTTTGCCGGGAATGTAATATTACCTTTGTCGGGCCAAGTCCTGAAGCCATTAATAAGATGGGAACGAAGGATATCGCTAGAGAAACCATGCGGGAAGCTGGCGTGCCGATTGTCCCAGGCTCCCAAGGAATCATCAGTGATGTCGATGAGGCAATTGAGTTGGCACGCAAAATTGAATATCCTGTGATTATCAAAGCGACTGCCGGCGGCGGCGGAAAAGGAATCCGCGTTGCCAAAAATGAACAGGAATTAATCAAAGGCATAAATATTACCCAGCAGGAAGCATTAACAGCATTCGGAAATCCTGGGGTTTATTTGGAAAAATATATTGAAGATTTCCGTCATGTTGAAATTCAAGTCCTTGCAGATAATTACGGGAACACAATCCATTTAGGGGAAAGGGATTGCTCCATCCAGCGGCGTCTTCAAAAACTGTTGGAAGAATCGCCTTCACCTGCACTTGATGGAGAAATTCGTGCTGAGATGGGAAATGCCGCAGTAATGGCCGCAAAAGCGGTTGATTATTCAGGTGCGGGAACGGTAGAATTTATATATGATTACCGCAATCGCAAATTTTATTTTATGGAAATGAATACAAGGATTCAGGTGGAGCATCCTGTCACGGAATTAGTCACCGGGGTGGATCTAATAAAAGAACAAATCCGGGTCGCTAATGGAGAAAAATTAACGTTGACCCAGAAGGATGTCACCTTCACAGGGTGGGCGATAGAATGCCGGATTAATGCTGAAAATCCTGAGAAAAACTTTCTTCCTTCAGCAGGTAAAATAAAAATGTACTTGCCGCCGGGAGGTTTGGGAGTCCGGATTGATTCAGCTGCCTATCCTGGGTACACCATTCCACCTTATTATGATTCCATGATTGCCAAAGTGATTGCGTATGGCAGTACCAGGGACGAGGCTATTGCCCGAATGAAGCGTGCGCTGAGTGAATTTGTAGTAGAAGGCATTCATACCACCATTCCGTTTCATTTAAAGCTTCTTGACCATGAAAAGTTTGTTGAAGGAGCATTTAACACCAAATTTCTGGAATTGTATGACGTGATGAAAACAGTATAAATCTTGGAGGTGTTCGGGATGAGCGAATTTAATATTTTAGAAATGGAACAAGATAACGACGGTCTTGGAAAAATTGAGATTGCTCCGGAAGTAATTGAAGTAATTGCAGGTATTGCGGCTTCCGAGGTTGAAGGCGTATCTGGCATGCGCGGCAATTTTGCTACGGGAGTAGTGGAACGGTTAGGAAGAAAAAATCACGGCAAAGGTGTTAAAGTGGAACTGGCCGAGACCGGTATTATTATCGATGTGTATTGCTTAATTAAATTTGGTATATCAATTCCTGCCGTTGCTTCAAAGATTCAAGAGAATATCCGTCAAGCCTTATTGACTATGACAGCATTAGAGGCCGAGGAAGTTAATATCCATGTCGTCGGGGTTCAATTTGAGAATCAAAAGCCTGAATCACCGGTCGAAGAAGAAGTCTAATTAGAAAAACCAAAGGGCAATCCTTTGGTTTTTCTATTTCCGTTTTATTTCAGACCGTGCTAAACCTCGTCAGTTATGCTATTATCTTTTTATGTGTAAGGTTTCCTATTTGTTTAATACTAAATAATGTATATAAATAGACAAACTAGTTAAAACCGTCAAAGGAGATATAGATATAATGAAGAGAAGAACAGCCCGGGAAAAGGCATTGCAAGCACTATTTCAAATTGATGTCAGCAACAGTGAACCACAAGAAGCCATCCTTCATGTATTAGAAGGACAAGCTGGTGATGAGTATCTATCAAAGCTTGTTACCGGTGTGGTTGAACATATGTCAGAAATAGATCCGCTTATCGGTAAAAACCTTGAAAAATGGTCGATGGACCGTCTGGCGCCCGTAGACCGGAACATTTTAAGAATCGCTGCTTATGAATTAAAGTATTTACTTGATGAAGTCCCAGGAAATGTGGTTTTAGACGAAGCGATTGAAATTGCAAAAGTCTACGGTGATGACCAATCAAGCAAATTTATCAATGGCGTGCTCTCAAAGGTGAAACAACAGCTTAGCTAATGAAAAGTTTAAACGCGCTTCTAAGGGCAAGGGGGAGAAAAAATGACTGCAGTGTTGATTAATGGCAAAGAAATTGCCGCGAAAAAACGGATTGAAATTGCAGAAAAGGTAAAGGTTTTAAAGGAAAAGGGCGTTACCCCAGGGTTGGCTGTCATTCTAGTAGGGAACAATGATGCTTCCAAGACCTATGTACGAAATAAAGAAAAAGCATGCCATGAACTTGGCATGAACTCTTTATTAATCGAATTGCCAGAACAGGTCTCGGAGCAGGAATTGCTTGAAAAAATCGGGGAATTAAACAGCGATCCCGCCATTCATGGAATACTGGTGCAGCTTCCGCTTCCGGACCATATTGACGAAAAAAATGTGATTGAAACCATTTCACCATTAAAAGATGTCGATGGTTTTCACCCAATCAATATCGGCAGAATGATGACTGGACAAAATTCCTTTTTGCCTTGTACTCCATATGGAATCATGGTGCTGCTTGAAGAGATGGGAATTCAGGTGGAAGGCAAACATGTTGTTGTGGTTGGAAGGAGTAATATTGTCGGCAAACCAGTCGGACAGTTATTTTTAAATCAAAACGCAACCGTCACTTATTGCCACTCTAGAACTAAAGATTTAAAGCAGCATACCCAGCAGGCTGACATTGTGGTGGCAGCGGTAGGAATACCTAACTTTATTACGGCCGACCATATTAAAGAAGGAGCGGTAGTTATTGATGTGGGCATCAACCGCAATGAGGCTGGAAAGCTCTGTGGTGATGTAAATTTTGATGAAGTAAGCGAGAAAGCCGGGTTTATTACCCCCGTACCAAAGGGTGTGGGCCCAATGACGATTACCATGTTGATGTATAATACGTTAAAGTCAGCGGAAGAAAGTTTAAACCGATAGCGAGTAAATCAATTGTCCTTATTCTTTATTTTAGCCGGTTTGGTTCATTTTGCGGACAAAACAACAGGCTAATTATATGATGAATAAGGACAGTTTAGTTTTTATCCTCTTTTTTAGAAGGAGACGTTATGCAGGAACAACAATATTTAACTGTGAATGCGTTGACCAAATACATAAAACGAAAATTTGATGCGGACCCGCATTTACATGATATCCATGTACGAGGGGAAATCTCAAACTTCAAACAGCACTCAAGCGGCCATATGTATTTTACCTTGAAGGATGAAAAGGCCCGGATCCTTGCTGTTATGTTCTCCAGTCAAGCCCGGTCCATGAAATTTTCCCCGGAAAACGGGATGAAAGTCATTGTAAAGGGCGATATCACGGTATATGAACCGAGCGGCCAGTATCAAATTTATATTAAAACGATGCAGCCGGATGGCATTGGTGAATTATTCCTGGCTTATGAACAATTAAAACAGAGACTGGAAGCTGAGGGTTTGTTTGCTGCCCACAATAAAAAAACGTTGCCATTGTTCCCCAAAACAATCGGGGTGATTACCTCTCCGACAGGGGCTGCGATTAGAGACATTATTACGACTATCAAAAGAAGATATCCTATTGGGAAAATTCTTGTTTTTCCCGCTCTTGTTCAAGGAGATGCCGCGGCATCGTCAATCGCCCGTGCTATCGACAGGGCTAATGCCATGGGGGATATAGACGTTTTAATTGTCGGCCGTGGCGGGGGTTCCATTGAAGAATTATGGGCATTCAATGAAGAACTTGTCGCCCGTGCCATATTCCAATCAAAGATACCCATCATCTCCGCAGTGGGGCATGAAACGGACTTTACGATAGCTGATTTTGTTGCGGACCTAAGGGCACCAACCCCTACCGGAGCTGCTGAACTGGCTGTTCCGCACATTGAGGAATTAATGGATAGGGTATTGCAGAGGCAGTCCAGGCTTATTCGAACCATGCGGGAAAGATTCCGTTATGAAACGGATCGTCTGAACCGGGTTCAGCGGTCGTACGCCTTCCGCTATCCGCAACGGTTATATGAGCAAAAACTGGAGCAGACTGACAAGCTTACCGAAATGCTGGTTAGGAATACCTCGCGCTTAATCACGGGTAAAAAGGACCAACATATTGCACTAAATCAACGAATACAACGTAACCATCCCCGTCAAATGGCAGGCGATGCCAAACTCAAGTTTGAAAGGGTGCAAAAGGACTTAAACCGGGCCATTCAACAAACGGTAGCCAAAAAACAAACGGATTTTGACAAGGTTCTTGTCACCCTTCAAGCGCTTAGTCCGTTGAAAATCATGGAACGGGGCTTTAGCTTAGCCTATACGGAGGATCGTCGCCTGTTAAAAAGTGTAACGCAAGTAAAGCCGGAGGAACCGGTTCAAATACAATTATCAGATGGGCAAGTATACTGTAAAGTAGAGACCATCGAAGGGAGCGAAAAAAATGACAGCGGACAATAACCTTTCTTTTGAAGAAGCCATGACAAAACTTGAACGGATTGTTGAAAAGCTTGAAGAAGGAGATGTTCCATTAGAAGAGGCCATTAGCTTCTATAAGCAGGGTATGGAATTATCGAAACTTTGTCATGATAAACTAAAAAGTGTGGAGGAACAATTAACCCAAATCATTACAGAAGATGGACGCACTGAGAGTTTCTCAGTTGATGAGGAGGATTAAGGTGGAAACCAGGCTTGAATCATTTATGCTGGAATATAAAAAATTATTGGATAAAGAACTCCGCATGATGGTGGAACAGCTGGACGCACCGCCAAAACTCAAAGAATCGATGATTTATTCTCTCGAAGCCGGAGGGAAGAGAATCCGCCCATTGCTTTTATTTGCGACTCTTGATGCATTTGGCATGAACCCGAAAATGGGGACCCAAGCAGCGGCAGCCATAGAGATGATTCATACCTATTCACTCATACATGATGACCTGCCGAGCATGGATAATGATGATTTGAGAAGGGGAAAGCCAACCAATCACATTGTCTTCGGAGATGCGATTGCCACCCTTGCCGGGGATGCGTTGTTAACTTATAGTTTTGAAGTGATTTCCAGTATCCCGTCTGAATTTGCTTCTCCTGAGACTAAACTCAGATTAATGGTTGAAATGGCCAAAGCAGCAGGCGCAGAAGGTATGGTCGGCGGACAAGTTGCCGACATGGAAGGGGAAGACAGGGCACTTACCATCGAGGAGCTCGAGTACATCCATATTCATAAAACCGGAAAGCTGTTGGGATTCAGTATACAAGCAGGAGCAATCTTGGCTGGGGCCAACGAAACGTTGCTTGGCCATTTTGGACGCTTTGCTCATCATCTTGGACTTGCCTTCCAAATCCAGGACGATATTCTTGATTTGACCGGCAATCAGCAAATAATTGGCAAACCCGTAGGCAGCGATACAGTTAACCATAAGAGTACCTACCCCAGCGTTTTGACGTTACAAGGGGCAAAGGATGCTTTGGGGCAGCAAATACGGAATGCAACGGAAAATCTAGAAAAGACAGGCTTAAAGACAGGCTTGCTTATGGAATTGACTGATTTAGTGGCGTCACGAGATCGTTAAAAGACAGCTATTTGAGGCAACATAATTAGTATGTTATAATGGATTGAAACTAGAAAACCGTGAACAATGCCGTTATCACGCCCGTGTTAGCGGCTTATTTTTAAATAGCCACTAAAGAGAAAAAGTTATGAAAGTGAGTGATCCAGATATGGATCTATTATCAATAAAAGACCCATCCTTTCTTAAAAGGATGTCCAATGCCGAGCTGGAGGGATTAAGCAGGGATATACGCCGCTTCTTAATTAAAAAGCTTTCCGTTACCGGTGGGCATATAGGTCCCAATTTAGGGGTAGTGGAACTGACGATTGCTTTACATAAATGCTTCGATAGTCCAAAAGATAAAATCATATGGGATGTCGGGCACCAGTCTTATGTCCATAAAATTCTAACCGGAAGAGCCGGTGAATTCGACACCCTTAGGCAATTTAAAGGACTATGCGGCTTCCCCAAAAGAGTGGAAAGTGAACATGATGTATGGGAGACCGGCCATAGCTCCACCTCTTTATCTGCTGCCATGGGAATGGCCATCGCAAGGGACATAAAAAAAGAAAAACATTATGTGGTGCCGGTCATTGGTGATGGGGCCTTAACGGGCGGCATGGCGCTTGAGGCCTTGAACCATATCGGACATGAGAAAAAGGACATGATTGTCATATTAAATGATAATGAGATGTCGATTGCACCAAATGTAGGTGCTTTGCACAATATTCTTGGTCAATTGCGGACAGCAGGAAAGTATCAATGGGTAAAAGATGAACTGGAAGTCCTTTTGAAAAGGGTGCCCGCTGTCGGCGGGAAATTGGCGGCAACTGCTGAGCGGATAAAAGATAGCCTAAAATATCTTTTTGTCTCAGGAATGTTCTTCGAGGAACTGGGATTCACTTATTTAGGACCAATTGATGGCCACAATTTTGAGGCATTATTCGAAAATCTTGCCTACGCCAAAAAAACAGAGGGACCGGTCCTCTTGCATGTTGTCACCAAAAAAGGCAAAGGGTTTAAGCCGGCAGAAGCCGATAAAATCGGGACTTGGCACGGAACGGGTCCTTATAAGATGGATACAGGGGATTTTGTTAAACCCAGCAAAAAACAGCCTCCCGCTTGGAGCAGTTTGGTTAGTGAAACAGTTAGGAAGATTGCCCGGGATGACGGACGTGTGGTCGCCATTACTCCCGCAATGCCCGTGGGCTCCAAACTTGAGGGGTTTGCCCATGAATTTCCGGAGCGCATGTATGATGTGGGGATTGCAGAACAGCATGCGGCTACAGTTGCGGCAGGATTGGCAACCCAAAACATGAAACCGTTTCTGGCGATTTACTCCACGTTCCTGCAGCGGGCTTATGATCAAGTGGTTCATGATATCTGCCGGCAAAACCTGAATGTGTTTATTGGCATTGACCGTGCAGGGCTCGTTGGGGCTGATGGAGAGACGCATCAGGGGGTTTTTGACATTGCCTTTTTAAGACATGTCCCGAATATGGTTTTAATGATGCCAAAAGACGAAAACGAAGGACAGCATATGGTCTATACAGCGTTAAAATATGATGATGGGCCCATTGCGATGAGATTTCCGCGCGGCAATGGTGTTGGTGTGCCGCTGGAAGAGACATTAAAGCCTATTCCAATCGGATCTTGGGAAGTTTTAAAAGATGGTTATGATGCTGCCATTTTGACCTTTGGCACAACCATACCAATGGCACTTGATGCTGCAATGCAGCTTGAAAAACAAGGGATTTCGGTGCAAGTAGTAAATGCCCGGTTTATCAAGCCACTTGATGAAACGATGCTAACAAAAATATTTGATAAGAATATACCTGTCCTAACCATTGAAGAGGCGGTTCTCCAAGGGGGATTTGGAAGTTCCGTTCTTGAGTATGCCCATGACCACGGATATTATCACTCACAAATTGACAGAATGGGTATACCGGATCAATTTATTGAACATGGAGATGTCGCCTTATTACTTGAGGAAATCGGCCTTACTTCCGAAGAAGCGGTAAAAAGAATCTCCGTTATGGCCGGGAAAAAACAGCAAAGGGCTTAACATAATGAAAACGAAAGAGCGTTTAGATGTTTTACTGGTAGAAAGAGGTCTATGTGAAACAAGAGAGAAAGCAAAAAGGGCAATTATGGCCGGTTTGGTGTTTTCGAACGAAGAAAGGCTAGACAAACCGGGTGAAAAAGTTAAAATGGATATTCCACTCCAAGTAAAAGGAAATGCCCTGCCATATGTCAGCCGTGGCGGGTTAAAGCTGGAAAAAGCGTTAAAAGTGTTTGATGTATCTGTTGAAGGCAAAGTGATGTTGGATATCGGGGCATCGACGGGAGGGTTTACAGATTGCGCCCTTCAAAACGGTGCCAAAATGTCCTATGCATTGGATGTCGGGTACAATCAGTTGGCTTGGAAGCTCAGGCAGGATGAGCGGGTGGTGGTGATGGAACGAACCAATTTCCGTTACGTAACACCTGCTGACCTGCAAGGTGAAATGCCAACGTTTGCCACCATCGATGTTTCCTTCATCTCCCTAACGTTAATCCTGCCGGTTTTAAAAACATTACTGGTCCCTGGGAGTGATATTGTTGCGCTCATTAAGCCTCAATTCGAGGCCGGCCGAGAACAAGTCGGCAAGAAGGGAATTGTACGGGATGAAAAGGTACACCTTCAAGTCATTGAAAAAATTATCGATTTCTCACTTCAGCAAGGATATGAAATAAGTAACTTGTCTTATTCACCGATTACTGGCGGTGATGGAAATATCGAATTCCTTATTCACTTGAAATGGTCTGGAGAAGGGCAGCAGGGTGTTAATCTTTTGCCGTTTCCTCCTGTTGATGTGGTAAAGGAAGCCCATAATTCGCTCCATGCCAAGCAGGAATAAATGATGTAATAAAACATTCACAGAAAAAGGATAAGCGGTTAAGCTTATCCTTTTATACATTTTTCCTTATTTTCATTCAAAGTTTGCATGACAATTCAAGATAAATCGGCTAACATATGGGTAGAAGAGGCATGTAAGTATGATTGTACTACTAAGGTGCTTAAATACGTTCGAGGTGAAATAATGAATAAGGGACAACGACATATCAAAATAAGAGAAATTATAGCCGGCAATGATATTGAAACACAGGATGAACTGGTCGATGAGCTTAGAAATGCTGGCTATAATGTGACTCAGGCAACAGTATCCCGCGATATTAAAGAGCTGCATCTTGTTAAAGTTCCTTTATCCGATGGCAGGTACAAATACAGTCTGCCTGCTGATCAAAGGTTTAACCCGTTACAAAAACTAAAAAGAGCGTTGATCGATGCTTTTGTCAGGATTGATTCGGCTGGACATTTGCTGGTCATGAAATGTCTGCCAGGGAACGCCATGGCCATTGGCGCACTGATTGACCATCTTGAATGGGATGAGATACTAGGTACCATTTGTGGTGATGATACCATGCTGATTATCTGCCGGACAGAAGAAGATACGGAAACCATCACACAGAGATTCCTTGATATGCTCTAAATTGGGGGAGTGTTTCATGCTTTCAGAACTTTCAATAAAAAACTTTGCGATTATCGAGCGGTTAACAATCTCATTTGAAAAGGGATTGACTGTTCTAACAGGGGAAACCGGAGCAGGAAAGTCCATTATCATCGATGCCATCCATTTATTAATTGGCGGGAGAGGTTCAGCGGAATTCGTCCGCCATGGTGAGGAAAAAGCGGAAATAGAAGGATTATACCAAATTGACAATGATAACCATCCGGTTTACAACAAAGCGATGGAATTCGGGATTGACATTGAAGAAGGAATGGTCATATTACGCCGCGATATTTCCAAAACGGGAAAAAGCGTCTGCCGGATTAATGGCAAGCTGGTGACCATTTCGACTTTACGGGAGATTGGCGGCACATTAGTGGATATCCATGGACAGCATGAACACCAAGAACTCATGGATGAAACCCGGCATTTGCCGTTGCTGGATCAATTTGGAGCGAAAGAGATTACGGCTTCACTTAAGGAATATCAAGATGTCTTCCGCCGTTTTGAACACGCCAGACAAAAGTTGAAGGCTTTAAGTGAGAATGACCAGCAAATGGCCCACCGTCTTGATCTGATTTTATTCCAATTAAGTGAAATTCAAAAGGCGAATTTAAAGCCTGGTGAAGATGATGGTCTTTATGAGGAAAAAAGAAGATTAGGCAATTTTGAAAAAGTATTTGAGGCCTTCCAACTGAGTTATAATTCCTTAAGCGGGGAGCAGAAAGGTCTTGATTGGCTTGGGATGGCGATGAACCATTTGGAGGATGCCGCTTCACTTGACACGGCCTACCGGCCTGTTTACGAATCAGTGTCGAATTGTTTTTATCAATTGGAAGATGCGGCGAGTTTATTAAGGCAGGAACTGGACCGTTTGGAATATGATCCGCAAAGATTAAATGAAATTGATGACCGTTTAAATGAAATTAACCATTTAAAAAGAAAATATGGCAAAACCATTCAGGAGATTTTAGAATACGCGGCAAAAATTGAAGACGAAATCGATACCATCCAAAATAAAGAGACTCGGATTGACGAACTTGAAAAAGAATTGGCCTCAATCAGAAAAGATTTGGTTCTAGAAGCCAAAAATTTGAGTGAACTTAGGCGTAAATCGGCAAAAAAACTAACAGGGCTCATACATAAAGAATTAAAAGAATTGTACATGGAAAAAACCGTATTTGAGATCCGCTTTGAAACCGATTTACAGCATTTTTCAAGCACTGGTGCCGACCATGTTGAATTTTATATTACGACTAACCCGGGCGAACCTTTAAAACCATTGTCAAAAGTAGCATCCGGTGGTGAATTGTCACGCATAATGCTGGCTTTAAAAAGTATTTTTTCCAAACATCAAGGCGTCACTTCCATTATTTTTGACGAAGTCGATACTGGCGTTAGCGGAAGAGTCGCGCAGGCAATTGCCGAAAAAATTTATAAAGTCGCTGTCAATTCCCAAGTTTTATGCATATCCCACCTGCCCCAGGTTGCGGCCATGGCAGATATTCATTTGTTCATTTCCAAAGTCATTAAAGCTGGTAGAACAACAACATCAGTAAAACCGTTAAATGAAATAGAAAAAATTAAAGAAATTGGCCGGATGATTTCAGGAGTGGAAATTACCAGCTTAACAAAACAACACGCTGAAGAACTGTTGCAGCTGGCCGATAAAATTAAGGAAGAAACCCCCGTTTGACCATTACAATATGTTATTTTTATAAAAAATATGAAAAGCTATCCAACTTGGGTAGCTTTTTTATTTGGGTCCAAGTTATAAATGACTGTCAAGGAGGCAAAATTAAAGATGTAGCCATTTATATTGTGAAAAAGAAGCGAGGAGAGTGAAAAATTTGAAGTTAGAGTTATTACGAAGAATTATTGGTGGAATTCTCCTTGTTTCATTACTCAGCCTTATTTTTTTTCAGCCTATGCGTGAATATGTAACGATCCCGAAAACGATTACCGTTTTCGAAGGACAAAGTATAAAGTTACCAAAAGCTTCTCCGGTTTCAGCCCAGTTAAAGTCCCAAAGCAATCTGACACTTGATCAGGAAAAACGCTCCATTTCCCTTGTTGCAAAAGAAACGGGAAAAAACCAGCTGCTTTTAGAATATGCAGGAATCCCCATTAAAAAAGTGGATGTTAATGTACTAAAAGATTTTCGGGTTCTTCCAGGCGGTCAGTCAATTGGTGTTAAATTAAACACGGTTGGTGTTTTAGTTGTAGGGCACCATTTGGTTAACACCTCAAACGGAAAAAAGTCTCCAGGTGAATTGGCAGGAATAAAAGTTGGCGATATCATAACAGAAATAAATGGAAATAAAATTGAAAAGATGACCGATGTAGCGCCATATGTTCAAGCAGCCGGACAAAATGAACAGCCGCTGGATATGGTGATCAGCAGGGAAAACGGCAAGTTTACAACGAAGCTTACTCCATTAAAGGATAAAGGTGAAGATACCTACAAGCTTGGATTATATATTAGAGATTCAGCTGCAGGAATTGGCACGATGACATTTATTCATCCGGAATCAAAAAAATATGGTGCACTTGGCCATGTGATTTCGGATATGGATACGAAGAAACCAATAGTTGTCGAAGATGGTCAAATTGTTCGATCCACGGTAACCTCCATCGAAAAAGGCAGTAACGGAGATCCTGGAGAAAAATTGGCCCGCTTTTCTTCCGACCGGGAAATTGTAGGAAATATTAAAAAGAATAGTCCATTTGGTATTTTTGGTGAACTAAACAAAGAATTAAAAAATGGAATTATGGATAAACCACTGCCAATCGCATTATCGCATCAGGTAAAAGAAGGACCTGCCAAGATCTTGACAGTGGTGGATAATGACAAAGTGGAAGAGTTTGATGTTGAAATTGTCAGTACCATCCCGCAAAAATTCCCAGCCACAAAGGGCATGGTGATTAAAGTAACGGACCCAAGGCTCCTGGAAAAAACAGGGGGGATTGTCCAAGGCATGAGCGGCAGTCCGATTATCCAAGATGGCAAGCTCGTGGGTGCCGTAACACATGTCTTTGTAAATGATCCGACCTCCGGTTATGGGGTCCATATAGAATGGATGTTGAATGAAGCGGGAATTAACATATATGAAATGCCAAAAGAAAAGGCAAGCTAACCCAAGAGCAAAATAGGTCATAGTCCCTATTTTGCTTCTTTTTTATTTAAGCTCCGTTAAACAGTATTGTCGATTTTTTAGACACTGTTGATGGGAGCGGTAAGCTCGACTCTGCGGAGTACAGGGCTGGGGAGACCCCGCAGGACCCTTCCAGCGCGAGGAGGCTACCCGGGGCACGCCAGTAGAAAGCGCCCTCTTTTCGCTGCAATCAACAGCCAGATTTAACAGGGTTTTATTTAAAGATTTTTCGACATACAGACAGTATTTACCGTATACTTAGCGTTTTTCGTCGAAAAAAGAAGAAAAGCTTAGAAAAACTAAGATTTTATCACTATTTTAAGAAATATTAAAAAAATGAGAGGAATTTTTGTTGCATTGTCGAATTTCTAATTTAGAATAGAGTTAGAACATTATGTGTGTTATAAAAAATAGATCGGATTCGTATTGAGGAGGAACCAAGTTGAAAAAAATAAAAGTCTGTGTCGTTGATGACAATAGAGAGCTCGTTGAATTATTAGAGGATTATATTACATCCCAGGAAGATATGGAAGTAGCTGGAGTCGCCCACAACGGACAGGAATGCTTGGAAATTTTAAGTTCAACCGATCCGGATGTTCTTGTGTTGGATATCATTATGCCTCATCTTGATGGATTGGCGGTTCTGGAAAGGCTTCGTGAAATGAAAAAGGGAGTCCTGCCAAATGTTATTATGCTGACGGCATTCGGACAGGAAGATGTTACTAAGAAGGCAGTGGAACTTGGAGCATCTTACTTTATTTTAAAACCATTTGACATGGAGAACTTAGGAAGTCACATCCGCCAAGTCAGCGGCAACAAAACCTCAGTATCTGCGAGAAAAACTTCTGTTGGCAGCTACCGTTCGCAAATGGAATCCAAACCGAAAAATTTAGATGCCTCTATAACAAGCATCATACATGAAATTGGTGTCCCCGCCCATATTAAAGGCTATTTATACTTGCGTGAAGCCATAGCGATGGTATTCAATGATATTGAATTATTGGGTTCTATCACCAAGGTGTTGTATCCTGATATTGCCAAAAAGTACAATACTACTGCGAGCCGTGTGGAACGAGCTATCCGCCATGCGATTGAAGTGGCCTGGAGCCGTGGAAATATTGATTCCATCTCGTCATTATTCGGATACACTGTCAGTATGTCAAAAGCAAAGCCAACTAATTCTGAATTCATTGCCATGGTTGCGGATAAACTCCGTTTGGAACATAAGGCATCTTAAAATTAATAAAATGTGTATGATAAAAAAGCCTCGTTCCTGAGGCTTTTTTATCAATACAAGAAAAAATAGGGGTAAACTCAACGAACTTGCATAAGCTGGTCTAGGTGGACTTTTTTCGGAAGTTACTTTGTATATTGATCGTTAAGGAGTGAGTGGATGACACAAATTTTCGCACATCGGGGATATTCCGCTTCTTATGCCGAAAATACAATGGGTGCCTTTATTGCAGCGGAGAATGCCGGGGCAGATGGTATTGAACTGGATGTCCAATTAACAAAAGATGGGGAAATCGTCGTGATTCACGATGAAAGGGTCAATCGGACAACCGACGGTAACGGGTTTGTTAAGGATTATTTATTTAAAGAGATCAGAAAACTGAATGCCAATAAGAAAGGCGTAAAAAAAGAACCAATTCCTTCCCTGGAAGAAGTTCTTGAATGGATGAAGACAAAGAATTTAGTCTGTAATATCGAATTCAAAAATGGATTAGTACCGTATGAAGGAATGGAAGAAAAAGTAGTTGAACTGGTTCGGAAATATAATTTGTCTGACAGGATTGTTTTTTCTTCTTTTAATCATTACAGTATTGTTTACAGTTATCGAATAGCCCCGGAAATCGAGACAGCACCTCTGTTTATTGAGGCCATTTATATGCCGTGGATTTACTCGCAATCTATTCGGGCAAAAGGGATTCATCCCAAGCATTCGACAATTCCGGATGAAATTATAAAATCCACCATGGAAAATGGGGTTGCGGTCCGCCCTTATACGGTCAATAGAGAGGCCCACATGCGGCGTTTATTCAATATAAACTGTTCGGCCATCATTACCGACGACCCTGTTAAGGCAATAAATTTGAGAAAACTTTACCAAAAAGGATGACCTATGGGTCATCCTATTATTGTTCTTTCATTTTTTTAAACTTAGTTTGAACCTTATTTTGCTTTCGGTCCCTGTGCAAGATAAAGCCTGCAATAAAACCAACCCCGCCGATGCATAAAATGAGCCCGGCCAAAAACTGAAGCCAAAAGTAGGGAAATGGTGCATCTAAAATGCCAAATATCATATCCCGCATTAATTTTATTCCCCAAACAGCAAGTATCCCAGGAAATACTAATATTAACAGTGCAATTATCCTCTTCATTTTTAAGTTCCTTCCACTTTTCTTTTCCCTTACAAAAATAATAGTATATGGATTTGATTTGTCAAGATAACAGTTTCAAATTACAATGTTAGTATGAAATAAACTGCATAAATTTTCCACGCATTGAAAAATTTTTCTTGATGACTGCCCAGAAAGGGATGGTATCATGCAAAACGTTATGATAGTGGGAGCGGGAAAAGGCGGAACCGCCGTTTTAAAAATATTAAAAGAATCCGAAGTATTAAGAGTAACTGCTGTTATTGACCGGAATCCAAGTGCTCCAGGCATCTTATATGCGCAAACGGAAGGGATCCCGACGGGTACCGGATGGGGCCCTTTTTTGAATGAAGATATTGATATTATTATTGAAGTAACAGGAGACAATGCGGTGTTTCAGGTCATAAGGGATTCGAAGCCTAAGCGCACCGTATTAATACCAGGCAGCGTTGCTTTTCTTGTTTCAGAGCTGATGGAGGAGAAGGAAGAATTAATCCATAAACACCAGTATGAATCCTATCTTCAGGATTTGATTTTTAATGCCACAAGCGATGGAATGATTGTGATTGACAACGTGGGTGCAGTGATTCTCTTTAACAGGCGGGCAGAAGAAATGATGGGGGTAGGGAAAGAGACAGTCCTTGGGAGGCATGTGGTGGAAGTCATCCCGGAAAGCCGGTTGCCAATCATCTTAAAAACCAAGCGGGTTGAATCAAATCAAAAGATGATATTGGGCAATGGGAGAAAAGTCGTTACGACCAGAATTCCAATCATTGAGGAAAATGGAACATTGATCGGAGCTCTTGCCGTCTTTAAGGACATTACGGAGGTTGTAGACCTTGCGGAGGAAATTACCGATTTAAAAGAGATCCAAACCATGCTGCAGGCTATCATTCATTCCAGCGATGATGCCATTTCCGTTGTCGATGAAAACGGCCGGGGCATTTTGATTAATCCGGCCTATACGAGATTGACAGGCCTTACGGAGGAACAAGTGATTGGACATCCCGCAACTGCTGACATATCAGAAGGCGAAAGTATGCATATGAAGGTACTGCAAACAAGAAGAGCTGTCCGTGGTGTTCCAATGCGGGTCGGCCCTAGTAAAAGGGAAGTTATTGTCAACGTGGCGCCCATTATCGTAAATGGCAAGTTAAAGGGAAGTGTGGGCGTCATTCACGATATGTCAGAAATGAAATCGCTCAGCAGGGAATTAAATCGGGCGAGACAACTGATTCGGACATTGGAAGCTAAGTACACATTTGAGGATATCATCGGAATCTCCGAAGAAATGATGCTTGCCATTGAACAGGCCAAACTTGGGGCGAAAACCCCGGCTACTATTCTTCTTAGGGGGGAATCCGGGACCGGGAAGGAATTATTTGCCCATGCCATCCATAATGCGAGTGACCGAAAATATAACAAATTCATTCGTGTTAATTGTGCAGCACTATCTGAATCGTTATTGGAAAGTGAATTATTTGGTTATGAAGAAGGAGCTTTTTCCGGGGCTGTCAGGGGAGGAAAAAGAGGACTGTTTGAAGAGGCAAACAACGGAAGTATATTTTTGGACGAAATTGGTGAATTGTCCGCAAATACCCAGGCCAAGCTCCTCAGGGTGCTTCAAGAAAATGAAATTATCCGCGTTGGGGGCACAAAGCCTATGTCCATTAATGTTAGAGTGATAGCTGCCACGAACGTCAATCTTGAAAAGGGGATTGCCAAAGGTACGTTTCGGGAAGACTTATATTATCGGTTAAATCGTATGCCTATTCATATTCCTCCCTTACGGCAAAGGAAGGAAGAAGTTCCGGCATTGTGTGAAAGGCTGATTACGAAAATCAATCAAGATTACGGCCGGAATGTAGAGGGAATATCTCATGCTGCGCTTAATAAGCTAATGGAATATGATTGGCCTGGAAATGTAAGGGAATTAGAAAATATTCTTGGCAGGGCGATTATCTATATGCATTACACGGATACCATCATTGATGTCCTTCACCTGCCTGAATTAGACAATGGCAAACAGGTTCATGAACCTATCTTGGCCCATGAGATGGTATCAACCACCAGCGGGCGGCCTTTATTGAAAATGGTGGAGGCGTATGAGGCTAATATTATCCGGAATACACTATTGCAATTCAAAGGAAATAAGACCCTTACCGCAAAAGCATTAGGGCTGTCAGTGCGTAATTTATACTATAAGCTTGAAAAATATAAACTTGAAAAAGATGGCATGCAAAATTTTTCACAGTAAGAAAGATTTTGCAGACGTCCCTTTCCTTCCAATGAAGCGTTTTCAATTCCTGTTCAACTGGCATGAAACTTGCATATTACTTTAACGGGTGGCTCAATAAGAAAAAGGGGATGGAATGATGGAGATTTTTAAATATATGGAGAAATATGATTATGAACAGTTGGTCTTTTGTCAGGATAAGACGTCTGGATTAAAGGCCATCATTGCGATACACGATACAACGCTGGGACCCGCTTTAGGCGGAACACGTATGTGGACATATGCTTCAGAAGAAGCGGCGATTGAAGACGCATTAAGACTTGCCCGTGGAATGACCTATAAAAACGCGGCTGCAGGTTTGAATCTTGGAGGCGGAAAAACGGTAATCATTGGAGACCCTCGAAAAGATAAAAGCGAGGAATTGTTCCGGGCTTTTGGAAGGTATATTCAAGGTCTTAACGGAAGGTATATTACTGCTGAAGATGTGGGAACAACCGTTGCCGACATGGATATCATTCATGAAGAAACCGATTATGTTACGGGGATTTCTCCAGCCTTCGGGTCTTCTGGGAATCCTTCGCCTGTAACCGCGTATGGGGTATACAGAGGAATGAAAGCAGCTGCCAAAGAGGCGTTTGGCAGTGATTCACTCGAGGGAAGAACAGTAGCGGTTCAGGGGGTTGGGAACGTGGCCTATACCCTTTGCCGTTATTTACATGATGAAGGAGCCCAGCTCATAGTAACGGATATTAATAAAGAGGCCGTGAACCGGGCTGTAAAGGAATTTGGCGCGTCAGCTGTGGATCCGGATGATATTTACCATGCGGAATGCGATATTTATGCTCCATGCGCTCTGGGAGCCACTATTAATGATGAAACCATACCTTTGTTAAGGGCAAAAGTAATTGCCGGTTCCGCCAACAACCAATTAAAGGATGCTAGCCATGGCGACATAATCCATGAGTTGGGAATAGTTTATGCACCAGATTACGTCATTAATGCCGGCGGTGTAATCAATGTCGCCGATGAGCTTTACGGATATAATCACGACCGGGCCATGAAAAAGGTAGACCAGATTTATAATAGTATTGAAAAAGTCATCGGAATTTCGAAGCGTGATGGAATTCCCACCTATTTAGCAGCGGATCGGCTTGCGGAGGAAAGAATTGAGAAGGTTCGCAATGCCAGAAGCCAATTCCTGCAAAATGGGCACCATATTTTAAGCCGAAGGAGAACCAACTAATTACGTCCCGAAAATTATTGTTCAATATGATTTTAGAAGGGATCCTATTTTGGAAACACTGGTTAAGTAAGGAAATATCCAGGACATTAAATGCCAAGAAATGGCAGAATCTTAGGGGGAAAAGTTGTGGCACAAGAATATGATTTAGTCATTCTTGGGGGTGGTACAGGCGGTTACGTAGCCGCCATTCGCGCCTCACAGCTTGGTCTGAAAACAGCTGTTGTTGAAAAGGGGAAACTAGGAGGAACTTGCCTCCATAAAGGCTGTATCCCAAGTAAAGCACTGCTCCGGAGTGCTGAAGTTTACAAAACTGCAAGGCAAAGCGAGGAATATGGGGTAGTAACAAGTGAGGTTACCGTTAACTTTACAAAAGTACAGGAACGAAAATCAAAAATTGTTGATACTCTCCATCGCGGTGTTGAGCAATTAATGAAAAAGGGGAAAATTGATGTATACGAAGGAATTGGCCGGATTCTCGGCCCGTCCATCTTTTCCCCGCTGCCAGGGACGATTTCCGTTGAAATGAATAACGGGGCCGAAAATGAAATGCTGATTCCCAAGAATGTGATTATTGCCACAGGTTCAAGACCAAGATTGCTTCCTGGATTGCAAATGGATGGCAAATACGTTTTGACCTCTGATGAGGCATTAGAACTAAATTCCATACCAAAGTCCATTATTATTGTGGGAGGCGGTGTCATTGGGATTGAGTGGGCATCGATGCTTTCCGATTTCGGAACCGAAGTGACGGTCTTGGAATACGAGGATCGAATAATCCCTACTGAGGACAAAGAAATTTCGAAGGAAATGCAACGGCTTTTGAAGAAAAAGGGAATAAAGATTGTGACCCATGCAAAAGTACTCCCTGAAACCCTGCGCAAACACGGAGAAATAACGATTTCCGCAGAGGTAAATGGTGCCAATAAAGAATTTACAGCAGAGCGGCTGCTTGTTTCAGTAGGGCGTCAGGCAAATACAGAAGGGGTTGGCTTGGAGAATACGGATATACAACTTGAAAAGGGCAATATTGTCACTAACCAATTTTATCAGACAAAGGAATCCCATATTTATGCGATAGGGGATGTAATCGGGGGACTTCAGTTAGCACATGTTGCATCCCATGAAGGAATTATTGCTGTGGAACATATGGCGGCCATGAATCCCGATCCCCTTGATTATAAATTGGTTTCCAAATGTATATATAGCAATCCTGAAGCGGCAAGTGTGGGGTGGACGGAAGAACAGGCTATTCAAAAAGGCTACCAAGTAAAAGTCGGTAAATTTTCATTCCGGGCGATTGGCAAGGCTCTGGTTTTCGGTGAAACCGATGGCTTCGTCAAAATCATTGCCGACTCCCAGACGGAGGATATTCTAGGGGTGCATATGATTGGCCCTCATGTAACCGACATGATTTCCGAAGCGGGTTTGGCGATGGTTTTGGATGCTGTGCCATGGGAAATTGCCCACACCATACACCCGCATCCAACTCTATCGGAAGCTATCGGGGAAGCGGCGCTGGCAGTTGACGGAAGAGCTTTGCATGGTTAGGTAATTTTTAATGGACGTCGGGAGGTTATAACAATGGTTAATAAGCGTCATGAGGCGTTAGGTTTAAATGATGAAACAGTACTTGAAATGTATGAAACAATGATTTTGGCACGGCGAATTGATGAACGGATGTGGCTGTTAAACCGTGCAGGTAAAATTCCTTTTGTCATTTCATGCCAAGGGCAAGAGGCAGCCCAAGTCGGTGCTGCTTTTGCTCTTGACAGGAATCAAGATTATGTGCTCCCCTATTATCGTGACATGGGAGTGGTATTATCCTTTGGGATGACTCCCAAGGAAATTATGCTCTCCGGTTTTGCCAAGGCAGAAGATCCAAATTCAGGCGGCCGTCAAATGCCTGGACACTTTGGCCAAAAAAAGAACCGGATTGTTACCGGCTCTTCACCCGTTACAACCCAAGTACCTCATGCGGTTGGCATTGCCCTTGCGGGAAAAATGGAAAAACAGAATTTTGTCTCGTTTGTAACCTTTGGAGAAGGTTCCTCAAACCAAGGGGACTTCCATGAAGGAGCCAATTTTGCGGGTGTTCATAAGTTGCCAGTGATATTCATGTGTGAAAATAACAAGTATGCGATATCAGTTCCAATCGAGAAGCAGTTGGCCTGCGATAAAGTTTCCGACCGTGCTATCGGGTATGGAATGCCCGGGGTTACGGTTGATGGAAATGACCCTTTAGAAGTTTTTCGGGTCGTAAAAGAGGCTGCCGACCGAGGCCGCAGGGGGGATGGTCCGACCTTAATTGAAACCGTTTCTTACAGGTTAACCCCGCATTCTTCAGATGATGACGATCGTTCTTACCGGGCTCCGGACGAAGTGGCTGCTGCCAAAACACAAGACCCGATTATTACCTTCGGTGCCTATCTGAAGGAGACGGGCGTCATGGATGACCTCCTTGAATCCCAAATCAATGACAGGGTGATGCAGGTGGTCAATGAAGCAACAGATTATGCGGAGAATGCTCCATATGCAGCACCAGAACATGCTATGAACTATGTGTATGGGGAATAAGGGGGAAGGAATATGGCGATTGTTTCATATATTGATGCCGTGACCATGGCCATTCGCGAAGAAATGGAACGGGACCCGCGGGTGTTTGTCCTGGGGGAAGATGTCGGGAAAAAAGGAGGCGTTTTTAAAGCGACTCAAGGCCTATACCAACAATTTGGCGAGGAGCGGGTGATCGATACACCTCTGGCGGAATCTGCGATTGCAGGTGTGGGAATAGGTGCCGCCATGTATGGCATGCGTCCGATTGCTGAAATGCAGTTTGCTGATTTTATTATGCCCGCTGTTAACCAAATTATTTCGGAAGCGGCGAAGATCCGCTATCGTTCCAACAACGATTGGAACTGTCCAATTGTGATCCGGGCCCCATATGGCGGCGGTGTTCATGGAGCGCTGTATCATTCCCAGTCGGTTGAAGCCGTTTTTGCCAATCAGCCCGGACTAAAAATTATCATGCCGTCAACACCTTATGACGTGAAAGGACTGTTAAAGGCCGCCATCCGCGATAATGACCCTGTTTTATTTTTTGAACATAAACGGGCTTATCGTTTAATAAAAGGTGAGGTTCCAACGGATGATTATACGCTTCCAATCGGTAAGGCTGATGTGAAACGGGAAGGGGAAGATCTCACCGTCATCACCTATGGGCTTTGTGTGCATTTTGCCCTGCAAGCCGCCGAAAAACTGGCTGGGGATGGAATTTCAGCCCACATTCTTGACTTGCGTACCGTCTACCCGCTAGATAAAGAAGCCATTATCGAAGCAGCTTCCAAAACAGGGAAAGTTCTGTTAGTGACGGAAGCCAATAAAGAAGGAAGCATCATGAGTGAGGTGGCCGCCATCATTGCAGAACATTGTTTATTTGATTTAGACGCACCAATAAAACGTCTGGCTGGACCGGATGTGCCGGCAATGCCATATGCACCGACAATGGAGAAATTTTTTATGGTGAATCCGGATAAGGTTGAAAAAGCCATGCGGGAGCTTGCAGAGTTCTAGTCAAGCCTAATAACGGTATTGACTTAAGCTTGCTCCTTATTTTATCTGCAGGAACAGAAGTATCACAGGGGGTATGAGACCATTGACCGTTGAACAAATTAAAATGCCGCAATTAGGAGAGAGCGTTACGGAAGGCACCATCAGTAAATGGCTTGTTGCACCGGGAGACCGCGTTAATAAATATGACCCACTTGCGGAGGTAATGACCGACAAGGTAAATGCGGAGGTGCCGTCTTCTTTTGCTGGCGTGATTAAACAATTAATCACCGATGAGGGAGATACAGTGGCAGTCGGGGAGATTATCTGTACGATTGAATTAGAAAACAGCGCAGATGAGGTTTCTACTGGGGTACAAGAAAGACAACCGGAAGTCAAGGCCCCGGCGTCTGACAACCCTCAAGAGGCCAAAGCGCGCTATTCCCCTGCTGTGTTGAAAATTTCCCAAGAACATGGTATTGATTTGACACAAGTATCAGGAACAGGTGCCGGAGGCCGGATTACACGTAAGGATTTGCTTAAAATCATTGAGACAGGAAATATTCCAAAAGCCGGTGAACAGGAAACAGCACAACCACAGCCAGTTGAAGGGCAAGCAGAAAATCAAATGATTGGGCAGTTCATTGCAAACCGGCCGTCCACTAAGGAGACACCAGCAGCTTCGGCAGTAAATATTCCGGTGATGGCAGGAGACATAGAAATACCGGTTACCGGTGTCCGCAAAGCAATTGCCCAAAACATGTTGCGCAGCAAGCATGAAGCACCGCACGCATGGACGATGGTTGAGGTGGATGCAACCAATCTTGTCGCTTTTCGTGATTCGCTTAAGGATGAGTTTAAGTCAAGAGAGGGTTTCAATTTGACCTATTTTGCGTTCTTTGTTAAGGCGGTTTCCCAGGCCTTGAAAGAATTCCCGCAAATCAATTCCATGTGGGCGGGGGATAAAATCATCCAGAAAAAAGAAATTAATATTTCGATTGCGGTTGCGGCAGAAAATGCATTATTCGTCCCAGTCATAAAACATGCCGATGAAAAAACCATTAAAGGGATTGGCCGCGAAATTTCCGAGTTGGCTGCCAAGGCCAGAACGGGAAAACTTCGCCCCGATGATATGCAGGGTGGTACGTTTACCGTCAATAATACGGGATCATTTGGTTCTGTCCAATCTATGGGGATTATAAATTATCCGCAAGCCGCCATTTTACAAGTTGAATCAATTGTGAAACGGCCTGTGGTCATGAATCACGGAATGATTGCTGTTCGTGATATGGTAAACTTGTGCTTGTCCCTGGACCACCGGATCTTGGATGGTTTGATTTGCGGCCGATTCCTGCAGCGGGTGAAAGATATTATTGAACATACCTCAAAGACCACTACCTCTATTTATTAAAAATAATCGCTGTCTAAAATGGCAGCGGTTATTTTTATTGCTTGATAACGCTTTCTATTCTACAATAAAATTAATTGAATTTTATAATTTTAATAATTATCTCTGTTAAATAGGGCTGTTGTTTGGAGCGAAGAAGCTCAGCGAACCCACAGGCGTGCCGGAGAGCTGGCAGCGCGCTCCCCTGCCCTGCCCCGTACTCCCGCAGGAATCGAGCTTATCTGCTCTAATCAACAGTGTTAAAAAGTCAATAATATCATTTAACATTGCCTAATTATTAAATATCAGGAAGGGGGATGAAGAAGGTATGGAGAGTATCAAAAATCAAACTTTTCCTTCTCCATCATTACAAGAATGGGAAGAACGGGCCAAAGCGTCTTTAAAAGGAAAGCCGCTCGGCGTGTTAATGGGTACCACATACGAAAATATTGGCTTAAAGCCGCTTTATTCACCCAAAGATGAACAGACTGTGCCCCAATATCCATGCGGTTCCGATTTACGAAGGGGGATCCATCCGTTGGGGTATGTGACCCACGAATGGAAGATTGCCCAACGAATAAAGGCGGATACACCGAATGAACTGAAAGATAAACTCAACTTCGCATTCGAAAAAGGACAAACGGCTATCTCTTTTGAGGTAACGAAGGATTTAGTCGAAAATCTTGGCTTTTCGGATTTCTACCCACACTTTCCTTTTGCGGTGAACACCAAATGGCTGCATGCCGAATTTTTAACCCATCTAATCAACAACCAATATAACTCAAGCCAAGTAACCGGATATATTGCCAATGACCCCGTTGCCCTTTCGGCCGTCCAGGGTCGCTTCGACCAAAATACTTTCAAGGACTGGCTGAATGATATTGTTAATGCAAACCAATATTATCCTAAATTGCGAACAGTTCTTATTGATTCATCCCCTTTCCATAACGGCGGGGCAAACTCGGTACAAGAGATTGGTATCGCCGCAGCAACCGGGGTTTTTTACCTGGATCAGCTAACGGAAGCGGGAATGGATGTCGAGTCGGCGCTTTCCAAAATGGTTTTCCAATTCTCGATAGGCAGCCAATTTTTTACCGAGTTGGCCAAATTGAGGGCCGCTCGGATTGTCTGGGGTCGGATTGCCTCCCTATATGGGGCGGAACAACAGACGCAGCGAATGGAAATTGCGGCAGAGACATCCCGGTTTACGTTGACGGTAACTGACCCGCATGTTAACCTGCTGCGGACGGCAAATGAAACCTTTGCTGCTGTTTTGGGAGGTGTACAGTATTTACATACCGCACCATACGATGAAATCACAGGATACACCGCTCTCTCCGAACGGATTGCCCGCAATATTCAACTGATCTTAAAAGAAGAGACCCAGCTCAAGAAAATCATCGACCCTGCAGGAGGCTCGTGGTATATAGAATCGCTGACCAATCAGTTAGCGGAAGAAGCCTGGGCGTTTTTCCAGCAGATTGACGCAAGGGGTGGCATCCTTGAAGTTTTAAAATCTGATTGGCTGCAAGAGCAGATAGAAACGGTTTTTTCTAAAAGAAACCATGATGTTCAATTTAGGAAGCAAAGCATCATTGGAACAAATGCGTATGCAAAAGTTGACGAGGCTCTTCTTGAGCCGGCAGAAAAGGATTGTGCAGTTACTTGGGGAGACTTTGGTGCCGCCTCCGAAATTCAAATCACAAATATCCCGCAAAGAAGATTATCTGAGCCATATGAACAACTAAGAAACAGAGCAAAACAACTTGAAGCTAACACAGGTGCGCCAGTTGTTGCAGGAATGCTTTGTCTGGGGGAGTTAAAGCAGCATAAACCAAGGCTTGATTTTATGAAAGGGTTCTTGGCGGCAGGGGGAATCCAAACCATTGAGAGTGGACCGCTTTTCTGTCTAGAGGAGGCAAAGCGATTTTTAAACGAGGCACAACTGAAATGGGCTTGTTTGTGCGGCACCAATGAGCAGTATGAACAAATGGGGCACGAGCTTCTTTTAGCTTTAAAAACGGAATATCCCAATCTAGTATTCTGTTTGGCGGGACTGCCTGAAAAAGAAAAACAGGAGCACTGGAGAAAAGAAGGAATCAATCAGTTTATCCATGTAAAAAGCAATTGCTATGAAACCGTCTCAGCCATATTGGGCAGCATGGAGGTGCAATTCAATGAAGAAACAAAGGCCTAATTTCCAAAGTTTGTCCTTATTTGATCAACCACTCTTTTCCACGAAGGAAAATTGGAGGGAACTGGCAGAAAAGGACCTTCAAGCGCCCTTGGACGATCTGCTGTTTGAAACAAATGAACAAATCAGCCTAAAACCCATTTATACAAAATTGGACTTGGAGGGATTAGAACATCTTGACCATTTGCCGGGAATCCCTCCATTTACAAGGGGACCCTATCCGACGATGTATGTGAACCGGCCTTGGACGGTCCGGCAATATGCCGGTTTTTCAACAGCCGAGGAGAGCAATTCGTTTTATCGCAGAAATCTGGCAATGGGCCAAAAAGGATTATCAGTCGCCTTTGACTTGGCTACCCATAGGGGATATGACTCAGATCATCCCCGGGTAATAGGCGATGTGGGCAAAGCGGGGGTTGCTATTGACTCCATTATGGATATGAAAACCCTTTTTGAAGGAATCCCATTAGACCAAATGTCTGTCTCGATGACTATGAACGGGGCAGTACTGCCAATAATGGCTTTTTATATCGTCACGGCAGAGGAGCAGGGGGTTACCCAAGATAAGCTCTCCGGCACCATTCAAAATGATATTTTAAAAGAATACATGGTCCGTAACACATATATTTATCCTCCTGAAATGTCCATGAAAATTATTGCTGATATTTTTGAATATACGTCAAAGTACATGCCGAAGTTTAACAGCATCAGTATTTCCGGCTATCATATGCAGGAAGCGGGGGCACCCGCCGACCTGGAATTGGCCTACACACTGGCGGATGGACTGGAGTACGTAAGGACCGGGCTGAAGGCAGGAATCGATATCGACTCCTTTGCGCCAAGGCTGTCATTTTTCTGGGCCACAGGGATGAATTATTTTATGGAAGTGGCCAAAATGCGGGCGGCCAGGTTCATTTGGGCAAAGATGATGAAATCCTTCCATCCTAAAAACGAAAAATCAATGGCATTGCGGACACATTCGCAAACATCCGGGTGGAGTCTGACGGAGCAGGATCCGTTTAATAATGTGACTAGGACCTTGATTGAAGCTCATGCGGCAGCTATGGGCCATACCCAATCCTTGCATACCAATGCATTGGATGAAGCGATTGCCCTTCCTACGGATTTTTCGGCGCGAATTGCCAGAAACACGCAATTATTTTTGCAAGAGGAAACGGGCATCACCAAGGTTATTGACCCATGGGGCGGATCTTATTATGTGGAAAAGCTGACCGATGAATTAATCAAGCGGGCATGGGGACATATTGAAGAAATCGAGAGTCTTGGAGGCATGGCAAAAGCCATTGAAACGGGGCTGCCAAAAATGAGGATAGAGGAAGCGGCGGCACGGAGGCAGGCGCAAATTGACTCAGGCAATGAAATTATAGTAGGTGTGAACCGTTACCGTCCGGAAAGGGACGAACCAATTGAGATATTGGACATTGACAATACGGCTGTAAGGTTAACACAAATTGAAAAATTGAATCAACTCAAGGCAGGACGTGATGACCAAAAAGTGGCGGAAGCCCTGAAAGCCCTAACGGCTGCTGCAGCAGGTGGTGAAGGCAACTTATTGGAATTGGCTGTTCAAGCGGCACGCGTGCGGGCTACGCTAGGGGAAATTTCCGATTCAATCGAAGAAGCGGCCGGACGGCATAAAGCCGTGATTCGATCCATAAGTGGTGTATACAGCACAGCCTTCCACAACGATGAGGAAATCATAGTGGTTCAAAAAATGACTGATGAGTTCGTAGAAAACGAGGGCAGAAGACCGCGGATTTTAATCGCAAAAATGGGCCAGGATGGTCATGACCGCGGAGCAAAGGTCATTGCAACAGCATTTGCCGACCTGGGGTTTGACGTCGATATCGGACCGCTGTTTCAAACTCCAGAGGAGACCGCTATGCAAGCGATCGAAAATGATGTTCATGTCATCGGCATGAGTTCGCTTGCTGCCGGCCACAAGACGCTTTTGCCGCAGCTTGTGGCAGAATTGAAGAAGCTGGGCAGAGAAGACATTCTCGTGGTGGCAGGCGGCGTCATACCCGCTCAAGATTATCAATATTTATACGATCACGGTGCAGCCGCCATCTTTGGGCCGGGTACGATTATCCCAGTCGCCGCACAAAAGGTAATCAAGGAAATTTATAAACAGCTGGGCTATGAGGAAGTGGCACCATAATGGCTATGGACCAACGCCCCGAGAACAGCCCAATACAAAAAAATATCCGGTTTCAAAAACGCCGGAATACCGAGCCATCAATAGATGAATTGTTTGAAGGAGTCCTTCGGGGAAATAGGAGTATTCTGGCTAGGGCCATTACGCTTGCAGAAAGCAATGCAGAGCAACACTTCCAAAAAGCCCAGTCTCTTTTGCAAAAATTGCTGCCTTATACTGGTAACTCAATCCGCATCGGGATTACCGGTGTGCCTGGGGCAGGAAAAAGCACATTTATTGAATCCTTCGGCCTGTATTTATGCAATAAAGGATATCGTGTTGCAGTTTTGGCTATTGATCCAAGCTCCAGCATCAGCGGCGGCAGTATCCTTGGCGACAAAACGAGAATGGAGCAGCTGTCCAAACATCCACGGGCGTTTATCAGGCCATCCCCCACAGCGGGAAAATTGGGAGGGGTGCACCGCAAAACAAGGGAAGCCATGCTGCTATGTGAAGCAGCCAGTTTCGATGTGATCCTTATCGAAACTGTTGGCGTCGGGCAAAGTGAAGTCTTGATTAGGGATATGGTGGATTTCTTCATGCTGCTCGTCCTCACGGGTGCTGGTGATGAATTGCAGGGGATGAAAAAGGGAATTATGGAACTCGCGGACGCGGTCATTGTCCACAAGGCAGACGGTTCCAATAAACCGAAGGCAGAAAAGACCCGGCAGGAATATAACCGGATTTTGCATTTCCTGCAGCCTGCGACAAAAGGCTGGGAAACAAAAGCCTTTACTTGTTCCTCCATCACTAATGAAGGCATAAGTGATATATGGCAGGTAATCCAATCCTTTGAGAAAACCGGGAGAGCTTCAGGAGGATTTGAGGAGAGACGGAAGGCCCAATCAAGAGAGTGGTTGTATTCCATTATTGCGGACCATCTCCATTACCAGTTTTATCATCATCCTGATGTAAAAAGCCAACTCCCGAAATTGGAGAATCAGGTGATTGCTGGTGAACGGACTGTCGCAAGTGCTGCCGACATGCTGTTTAGACTTTTTATGGAACAAAATCAATAAATATACTACATGGTGAACTCTTCATTTGAATAAATAATATTTTTACTGTTATGATGTAGGTATATTGATTAATAAGGAGTGATTTTATGAGTATGGATTTTAATATATTCATGAACGATGTTGTTCGCCAAGCGCGGCAAGAAATCGTTTCTGCAGGATATGAAGAGCTTAAAACACCGGAGGAAGTGGATGAGGCTCTAACACAACAAGGCACCACATTGGTCATGATCAATTCTGTATGCGGATGCGCCGGTGGCGTTGCCCGTCCAGCTGCGGCCTATGCCGTGCATTATGATAAGCGCCCTGACCGCTTGGTAACCGTCTTTGCCGGACAGGATAAAGATGCTACGGAAAAAGCTAGAAGCTATTTTACTGGATATCCGCCATCCTCACCATCTTTTGCTCTGTTGAAGGACGGAAAGATTTGTACGATGGTTGAAAGACATCAAATTGAAGGTAATGATCCAGCAACTGTTGTAGCAAAACTACAACAAGAATTCGAAAAATACTGTGAAGAAGTATAAATCCCCGACACAAAAAGGCCATTTTCCTATCGAAAATGGTCTATTTTTTTTGGCAAAATTTACATCAAAAAAATATCTAAGGAATTATTGAAAATATATTTGCATAATTATTTTTATGTGTTAAAATTCAATACGTTGAATAATTATTAATCCTGTAGACTATTAATCTGCTAAAAGGATAATAATTGTATTCAGATTATGTAAAAAACAATAATTCAAATAGTCGGATAACTTTATAGGGGGAAAACAAATGAAAAAGGGATTTATTTTATTAACCTCAATGGTATTGGCAGCAGGCTTACTGGCTGGTTGTGGTTCCAGCGAAAAAACAAGCAAAGCCAGCGACAAAAAAGTATTGGTAATGGGAACTTCTGCAGATTATGCTCCATTTGAGTATATCGAAACAGAAAAAAGCGATGAAATTATCGGTTTCGATGTGGATTTGGCAAAAGCAATTACCAGCAAGCTTGGCTATAAGATGGAAGTCAAAGACATGGATTTCAATGGCCTTGTGCAAGCTTTAAAATCAGGCCAGGCAGACTTTGTTTTAGCTGGGATGACTCCTACGGAGAAAAGAAAGAAAAATGTGGATTTCAGTGATATCTACTATAACGCGCAATTCATGATTGTTTCCAAAAAGGACAGCGGCATTTCCAAACTAGAAGACCTGAAAGGCAAAACGGTTGGCGTCCAGCTTGGTTCTATTCAGGCAGATAAAGCAAAAGAAATTAATAAAGAGATTCCGATTAAAATTGAAGACCGCAATCGTATCCAAGATCTTATCCAAGAAATTAAAGCAGGCCGATTTGATGCTGCAATTATTGAAGACACCGTTGCGAAGGGTTATTTTACTAAAGAAACCGAGCTGCAAGGCTTTACACTTAATGACGACCCTGAAGCTGGTTCTGCCATTGCGTTTCCAAAGAACAGTGACCTAACTGAAAAGTTTAATAAAGAACTAAAGAAAATGAAAGAAAATGGCGAATTGGATAAACTAGTCATAAAATGGTTTGGCGATCAACAATAACATCAATTACTTAATGAGACGTTTGGAAATATAATTGCTTCCAGACGTCTCTCCTATTTTTATTAGGAAGGACGATCATAATGAATTTGGATTTTGCACAATTCATCCCTTCTCTGCCCTATATTTTAAAAGGTGTTTTAGTAACCTTGAAAATTGTTCTATTAGCAGGGGTACTGGGATTTATTTTTGGTATTATTTTATCTCTATTTAAAATAAGTTCAATCAAAGTACTCGGCTGGTTTGCCGACCTGTATACATCGATTTTCCGCGGGACTCCGCTTGTTTTGCAGCTGATGCTGATTTATTTTGGGTCACCGCAAATCTTTGGTTATCAAATAGAGCCCTATACGGCTGCCGTATTATCCTTCTCGCTAAATTCCGGAGCCTATATCTCCGAAATTATCCGCGCCGGAATTCTTGCGGTAGATAAGGGACAACAGGAAGCGGCGATGGCTTTAGGCGTGCCTTACGGAAAAATGATGTGGGATATTATCCTGCCGCAAGCATTAAAGAATATCCTGCCTGCACTATTAAATGAATTTATCTCTTTGACCAAAGAATCAGCCATTGTTACCACAATTGGTGTAA
Organism: Neobacillus camarae; assembly: GCF_054950115.1. Lineage (NCBI taxonomy): Bacteria > Bacillati > Bacillota > Bacilli > Caryophanales > Bacillaceae > Neobacillus > Neobacillus camarae. Next base: position 814,043 of record NZ_JBUCKX010000003.1, on the reverse strand, counting down.
TGGATGTTATGCGCCGTTCTTATCAGGTGGGAGCGGAATATTATTCGTACTTTGAACCATTGTTAATTGCCGGGCTGATTTATTATGTACTTGTTATTGCCTTAACCTTCTTGGGAAAAGCAGTTGAAGGGAGAATGAGACGCAGTGATTAAGGTAGAAAATTTATATAAAAACTATGGAAAACTTGAGGTATTAAAGGGGATTACGACTTCGATAAAACCGGGGGAAGTGGTAGCCATTATTGGGCCATCCGGATCAGGAAAATCGACCTTCTTGCGTTGTATGAACCATTTGGAAAAACCGACGGACGGGAAGGTCTGGATTGGCGATCAGGAAATAACAAGTAAGAAAACCAATATCATGAAGGTCCGTCAAAATGTCGGAATGGTGTTCCAGCACTTTCATCTTTTTCCACATAAAACGGTTCTTGAGAATCTAACCTATGCACCAATCAAGGTGAAAGGCTACACCAAAGCCGAAGCGGAGAAAATAGGGTTAGAATTACTAGAGAGGGTAGGTTTATCTGACAAGGCGGGCGAATTTCCCAATCGGCTGTCAGGAGGCCAGAAACAGCGGGTAGCGATTGCAAGGGCATTGGCCATGCAGCCAGATGTTATGCTATTCGATGAACCAACATCCGCTCTTGACCCAGAAATGGTAAAAGAAGTATTAGACGTTATGAAGACATTGGCACATACTGGTATGACAATGGCAATCGTGACTCATGAAATGGGCTTTGCCAAAGAGGTTGCCGACAGGGTGCTTTTCCTAGATAATGGATTGCTCGTTGAGGACAGCTCGCCAGAGGAATTTTTTACCAAACCAAAGAGCCAAAGAGCACAAGAATTCTTACAAAAAATGCTTTAATATAAAGTTTAATTCAGATGGCCTATTCGGCCATCTTTTTGTTTTGTCAGAAAAATGGAAAATGAATGAGTGAGACAAATCGAGGCAAGCTAAGGAAAAAAAGGCAGGTGGTTTATTTGATAAAGATTTTATCAACAGTCCTGTTTACGGTATTCCTGTCTCCATTATGGCCACTCGGCACCAATCCAATGCCTGGTGACCCGTTTGTGATTGTGAATAAAAGTACAAATGAATTGGCGTTTGTCAACGAAAACCGGGTACAAACGACAGTCAGTGTCGGGACCGGTAAGACACAAGAACTGACACCTGAAGGCTTGTTTACGATTACCGTAAAAGCAAAAGATCCCTATTACCGACGTAAAGATATCCCAGGCGGAGACCCGAGAAATCCGCTCGGGGCACGTTGGATAGGGTTTGACGCAAGAGGAACTGATGGCAGAACCTATGGCATCCACGGCACCAATCAACCCGCATCTGTCGGTAAATATATTTCACAGGGCTGTATCCGCACTCAAAATGAAATAATCAGCAATTTATTTCAATTGATTCCAATCGGAACTAAATTGCTGATCACCAGTTCCAAGCATTCGTTTGAGGAATTAGCGAGGGAACATGGAGCCATCCAATAAAGGCAAAGAGGATGACTAGTATGGGTTACTATCCGTACAAGTCATCCTCTTTTTATGCCGCTAATTTAGAAAACGCGCGATTCCAAGGAGGAGGGTGGAGGCAAGCATAGCAAACAGCATTAAATAGACAATTATTTTTCTTGTTTTCTTATTTCTCAATGATAAGTACCTCCTTCAAGTCTATACGAACATTTTACATCGATAGGTCAAGTTAAACAACGGAACGGATATGGGAAATTAGGAAGGATTTATGAATTTTTTCTAGAATAATGTAATTGTCTAAAAAATGTCAATATTGGGACAAGGGGAGAAGTCATGATTAAAAAGGTGGACCATATCGGGATAGCAGTCAAGTCGCTTGAAACCGTTCTTCCTTTTTATACGGGGGTGCTCAAGCTTCCATTGTTAAAAATTGAAGAGGTGGACAGTCAAAAGGTGAAGGTGGCCTTTCTGCAGGCGGGAGAAACGATGCTTGAACTTTTGGAGCCAACCTCACCACAAAGCACAATCGCCATATTTATTGAGAAACGTGGCGAAGGCATTCACCATGTTGCGTTTGGTGTGGAATCCATAGAAGAAAGAATTAGGGAAATGAAGGAACAAGGGATCCGGATGATTGATGAAAGCCCGAGGCTTGGTGCCGGGGGAGCACATATCGCCTTTATGCATCCGAAGTCGGCATCCGGTGTATTATTTGAGCTTTGTGAAAAGAAGGGGATGAAGGGGTAATGGTAGACATCTTCGAAAAATTGAATGAATTGTATGATAAAAGACGGGAAATCGAGCTCGGCGGCGGTGATGAACGGATTGAAAAGCAGCACGTCAAAGGGAAACTGACAGCGAGGGAAAGAATCGACCTATTGGTGGATAGCGGTACCTTTGTCGAATTGAATCCGTTTATCGAACATCGGACCAATGATTTTGGCTTGGACGAACAAAAAGGTCCGGGCGATGGGGTTGTCACAGGTTATGGAAAAGTAAACGGACGCTCAATCTACTTATTCTCCCAAGATTTTACCGTTTTTGGCGGTGCCTTAGGGGAAATGCATGCCAAGAAAATCGCCAATGTCATGGATTTGGCTGCAAAGAATGGCACACCGTTTGTTGGTTTGAATGACTCAGGAGGGGCGCGCATCCAAGAAGGGGTCGTTTCATTGGATGGCTATGGACAGATCTTTTACCGGAATGCCATATACTCCGGCGTTATCCCACAAATTTCTGTTATTATGGGGCCGTGTGCCGGTGGGGCTGTCTATTCGCCTGCTATTACCGATTTTGTATTTATGGTGGAAAAGACGAGCCAGATGTTTATTACCGGCCCTAAGGTAATTGAAACTGTTACGGGAGAAAAAATCTCACCCGAAAACCTTGGGGGTGCTGCCGTCCATAATTCTATCAGCGGTAATGCTCATTTTAAAGCGGCTACAGAAGAGGAAGTCTTACAAAATGTCCGCATGCTGCTAAGCTATCTTCCTCAAAACAATCAAGAGAAACCCCCAAGGCATGAATATCACGAACAGGAAGATTATCGCCCGGACTTAATTGATGTTGTACCATTTGATGCAGTCCGGCCATACGATGTCCGCAAAGTCATCGAACATGTGGTGGACGAGGATTCATTTATGGAAATCCACCAGGAGTTTGCCAAAAATATCGTGGTTGGGTTTGCCAGGGTAAAGGGAGAAACCGTAGGGCTTGTTTGCAATCAGCCTAAGGTAATGGCCGGCGGCCTGGATATTGATTCTTCCGACAAGGCAGCCCGGTTTATCCGGACCTGCGATTCTTTTAATATACCTATTATTACATTTGAGGATGTCACCGGCTTTTTCCCAGGTGTCAAACAAGAACATGGCGGGATTATCCGCCATGGAGCAAAAATTTTATTTGCTTACTCAGAGGCAACGGTTCCAAAGCTTACGGTTATTTTAAGAAAGGCATATGGCGGGGCATATGTGGCCTTGAATAGTAAGTCGATTGGGGCAGATTTGGTTTTTGCCTGGCCAAATGCGGAAATAGCCGTTATGGGTCCGCAAGGGGCAGCCAATATCATCTTTGCCAAAGAAATCCAAAACAGTGAAAATCCCGAAATAACTAGACAGCAAAAAATTGAAGAATATCGGAAAAAGTTTGCCAATCCTTATGTGGCCGCCAGTCGGGGGATGGTGGATGATGTGATTGACCCAAGGGACACAAGAATCAAAATTGTCCAGGCATTGGAAATGCTGCGGAATAAACAAGAATCAAGACCGAAGAAAAAACATGGGAATATTCCGCTATAAATGCGACCTGTGCCGCCTTTTATTTGATGGAGGGAACCGGAAAAGGTATACTGATATAGAGAGTACATATTTGGAGGTCTTCTAGATGATTAATCAGGAACGTCTGTTAAATGAATTTTTAGAGCTCGTTCAAATCGAATCAGAAACAAAAAACGAAGCGCAAATTGCCAAAGTCCTCAAACAAAAGTTTACTGACTTAGGCCTAGAAGTGGTGGAAGATGATACTACCTCTGTGACCGGGCATGGAGCAGGCAATTTAATTTGTACCCTTCCGGCTACCAAAGAAGGGGTAGAACCAATTTACTTTACATCCCATATGGATACCGTTGTACCAGCAAAAGGCGTAAAGCCATCCATTAAGGATGGGTTTGTAGTATCAGACGGCACAACGATTTTGGGTGCGGATGATAAAACCGGTTTATCCGTAATGTTCGAGACCATTCGGGTACTAAAAGAACAAAATATTCAGCATGGCCTTATTCAATTTGTTATTACCGTTGGAGAGGAGTCCGGTCTTGTTGGCGCTAAGGCGCTGGAGCCATCTTTGTTAAAGGCAAAGTTCGGCTATGCGCTTGATAGCGATGGTTTAGTAGGGAACGTCGTGGTTGCTGCCCCTACCCAGGCAAAAGTGAAAGCTGTGATATATGGGAAAACAGCTCATGCTGGCGTTGCTCCTGAAAAGGGCGTTTCAGCTATCACGATAGCTGCAAAGGCCATTTCCAAAATGCCATTAGGACGAATTGACAAAGAAACGACGGCTAATATCGGCAGATTTGAAGGCGGACAGGCAACCAACATTGTTTGTGACCGTGTCGATATTTTAGCAGAGGCCCGTTCACTAGTTCCTGAAAAAATGGAAGCTCAAGTAGGCAAAATGAAGAAGGCGTTTGAAACCACTGCTGAAGAAATGGGCGGCAGAGCCGAAGTTCACGTACAGGTCATGTATCCCGGCTTTAAATTTGGCGAAGGCGACCAAGTTGTGGAAATTGCCCGCAGCGCAGCGGCAAAAATTGGCCGCAGCTGTGAATTGCAGGAAAGCGGCGGCGGCAGTGACGCAAACGTCATCAACGGTTTGGGCATACCAACTGTCAACTTGGCTGTTGGCTATGAAGAAATTCACACGACCAATGAACGGATGTCGATCGAGGAGCTATACAAATTGGCGGACATGACATTAGCTATTATCGATATTGTCACGAACCAATAGGATCTTGAAAGGAGAGTCTTCGGCTCTCCTTTTTGCTATACTTAAGATATACGATAAACAAGGATGATCAAGATGAAGGAAATGTATCCGAAAAACGGCCGGGTCATTTTACATGTTGATATGAACAGCTTCTATGCCTCGGTTGAGATGGCCTATGACCCAAGTTTAAAGGGAAAGCCATTGGCCATTGCCGGTAATGTGGAGGAGCGGAGAGGCATCATTGTTACTTGCAGTTACGAGGCAAGAAAATTCGGCGTGAAAACCACCATGCCGCTTTGGGAGGCCAAGAAATTGTGCCCGCAGCTGATTGTCAAAAAGCCCAATTTTGAGCGGTACCGTACAGCATCCATTGGCATGTTTACCATTTTGAGGAATTACACAGACCTTGTCGAACCTGTATCGATTGATGAAGGATATATGGATATTACGAATTCCCATGAGTTGGGAAGCCCCATAGAAATTGCTGAAAATATTCAAAAGCGAATTTATGAGCAACTTGATTTACCTTGCAGCATTGGGATTGCTCCTAATAAGTTTTTAGCGAAAATGGCCTCAGATATGAAAAAACCGATGGGGATTACGATTCTTCGCAAGCGCGATGTCCGAGCAGTTCTGTGGCCGCTGCCTACTGAAGAGATGCATGGAGTGGGAAAGAAGACAGCCGAAAAACTGCAAACAATTGGAATTCAAACCATTGGAGAGTTAGCACAAGCCAATGAATGGCAGCTAAAAGCCTTGCTTGGGATTAATGGGGGCCGATTAAAGAATCGGGCTAACGGGATTGACGACCGTCCGGTTGATCCTGAATCTGTTGCGGAATTTAAAAGTATTGGCAATTCCACCACGCTGCCCAAGGATGTCAGCCATCAGCAGGAGCTTTTTCAAGTGCTGGATTCGCTTGCCGAAACCGTTTCAATCCGCATGAAGCGGAAAAATGTTCTTGCCGCAACTTTAGGAATTACCGTACGGTATAAAGACCGAAAAACCATCACAAGAAGCAAGAAACTCGCCAATCCGGTCCAGCACAAGGAGGATCTTGCCGAAAGTGCCAAACAGCTGTTTCTAAAACATTGGAATGGTGACCCAATTCGATTGTTAGGAATTACCGGTTACGATTTAGTCGAACAGGAATCGGCTTACAAACAATTGGATTTATTCAGCTTTGAAAAGGAAGCCAAAAAAGAACCACTTTTAAAAACGTTATCGGATCTTCGGGAGAAGTACGGCAAAACTATCATAGAATCAGCAGGTTCCCGTAAAGAAAACCCTGCCGATGCGGGCACGGCTACAAGCTTTAATAAAGATTTTCTTCAATCGTTCCCGAATAAAGACCAAGAGGATGAATAACAGGCTCCATTGCACGCAGCAATTGGAGCCTGTTTATTAGTTTTATCGCTTTTCTCAGTATATCTAACAAGGCGTTTTAGTTACTATTTACAAACATCCACATCCATATTGTTGACAGGCCACCAAAAGAACCCGTCTTTTTCCAAAAGCTCATCCGCTGCTTTAGGACCCATGGAACCTGATGCATAATTTGGAAAACTTTCTTCTTTCGTTTGTTCCCAATATTCGGAGATTCTATCAACAAACGCCCAAGAATAGGCGACTTCATCCCAATGGGTGAAGTTGGTTGCATCGCCACGCATGCAATCAAACAGCAGTTTTTCATAACCTTCAGGTGTATTCATGGCATTTGTTCCGGTATTGGCAAAACTTAGTTTAACCTCTTGAGCATCGAGATGTCCGCCGGCTTTTTTTGCATTTAAATGCAGGGTAATTCCTTCTTCGGGTTGTATGTGAATGACCAGAAGGTTGGGATTTAGAACTTTTTCGGTTTGGTAATATAAGTTCATTGGAATATCTTTAAATTGCACCACAATCTTTGTCGTTTTCGCTGCCATTCGCTTACCGGTTCGAATATAGAAAGGAACCCCGGCCCACCGGAAATTATCAATTTTTATCTTTCCGGCCACAAACGTTTCGGTATTCGAATTCTTGTCCACCATAGGTTCATCCCGATAATTAGGAACGGAGTTGTTATCAAGGGTGCCTTCCCCATACTGTCCGCGCACAAAATAATCCTTTACCTTTTCGCCCTCAACTACTCTAAGCGCCCGGAACACCCTTACTTTTTCTGAGCGAATCTCATCAGTCGTCAGCCGAATTGGCGGTTCCATGGCCAGCAATGCTACCATTTGCAGCATATGGTTTTGCACCATGTCCCTTAAAGCCCCGCTTGTTTCGTAATACCGGCCGCGTTCCTCCACTCCTAATGTTTCACTCGAAGTTATTTGAATATTGGAGATGTACCGATTATTCCAGAGCGGCTCGAATATAGCATTGGCAAACCTGATGACTTCGATATTCCGAACCATTTCCTTTCCTAAATAATGGTCAATCCGATAAATCTCTTCTTCGGAAAAGGCGGTTCTAATCTGGTTGTTTAATTCGATAGCGGAAGCAAGGTCATGACCAAAAGGCTTCTCAATCACGAGCCGCTTATAGCCCGTTACATCTGTTAGACCGTCGGATTGCAAGTGAAGGGCAATGGTGCCAAAAAACTCTGGTGCCATAGCCAAATAAAAAATACGGTTACCTTCCAAGCCATATTGATCATCTATTTGATCGGCTAGATTTTTTAACGCGACATAGGAATCAGAATCGGTTACGTCATGAGATTGATAATAGAAATGGGAAATAAACTCATCGAGATTGTCTTTGTCTCCTAATGAAGACACGACAGATTCACGAATATTCTTCTGAAATTCCTCGTTTGTTAACGGCCGTCTGGCCACGCCAATGACGGCAAATTTATCTAGTTTCTTTCGCTCGTATAGCCGGTAAAGGGAAGGAAATAATTTCCGCTTGGCCAAATCACCAGTTGCCCCAAAAATCATAATTAATGAAGATATGTTTTGTTCCACTAAATTGAAACCTCTTTTCTTACTGGCATTTTTTGCTTATGTAAATCAAGATTAAATTGTAGCGGTTTTTCTTAGAATTCTCAAATATAATGGATTGCATGTAATCATTTGCATTATGTTTTTCTTACATGGAGCATGAAGTGGAAGTTTATGCTATAGTAACCTATAGACTAAGACAGGACGGAAAAAGAGGTGTTTGGATATGGAAGTATTTTTCTTGGGCACAGGTGCCGGAGTACCGGCAAAGCTTCGAAATGTTACATCGATTGCGCTAAAACTTCTTGATGAACGGGGGGCGATTTGGTTATTTGATGCCGGTGAAGCCACCCAGCATCAAATTTTACATACATCGTTAAAACCCCGGAGAATTGAAAAAATCTTTATCACTCATCTTCACGGTGACCATATTTATGGCCTTCCAGGCTTGCTTGCCAGCCGTTCGTTCCAAGGCGGGGAGTCGGAGGTTACGGTATATGGCCCTAAAGGCATTAAAGACTACATTCAAGTAAGTCTTACAGTAAGCCAAACTTATTTAAAATACCGGTTAACCGTCATAGAGATAGATGAAGGAATCATCTTCGAAGATGATCAATTTACAGTAGAAGCGCGGCACTTGGACCATGGAGTCACTTCGTTCGGGTATCGGATTGTGGAAAAAGACAAACCAGGGACGCTGCTGGCAGATAAGCTGAAGGAAGCAGGTGTACAGCCCGGTCCGATTTTTAGAAAAATTAAAGATGGGGAAATCGTTTCGCTGGAAGATGGCAGGGTAATTAATCCAGCCGAATTTCTTGGTCCGCCGCAAAAGGGAAGAATTGTCGCCATTCTCGGTGACACGCGGTTAACCGGTAATGCCGTAAAGCTTGCTGAAAATGCTGATTTGTTAGTCCATGAAGCAACATTTGCAAAGGGCGAAGAAAAACTAGCACACGAGTATTTCCACTCGACGACCTGTCAAGCGGCACGGGTTGCCAAACAAGCAGGTTGCAAGCAACTATGCCTAACCCATATAAGTGCCAGATACGACCGGAATGCTTCTAAAGATCTAGTCAACGAGGCCATGGAAGTCTTCCCTAATGTTGACATTGCCGAGGATTTTAAGGAAATTTCAATTCCTCTTTTAAAATAGTTAAGTTTTAAACCACGCAGTGCCTATAAATAAATAAAAGACAAATGAGGGAAGAAACATGAGTGTAAGAGTCGGAATCATTGGAATCGGACACATGGGGAAATCCTATGTGCATACATTGGACAAGGGCATGATTGCCGGGGCGGAGTTAACAGCCGTTTGCGGCAGGCCGGCCCAACAGGAGTGGGTAAGGGGAAATTTGAAAGACGATGTGAAATTCTTTACAGATGAGGATGCTTTCTTTAATGAATCCGGAATCGAGGCTGTGTTAATTGCCACCCCGCATTACAGCCACCCCGAACTTGGCAAGAAAGCTTTTGCAAAAGGCATGCATGTATTGTTGGAAAAGCCTGCGGGAGTTTATACAAAGAATGTATTGCAGATGAACGCGGCCGCAGCCGAAAGCGGAAAAGTTTTTTCCATGATGTTTAACCAACGGGCCAATCCGCTATACCAAAAATTACGGAGCCTTATTTTATCTGGTGAACTTGGTGAAATTAAACGCACAAACTGGATTATCACCGATTGGTACCGCTCCCAAAGTTATTACGATTCCAGCCATTGGCGGGCAACTTGGAAAGGTGAGGGAGGCGGCGTCTTATTAAATCAAGCTCCCCATCAACTGGACTTGTGGCAATGGACGACCGGCCTTGAGCCAAAGCGTGTTCACGCGTTTTGCCATTATGGGAAATATCATGATATTGAAGTCGAAGATGATGTGACGGCATATGTGGAATACGCAAATGGGGCAACCGGAGTGTTTATTGCCTCAACGGGAGAGGCTCCAGGAACCAACCGCTTTGAAATTCAAGGGGACCGCGGTAAAATCGTCGTTGAAAAGGATAACCTGACTTTTTATCGGTTAACTCAATCCGAACGCGAATTTAATGCAGCCTATAAAGGCGGTTTTGGAAAACCGGAATGCTGGACTATTGATATCCCGATTTCTGGGGAAAACACCGCTCACCAAGGGATTATCCAAAACTGGATTGACGCCATCGCAAAAGGAACTCCACTGCTGGCACCCGGTGAAGAAGGAATCAAAAGTTTGGAACTGGCCAATGCGGTTTACCTATCATCATGGTTAAAGCAAACAATCGAGCTGCCAATCGATGCTGATCTCTATTATGAAAAATTACAAGAGAACATCAATCTATCAAGTAATATGAAAAATCATTGATAAGCACAATAGGGGAACCGCTAAAACTTATTACCGACCGAACGGCAAGAAAAGAGTAAAGTAGGGGAGCCAATCGAGGCTATAACCGGCCGAATGGGGAAAAAATGCTTGAACGAGGTAGTTAATCCAGCCTATTATCGACCTTACGGATTAATAAGAGTAGAGCTGTCTCAAAGTAAGTGGGGAGACCCCTTATGAGACAGCTCTTTTTTTCGTTAATGGATTGCTACTTAGAAATTCCAGCCCCGCTCGTACTGCTTAGGAGACTCGATGGACACGCCAAGTTCTTTAGCGGCTCTTCTTGGCCAGTACGGGTCACGCAGCAGCTCCCTGGCAAGAAAGACTAAATCGGCCCGGTTATTCTCCAAGATTTCTTCCGCATGTACCGGGGAGGTGATTAATCCTACTGCGCCTGTAGGTATACTGGCACCCTTGCGAATCGTTTCTGCGAAGGGAACTTGATAGCCTGGATAGGTATGGATATGGGCAGGGACAACGGCTCCCGAGCTTACATCCACTAAGTCGACTCCCTGCTCCTTCATCCATTCAGCAAACGGTATGTAATCTTCCGGCACCAGTCCCCCTTCTAGATAATCGTGAGCCGAGACCCTGACAAATAACGGTCCATCCCATACGGTTTTTACCTCATCAATGACCTCGCGCAGAATCCGATAGCGGCCTTCAGCGGAACCTCCATACTGATCTGTCCGTTTATTGCTAAGCGGTGAAAGGAATTCATGAATTAAATAGCCGTGGGCACCATGAATTTCAATGACGTCAAACCCGGCTTTTTTGGCGCGTTCCGCACCGTCTCTAAACGCTTTTATGGTTTCCTTAATATCCTCTAACGTCATTTCTTTAGGGGTTTTGCTTTTTTCATTAAATGCAATTGCCGAAGGAGCAATGATTTCCCCTTCCAAAACGGCTTTTCTGCCGGCATGGGCGAGCTGGATGCCAATCTTGGCGCCATTCTCTTTCACGAGGCCGGTCAGTTCTTGTAAGCCTTCAATATGGTCATCGCTCCAGATGCCCAAGTCCCGCGGTGAAATCCGACCTTGGGGAGTAACGGCGGTTGCTTCGACAATGATGAGCCCGACTTGGCCGACCGCTCTCGTTGTATAGTGCGTCCGGTGCCAGTTCATCACACGACCGTCTTCATTATCGCTAGAATACATGCACATTGGCGCCATGACAATGCGATTTTTAAACGTCACATCTTTTATCGTATAGGGAGAAAATAATTTTGCTGCCATTCAAAAGCCCTCCTGTTTAAAAATTTAAACCAATACTAGTATAGCAAATGATAGCTAAATGATGTGTTTCCTGTGCTCCGCTGGATTATGCTACCGTTTTCCCACTGTAAGCTTGGAACTTAAAGCTTCGCCCATTTTTCTTGATTGCGCGGTGGCTGCTTTGATACAGGATACGAACGCTTGATGGACTCCGTTTTCTTCTAAGACTCGGAGGCCTGCCTCGGTCGTGCCGCCGGGACTTGTGACTTCCCGCCGCAACTGTTCCGGGGACTTCGAGGAATTTTTCACCATTTCTGCTGCCCCGATTAAGGTCTGGATAATCAGCTGTTGGGCCATGTCCTTCTCTAGGCCAATTTCTGCGGCACTGTTTTCCATGGCCTCGATTAAGTAATAAATATAAGCTGGACCGCTGCCGGATAGGCCGGTAACCGCATCAAGTTGTTCTTCGCCCACAATAGATGCCAGTCCTACTGATTCGAATAATTTTCCCGCGGTTTCGAGCTGGAGTTCGGAAACCCTCTCGTTTACGGCAATAGCCGTTGCGGATTTTCCGACAGCTGCCGATGTATTCGGCATCGCACGGGCGATGGCCAGGCGCTTTCCTGCGATTGCTTCTATGGTGTCCATCGATACACCTGCCAGCACGGAAACAACCAGCATGTTCCCGGTTAAATACTCGCGGATATTGTCAATGGAACTTCCCGCGTCCTTCGGTTTCATCGCAAGCATGACAATATCAGCATCCTCAAACAATGCATTCAATTCATAAGTTGTCCGGATGCCGTAACGCTCTTGCAAGCAGGATAATCTTTCCTGATTGGAGTGATTCGTCACCCAAATATTTTTTCTATCAATTAGTTCTTTTTCAAGAATACCGGAAATAAAGGCTTCAGCCATCGAACCGGCACCAACAATCGCCATTTTTTGCATGATGATTCCTCCTTCTTAATCGTGAAAACCGGTGGCAGACCATCGCAAAATAAAAAGACCTCTCATCCTTAAAGGACGAAAGGTCTAAAAGCTTCCGCGGTACCACCTTCATTTACTCTAATAAAATTAGAGTTCACTCTAAACCCGTTAACGCCGGGATGACGTCAGGTTTTCCTGAATGCTCGTAAGGTAGGTTCAATGTAAAAGCGGGCGGTGAAGTCTTTCAGCCTAGGGGCTTCACTCTCTTTCGCCATATTTGCATTTACTGGCCTTAGTCATTGCATAAACAAACAATTTTAATAGTGATTATGCAAGATTCAGAGCCTGTCTGTCAAGGGATAAGTTTATTGAATTTTAAAATTACTTATCAAAACACTTTGCAAAAATAATGACAATCCAGTAAAAAATCGTTAAAATTTAGTTCATAATGAAAAATGGTTCATAAAATTTACCATATTGTAATGTGCTCATTATTTAACTATAACAATAAAAGGAGTTTGATGTATGACGGAATGGAGAGACGGAATTGCCAAGATTACGCTCCCGACCCCTTTCCCTGTTGGGGATGTGAATGTTTATTTGCTTAAGGGCGATTGCTTGACGCTGGTGGATGCTGGCCCTAAAACAAAAGAAGCTTGGGAGGCACTGACCAGGCAATTACAGGAGCTGCATTTGACGCCAAAGGATATTGAACAAGTGGTGCTTACCCATGACCATCCGGACCACGCTGGCATGCTTGACTTTTTTCCTGACTCACTTGAAGTTCTCGGACATCCGTTGAACGAACGTTGGATTCATCCGACAGAGTCATTTTTTCAACAGCTGGAGGATTTCTCTGATTTTTTGTTTCAGAGGGCAGGTTTGCCGCAGGAGTTTTCCTCCTATGGAGCTAATTTTAAAAAAATGTTGAAATATTCCTGCAGCCGTTCCTTGACGGGACTTTTGACAGAAGGGATGCGGACATCCGGACTGCCGGACTGGCAGGTGATTGAAACTCCGGGCCATGCGCAGAGCCAGATTGGGCTTTTCCGGGAAAAGGACGGTATTCTTATTGGCGGCGATGTGATTTTAGCCCATATCTCCCCTAATCCGCTCCTCGAGCCGCCGGTTCCTGGTGAAACAGAAAGGCCGAAACCACAGCTGCAGCATAACCGTTCGATGCAGAAACTGCTGGCTTACCCACTCCAAATGGTTTACACAGGGCATGGCGATGAGGTGTTTAACCTAAAAGAGTTGGTTGAAGAAAGGCTTGTTTCTCAGCACGAACGCGCCATGAAGGTGAACGGCTGGTTGAAAAAAGAACAACTGACCGCATTTGAAATCTGTCGGCGCCTGTTTCCCGCGGCCTATAAGCGCCAGTTATTTTTAACGTTGTCGGAAACTGTGGCCCAGCTTGACTATTTGGCCTCCATTGGGGAAATTAATAGTATCGATACTCAGCCGGTGCGCTTTTTTGCAAAGGTGTGAGGAAAAGGGAATTCTCAGATGAGGTGTGAATATGTCAAGTGATAAGCTAAAAGGAAAAAATATTGTCATTACGGGCGCTTCAGGCGGAATCGGTGCCGAAATTGCCAAGCTTTGTGCCGCAAACGGGGCTAATCTGGTACTGATGGCCCGAAGCATTGATAAGTTGCAGCAGCTTGAAAGAGAACTCGAGCAAAAGCATGGTGTAAATGTAGACGTATTTCAATTGGATGTCGCCAATACCAACCATGTGCGGGAGGTCTTTGAACAAATTTTCTCCGCCATCGGGCACATTGATATACTGGTGAATAACGCCGGGTTTGGGGTGTTTCGCGAAGCCCATGAAGCCAGGATGGATGAGATCAAGGGAATGTTTGAGGTCAATGTCATCGGATTAATGGCTTGCACCAGTATGGTGCTTCCCCATATGCGTGAGCGGCGCTTCGGCCATATCATCAATATTGCCTCCCAGGCCGGCAAAATTGCCACACCCAAATCAAGTGTGTATTCCGCTACCAAGCATGCGGTTCTCGGTTATTCCAATGCCCTGAGGATGGAAGTGGATGATTTTAATATCCAAGTAACTACGGTCAATCCCGGGCCGATTGCCACCAATTTTTTCAACATTGCCGATGAAAAGGGGACATATGTAAAAAATGTCCAGCGGTTTATGCTTCAGCCGGAGTTTGTAGCTCGCAAGGTGGTCGACAGTATGCTGACAAAAACAAGGGAGATCAACCTGCCTCGCTGGATGAATATGGGGAGTGCCATCTACGTTTTATTTCCTCGATTGTTTGAACGGATCGGGAAAAAAGTGCTAAATAAGAAGTAGAGAAATGTTTTATACGAAAAAAGGAGTTTGCTTCGATTGAAACAAACTCCTTTTTTATTTCGTTAGTTCCTGAAATAGCGTATATAAAGCTCAATGACCTTATTTATCTGCACTTACCTGCTTATCCTTTTCAATTAGCACAATCAAACCAGGCAATAAAATCCCCCTAATCAAGAACGTATCCAAAATAATTCCGACTGCGACAATGAAGCCAAAAACAAATAGCAATTCAATCGGCTGGGTCATCAACACCGCAAACGTGGCTCCCAGGATAATTCCGGCCGAAGAAATGACGCCGCCGGTATTGGCAACGGCAATTTCCACCGCCTCCTTGACAGAGTGCGTCTTCTTCTCTTCCTGGTACCGGGAAATCAGCATAATATTGTAGTCAATCCCCAGTGCCACCAGGAAGACGAATGCATATAGCGGAACGCGGTCACTGATGGTGCTGATATCAAAGAACAGATGGCTTAAGAACATGCCAAGTCCAAGTGCGGCCAGGAACGATACTAATATGGTTCCCATCATATAAATCGGCATCTTGACCGACTTCGTTAACACAATCAACAGGGCGAAAATTAACACGGTTTCCAGGATGACAATCAGGATGACATCGCGATTGTTCACATCACGTTCATCGACTTTTGTTGCAGTTTCTCCGGCAAAATACAGCTTACCGCTCAGACCGCTGTCCTTGACGATACTTTCACTCTTGGTGATGATTTTTTCCATCGCATCGATGGTTACCACCGCATATGGATTCTCTTTAAAGGTGAGGCTGTAGTTGATCACTTTTTGATTCTCTGTTATGCCGTTTATGCGGACATTGCAGACCAGCGGCTGTTTTTCAAGCGTACTCTTGAGCTTTTCCTGCTGTTCGGCTGTCATAGCTTGTTTCGATTCAAACAAAGCCGTTGTCGGGGCCAGATCACCCGCCTCAAATTTGTCTCCCAAGATTTCATATCCTTGCCGGGAAGGCATATCCTCAGGGAAAGACTTCATCGTGTCAAATTCATACTTTAAATTAAACATATTGCTGGCGGCAATCACCAGAAACAGTCCAATCACCACGACGGATAGGCCTGGCTTTTTGGCGACGAACCGGCCAATTTTTGCCCAAAGCGTTTGCTTATGAGTGGTCTTCTCACCGACACGGGGGATCCTCGGCCAGAACGATTTTCGGCCAAATAACGTAAACAAGGCCGGAACCAGTGTGACGGAGGCAACCATGATGACAACCATCGTTGTTGCAAAAGTTGGCGCAAAGTTTCGGTAATCGCCGAACTTGGCAAAGAATAACACCAGCATCGCGGCTAAGACAGTGCCGCCGGAAAAGAACACCGGCATCCCGGTCTCACTCATGGCCGCCTGCATCGCTTCATATTTGCTTTCGTGAAGCTTTAGTTCCTCGCGATAGCGGGAGAAAACAAACAGGGAATAATCAATTACCGCGGCAAACAACAGGATCGACATAATCGAGACCGTTTGACTGCTCATAACCAGTCCTGATGCTCCCATGATGCCAAGGATCTGGGTGACGACTTCATAAACGAACACAGCGGCCAAGAGTGGGATTAATGCGAGCAGCGGCGAACGATAAATCACGATTAATAATACTAAAATAAGTCCAACTGTTGAGAATAACAGGACAAAATCAGCACGGGAAAATAAATCCAGTGTATCGGTGGCAATTCCGGCTGGACCCGTTACATATAATTTCAAATCGGATGAATCTTTTATCACCTTGTTGATTCGTTCGATAGATGTCCGCATTTCCTTTGTTTCAATCGAGGAATCGAATGTTAACGGAATCACAGCGGTTGTTTTGTCCTCTGAAAAAAAGCTGGCGGCTGCTTGCGGCGGCAGTTTCGATAAGGACACTACCTGCTGGACGCCATTTATCTTATCACTTTCTATTTTGTCTAACAGGGCAGCGAGCGTGGAATATTCCACTTCCCCGCTTTTTGCTTGGAATACTAGTATCGCCGGCGTCCCGTCATTGTTGTCAAAATACCGGTCGACTTTGTTTTGGGCAATGACTGTTTTGGCATCATCCGGCAGTGAGTCAATTTTGGAGGCTTCATAATCCCGGACGCTTGGCGCAAACATCGCCAGAATCATTGTAATGACCAGCCAGGCTGTCAAGGTGATCCACATGCCCTTTTTGGTTGTGACGCGGTCGGTAACCGCCTGTAAAAATGTCATCATCCTGTTCTCCTTTCAAAACCGTAATTGAAAGTAACGCATGCGTCACTTTTGTGCCACTTCATTTAGCAGCACTTTTCATTATCATTATCTTTTAAAGTGACACTAGTGTCAATTAATCGGTTTTTACCATTCCATGGCACAGCATTTCTTTAATCGAAGCGACCCATTCTGAGTGGGGGATACGAAACCGATTCGGAATCATAATCGATTGAAAAATCATCCCGATAATAATCGAATCTTCAATGGAAGCTTTTATTTTGTGCTCCAGCTTTCCTTTTGTGACCAGCCTTTGGCAGTAGTTGTACATTTCAAAATGCAACTGTCCTAGTGTCTCGATGTTCTGCTTCACCTTTTGATTGCCGCCTTCGGGAATCTTTCGACCAATTTCAATCATTTGCGGCACAGCGGTATTTTTAAACATGAGATTTAACAAAAAGGTGAATTGCCCGTCAAAGTCCCCGGCTGCATCCATTTGCTTCAAATCGGCTAAAAATTTCTCCATTTCATAAATCATATAGTCGGTGATTAGTTCCTCGCGGTTGTCAAAATATTTATAAATAGCTCCTCTTGAGACTTCTAATTGTTCTGCCAGCAGGCTAAAGGTAAACCCCTCATAGCCGTGCTGGAGCAGGATTTGCTCAGCAGCCTGAAATAAATCACCCGTAGTGAACTTGCGCTCACGTGCCATATGCCACACCTCATTTCCTTAACTTTTCTTTTGCCAATCATTAACCAGTTAAAAATTCATACACTTTGTCATTGACCACTTCATACAAATCGGCTGCCGGGTCTTGCTGTTTGGTCAGGAGAATCTGCCGGGTCAGCTCGTCCAGTTCTTTTTCGCCAATTGGCGCGGAATCGGCTTCACCATACTGTTTAAAACAAGTTAAGATCATTTTAGTAATCAGTTTTTTCTCCAACGGCTGCACCCCATCCATCATTATACTGCTTTTCTTTTATTGTACCAGAATTTATTTCAGACCTTGAGAATTGTCCAGATCCAGCGCCTTAGCGCTTTTGTTGCTGTCAAAAAATTACCATTGAATACGAACGCATATTCCCTTAAGATAATAGATATAATAAAGGAACAGGTGTTCTATAATAATGCGAAGAGGGAAAAGTTATGGTCGATTACAGCACGTTACCGCAAAATAAAATTTTATGTGTGGACATGAAGAGCTTTTATGCCAGCTGCTCGGCTGTTATGGAGGGCCTTGATCCTTTGGACTGCTATGTCGCCATTGTGGGCGACAAGGACCGGCAGGGAAGTGTTGTTCTGGCTGCTTCTCCGCGGTTAAAAAAAGAATTTGGCATCAAAACGGGCTCCAGGCTGTTTGAGATTCCCAAAGACCCCAGAATCCGAATTATTGAGCCAAAGATGGCCACCTATCTCCGGATTTCCACGGAAATCACCCGTGTGTTCAACCGCTATGTCCCAAAAGAAGCCATTCATGTGTACAGCGTGGATGAAAGCTTTATTAAGGTGGACGGGGCCCTGCATTTATGGGGGGATGCGGGGACGATTGCCAGAAAAATCAGGGACGATATTGAGCGGGAATTTCAACTGCCCTGCGCTGTCGGGATTGGCCCTAATATGTTACTGGCGAAGCTTTGTTTGGATCTGGATGCCAAGCACCATGGCATTGCCGAATGGACCTATGATGATGTGAAGACAAAGCTTTGGAAGGTGTCCCCATTAAGGGAGATGTGGGGGATTGGCCGAAGGGTAGAAAGAACGTTAAACGGCATGGGAATTTTTAATGTCGGCCAGCTGGCTCGCTATGACTTGGAACAATTGGAAAAGAAATTTGGCATTATGGGCAATCAGCTTTACCACCATGCCTGGGGTGTCGACCTGTCCGATTTGGGGGCACCGATTATTGAAGGGCAGATAAGTTTCGGCAAAAGTCAGATTTTGCTCCGCGACTATAAAGACGAAGAAGAAATCAAGCATGTCATTTTAGAAATATGCGAAGAGGTCGCCAGAAGGGCAAGAACGAGGCGTAAGGCTGGGCGAACCATTACACTTGGCATCGGCTACAGTCAGGATGAATTTGGCGGCGGTTTTAATCGGGCCAGAACCGTCAAGGAGCCGACAAACGTGACGATGGACCTTTACCGCGTTTGTCTCGAATTATTTCACGAGCATTATAATGGCAAGACTGTAAGGCAAATCTCGATTTCCCTTGGCAATATTGTGGATGATTGCGAGATGCAGCTCGATCTGTTTGACATGGGGGCTTACAAAAGGCGGGAGCTTGGCTATGTGGTGGATTCAGTCCGAAGGCGATTCGGTCCGGGGGCTCTCCTGCGTGCTGTTTCCTATACATCGGGTGGAACCGCCAAGCACCGGGCAACCCTTGTGGGCGGACATAAAATGTAAAAAGAAAAGCGGAAGTGCCCGGTTAGCGGCGTATGGCCTCCTCCAAAAAGCTGCCGCTTTTTGTTCGTGCGATGCGGATGCTGCCGAAGCGTTCCTTGTGGAGCGCTTCGACTGAGATAAAGGAAACACGGGGAGCGCAAGCGTCCGATGTTGACTTATCGTAGGGAGGGAGAAGAGCGAAGGAAACTAGCCGCTGGAGCTGGACAATCAGAAAAACGGAGCACCTGTTTAGGCGCTCTACAGTATGAAAAGAGGTGAGGCGGATGATTCGGGATCGGGGAAGAATAAAATGGACGTCGATGATGCTGCCTGAACACGTAAAAATGCTTCGGGATTGGGTCAAAGAAGACCAGTATGAACAACCCAAAGAAATGGATGAGCAGCAGATGGAACTCATGAATGAAACATTGTTAGAGGCAATTGAATTTGATCAAAATGTCACCATTACCTACTATCGGAATCATCAATATGAAATTGTCATCGGGAAAATCCACTATTGGGATGAGTTAGCCCAGAAACTCCATGTGGTGGATCATTTTAATGAGGCACACCGGATTCCCGTTGAGGCAATTGCTGATATACGGTTGACAGATTTATAAAAAGCGGCTGACATGTGCTCAGCCGCTTTTTTTGATGCTTATTCCTCCGGCACCCGGACTTCCGATTGGAAATTTCCTTTGTGGGAGCCGTCGCAGAAAGGTTTGTTATTGCTCCTTCCGCAGCGGCACAGGGAAAAGGATGGCTTTGTGGTATACACATTGCCCTCTCCATCCAATAACTCCACATCACCAGTGATTCTTAATGACCCATTATCATTTACTTTGATTTGCACCTTTGACATCGCTCCCGCACCCCTTCATAAAATGATATTAATTAAGAGAAATAATATTGATATTAACTAAAAGATTAAAGGGAAAATAAGGAATTTGCAAGAGTATAAAGGCATTAATATTTAACCTGGCTGGGCTGCCACATACTTATCTAAAAATTCATCGACCACCCGTTCGTAATCCGCGCGGTTTTCATTAAAAGATTGGGCGTGGCGGCCATTTTCTGCGATATAAATCATTTTTGGCCCTTGTTTATGCTCATATAAATCATTTGTCATCGAGGGAAGAATGAAATCATCCTCCTGGCTGTGAATAAACAATATCGGTTTTTTTATATTTTCAATAACGGAAATGGGGGACACATTACGGAGTGAGTACTTATCCCGCAAGCGCAAGAAAAAATCCCCAACTGGAAGCAACAGCCCAGGACGGATTTTGAAATCACGTTTAATCACATGTGCCACCTGTTCTTTGAAATCAGAAAACGGGCAGTCCGCCACGTAAAAGTCAGCCCCGTCTTCCAACAAGCCGGCATACAAAAGCATTGTGGCAGCCCCCATCGATTCCCCGTGAATCCCCAACAACAAATCATCGCCCTTCTCGTTTTTCAGCCAATCAACAACCGACTTCAAATCAAATTTTTCATAATGCCCAAAGCTGGTCGTTTTTCCGCCGGATTCCCCGTGGCGGCGATGGTCATAAATTAAGGTATTAAAACCCCGGTCCAGAAAAAGCCTCATGTATTTAACGGAATTGATTTTCGTTTCCGTTACCCCATGGGAGATAATCACATAACGGTTCGTATCATAAGGTTCTACCAGCCAAGCTTTGATATTATAGCCAAATGGCGAAGGAATCTCCACGTCCCGTTTAGGCAAGGACTTCAACTCCTCAGGATTAAACCTTCCCGCATCTTTTTCCCGTTGCAGGATGAAATTTTCATCCTTTTTTTTCATATACATCAGCCGGTTTGAAAGATATAAACCGATCGCAAGCCAGAAAAATAAAATAAAGAACAAGACACGAAATGCCTTTTTCACGTAGGGCACCTCCAGAAGTAAGTGGATGAATTCAAATGTATTTGGATAATTTTTCAAGTATTATTGTAACAAAGAAAAAGCCGCTAATACCAATGAGCGGCTCTGGATATTTTGGAGATGCACTTTTTTTATGATTCCGCGTTATGCCGTTTTGTCGGGTGGATGGCTTTTTCTACTTCTTCGGCGGCGATCATCCGCTTACCTCCGCCAGCAGAATCCGCATAGTCCTTTCCTTTTTTGCTATATCCTTTTTCACGCTTTTGATTCATGAATGAGGTCTCCCTTCGCAATAGTTTCATCTAATAAGATGCATAGTTGAATGGGGCATTATTCATGAGGTTGAACAGACTGCCCGTGCAGGCGGTAAAAACCACTGTCTATGGACCTGGAAAGATGGGGGCGGACGATGTCAATGGCAGCTGCCAATTTACCTAGGTCAATACCTGTGTGGATTCCCATCCGTTCCAACATGTACACGACATCTTCTGTTGCCGCATTACCGCTGGCACCTGGTGCGAAAGGGCAGCCGCCAAGACCGCCCGCTGAGGTGTCAAATCGGGTAATTCCCGCTTGAAGCGAGGCTAAGATATTGGCCAGTGCCATCTTTCTGGTGTCATGGAAATGGGCTGTCATCAGGATATGGTTAAATTCTTGGGTTAAATTTGAAAACAAGGAGTAGGCTTCGTGTGGTGCCGCCATTCCAATCGTGTCGGCAACGCTTAACTCATCGACCCCTGCTTTCGCAAATTCCCGGCACAGCTTGATGGTATCCTCTTCATTGATTTTTCCTTCGTACGGACAATAAAACGCGGTGGAAATGCAAGCGCGGATAAAATAATGTTTCTCCCTCAGCTCTCTAATCATTGGAATTAATTCGTTCAAACTATCTTGGGTAGTTTTATTAATATTTTTTTTATTAAAGCTATTGCTGACCCCGAGGAATACGGCAATGGCCCGGCAGTCCGTTGAATAGACTCGATCAAGGCCTTTACGATTGGGGACGAGCACTATATTTCTGGTGTGGTCATCCAGACAGTCTGCCACTATTTCAGCAGCATCGCCCATTTGCGGCACCCACTTGGGTGAGACGAAGGAGGTCAGTTCCATCTCCTGGAATCCAGCTGTTTTTAAGGCGGAAATAAATTGCTTTTTCACTTCAGTGGGAACGAAAGACTTTTCGTTTTGCAAGCCATCCCGAGGGCCAACTTCAATGACCGTTACTTTTTTAGGCAGAGCAAGCATCCTGCATCTCCTCCTTGGCATCCTAGTTTTATTGTGGAGGGAAAATTCTGGAAAATCAAGAATAAAAACAATTTTTAGAAATCAAATGAGGTGCCAAAACCTTTTCAAATGATTTAACCGTCTTTCGGTGCTATAATATATAGAAATAATAGTTCTTTAAGGAGCGTCAAAAGATGAAGAAAAAGCATAACAAACCGACAGCCAAACCGAAAAAGGACGAAGCAGCCGTAACACTTAAAGACCGGATGGACCCCAACGTACTAAAGCAGTTAACAGAACAAAGAGAGCGTTTAAAAGCCGAAGAAGCGAAACTGCTTGAAGCGGAAGAACAAAAAAAACGGGAAGAAAGAAGATTAAAAGAGAAAAATAAGTCATTTGAAGAATTGCTAAATGAAAGCGGCATGAATTGGAAGGAATTCAAATAGATGAGTGCGCGCAGAGTAGAGGTAGTGCCTTACCGAAGCGAATGGGTGGAACTGTTTCAAAAGGAAAGCCAAAGGATTAAAAGTATTTTCGTATCCCATGAGGTGATCATTCATCATATTGGGAGTACTTCCGTGCCCGGACTATCGGCAAAACCGATTATTGATTTACTGGCGGAAGTGCGGGATATTACCATCTTCGATGAGGCAATCCCCATTTTAGAGGCGGAAGGCTACATCGCAAAAGGTGAAAACGGGATACCTGGAAGAAGATTTTTTATAAAAAATAATCCCGGCGGGGAACGGCTCTATCATCTTCACGCGTTTCAAACCGGCAGCCTGGAAGTTCATAGACATCTCCTATTTCGGGACTATCTGCGCCAGCATCCTGAAGATGCCAATCGCTATGCGGAAGTGAAAATGACCGGGGCCAAGCAGTTTCCTAATGATATTGACTCTTATATAAACTATAAAGAATCGATCATTAAAGAAATCGAGAAAAGTACGATTGAATGGGGAAAAGCCAGATAAAAGGAGAGCGGGAAGCTCTCCTTTTATCTATGGTCTTTATATGTATTCGCCTTTGTGACCTTCTTAATAACTTCTACCTCTTCCTCTGACAAAGACTTGCTTCTAACGGCTGCCGCGTTTTGCCTTATCTGTTCCGGACTACTGGCCCCGGCCACAACAGAAGCAACGGCAGGATCCGCTAGATTGTATTGCAGCGCCACCTCCGTGAACGGACGCGTTGCCGCCAGTTTTTCTTTCAGTACAGGCAGAATGTCTTGCAATTCTTGCAAACTATAATCCAGATAGCCGCTGGCAGTTGCTTTTTCCAACATCTTATCGCTTAGCAGGCCTTTGGCAACCGGACCGCGGGTAACCACGCTAATGCCATGCTCCGCAAGCAGTGGCAATGCCTCTTCTTCAGGGCGCCTGTCTAACATGCTATATTGCATCATGACGGAGACAATATTGGATTTCTTTACATACTCTCGAATGACATTGGGGCGGATGGAGGAAATGCCGTAATAGCGAATCAGCCCTTCCGCTTTTAATTCTTCAAATGCCTCAATCGTTTCATCGATGGGGTCCTGGATGGTTCCACCATGAAGCTGGTAGAGGTCGATATACTCCGTTCCAAGCCTCCTTAAGCTATCTTTGACGGCTTCTTTTATGTATGCCTTGGACGGGTCCCATGTCCAGCCGGTTTTGTCTGGTTTCCAGCGGTTCCCGACCTTTGTGGCGATAATTACTTGATCGCGAACCTTCTTTAATGCTTTCCCGACCAATTTTTCATTTTCCCCAGCATCGTATAAATCGGCTGTATCAAAATAATTGATGCCTTCATCAAAAGCTGTTTCAATCATTCTTAAAGCCGTTTTTTCGTCTGTCCCAATCGACATGCAGCCAAGGCCTAGCTCGCTTACATGTAAATTTGATTTGCCAAGCTGTCGTTTCTTCAAAAAAAATCCCCCCCTGCTCTTTTACTACAATTTTATATAAAACAGGGCAGACTATCAATTGAAAGCTTATTTTTGACTGACTGCTTTCAGCCATTCGGCTACGCTAGTGAATTCTTTATTATATTCTTTTAGCTTCTGAAGAACTTCCCAGCACTTGCCGGCCATGGTGATTCCTTTGTCATGGACATACACCTTCATCTTTATACCCCCCAGTTAAAGTATGATAAAATGTATGTCGATAGTGGAACGGATTAGAACGGGAGTGACAAAAATGAGTAAACTGGAAGAAAAAACGATTAAAAGTGAAGAAATTTTTTCTGGAAAAGTGATCAGTCTTCACCTGCAAGAGGTAGAACTGCCAAATGGAAATCATTCAAAACGAGAAATTATTAAGCATCCTGGTGCAGTTGCCATTTTGGCTGTTACAGATGACAACAAAATTTTGATGGTGGAACAATTCCGCAAAGCGCTGGAAAGAACGATTGTGGAAATCCCTGCCGGAAAATTGGAAAAAGGAGAAGATCCCGCCGATTGCGCCCGGAGAGAATTGGAAGAAGAAACCGGATATGAGTGCAAAAATCTTGAACCTATCACATCCTTCTATACGTCACCGGGTTTTGCCGACGAAATCGTTCACGTGTTTTTAGCTACAGGGTTATCGAAAAAAGAAAATGCTGCTGGACTTGACGAGGACGAGTTTGTGAATCTGGAGGAAATCACGCTAAATGAGGCGTTGCAATATGTTGAACAACAGAAAATCTATGATGCGAAAACCATTTATGCTGTGCAGTACCTGCAGCTCCAAAAGGCGTTAGGCACAAAATGAATCGGTATTATGTAGACTTACATATCCATATCGGGCGGACGTGGACCGGCAAACCGGTGAAAATTACCGGCGCTAAATCCTTGACGTTCACGAATATTATCGAACACGCTCGGCATGTAAAAGGACTCAATATGGTCGGCATCATTGACAGTCATTCCCCCGAGGTGATAGAGGAAATAGAAAGCCTGATTGAGAGTGGGGAGGTTTATGAGCATCAGGATGGCGGTTTGGTCTTTGGGGAATTGACTGTCATCCCTGGATCAGAACTAGAAATTTACGACGTGCAATGCAACGGTCCCATTCATGTTCTTTGCTTTATGCCTACCCTAGAAGCGATGAAAGAGTTCTCCGGCTGGCTTTCTGGCCATTTGAAAAATATCCAGTTGAGCTCCCAGCGGGTGTACATTACGGGATTAGTTTTGCAGGCAAAAGTAAAAGAAATGGGCGGGATTTTTATTCCTGCCCATGTGTTCACCCCCTTTAAAAGCCTTTATGGCAAAGGTGTAAACCGCTCTTTAACAGAAGTGTTCGATCCGCATCTGATAGACGGAATCGAGCTCGGCCTAAGTTCCGATACTAAAATGGCAGATCAATTGGGGGAGTTGCACGATTATACATTTGTGACGAATTCGGATGCCCATTCATTAGCGAAAATTGCCCGTGAGTACCAAGTGGTGGCCATGGAAGAACCTACCTTTAAAGAATTGCAAAAAGCACTTAACATGGAAGCTGGCAGGGGAGTCATAGCCAATTATGGGCTCGACCCTTTGCTTGGGAAATACCACAAGACCGTCTGTGCCGAATGCTTGAATCCGCTCGGCACTGAGGACCCAATCTGTAATTTGTGCGGCAGTCAAAAGATTGTCAAAGGGGTGGCGGACAGGATTTTGGAATTAAAAACCGCTGATTTTAGTCCATCATGGCGGCCGCCTTATGTTCATCAGGTCCCGCTCGAGTTTATTCCTGGACTGGGACCGCGCCTCTTAGAAAAACTGGTCAATCATTTTGGCAGTGAAATGGCGGTTTTACATGAAGTTCCTTCTGATGCCCTAAGACAGGTGGTACCGGAAAAAATGGCCAACTTGATTATGAAAGCACGGGAAGGGAACATCACTTTAGCCGCTGGAGGTGGAGGGAAATATGGAAAAATTTCGGAGTAAACAATGGTTAAAACCTAGCGGGCTGCACTGCTGGGTTTTTTAATTGGTAAAGGAAATCAAGAAAAGTATCAATAACATTACAAAAACTCGTAACAGGTAGAAAAAGGGCGTGTTGGGTAAATAGGTAGCTTTCCAAAAGCCTGTATCAGAAGAAAAAAAGCCTGCAAGGTAAAAAGGCTTTCCATCAATTCAATGAGTTTGTTTGAGTCTATTAGGATAATAGGTTATTAATTCTACTGTTGAGAGGGAAGAATCAGCAAATCTACTAAAAATCGTCATAGATTTGCTAGCAAAGCATAGACTGTACTAACTGAACCGTTATTAGGAGGAAACGCGTATGAAAAAACGTTTGTACCAGTCCAATGCCGCTAGTTATTTCCGTGAGCATTCCTCAATTTTTTTGTTTATTGTCGTCTTATTTCTTATGGGAGTCATATTTGGAGCCATTGTCGTTAATAGTATGAGTTTTACCCAAAAAGAAGACCTGTTCTACTATTTATCCCAATTCTTTGGGCAAGTATCGGAAGGAAAAACGGCAGGGAGCGTTGATTTGTTCCTGCAAAGTTTTTTTCATAATAGTAAATTCATTGGCTTAATATGGGTTCTTGGCATTTCGATTATCGGCCTGCCTATAATTCTGATTCTCTTGTTTGTAAAAGGTATGGTGGTCGGTTTCACCGTTGGATTTCTCGTCAGCCAAATGGGGTGGAAAGGGTTCACACTTGCATTCGTATCGATTCTGCCGCAAAATGTGATAATCATTCCCGTTTTCATCATCATGGCTGCCTTTTCCGTCATATTCTCATTAAGAATGATTAAACGGCAGTTTGTAAAAAAAATGGCCGAACCGATATTGCCGTTTTTCAAAGGCTACATTATTGCATTAATTGCAGCCGTCATATTCATCACGGCCGCCTCTGGTTTAGAAGCGTACCTTTCGCCATGGTTGATGAAAACCATCATTGGAACGACAAATTTTTAGGAAAAAATGCGCTTTATAATTAATATTATATAAAAATTATTATAAAATGTTGTTTATAATAATTTTATTTTGAATCTCCAATGCCATCTGTTATAATGAGAATTAACAGTGGCGCGGGAGGGACTTCGGATGGAAACTAGAATCGAAAGAATAAAGAAACAATTGCATTCAGCAAGCTATAAACTAACCCCTCAGCGTGAGGCAACCGTCAAAGTTTTGCTGGAAAATGAAGAGGATCATTTAAGCGCAGAAGATGTGTACCTCCTCGTGAAGGAAAAATCGCCAGAAATAGGATTGGCAACTGTTTATCGAACATTGGAATTGTTAACCGAATTGAAAATTGTTGATAAAATAAATTTTGGTGATGGGGTATCCCGATACGATTTAAGGCAGGAGGGGGCAGCCCACTTTCACCACCATCTTGTGTGCATTGAATGTGGTGCGGTGGATGAAATTCAGGAAGATTTACTGGAAGACGTTGAGGCTATTGTGGAGCGCAGATGGAATTTTAAAATCAAAGACCATCGCCTAACCTTCCATGGCATTTGCCATCGTTGCCAAGCCAAGCACAAGGAAGAGGAAAAAGCAGAATAGTAGGGAAGGGTCCTTTTTAGAGCAAAAGGGCTTTTTTCTATTTTTTAAGCATATTTATTTCGGTCAATTCCTTATCACAGGTATAAAACTTGGACAAAAAGGCATACCTTTTATTAGTGAATAATGGAATTTGGGGGAAATAAGATGTTCTCTTTTTTTAAAGTCATAATGCAAACCTTAAAGGTATTTATCCTTTTCACCGGATGCACTGTATTGTTTTATTATGGTATCATGTGGGTAACTGAAGAATATCAAAACTATCATCGCTATGATGAACCGGAAGGATCTGCGGTAAAGGTCTCAAACGCCATTGACCAGCAATCTTCTTCCTTGTTTGATCGGCTGATATTGTTTTATTTAGATGGGGAGTAAAAGCAATGGAAGAGTACTTGCGAAAATTTATCCATTATCTGGATTTTGAAAAACGGCTGGCTAAGAACACGGTCTTATCGTATGAGAGGGATTTGAAGAATTATCTTGAATATATCCAAAGGGTTGAATCACTTTCGGCATTAAATGAAGTGCAGCGTATTCATATTAGCCATTTTCTTGGAATGTTAAAAGAGGGGGGGAAGTCCGCGAAAACCATTGCCAGGCATATTGCCTCCATTAGGGCCTTTCATCAATATCTTTTAAGGGAGCGGACGGTTGATCATGACCCATCCGTGGAAATAGATCCTCCCAAAATCGAAAGAACATTGCCGCAAGTGTTAACCCTTGAGGAAGTGGAAACTTTATTAAATTCACCGAAATTGTTGGATCACTATGGAAAACGCGACAAGGCCATGCTGGAGCTGCTTTATGCTACCGGGATCAGGGTAAGTGAACTGATTGGTTTGGACACGGAACATGTCAATCTGACCATGGGATTTGTCCGTTGTATAGGCAAAGGCGGCAAAGAGCGGATTATTCCAATTGGCCGGACAGCCTCGGATGCGATTAAACGGTATTTGGAAGATGGGCGTCAACATTTTGTCTCCCCAAAGCACACCGAAAATGCTTTGTTCCTGAATCATCATGGAAATAGACTAACTCGTCAGGGATTTTGGAAAATCCTAAAGAGATTAACTTATGAAGCGGGGATTAACAAACCGCTGACCCCACATGTACTAAGGCATTCATTCGCCACTCATTTAATTGAAAATGGTGCGGATTTGAGGGCCGTACAAGAGATGCTGGGCCACGCGGATATTTCCACGACACAAATTTACGCACAAGTAACAAAAACCCGGTTGAAGGACGTTTATAACAAATTTCATCCGCGAGCTTGATAGAGTCATAGCTTTGAAGACAAGTTCACGCAAGTTACAAAAAGCTGTCTGAAAAAAAGCCAGCTTTTTCCTTGTTTTTTTAGCCGCATTTAGTACAATATAGTTGTCAGACTTCTGACCAATAATCAGCTTATTTTAAGATTAATACCACATTAAAAGGGAAACCTATCGAGAGGTTATCTTTCTAGCGTTTGAAAACGTTACCAATGGTGAGCGAACAGGAGGATGTAAATAATGGCTGAGAATACATATAAACGGATTTTTATTATTGTCATGGACTCAGTGGGAATAGGGGAAGCGCCTGATGCGGAAAGGTTCGGTGACAAAGGAGCAGATACATTGGGGCATATCGCCAAAAAAAGGAATGGGCTCCATATGCCGAACATGGGTAAACTCGGCTTGAGCAATATTCGGGAATTAGAAGGAATTGCCAAAGCCGAAAAACCGTTAGCGTATTATACAAAAATGCAGGAAGCATCCAACGGTAAAGACACAATGACGGGACACTGGGAGATTATGGGGTTAAATATTCAAACTCCATTTCAAGTTTTTCCAAATGGCTTCCCTGATGAACTAATCACCGAGCTTGAAACCAGGACAGGACGGAAAGTAATAGGGAATAAGCCGGCAAGCGGGACAGCGATACTAGATGAGCTTGGCTCAGACCATATGAAAACAGGAGCGCTAATCGTTTATACATCGGCCGATTCCGTTCTGCAAATCGCAGCACATGAAGAAATTGTACCGCTGGATGAGCTTTATAAGATTTGTCAAATTGCACGGGAACTGACGTTGGATGAAAAATATATGGTTGGAAGGGTCATTGCCCGCCCGTTTATTGGAGAGCCTGGTAACTTTAAACGGACACCTAACCGCCATGACTATGCCCTAAAACCATTTGATCGTACGGTCATGAGTGAGTTAAAGGACGCCGGCTTTGATGTTATTGCTATAGGGAAGATTTCCGACATCTATGATGGCGAAGGTGTGACAAAATCATTGAGAACGGTTTCCAACATGGACGGTATGGATAAGCTGATAGAAACATTTGATATGGATTTTACTGGTATCAGCTTTCTAAATCTTGTGGATTTTGACGCGTTATATGGCCATCGCCGCGATCCAGAAGGGTATGGAAAGGCACTCGAAGAATATGATGCTAGGCTGCCTGAAGTGTTCGCCAAAATGAAACAGGACGATTTGCTCATCATCACGGCCGACCATGGAAATGACCCAATTGCTCCAGGAACAGACCATACTCGCGAATATGTTCCGTTGCTTGTCTACTCAACAAACAGGCAGGAAGGCAAAGAACTGCCTCTAAGAGAAACTTTCGCCGATATTGGAGCGACCGTTGCCGAGAACTTCCAAGTGAAATTTCCAAACTATGGAAAAAGTTTCTTGAAAGAATTAAACCAGTGACGGGTAAGGACTTAAATAAAAGGGCTCTGTTAAACGAAATTGTTGATTTTTTTAAACCTCTGTTGATTGGAGTGGATAAGCTCGCCTCCTAATAGAGTACGGGGAAGGAAAGTCTCTGCAGGCGCTCCAGTGCCGAGGAGGCTCCAAATACGCCCGCGCGAAACCTTTTGTTGCAATCAACAGCCATATTTAATAGAGCCAAATAAAAAGGAAAAGAGGGCAGCAGGATGAGTTATGAAAAGATAACAAATGCGGCTGAATTTTTAAAGAAAAAATATAATAAAACTCCAAAAGTCGGACTTATTTTAGGCTCGGGTCTAGGGGTATTGGCGGATGAAATAAAAGAGGCCGTAAAAATACCGTACAAGGAAATTCCGGATTTCCCTGTTTCTACCGTTGAAGGTCACGCGGGTCAGCTTGTGTTTGGAAATTTGAACGGTGTCGAAGTAGTGGCAATGCAAGGACGTTTCCATTTTTATGAGGGATATAGCATGGAAAAAGTCACATTACCGGTCCGGGTAATGAAACAAATCGGTGTCGAAATATTGATAGTGACCAATGCCGCCGGCGGAGTGAATGAGAGTTTTTCACCTGGTGATTTAATGATCATCACCGATCATATAAATAATATGGGGACCAACCCCTTAATTGGTCCGAATGAAACCAGGCTTGGGGTCCGATTCCCGGATTTATCCGAGGCTTACAACAAGGATTTGCGGAACCTGGCAAAAGAAATTGCCACCCGTTTACATATAGATGTAAAGGAAGGCGTTTATTTTGGCAATCCAGGACCGGTTTATGAGACCCCTGCAGAAATTCGCATGATCCGTGGGCTTGGCGGTGATGCGGTAGGGATGTCCACTGTTCCCGAGGTCATTGTTGCACGTCACAGCGGAATGAAAGTTCTCGGCATTTCTTGTATTTCCAACATGGCGGCTGGGATTCTTGATCAGCCGTTGACACATGATGAAGTTATGGAAACAACCGAAAAGGTAAAAGCCAATTTTTTGCTTTATATCAAAGAAATAGTGAATGCACTGGCTTGATTAAAATGTGGGCAAAGTGGTGAGTCAAATGAGAATGGTTGATTTAATTGAAAAAAAACGAGACGGGTATGAACTGACTACCGACGAAATTAATTTTATTATTAAAGGCTATACAGAGGGTTCCATCCCCGATTATCAAGTGAGTGCCTTAACCATGGCAATCGTGTTCCGGGGCATGTCAGAACAAGAACGAGCAGATTTGACGATGGCGATGGTCCAATCAGGAGATCAAATAGACCTGTCACAAATACAAGGAATAAAAGTAGATAAACACTCTACCGGCGGTGTCGGCGATACCACGACCCTTGTGCTGGGGCCGCTCGTTGCCTCTGTTGGAGTCCCGGTCGCTAAAATGTCCGGGCGCGGCTTAGGCCACACCGGGGGGACTATCGACAAACTAGAATCCGTAATCGGCTTCCATGTTGAACTCGACAACGATAAGTTCATTGAACTGGTGAATCAAAATAAACTGGCGGTCATTGGCCAGAGTGGTAACCTCACTCCAGCAGATAAAAAACTTTATGCACTTAGGGATGTAACGGGTACGGTTGAAAGCATCCCGCTTATTGCGAGCTCCATCATGAGCAAAAAAATTGCAGCAGGTGCCGACGCGATTGTCCTTGATGTAAAAACAGGCGCAGGGGCCTTTATGAAGACACTCGAGGATTCCCGTGAGCTGGCTAAAGCGATGGTAAGAATCGGTAATAACGTCGGCCGCAAGACCATGGCGGTTATTTCCGACATGAGTCAGCCTCTGGGGTATGCCATCGGTAATGCCTTAGAGGTGAAAGAAGCGATCGATACATTAAAAGGAGCGGGACCTGAAGATTTAACCGAGCTTTGTTTAACCCTTGGAAGTTATATGGTCCTACTCGCCGAAAAGGCAAACTCTCTTCAAGAAGCACGGACATTGCTGGAGAAGGCAATAAATGATGGATCCGCTCTTGAAAAATTTAAAGTATTCTTAAGTTCCCAGGGGGGAGATGCCACGGTTGTCGATCATCCGTCCAAGCTTCCTCAGGCAAAATTCACCTTTGAATTGGAAGCCAAACAGGACGGTTATGTGGCTGAAATTACGGCCAATGAAGTCGGAACGGCAGCTATGCTGCTTGGGGCAGGACGGGCAACAAAGGATTCAGTCATTGATTTGGCTGTTGGTCTTGTATTAAGGAAAAAAATTGGCGATCAAGTGAAGCAAGGGGAATCATTAGTAACCATATATAGCAATTTTGAAGATGTTAGGGAAGTAAAACAAAAACTATATGAAAATATAAAGATTACGAATTCAAAGGTAGAGCCGCCAATCTTGATTCATGAAGCCATAACCGAATAATGAGACCGTAAGCTGGGTGCTGGTTATTATGTGTAAGCTAACATAATAACAGGCACCCAATTTTTATTTCAACGACAGGGAATTTTTGTATAAAGTAACCAGAATTGGAAAAACTGGTAACCATAAAGAATGGAGGGTTATGCGTATGAAACGATTGGTCATATTTATAGTGTCACTATCCATGTTTACCAGTTTAGCGGTTCCTTCTGCATTTGCAGCTGAAGAAAAGAAGAGTTCCGAGATTGTCACAGATGTAAGAGCAGCAATTTTAATCGAAAGAGATACCGGAAAGGTCTTGTTTGAACAAAATGCCAATGAAGAACTGCCTCCCGCAAGCATGACAAAAATTATGACAATGCTCCTGATTATGGAGGCCATTGATAAAGGGAAACTTAGCTGGAATGAAAAAATCCGCACAAGTGAGCATGCTGCCTCCATGGGCGGTTCGCAAATTTTCCTTGAACCCGGCGAAGAAATGACAACGAAGGAAATGCTGCAGGGGATTGCAATCGGATCCGGCAACGATGCATCCGTTGCTATGGCGGAGAGAATTGCCGGTTCAGAAGAGGCCTTCGTGGATTTGATGAACGCTAAAGCAAAAGAGCTAGGTTTAAAGCACACCTTTTTTAAGAACCCAACAGGGCTCCCGCAGACCGGACATTACAGCACTGCTAGCGATATGGCTGTTATGGCAAAAGAATTATTAAAGTATGAAGATATCACCAAGTTTACCGGCCTGTATGAATCCTATCTTCGCGAAAATACGGAAAAAAAGTTCTGGCTGGTCAACACAAATAAACTTGTACGGTTCTATCCAGGAGTGGATGGATTAAAGACAGGTTTCACCGCTGAGGCCAAATATTGCCTGACTGCCACAGCGGAGAAAAATGGCATGCGGGTAATAGCAGTCGTATTCGGTGCTCCGACATCGAAGGAAAGAAATGCCCAAGTAACAAAGCTGCTTGACTATGCGTTTAATCACTACCAAACCCACCCCGTATATAAACGGAACCAGCCAATTGGCCAAGTGAAAATCAGTAAGGGGCAAGATAAGACGGTTCGGGCCGTAACCAGTGAATCTTTATCAATGCTTACCAAAAAAGGCGAAAAAACTGAAAATGTAAAACAAAAGGTGATCCTGCAAAAGGACTTGAAGGCCCCAATCAAAAAAGGTGACCAAGTAGGGACGATTAAGCTTACAAAAGAAGGGAAAGTCGTCTTGGAAAGCCCTCTGGTGGCA
The DNA here is from genome assembly GCF_054950115.1 of Neobacillus camarae. Lineage (NCBI taxonomy): Bacteria > Bacillati > Bacillota > Bacilli > Caryophanales > Bacillaceae > Neobacillus > Neobacillus camarae. Next base: position 779,881 of record NZ_JBUCKX010000003.1, on the reverse strand, counting down.
GGTAAAGACGTGAAAGAAGCCAGCTGGTGGACACTGTATAAACGCTCATTCGGAATGTTTACCAAAGCGGGGAAATAAACATATGTCGGGATTTCACTTCTTTTGGCGAAAAACAACTAGTTTTGTATGCCAAGAAGGAGATATTAAACCCTGAAGCGAATTGACTCACTATACCAGATTAAGGAGGACTAAGGATAGTGAGTCTAAACATAGAGTTTGAAACAAGACATAATGTCTTATGCATTCGTCTTGGCGGTGAATTGGACCATCATACTGCAGATGAACTGCGCGAGAAGGCGTCGGAACTAATTGAAAAAAATGAAATCCGCCATATTGTCTTGAATCTGGAACAGCTAACCTTCATGGACAGCTCCGGTTTAGGTGTGATTCTTGGAAGATATAAACAAATAAAACAGGTACAGGGTGAAATGGTTGTTTGTGCGATTTCCCCGAGCTTACAAAGATTATTCGATATGTCCGGTTTATTCAAAATAATTAAAATGGAACCGACAGAGGAATTCGCTTTGCAAAGATTGGGGGTGGCTTAATTGAAAAATGAAATGAATCTTCAGTTCAGTGCTTTAAGTCAAAATGAATCGTTTGCCCGTGTCACTGTTGCAGCATTTATTGCCCAACTCGATCCGACAATGGATGAGTTAACGGAAATTAAAACCGTAGTATCGGAAGCAGTTACCAATGCCATTATTCATGGATATGAAAATGATCCTACAGGATTGGTTTATATTTCTGTGACCATTGAAGACAGTGTTATTGATATTTCGATTAAAGACAATGGATTAGGAATTGTAAATGTGGAAGAAGCTCGACAGCCGTTATTTACAACAAAGCCGGAATTGGAAAGGTCCGGAATGGGTTTTACCATCATGGAAAATTTTATGGATGAGATCGAGATTCTCACACAGCCTGGCAGCGGAACAGAAGTGAAATTACGCAAATCTTTAAAATCCCGCAAAATGCTTTGCAATTAAGGAGACTTGCCAATGGATGTGGAAGTCAAAAACGATAAAAATCAAACATATTTAAAAGATCATGAAGTCAAAGAACTCATCCAAAGAAGCCAAGAAGGTGACCAAGAAGCAAGGGATCTTATTGTTGAAAAGAACATGCGTCTTGTCTGGTCTGTCGTGCAGAGGTTTCTTAATCGAGGCTATGACCCGGATGACCTCTTTCAAATTGGCTGTATCGGGTTATTAAAGTCAGTTGATAAGTTTGATTTATCATATGATGTTAAATTTTCCACATACGCTGTCCCAATGATTATTGGTGAAATCCAGCGATTTATTAGAGATGATGGAACGGTAAAGGTAAGCCGTTCCCTAAAAGAGATGGGAAACAGAATCCGCAAAGCCAAGGACGAATTATCGAAAACGCTGGGGAGGATTCCCACTGTCAACGAAATTTCAGAATACCTGGATCTTTCGGTTGAGGATGTGATTTTAGCCCAGGAAGCAAGCCGTTCGCCTTCATCTATCCATGAGACAGTATATGAAAATGATGGAGACCCCATTACGTTATTGGATCAGATTGATGATGGCAATGAGGGAAAATGGTTTGATAAGATTGCCTTAAAAGAAGCAATCAGCGAATTGGATGAACGTGAAAGACTAATTGTCTATTTACGGTATTATAAAGACCAAACACAGTCGGAGGTAGCCATGAGGCTGGGAATTTCCCAAGTTCAAGTATCCCGGCTGGAAAAAAAGATACTTCAGCAAATGAAAGACCGAATGGAACTCTAATCCATCGGTCTTTTTTTCTTGGGACAAAGCATCAACTTCCAATGCTTGTCCCTTATTTTAATACATGAATATATGGCTTGTTATGCATACTACATATTACAAAGAAAACAAAATGTGGGAAGTGAGTTCTTTGGAAAAAACAATTTACATCCGCATGAGGCATCGTTTACATATCGCGGCAGATGAGAATGTCATTTTAAAAGATGCGGCCCAAATTATCGCTCCCGAACATGTTCACAAGAAAATCGAAAATCTTGTAATCCATCAATTGACAGAATCAGATGGGAATATAGTCATTATTGATGTCATGAAGATAATTAAGCAAATTACCGAACAATTAGGGGATTTTGAAGTCCAGACCATTGGACCTCCGCAAACAATAATTGAAGTGGTTACAAAGAAAAAAGGAGCATCCATTCCTTTTTTTCTTTTAATATGGTTCCTTCTGTTTTTTGGTTCAGCCATGACGCTGATGAATTTCCATGATGATGTCAGTATGGGCAGTGTTCAAGAAAAAATCTATACCATTATTACAGGAAAGAAAGATACAAGGCCTTTGTTGTTTCAAATACCTTATTCGATTGGTTTGGGTCTTGGGATGATTTTATTTTTTAATCACGTATTTAAGAAAAGAATTAACGATGAGCCCAGTCCGCTCGAGGTAGAAATGTTCAATTATCAGATGGATTTGGATAATTACGTCATCCTTCATGAAAATAAAGAAAGTATGAAACATGTTCATGACGATTAAAGTCCTGATGATTTTATTTTTAGGATTTGCAAGTGGGCTGTCAGTTGGGGCAGGCTATGTGGCATTTCTAACTGTACTTGGGATCATCCCAAGATTGATGCAATTATCCAAAACCATGAAAATGATTCATCATTATGAGTGGGCTGTAGTCATTGGAGCACTAGCTGGAGTAATAGCGGATTTAAGGGATCCAACTTTAGGATTGCCCGGGTTTTTACTGATTTTTCTCGGACTGACTGGTGGAGTTTTTGTGGGAATGTTGGCTGCCGGATTGACAGAGGCTGTAAATGTATTCCCGATTCTAGCCAAACGAATTCATCTTGATGGGAAAATTGTGATTTTAATTATGGCAATCGTTTTAGGGAAAATTTTTGGTTCTATCTTTCAATGGGTTTACTTTGGACATCAATAAAGGACTCCTTTAGGAAAGGATTAAGGTATGACTTCCAAAAGACGTGTCATTCTAGTAACAGATGGCGATGAACATACGAAAAGGGCACTTGAGGGTGTGGCCAAAAAAATGGGCGGCAGATGTATTTCTGCCTCGCAAGGTAATCCCTCTTCAAAGACAGGTCCTGAATTAATTAAGTTAATCAAGCAGGCAGACCATGATCCTGTTTTAATCATGTTCGATGACAGTGGAATTGTTGGAGAAGGCCAGGGGGAGTCGGCATTAAAGTACGTTGCAAGCCATAAAGAAATTGAGGTGTTAGGGGTTTTAGCTGTTGCAGCAAAGTCGAGACATGAAGAATGGTCAAGAGTAGATGTCAGTGTTGACCGTGACGGGAACCTAACCCCATATGGAGTTGATAAATATGGTGTGCCGGACATAGAAATGGGGAGAATTTATGGGGATACGGTATATTGTCTTGATGAACTGGATGTTCCCATTAAAGTCGGGATAGGGGATATCGGGAAAATGGCAAGGCACGATTCCTATAAAATTGGCTCGCCGATTACGGAAAAGGCTGTTCAGCTCATCCTGGAAAGGAGTGGTTTTTATGACAGAAACGAAAGTGCCAAAATGGCCGATCCCGGAATCGGTGAATGAAATCGAAAACTATATGAAACAAAGAGTTGGACTGGGAATCAGTTTTGATTTTGGAGTTAGGAAGTTAAAGGTTCTAAAAAAAGATGTACATATCTATTTTGTCAATGGATTGTGTGATACACGTTTCGTCATTGAATTGATTGAGGAACTGGTTCAAATCAATGATCATGAAAAGCTATCAACGAATCTGTTTGGAATCATTGAAAATCGTTTAGTCAATCAATCAGTAGAAAGAGTAAAGGAATTAGACCAGGTCGTCGATAAAGTGCTGTCCGGATTAATTGCCGTGGTCGTGGAAGGTGCGGGTTATGCCCTTGTCGTGGATGTAAGAAGCTATCCAGGGCGTTCCCCTCAAGAGCCGGATACCGAAAAAGTGGTTCGGGGAGCACGGGATGGATTTGTAGAAAACATCATTCTGAATACAGCACTCACCAGAAGACGAATTCGCGATGAGCGGCTCCGCTTTGAAATGCTTAAGGTAGGAAAAAGATCAAAAACAGATGTAGCACTAGGCTACCTGGAGGATGTAGCCGATCCCAACTTACTTAACATCTTAAGAAAAGAAATAATGGCCATTCAAACAGATGGAATCCCAATGGCTGATAAGACATTAGAAGAGTTTATTGTGAAACAGGGGTGGAATCCGTTTCCAATCGTCCGATATACAGAAAGGGCAGATGTGGCGGCGGCCCATATTTTGGAGGGACACGTGGTGATATATTGTGATACGTCCCCAAGCGTTATCATTACCCCGACCACTTATTTTCACCATGTCCAGCATGCGGAAGAATTCAGGGAATCCCCTGCGATGGGAACATTCGTCCGCTGGGCGCGGTTTTTGGGAGTATTAACCTCGATTTTCTTGCTGCCGTTTTGGCTGTTAGTAGTGCTCGAACCATCGTTATTACCGGATAAACTGTCGTTTATTGGGCCAAATGACAAAACCCACATCCCGATTATTGTTCAACTGTTTTTGGGTGATTTTGGGATTGAGTTTTTGCGAATCGCAGCGATTCATACCCCTACTCCATTATCAACCGCCATGGGGTTAATTGCAGCCGTGTTAATCGGGCAAATCGCCATTGATGTTGGACTGTTTGTACCAGAGGTCATTTTATATGTAGCTGTCGCCGGAATCGGCACGTTTACCACGCCGAGTTATGAATTAAGTGTGGCCAATAAAATTGCAAGAATGCTGCTGATGATTGTAACCGCCATATTCCATACTCCCGGTTTTGTCATTGGCACCACACTTTTATTTATTTACCTAGTCCATATGCGGGCGTTGAATACCCCGTATTTATGGCCATTCCTTCCTTTTGAGCCTAAGGGATTCTTACAGATTCTTATCCGGCGCGCCATACCTGGGGCTTATTTAAGGCCGAGTATTGTTCATCCAAGAAATTTATATCGCCAGCCCCCATCTGGGGATCAGAAATAATTGCGGAGCGCCAATAATTGTGCTAAAGTTAGTTTTAATTGAGTAAAGGATTATTGAATTATCAGAAAAGCGCAGGCTTAATGCGCTGGAAACCGGACAATCGCCAAAACAGGGATTTACATTCTGATATGAAAAATAGGCAGTCTCTTTTGCGGATTCTGTCTATTTGTTTTACGATTGTTTACATAAACTGTATAGAGTCGTTATGGAGAGAGGGAAGAAAATGCATTTTTACGGAACAACCGGAGTCAATAAAAAGGGGCATTTGGAAATAGGCGGAGTGGACGCCATTGAGTTAACAGAAAACTTTGGTACACCCCTGTATGTTTATGACGTAGCGCTAATAAGAGAAAGAGCTCAAGGATTTAAACAAGCATTTGAAGAACAACAAGTAAAGGCTCAGGTTGCCTACGCCAGTAAGGCATTTTCTACCGTTGCCATGATTCAGCTGGCTGAGGAAGAAGGATTATCACTTGATGTGGTGTCCGGAGGAGAGCTGTACACTGCTTTAACCGCAGGTTTCCCTCCGGAGAAAATCCATTTTCATGGGAATAATAAGAGTCGGGCTGAATTGGAAATGGCAATTGACAACGGGATTGGTTGCATTGTCATTGATAATTTTTATGAAATCGAACTGTTAAAATCGATTTGCTTTGAAAAGCAGCCTAAGGAGCTCAATGTGCTGTTAAGGGTAACTCCTGGAATTGAAGCCCATACCCATGATTATATTTTAACTGGCCAAGAAGATTCTAAATTTGGATTTGATCTCCAAAACGGACAAGCAGAAAAGGCCTTAACCGAGACTATGGACTTTCAATATTTTCATGTGCTGGGACTGCATTGTCATATAGGATCGCAAATATTTGAAACAACCGGTTTTCTGTTGGCTGCCCAAAAAATTGTCGAGAAGCTGGCAGAATGGAAAAACAAATATGCTTTTGAATCGGAAGTGTTAAACTTGGGAGGGGGCTTTGGAATTCGGTATACAAAAGAGGATGAGCCGATACCACCAGCTCAATATGTAAGTGAAATCATCAATGAGGTCAAATCTTTAAACGAACAATATTCCATGGCAATGCCGGAAATTTGGATTGAACCAGGCCGTTCTCTTGTAGGTGATGCGGGTATTACGCTTTACAAGGTTGGGTCATCCAAGGATGTTCCGGGCGTCAGAAGATATTTGGCGGTAGACGGCGGCATGAGCGATAATATCCGTCCTGCGCTTTATCAAGCTAAATATGAGGCAGTCCTTGCGAATAAACCATTGGCTAAAACCGATGAGACGGTTTCAATTGCAGGAAAATGTTGTGAGTCAGGGGATATGTTGATATGGGATTTGCCTTTGCCGAACTCAGAAGATGAGGATATCTTGGCTGTTTTTTGTACAGGGGCTTATGGATATTCCATGGCAAACAACTATAACCGATTGCCGCGTCCTGCTGTTGTGTTTGTTGAAAACGGCAAAGCCACTTTAGTGGTCAAGCGTGAGACGTATGAGGATATGTTAAGACTGGATTTACCATTAAAATAATTGAGAAAAAGCTGCCGGTTACCCGGCAGCTTTTTTTAGGTATATAATTTTTGACCTTGAGAATTGTCCAGCTCCATAAAGTTTCGGCAGCAGCGGCATAAAGGAAACACAAAGAGCCAAGCAACTACTAGAATAGGCTTATTCGGCTTTGTGACGAGCTGAACAGCCGCTTCCTTGAATAATCTTTGGCGCAGGAGCAGAGAGGCGCATTCGTGCTTGACCTATCGAAGGACGGAGACTGAAAGCGTCTCGCTGCTAAGGCGCTCCTCGAAAAAGCTAACGCTTTTCCTCCGTGTGAAGGAGGCCATTCGAACGCTGACCAGAGTACTTGCGCAATTCTTATGAGAACATAGCTTTAATAGCATCAATCAGGGAAATAAAGAATTGTTTCAGTTTTTCAAGAAATCCCTGGCCTTCATCCGATTGAAGGAACTTGGTTATTTGGTCTTTCGCCTTATTCAGCTGGTCACCGACCTGATTCCAGTCAATATCCAAGTTTTTTAGCTTGTTAAATAAATCAATCAGACTTTTTATTTGTTCTTCGGTTAAAGTTACATTTAACTCTTTTGCGGCCTGTTCAATAATGCTTCGCAATTCCGCATCATTCTTTGGTTTGTTATTAGCGATTTCTTCCTTTATTTTGGCGATTAATGCAGCAGCATTTTCTTTCCCAATGGAATCTCCAAGTTTAGCCGTTTCCACCATTTCCTCATTTGCTGCTTGCTTTACCTCTTCCGGTATCGTCTTATCTGCAGATATCTCATAGGCCTTAATAATACCTGTTAAGGCTGCCGTGCCAGATACCGAAAATGGTGCTGTAATATAGATGTTTGCATCTTTTACTCCCGCTGTGATTAGAGCATTAATATACATTTCATCAGTAACCCAGCTAATATTTTTGGTTTTAACAGTAACACCAGATCCTGAAGGGGCGATGGTAATTGCGGAAGAAGAAATGGCTTTTGTACCTATCAGAGATTTCGCAATATAATTTCCTAAATATTGATGTTCTTCTTGGTTGGAGACCGTAACGATTTGAACATCGTTTGGTGCTCCCATTTCATCAAGCAGTTTTGTTTTCTGATCCTCAGTTAAATTTTCACCCAATGTAACAATCATATCGCCTTCAGCCATGTCTGCAAAGGTGCGGATAGGAATCACAAACAAGACAGCGGCCAATAGGAACATGACGATTTTTTTCATTATTTGCCTCCTTAATTTTACCAATAGTTTTTTTAAAAGGTTCTGTTATGAAATTTGTTGTCTTTTTTAATACTCTATTGATTGTAGCGGGTCCGCTCGACTCCTGCGAGGTAAGGGGCCGAGGAGGCTCCCCGGGCACGCCCGCGGGAACGCTGAGCTTCTTGCGTTGCAATCAACAGCCATATTGATCTGAGCCTTTTTAAAAGAAGTGTTGCCCATATATTAATATAACTCATTTTGTAGATATAAACGAAAAAAATAGACGAATAGTTTCATAGGATAAAATCTTTCCTTCTGCGATTTTGCTTCAGGGCGGATAGATTTGTCGGTTTTTTTGGTGTAGAATGTAGGACAAGGTAAATACTTTTGGGGGATAATTCATTATGCAACGGTCAAATTGGATTTTATTTGGTGTCCTTGTCAGTCTTTGTATTGTCTGGGGCATTGTGTACTGGATGTTTTTCGCGCCAGGGAGTTCATAATATTTTCAATTGATGATTCATCAGGAATTAGGTATGATGATTGTTAGTAACGATAAGCTTTCTATTTTCATAATTTATAAAAGGGTTTATGATTGATGTAAAATGGGAAATATATATTATTGTTAAACCAGGATTAGTCGGTTTATATAATTTAATGAGGGATCTAAATGTTAATTCGTTATAAGAAAGCGTTTGAGAAAATTGCCATGGGTTTATTGTCCTTTATGCCCAATGAAAAGGACTTAAAGAAACTCCAGCAGACGATGAAAGAATATGAGACAGAAGAACATCGTCAGCTTTTTCTATGGAAAGAAGAAGACATTATTGGATTAATCGGAGTGTTATACCATCCCGATACCGATTCTTTGGAGATTCAGCATATATCAGTTAATCCCTCTCACCGTTTTCAAGGGATTGGGAAAAGAATGGTTAAAGCCTTGAAAGACATGTTTCCGGACAAAAAAATTATCCCGAATGAAAATACAGCGGCATTTGTAGAAAAGTGCGATGTTTGTTAATCCAAGAGGCGGCGAATGACTATTTGCCGCCTCTTTTAGCTAACTGCGCCCGGTTTCTTTCCTCGATAACAGAAGATCGGTCACGCAGTTTATGGCGATGGACCAATTCCCTATTCGCCATATTGCTGTCAGTTCCCCATACATAGCCATGCTTTTTACATTTGTTCATGCATAGATGTTGTAATTCGGGATCATTGATTGGCAATAAAAAGCTAGTATAGATTTGGCATGCATCAATCAATTCTTCGCGCTGTGCTAATAGCTCGAATAATTGTTCCTGATTTAAACCGAGTTCGGTTAACGTGGCAGCATGTTGCTGAAAAATAGGCATCGATTTTTGTAAAGTTTTCTTGGCACCATGGAAATTTCCCCTCCGGTGATGGTAAGCTGACACCGCTAATAAAATCAGGCCCACCCATACCGAGTCTTTATTGCCAGGATCTGTCTTTTTCCAATATTCTTCCAGTGTTTCATGGCATTCGAAATAATCACGGTCACCATGAAAATGAACCAGGTAGTCAACATATTCTTTCGGGTACAACTGTTTTACCTCCACAAATGGTTTATGTACAGTGTAACATATATATAGAAACTTTTTTGTAAAATTATACCTGAAAATGGTAAGACCCGCCAAAACGACGGGTCCTTTTGATTGATTTTAGAGTAAGGAATCGAACTTATAAAATTGTTCAGCTAAAGCGCCCTAGCGCCTACGCTGTTTTTATTACCAAACCCAAGCAGCACCCACAATAATCAATAAAATGAACAAAACGACGATTAACGCAAACCCGCCGCCAAAACCTACTCCATCAGCCATATTAATATACCTCCTGTGAGTTTTATTCTTTACTCTGTCATCATATGTAGGGTCATTGTCCATTGTTATGGGCCAACATCCTGTTTTAGGTTGATTTTTCTATTGGATATGCTTAATGAATCCTCTATACTATTAATAGTCATTTTTTAAAATGATTTATATTTCGAGAATTTTGGTGAGAAGTATGCCTTATCAGGTAAAGATTGATGCATTTGAAGGGCCGTTGGATTTATTGCTGCATTTAATCAATCGGCTTGAAATTGATATTTACGATATTCCTGTAGCACAGATAACCGAACAGTATTTAATTTATATACACACCATGAGTGAACTCAAACTGGATGTTGCCAGTGAATATTTGGTGATGGCGGCAGAGCTTTTGCAGCTAAAAAGCAAAATGCTTCTGCCTAAGCATGATGAATTAGAATATGATGATTCCGGAGATGTCTTTGAAGAAGACCCGAGGGAAGAGTTGGTAGAACGGCTAATTGAATACAGGAAATACAAGGAAGCGGCACATGAGTTAAAAGAAATGGAAGAAGAACGCGGATTGATCTATACCAAACCGCCCAGCGATCTGTCTAATTTTGCAAAGAATGTCCAGCCGGTAAAAACCGAGCTGGATGTATCCCTTTATGATATGCTGGCGGCATTTCAAAAATTAATGCGTCGGAAGAAACTGCAGCGTCCGATGGCTACAAAAATCACCCGCCAGGAAATATCAATTGAAACAAGAATGACAGAAATTATGGATGAATTGCATCAGCTGAATGGGCGGAAAAAGTTTAATGATTTATTTGAACATCCATCTAAGGAACAAATCGTTGTAACGTTTTTAGCTATTTTAGAACTAATGAAACGAAAAGAAATTGATGCCCAGCAAGACGACAATTTTTCCGAGATTTATGTAGAAGCTGTAAAGAAGGGAGCTTGATTGGATTGAATCTCATTAACTGGACCAGTATTTTGGAGAGCCTTTTGTTTGCTGCTGGAGACGAGGGGTTAACCCTGAAGCAAATCGCTGAGGTTTTGGAGGTTGATGAAATAAAAGCCAGTGAAATCATTGAGGATTTAAAGCGTGAATATGAAACATATGAAACCAGAGGGATTATGATGGTTCAGCTGGCTGGAACGTTTCAACTAGCCACGAAAAAGGAAAATTCCGCTTATTTAAAAAAGCTTGTGGACTCTCCAAACACGTCGACTTTGTCACAAGCCGCATTGGAGACCTTAGCTATCATAGCCTATAAACAGCCGATCACCCGCGCGGAAATCGAAGAAATCCGTGGTGTAAAAACAGAAAGGCCTCTCCATACCCTTACGGCAAAGGCGTTAATTAAAGAAGTCGGCCGCTCTGAAGGAACCGGCAGGGCGTATCTTTACGGTACAACCAAGGAATTTCTTGACTATTTCGGTCTAAAAAGCCTCAAGGAACTGCCGCCATTGCCCGAAAAGGTGGATGAGGAATATGTCCAAGAGGAAGCTGACCTATTTTTCGGCCAGTTGGAAAGTTTATAACTTTCCGATTAGACATAAGTGCAACTACGCCTCTGTCTTCGCCCTAACGGGCTCGCCAATCGGAGAGTTTTCTTTAAAAAATTTAAGGAAACAATTAACTCCTAAATACAATTAGTATAGCAATCTATGCTAAAATAGAGATAGCAATCCTATTTCACCATTGTGGTTAAGTGCTGTATCAAAGGGTAAGGAGCGGGAATGAAGTTGCTAATTAAACAGTGTAAGGGATATGAGCTGGAAAAAGAAAAATCAAACACCTCGGAGGACTTCTTTAACCGAAGTGAAGTCACTTACTTGGAAAATGGAAAAGAAAGAACGCTGCATGTGTTATATGTCAGGTATTTTGAGCAAGTATTGAATGAATTTACTCCTTTTCAGCAGGACCCTGTTTTTTGCATACAGGGGAAGGACGTTTACTTTAAGGATCTTGCAGCGCTTGTCTGCCTGTTGAAAAATCCGGGTCTCAAAGGCCGCAAACGGCTATATATTAATTCTAAACATGAGTTTTCTTCATATTTTCAAGGGATTAACTTTGAGAAATTGCCTGAAATTTTTCTGGAACTGAATCAAACCAAAGGGTATGAACTGCGGTCTCCACTTGAATTTGTAAAACAGCAGCAATAATTTGATTTCAGACGACTATAGGGGGATAAGTATGGGAAACACACTAGTTCATTCACAGCTTCAAGATGTAAAGGGGTTTTTAAGTAAAACCAATACAACTATTGAGGACTTTTTAAACGAAACTACGGTATCCCAGTGGAAATTGGAAAGTGATGAAGATTGTAACTATATTAAGCTGATTTTTTCGCATCTTCGAAAATTGGCTGTATACAGTGAAGAGGGCTTAGATGCATGCGGTGTTATTTTACAATCTGAGCCATTTCAGAAAGCCGCTGCTGAAAAGACATTATATCGAATCTACCACCAATGTATTGAAGAATTTTTTGCTCCGAAAAATGATGCTTGGTTTGAAAATAGCCGCTCTGCCTACACTGGCAGAAATTCGATTAAATTTTACCGAAATGTTCCGGACAGCATAGTCCAACTTATCAAAGGTTTAGAAGGTGACTTCCAACGAATCAGGGAAGAATTGGAATATTATGAGACTGACTATCGGACTAAGATGATGCAATCCAAATAACCTACCAACTGGACAAGGAGGCTGACATTGCTTTATAGTCAGCCTCCTTCTCTGTTCTTAATGGGTCTGCCCTCTCATAAAGTTAGAGAGGACCAATTTGGAAGAGAGGGATTGGATGGGCCGGTTTAGCCGATATGTTAATGACCTGTTTATCTGGAATGAGCAAATGAAACAATTTCTCCAATCTGAACAAGTGGAAGGGGATGCCGAACTTTGGCAACAGTTGGATGAATTTACAGATCTGATTGAAAATGTGAACCAGGAGTTATCGACTGAACAACTTCTAAGCCTGCAGGCAAAAGCCGAAAGTATTCACGGCCAATTGGAAAATTACTTTACCCGAAAGCAAGGGAAGGGGGTAGGGACCCTTTGGGCGGAAGACCGACAGCTTCCCCCTGGAGGGCACACTCTGCCGGATCTTCCGTATCCATACCATGCATTAGAGCCGTATATCTCGGAAGAAATCATGAGACTTCATCACGATAAGCACCATCGCTCCTATGTCAACGGATTGAACAATGCGGAGCAAAGCTTAAAAAAAGCTAGGGAGACGAATAATTTTTCGCTGATAAAACATTGGTCGCGTGAGCTTGCCTTCCATGGATCTGGTCATTATCTGCATTCGATTTTTTGGAACAATATGAATCCAAATGGGGGCGGGCAACCCAAAGGTTTGTTACTCGATGAAATCAATCGATACTTTGGAAGTGTTGCCGCTTTTAAAAAGCAGTTTACCGAGGCAGCCAAGCAGGTGGAAGGCGTTGGCTGGGCATTATTAGTTTGGTCGCCGATGGCTGGGCACTTGGAAATTTTGCAATCCGAGCGGCATATGCTGTTGACGCAATGGACTGTAGTCCCGCTATTGGTCCTTGATGTTTGGGAACATGCTTACTATCTTCAGTACCAAAATAACCGGGCGGAATATATAAATAACTGGTGGAATATAGTTTATTGGCATGATGTGGAGATGAGATTAGAAAAAGCGATTGATAAGAGGCCAGGAATATAAAAATACAGGGAAGAGACAATCCGAATCAAAGGGGTTGTCTTTTTTAGTGACTTTTTGTGTTTCGCTATATAAATAAGCTTGTTCAATTTAGTTGTCATAACAAGGCTAGTCCCGCATAAACTTTTATTAAATTAACAGGGGGGACGAGGTATACATAATGAAAAAGATTTGGAGTCTAATAGTTTATTCCCTCATTGTCTCGTTATTGGCGGTCAATATTCCACAAAGTGCAAAGGCAGATGCGACTGTAAGTGCATCAAGTGCGGTTTTAATGGAGCAAAAATCAGGGCGTGTCCTATTTGAGAAAGACGCCCATAAAAAAAGAAGGATTGCAAGTATTACTAAAATTATGACAGCTATCATAGCGATTGAGTCGGGGAAAATGAACCAATCAGTGAAAATCAGTGAAAAAGCCGTACGGGCAGAGGGGTCTTCCATTTATTTAAAGCCAGGCACGAAAATGAAATTGGAGGATCTGGTATACGGGCTGATGCTCCGTTCGGGAAATGATGCCGCCGTAGCCATTGCCGAATATATCGGGGGAAGTATCGATGGCTTTGCTCTTCTTATGAATCAAAAGGCAACAGAGATTGGCATGTTGGACACTCACTTTTCCAATCCTCATGGGTTGGATGACTCTGATGACCATTACTCAACCGCTTATGATATGGCCCTTTTGACCAGATATGCCATGCAGAATAAAACCTACCAGAAAATCGCCGGCACCAAGGTGTACCGTACTGACAATCCTTCGGAAAATTGGGAGTATGTTTGGCGAAATAAAAACCGGCTGCTGACAAAATACAAATATGCAACAGGCGGTAAAACAGGCTATACGAAGCTGGCAAAAAGAACTCTTGTTACGACAGCGTCCAAAGGTGATATGGGGTTAATTGCCGTAACCCTTAATGGCCCGGATGACTGGAATGACCATATTAGCATGTATGAAGCAGGATTTAAAAGCTTTGACATGGCCGAGGTGTTAACAAAAGGGAAAATTTCTGCTGTTGACAATAAAATTTATAAGGATCATATCTTTATCAAGAAATCAGTTGTTTATCCTGTAACGGATGAAGAGATGGACTTATTTTCCATTAAGTATAAGTTATATAAGCCAGAAGAGAAATGGCAAAACGTGCGGGAAGTGAAGGTTGGCAAAGCCGTCGTATATTTAGATGGACGTGCTGTAAGTGAAACAGCAATTTTTTATAGAAATAAGCCAGAACAAAAAAAGGGGTTTTTGGAGAATGTGAAAAAGCTATTTTTTTCATTTACGGGTGTGAATGCCAATGGTTAATTATATTTGGGTAATCATGACAGTTACAGGGATTATTTTTGCCTTATTCAACGGGACGATGGAGGCCGTGAACAAAGCAGTATTTGACGGAGCCAAAGAAGCGGTTACACTATGTATTGGTCTTATTAGCGTGCTTGTTTTCTGGCTGGGAATGATGAGAATCGCCGAGGAATCCGGGCTATTGGAAAAACTTTCGAAATTATTCCGGCCCCTAGTCAAAAGGCTGTTCCCGGAGGTGCCAGCCAATCACCCGGCGATGGGTTATATGCTGTCAAACATGATATCGAACATGTTTGGTTTAGGAAATGCGGCAACCCCCCTCGGATTAAAAGCGATGGAGGAATTAAAGAAGTTAAATGGCGGTAAAGATTCTGCCTCCAGGTCGATGGTCACATTCTTGGCGCTTAATACCGCCAGTATTACCATAATCCCGACAACAGTGATCGCCATAAGAATGACCTATCATTCTGCAGCACCAACCGAAATAGTGGTCCCCACCATCATTGCCACCATCCTTTCGGCCATCAGTGCTGTTCTTATTGATCGATATTTTTATTATCGCAGAAGCCGAAAAGGGTGAAAAAATGGCGTTAATTTCGTTTATCTCTCTTACATTTATCCCGATTTTAATTGGCTTTATATTACTGTATGGAACTTTTAAGAAAGTCCCTACCTATGAGAGTTTTGTTGAAGGCGGCAAAGAAGGGATAAAAATTGCCTTTCAAATTATCCCCTTCTTAGTGGGAATGTTAGTCGCTATTTCTATTTTTCGTGCTTCCGGCGCACTAGAGGCGCTGATGAACTGGGTAAGGCCCATTATGCAAACCATCGGCGTTCCGGCTGAAATCGTCCCGTTGCTTTTAATCAGGCCGATCTCCGGTACAGCGGCTCTTGGCATGACAAGTGATTTAATAGCAAACTATGGGCCGGATTCGTTTATTGGCAGGTTGGCATCCGTGCTTCAAGGGAGCACTGACACCACCTTCTATGTACTAACCGTGTACTTTGGTGCCGTAGGAATTAAAAAAATGGGCGACGCATTAAAAGTTGGTTTATTGGCAGATGTAGCGGGAATCATTGCTGCCATTGTTGTTGTCGTATATATATTTGGAACAAAATAAAGCTATCCTACAAAAAGTAAGTCTTCTAAATGGGAAGACTTACTTTTTTATTGTTAACTAGTAGCCATTACTTTGAAAAGTGAAGGTTTTGTGTCATAATTCATTAGGATAGATATATATGCCCATCTTTAAGGGTGAAAAATTTTTATAGATGTATAACATAATTTGAATGATTGGAAAAAATTTTTGAGGTGAAGTCTGTGGAAAGATTACAAAAAGTGATTGCCCGTGCCGGGATTGCTTCGCGGAGAAAAGCTGAGGAGCTAATTAAAGAAGGCAAAGTAAAAGTAAACGGAAAAGTGGTTACCGAGCTTGGGATCAAGGTTTCCGGGTCTGACAAAGTCGAAGTCAATGAAATACCGCTTGAAAAGGAAGAACCCGTTTATTTTCTATTGTATAAACCAAGAGGTGTCATCACAAGTGTTAGTGATGATAAGGGGAGAAAAGTGGTAACTGACTTTTTCCCGGAGATTAAAGAAAGAATTTATCCCATCGGCCGTTTGGATTATGATACTTCAGGTTTGATTTTACTCACGAACGACGGTGATTTTGCCCATTTACTCATGCATCCAAGTCATGAAATTGAGAAGGTTTATGTTGCAAAGGTTAAAGGTGTCCCATTGAAAGAAAACTTAAGAAAATTGGAAAAAGGAATCAAACTGGAAGATGGGAAGACAGCCCCTGCCAAAGTTAAGCTGTTATCCTTTGACAAGAAAAAACAGACTTCCATTGCCGAAATCACGATTCATGAGGGGAAAAATCGCCAAGTAAGGAGAATGTTTGAAGCGATAGGGCATGAAGTGATCAAATTAAAGCGGGAACGTTACGGCTTTTTAACTTTAAGCGGACTATCCTCAGGCGAAGCACGTGAATTGACTCCCCATGAGGTTAAGCAATTAAGAACCCTTGCCTTGGAAACTGCAAAAAAGTCATAAAAACGTCACAATTGCCAATAGCTGTTACCACTATGACTATATTGGTAAATGATATAATTTAGAATAACTTTCGGGAGATCGTTAAGGTAACAGGAGGGTTGGTTATGAAAAAACGGCGATTAGTCATAAGGACAATTATCCTGCTTATACTAGCTGCGGCCGTTGTTTATACACTATATTCAAACTTCGCGATGGACAATAAACAAAAGGTGGCGGTCAATGATACTGCACCCGATTTTGTTTTAACAGATATGCAGGGCAACAAGCATCGTTTGTCCGATTATCGCGGTCAAGGGGTATTTCTGAATTTCTGGGGAACATGGTGTCCGCCATGTAAAAAGGAAATGCCCTATATCAACAATCAATACCAACAATTTAAAGATGAAGGGGTTCAGGTATTGTCAGTTGATATTCAGGAATCAGAACTTGCTGTTAATAAATTTATTGACCGGTACCAGCTGGATTTTCCTATCATGATTGATTCCGAAAAGGAAGTCATGACTGCCTATGATATCGACCAGCTGCCCGCCACTTTTCTAATAGATAAAAATGGGAGAGTAGTAAAGTATTATACCGGAGAGTTAACTGAAAATATGGTCAGGGAGTTTATGGAGAAAATAAAGCCATAAGGATTTTCAATTTATGGGCGTAGGGAGTTTTCGCAATGAAAGAGGTAAAGTGTGAATGTGGTCATGTCAATCCACATGGTACGGTACTGTGTGAAGCCTGTGGAAAGGTACTGGATGAACGGGAAAAGGATAATAACCAGTTGCTTGACATGCGCTACGAGGGGAGTGCGCGGCGCTCGCAAACCTATAATAAGACGATTATTGATAAGATCTGGAATTTCTTTTCATCGGTAAAAGTTGGGGTTTGGTTGATTGTTTTAACTCTTATTGCTTCCATCCTTGGCACGATCCTGCCGCAGGAAATGTATATAAACCTGCCTGCGGATGTTTATTATGAACAAGAATATGGCTGGTTTGGAAAAATCTATTATCAGTTGGGTTTTCATGACTTGTATGGGTCTTGGTGGTATTTATTGTTAATTGCCATGATTGGTGTCTCGTTGGTTATTTGCAGCCTTGACAGAGTTATCCCATTATATAAGGCATTAAAGG
This sequence comes from Neobacillus camarae, assembly GCF_054950115.1. NCBI lineage: Bacteria > Bacillati > Bacillota > Bacilli > Caryophanales > Bacillaceae > Neobacillus > Neobacillus camarae. The sequence goes on along the minus strand of NZ_JBUCKX010000003.1, from coordinate 762,182 downwards.
CACAAAGAGTCACAAGGAATGAAGGATTTTTACAGCGCCAGCGAGTGTTCGGCATTAGTTCAAACACCAATGAAGATGATTTTAAGCGATTGAAAGAACATCTGAAAGCAAAACATTATCAAATCCGTGAGGAAAACGGCGATTTATTAGCCGAAAAAGGACGATTTTCACGGTGGGGACCATATGTGAACCACGTGGGATTAATTATCTTCTTAATCGGCGGAATGCTTCGGTTTATTCCGGGGATGTATGTGAACGAGAATTTATGGGTCCGGGAAGGCGAAACCGCTTTAGTTCCAGAGACCGGGGAAAAGTTTTATTTAAAAAACAATCAATTCATCTTGCAAACCTATAATAAAAATAAAGATAAAACATTTGAAAAAGCCATCGAAAGAGCAGGAGAAGTTGTCAAAAACTATCAGTCCAATGTGGTATTATATCAAAAAGCAGGAAACAGTCTGCCCGGTGCGAAACCAAAGCTTGAAAGAGTAAAAGACTATAAAGTCCGTGTGAATCATCCGTTAACATTTGACGGGTATTCGATCTTTCAATCCTCCTATAGAAGTGAATTAAATGCAATGACTTTTTCTTTAACGAATAAACAGACAAATCAGTCAGTGGGGGATTTAACTATAGACTTGGTAAATCCAAAGTCTAAATATGACCTTGGCAATGGCTATTCAGTGGAGATTGCTGAGTATTTTCCAGACTTTGAATTTGATGAGAATAAAGAACCGTCTACTAAATCCAGGGTCCCTAACAACCCAGCCTTCGTATTTCGGATGATTACGCCTGAAAAACCTGAAGGAGAAACCAGTTTTGTTGCAATTAAGCAAACAATCGAGCCATTTGGTGATAATACGTACAAAATGACCTTTAGAGGCATTGGAACGAAAAATGTCTCAGGATTTACGGTTCGAAAAGATTCCACCTTATGGGTCATCATATTGGGCGGGATTATTTTCATGATTGGCGTGATTCAAGGTGCGTATTGGAATCATCGCCGCATTTGGGTACAGAAAAAAAACGGACAAGTCTGGATTGCTGCGCATACGAACAAAAACTGGTATGGTCTAAAACGGGAAATTGAAGCTTGTTTGGATAATACGGGGTTAAATGTTCCCGATGACCAGTTGCAGGCAGAAAAAGAAGAACAGGAGGGAGCATAGTTGGCAGGATTAAGCAGTAATTTATTGTTTATTGCCTTTATTCTATATTTAGTGTCGATTCTCTTTTATGGTGGATCAATTAAGGAGAAAAAAGCCAATCAAGGTAAAAGAGAAACCAACAAGTGGGGAAAAATTGCTGTATCTTTAACGATTATCGGTTTTATTGCACAACTGGGATATTTTATTACACGATGGATAGCTGCAAAACATGCACCGGTCAGCAATATGTTTGAATTTACCACTTTTTTTGGTATGGCTTTAGTAGGAGCATTTATCGTAATTTATTTCATTTATCGGACAACGTTACTGGGATTATTCACAATGCCGGTAGCGATACTCGTCATCGCCTATGCCAGCATGTTTCCGCGCGAAATTACACCCTTAATCCCTGCGCTTCAAAGTTATTGGCTTCATATTCATGTTACAACTGCAGCTATTGGGGAAGCCATTTTGGCGATTAGTTTTGCCGCTGGCCTCATCTACCTGGTGAAGGCGATTGATCAAGCTACCAGATCCAAGAAAACTTTTTGGCTTGAAGTCATCATGTTCGCGCTAGTGACGGTTCTTGGATTTGTGGCTGTCTCCACTATATTTTCAGCAGCCGATTACCATGAAGAATTTTCGTGGGTAGATAAGCATGACAATGAAGCTACCTTAGACTATTCCATGCCCGCATTATTTGGGCCTCATGAAGGACATTTGCTGTCAGAGGGCGGGTTAAAACCCCTTGTTAGCGTGCCGGCTCTTATTAATGCAAAAAAATTGAACACAGTCGTTTGGTCCCTCATTGGCGGTATTGTGCTTTATGCCATTATTCGATTGGTTCTGAGAAAGCGCATCGCCGCAGCTTTGAAGCCGCTGGTCAAGAATATTAAACTTGATTTTGTCGATGAAATAAGCTATCGTTCCGTTTTAATCGGATTCCCCGTCTTCACGTTGGGGGCACTAATTTTTGCCATGATCTGGGCACATATGGCTTGGTCCCGTTTCTGGGGCTGGGACCCTAAAGAGGTTTGGGCGCTCATTACGTGGCTATTTTATGCGGCCTTTTTGCATCTCCGCCTTTCTAAAGGATGGCATGGTGAAAAATCAGCGTGGCTGGCCGTTCTCGGTTTCGTTATCATTATGTTTAACCTTGTTGCTGTGAATCTTGTGATTGCCGGACTACATTCATATGCGGGTTCCTAAGCAGCACACAATAAAGCCTTCACTTTCATACTAGTGAAGGCTTTTAAATAATATAATAAATTTAATAATCATATTTACTTTGTCAAATTATTGACACTTTTTATAGGGGTAATTCCTTAGAAAATCTAGCAAAAACGATGACCATTTTGTAAAATTAACTCCATAGGGGGAATTATAATGGATAAAAACGTGAAAATATTAGTCGTTGATGATGAAGAAAGAATTCGCCGCTTATTAAAAATGTATTTAGAAAGGGAAGAGTTTATTATTGATGAAGCTGAAGATGGAAATGAAGCTTTATCTAAAGCTCTTGCCAATGATTATGATGTCATACTGCTTGATTTGATGATGCCCGGCAAAGACGGGATTGAGGTTTGCCGTGAACTTAGAGAGAAAAAAGCCACTCCGGTCATTATGTTAACGGCCAAGGGCGAGGAAGTCAATCGGGTTCAGGGCTTTGAAGTGGGAACGGACGATTATATTGTTAAACCGTTCAGCCCTCGGGAAGTGGTTTTACGGGTCAAAGCCATTTTACGGAGATCATCCCAAACCAGCTATCTTCAAACAGAAACCACAACCAAAGATGTGATTGTATTCCCGCACTTGACTATTGATAATGACGCGCACAGAGTAACAGCTGATGGGAAAGAAGTCAGCTTGACTCCAAAAGAATACGAACTGCTTTATTTTCTGTCCAAAGCACCGGATAAAGTATTTGACCGGGAACAATTGCTGAAAGAAGTATGGCATTATGAATTCTTCGGTGATTTACGTACGGTTGATACCCATGTAAAGCGTCTTCGTGAAAAACTGAATAAGGTGTCAGAAGAGGCTGCCAGAATGATTGTCACAGTTTGGGGAGTGGGGTATAAATTCGAGGTAATTAATGAATGACCTTCCTGCGAAGTGTAGTAGGTAAGCTCTGGTTTACCATCATCTTGTTAGTTGCATTTGTACTGTTTATATTAACAGTTATGCTACTTGAGTACTTTCAAAACTACAGCATTACAGAAACCAAGAATGATTTAACCAATACTGCTGGTAAAATAGCCCATGTTCTGGAAGAGCACCCAAATGAGGAATTTAAATTGGGGCTTGAGGTATCATGGGAAATGATTGATGATTTCACTAAAGTGATGGTTGTAAAAAATGACCAAGAACTTTATTACTCTCCCAACATAGAATCAGACAACAAATTATTGCTGCCAGAAATTAAAGGTGACTCGGAACTGTCAAAAGTATTCAAAGATGACCAAACCGTTGAGAAGATAACGAATATTTCCGGAAACAATAAAGGCAATTCAGAGTCTAATTACTCGATTATTGGGGTGCCTTTGCATTTTCCTGGACAAGAAGAAAACGGTGCCGTCTTTATCTATCAATCATTGGAAAGTATGCAGGAAACATCCCGGTCTGCCGCAAAATTTATTTTGCTGGTCGCGGGGGTCGCCATTATTCTTACCACTATTTTCGCCTTTTTTCTGTCAACAAGAATAACGGCGCCGCTTAGGAAAATGAGAGAAGCCGCATTTGAAGTGGCCAGAGGAAAGTTCGATACAAAGGTTCCTATCTTAACACATGATGAAATCGGAGAATTGGCTACCGCATTTAATCAAATGGGTAGACAGTTAAAGTTTAATATGAATGCCCTCAATCAGGAAAAAGAACAGCTTGCAAGCATCTTAAGCAGTATGGCGGACGGGGTAATCACCTTTAATCGGGATGGTACGATTTTGATTACCAATCCGCCTGCTGATCGATTTCTTCAATATTGGTATTATGAAACAGGTGAGAACCGTTCGAATGAAGCCATTCCATCTGAAGTAATGGAACTTTTTCAAAAAGCGGTTGACACTGAGAGTGAGCAGATTGGGGAGATTTCTCTACAAGGCCGCCATTGGGTGATGCTCGTCAGTCCGTTATACAGTAACCAGTTCATCCGTGGCGCCGTTGCAGTACTTCGTGATATGACGGAAGAAAGACAACTAGAAAAAATGAGAAAAGATTTTATTGCCAATGTATCTCATGAATTAAGAACTCCAATCTCCATGTTACAGGGATATAGCGAGGCAATCGTAGATGATATTGCAGAAAGCCAAGAAGAGAAACGTGAGATGGCAAAGGTAATATATGATGAATCCCTTAGAATGGGCAGACTGGTCAATGAACTGTTGGACTTGGCCAGGATGGAGGCTGGACACATTCAACTAACGATAGAAGAAGTGGATTTGTCAGCTTTTGTTCAGAGGATTATTCATAAGTTCCAAGGATTGGCTAAAGAAAATGGGATACAATTAAATGCCGAAATCGAAGACGGGCTGCCTTTCATTCACATTGATCCTGACAGGATTGAACAGGTGCTGACAAACCTGATTGATAATGCGATCCGGCATACTCCCATAGGCGGTTCAGTTATTTTAAAAGCTGCGTTTGAAGACAAAGGAATCAGAATAGAGGTGGAGGACTCTGGTTCGGGAATTACTGAAGAAGACCTTCCATTTGTGTTTGAACGGTTTTACAAAGGGGATAAGGCCAGAACGCGGGGCAAATCCGGAACTGGACTTGGGCTGGCCATTGCAAAAAATATTATTGAGGCACATCGGGGACAGATTTCCGTGCGTAGTAAATTCGGCCAAGGAACGACATTTTCCTTTTTGCTCCCGCGAAAATAGGAAAAACAGGAAGGAATTTGCCGATTGTTCTTGATTCACAAGGAACATTTTCGCAAGCGAGCTAGTAAAGAAACCGATGTGATTTTAGAGAGGATGACTCATAAAACTAGAGTCATCCTTTTTTTAATAGGCTCTTTTAAAAGATATTTTTTATTTTTTTAATTCTGTGGAGCCAAAATCCACAGCCCGTTTCTACTGAGTTTTTCATAAAAAAGCGCCTTCCTTTTTGCTGGAAAAAAGTCTACACTTATGGAAGTGAAACTTTTTATACCTATACATCGACTAATATTTTGAACGGGGAGGGGAATTGATGGACTCCGTTTTCGATGAACTCTATCAAAAATACCATCATGACGTGTTCCAATTTCTATTTTATATGGTTAGAAACAAAGAACAAGCAGAAGATCTCGTCCAGGAAGTATACATCAGGGTGTTTAAATCTTATGAACGATTTGAAGGAAAAAGCAGCGAAAAAACATGGTTATTTTCCATCGCCCGAAATGTGGCCATCGACTTTTTCCGGAAGCAAAAAGGATGGAAGGAAAAAATTCTCGAGAAGTTCGATTGGTCTAACAATCAAGTAAAGGATGATTATCCAATACCAGAGGAAATTACTGTACAAAGAGAAGAGATACAGTGGGTATATAAATGTTTGAAATATTGCACAGTCGACCAAAGAGCGGTAATCATTTTGAGATTTATTCAAGATTTATCGATTGCAGAAACTGCTCAAGCTTTGGGGTGGACAGAAAGTAAAGTTAAGACAACGCAACATCGCTCGTTAAAGGTTTTAAAAAAGCAGATGGAGACTTTTTATGAGAAGGAGGGACAGAATAGTGAAAAAGTCAGAGTGGAGCGATGAAGAACTAATTCAGCTACTTAGACAGATGCCAAAGATAGAAGATAATCGCCATCCTAGTAATATTTACCATAATATTCCTCAAAGAAGGCGTAAATCGATACAATGGCTATTCCCTGGAATTGCAGCCGCCGCGGCATTATTTCTTTTCTTTATATTGGTACCTAAGCTTATGGATGGAAACCAACAATCAATGGATAGGGCCGGTGAACAAAAATCGGTCCAGAGCAGAGAAATGCAGGCTGACGGCAATGTAGCCCTTAAAAAGGAACCATCCAATGAAAATACAACGGGTTCGCCAGAGATGGCAGCTGTGAATTCAGAAATGGAAAAAACCGCTATTTATGATGATGAAATTGGTAATGGCCAAGTTGTAACCTATTGGATACCTGATGAGCAGGCTCTATTCCTGGTACCGGTCTCCAGTATCGTGAAGGAGACACAAGGAAAAACATGGGTCGAATTATTCAATGAAAAGGCATCTGAACTTAAAGAGTCCCAATGGGGATTGACGGATTATTATCCACTTAATGCATCCGTAAACCTTGACCAACAAAATAACCAGGTTTTAGTGGATGTACCATACGGTCACCAATATGGCCAAGGATCGGCAAATGAAAATGACTTTATGGAGATATTAAAAAAGGATGTTTCTTCGAATAGCGCTATTAAGTTAATTAAACTTTCTACAGCCGGAAACCCTGGCATTGAATTTGGAAATACAGGGGAAGTAGATGATATTACTGTCACCAATGACAAGAACCGTGCCTTTTACTTTTATTATCCACAAGGCAGCGAACAGCCCTTTATAGTACCCTATAACACGCCATTTAATGATGTCCAGTCGGCTTTTGGGGCCATGATGGGGGAGGCTCCGGTTACAGGATTGCAAAAATCCATTTTGCCCTCATTTCAAATTGAAAACGTGGTGGATGAAGGAAAAATTTTAAATTTGTCTCTTAAAACCAATACCGAACTCGAGAATAATCAGCAAACCTTATTTTCACTCGAAGCGATTTTGCTGACGGCAAAAGATTTTGGCTTTGAAAGGATTTCCATTACAAATCCACCAATCACCCAAATCGGCCCATTTGATCTAACGAAAGAAATCAGGGTGCCTTTAGCCCCAAATAGGCGTGACTTTTAACCTGTTTAAATCAACCGCAATGGTTGATTTATTTTTTTTTGAATAAAACTGCAAAATAAACCAAATTATAACAAGTATGTTAGGCAGTACCTCTCTATGCGGATTGTTCTAAATTTATACATGGGAACATATGGTAGGAGGGGACAAGTTCTAAGGAGGAAAGGTTATAAATGCGTGATTATGTAAAAAGGTTTTTCATTGCCATTCTAATGGCTGTTTGTGTCAGTTTATTATTTTTGGGGGGAAGGCACTCACAAGCAGCTGTGTTGCAGGATATGAAAGAGGTTAAGGACCACTGGATTTGGCCGGCGGATGGAATAATATCCGATATTTATGGGACAAGGCAAGGAAAACATAAAGGAATCGATATTGCAGGGAACCTAAATACGCCCATTCTGGCAGTAGATGACGGTGTGGTGGAGAAATCTTATTCCTCTGATACATATGGCAATGTGATATTTATTAAACACCCTAATCAGTTTGTAACGGTATACGCCCATTTAAGTAACCGTAATGCAGTGGAAGGACAAAGAGTAAAACAAGGGGAAGTAATTGGTTATATGGGACAAACAGGGCAAGCTACTGGTGTTCATCTTCATTTTGAATCGCACCAAATCGAGTGGAGATACGATAAAAAATACGCCATAAATCCTGAAATGGTTTTCGGAAAAGCCGAAGTCGGTGAGACTGTACAGGGAGGGAAGACCAGTGCGGGAGATGTTGTGGAAGTTAGTATGCATCTTCAGGCACAAATGGAAAATAATCCGCCATCGTCGAATTTACATTCTACTACCCAACAATATGTTGTGAAGTCAGGTGATACGCTGTATGCCATTTCCAGAAAAAATAATATTAGCGTAACCAGAATAAAGGAACTTAACCATCTGTCGACTGATTTAATTACACCAGCACAAGTTTTATATTTGCGATAATGTGAATAATTAATGAAAGTCAAACAGAAGTACTTAACAAACTCAGTAATTTTCAGTATAATAAAGTAGAAATTTAATATGATCTATCTTCGGGGCAGGGTGAAATTCCCGATCGGCGGTATTAGAGCACAGCTCTAGAGCCCGCGAGCCTTTTATAGGCAGGATTTGGTGCGATTCCAAAGCCGACAGTATAGTCTGGATGGGAGAAGATGGAGGTTCCGCATACGTTCAAAAAATCAACGTTTGAACGTTTATTAAGTGTGCCTTTAACTCCCTCAATTTACCGATTGAGGGAGTTTTATTTTAGGCTGACTAGTGCTGAACCTCTCTTCCTAATGATGGATCGAAAAGGAGAGAGGAAAAATGAAGAACAATAAGGTAAAGGCAATGGTTGCAATAGGCATGCTGAGCAGCATTTCGTATCTGTTAATGCTGCTATACTTTCCGCTGCCAATGTTTCCAAATTTCTTGTCTATTGATTTCAGCGATATCCCTCCGCTGATTGCTGCTCTCATGTTTGGGCCAGTCGCTGGGATACTGGTCGAGCTTTTTAAAAATATCTTAAATTATATTGCAACAGGAAGCCAGACAGGGATCCCTGTAGGGCATCTTGCTAACTTTGCAGCCGGAATTTTGTTTATGCTGCCAACTTATTTTGTATACAACAGGCTAAAAACCAAAAAGGGGATGACACTGGGCCTGGTTGCCGGGACAGTTACAATGGCAGTTTTGATGAGTGTCCTTAATTATTTGGTTATCCTTCCAGCCTATACGGCTTTATTACACTATCCTGATATGAGAAACCTTGTAGTACCAGCCGTCCTTCCGTTTAACTTTATCAAGGGAATCATGATGTCGTTTATCTTTATGCTGTTATTCGTAAGGATGCAGTCTTGGATTAATAAACATACAACTATTAAGAATGCTTGATAAAAAGTAAAGCAGCCACTACGGCTGCTTTTTATTTGTATAAATTCGTATCAAAATCTATAAAACTAAAAGGAAAACCCCCGCCAAAAAGCGGGGGCTTAGAGCTTAAAATATCCTTAGTGGCAAATCTTATTCGAATTTAGTTGGATTGCCGTCAAATGGCTCGTCTGCAACCTTAATGGAATCAGTAGGGCAGCCTTCAAAGGCATCCATCATATCGTCGATTAAAACATCAGGAATTTCAACAATCCCTTCGTTATCGTCAAGGGTAACAAACGCAATTCCTTCATCGTCATAATCGTAAATATCCGGTGCAGCCGCGCCGCATGCACCACATGCGATACATGTTTCCTTGTCAACAATCGTATACTTTGCCATGAAAAAAAACCTCCCAGTTTTATAACAAAAATAATATGGTACTATTTTCCACAAACTGTATGGAAAACGCATTACTCATATCTATTGTATAGGTGTAACGGTAACTTTTCAATAGAAAAGTGCCATGCTTTCCAATGGTTTGCTTAATTCTGCAACTTCTCCAAATTCAAGCAACATCTCCTGTTGTTTCATGTTAAAATAGAGAGGAAAATGTCGAAACAACCTGAAGTGGTGGGAGAATGCAGAAAATTGAAACCATTATTTTATACTGTTTAAAACAGCTGAATGGGGAAAGGACTGTCTTCTCTATATTTCATCTGTTAAATGGAAAAAAATCATCCCAAACCATTCAAGATGCCCATTTATTTAATCTGAAACGATTCTTTGGAATATCCGAACAGATGTCTAGAGAGTCCTTTGAGGAGATTATTCAAAAATTGGCCGGCCAACAAAAAATTGAAAGTATTGGCCAACAGCGATATAGTGTGACAAAATCCGGTGAATTGCAGGTGGAAACCAATCTGATTCCCAAGTATATTAATGGTTGGGACAATCAACAATTCACCACCCTGTTTTGGGAAAGATTATCTTTATTTATTCAGGTCGCCTCCAATCTTGCAAACCAGGAGTCGAACTATATTCCAATACAAAAAAATAAACAAGTGCACGACTGGATTAAGTTGGTGCTGAGTGAAATTACCGTCCCCAAAAGGGAAGTAGCCGGTGTGGTTTTGTCGGAGTTGATGGCCTGTTTCCTTCATAAGCAAGATGTAAATCCATCTTGCTTAGTTTATCGCCTTTCTGGTTATCGTCAGATAGGCTTAACAGAAGAGCAAGCAGCCAAGAAGTTTCATTTGGATGTTTATGACTACCATGTTGAATTTATCAATTCATTACATTTCTTGATAGAAAAACTTTATCGAAATAAACAAATGTATCCGATGCTGCAAACCATGCTCCGTAATGTCCAGCCAAGCAATCCCTTGACCGCATCCTCGCGAAGGACTTGGGAATTATGGAATCAAGGTTACCCGTTGGATCAAATTGCCGCTTTAAGAAACTTAAAGTTAAGTACAATCGAGGACCATTTCGTCGAGTTTGCTTTACATTTGCCGGATTTTTCGATTGATTCTTACGTAAGTCCGCGCTTGATGGAAGAGATTCTGAATGCCTCACAGGAAATTGAGACAAAGCAGTTAAAATTGATTAAAAATAAGGTGCAATCCGCCAATTATTTTCAAATTAGATTAGTATTAGCAAAGTATGGTGTTAAATAATGGAATTAGAGAGACTGTTAGAAACACGATTTGGTTATACCTCGTTTAAACCGGGCCAAAAGCAAGTGATCTCCTCAATTCTTGCAGGAAATCACACATTGGCCATGCTTCCTACCGGAACGGGAAAGTCTTTATGCTATCAATTGCCTGGTTTGATTTTAGAGGGGCAGGTGCTAATCATATCGCCCCTTCTGTCACTAATGCAGGACCAAGTGGAACAATTTAAGCGTTTTGGTGAAAAACGGGTGGTCGCTTTAAATTCGTTTCTTTCGGCAGCAGAGAAAAATGCTGTACTTAACCATTTGTCAAATTACAAATATATTTTTATTTCACCGGAAATGCTTAATATGTCTTTTGTTATTAAAAGGCTCAAGGGGCTTTCCATTTCATTATTTGTCGTGGACGAAGCCCATTGCATATCACAGTGGGGGTATGATTTTCGCCCCGATTATTCCAAACTGGGGGAGGTGCGCCAAAAACTGGGTTCCCCGTTAACACTCGCCTTAACTGCAACAGCAACTAAAAAAGTTAGAGAAGACATCTTAAGCTCTCTAGGATTAACGGACGTAACGAAAGTGGAATCAACCATCGATCGTCCCAATATTGCATTTTATGTGGAGAAAATTCCGGACTACCATGATAAGGAAAAGCGTGTCCTGGACCTGGTGACGATGCTGGAAAAGCCGGGGATCATCTATTTTTCCAGCAAAAAGGCGGCTGACCAAATGGCGGCTTTGTTAATTGAAAAAGGGATTTGCCGGGCTAGTGCTTATCACGGAGGCATGGACCAGAATTCGAGGATTTTAATCCAGCAGCAATTTATCCATAATCAGCTTGATGTTATTTGTGCAACGAGCGCATTTGGTATGGGTGTAAATAAAGAAAATATCCGATTTATCATTCACTTTCATATGCCAATGCAAATGGAATCTTATCTTCAGGAAATTGGCCGGGCTGGACGTGACGGGCATCCAAGTGTTGCGATTCTTTTATTTTCTCCGGGGGATGAGATTCTCCCCATACAGCTTGCGGAAAGTGAACTTCCGGCGGAACAACAGATTGACTGGCTGTTCCATAAAATTTTGCAAGACAGCGAGGCGGGAGAGGATAAACTAAATCCTGAACTCAGGAACCTGGGGGGGTTTTCCGAACTGCAGTGGAGACTATTGGAAAATTTTCTGGAACAGATTCCACGGAATAAAACAGAACTTGAGAAATTACAGGAAAATGTAAAGTCGTATGTGAATGAACGATTAAGCATAAAAAGAAAAAACATTTATCGAATGAAGATGTGGGCAGAATCGAAAAAATGCCGCAGGGAGGCGGTCCTTGATTATTTCGATGAAACCACTACGGATAAACCGGAAGCCTGCTGTGATTTATGCAGCCTTGACCTGCATAGGTATCAGACCATCACCAAACCAATCAAGTTGGTGACAAACGAAGAAACCTGGCAGGAATATCTTACTAAATTATTATCCATTGTGAGTTGAGGGAATGAAAACCAAATACAGTGAACTTATCAAGAGCTTAACTGACCGGGAACTGCTGTTTCATTTGTTTTTAACACAAATCATACTCTTGGTGGTCTCGTTTGTGTTAGGTGTAATTTTATTTGACGGCTTTGCCTATTTGAATAGTATCCGCCTTTTCGATTCACGAATTCTCTCTGTAGGGCTGATATCCGGTGTAGTTATAGTCATCCTTGACATTGTTATGATGAAATGGCTGCCTGCTTCATATTATGATGATGGCGGATTGAACAATCGGATTTTTCGGAATAGAAGTGTCTTTACTATTTTTATTATTGCAGCTATCGTTTCTTTTAGTGAGGAATTACTTTTCAGGGGAATCATTCAGACCAAGGTTGGTCTCCTTTTTGCCAGCATTATTTTTGCGGTTATTCACTACCGTTACTTGTTTAATTGGTACCTGTTTATGAATATTGTTTCCCTAAGTCTATTGATTGGCTTCATTTATGAATGGTCAGGCAACTTGGCTGTAACGATTATGATGCACTTTATCATTGACTTTTTATTAGGTATCTATATTAAATTTAAACATTCTCCAAGAACTGATGAACAGGAGGAAGTACTACATGAATAAAGAAGAACCATATCGGGAACAGGCAGAAAGACTAAAACAACGCATCCAAAAAATAAACGATACCATTGATGCCAACGACCAACTTCCTCCCAGGGAACAGCTGCATCGGCAAAAGAAAGATAAGTTTAAATGGAAACTGAAATACCCGGTTATTCGACTGCTAGTCCTTTCCTTTATTCTCCTTCCGCTAATTATTTTCAGTGTTATTTCCTATCTTGACGGAAAAACAAACACGGTAAGTACCAAAACGTCGGGAGATTCTGTTGGTTATGAAACTATCAATCTGGAAAAATCAAAGCCTGATAAACCGAATCAATCACCTCGTGAGCAAGAAACAGAATCAACAGAGCAAGACCAGGAAATAGATGAGCCAGCCGTTCCTGCATCCGATGAAGGTCAAACCGGGACAGAGGAAACAGATGGGGCGAATGTGACACCGCAATCGGCTCCAACATCCGAGGTACCTTCCGTGCAGGCAAATGCCAACACTACAGATAAGAATGCCCCAGTGCCGACGCAAACTATCAATCCAGCAAAGGCTGAACCAACTCCAAAGATTGTGTTTCATAAGGTTAAGCAAGGGGAAACGCTTTTTAGGATTGCCATGAAATATTATAAGTCCCAAACAGGGATGGACACGATTCGAAAAGCGAATAATCTTCACGGTGATCAAGTTAACTTGGGCCAAGTGTTGAAAATACCATTAAACTAATAGCCAATCCATTCGGGTTGGTTTTTTTTTTGCAAACAAACATACTTTAACGGACAAGTTCATAAATATATACGGAGAAATGGAGGGATACTGATGGATACTCCAATCCTGTTACTGGAACATACAGACGAAGCGACCAAGCAAATGTTGGAAAATTTAAGAAAAAGGAAACAGAAATTTGATATAGCGGAAAAGCGGCATTTTTTGTCCATCTACATAACTTTAGTATTGGCGTTTGTTTTCTTTGGCTATTTTTACTTTACCATTGCCAGGGATTATTCTTATTCATTTTTTGCGATGTTTACTGCCTCGCTCAATGACCAAAAGACGGTATTGCTATTTGGTTTAACCATCATTAGTTATGGTGCGATGAATTTGTTGAGGCAGCAGAAAGACAAGAAAGAAAAAGAGTACCAAGAGCTTCGTTGCGAAATTGTTGACCGCAGTAAAGATTTATGGAAAAAGGAAGAAGCATGGAGAAACCGCCACATTGTTTTTGAAATAATGAAAAAAACCTACGATATTAATCTTTATCATGAGAAAAAATAAGAAGCAGTTTGATACTGCTTCTCAAGGGTCTTAAAAGATTTTCTTTTTTCCCTGCTCATCTTTCAATATTTCGACTGCTTCACGGAACCTCTGGGAATGGATAATTTCCCGTTCCCTTAAAAAGCGCAATCCGTCATTTAAATCCGGGTCATCACTTAAGTTAATGATCCATTGATAAGTAGCTCTTGCTTTCTCTTCGGCTGCAATGTCCTCATAAAGGTCAGCTATAGGGTCGCCTTTTGCTTGTATATAGGAAGCTGTCCATGGAACACCTGCTGCATCATGGTAATAAAGCGCCTTGTCATGGTTTGCGTAATGGTCACCGAGTCCTGCAGCCTTTAGTTGTTCCGGCGTAGCATCCTTAGTTAATTTATATACCATGGTGGCAATCATTTCTAAGTGGGCGAATTCCTCTGTCCCAATATCGGTGAGCAGGCCAATTACCTTGTCGGGAATGGAGTATCTTTGGTTTAAGTATCTTAGTGCTGCGGAAAGTTCACCATCAGCGCCACCGTATTGTTCAATTAAAAACTTGGCCAACATCGGATTACAAGTGCTGACACGAACAGGGTACTGCAATTTTTTTTCATAGATCCACATCCCTTATCCCCTCCTTTAAGGTGTTAAACCTGCCATGGCCATGGAGAATCATCCCAGTTCCATGGGTATGCCGAGTAGCTGTTGCCGAATTGTTGTAAGGGGCCAAATTGACTCTCAAAGGCCTTCTTCAAGCGCTTTCTTTCACGGGCGTAGTGATTAAATTGATTGATGGCTTCAAGGTCATCATTATGCGTGTCAAGATATAGGGTCAGTTCTACTAATACGAAATCCACTGCTTGCAGCTGTTCCATTAACTGATAATATTCATCCGGAACTTGTTTCATTGTGGCAGCCCTCCTTTACCAGGTTCGAGCGGGCCATACCATGGGTCATAAAATGGCTTCCATAATGTCCCTGCTTTTAGTGCCTCTAACGGTGAAAACTGTGGAAGATTGGGAGGCTGAAAACCCATATATAAATTTGGCGGTGTAGAATAGGCCTTCTCTAAAATAGGCGGACAGGGGTCGAAAGGACTTACATAAGGACGAAATGTCTTAAAGTGAGTATTCATTATTTCCCTCCTTTAATTAACATCAATTAATCATATGAAAAAATTTATACATTCATGACCTCTACCTATCTTTGGTAGAGGGTTTTTCAAAAGATTATCGAAATATAATAGGAAGGAAGTATTAATACTTGAGGTGATGGGAAAATGTTCGTAAAAAACATGATGATACCTAAGCACGAGTGCATAACGGTTCAGGTTGATGCCACTGTGAAGGAAACCTTGGAGAAATTAGAAGAACACCAAATCGATGGGGTGCCGGTTTTGCAGGGGAATCAGTATGTTGGTGTTGCAACAAGATACAATATTTATGAGAAATTCTTTCAGATAAATAAACCGAAGGAAGAGTATGTAAATTCCACCTTAGTGAAAGAGGTCGTTTCCCATAGGGACATGTTCCTCCAGGGAGCAGAATTATTTGAAAGGACACTCTTAGATTTGAAAGATTTTCCGCTTTTAGCCGTGGTTGACGATAATCAGTCTTTTCTGGGGGTTGTCACCCGCTCGGATGTTTTAGGGGCATTTGAAAGTGCCTTTGGTGTCAATCGTCCAGGAATAAGGATTGCCTTTACATCTGTTGAAACAGAAGGCCGTATTGCCCGGCTTTCCGAAATTGCCCACCATTTTCACGTCCATATTATCTCATTCGTCACTTTCGATGAAACGGATAGACTTGTAAGAAGAATCGTCATGAAAATTGAGAAGAAGAATAATGTTGATAAATTTCTCAAAAAGCTTGAGGAGCATGGCTTCCGCATCTTAAGTATACAAGAAGATTAGCCATATGGACTAAATTCGTGAAAAGATCACCATCCCTCTCATACATTGTATGGGAGGGATATTTTATGGTAATCACGTTAGTAAGGCATTTGATGATATTACTATGCGGCTATGCCATGATTAACTGGCTTTCAATTGAGCGGCCTTTTTATTTTACAGATTTTATTCTACAGGTAATTCTTCATCCTTTGGAGTTTTTTGCCTCTACATTGGCGTTATGTATAGGGGTAATCATGAGTGGCGGCCAAGTCAAAGAGATCATTCAAAGACATTGGAGAAAATACTCGGTCTTGAACCTAATTGGAATTTTTATCGTTTATTCAAATTTAATTCATCTTAGCTGGATCCATAGCATCATCCTTTTTTCTTTAAGTTTGATATATGGTATCATTTCCGTGAAAAGATGAATAGTTAAAGGGGAAAGTGGAATGGTTTATATAATGGTTATCCTTATTATTATGGGAGGAAGCCTGCTAGTTATTATGCTTCGGGAAGCGTTTCTAAATAAAGTGGTCGTTCATCATTTGTTATTCCCGGACTATCCAGTAAATCTGGAACCTGTCTCGATTTTTTTTATTTCGGATATACATAGACGAAACATATCCAATGAAGTGATTCAATTAGTCATAGGAAAAGCAGATTTTGTTGTCATCGGTGGCGATCTGACTGAGAAGGGGGTACCATACGAACGGGTTAAAAGAAATTTGGAAAAATTGGTTCAGATTGGGCCCGTCTACTTTGTATGGGGAAATAATGACTTTGAAGCGGATATGCAAATACTGTCGACCCTATTTGCGACAATAGGCATTAAGGTGCTCGACAATAAAATGGTAATCCTTAAAGAGGACCTGGAAGATAAAATCTGCCTAATAGGCGTGGATGATATAAATCAAAACCGCGACCGGTTGGATTTGGCACTCCAGGCAACGGAGAAATCCAGTTTTAAAATAGTAGCCAGCCATTATCCAAACATAATGAAGAAAATCTTGTCTGAACATAATATTAACCTCGTTTTAAGTGGTCATACTCACGGCGGACAAATCCATTTATTCGGATATAGCCCCTTTAAGCGGGGCGGCCTGGAAAGCAAAGGAAAGACCATTTTATTAGTCAGTAATGGCTATGGCACAACAGGAATCCCACTAAGGTTAGGTGCCCCCGCAGAGAGCCATTTGCTGATTCTTGGAAACGAGTCACGGCCCTAGGTTAAAGTAGACAATTCACCATAACGCCCCGGTAACCATACATTAAAACAAGAGTGATGTCACGGCAGGGGGCAAAAACATGCGCTTAGAACGATTGGCAATCAATAAAATAAAAATTTTTTTAACCTCTGATGATTTGTTTGAAAGGGGACTCTCCAACGAAGAAGTTTGGAATGATTCCGGAAAGTGGAACCAACTGTTTCACGATATGGTGGAAGAAGCTAGTGTGGAATTTGATGTGGAGATTAGAGGGCCTGTTGCGGTGGAAATTTTCTCCCTTCATGCCCAAGGCATTATTATGATTATCACAGTGAGTAATGCCAAAGAAGACGAAGAAATAATCGATGATGGGTTTATCGAAATGCAGGTAATGGTTGGCGGCTATCAAGATCTTTTATATGTATTTGAAGAATTTGAAGATTTGATTGGCTTATCGAAACGACTATACCCATTAAATGTATTAGGTGGAAGTGTCTATGGAATGAGTAACCGTTATTACCTGCTGATGGACCAAATCGATCAAAGTAAAACCGAGGCCGCCGCAGCCCTTCTTTCTGAATATGGTAATGCCTCTATCAAAAGTCCGTATATCCTTGAAGAATATGGCAGGAAAATCATTGGGAAACACGCAATAGAAACAATTGTCAAATACTTCTAATAGAAAAATAATATTCTAGAAAAGGAGGGGGTGTCCTCTCCTTTCTGCATGCACTCAACCACTACTAAGATTCCAACCACTAAAGTCCACCTCTAGAGCCAATGGCAGCGATTACATATCAGTGACTGACAATGGTTTTTATTCTTTGCATATATATAGTAAAAGTGTATACTTGTGACTGAAAGCGGATAACATTCCTTAAAGTGAATTCCTAGGAGGTTTACTCATGGCAGCCGAAAACGGTACTGATAAAACTAATTTAGAGGGTAAAAATGATGTGTTGAAATCCACACAGACTGTTATCCATAGTGCCCTTGATAAATTAGGTTATCCTGAAGAAGTATATGAACTATTAAAGGAACCGTTACGTATGATGACTGTGAAGATTCCTGTGAAAATGGATGATGGTTCCGTTAAAATATTTACTGGATATCGTGCGCAGCATAATGATGCTGTAGGACCGACAAAAGGGGGGATCCGTTTCCATCCGAACGTAACGGAAACGGAAGTAAAAGCGCTATCCATTTGGATGAGTTTAAAATGTGGAATTGTTGATTTGCCTTATGGGGGAGGAAAAGGTGGAATCGTTTGTGATCCGCGCGATATGTCTTTTAGGGAGCTAGAAAGATTGAGCAGGGGTTATGTGAGAGCGATCAGTCAAATTGTCGGACCTACTAAGGATATTCCGGCCCCGGACGTTTATACCAATTCACAAATCATGGCTTGGATGATGGATGAGTACAGCAGGATTGATGAATTTAATTCACCAGGATTTATTACGGGGAAACCACTTGTTCTTGGTGGTTCACATGGCCGTGAATCCGCAACCGCAAAAGGCGTAACCATTTGTATCCGGGAAGCTGCGAAAAAACGGGGGATATCGCTTGCGGGTGCTCGGGTGGTCATTCAGGGATTCGGCAATGCCGGCAGCTATTTGTCCAAGTTCATGCATGATGCGGGAGCTAAAGTAGTAGGTATTTCTGATGCTTACGGGGCGCTTTATAATCCGGATGGACTAGATATTGATTACCTCTTGGATCGGCGTGACAGCTTTGGAACTGTAACCAAACTATTTAACAATACAATAACCAATAAAGAATTGCTCGAGCTGGAATGCGATATATTGGTACCAGCGGCAATTGAAAATCAGATTACAGGAGATAATGCCCCAAATATCCGTGCCGGCATTGTTGTTGAAGCTGCTAATGGGCCAACAACTCTGGAAGCTACCCAAATCCTAACCAATCGGGGGATTCTCCTTGTTCCTGATGTGCTTGCATCGGCCGGTGGAGTAACGGTATCTTACTTCGAATGGGTTCAAAACAATCAGGGTTACTATTGGTCCGAGGAAGAAGTGGAAGAGAAACTTGAGAAAGTGATGGTTAAGGCATTCAATAATATTTATGATACAGCTCAAACACGCCGCGTAGATATGCGCTTGGCTGCCTATATGGTCGGAGTGAGAAAAATGGCAGAGGCAAGCCGTTTCAGAGGCTGGATTTAGCTAATTAGAAATCATAAATTCACCTGCGCCTTATAAACCGTCCTTAGGGGACTCAGCAATCAGTGGGCATTTAACATTGAAATATCTCTTAAAAACTCCTATCATTAGTTGATGGGAGTTTTATATTTATGCTCTTTTAAGCAGGATTGTTGATTTTTTACCTCTGTTGTTAGGAGCAGATAATCTCGACTCCACGAATCCTCAATTATGCTTTAGCATAATTGAGTGCGATAGAAATTCATGGATGCATTTTCTTGTGCTATCGCCTTTTCTTCGTGCAAAAGCGGGTCGAGGAAGAATTTCAGTAGGTTCGCTGGGCTGCTGGAGCGGAAATCAACAGCCAATTGAAATCAAGCTTGATATAAAAATTGCCGAGTGATGTTTGTTTTAAGGAGTGAAACAATAAATGCAAATAGAGGATATCATAATTGTGGGCGGCGGTCCGTGCGGTCTTGCGGCTGCCATCGCCATGCAGGAAATAGGAAAAAATCCTTTAATTATCGAAAAAGGAAATATAGTCAATTCCATTTATCAATACCCCACCCACCAGACATTTTTTAGTACTAGTGAAAAACTGGAGATTGGGGACTTTCCTTTTGTAACGGATAACTACAAACCAGTTAGAAACCAAGCGCTTGTTTATTATCGTGAAGTGGCCAAGAGAAAGCGGATCCGGATCAACGCGTTTGAAAAAGTCATGGAAGTATCGAAAAACGGAGATTCCTTTCATGTTAAAACAGACAAAGGGGAATATCAATCCCGTTATGTTGTGATTGCAACAGGGTATTATGACCATCCTAATTATATGAAGGTGCCGGGGGAAAGTCTTCCAAAGGTATTCCATTACTTTAAAGAAGCACATCCTTATTTTGATAAAGATGTTTGTGTGATTGGCGGTAAAAATTCCAGTGTTGATGCCGCCATAGAACTGGTAAAAGCCAATGCTCGAGTGACCGTGATTTACCGGGGCAGTGAATACTCTCCCAGCATTAAGCCTTGGATCCTCCCAGAATTCGAATCATTAGTCCGTAATGAGCAAATTAAGATGGAATTTCAAGCGGTTGTAAAAGAAATTACAGAAGATAAGGTAGTATATGTTAAAAATGGAAAGGAATTGGTTGTCAAGAACGATTATGTTTTTGCGATGACAGGTTACCATCCAGATCATGAATTTTTAAAAACAATGGGGGTTGAAATTGACCTGGAGACGGGACGGCCTGCCTATAACCTAGATACCATGGAAACCAACATTGAAGGAATATATATCGCAGGTGTGATCGCCGCGGGAAATAATGCAAATGAAATTTTTATAGAGAACGGAAGGTTTCACGGCGGTCAAATTGCCCGCTCCATCTTGGAAAAAGAGTCTAGAGGGTGATTCGATTATGAGAAAGGTAGTTCTGTTAACGACAGGTGGTACGATTGCGAGTAAGCCAAATGAGGAATCAGGAAAGCTTTCTTCAGGTGCCTTAACAGGGGAAGAATTAACGGCCATGTGCCATTTGCCTAAAGATATTGAAGTCATTGTGGAATCGGTCTTTCAAAAAGCGAGTATGCATATCACTTTTGATGATTTGCTTATCTTAAAGGATAAAATTAGTGAATATTTTCAGGATCCCTCCATTTCCGGGGTTGTGGTTACACATGGAACTGATACGATGGAGGAAACCGCCTATTTTCTAGACTTAACCATTGATGACTTCCGTCCGGTTGTAGTAACAGGTTCGCAACGATCTCCTGATGATTTAGGCAGTGATGTGTATATCAATTTACGGCATGCAATTTATTCCGCTTGTTCACCCGATTTACGTGGAGCCGGCACGGTTGTCGTTTTCAATGAGCGTATTTTTGCTGCTAGGTATGTTAAAAAGGAACACGCATCCAATATCCAAGGCTTTAATGCTTTTGGATTTGGATATTTAGGTATTATTGATAATGATGAAGTTCAAGTATTTCAAAAACCGATTAAACGGGAGCATTACCAGCCTGTTTCTCCTATCCCGCAAGTAGATATCATTAAGTGCTATATAGGTGCTGACGGGAAATTTATAAAGGCGGCACGAGAATCCGGGGTAAACGGTATCGTTCTTGAGGGCGTGGGACGGGGTCAGGTATCCCCGTCGATGATGGAAGAAATAGATAAGGCCATTAAGCAAGGGATTAAAATTGTCGTAACCACCAGTGCTGAAGAAGGGGCCGTCTATACAACCTATGATTATAAAGGAAGTGCCTATGATTTATATAAAAAAGGGGTTATCCTCGGCAGCGATTATGATTCTAAAAAGGCCAGGATTAAATTGGCTGTGGCTTTAGCCAGCAGTAATAACAATATATCTTATTAAGGAAAGAATCTATGGTTTCTTTAAGTGCATTTCCATGGTAGACTTAAGTAAAATGATGTAAAAGGAGTTTATCATGCTGGGAATATTATCAGCCGGAATTGCTCCGGGCTTTGCCCTGCTTAGTTATTTTTACTTAAAAGATGAATATGAATCAGAACCGGTTTCGCTTGTGTTGCGGACATTTTTATACGGTGCTCTATTGGTTTTTCCAATTATGTTTATCCAGCACGTGCTTGAAACTGAAAATTTAATTAAGACTAATTTTATTGATGCGTTTCTTACCAGCAGTTTGCTAGAAGAATTTATAAAATGGTTTATCCTGTTCTATATCGTTTACCAGCATGTTGAATTTGATGAACCATTTGATGGAATTGTTTATGGGTCCGCTGTATCACTTGGATTTGCTACAGTAGAGAACGTCTTTTATTTAATTGCCAATGGAATTGAACATGCGATGACTCGTGCATTATTGCCGGTGTCCAGTCATGCCCTTTTTGGAGTCATTATGGGTTTCTATATTGGTAAAGCAAAATTTACGACCGGAAACAAAGCAAAGTGGATAGCCCTTGCGTTGTTGCTGCCAGCATTGCTTCATGGTTTCTACGATTTTATTTTGATATCACAGGAAAATTGGCTGACATTTATTTTTCCGTTTATGATTTTTCTATGGTGGTTTGGCCTCAGAAAAGTCAAAAAGGCAAAAATACTAAGTGCCAAACATTTTAATAAACCCTATCCTTTTCAAAAAACTCTTCATTCATAATGGAGGGTTTTTATTTTTTGGAATAAAATCCCCAGTAAAACAAAAAATAGGGTTACTGTTAAAAGATTGACAATGGGGGTTATTATTCCATGAAGAAGAATTGGCTTACAAAATATCTCATCTTGGCTCTTCTTTGTTTTATGCCGCTATCCTTGCTCAGGTTCAACACGGCCCAAGCCTTTACAGGCCAAGTAATTCAGCAGGGAGCGACCGGAAATGATGTCATTGAATTGCAGGCTCGGCTTAAATATATTGGCTATTACAATGGGAGAATTGACGGTGTTTTTGGCTGGGGAACCTATTGGGCATTACGGAACTTTCAATATGAGTTTGGACTGCCCATTGACGGTATGGCAGGATCCAAAACGAAAGAAAAACTTGTTAAGGTAACAAAATACGATTATACAAACCCTCCAGCGACTGGAGGAGGGAATTCCGCAAATACATCCGGAACAAAGCAAGCCAAGCCCACTGCATCCAATACACCAAAAGGGTTTTCGCAGAATGACATCCGGTTAATGGCCAATGCAGTACATGGAGAATCCAGAGGAGAGCCCTATATTGGTCAAGTGGCAGTGGCTGCGGTTATTTTAAACCGGGTAAACAGCCCTTCATTTCCCAACACTGTTTCTGGAGTCATCTTCGAACCAGGTGCATTTACCGCAGTAGCGGACGGACAAATTTGGCTGACACCAAACGAAAATTCGAAAAAAGCCGTATTGGATGCCATGAATGGCTGGGATCCAACGGGTGAAGCCTTGTACTATTTTAACCCCGCTACAGCCACAAGTTCGTGGATTTGGGGACGGCCACAAATTAAACGGATTGGAAAGCATATCTTCTGTAAATAGGGGTGATAAAATATGATTAGAGGATTATTGATTGGGATTCTGGCATTGGGTATTGCCGGGACAGCCTTCTGGGGTTACCAGGAGCATCAGGATAAAAACGCCGTACTTTTAAATGCTGAAAATAATTATCAACGGGCATTTCACAATTTGACCTATCGGCTTGATTTACTGCATGACAAAATTGGCACAACTCTTGCCATGAACTCAAAAAACTCATTATCCCCATCACTGATTGAAGTATGGAGACTGACTTCCCAGGCACACAGTGACGTGGGGCAGCTGCCATTGACCTTGCTGCCATTTAATAAAACAGAAGAATTTTTAGCAAACATAGGGAATTTTAGTTATCGGACTGCAGTAAGAGACTTGGAGAAAGACCCGTTATCAGATAAGGAGTATGAAACATTAAAGACACTTTATAAGCAATCTGGCGATATCCAGAATGAACTCCGCAAAGTACAGTCAATGGTGTTAAAAAATAACCTGAGGTGGATGGATGTCGAGCTGGCACTTGCATCAGGTAAGGAGCAGACAGACAATACGATTATTGATGGATTTAAAACAGTCGAAAAAACGGTAACCGGATACGATGAATCAGACCAAGGTCTGACAACTTCCAATTTGCAAATAAAGGACGAAAACTATAAGAACCTTAAGGGCAAGACCATTACGCGTAATGAGGCCGTTAGTATTGCCAAAAAATATATGAATTTTGATGGCAATGCCAAGGTGAAGGTTACGGAAAATGGAAAAGGATCTGATTTCGGATTTTATAGTGTGGCTATCCAAAATAAAAAAACCGGTCAGGAAGCGAATATGGATATCACGAAAAAAGCCGGACACCCCATATGGTTCATCAATAACCGGGAAATAAATAAACAAGTAATCAGCCTAAATGATGCTAGCAATAAAGCACAAGCTTTCCTAACTGATACCGGGTTTAAAAATATGGAGATATTTGAAAGCTCGCAATATGAAAACACTGGCGTTTTTAATTTTGTTACCACTATTAACGGTGTAAGGATTTACCCGGAATCCGTAAAAGTACAGGTGGCTTTAGACAATGGGGACATCATAGGGTTTTCTGCTGAAGAGTACCTAAAGACCTACCAGACAAGAAAGATAGAAAAACCGGCCATTTCCGTTGATGAGGCAAAAAGCAAAATCAATCCAAACTTAAAAATAATGGAGGACCGGCAATCGATTATTGTCAATGACTTAAATAAAGAAGTATTATGTTATGAGTTTCTCGGAACCATCGGCAATGATACATATCGTATTTTCATCAATGCCAAGGATGGTGCTGAAGAAGAAGTGGAAAAACTGAAAAACCCGGAAGAAACTTACAATGGGGTTCTATAGGAAAAGCAGCTGCTTTTCCTTATTTATTGTTCGCGAATTTCCGGAATAAAAAGTCAGACAGATACCGATAATGGTATTATTTATAATTTCAGGGTGATGGTTGTGAAAAGAGCAGAACAAATTCTCATCAAAGTCATTATCATACAGTTCATTTTTTTATTTTTATCACAACTGATCTTTCATCAGTTAGAAATCATGCCACATTTAAATCAGTTGATAAAATATGAAGGAGTAAATGAAAATACCCTTACAGACATTCTCCAATCTTTTCAGCAAAAAAAATAAAGCAGGCAGCTGCTTTATTTTTTTGCATTTATCCCTCCTAGTAGTATGGTCCTCCCCAATAAAAGTTAATAAAATTATCCTTTTTTAAGGGGTTAAAAAGCAAAGGTAATCCATAAATTATGGTAAAATAAACAGGAGACAACCTAAGAGAAACAAATCAAGGAGGATTTATGGATAAGAAAATATCAATTGCTATTGATGGTCCCGCTGCGGCAGGGAAAAGCACAGTAGCAAAGATTGTTGCAGAAAAATTATCGTATATTTACATTGATACAGGTGCGATGTATCGATCGTTAACCTATAAAGCGCTGAACAATCAGGTGAACCTAGAGGATGAGGATAACTTAGTGGATATGTTGTTATCCACAAGCATTGAACTGCTTCCGTCAGAGACGGGACAATTGGTCTATTTGGACAACCGGGATGTCACAGAGGCGATTCGGACAAGTGATGTAACGAACACCGTCTCAATCGTTTCTAAGCATAAAAGGGTACGTGAAGAAATGGTAAGGCGCCAACAAGTGTTTGCAAAAGGGGGCGGAGTGGTGATGGATGGGAGAGATATCGGTACCCATGTCCTGCCTAATGCCGAGGTAAAAGTATTTTTGTTGGCCAGTGTGGAGGAACGGGCATTGCGGCGCCATCAGGAAAACCTCCATAAAGGATTTGAGTCGGATTTAGAAAAACTCAAACAGGAAATAGCAAGAAGAGACAAAATTGATTCTGAACGCGAGGCTGCACCCCTGAAAAAAGCGGAGGATGCAATTGAAATCGACACAACTTCCATGACCATTCCTAATGTAGTCGAAACGATTATGAGGCTCGTTCAGGAAAGGATTGGTTAGGGTGACATTTTATACATTTGCCAGATCAGTTGTGAAATCTATCTTTAAACCATTGTACAGAATTGAAGTAATTGGGGAGGAAAATATTCCAAAGGAACAGGGCGTGCTTTTATGCTCCAACCATATTCATAATCTTGACCCTATAGTTGTCGGGATCTCTACGCAAAGGGCCATTTATTATATGGCTAAGGAAGAAATTTTTCGCGTTCCGGTTTTAGGTAACATCGTAAGAAAGTGCAATGCATTCCCTGTAAAAAGGGGAATGAGCGACCGCGAGGCGCTTAGAAAGGGCATGAACGTACTAAAGGAAGGTCATGTGCTAGGCCTATTCCCGGAAGGAACCAGAAGTAAAACTGGAGATTTGGGAAAAGGTCTGGCAGGAGCAGGCTTCTTTGCCCTAAGAACTAATTGTGCTGTAGTACCATGTGCCATCATTGGGCCCTACAGGGCGTTACGTAAGCTGAAAATGGTTTATGGCAAACCGATAGCGATGGATGAAATGCGGGCATCCAAAGCATCTCCTGAACAAGTCACTGAATTAATTATGTCGGAAATTCATAAACTTATTAATGAGTATCGATAGGTTCTGCTTGACAAAATAACCTATTTGTAAGAAGTTAATAAATGAGATTCTTTTTTTGGCTAGTCAGAATTTATTGATAAATTCTGTGCCTATAATGATATTTGCAGCCAAAAGAGTTGCTGGAAAACTAGTCCCAATTAAGTGGATTATTTATATGAACGTTTCATATTTATATCTTTGTGGGACTGCTTTTCGCAATTCTCGGTTCATGTATAGATTTGCAGTAGGATTAAGGAGGATTACATATGTCTGAAGAGTTGAATCAAGTTGAAGTAAGAAATTTTGAAATTGGCGACAAAGTAACCGGACAAGTTACTAAAGTGGAGGAAAAACAGGTCCTTGTTGATATTCAAGGAAGTAAACTGGATGGAATCATCCCGATAAGCGAACTGTCAAGTCTTCATATTGAAAAAGCCTCAGATGTGGTTTCTGAAGGAGATGAACTCGATCTTGCCGTTTTGAAAGTGGAGGAGGAGGCATTGATTCTTTCAAAAAGGAAAGTAGATGCTGAGAAGGCTTGGGATAGCTTAGAAGCAAAATTCCAAACTGGGGAAATTATTGAGACGGAAGTTAAGGATGTTGTAAAAGGCGGCTTGGTTGTCGATCTTGGAGTCCGTGGCTTCGTGCCTGCTTCCTTAGTGGAGACCTATTTTGTAGAAGATTTCAGTGACTATAAAGGGCGTACCCTTACTTTCAAAATCGTTGAGCTAGATAAAGAAAAGAATCGGTTAATCCTTTCTCATCGTGCAGTAGTCGAAGCAGAGAAGGGAAAGCAGAAGCAAAATCGTCTGGATGCACTTGAGCCGGGCCAGGTGATTGAAGGAACCGTGCAAAGAATAACCGATTTTGGCGCATTTGTTGATATTGGAGGAATTGACGGACTTGTTCATATTTCCCAATTATCACATGAGCATGTCAACAAACCATCTGATGTGGTTCAAGAAGGACAAAAGGTCCAGGTAAAAGTTTTAAATGTTGATCGAGGAAGTGAAAGAATTTCCTTATCGATCAAGGACACGTTGCCGGGGCCTTGGACAAATATTCCCGAAAAAGCTCCAAAAGGAAGTGTTTTAACCGGTACGGTCAAGAGATTGGTGTCCTATGGTGCCTTTGTTGAAGTGTTCCCTGGAGTGGAAGGGCTTGTCCATATTTCGCAAATTGCCCATAAACATATTGCCACTCCTCATGAAGTGTTGAAAGAAGGCCAAGAAGTTCAGGTAAAGGTACTCGATGCCAATGAAAAAGAACAACGGCTCTCCTTGAGTATCAAAGACCTTCTGGAAAAAGAAGCGGAAGAGAATATGGACTATGAACTTCCGGAAGAGTCAAAAGGCTTCCAGTTAGGCGAAATGATTGGAGATAAATTAAAAAATCTAGGAAAATAATGGTGATTAACCGTGTCCAGAATGGAACGTAAATGGGACCATATACGCTATGCCCTGGAAACCGGGCAGAAAAACCGATCTGCTTTTGATGATATAAAGTTAATTCACCAGAGCTTACCGGATATTAGTGTTTCTGATGTTCAATTAAATCACGTCATTGGCGAACTTTCTTTAAGTTCGCCAATTTTTATCAATGCGATGACAGGCGGCGGCGGTGAAAAAACTTTTCAAATCAACAAGCAGCTGGCAATAGCTGCGAAAGAAACAGGACTTGCGATGGCGGTTGGTTCCCAAACAGCCGCCTTGAAGGACCCAACTCAAAGATATACGTACGAAGTCATCCGAAAAGAGAATCCAACCGGTGTTATCATTGCTAATCTTGGAAGCGAAGCAACAGTGGAAGATGCTAAAGCTGCCGCAGAAATGATTGAAGCAAATGCCTTGCAAATTCATCTGAATGTGATACAAGAATTGACCATGCCGGAAGGAGACCGGGATTTCACCGGTGCGTTAAATAGGATTGAAAAAATGGCTAAAGATTTGGATATACCCGTTATTGTGAAAGAAGTTGGATTCGGAATGTCGAAGGAAACAGTAGGGCAGTTAATCTCCGCGGGAGTAACTATGGTGGATGTCGGTGGATTTGGCGGAACAAACTTCGCTGAGATAGAGAATAAACGCCGGAATAAAGCATTGCCGTTTTTTGCGGATTGGGGAATTCCGACCCCGATATCGATTGTCGAGGCCACTTCTGTTTCCGATAAAATGGCCATCATTGGTTCGGGAGGATTCCGCAACGGATTAGATATCATTAAGGGAATCGCCTTAGGGGCTGATGCTATTGGGATCGCAGGGTATTTCCTGAAATTCCTAGTCGAAGAAGGTCTTGACAGGCTCATAGAAGAAATTGATTTTCTTCAGAATGAAATGGTGTTGATCATGACGGCATTGGGTGCGGAAACTATTTCTGAATTAAAAAGAATCCCACTTTTGATCACGGGTGAAGTCTATCATTGGTTAAATCAGAGAGGCATTGATACAAAAATCTTTAGTCAACGTTCAATGTAACATTAAAGAGGATGATTCGTATCATCCTCTTTTTGGTGATTCAACCACTTATGAATCGTATTTTCCGTTATTTAAATCCCGTGCTTCCTCCGGGCTTGACATTTTAGTTGAACCTGGATAATGTAACGCCTGATCCCTGTCTACTCCTGTTTTGCCGACTTTTTTCAACTTTTTTTCTTGACGGTCTTTTCCCATCCTCCACACCTCCTGTTTATAGAATGATTCTCTCCTTAAATATTATTCAAGGAAGTATGAAAATACATAATGCCAACCCATAATGAAAATAATAGGAGGTGGGTGGCGTATGGAGGATTATGTGTTCTACTTGGTTTTCTGGCTGTTTTGGGTGTGTCTCACCTTTATGGTTAAAAAACAAAACCCTTTTCGGTTACAACTTTCAGCCATAATCTTAATAACCATTATTTTTTCAAACAGCTATATTTTCGTTGGCCATTATAAAATAGTTTTGAGTGGATTATTTTTGTTAGTAACGGTTTATTGGCTCGTCAGAAAAGAAAAATTACGATCCATCATTTATCTTTCCGTTTGTTCTTTAATCTTATCAATTTCCTATATCACGTTTCAATTGTTCGAAATATTCGATCCCATTTGGATTATGTTTAAAAGGGACTGGATGCTGGCAATCGTTATTGGGTATTTGAGTATGTTGCTGCAAAAAACATTAAGAGGACGATTAGTAATAGTGGTAAGCGGTACTATGCAGGGGGATATTCTTTATGCTTATATAGTGAAACGACTGGATTTCCCTTATGAAATTGGATCCATGGACTATTTGAATGTCCTTTCATTGACGGCCTTGTTACTTTCTGGGTGGAGTTTGCTTGAACATACCGGGGCAGTCCTGCAAAATGCTTTTCATCTTCAGGAAAAAACCAAACAAAAATCTTCTTAACATATTTATGATGGCTTAACATTGCAGGGAACGAATAACATTGCTAAGATAATAAAAGTTATACCCTTCTCATGTAAGAAGGGTTTCTTTCTTAAGCTAAACGCTTAAATACAGGCAGAAAGGATGGCGATTATAATGGTTAAACCGGTTATTGCCATTGTCGGAAGACCTAATGTTGGAAAATCTACAATTTTTAATCGGATTGTGGGTGAAAGAATCTCCATTGTGGAAGATATTCCTGGCGTAACGCGCGATCGCATATATAGTTCTGGGGAATGGTTAACACACGAATTTAATATTATTGACACTGGAGGAATTGATATCGGCGATGAGCCTTTTTTGGAGCAAATTCGCCAGCAAGCGGAAGTGGCCATAGACGAAGCGGATGTCATCCTCTTTTTAACGAACGGCAGGGAAGGCGTGACTGCTGCAGATGAAGAGGTCGCAAAAATATTGTACAAGTCCAAAAAACCGATTGTTCTGGGAGTAAATAAGGTTGATAATCCGGAAATGCGCGATTTGGTATATGATTTTTATGCGCTTGGATTTGGTGAGCCCATCCCTATTTCGGGTTCGCATGGACTTGGTTTGGGTGACCTGTTGGATGAAGCTGCCAAGTATTTTCCGAAAAATGAACAAGCAGAGTATGATGACGAAGTGATTAAGTTTTCCCTGATTGGCCGGCCCAATGTTGGGAAATCCTCTTTGGTTAATGCAATTTTAGGGGAAGAACGTGTAATTGTAAGTAATATTGCCAGTACAACCCGGGACGCCATTGATTCTCCGTATACATATAATGGACAAAAATATGTGATTATTGATACGGCCGGTATTAGAAAAAAAGGAAAAGTCTATGAGAATACCGAAAAATATAGTGTACTCCGGGCATTGAGAGCCATAGAACGATCAGATGTGGTGCTTATGGTCATCAATGCGGAGGAGGGAATTATTGAACAGGACAAAAAAATCGCCGGATATGCGCATGAAGCCGGAAGGGCCGTTGTTATTGTGGTCAATAAATGGGATGCGATTGAAAAAGACGAGAAAACAATGAAGGAGTTCGAACAAAACATCCGAGACCACTTCTTGTATTTGTCCTACGCGCCTATAGTCTTTTTATCGGCAAAGACCAAAAAACGGATTCATACCCTGTTGCCAATGATTGATTTGGTAAGTGAAAACCACACCATGCGGGTCGAGACCAGTGTGCTGAACGATGTGATTATGGATGCTGTTGCGATGAATCCAACACCAACCGATAAAGGCAAGCGCCTTAAAATTTACTATGCTACCCAAGTGGCCGTAAAACCGCCGACATTTGTCATCTTCGTAAATGAACCTGAGTTATTGCATTTTTCTTATGAACGGTTCCTGGAGAACCGAATCAGGGACGCATTCGGTTTTGAAGGAACGCCAATCAAAATCTACGCCAGGGAAAGAAAATAACGGAAAGCCGGGTGAGTTGACGTGCAGGAAAAATCAGAGGAAATTGCTGTAATTGGTGCTGGAAGCTGGGGTACGGCACTTGCAATGGTCTTGGCAGACAATGGCCATAAGGTACGGTTATGGAGCCATAACGATGAACAGGTAAAGGAAATTAATGAACACCACACAAACAAAAAATATTTACCCGACATTGTGCTGCCGGAGTTAATCGTTAGCCATTCTTCGCTATCTGAGGCTTTAACAGGGATTCGCACTGTTATATTAGCCGTTCCTACCAAGGCTATAAGAGAAGTAATCGGAAAAATGGCAGCAGTTCTTGCTGAACCTATTATTATAGCCCATGTGAGCAAAGGAATTGAACCCGACTCCTTACTGAGAATTTCAGAAATGATTCAACAGGAAATGCCTCCTGAACTTTTAGAAGCCGTTGTTGTACTGTCCGGCCCAAGCCATGCAGAGGAAGTGAGTTTGCGCCACCCAACGACGGTAACCGTTACTTCTGAAGATATGGCTGCGGCAGAAAGGTTCCAAGATCTATTTATTAACCATAATTTTCGCGTCTACACCAATCCAGATGTAATTGGCGTGGAAATTGGCGGGGCTTTAAAAAATATCATTGCGCTGGCAGCCGGTATTTCCGATGGGCTTGGATATGGGGATAATGCAAAGGCCGCTCTTATTACAAGGGGCTTGGCGGAAATAGCGAGACTTGGTACAAAAATGGGAGCCAATCCATTGACATTTTCAGGACTGGCCGGAATTGGCGATTTAATAGTGACTTGTACAAGTGTCCACTCCAGAAATTGGAGGGCTGGAAATCAGCTAGGAAAAGGTAAAACACTCGACGAAGTTCTCGATAATATGGGCATGGTGGTCGAAGGGGTCAGGACGACAAAAGCGGCACACCAGTTAGCAGAAAAATTTGAAGTGAAAATGCCAATTACCAATGCTTTGTATGATATTCTGTTTGCCGGCAAAGACGCCAAAGATGCAGTGGATGAACTCATGTCACGTGGAAAGACTCATGAGATGGAAGATTTAGTGAATGTCTTGGATGAAAGAATGTTATAAACAAAAAAATGCTTTTTAAGCAATAATATAGGCGTTTGATGATACGCTTTTCATAAATTATGCATAAAATGGGAGCGAAGCAACTTGGTAGTTTAACGCCTGGAGTTTGGGTATTTTTAGTCTGCTGGCTGAAGTAAAGGGACGCCCCGCTTTACTTCAGCTTTTTTTATTTTTTTTACAACTGGTTCCTATGTTATAATAACATTCGGAAAAGGGGGGTATTACGCTTGTCACCAGGAATGGTAAAAATGTGGATTTCAGTTGCGGGAATGGGCTTGATGTTTCTTGCCATGATCACCATCTATTTAAGCAGGTTTAAATTAAAAGGGGCTTTTCGAGTTCTTACTGCCATTTTGGCCTATTTATTTTTATTTGGAGCGGGATTGACGCTGTTAATCGTTTTTCTAGCGTAATCATGTATATTTTACATAATAATAAAGGTGATTATATGAAGTGGACAAGGACTGCCTGTTTATTCAGCATAATCGTTATTTTTTTGACAGGATGTATGTACCCTGATGAGAAATTAACGGAAAATCAAATCCCCTACAAGGACCAATTACAGTCCGTTCAAACGGCGGTAAATGAATTTAAACAGGACAATGGGGGAATTCTCCCTATCAAGACAAAAGATATGGATACACCAATTTATCAAAAATATCCCATCGATTTTAAAAAAATTGCACCGAAATATATGGCTGAGCCTCCAGGAAATGCGTTTGAGAGCGGCGGGATTTTTCAATATGTGCTAATCGATGTAGAAACGAATCCAACCGTAAAACTGCTTGATTTAAGAGTAGCTGAGACCATCCGTGAAATTAAGTTAAGAATTAAGACGAAGGGTTATCCGCCCTTTAAAAAACAGATTGCAAGAAATGTTTATACTTTAGACTTTAAACAATTGGGCTATACTAAGCCGCCATATGCTGTAAGTCCATTTAGCGGGCAAAACTTATCCTTTGTCATCAGTACCAATGGAGAAATTTATGTGGATTATGCTCCGGATTTGTACCAGGCTTTAAAGAAGACAAACCAAAACCTGATTTCTGGCGACGATATTCGGAGGCTATTAACAGCGGACTCTATGTTTGTTCCTGCTTTTTCACTAGCTTATACGATAGATGCAACAACAAAAGAACCAGTTTTCATGGAACAGTAATGGAATGAACTCTATAATAATAAGTATTATTGGATAGCTTAGATAAGAATTAATTTTAGTCATATCCCCTTCAGCAAGAGATATATTGTAGGTGAAGGGTTTTTTTGTTTTGTCAAAAGCGTGATATGAATCATCCTGATATTTCATATCCGTGAATATATTTAATAGAAACCCTCCAGTAAAAAAGACATATTCACGATTAATCCATTAATCCTTATGAAACTTGAATAAGGGGGTAAAAAATTTAAGAAAAGAGTCATAACCATATAGGACAACATCATAAACATATACTGTCCAAAAATAGCTATATGGATGAAATTATCCCACTTTACACTCTAAAATTCAGGAGGGGATCACTTGGAAAAGGTTGATATTTTTAAGGATATTGCCGAAAGGACCGGAGGCGATATTTATTTAGGAGTAGTAGGAGCAGTCCGGACCGGAAAATCCACATTTATTAAGAAGTTCATGGAGCTTGTGGTATTGCCGAATATATCTAGTGAAGCAGAAAGATCACGGGCCCAGGATGAACTTCCGCAAAGTGCGGCTGGAAAGACAATTATGACAACTGAACCGAAATTTGTGCCGAATCAGGCGGCGACGGTGCATGTTGATGAAGGGTTGGATGTCAATATCCGGCTGGTAGATTGTGTGGGATATACTGTACCAGGTGCGAAGGGGTATGAGGATGAAAATGGTCCAAGAATGATTAATACGCCTTGGTATGAAGAGCCGATTCCTTTCCATGAGGCGGCGGAAATCGGCACCAGAAAAGTGATTCAGGAACACTCCACACTTGGTGTCGTGGTCACTACAGACGGTACAATTGGAGAAATTCCAAGAAGTAATTATATTGAAGCGGAAGAAAGAGTTATCGAAGAGCTGAAAGAAGTCGGAAAACCCTTTATTATGGTGGTCAACAGTGCCCAGCCTTACCATCCGGCCACAGAAACATTAAGATCGAGCCTGTCTGAGAAATATGATATTCCTGTTATTGCCATGAGTGTGGAAAGCATGCGGGAAAGTGATGTGCTCAATGTTCTCCGTGAAGCGCTTTATGAATTCCCTGTGCTTGAGGTTAATGTTAACCTTCCAAGTTGGGTAATGGTATTACGGGAGAATCATTGGCTACGTGAAAGCTATCAAGAAGCCGTACGAGAAACAGTTAAAGATATCAAGAGATTAAGAGATGTAGATCGGGTAGTGCAGCAATTCAGCGATTTTGACTTTATTGAGAAGGCTGGCCTTGCTGGGGTTGAAATGGGTACTGGAGTGGCTGAAATCGATTTGTTTGCTCCGGATGAGTTATATGATGATATTTTAAAAGAAATCGTCGGAGTAGAAATCCGTGGAAAAGACCACCTCTTGGAGTTGATGCAGGACTTTGCCTATGCTAAAGCGGAATATGATCATATTGCAGATGCGCTAAAAATGGTCAAACAGACCGGGTATGGGATCGCTTCGCCGACTCTTGCCGATATGAGCTTGGAGGAGCCGGAGATTATCAGACAGGGCGCGCGTTTTGGCGTTAGATTAAAAGCGGTGGCCCCTTCGATCCATATGATTAAAGTCGATGTTGAATCAGAGTTTGCTCCAATCATTGGTACCGAAAAGCAAAGTGAAGAATTAGTCCGCTATTTGATGCAGGACTTCGAAGATGACCCGCTTTCAATATGGAACTCGGATATTTTCGGCCGCAGTTTAAGCTCAATCGTCCGTGAAGGCATTCATGCCAAGTTGTCATTAATGCCAGAAAATGCCAGATATAAGTTGAAAGAAACATTAGAAAGAATTATTAATGAGGGTTCTGGCGGTTTGATCGCTATTATCCTCTAAGTTAAGGACTCCGCTTTGGAGTCCTTTTTTATTTTGCTCCTCTATTTAACGATAACGTTGTTTTTTTACTCGGTTGATTGGAGCAAAAGCGAGCAGCAGGTGCGGCAATCAACAGCCAAATTTACCAAAGTATTTTACTTATAATGGGACTTTTCTACCAGAAAAAGTCTAAAAAAGTAGAATTTTGTAGAACAAAAGAAAAGATTACCATAATTTCATGAATTCTTCTTGATATGCGGATTTGATTGTGTTAATCTTTTAACAGATTACGTAATAGTGCTGAAACCTTTATTTTATAGGATTTCCTGGGGGTTGAATACAGGTTGCGAAAGCATTATTTTTGTTTAAATTTTACAGGAAAACTGTACTGTTACGTATAGAAATTAGAAAATTTGTTTAGAAATGTAGATAAGTAATCTTATTTATCTTGAATTCCTTTGGGAGGAGGTGAATGGCATGAACAAGACAGAACTTATCAATGCAGTTGCTGAGGCTGGCGAGCTTTCTAAAAAAGACGCTACCAAAGCAGTTGATGCTGTTTTTGACGCGATTTTAGATGCTTTAAAAAATGGTGATAAAGTACAACTTATCGGTTTTGGAAACTTTGAAGTACGTGAGCGTGCAGCACGTAAAGGACGTAATCCTCAAACTGGTGAGGAAATCGAAATTGGTGCAAGCAAAGTTCCTGCTTTCAAACCAGGTAAGGCGCTTAAAGATGCAGTAAAATAATTACATAAATTTATTGCTTTAAGCGAATGCTTAGGCAAAAGGCCATGGAGGACCCATGGCCTTTTTTCTTTGTCAGGAATTGGTACAAAGTTTCCTCTATAGAAAAAGCATTCTTATCGGCTTCTATTTTTTGCTTGCATTGAAAAGAGTATGCTAATATGAATTTGTCAACAAATTGACAGCCGAATAACAGGAGGAATTGACGTATGACAGAAGTGAACCGTACCCAGATAGAAAAAGCGGTACGTTTAATATTGGAAGCCATAGGTGAAGACCCAAACAGGGAAGGCCTTCTTGATACACCTAAACGGGTAGCAAAGATGTATGAAGAAGTATTTAGCGGATTAAATGAGGATCCAAAGCAGCATTTTGAAACTATATTCAGCGAAGACCATGAAGAGCTGGTATTGGTTAAAGATATCCCTTTTTATTCCATGTGTGAACACCATCTTGTGCCTTTCTTTGGAAAAGCCCATGTGGCGTATATCCCGCAAAATGGCCGAGTTACCGGCTTAAGTAAGCTGGCAAGAGCTGTTGAGGCTGTTGCCAAGCGTCCGCAGCTGCAAGAAAGGATAACTTCGACCGTTGCAGACAGTATCGTAGAAAAACTTGAACCGCATGGCGTAATGGTGGTTGTTGAAGCAGAGCATATGTGCATGACGATGCGAGGGGTTAAAAAACCGGGATCAAAAACGGTGACAACGGCTGTTCGTGGAACATTGTCGGAAGACCCGGCAGCACGGGCTGAAATACTTTCATTAATTAAAAAATAATGTTCATTAAAGACAGGGGTGAAGTAACTTGGAAAAAAAGCAGATTCAGAGCAGTGATTATGTTGTCATTAAAGCGGAAGAAGATGGGGTGAGTGTAATCGGATTAACAAGAGGGTCAGATACTAAATTCCACCATCTGGAAAAACTTGATAAAGGTGAGGTGCTGCTCGCCCAATTCACAGAGCACACTTCTGCCATAAAGGTGAGAGGAAATGCCAAAATCCTTACTCATTATGGTGAAATTCAAAGTGAAATTAAGAATAAGTAATACCTTAATATCCTGAATAATGTTTGTCTTTGATAAGGAAATATATTTATTTGGGGAACAGGTGCCGAAAGATTTTCTTTTGTGCTATAATGGTGTGTGCCTTGTTTAACAACACTGGCTGTTTTTTAGTAAATTATTGATTCGGTTGGATAATAAACATACATAGACATATTACTTCGGGGAAGCAAGGGTGATGATTATGCTGAATATTCGACAAAGGTATACCAATATTAGAGAGAGAGTCGAAAAAAGTGTATGGGACGCATACTTGCTTGACTATATTAAAACCCCCATCATTGATCAGGATAAGCTCCTTGTCTTGGTCTCAATAATGGATTTGCTTCAGGAGCAGGAACAGCTAAGTGAGAACTACTGTTTATCGACCATGCTCATACAAATAGCCCTTGATACCCATGAACATATATCCGTGCTATCGGAAGATGGAATTGAACGTCAGCTTACCGTTTTAGCGGGTGATTATTATAGCGGTTTATATTATAAATTGCTTGCGGATTCTAATGATATTTTAATGATTAAAACACTTTCAAAAGGAGTAAAAGAGGTTAATGAAAATAAAATAGCCTTTTTTTACCAAAACTCCTTGGGGATAGACAAGGCCATGGAGAGCCTGAAAAGGATGGAAAGCTCCATCATCACAAGTTTTGCAGGCTACTTTAAGCTGGACCTTTGGAATCATTTTCTAGAGGATTTGCTATTCTACAAACGGCTGCTAAGAGAAAAGGAGCATTATCTGCAGAACAGGAACTCTGTTATATTTGAGATACTAAAAAATATTGCATTTCCACATAACAACAGCAAGTTAACCGACATCCCAGGTGAACAGCAACGTCAGTTATTAACTGTTTGTGACCGTTATTTGGAACAAGCAAAACAGGCTATTGAAAAAACAATGGCGAAAGTCCCATATGTAAATAATGTTCTGGAATATAGAGTGATTTCGTTGTTGAGTCAACAGAAGCCATATGTGAAAACTTTTGCGGAGGAAGGGTAAAAATGCAGCAATCGAAGGAAGAACGGGTTCATCATGTTTTTGAAAAGATTTCAGACAGCTACGATAAAATGAACTCCGTCATCAGCTTTCAACAGCACCTGAAATGGCGGAAGGACACGATGAAAAGAATGAATGTTCAGCCAGGTTCTCAGGCACTTGACGTTTGTTGCGGGACTGCTGATTGGACGATTGCTTTAGCTGAAGCTGTCGGCCGTAATGGGAAAGTCACTGGGCTTGATTTCAGTCAAAACATGCTGAACGTGGGGAAGGAAAAGGTTGAGCAGCTCCATTTAAGCCAAGTGGAGCTCATTCATGGGAATGCAATGGAACTCCCTTTCCCGGATAATAGTTTTGATTATGTAACCATTGGTTTTGGACTTCGGAATGTTCCTGATTACCTGCAGGTTTTGAAGGAAATGTATCGGGTTGTGAAGCCTGACGGAATCGCTGTATGCCTTGAGACAAGCCAGCCTACCTTAATTGGATATAGACAGCTTTTCTACCTATATTTCCGATTCATCATGCCGGTATTTGGCAAATTGTTCGCTAAAAGTTATAATGAATATTCTTGGCTGCAGGAGTCTGCCCGCGATTTTCCGGGGATGAAAGAACTGGCCTCCTTATTTGAAAAAGCCGGGTTTTCAGAGGTTAAATATAAATCGTATAGTGGTGGTGCAGCTGCTGTACACATCGGTAAGAAAAAATAATTGTGCAAAGAAGATAGGATGAAAAGCCGGGTGAATACAATGAAGTTGAAAATGATGTATTCATTTTTGAATTCAGACATTAACATCATAGAAAAAAAACTGGAGGAGACTATTAAGACGGAGTCTCTTCTTTTAGAACATGCTTCCATGCATACATTGCAAGCAGGAGGAAAAAGGATACGTCCCATTTTTGTGCTGCTTGCAGGCAAATTTGGAGAGTACGACATTAATGTCCTGAAGGATGTTGCAGTGGCTCTTGAATTAATTCATATGGCTTCCTTGGTCCATGATGATGTAATTGATGACGCCGATTTACGCCGTGGGCAGCCTACTGTGAAATCTAAATGGGATAATAAAGTCGCCATGTATACAGGGGACTTTGTTTTTGCACTTGCCCTTGAATTAATGACTAATATTAAAAATCCATTGGCCCATAAAATATTGGCGAATACAATGGTTGAAGTGACCGTAGGAGAAATAGAGCAGATCAAGGACAAATACCGTTTTAATCAGAAATTTCGGGATTATTTACGGAGAATAAAACGGAAGACAGCCCTCTTGATTGCATCCAGTTGCCAATTAGGGGCAATTGCGGCAAATGTGGATGAATCTCTTCATAAAAAATTATATAAGTTTGGATACTATGTTGGCATGTCTTATCAAATAACGGATGATATTCTTGATTTTACTGCTACCGGCGAAGAACTTGGAAAACCAGCTGGCAGCGACTTGCTGCATGGCAATATTACGGCACCCGTATTTTATGCTATGGAAAATCAGGCGGTGCGGAAGCAAATAGAACGGGTTCATCAAAATATCCAGCCTTCAGAAATTGAAATGGTTATTTCTCTAATCAAACAAACAGATGCGATAGAAAGATCGATTAAGCTTAGCGACCGTTACTTGGATAAGGCTTTAGCCATTTTAAACGAGCTGCCGGATAACCGCGCGAAAAAATCCCTTTTTAATATAGCAAAAACGATTGGCAGACGAAAGTTTTAAACCTCAATTTCATCATTTCCATTTCCATCGCAGGCTTAGGCTATGTCTTTATTTTATAGCCTTGCGAAATATTCGAAATAATGATAATATTTTCGTGGATTGTATTTCCGTATAGCAATCTTATACATACAAAGTGGGAGTGGGAATGATGGAGAGAACATTTTTAATGGTAAAGCCTGACGGGGTTCAACGCAATCTGGTGGGGGAGATTGTTTCACGCTTTGAAAGAAAGGGCTTTCAACTTGTTGGGGCCAAACTCATGAGTATCCCTGCAGAGCTTGCGGAGCAGCATTATGGTGAGCATAAAGAACGTCCATTCTTTGGGGAGTTAGTGGACTTCATTACTTCTGGGCCTGTTTTTGCAATGGTTTGGCAAGGGGAAAATGTTATTACCGTTGCCCGTCAAATGATGGGTTCCACGAATCCAAAGGACGCGGGACCGGGAACAATCCGTGGGGATTTTGGCCTTACAGTTGGCAAAAATGTCATACACGGCTCTGATTCACCTGCAAGTGCCGAACGTGAAATTGGCTTATTCTTCAAAGAAACAGAATTAGTCGATTACTCTAAGCTTGTCAACGAATGGATTTACTAAATCAATGATTAAAACACTTGTACTTCCGGTGCAAGTGTTTTTTAATAGTGGCTCCTTAAAACGATACTGTTTACTTTTTAAGCTTTGTTGATTGGAGCGGATAAGCAGGACTTCTCGAAAATCCTCGATTTTGCTATCGCATAATTGAGTACGATGAAAATTCCTGGATGCTTTCCTTGTGCTATCGCATTCTTCGTGCGTGGGCAGATTCAAGCATGAATTTCGGTGTCCTGTGGGAGTAAGGGGATGGGAGAACCCCGCGGGAGCTTTCAGCGCCGAGGAGGCCCCCGGCACGCAGGTGGGTTCGCTGAGCTTCATTCACTGCAATCAACAGCCCAAATTTATATAGACCTATTAAAAAATTTTTCAAACTATTTTCTGAATTGTCCTACTATGCTAAATCAGTTCAATATGTTATATTGATACATAAATCCTTTAATGAGTTGAAGGGGGAAAGAGTATGGGATTAAGATATCTGACAGCTGGTGAATCACATGGTCCCCAATTGACAGCAATTATAGAGGGGCTGCCTGCAGGGATGCCGCTTTTGACGGAAGATATTAATGTGGAATTGTCGAGAAGACAACAAGGTTACGGCCGGGGAAGACGAATGCAAATTGAAAAAGATACGGCCGAAATCATGTCGGGTGTCCGGCATGGACTTACACTTGGTTCACCGATTGCCTTAGTAGTAAAAAATAACGATTGGAAACATTGGACCAAAATCATGGGGGCAGAGCCTCTTGTCGACATGGAAGAGGATGAAGTGAAACGAAAGGTATCCCGCCCTCGTCCTGGACATGCGGACCTAAACGGCGGGATTAAATATGGGCATCGGGATATGAGAAATGTACTGGAACGATCGTCTGCCCGTGAAACTACAGTTCGCGTCGCTGCCGGTGCTGTTGCAAAAAAACTGTTGTCTCTTGTTGGGATTAACATTGTGGCTCATGTTGTCGAGATTGGCGGAGTTAAAGCCACTATGGACCCTTCTCTAACATTGGAAGCTTTGAAAGACCGTACAGAAAACTCACCGGTCCGGACGTCAGATCCAAATGTAGAGCAGGATATGATGAATGCGATTGATGAAGCAAAGAAAAATGGAGATTCCATTGGCGGGGTTGTAGAGGTTATTGCCGAAGGGATGCCTGCTGGAGTCGGTAGTTATGTACATTACGATCGAAAACTAGATGCAAAATTGGCTGCAGCCATTGTCAGTATTAATGCCTTTAAAGGGGTAGAGTTCGGTATTGGATTTCAGGCAGCCAGGAAACCCGGGAGCGAGGTTCATGATGAGATTGCCTGGGATAAGGATAATGGTTATTACCGGAAAACCAATCGTCTTGGCGGGTTTGAAGGCGGGATGACGACTGGCATGCCAATTGTCGTTAGAGGTGTTATGAAGCCGATTCCTACGCTTTATAAACCGTTAATGAGTGTGGACATTGAAACAAAAGAGCCGTTTTCGGCCAGCATAGAACGTTCGGACAGCTGTGCGGTTCCTGCGGCGGCCGTAGTAGCGGAGCACGTTGTTGCATGGGAACTGGCCAATGCGCTTGTAGAACAATTTTATAGTGACCGTTTTGATACCTTTGCTGAAGAAATTCAAAAGCAACGGGAATATGCGAGGGAATTTTGATGGAGACAATCAATATTGAAACGGAATCCAAGCAATATCCTGTTTTTGTCGGGGATGGAGTCCTCAATCAAATCCCCCCGTTTTTAGCAAGCCGGTTTCCTGGATTGACAAAGATTTTTATCATTACCGATGAAACTGTTGCAAAGCTGCACCTAGATCAATTGTTAGCGGTTCTTGAAGGGTGGAGTCCAGTCGTTTTTAAGGCGCCTGGAGGGGAAAAGGCAAAAACCTTTGATGTTTATTATGATGCCCTTACGGCTGGATTAGAAAACCGCCTGGATCGAAAATCGGTGGTCCTCTCACTGGGGGGCGGAGCTGTCGGGGATTTAACCGGTTTTGTTGCCGCTTCTTACATGAGGGGGATATCATTTATACAAGTTCCAACTACTATTTTAGCCCATGATAGCGCAGTCGGCGGTAAAGTGGCCATTAACCATCCTTTGGGTAAAAACATGATTGGAGCTTTCCATCAACCTGATGCAGTTTTCTATGATTTGGAGTTGCTGGGGACCCTTCCCGAACAAGAGGTCCGATCCGGATTTGCTGAGGTTATTAAGCACGCGCTGATTCATGATCCTAAATTTTACCAGTGGTTGAGGACCAACATCCAAGACCTGGGCAGCCTGACACAAGGTCAGTTAGCCGAGTCGTTAATAAAGGGAATTAAGGTGAAAAATGCATTTGTCAGCCATGATGAAAGGGAACACGGAGTTCGTGCCTATTTGAATTTTGGTCATACATTGGGACATGCCATTGAAGCTGAAATGGGGTATGGAAACTTTACCCATGGGGAAGCCGTGATGATTGGTATGGTTTTTGCCCTAAACCTAAGCCGTGAATTACTTGAACTTCATGTGGATTTGGAAAGTTTTGTCGACTGGGTTCAACTTCTCGGCTATCAAACAGACATGCCAGAGCAGCTCGACTTGGATTCAATCATCAGCAGAATGAAACAGGATAAAAAATCGATTGGGGAATCAATTCGTTTTGTACTGCTTAAAGAGCTGGGCCAGCCAGTTCTCCAAGAAATATCCGAGTCATTGTTGTTAGATAAATTAAAAGGTTTTTAAAAGGAGGATGTTCATGATTAGAGGGGTCAGGGGAGCAACGACCATTAACAGTAACACAGCAGAAGACATTTTGGCTGCTACAGAAGAACTGTTAGGAAAAATGATTGATGTGAATGGTATACAGCCTGAAGCCGTAGCCTCCGTTTTTATTTCAACTACCGAAGACATCACAGGTGCTTTTCCGGCAAAGGCACTTCGTAATTTTGCCGGTTGGACCTATGTTCCGGTTATGTGCATGCGGGAAATCTCTGTGGAGAAATCCCTAAGAATGTGTATTCGGATTATGATGCATTTGAATACAGATTTAACTCAAGAAGAGATCCAACATGTTTATTTAAATGAGGCTAAGGTGTTACGACCAGACTTGGATGCCAATACGGCTGTATAATATATTTATGGAGAACTTTATCAACGGAGTGAGACTAATGAGATGGAAAGAACAATTATTAACTTTGACTCCCTATAAGCCAGGGAAATCAATTGAATCTGTAAAGCGGGAGTACAATTTAGACAGGATTGTAAAGCTAGCATCGAATGAAAATCCATTTGGATGCTCCAAACAAGTGCTCGAAGCCCTTCAAACAGCTCCGGCCAGTTTGGCTATTTATCCTGACGGTTATGCTACGGAATTAAGACAGGAACTGGCTGCGTTTTTACATGTCGACGAAGAGGAAGTTATTTTAGGAAACGGTTCGGATAATCTGATTCAGATGATTTCAAGGGCATTGTTACATCCTAATGCAAGCACGATTATGTCGGAACATACTTTTTCCCAATATAAGCACAACGCTGTTATTGAAGGGGCAATCATAAAAGAAATTCCCGATATTAACGGTGAGCACAATTTAGACGCTATGCTTGAGGCAATTGATGAACAGACGAATATTATCTGGGTCTGCAGTCCCAATAACCCAACAGGTACATATATACCAGAAAACCGCTTGACCCGGTTTCTGGACAAGGTGCCCGAGCATATCCTGGTTGTACTTGATGAGGCTTACTACGAATATGTAACGGCTGAAGATTATTATGATTCTATTAGTTTGACTCGAGCATATCCCAATTTAATTGTGTTACGTACCTTTTCTAAAATCTATGGATTAGCATCGTTACGGGTTGGCTATGGTGTGGCAAACCGGACAATCATAAAGGCACTCGAGCCTGCAAGAGAACCGTTCAATGCCAATTCTATGGGTCAGTTAGCTGCTGCTGCGGCAATCCGTGACCAAGAGTTTGTTCAATTCTGCAGGGAAAAGAACAGACAGGGGTTAGCCCAATATTTTGAGTTCTGCGAGCAGAGAA
The DNA here is from genome assembly GCF_054950115.1 of Neobacillus camarae. Classification (NCBI taxonomy): domain Bacteria; kingdom Bacillati; phylum Bacillota; class Bacilli; order Caryophanales; family Bacillaceae; genus Neobacillus; species Neobacillus camarae. The sequence goes on along the minus strand of NZ_JBUCKX010000003.1, from coordinate 718,002 downwards.
AATTAAGCTACTATCCTACACAAACCAACTTCATTTTAATTGATTTACAGGTTGATTCAGACAAAGTCTTCCAATCCCTATTGGAGAAAGGCTATATTGTCCGGTCAGGTAAAGCATTAGGGTTTCCGACAGCAATAAGAATCACTGTAGGAACCCATGAACAAAATGAAGGTCTTCTTAAAGCATTATCCGAATTTCTTGATAAAAACTAACATTCTTGACTTCATATTAAATATAACAAAATAGCCTGGCGCCTTTCACAGGCGCTTCCGCTTTTCTTTGGGGGGATTTTTTTGAGAGGCCGGGTTTTTGTCATTGGGTTAGGTTTAATCGGCGGTTCACTGGCCCTTTGTATTAAAAAGGAACATAACCATGCAGAAATAATTGGTTATGATATTAATAGCGAACAAGCAAGGCTAGCCAAAATGCTCGGTGTGATAGACGAGGTTGCGGAAACCATTTCGATTGGGGCTCTTGCGGCTGACTTAATCATTATTTCCGTGCCAGTAAGTGAGACATATGCCATTATTGAATTACTGGCTAGTCTGCCTCTAAAACCTGGGGTAATGATTACAGATACCGGAAGCACAAAGCAAAAAATTATGGATGCTTCAGTAAGTTTAACGCAAAAAGAAATAACATTTATTGGCGGACATCCAATGGCCGGTTCCCATAAGAGCGGAATAACCGCAGCCAAAGAAATTTTATTTGAAAACGCGTTTTATTTATTTACGCCAGCACAGGATAATCAGGCAGGGAAGGTAGACATTCTAAAACAATGGTTAGCGGGAACTAAGGCAAAGTTTTTAACCGTTACTCCTGAAACCCATGATTATCTTACTGGGGTGGTCAGCCACTTTCCGCACATTATTGCGGCGTCCATAGTCCAGCAGACAGAAAAACTTTCAGAGTCAGAGCGTCTTATTCCCCGGCTGGCGGCAGGAGGGTTTCGCGATATTACTCGGATTGCTTCCAGTAGTCCTAAAATGTGGAAGGACATTCTATTGCAAAACAGTGAAAACTTAATCGATCTGTTAGACCAATGGCAAGAAGAGATGAACCGGGTAAAACAGTTACTTCTGGAAGGTCAATCAGAAGAAATATATGATTATTTTTACAAAGCCAAACGATTTCGTGACGGCCTGCCAACAAAGGAAAAAGGAGCTATTCCGGCATTCTATGATTTATATGTGGACCTGCCTGATTACCCAGGGGTAATCTCGGAGATCACAGGATACCTTGCCATGGAAAGAATCAGCATTACCAATATAAGGATACTTGAAACCCGCGAGGATATTAACGGGGTATGTGTAATTAGCTTTCAAACAGAGAGCGACCGTTCTCGTGCGGAACAATGCATTATGTCCCATACTAACTTTGCAACTTCGATTGGCATATAAAATGTTGAAATAAGGTGATGAAATGACCTCATTAAAACTCAAAAACAAAAAACGAAGGTTAACAGGCGAAATAACGGTGCCTGGTGATAAATCAATCTCCCATCGCTCCGTCATGTTTGGGTCCATTGCCCATGGCGAGACTATCATATCAAACTTCTTGCCTGGAGAGGATTGTTTAAGTACCATTGCATGTTTCCGCAAATTGGGCGTAACCATTGAGGAAGAAAACGGAAGAATTCGGATCGTTGGCAAAGGCTTCGAGGGGTTGACAGAACCTGATGAAATATTGGACGTAGGAAATTCTGGAACCACCATTCGATTATTAATGGGGATATTAGCCGGAAGACCTTTTTTCTCGTCCATTATTGGTGACCGTTCAATTGGCAAAAGACCAATGACACGGGTTACAGACCCATTATCAAGAATGGGTGCAGCCATTGATGGGAGAAAAGGCGCCAAGTATACTCCTATTTCAATTCGTGGAGGCAAATTAAACGCGATTGAATATCAGCTCCCTGTAGCGAGTGCACAAGTGAAATCTGCCATTATTTTGGCGGGGCTTCAAGCAGAAGGGGAAACCGAGATACTTGAACCTGCTGAAACAAGGGACCATACAGAAAGAATGATTCGTCAATTTGGCGGTGAAATAGTCAAGGAAAACCGTTTGATAAAAGTGAAAGGCGGGCAGAAACTGACCGCAACATCCATTCATGTTCCTGGAGATATTTCTTCAGCAGCATTTTTCTTAGCCGCCGGGGCAACCGTTCCCGAAAGCAGAATTGTGCTGAAAAATGTTGGTTTAAATCCAACCAGAACCGGCATGGTTGAAGTAATGAAAAAAATGGGGGCAGACCTTGTAGTTACAGAATATGCCAACGGATCAATTGAGCCTGCAGGGGATATCATTATAAGGTCATCTAATCTTAAAGGAACCATAGTTGAAGGCGATATGATCCCAACCTTGATTGATGAAATCCCGATCATTGCACTGATGGCTACACAAGCAGATGGTCCCACCGTGATTCGAAATGCAGAAGAATTAAAAGTTAAAGAAACGAATCGAATTGATACGGTTGTTCAGGAATTGCAGAAGTTAGGTGCTGCAATTGAGGCCACCGATGATGGTATGATTATCCACGGAAACTCGAAACTACATGGGGGTACTGTATCTAGCCATGGAGATCATCGGATTGGCATGATGTTATCCATAGCGGAGCTTCTTTGTGATGGTGAGGTCATCCTGGAGCAGCCAGAAGCGATTTCCGTTTCCTATCCCAACTTTTTTATCCACTTAAATCAATTGTTAGGTGAATGAGGGTGACTTTATTGTCACCTCTTTTTTTGTCCTGTTTGTCATAGATTTTGTGCTTTTAGCATAGCTTGTCTTTAAGAACAGACTATTTCTCTGCAGAGGCCCCCAATATCCTGTTTCTGCCTGCGGGGGCTTAGCATGCAGGAGCAAAGGGTGACACCGATGGCCTATATTATTGAGAATGCCCGAATTCTTAAAAATAAGCAGCTGATAACTCGATCTTTCTTAATACGGGAGGGTCAAATTGCTGCCATTGAGTCAAATTTAAATCGCTATTCTTTGATAAAAATGAAACTAGAACCGTTCATCATGACACCGCCTTATATTCTGTTCAATACAAACATCTCCCCGCATGAACCTTTTCAAGGGTTGAAACAATTCATAACGGACCAGTTCATATTAAAAGGTTGTACTACTTTTCTCACCTGCGTAAAGATTTGTAATGAGAATGAACTTACTTCTAAGATAACCGAAATGAAAACATTGATGTATAGCAGCCCAATTGACTTTTTGATTGGAATAAGGGTTCCTGTTCGCCTAATCACACAATCCTTTATCCGAAAATGCAAAAGAGAAAAAGTGCCGGCTATTTTTCTTGAAGTTCATCACGCCAATGACCTTGAAACTATACCATGGAGTTGGATCAAGGATGCGATGTTTCCGTTTAATAGCCCATTTATTCCAATTATTTCTTGTGCTGAAAAGAAGGAGGTAAAAAGGGTTTTGTCGAAATGGAAAGAGGTCATGACAAAAGAAAAATTACCGGCGGTCCTCGAGGAAATGCAGGAAAACATGCCACTTTCAAAAATCATTTTAAATAAAATCGGCATTTACCCCCACAAAGCCAGTCTTATGAATGGTACAGAGTTAAGCTATAATCTTTACTCGTATTCAAATGAAATCGGGAGAGTTGAAGAAGCGGACTTATTCCAATATCATAGGGATAGACTTATGGTGACTGTTCATCGAGGAAAAGTTATCCGCTCCGGAAAAGAAGTATCTTTTAAACCGGGTTTTGGAGAACATGTTAAGGTGAAAACCCCATCATATTTTTCACTATAGGGGAAGAGGTAATAGACCAATGGATCGAATCAATAAAATTATAAATATGTTGGAAAACGGCCAACATAATGCAGCAATTCATGAATATAATGATGTACTACAAAGCGGCAGGCCTGACGAAAAATTCATGTTAGGAGAGGAACTATTCCATTACGGATTTTTGGATGAAGCAAAAGCTCTAATTGAGAATCTATTAAAAACATACCCGGAAGAAGGAGAGCTTCTCGTGTTGTTAGGTGAAATGCTCCTTGAACAGGGTGAAGAAGAGGAAGCAATCCTTGTATTGGAGAAAATTTCCGAAAGTGATTCTTTCTTTGGACAGTCATTACTATTACTAGCTGACCTTTATCAGCTTCAAGGCCTTTTCGAGGTTAGTGAAGGAAAGCTCCTGAAAGCAAAGGAATTGCTCCCAGATGAAATGATCATTGATTTTGCATTAGGGGAACTTTACAGTGAGCAAGGAGAGATTATTAAGGCAGTCAATGCTTATAAGAGCGTTTTACAGGAAACTGATGTGATTGCCGGTGTCAATGTAAATGCAAGAATGGCAGACTTATTAAGTGCTTCCGGTGCATTTGAAGATGCCCTTGCCTACTATGAGAAGGCACTAAATGAAGAATTGGAAATTAATACGTTGTTTGGTTATGCTTTCACCGCACTTCAGGCAGGTTATAACCGGACTGCCATCGAAAAATTTACCGAATTAAAAGAGTTGGATCCGGAGTATCATTCCCTTTATCTGCCTCTTAGCCTAGGGTATGAACGGGAAGAGGAGCTTGAGAACAGTTTAACGACTGTAAAAGAGGGAATCAAACAGGATGAATTTAACAAGGATTTGTTTTTCCATGGTGGGAAAATTGCCATGAAGCTGGGACTTTCTGAGGAATCCGAACAATATTTACGGGAGTCCCTCGTACTGGATCCAGGATTTATCGAAGCTGCCCTCACGCTAAACAAACTGTTGTTTCATCAGGAACGGTATGAGGATGTGCTTGAACTGATTTCTAGCTTGGATCTACTGGAGGAACAGGAACCGCGGCTGTTATGGGATTCCGCTTTTGCCCTCGACAAGCTTGAAAGATATTCGGAAGCATTAGACAAATATCAAAGTGCATATACTTTCTTTAAAAATAATGAGGATTTTTTACAGGATTATGGATATTTTTTAATTGAGGAAGGAAAAACCGGCCGTGCTGCCGAAATTTTTAAGCAGCTGCTATTATTAGATTCAACCAATCCGGAATATATGGATGTACTTAACCGTCTTACTGGAAATAACTAAGCGCAAAAATTGCAGAGGAGGGAAATGACTATGGCAACCCCTGTTTCTGTCAACGAGAAGAAGGACTTTATTCGCTGGTTTTTAAATCATTATCAATTAAAAAGAAGAGAATGTGTATGGATTCTTAATTATTTAATGAGCCATGATTCTTTGATGGAGAAAGTACATTTTGTAGAGCAGGCCCAATATTGTCCACGCGGTTTGATCATGTCAACCCACTGCGTGGATAAAGTGCCGTTTCGCTTTTACAAAGAAAATGTCATGACAACAGATGCAGAGAAATCTTTTCATGATATTCGCCTTAATAGGGATGAAGATATATATATTCAATTGAATTTTCACGCCTCTAACCAGGCCCATCAATATGCAGCGGTTTTAGAAGAAAATCCATATGTTCCAAAGCATCTTCAGGTCAACGAGAAGGATGGGGTGATTGCAGAGCAGCTGCTTCTAAACAGTATTGAACGTTTCCAGCGAGAGAAGCTATTAAGGCTGATTGACGAAGCATTAGATAAGCAAGACAGGCAGGCATTCAGCGTGCTAACGGAACAATTAAACAAACTGCCAAAATCCAATGAATCGGGAAGCTTGCATTAATCAAGCTTCCTTTCTTTTTTTTCTGAAACCTTTATATATGGTTATGCCTTTTCTTTTTTGATAAAATGAGATAATAGATATTAAAGTGATATAGTAAGTTTAGAAGGTGGGTGCTATGAAATGAAATGGAATCCAAAGGATGTACAAACATTCTTGGCTGCAAAGGAATATATCGATACAGCCGTATTGCCGTTGTATTCCATCTCCTTAGAGTCTGGAATGAAACAATCAGCGGAAGCGGTTGAATTTATAACATTATTATCCTCACAAGTAGAAAGGCAGTTTGCGGGAAGACTATTGCTGCTGCCACCACTTACATACCTAAAGACGGAATCAAGCGAAATAACTGCAGAACAGTTGAAAAAATGGGAAGTAAGTCTTGCTGAAGCAGGATTTAAGTACATTTTTTATTTAACTGCCGATGCAGAGTGGAGACAGCAGGAAGAAAAGTATGACGGTTCCTTCATTTGGCTGCCGGTTATACCGCTTGAAACTATGAATGATGGGCAAAAAATGACCCTTGTTGACAGCCAGGTAAGCCAGCTTATGCCTCTTTTTACCCAAAAGTGGCGTGGAAATCAGGAAAACTGATGGTAACGCTTATTTTTGAAATAGTATGATATTGACCTTCATGGAAGATTGAAGTATCATTGTTATGTCCTAGTTTTATATGTATTTATTATGTCCATTGGACTTACTTCGCGAATAGGGGGGGATAAGCATGAGTAAGGAGCGAGTTTCAAGACGACAATTCTTAAGCTACACGTTAACAGGTGTAGGCGGTTTCATGGCAGCCGGAATGTTAATGCCAATGGTTAGATTTGCTGTTGATCCTGTTTTAAGGGCCGAAGAAGGCGGAGAATTTATTGCAACCACTCAAAAAGTTGCAGAATTGACAAAAGAACCGGTACGGGTCGACTTTACTTTCAAGCAGAAGGATGCTTGGTATGAGTCAGATGTTACCCAATCAGCTTGGGTTTATAAGGATGATGACGGGAAAATAGTGGCCCTGTCGCCTGTTTGTAAACATTTGGGCTGTACGGTTAACTGGAACTCTAACAAGGAGCATCCTAATCAATTCTTCTGTCCGTGCCATTACGGCCGATACGAAAAAGATGGTACCAACATACCTGGTACACCGCCATTAGCACCACTTGATGTATATCCGTACAAAGAAAAAGATGGTTACCTATACTTAGGGAAAGCCGAACCACGGAAAGGGGCGTAATCATGTTAAACAAAATTTACGATTGGGTAGATGAACGTTTAGATATTACGCCGATGTGGCGCGATATTGCAGATCATGAAGTACCTGAGCATGTAAACCCGGCGCATCACTTTTCCGCGTTTGTTTATTGCTTTGGGGGTCTTACGTTCTTTGTAACAGTTATCCAAATTCTCTCTGGTATGTTTTTAACGATGTATTATGTACCGGATATTAAGAATGCATGGGAATCCGTTTTTTATTTGCAAAATGAAGTGGCATTTGGACAAATTGTCCGCGGAATGCATCACTGGGGAGCAAGTTTAGTCATTGTTATGATGTTTTTACATACTTTGCGTGTCTTTTTCCAAGGTGCATACAAAAAGCCCCGGGAATTAAACTGGATTGTTGGGGTGCTTATATTCTTCGTCATGATGGGACTAGGATTAACGGGGTACCTGCTTCCATGGGATATGAAGGCATTATTTGCAACAAAGGTAACCCTGCAAATTGTTGACTCTGTACCATTCTTGGGACCTTATCTTAAAACCTTGATGGCCGGTCATGAAACGATTGTTGGGGCCCAAACACTGTCTCGTTTCTTTGCAATCCATGTGTTTTTCCTGCCTGCTGTACTGTTTGCTTTAATGGCAGCACACTTTGTAATGATTCGAAGACAAGGTATCTCCGGTCCACTTTGATTTTGACTAATATCATTTTCTATTTCTACGGAAAAAGGAGGGGGATTGCTCGATGCATCGCGGTAAAGGTATGAAGTTTGTCGGCGACTCACGCGTGGTAGCGCCTGAAATGCGGACACCGAAACTTCCGAAAGATTACTCAGAATACCCAGGGAAAACCGAAGCGTTTTGGCCTAACTTTCTATTAAAAGAATGGATGGTAGGTGCCGTTTTTCTTGTCGGTTTCCTTTGTTTAACCATTGCTCACCCAGCACCGCTTGAAAGGATCGCCGATCCGACAGATACTGGGTACATACCAATGCCAGACTGGTATTTCTTATTCTTGTATCAACTTTTAAAATATTCGTATGCTTCTGGTCCATATACGGTCATCGGTGCCATGGTTATTCCAGGGCTTGCTTTTGGGGGGTTAATATTAGCTCCATTTATTGATAATGGTCCTGAACGCCGTCCAAGCAGACGTCCGTTGGCTACAGGCTTAATGTTATTGGCTTTGGCGGCCATTACCTTTTTAACATGGCAATCTGTCGCAACACATGATTGGGAAGCAGCAGAACGTCAAGGGAAAATTGTGGCTAAAGTCGATATTGATAAGACTGCGGAAGGTTATCAAATCGCCAAGGATAACACTTGTCTCACATGTCATGGAGAAAATCTCACGGGCGGTGCTCTTGCTCCAGCGCTTGTAGGCTCAGGGGTAACAGCCGATGATGTAACCAAGATTGCGAAACAAGGTAAAGGCAAAATGCCTGCTGGCGTCTTCAAGGGTGATGATGAACAGCTTAAAAAGCTATCTGAATTCATCGCAGATATTGCGAAAAAATAGAAATGAAAAAGCTGAGGGTTACCTCAGCTTTTTTCAGCTAATAAGAACATATAAGTGGCAACTACGCCTCTGTCTTCGCCTCTTGGGGCTCGCTAGTCGGCGAGTTTTCTTTATATCAAAAAGAGCTACTATGAAAGAAGGTTTATAAGTGCGCTGGATTTACCCCATCTTGGGAAATCGTACGGTTTTGATGCTATTATTCTTGGTCAATATAGCGGGAACTGTTTATGGTTATTATTGGTATGGTTATCAACTAGAACAAACACCTCCTATTTTTCTTGCCTTTGTACCGGATAGTCCGACCGCCAGCCTATTTTTTGTTTTCGTGCTTCTGGCATTTTTATTAAAAAAGAATTGGCCATTGATTGAAGCTCTAGCGATTGTAACCTTATTTAAGTATGGCATTTGGGCGGTTGTGATGAATTTCCTTGTTTTAATGGTCCAAGGAGAACTGGATTGGACGGGATATATGTTAATTGGCTCCCACTTTGCCATGGCGGTGCAAGGTGTTTTGTACTCGCCGTTTTATAAGATGAAAGCTTGGCATTTAATGGTTGCAGCTATCTGGACCTTGCATAATGACATAATTGATTATGTATTCTTTATGATGCCAAATTATTCAATGCTTAATCAATACATACCGGAAATTGGTTACTTTACATTTTGGCTGTCCATCACTTCTATTGGAGTAGCCTATTATTTCTGTATTCGGACCAACCGTTTTAAATTGGAAATATAATAATCATGGTCTAACCTTGTCCACCCCTTCATACATTTATAGAAATGAAAGGGGGGACAAGAAGTGAGAATGAAGTGGTTCCTTTTATTTGCCATTTTTAGTTTTCTATTACCCATGTCCGTAACAGCTGAAACCCAATCACCGATGGACAAGTTAGATGACATCTCGGATGAAGCCCTTCAAATGGTAAAGTTTCATAGATATGAAGACGCAAAAAAGATGCTTGACTACTTTTCTGATCAGTTTGAAAGTATTTCCGTTTCAGTGCAGCCCTTAACAATGGATGAGGTAAGGATTATTAACAGCTCCCGAGATGAGGCTATGGAAGCCGCCGTGAGTCCCGATATGAGACATGAGGAGCGAATCAATAAACTTACAAAGTTCCGCCTTGTCATGGATGCAATTGCAACAAGCAACCAGCCTTTATGGGCGGAAATGGAAGATCCAGTCATGAATTCATTCCATAAGGTAAAAGAAGCGGCTGTTAATGGCAATTCCGCCGATTTTCACTCAAGCTTTAATTCGTTTCTTTCCCTATATAACGTTATTTATCCAAGTATGAAAATTGATGTGCCGGCAGAGAATATACAAAGATTAGATGCTCGCATAAAATTCATTGATGAATATCGTTCCCAAATTATCAAAGATACAAAAGGGCAGCAAGAGCTTGACAAACTTGATGCAGATCTAAGAAAGTTATTTGCCGATATCGAAGATGATGAGGCGGACCCATCCTTATGGTGGGTGATTATATCAACCGGAAGCATTATTATCATGACTTTATCTTATGTTGGCTGGAGGAAGTATCAAGGGGAAAAGGACCTTAAAAAGGACCGCTCAAGGGAGCATAAAGATTGACGCATCTAATCAGCTTTACTAAAATTAGTCAAAAGAGCTGGTTAGGAGGTATCATATGTTCTTCCTTCTTTACTTTGTCATCATTGCGCTTATTCCTATTTGGGCTCAATTGAAAGTGAAAGGTACCTATTCTAAATATTCCCGCATTGGATCTGCTTCCAATCGCCGTGGGGCAGAGGTGGCCAGGGAGATATTAAATTCCAATGGTTTATATCATGTTGGGGTGGAAGAAGTCCGTGGGTACTTAAGTGACCATTATGACCCACGTACCAAAACCGTTCGTTTGTCATCGCAAAATTATCACAGTCCTTCCATTGCCGCGGCTGCTGTTGCGGCACATGAGTGCGGACATGCCATCCAAGACTCTGAAGCGTATGCCTTTTTACGGTTTCGTCATGCTTTGGTCCCAGTGGCCAATTTTGGTTCGAATGTTTCATGGATCCTGATTATGATTGGGGTTTTTGCTCAACTGTCTGGCATGCTTTTACTTGGGATTATTTTTATGGCAGCCGCAGTGCTATTTCAAATTGTCACGTTGCCAGTGGAATTTAATGCCTCGAACCGAGCCATGAATCAGGTGGTTTCACTAGGATTAATCGATCAAAGAGAGCGAAGAGAAGCGAAAAAGGTATTAAACGCAGCAGCCCTTACCTATGTAGCTGCTGCAGCAGTTGCTGTTCTCGAACTACTAAGGTTGGTCTTAATCTTTACTGGCATGAATAGAAATGACGATTAAAAAGCAATGTCTCTGACATTGCTTTTTAGTCTATAATGGGCATTTTATTTTCATCCAAAGTAAATCCTTCGCCATGCACATCATTTACTACCGATATGGAGACAAAGGCATGCGGGTCAACGGAAGTTATTAGGTTTTTTAACCGCATGATTTCGTTTTTACCTACGACACAATATAATACATCACGTTCACTTTGTGTATATACCCCGTATCCTCTAAGGGCGGTAACCCCGCGTCCCATTACTTGCAATATTTTATCACTTATTTGGTCATTTTTTTCGGAAATAATCATCGCGCCCCGCGCAGAATAGGTTCCCTCTTGGATAAAGTCAATCACTCTTGCGCTTACAAAAACAGCAACCAGTGTGTACATCGCCTGTTTATAATTTAAGTATGTAATCAAGGAAAGGAAAATGACACAAGCGTCAAATATAAACATGGTTTTTCCCATATTCCAGCCGGCATATTTTTGCACAAGCCTTGCGATAATATCGACTCCCCCCGTTGTTCCCCCATACCGGAATATGATCCCCAGCCCGATTCCCGTAAAAACACCCGCAAATAGGGCAGCGAGCGTTAAATCATGCTTAAGCGGCATGTCAATAACCGTCCGCTGAAAGACCCAAAGAAAAACAGAAACACCGACTGTTCCCAGGATGGTATATAAAAAGGCATTCCTGCCTAATGTTTTCCAGCCAATAACAAATAGAGGAATGTTCAATAAGAGGTTCGTATAGGATGGGTCCCAATGGAACAAAAAGTACAGCAACAACGTAATCCCTGTAAAACCACCTTCAGCCAATTTATTTTGCATATTAAAATTTACAAGTCCGAAAGCCATAATAGCTGACCCCAATAGGATAAATAGGATATTTTTCACTTTGAGTCCAAAAATCATTTTCTTTCCCCCTCTTCCATGTTTTTCCCCTAATGGCGGTTTTTATTATATCGAATTAAACAGGTTATCGCAATTGGGCAGAAAAACAGTTCGGAAAAACGAAAACATTTGTAAATCAGCGTTAATTTAGCTAACATGAATAGTGACCAGACCAACGATAGCGAGGTGAATATGATGTCAGAAGGCAAAACAATGAAAGAGCTTCAAAATGAAGTGGATGCATACATAAGCCAGTTTAAAGAGGGATACTTTAGCCCGCTTGCCATGCTAGCTAGGCTATCAGAGGAGCTTGGTGAACTTGCCAGGGAAATAAACCATTATTATGGGGAAAAGCCAAAGAAAGAAACGGAGACGAAAAAGGAAATAGATGAGGAAATCGGTGACATGCTATTTGTCCTGATCTGTTTGGCCAATTCGTTACATATTGATTTGGAGCAAGCACACGATGCCGTCATGGAAAAATTTAATACAAGGGATAAAAATCGTTGGACAAGAGTGGAACAGGAGGAGTAATGGTAATGAGTGATACAATTAAAGTGATTATTGCAGGTCCACGGGGACGAATGGGCCGTGAAGCGGTCAAAATGGTAACGAATACGGAGCATTTTGTCCTTATTGCAGTCGTTGACCACAAATATGATGGAATGATGTTAAGTGACATAGAAGGGTTCCAAACTGTTTCTAATGTTCCTGTATACACGGATATCAGGAAATGCCTGCAAACGGAAGAAGCGGATGTTTTAATCGACCTGACAACTCCAGAGGCAGGAATGGATCATACTTTGGCTGCTCTCGAAAACAATGTAAGGCCTGTTGTCGGTACAACGGGATTTTCTCAGGAAGATTTGGCACAACTGGATAAGATTTGCCAAGAAAAAGGGCTTGGCTGCATCATTGCCCCTAATTTTGCCATCGGGGCCGTATTGATGATGAAGTTTGCCCAAATGGCAGCTAAATATTTTAATGATGTGGAAATTATCGAGCTGCATCATGATAAAAAACTGGATGCGCCTTCAGGAACCGCAGTGAAAACAGCCCAAATGATCGCATCTGTACGCGAAGCCAAAAAACAGGGACATCCAAGCGAAAAAGAAACCCTTCAGGGTGCCCGTGGTGCCAATTACGAGGGCATGCATATTCATTCAGTCCGTTTGCCAGGATTAATTGCCCATCAGGAAGTTCTATTGGGTTCAGATGGACAAGCCTTGACGATTAGACATGATTCTTATGACCGCAGCTCCTTTATGTCCGGTGTAAGGGTAGCGGTTGAAACCGTGATGAAGCAAAACAAGTTTGTATATGGACTCGAAAATATTTTGGATTAGGAGATATTACAAATGAATATTGCCTTAATTGCCCACGATAAAAAGAAAGATGAATTAGTCCAATTTGCAACAGCCTATCAATTCACATTTGCCAAACATCACTTATTCGCTACCGGAACAACGGGCTCGAGGATTCATGAGGCGACAGGGCTGCCGATCACCCGCTTTCAGTCTGGCCCACTTGGCGGCGACCAGCAAATTGGCGCCATGATTGCCCAAAACAATATGGATGCGGTTTTCTTTTTCCGTGACCCGTTAACTGCCCAGCCACATGAACCGGATATTACCGCGCTTGTGCGGCTGTGTGATGTATATTCTGTCCCGCTTGCGACGAATATGGGAACAGCAGAACTATTAATTCGGGGAATTGATGAAGGCCTAATGGATTGGCGCCAAATTGTAAATGAAGAAAGTGATGACAATGAATAAGACGTTAGATATCCTGGCTTTTGGTGCCCATGCGGATGATGTGGAAATCGGTATGGGGGGAACCATTGCCAAACTCGCTTCTGAAGGAAAGCAAATTGGCATTTGTGATTTAACCGATGCCGATCTCTCTTCAAATGGATCCGTTACACTGCGAAAACAAGAAGCTGCCAAATCGGCTGAAATTTTGGGCGCAGCGTATCGAACCTCGCTGGGTTTTCCTGACAGAGGATTATATATGAGGGAAGAATACATAAATAGGATTGCTGAAGTGATTCGTTCTTATAAGCCAAAGCTTGTGTTTGCGCCGTATTTTGAAGATCGTCATCCCGATCACGGTAACTGCGCGCGTCTTGTGGAAGAAGCGGTTTTTTCTGCAGGTATTAAAAAATACCATACTAATGAGGCAAACGTGCCACACAAGGCAGACCGGGTATATTTTTATATGATTAATGGGTTCCATCGGCCGGACTTTGCGGTTGATATATCCCCATTCATCGAAAAAAAACTGGCAGCTTTAAGGGCCTATGAAAGCCAGTTTACGAGAACTGATGAAAGCTTTAACACGCCGCTTGTCAACGGCTATATTGAAACCGTGGAGGCAAGAGAAAGAATGTTTGGCAAGCAGGTGGGCGTGAATTTCGCAGAAGGCTTCAAAACTAAAATGCCAATTCTGCTGCAGCGTGATTTGTTAGGAGATTAATTTCTATGAAAAAACTTAAAATTGGTATCACTTGCTATCCCACGGTGGGCGGTTCAGGTGTAGTAGCGACAGAATTAGGGAAAATGCTTGCGGAAAAAGGCCATGAAATTCATTTTATTTCATCGAGCATTCCGTTCAGATTGAACCGAATTTACCACAATATTTATTACCATCAAGTGGAGGTCAATCAATATTCCGTTTTTCAGTATCCGCCATATGACATTGCCTTGGCCAGTAAAATGGCCGAGGTGGCAAATCGTGAAAAGCTTGATTTGCTTCATGTCCATTACGCGATTCCGCATGCTGTTTGTGCGATATTGGCTAAGCAAATGTTAGGCCGGGACATCAAAATCATCACCACCTTACATGGGACGGACATTACGGTATTAGGTTATGACCCGTCACTTTCTGACGCCATCAAATTTGGCATTGAAAAATCGGATGCTGTTACAGCTGTGTCCAATGCGTTGGTTAAACAGACACATGAACTGATTCATCCTGATCAACAAATTCAAACAGTCTATAATTTTATCGATGAGCGAATTTATCAGAAAAGTGATGCCGGGCATTTAAAAACGGAATTTGGGATTAAAGACAATGAAAAGGTTGTTATCCATGTTTCTAATTTTCGTGCGGTAAAGCGGGTTCAGGACGTGGTGAAAGCATTTGCGAAAATGGCAGCCGTCATGCCGGCAAAACTGCTGCTTGTTGGTGACGGGCCGGAAATGACCATCGTTTCTAAACTAGTCACCCAATTAGGCATTGAAGATCAAGTAATGTTCTTGGGAAAACAGGAGAATCTAGAGGAATTATACTCCATTAGTGATTTAATGCTATTATTATCAGAAAAAGAGAGTTTCGGACTTGTTGCCTTAGAAGCAATGGCCTGCGGTGTTCCCTGCATCGGTACAAATGTGGGCGGCATTCCCGAGGTCATAGATCATGGGGTTACCGGTTATATTTGTGAAGTGGGTGACGTGGAAGCCATCTCGCAAAAAGGTATTGAAATTTTGAGAGACGCGAAATTGCATAAGCAATTCTCCCAGGAAGCACAACAGCTTGCGAGAACGAAATTTAACACGAAAAAAATTGTGGAACAGTATGAATCCATATACTTTAATCTCTTATCAAGGTGATTCGCATGAAAGAACCCTTTTTATCCGCCGTACCCGTTTTAAAGATACTCGAGAATGCTGGATTTGAAGCTTATTTCGTGGGAGGTTCCGTACGGGACTACCTGCTGGGTAAGCCAATCAGCGATGTGGATATTGCCACTTCGGCTACTCCGGACGAAGTCAAAACATTATTCAAAAAAACAGTCGATATTGGAATAGAGCATGGTACCGTTTTGGTCCTGCATAATGGGAATAATTATGAAATTACTACTTTCAGGGCAGAAAGTGAATATCAGGACTACCGAAGGCCAAAGAGCGTAGCCTTTATTCGCAGCCTGACAGAAGACCTGAAGCGGAGGGACTTTACCATGAATGCGATTGCCATGGACAAAAACGGCCGGGTTATAGACCCGTTTAACGGTCAAATGGCAATCCAAAATAAAATCATTCAAACGGTAGGTCTAGCCAATGAACGTTTTCATGAAGATGCATTGCGGATGATGAGGGCTGTTCGGTTTGCTAGCCAGCTGTCATTTCAGATTGAGGCAGAGACCAGCAAGGCGCTATCGGAGCTCCATCATCTTCTTGCCAATATTGCAGTGGAACGAAAACGGGCGGAGTTTGAAAAACTATTAATGGGTGATAACAGAAAAAATGCCCTAAAAATATTATTGGATGCCAATCTGCATTTGTTTTTGCCAGGATTGGAAAAACAAGAGGGGAAAATCGCTAAACTGCTGGATTTCCCCTGCGAACATTTAAGCAAAAAAGAAATGTGGTGCCTTCTGTTATTCTGTTTGGAAGTAAAAGAAGAAGCTGTGGAACCATTTTTAAGAGGATGGCGTCTACCCGTGAAAGAAATAAAGGAAATCAAGGATTGCTTGGTTTTCACCAGACAAAGGCTGAAGGAGGATTGGGCCGTTTACCAGTTGTACACAGCAGGGTACGATACAATCCAATCAGCGGAAATACTTGCTCTGGCTCTAAATGGTATCCAAAACATCGACAGCGCGCAACATTGGTTAGAGGTTTATCAAAAGTTGCCGATAAAGGCGCGGAATGACTTGGATGTGACGGGCAGTGATTTGATTAAGTGGTACGGACAAAGCGGCGGCCCGTGGCTGAAACAAACACTTTTGCACATTGAGAAGGCAGTAGTAGAAGGAAGCGTAGTCAACGAAAAACACAGAATTAAGGAGTGGCTCATGGAGTGCAGTCGGAATTAAGAAAGAAACTGCTGGATGCTTTTACACAGGCGGGGGAACAATTTCTTTCCGGACAGCATTTGGCCGAAGTCATCGGCTGTTCAAGAACGGCTGTTTGGAAGCATATAGAGGAACTGAGAAAAGAGGGATTTGAATTGGAAGCAGTCCGTAAAAAGGGCTATCGAATCCTGAAGACCCCGGATAAAATGACAGCGGATGAAATACGGCTGGGACTTACCACCCAGTTTATCGGGAAAAACATTTATTATCAAGAAAGCGTGGATTCGACTCAGTTTATTGCCCATAAACTTACTGCGGAAAATGCACAGGAAGGAACGGTCGTTATTGCGGAAGAGCAGCTGGCAGGTAAAGGAAGATTGAACCGGAAATGGCATTCGCCTAAATATACCGGTATTTGGATGAGTCTCATTCTCCGGCCAAACATCCCGCTCACCAAAGCCCCTCAGTTAACCCTGCTCACTGCTGTTGCTATTGTCCAGGCAATTGAAGAGATAACTGGATTATCTCCCGAAATAAAATGGCCGAATGACATCTTGATTAACGGTAGAAAAGTGACAGGGATATTGACAGAACTGCAAGCGGAAGCAGACCGTATCCATTCCATTATCGTCGGAATTGGCTTAAATGCGAACCAAAAACAAGAAGACTTTCCAGTTGAATTGAGAGGCACAGCAAGCTCCTTGTTAATCGAGTCTGGTAACTTGGTGTCCCGTTCTTCACTGGTAAGAAGCATTTTTACCCATTTCGAAAAGTTATATCTGCTTTATCTTAAACAAGGATTTTATCCCATTAAGGTTTTATGGGAGGGATATGCCGTCAGTATTGGAAAAGTTATCAAAGCACGCACCCTTACGAATGTCATTGAGGGCAAAGCCTTGGGAATTACCGATGAAGGGGTATTAAGGCTGGAGGACTTTTCAGGCACTGTTCATCATGTCTATTCAGCTGATATTGAACTCTAGAATAAATGATATCTTGAAAGAATTCTGTAAATTTTATATAATTTGAATGGGCAGTATCAATGGAACTGCACCTTTTTAAGACTTTACTAAATTGAAAAAGGTTTCTGCCTAGATCCGTAAAACGGACCGGGACAGAGGGATGGAACACGTAAAGAGTACTTGGGGATCCTCTGCCTTCAGAAGGATCCTTTTTATTATGCTTTTTACCCGTTTTGTCGCCTCTCCCCAATGATAATGAGGAGGGAATGCAATGAAGCAAACAACTGATTTTTTGAGAATGAAACAACACAATGAAAAAATTGTCATGTTGACGGCCTACGACTATCCGTCCGCCAAACAGGCGGAGCAGGGCGGAGTCGATATGATTCTAGTCGGTGATTCTTTGGGAATGGTAGTCCTTGGCTATGATTCTACTATTCCTGTAACGCTTGATGATATGATCCATCATACAAGGGCAGTGAAGCGCGGTGCCAGAGATACGTTTATCGTAACTGATATGCCGTTTTTAACCTATCATCTGTCTGTTAGGGACACGCTTGTGAGTGCTGGCCGGATTATGCAGGAAGCCGGTGCACATGCCGTTAAACTGGAGGGTGCCGATGGTGTGATTGAAAAAATATCCGCCCTTGTAAATGCAGGTATTCCTGTTTGCTCACACTTGGGTTTGATGCCGCAATCAGTAGGGGTAATCGGAGGATATAAAGTACAAGGGAAGGATGCCGAAGCGGCAAAGAAACTGCTGGATGATGCGAAAAAATGTGAACAAGCCGGCGCCTTTGCGATTGTCTTGGAATGTGTCCCTAAACAGCTGGCCGAAGAAATAGCCAAATCACTGGCCATACCGGTCATCGGTATTGGTGCTGGAGTCTATGTGGATGGACAAGTCTTGGTGTATCATGACATCTTAGGCTACGGTGTTGAGCGGGTGCCAAAGTTTGTAAAACAATACCATGCTGTTAACACGTTCATGGTAGAATCAATCCAAGCCTATGCCTCCGAAGTACGGAATCTGCAATTTCCGGAAGATAAGCATTCCTATACAATGAAAGAACATGAGCTAAACGGACTCTACGGAGGTAAATCATGAAAGTAGTAACAGGAATCAAGGAAATGCAGGAAGAGATAACCCGCCAAAAGCGGCAAGGAAAAACTATTGGTTTCGTTCCAACCATGGGGTATCTCCACGAAGGCCATTTAACACTTGTGAGAAATGCCCGCAAAGATAATGATATTGTGGTCATGAGTATCTTTGTCAATCCGTTGCAATTCGGGCCAACAGAGGATTTTGCCGAATATCCCCGGGATTTCGAACGGGACCGGGCTTTGGCTGAAAGCGAGCAAGTGGATTACTTGTTTTATCCATCCGTAACCGAAATGTATCCCAATGAGCCAACAGTCATTGTTTCGGTTAAAGACCGCACAGATGTATTGTGTGGCAAATCACGTCCAGGCCACTTTGACGGAGTTGCCACCGTCATCACAAAGTTGTTTCATATCATGATGCCGGACCGTGCTTATTTTGGTAAAAAAGACGCCCAGCAAGTTGCTGTGCTTGAGGGATTAGTTTCGAACTTTAATTTTCCGGTAGCACTGGTTGCCGTCGATATTGTCCGGGAACAGGACGGGCTGGCTAAAAGTTCCCGCAATGTGAACCTCATGCCGCAAGAAAGACAGCAAGCACCGATTCTTTATAATAGCTTGCAAGCAGCTAAACAGGCAATTGAACAAGGGGAGCGGAATCCCGGTTCATTATTTGAAATAATAGAAGACATGATTACCAGCCATTCAAGTGGAATAATAGATTATGTGGATATATTGTCATACCCACAATTAAAACCTTTGGAAGAACTTACAGGCAGGATTATCATCGCACTTGCCGTGAAATTTTCCAAGGTTCGTTTAATCGATAATCTGATTATCGATTTAGACTGGCGGGGGGAGGAACCCATATGTTTCGAACCATGATGAATGCCAAAATCCATCGGGCAACGGTGACCGAAGCGAATTTAAACTATGTTGGCAGTATTACGATTGATGAAGATATTCTAGAAGCCGTGGGCATGATTGCCAATGAAAAAGTGCAAATTGTCAATAATAACAATGGTGCTCGCTTGGAGACCTATATCATTCCTGGCGAAAGAGGCAGTGGTGTAGTTTGTTTAAATGGTGCCGCAGCGAGACTCGTGCAACCTGGTGATGTGGTCATTATTATCTCGTACGTAATGGTACCTGAAGAAAAGCTTTCCACTCATAAGCCAAAGGTCGCTATCATGGATGAATATAACAGGATTAAGGAACTTATCCATGCTGAACCGGCTCTAACGATATTGTGAAAAGTCCCCTTTACTGGGGATTTTTCTTTTTTCATGGACTTTATTATAATGAATAAGTGAAAATGGTATGCCTCCGACAATTTTTTGTAACTGTCAGACGCATATCGTTAATGGAACGAGAAGTTTTGGGGTGTTTATTGAAATGGTAAATAAATTTGTAGTAATTGATTTGGAAACGACAGGAAACCTTCCGAAGAAGGGTGACAAAATTATTCAGTTTGCGGCAGTGGTCATTGTAAATGGCAAAATCACTGAAAGATTTTCGTCGCTTGTCAATCCCCAAAAGTCCATCCCGGTGTTTATTGAAGAGTTAACGGGCATAAACGATGAAATGGTAAAGGATGCCCCGTTATTTTCGGAAATAGCCGAAAAGGTATCATTTTTATTAGAGGATGCTTATTTTGTTGCCCATAATGTTTTATTTGATTTATCCTTCCTGCAGGAGGAATTGATTCAAGCAGGGTTTGGAGGATTTTATGGTTCTGTTCTAGATACAGTAGAAATGGCAAGAATTTTATACCCTACTGCGGACAGTTACAAGCTCTCCGATTTGGCCGAAAAAGAAAACCTTAATCATAATCGCCCTCATCAAGCCGATAGTGATGCGGAAGTGACAGCAGAATTGTTTCTGCTGTTGTTAGAGCGGCTATCAAAACTCCCGCCTGTTACCCTTCAGCATCTTCTGCCGCTTTCTGGCGGGCTTAAAAGTGATTTGCAGTTGTTACTTGATGAACTGCAGTTAAAATTGGAGGACCAAGATGTACAAGCTGGGGCTTCTGTGGAAATAATTAATGGATTGGCATTAAGGAAACGTGATCAGAAAGCGGGATTATCAGAAGGTAATAATGAGTATGCCTATCCGGCTAGTGATACCGATAAGCTGGCGGTGCTCAGTAAGGGATTAGAGACATACACAAAAAGATCCGGTCAATTTAAAATAATGGATGCGGTATACAATGCCTTTCAGACGAAGGCCCATACCTTAATCGAGGCAGGCACCGGGATTGGCAAATCACTTGGGTATCTATTGCCGGCTGCCTACTTTTCCAGACAGCACCAAAAACCGATTATAGTGAGTACCCACACCATCCAATTGCAGGATCAAATATTAAAAAAAGAGATACCCCAATTGAATAAAATGCTTTCTTTCGAGGTTAATGCTGTCATATTGAAGGGAAAAAAACATTATCTAAGTTTGGAGAAGTTTTATCTGACCTTACTGGATGAAGATGATAACTACGACACCACACTGACTAAAATGCAAATCCTCGTTTGGTTGACAGAGACAGAAACGGGTGACAAGGATGAATTAAATCTATCCAGCGGTGGATTGATTTATTGGAATAAAATCAAAAATGAAACGCAGGTTTTCCCTGAGAATCAAGCTTGGCAAGATCGGGACTTTTACAAGCTGGCTAAATCAAAGGCGGAGTCCTCAGATATTATTATTACCAACCACTCCTTGTTATTAAGTGATATAAAGGAACACGGCTCAATTCTGCCAAATTATGATTTCGCCATTATTGATGAAGGGCATCATCTTGAGAAATCAGCGGCTCAATTTTTTGGGTATTCGCTCGATTATTTTTCTACCCGTCTGCTGTTGGGACAATTTGGTCAATATGAACAGGGGCAGTTATTCTATAAATTGGAAAAAATGCTTGAGGCACTTCCTGATACACCGGCGGAATTGCCACATACTTTTGAAGTAAATGAACTGATGGCACATTTAACCTATGAAATGGATGAATTTTTTAAACTGGTTGGTGTTTTCGCCAAGTCCAAACAAATCGGTACAAGCACTTCTTTCCGGACAAAAATCCGCTTTTCTAATACCGACACCAGTAAACAAGGTAAAGCTCTTGTTCATAGCGCGGAACGGTTAGCATTTGCACTATCGGATCTTCAAACAATGGCAGAGGCGCGGATGGAATGGTTGAGCAGCCAGCAAACGGTGTATACCAATGAACAGGAAATGATTATAACTGACCTTCATCTCTGGTTAAATGAAGTAACGGACTTGAAAAATACCGTAAAGAGTTGTTTCATGAAAGATACTAATAATGTTAAATGGATTGAGATTGATTTTCGCTCGCCGCAAAACGTAACGGCGTTCATGGCGCAGCCTGCTTCGGTTGCCGCAACTCTCCATGAAAAGTTTTTTTCTGTAAAACAGGGGGTTGTAATTACCTCTGCTACATTAACGGTTAATCAATCTTTTGACTATATCATGAAAGAAATAGGCCTTAGTCCTGATGGAGTCCATCAGTTGGTAATCCCGTCACCTTTTGAGTATAAAAGACAAGTGCAAATGGTAATCCCGACTGATCTCCCTGAAGTGAATTCAGTGTCATTGGATGAGTATGTGGTTGCCATTTCAGAACAAATTATCAGTATAGCAGAAGCAACCAAAGGTAGAATGCTGATTCTTTTCACGGCCTATGACATGTTGAGGAAGACTTACGAATTAATCCGGGAAAGTGGATTCCTGGAAGATTATGTGCTGATTGCCCAAGGGATTACCGGCGGCAGTCCCACTAGGCTTACAAGAAGCTTTCAGCGGTTTGAAAAAGCTATATTGTTTGGGACAGGAAGTTTTTGGGAAGGGGTAGATATTCCTGGGGAGGATTTATCTTGTTTGGTTATGGTCAGGCTTCCGTTTAGTCCACCGGAAGAACCGATTACCCAAGCAAAATGTCAAATTATCGAAGAACAAGGCGGCAACTCCTTTAGCGAATATGCACTTCCGGAAGCCATTCTGCGGTTTAAGCAAGGGTTTGGCCGATTAATCCGATCTGAAACGGACAGGGGCATCATGGTCGTTTTCGATAAGCGAATTATTACAACGAAATATGGGAAACACTTCTTGGCATCTATTCCTCCTGTGACCATGAAAACGGGCCCAATGGATGAATTAATTGAGGTTGTCCATACGTGGTTATGATAAAATCTGGAAAAATACGCATACTATACCTTATGGAGGTGTGTATATGCGAACACTGCTTATATTTTTACCGCTTGTTTTTTTGTTCAGTTTCGTTGTCACAGCCGAAACGATTCATTCAGGCAACGTGGAAAATATTAAATTGAATTTAAAAGACCATGAAATGGCCGTTACATTTATTGGTTTGACTGCGGGAGAAGCGACTCTCATCCAGGGACCGGAGGGTAAAGCCATATTAGTTGATATGGGCGGTCAAGATACGGAGAAAGAATTAAACAGATGGCTTAAATTATATGATGTAAAGACAATTCACACTTTGATTTTAACGAAGGAGAGCAAACATCTTTCTGCCCACAGACTCAACGACCTGATTGCAAATTATAAGATTGGGGAAATCATCACATTTCCAGGCGCCTATCCCAATGTTGTAAGTGAAATAGATGAACAATACCAAGTTTCTGTCCATGCCTGGGAACAAGGGAAGAAAAGTGAGATTCTTCCCGAATTAATGTCAGAAGTCCAATTTGCCGGCAGCGGACAGAATGAAGGCTTGGATCTTACACTGGATTTTTTTGGTAATCGATTGTTCTTTCTGTCATCCTTTAGCAGCCGTGCAGAAGAAACTCTTATGTCAAGGGACCTTGGAAATATTACCGTCTTAAAAATACCCAATCTCGATAAGGAATCATCTCTTTCAGAAGAGTTGATTACCTATTTAAATCCGGAAATATCCATTTTATTTACATCCGAGGACCTCTCTGATACGGATATGATTTCGAGCCTGCGCCAAACGTGGTCTGAAGTTTATTCCACTAAAAGGCATGGAACGGTGACTTTAAAATTTTCTGAGTCCAAATATGAAATTTTCACCATACCAAGAGAAAAGGAAGCAAATTAATTCAATTTTTTGTTTTAAAACTCCAGTAGATTCAGGGCAAGTTTTAAAATTACCTGTTATAATAGTTGAGAGGATTTTATCCGAATAAAGACTTTACGAAATAACAGAAGTAAACTGGATGGAAAGGAAGATTGGATTATAAGCAGCGCCAAAGAACAAGCATAATGTTTAATAAAATGTACATAGTGAGTGAATGAATTTGAAAAAATGGATTATTATTTTTATTGTGGTGATAGTGGCTATTGTGGGCATGTCCATAAAAGTTTATATAACTGCAATGGAACCTGTAAAGACTGCTGAAAAAAAAGCGGTGGAACTTGCTGGCAATAAGGTTAAGATCAGTCAGGTAAATGATTTTCATATTTACAATGGTCTGGAGACAGTGAATGTGATTGAAGGGAAAAACCAACAAGGTAAAAAAATTATTGTCTGGATTCCCGAAAAAACTAAGAAAGTATTTGTGAAAAAAGCCAGTTCAGGACTTACCAAAGAGGAAGCCGTTCAAAAACTGATAGATGAGAAGAGTCCTGTGAAAATTATTTCGATCCGGCTGGGAATGGAAAAAAACATCCCATTATGGGAAATTTATTACCGTTCAAAAGATAATTTAATAAACTATTATTATGTTCATTTTGAAACAGGGGAATGGCTGAAACAAATTGAAAATTTATAGATGGATATGAATGGAGGAACAGGTAATGGCAATCGAATTAGCAAAGCGGGTAATGGCGCTGACGCCTTCTGCCACACTAGCAATCACAGCAAAAGCAAAGGAACTGAAGCAGCAGGGTGTGGACGTCATTGGGTTGGGGGCAGGTGAACCAGACTTTAACACGCCGCAATATATCTTAAATGCCGCCATCCAATCAATGAATGAAGGACAAACGAAATATACACCATCAGCGGGTTTGCCAGCATTGAAGATGGCCATTGTCAATAAATTTAAAAATGATCAAGGCTTAAACTATGAATCGAGCGAAATTATCGTGGGAAGCGGCGCCAAGCATGCGCTTTACACACTTTTTCAAGTGCTGTTAAATGAAGATGATGAGGTGATTATCCCTACTCCATACTGGGTTAGTTATCCGGAACAAGTAAAGCTTGCCGGTGGGGTTCCTGTATTTATTGAGGGTTCAGAAGCGAATCATTTTAAAATCACCCCTGACCAGCTAAGAAACGCAATTACCGGCAGAACAAAGGCCGTGATTATTAATTCGCCAAGCAACCCTACAGGAGTCATTTATTCGGCAGAAGAACTGCTGGAGTTAGGAAAGGTTTGTCTGGAAAAAGATATTCTCATCGTTTCCGATGAAATTTATGAAAAGTTGATTTATGGTGAGGCCAAGCATGTGTCAATTGCCCAGCTTTCTCCTGAATTAAAGGAGCAGACGATTGTCATTAATGGTGTATCAAAATCACATTCCATGACAGGTTGGAGAATTGGATATGCGGCCGGAAACAAACAAATCATCAAGGCCATGACGAACCTTGCTAGCCATAGTACATCCAATCCAACCACTACAGCACAATATGCGGCCATTGCCGCCTATACTGGTTCGCAAGAGACAGTGGAGGAGATGCGCCAAGCCTTTGAAGATAGGCTGGAAATTATTTATGATAAGTTGGTGGCCATTCCTGGATTTACTTGTGTGAAGCCTCAGGGCGCTTTCTATCTTTATCCGAATGTCAAACAAGCAGCTGAATTGACAGGATACAAGAGTGTGGATGAATTCGTGGAGGGATTGCTTGTCGAAGCCAAAGTTGCCGTTGTGCCAGGTTCCGGATTTGGTACTCCGGATAATATTCGTCTTTCCTATGCAGCCGCACTGGACCAATTGGAAACGGCTGTTGCAAGAATGCACCAATTTGTCGAGGAAAAAAGCAAGGCAGTAAAATAAAGGATAATCTTATTTATCAAGAAGAAGCCTGCACCAGCAGGCTTTTTTCTTTCCATACTTGGATGCCTATTACACTTACTTGCAATACTGGTTCATGTTATACTAACTAGGAGGTGTCTAAAAAATGAAGAATACGCTATTAACCTGGCTTGAACAAGGTTCCATTACGGTTCCTGCTCTTTTATTTTCTGAATATCGTAAACTGAATTTAACCGAAACAGAACTTGTTTTGTTACTGAATATATTGGCCTTCATAGAAAAAGGCAATTCTTTTCCTACACCCGAACAACTGTCTGACAGGATGACCGTTTCGATTGCGGAGTGTAATGATTCCCTTCGCAGGATGATCCAAAGGGGGTTCCTTGAAATCATCGATGAGTACTCAAATGAAGGTATACGATATGAAAAGTATTCCATAAAACCTTTATGGGAAAGACTAATAGAGCAGTTCCTGCTCTCGAATAAGGAGGGACAGGAGGCAGCGAAAAAGTCGGGAGAGACAGATCTTTATACCTGCTTTGAGCAGGAATTCGGACGTCCTTTATCTCCTTTTGAATGTGAATCCCTTGCCATGTGGCTGGACGATGACCACCATGACCCTGTTATTATTAAAGCAGCTTTAAAGGAAGCCGTTATGTCCGGAAAATTAAATTTTCGCTATATTGATAGAATTCTTTTTGAATGGAAGAAGAATGGCATTAAAACAATTGAACAGGCTAAAAATCATGGCCGAAAGTTCCGCCAATATCAGGCGCAAAAAGGGAAAACGAGAGATGAATCCAATCAGCCGACGGTCCCTTTTTACAATTGGCTCGAACAATAATCCTAAAAAACGAGAGACTGCTCTCGTTTATTTTTCTTTCAAACTAAGACCAGTGAAATTATTGTTATCTTTTAAACACAGTTGATTGGAGTGGATAAGCTCGACCCCTGCGGCAGTACGAGGCAGGGGAAAGGGGGCCCCTTGAGCGGAAATCAACACCCAATTCTAACAGAGTCAAACTTTAAAGAAGGTGAAAAAAATGCTAAATAATTCGCAAATCCGTTATAGTTTAGACCAAATTGAGGAAATGTTTCCCGACGCGCACTGCGAATTAAATCATTCCAATCCATTTGAGCTCGTCATCGCCGTTTCTTTATCCGCTCAATGTACGGATGCGCTTGTCAATAAAGTAACAAAGGAATTATTCAAAAAATATAAGACGCCTGAGGATTATTTGAGTGTACCGCTAGAAGAACTGCAAAACGATATACATTCAATAGGACTTTACCGCAATAAGGCAAAGAATATTCAGAGTTTATGCAGGATGCTGTTAAATGAGTATGATGGTGAACTGCCGAAGGATCGTGATGAGCTGACTAAGCTGCCCGGCGTTGGCAGAAAGACGGCAAATGTCGTCGTGTCGGTAGCTTTCGGGATTCCGGCTATTGCCGTGGATACGCATGTGGAGAGGGTAAGTAAACGCCTTGGAATTTGCCGATGGAAGGATTCTGTCTTAGAAGTTGAAAATACATTAATGAAAAAGGTTCCTAAATCCGAATGGTCGGTTACGCACCATCGGTTAATTTTTTTTGGCAGATACCATTGTAAGGCTCAAAATCCCCAATGCCCAAGCTGTCCTTTATTGGATTTATGCAGAGAGGGCAAGAAGCGGATGCGAGGGAAGGTTACCATTCATGAATAATCGGCAAGAGACGTTTGAAATGATTTTGTCAGAATGGGACGGAATAAACCAAGGCCTTCAGAGGGTTTTTAGGGAACGGGAGGATAGAAATGCTGATGCGATGATGAAGCAAGGGATCTACCTATTTATCCGTTTATTATATATCACCAATGAACTGGAAGATGCTCCCCATTCCCTTTTGCCTGTCCCTTTTCCTCAACTAAAGATAAAACCAATTAATTTGGAAGAGAGATTGGAGTTTATAAAAAAGAGACCCGGTTTATTTCATTCCTATCGCCAGCTATCCGAACTAATGATTGAATTGGAAAAGCTATATGTCAAAGAAAGCATAAAAAAATCGTCCAGGTCGAAATCCTAGACGATTTTTTTATTTATGTTCCATTGCCACGGCCGCTTTGGGTTCCGGGAGTTATAACGGGCGGTGTGACAGTCCCTGAACCATTCCCATTACCTTGACCGTTGCCATTCCCGTTGCCATTCCCGTTGCCATTGCCATTCTCATTGCCATTTCCGTTTCCGTTATTACCGCCGTTTCCTCCATCATTTCCCTGGCCATCACTTTCAGGCAGAGGGATATCGATAGAGGCCGATACAGAATCACTCTGGTTACTTCCGCTAATAGCGGTAATCGTAAATGAATATTTTTCACCGGGGTTGGCTGGAAGACTCAAATGATTTTCTGTTACAACGGTATGTTTTGAACCAGAACCGTTATCGTAGGAGACATCAAATTGAACGGTTGCATTCACTGCATTTTTATATTCCCATGTTAAAGTGATTTGCTTTGACGCGGCATCATAAGTAGCAGCCGGGTTAACAGGGGTCTCAAGCTTGTTATACTTTTCAGAAACTGTTTTAGGGGCATGCCCTTTAACTACATATTCCGTAATGACTTCACTATCCGGAGTGTATTCACCTGCTAGTGCAGGAGGCATTGATCCTTTTTCAATCCTAACCTGCTGGACACTATCGGGCATCGTGAAATCCGGTGTTTCAATATCTTTAGATACGTACGTCATTAAATTCTTAAATATCATTTGGGCGATCCTTTGGTTGTCACCCTTAGCTTCAATCGGTGTTTTACGATCACCATATCCCGTCCAAATCGATGCCGTGTAGTTGGTGGAATAACCAGTGAACCATGCGTCAGGGACAGAACTGCTGCTTTTGATTCCCCATTGTTTCATTTCGTCGACTGTATAGTTGGTAGTTCCTGTTTTCCCTGCAACAGGAACGCCAGGCACATTGGCCCTGGTACCGGTTCCTGGGGAGACGAGTACACTTTTAAGCATACTTGTAATCATAAAGGCAGTAGAATCCTTCATGGCTACCTTTGGTTCTGGCGCAGTATCCATCACTGTACCATCACGAAGTTCAATTTTAGCAACCGCATGTGGTTTGGTATATATCCCGTTATTGCCAAATGCACTGTACGCTCCTGCCATTTGAAGCGGAGATACCCCAACCGTTTTACCCCCAAAACCACCAATGGCATATGATTCATATATTTCCTTTAAAGGTATGCCTAAATTGACAGCAAAGTCCTTTGCTTTGTCAAGTCCTACTTGCTGTAACGCTTGGACTGCCGGGGTATTCCGGGATAATTGCAAGGCAGTCCGGATCGTCATGGCTCCCAGATATTTGGAGTCCCAGTTCCCAAATTGTTTACCAGAAGAGTAGGTAATCGGCTTATCCTCAATCATTTGATAGGTGCCCCAATTTAAGTATTCGATGGCTGGGGCATAGTCTAGGACAGGCTTAATGGTGGAACCAGGCTGACGCTGGGATTGAATAGCATAGTTAAAGCCGCGCTTCTGCCGGTTTCTTCCTCCCCCAATTGCCCGGATTTCTCCTGTTTTTGTATCAAGCAGAACAATCCCTGCTTGATACTGATCGTCCGGATAGTTAATGATTTCATCGGAGTTCAAAATTTTATCCACATATAATTGGGCATTTGAATCCAGCGTTGTATAAATGGTCAAACCATCTGTGTTAATATCAAAGTCAGTATTATTATTTACTTCCGATATAACCTGGTCAACAAACGAATCATAAGGTTTGTCGTTAACAGTACGCTGTTCCGGTTTTAAAACAGTATCGGCCACTTTTATTTTTATTGCTTCTTCCATCTCATCTTTTGTAATAAACCCATGCTGCTTCATTAATGATAAGACAATATTCCGGCGTTTTTCCGCTAAGTCCGGATTTGTAAAAGGATTGTAGTTGTTGGGACTTTGGGGCATTCCGGCAATTTGGGCTGCTTCCGACAAGGATAAATCTTTTAATTCTTTGCCATAATAAATTTTAGCCGCCGTAGCCATCCCATAGCTGTTCTCTGATACGAAGACCTTGTTAACATACATTTCAAAGATTTGGTGTTTGGTATATTTTTGTTCCAACTGATAAGCAAGCCATGCTTCCTGAACCTTACGCTTTATCGTTTTCTCATGTGTCAAAAACGAATTCTTGACAACCTGTTGGGTAATTGTACTGCCGCCTTCAGCACCAAAACCTTCCCTGAAATTGGCGATGATGGCGCCTCCCAAACGGATCGGGTCAATTCCGTGATGCTGATAAAACCGATAGTCCTCTGTTGCCAAAATTGCATTTTCAAGCACTGTCGGTATATCATCATAGCTGGCATATTCCCGATTGACGGCACCAACCTCGGTAATGGTTTTGCCGTCTTTATCTAAAATCTTCGAAGGGATAGGATCTTTTAATAATTTCGGGTCAAGCTCGGGCGCATCCTTCACCAAGTAGGCAACAGTTCCAACCCCAGCAAGTAAACCGACAAATCCAAGCATGACCAGAGATAGGAAGATTTTTATTGCAAGTCCTCGTGGCTTTTTCTTGGGTTTTGGATTGCCGCTTTTTTGGAGTTTCTTACGGCGTTCCTCCCTGGATTGAAATTGTTCAGCCATTGGAGGTTCCTTCCTTTCCAACCAAATCTTCTAAAACTTTAATATAGTCAATTCTAGGTTGATATCCCAGTGGGATATAATGGCCATTTTCTTCAATTTCTTGTTTTGTGATGGACTTTCGGCCTCCATTTATCATTCTGTTCCAGTAGGTCAATAAGTGCTTTGCTCCAAGCAGGTATACTTGATCAAATTTGGTAAATCGAATGATGACAAAACAAATTCCCCTGTGATTTAATACTTCCTCCATATGGGAAATCTGATGCTGATGGAAATTTTTTAACGGAAACGATGTTGGATTTTGTGTTTCCTTTGCCTCAAAATCAATATATTTTCCTTTGTATACACCATTATAGTCAGTAGTGGAAGCAAGTTTAAAGTATGCCTCTTTTATGACAGCCGCGCTCCGTTTGGGGTAATCGACCTGCACAATCTGAATCGGTGTTGGTTTTTTATGGATAACCGCAATTTTTTGATTCCGATAGTATTCATTGGTTTCATTTAAGTCTTCTTCCAGTGTCATCCCACGATTACTAAAAGTTCCATTCTTTTGATTTGTCACTTTTAACCTGGGTTCCACTTGTCTTTGAACATACTTTTTTCCGTTAGGATAATTCACACTCATGATATGCACCTCTTTAAGACATGCCTTAGATACCAAATCATTGGAAAATTCGCTGAATAGAATAACTCATGTTGAAAACTCTAATAATAATTGTACCGTTATTGTCAAGAAAAGAAATGATACATATTTCTCAGAGGATATTTGTCTTACCTTGATAAACTATTAAATTCGTGAAGGAAAAACGATATGAGTTATCTTACATTACATGAACAGAACATCATTAGTCAAATTAGAGAAGAAACAAAAAAGAGAAATATTGATAATATTACCAGAACCAATGGCTATTTTTCCTATTTTAAAAAGCATCCTGATATCATTTGGTCTTTTCTTGCCAGTATGGTGTCAAGGAATGGCGGTTGGAATATGTGTGATTTAGAAGGCTCCATTTTTCGCCAGCTTCTTTCCTCTCAAGTAAGAAAGGAACTGTTTATGACCTATGAACGGGCCAATTGGCTTATTTTTCATGATGCCTATCCCCAGCTGCTGCTCTACCATTACTCGACGAAATTAAACCGTCCCCTGTTTCATTTATTTCCGTATTTTCATATATCCCGGTTTATTCAGAAAGAATGGCAACATTATTGGCAGACCAAAGATATTGACAGGCTGACCACCGCACTGATTATTAATGAACAGAATGTGATACAGAATCCTGTCATTGAACATCCCATTTATAAAAGTAAAGTGTTTCATTCATTTGTTTTTAATTTTCAGGATTGGCTTCATTTTAGTTGCGTTTTGTTTCCAACATGCGGCGGAGAGGTGTATGGGGCTAGTGTAAATGGCTTTAGATCCCTTTCTAAGCGGATTGGACTGGGAAAAAGATTGGTAAGGATTTTGTTTCACCCTCGGCTTTTTCCCCATTTTTTTGAGTTTGCGGATAAAACCCCCCATACTGGTTCGCGGTTTGATTATGAGCAGTACTTTAAAATCAGGACGGCCGGAAAAACCCCTATGCTTCGGGCAACTTTCCCTGTTGTAAAACACCATCAACACGAATACGTAGACTGGAGCAAACATCATCATGTATCGCCATTTTGGCTGCATGCACCTGCTGCTCGGTTCAAACATCCTATTCACCTTACCGATTGGTACTATGCGAAGTCCGATCAACTTCAATTATTACTCGCGCTAAAAAAAGTATTGGACATAAAAAAATGGAAATGAAAAAGCAAGGAACGGTATCCTTGCTTCTTTCATACCCATTATTCTGCAGGGCTATTTGGCCCCTCCAGCTTTTTATCGCCGTACCCAACGCGCTTTTCAGGTTGTGACGGCTTTGCTTGATTTTTGGTTTGACGATTTTTTTTAGACATTAAAACCACCTCCATTACTAGCTTGTACGAAATTGCATTTTTCATGCGAAAGAGAAAATGTCGAATTAAGGTCAGGAAAATTGCTATTTGCCACTTTCTTTAGCGAAACACTTCTAGTTTTGTCAATCATGAAGGAAGCGTAATAAGGAAGGAGAATTATTGTTAATAAAGCATATTGTCCTGACCTTGTTATTGTTGTTCCCTAGTGGAATGGAAAGGGAATAATTTTCTCTGGCATAAAAACATGAGGAGGGTTCTTGATGTATAAACAACCTAATGAAAAAGAAAAGCTAATGGCCAAACTGGCTGGGATTTATGATCAATTGGAAGAGTTGGATGGTGTTCTTGAAGCATCATTCTCAGACCGGCGTGACGAGCTGGATGCGCAGGAGCAAGGGAAAATAGCAATGCCTGCAAGAAAACTCTCTGCCCTTGAAAACATTTATAAACACTCCCCACTTAAGGAAGATATCATAATAAATCCACATTCCGCCAATGTATCTTCATCCTTAAAACTTGAACTTGGTTTTTGAAATTCGTTATGATATAAAAGAGCAGCCGATTTCAATAGCTGCTCTTTTAATTTATCGATGTGTTAAATGTTAAGGTTGATTTTTGTAAGCCAGTTGATGGGAGCGGAAATTAACACAGCAAATTAAAAAAGGATTGAAGGGAATCATAATGGAGGAAAGACTCCTTGAATTAACAGAAAAACTTTTAACATATAATCAGTTATGTTTAAAGTATTACCAAGAAGCTCGGGAAACACAACAGCAACAAGATTTTTATAAAGTCATAAAACCATTTGCAGACGAAGTAAAGTGCGTAAAAGAGGAATGGCAGGTCATGATGAATGACTGGCTAAAAAGAAATACTTCCAAGTATATTCACCTCAAACAAATTGACACGACTTCAGAGCATATCGAAAGAAATTCTATTCAGGCATTTTTTCCTGGAACTAGCAAGAAGATGTTTTTAAATGCCAATCGGACCATTGAATATTTTCTTACCGAGGTATTAAATGAATTGAGCCAAAAGGAAAGAGATGCCGATTAGCATCTCTTGTAAATTTTATTTAGTATTCTCGATGAGGGAGTCTTGCTCGAAAGGCGCTTTAGCACCTTGGCTTTCTAATTCAAGGACAAGCTGGCGATATTCTTTGATAGTAATTTCGTCATGAATATAGGCTTTCTTAGCAAAATCCATTAGTGCATTTACATCTTCGGTACTATAGTCCCGGGAAAGTAAAAACTTACTTTTTAATTCGCGAACGTCCATGTAATTTTCCTCCTTCACCATTTTCTTTATCGTAACATAGAAAAGAAAAATTCCTTGTTTTTATAAAATTTAAACTTTAGACAAAATTCAAGCGGAATAGACAACTTCAGTCATCCTTTTTGATTCACCTATCGGGGGAAATCTTCATACTGTGTAGCAGATAAAGAAAGAGGAGATGTTTGCCCGTGTTTGGTACCATGAGCCCTAATAATCGATTCTTTTATGGATCTTCGGGACAGGCGATGCAGCCAAATATCGAAAATACAGCTTGGAATAATCCATTCGGGTGGCGCCAACAAACTTACCCATTCTATCCACAAATGGCTGGAAACGGGTGGATGAATCCCCAACCATATCCTTATAGCTCGCAGGCAGCCCAGCCATTTGCCCAAAATTACGGAACAGGAACACCATATTTGGGTATGCCATACCAACCATACTCAAATAAGGATTCACAGTTCTTGTTCCAAAACCCTTTACAGCCAAAAGATGAAACAATTCCCCAGCCTTATATGCCTATGGGCGGGTATCCGAGTATGAATCCATATCCCAAGCAAAGTTTCATACCGAAACAACCAAATGGGATGCAATCAATCATGAACTCATTCAAGTCACAGGATGGGTCCATTGATTTTAACAAAATGATTAACACGGCAGGCCAAATGGCTAGTGCTGTTTCACAGGTGACTTCGCTGGTTAAGGGATTTGGTGGAATCTTTAAAGTATAGTCTCTGTTAAATTTGACTGTTTATTTCCGCTTCAGTCTCTCAGCGAACCCGCGCGGGCGTGACGGGGAGCCTCCTCGGCGCTTAAAGCGCCTGCGGGGTCTCTCCCCAGCCCCTTACTCCCGCAGGATTCGAGCTCATCTGCTCCAATCAACAGAGTTAAAAAAATTAACATTATCGTTTAACAGAGCCAAAGCATAAAAAGACGGCTAATACTTAGCCGTCTCAGGCTGTCGAAAAACCTTCGACAGTACTTTATTTTGTTCATTAACTTTAACAATTCACCGCGTTAATTTGTTATAATATGATTAACAAAATTATTAATAAAGTGGTGAAACCTAATGTTCAAACCTAAAGAGTCCTCTCAAAACGAATATGAATTTGTATCTATAGATGAAATGGTTCCAGACAATCACCTTCTTCGTTTAATTGATAAATATATTAATTTCTCGTTTCTTCTAGAAAAAGTACGTCCTTATTATAGTGATGATAATGGCCGCCCCTCTGATCCACTTATTCTTTTTAAAATGATGTTTATTGGATATATATACGGCATTCGTTCCGGGCGACAATTAGAAAGAGAAATAAAAATGAATATCGCTTACCGCTGGTTCTTAGGTTTGAAATTCCATGACCCAGTGCCCCATCATTCAACAATCAGTTGGAATCGCCAACATCGTTTTAAAGATACAGATATTTTTCAGGAGATTTTTGATGAAATTGTTCTACAGGCAATGAACCACAAAATGGTTGGTGGTCGTGTTTTATTTACGGATTCTACTCATTTAAAGGCAAACGCAAATAAGAACAAGTTTTCAAAGAAAGAGGTCGAAGTAGAGACTCGCGAATATTTTGATGATTTAAACAAAGCAGTTGAGGAGGATAGAGTTAATCATGGAAAAAAGCCATTAAAGGAAAGAGAGGAAGTGAAAGAGACTAAAGAAATTCGCGTTAGTACAACAGACCCTGAATGTGGATTTATGTCCCGTGAAAACAAGCAAGAAATGTTCTGTTATCTTGATCACCGAACTACAGACATGAAGCTTAATATCATTACCGATGTTTATGTTACACCTGGAAATGTTCATGATTCTGTTCCATATCTGAATCGTTTGGACCGTCAGGTCTAGCGATTTGGATTTAAAGTAGAAGCCGTTGCATTAGATTCTGGTTATCTTACTAGCCCTATTTGTAGGGGACTTTCTGATCGGAAAATCTTTGGGGTAATTGCCCATAGGAGATATCACCCTACTACCGGCTTATTCCCTAAATGGAGATTTACATACGACAAGGACCATGATCTGTACGTTTGTCCCAATAGCCAAGAGTTAATGTACAAAACAACAACCCGTGAGGGTTATAGAGAATACAAGTTTGATTCAAAGAAATGTGTGAACTGCCCGCTTCTATCCCAATGGACGCGTTCAAAAAATAAGGTAAAAGTCGTAACACGACATGTTTGGGAGGAGCACAAAGAAAAGGTAAGATTAAATCGCTTATCTAAATCGGGAAAAATGCTTTATAAATTTAGGAAGGAAAAAATTGAGCGAAGCTTCGCAGACTCAAAAGAGCTGCATGGGCTTCGCTACTGTCGGTTACGGGGATTAAAGAAGGCGAGCGAACAGGCTCTTCTTACTGCCGCCTGCCAGAACATGAAAAAGCTTGCCAACCACTTAACCAAGCTGGAAAATGTGTGTGGCAATACTTAAAGTTATTTTCCCCTGTTGATTGGAGCGGAAGGTGCGAAGACTCCTGCGGGAGTACGGGGCAGGGGAGACCCCGCAGGCGCCTAAGCGCCGAGGAGACTCCCCGGCACCCTAAGGTCCGCGAAGCACCTGGAGCGGAAATCAACAGGACTTTGAGCAGGCACAATATTTAATGAAAAATCTGGTGGTTAGACTTCGACAATATAAAAAATTGCCGAGAAAGATACCCTTTCTCGACAATCTGAGACGGCTAATACTTAGCCGTCTTTTTACATTTCTAGGAGCATTCCCTATTCGTCTTCTATTTGGATCACGTTTCCTTTTTCGCGGGGAATGCGGATTTGTAATAGGCCGTCGCGATAAGAAGCTTTGATTTTCTCTTCCTTAACTGTAATCGGCAAAACAATTGTACGTGAAGACTGTTTGTGTGTATATTTGCGACGGTAAATTTGGCTGCGTTCGTCTTCAGTCGTTTCAAGTACCTTATTTTCGATGGATATAGTTAAGGAATTACCCGAAGTGTGTAAATTGATTTGTTCCTTTTTAACGCCGGGGAGTTCGGCCGATACGATATATTCGTTTTCTGTTTCCTCGGTGTTTACATGGAATCCTGGCTCGAATGGGAAT
Organism: Neobacillus camarae; assembly: GCF_054950115.1. NCBI lineage: Bacteria > Bacillati > Bacillota > Bacilli > Caryophanales > Bacillaceae > Neobacillus > Neobacillus camarae. Next base: position 681,674 of record NZ_JBUCKX010000003.1, on the reverse strand, counting down.
GGGGTATTAAAAAACTCGTCAATGGATTGCAGAAAACCTCTTACAGGCTGTTCATTAAATATCTGGTTGATAGATTTGAAAAAATCACCAAAAGGCTCAGGAAATGGTTTCTTTCCACTATTTTTGTCGCTTGGAAGATTAGTTGACATGCTCTTTCCCCCACTTTCAAAATTCACACCATAATATATGCCGGGACACCCAATCAGGTTACGAGGACATACGGAATCTTGACAATAATATGAACACTTAATTTGGTGTGACGTTTATCACATAAATGATCTCAGCAGAAAAGGTATGCTTTTGTTGGAAGAATTTACGAGAGAGAGGGAATGCCATGTTCTGTTATCAATGTGAACAAACACCAACCGGCGGTTGTAAAGTAATTGGTGTCTGTGGAAAAGATGAAACTATAGCCAGCTTACAAGACACTATTATTTTCGGATTAAAGGGAATTGCTGCCTACCGTACCCATGCCAATCAGTTGGGATGCACGGATCCATTTGTCGATACGGTAACTCATGAAGCGCTTTATATGACACTAACCAATTCCAATTTTAATCTCCAAGAGCATATTGACATGGCAATGAAAGTAGGGCAATCAGCTGTACGCGTGATGGAGCTATTGGATAAAGCCCATACGGAACGCTTGGGAATTCCGCAGCCTATCCGTGTCAGCCAAAATAAAATTGAAGGCAAAAGCATTGTTGTCACAGGGCACAATTTATTTGCCCTGGAGGAATTACTAAAACAAACAGAAGGCAAAGGCATCAATATCTATACCCATTCCGAGATGCTTCCTGCTCATGGTTATCCGGTATTGAAGAAATATTCCCATTTAAAGGGTAATATCGGAAAAGCATGGTATGACCAGCGCCGACTCTTCGAAAAGTTCCCGGGAGCGATATTGGCCACTACAAACTGCGTTATGCCTATCAAGGGAACCTATGCTGACCGGATGTTCTCTTATGAAGTGGCTGGCCTTGAAAATGTTCAAAAGATAGTGAATGATGATTTCACTCCATTAATTGAAAGGGCTTTAGAACTCCCTGAAGCACATATTGAATCAGATGAAACATTGCTTACAGGCTTCCATCATGAAACCGTCCTTGGATTGGCTCCTGAGGTGATTGATGCTGTGAAAGCTGGAAAAATCAAACGGTTTTTTGTGATTGCTGGGTGTGACGCTCCTGGAAAAGGAGGGGAGTACTACCGTGAGCTTGCGACTTCATTGCCTCCTGAAGCCGTTATATTGACCACTTCCTGTGGTAAATTCAGGTTCAACGACGTTGACTATGGGGTGGTTCCAGGAACAGATATTCCGCGTTATATCGATTTGGGACAATGCAACAATTCCGTTTCGACAGTCAAAATTGCCATGGCATTAGCTGATGCATTTGGATGTGAAGTGAATGAGCTGCCTGTCAGCATTGTGTTGTCATGGTTTGAACAAAAGGCGGTAGCGATTCTTTTAGGATTATTCAGCCTTGGAATCCAAGATATCCGTATCGGGCCAAAACCACCTGAATTTATCTCTGAAGGTGTATTAAAAGTCCTTCAGGATAAGTTTAATCTAAAACTAATTGGCACTGCCCAAGAGGACATGCAAGAAATGCTTTCCTTGTAATCGAACCGTTGCAACCAGTTTATAAAAACACCGCAGCACACCAGCTGCGGCGTTTTTATTTTCTATGCATTTCATCGTTAACCCTGCCCATTATACCCCTGGTAAATAATACCGATGATTTTTTTACCAAAAACCAGTAATTGCTCTTTTTTCACGAACGTTTATTCGCTAAAATAAAGGCATGGGGTGAGATTCATGAAATTGAGAAAAAACCTTCAAGAAATAATCCAAGAATTGAAATCCAGCGAAATGTTTAAAGACAATATTGTGACATGGCATACCATTCCGGAAACGAAGGCTCAAACCGTGCCAATGCCGGAAAATTTGCATCCGCTATTAAAGGATGCTCTTCAACAAAAGGGGATTGAACAGCTTTATACTCATCAACGGACAGCGTATGATAAGATAACCTCCGGAAAAAGTGTGGTAGCGGTAACTCCTACAGCTTCCGGGAAAACATTATGCTATAATCTTCCTGTTTTGCAAACGATCCTTCAAAATTCAAATGCACGCGCCCTCTACATGTTCCCAACCAAAGCGCTTGCTCAGGACCAAAAAAGTGAGATCAATGAGATCATCCAAGCCGCAGGCATTGATATCAACAGCTATACATATGACGGGGACACCCCTGCCAATATCCGCCAACGGGTCAGGCAAGCGGGGCATGTCGTCATCACGAATCCGGATATGCTGCATTCCGCCATCCTGCCGCACCATACGAAATGGGTATCATTATTTGAAAACCTGAAATTTGTCGTGATTGACGAGCTGCACACGTACAGGGGGGTATTCGGCAGTCATGTAGCCAATGTGATTAGAAGATTAAAACGGATATGCGAATATTATGGAAGTCATCCGGTATTCATTTGTACTTCCGCCACTATTGCCAATCCGCTAGAGCTGGCTGAACGGTTAACGGAGGAACCAATGGAGCTGATAGACAACAATGGGGCACCGAGCGGAACCAAGCATTTTGTCTTCTATAACCCGCCTATCGTGAATAAGCCGTTAAATATCCGAAGAAGTGCCACGCTTGAGGTTAGGAGAATTGCGGGGGAACTGCTGAAAAATAAAATTCAAACGATTGTATTTGCCAGAAGCAGGGTCCGGGTTGAAATTATCCTGACTTACTTGCAAGAGTTAGTAAAAAACCAATTAGGGCCAAAATCCATCATGGGTTATCGGGGCGGTTATCTGCCAACGGAACGGCGGAAAATTGAGAAAGGTCTACGCTCAGGTGACATTTATGGAGTGGTCTCCACGAACGCACTTGAATTGGGAGTGGATATCGGCCAGCTTCAGGTCTGTATTATGACGGGGTATCCAGGCACGATTTCAAGCGCTTGGCAGCAAGCGGGCAGGGCTGGGCGGAGGCACGGTGAGGCACTTGTGATCATGGTCGCCAGTTCAAGTCCACTCGACCAATATATTATTCAACACCCGGATTACTTTTTTAATAAAAGTCCGGAAACGGCCCGAATACAACCTGATAATCTGATTATATTAATCGACCATCTGAAATGCGCCGCTTACGAGTTGCCGTTCAAGAAAGGTGAAGCATTTGGGACAGTGGAGACAGAAGAGCTATTGGAGTACTTAACAGAAGAGAGAGTCCTCTATCAAAACGGGAACAAGTGGTATTGGATGAACGATTCCTTCCCGGCACACAATATTAGTTTGCGGTCCGCCTCCCAGGAAAATGTCGTAATCGTCGATATTACCGATGTTGCCAAGGCAAGGGTCATTGGAGAAATGGACAGGTTCTCGTCCATGACACTTCTTCATGAGGAAGCGATATACTTGCATCAAGGTACCCAGTATCAAGTGGAAAAACTAGATTGGGAGGAAAAGAAAGCTTTTGTACGGGAAGTGGCTGTCGATTATTATACGGATGCCAATTTAGCAGTACAGTTAAAGGTATTGGAAATGGATAGGACTCAATCCAATCCAGCTTCTGAAGTAGGATTTGGCGATGTCAGTGTCAGGGCAATGGCCACCATCTTCAAGAAAATTAAATTTGAAACCCATGAGAATATCGGGTCTGGGCCGATACACTTGCCGGAAGAGGAGTTGCATACGAATGCCGCTTGGGTTTCATTAAATAAGCCGTTAACCGAACTTGGGCAGGAAAGAACCGAACAAGGCCTAGTCGGTGCGTCACATGCACTTAATCATATAGCTCCATTATTCGTAATGGCAGATCCACAGGATATTCATGTCATTCCCCAGGTGAAAGCGGATCATAATGAAAAACCAACCATTTTCTTCTACGACAGGTATCCTGGCGGGATTGGGTTAAGTGAAAAAATCTATGGTGATATAGGCAACGTATTTAAAGAAGCGGAAAGAATGATCACTCACTGCCAATGCGAATCAGGATGCCCGTCATGCATCGGTACCGATACCGTTAGCAGCACCGCAAAACAAGATGCACTAACCATTATTAACGCTTTTATCCCTGCATATTTTACAAACGAGGAAGTGCAGCAATGTCCTTAAAAAATAAACTAAATCGGCTAAAGCCCCATCTGTCAGTTGGGAACCAGCCTGTCCACACACCTATTAAGCCAGAACCCCCATCCATTGAGATTCCCTTTTTGGAACAGTGGAAGGCGGAACAGGTGGTTCCGTACTATTTTGATGAAAGTTATTGCTTAATCCGGGAAGTGGCCTACCCGCTTGATCAAAAGCACGGGAATTATTGCTTTCGCGATTTTCTGACCGCGGTTGATATATGGAATAAAGAAGGAATACATCATCCACTATCTGCTAAAGGTTTTCGGGCTGAGGAGTTATTTTTCTTTGATACCGAAACGACAGGGCTTGGAGGAGGGACCGGTAATGCGATTTTTTTGTTGGGCTATGCCAGCGTTTCGGGCAGGCAGCTCATTCTGCGGCAGCATATCTTGCCGCATCCGGGTGCCGAAGTTCCTTTGTACCAAAGTTTTTTAGAAAGAGTTAATTATAAAACACTAGTTACTTATAATGGAAAGTCGTTTGATTGGCCACAAGTGAAGACGCGGCATACGCTTGTAAGGGAGCATGTGCCAAAACTGCCCGAATTTGGCCATTTTGATATCTATCATGCGGCAAGGAGATTGTGGAAACACAAGCTGGACAGAATAAAGTTAACCAATGTCGAACAAGATGTACTGGGTGTGGAGCGAGCGGATGATATTCCTGGATATCTGGCACCCATGATTTACTTTGATTTCATTGAGAGCAAAAAGCCAGAAGGTATGCTGGGTATTTTAAAACATAATGAGCTGGACATATTATCACTCGTTACCTTATACACCCATTTAACTTTCCAATTATGCGGGATGGACCAAAACCAGACGAGAAAAGAAACCTATGAGGTGGGCCGGTGGTTTGCTGCACTGGGGGAAAAGCAGCAGGCCGAAAGGGTATTAACAAAATTGACATCCATTCATGATGTGACCTCGGGCAGGGCAATGCTGACTTTAGCCTATCAGCATAAAAAGGACCATAACTTTGAAGAGGCCAGAGATTTATTTTTAAAGGTGGCTGAATGTGGCGGTGTTCAAGAGAGGCTTTCTGCCTATATTGAATTGGCCATCATCCATGAACATCGTATAAAGGATTTGCAGCTTGCCCTTGATTATTGTGAAAAAGCCCTTTGTCTTGCCTCTAATAGCGGACAAGAGAAATCGCTGAAAAATACTAGTATGGAGCAGCTTGATAAAAGATACAATCGTTTGTTTCGAAAACAGGCAAAACGTTCTGGACGGGTATAGAAACAAATTAGCCGTAAAAACAGGAATTCATAAAATGTTCATAATTCCATAAAAAAATATATCTTTTCCATATTGTCTAACACGTGCTTACAGGGTAAAATATTAATTTGTGTGAAGTAATTAAACCCTGAAAATGTATGGAGCTGGGAAATATGTATAAAGCTATTTTGTTTCTGTATTTTGTTGTTGTATGTATTATTGCAGTTGTATTTACTGGATTGAAGGACAGCTTTTATTCCTTTTTATAAACGAAAAATAGGTATTTTCATTAGTACAAGAGTATCCCTTCCTACATAGGCTGTTAATGTAAGCAGAATTAAACAAAAGGAAGGAGAATAAACTATGTTTCTAGGTACTAATGTAACCCCGCCGGTCATTCATCCAACTACTAATTTTGTGAATCACACTTTCTCCACGACTATCGTGCCTCACATTCATCCAGTGCACACGACAACGATTAATCATCATTTATTCCAGCATAAACATTACTGCCCGCAGACAGCTTCATGTGCGGAGGACGTCTGCCACCAGCAGATTAATTGCTGCAACCCGTGTGCTCCTGGGATGATGCCACAAGCAGTAGCACCTGCAGCGATGCCGGCTGCAAATGCTCTGCCTAATATGGCACCTGGTTATGGCATGGGTGGCCCCGGTTTTGGTATGGGTGGCCCAGGCTTCGGGCCCGGACCATTCAGGGGTCGCAGGCCATAAGATAAGAATGAACAATGCAAGGGCTTTTTAGCCCTTGTTTTTTATTTTAATTTCATTAATATGATATGCTGACATTATAAAAATGATTGTCCATTTTTCAAAATGGAAGATAAAGGAGAGCCCGATTTGCTGAATGTTCTGGTGATTTCCGGCTATAAGCCATACGAAATGGGGATTTTCAAGAAAGATCATCCGTCTGTTATATATATAAAAGCGGCTATTAAGAAAGCTTTGCTGCCATTAATTGAAGAGGGGCTGGAATGGGTTTTAATCAGCGGGCAATTGGGTGTGGAGCTTTGGGCGGCGGAAGTGGTATTCGATCTCCAGACGGAATACCCGGAATTAAAGTTAGCCGTTATTTCCCCATTCTTGGATCAAGAAGCCACTTGGAAAGAAGATAACAAAGAGTGGTATGAATCTATTTTGATACAAGCAGATTTTGTGGATTCCATCACAAAAAGAGGATATGAAAAACCATGGCAATTTCGTTTGAAAAATCAATTTTTTATTGAAAAAAGCCAAGGTATGCTTCTGTTATACGACCAAGAAAAAGAAGGAAGCCCTAAGTATCTATATGAGTTGGCCTTACAGTATCAAAAAAATAATGACTATCCAATTCACTTAATCACCTTTTATGATCTACAAAATATTGTGGAAGAAGAACAGTTCAAACAGTCAGATTTTTAAACTATACCACATATACTTAGGAAAGGAAACTTGGTAATACTTTGTGTTTTTTCCAGATGAAAATTGACAAAACCGCTTATTTTTGAAAAAATAGAAAGTAATGATTGGCGATATCGAGGTGATTGGAATGCTGTCAGATAAAATTAAGTTAACAGCAAAAGATATTTTGGAAAAAGAGTTTAAGTCAGGTGTCCGTGGCTATAAACAAGAAGAGGTAGATAAATTTTTAGATTTAATTATTAAAGATTATGGGACTTTTCAGCAAGAAGTCGATGACCTGCAGCAGGAGAACTTAAGACTTCGCAAACAGCTCGAAGAAGCATCGAAAAGGCAGCCGGTTGCTCAGCCTGCCGGTACAACCAACTTTGATATATTAAAACGTTTGTCTAATTTGGAAAAGCATGTTTTTGGCAGTAAATTATACGAATAGCAGTTTGTACCGTGATTTCCTATTAATAACCATTGAATAACCAACAAGAAATACATATAATAATATATGTGCGTTAATGACGTTCGGGTAATTGCTGCAGCAAGCACATGTGAAACTGCAGAGGAAAGTCCATGCTCGCACGGACTGAGATGTCCGTAGTGTTCGTGCCTGGCGAAAACATAAGCCAGGGCAGTCAAGGCTCTCTTGGCTGACGGCTGGGAAAATACCTAAGTCCTATTGGATATGGTATGAGTACCTATAAAAGTGCCACAGTGACGTAGCCTTTCCAGAAATGGAAAGGGTGGAACGGGTAAACCCCGCGAGCGAGAAACCCAAATTATGGTAGGGGCGCTTTCTCTGAGGAAATGAACGAGGAGAAGGACAGATTCTTCCTGAATCTGTAGATAGATGATTACCACCATCGTACGAGACATAACAGTCGCTTGAAGTACTTTGGTACAGAACATGGCTTATAGAACGTTATTAATGGATAAGTTATTGGAATTAAATGGCTCTCCTATAGGAGGGCCTTTTATGTGTTTCAGTGATGGTTTGAATTGGTTGAAACAGTTATGAACATAATGGAATTATTAGCGCAAGCAGAAACGAACTTTATAGAACATAGCGCAAATACATATAAAGGGAATTTAAAGGGTGAAAAAATGGGAACATATAAAATTATTGCCACAGCGGCAATGGGGCTTGAGGCACTAGTGGCCAAGGAAGTCCGCGCACTGGGATATGAATGTCAAGTCGAAAATGGTAAGGTTATTTACAGTGGAGATGAATATGCCATCGCGAGAAGCAATTTATGGCTGCGTACTGCTGACCGGATCAAGATTATTGTAGGTGAATTTAAAGCCTTTACCTTTGATGAATTATTTGAAAAGACAAAAGCGTTACCGTGGGAGCAATATTTGCCTGAGGATGCGGAGTTTCCTGTGACGGGAAAGTCGGTAAAATCAAAACTTTTCAGCATATCCGATTGCCAGGCGATTGTTAAAAAGGCGATTGTGGAAAAAATGAAACAGCATTATAAGAAGTCTGGCTGGCTCGAGGAAAATGGCTCGTATTATCGAATTGAGGTGGCATTATTAAAAGATGTTGCAACGATTACAATTGATGCAAGCGGACAGGGTCTTCATAAGCGGGGATTCCGCGCCTCTCAAGGCGCAGCGCCATTAAAGGAGACGCTTGCTGCGGCTCTTGTTATGCTAACCAATTGGCATCCGGACAAGCCTTTTATCGACCCATTTTGTGGTTCGGGAACGATTCCCATGGAAGCAGCGATGATCGGACAGAATATTGCTCCAGGCTTTAATCGGGATTTTGTTTCAGAAAGCTGGCATTGGATTCCAAAAAAAATTTGGCAGGAGGTCCGGAACGAGGCGGAGGAACTTGCCAATTATAATCAGCCGCTGGATATTACCGGGTCGGATATCGACCACCGTATGGTAAAAATGGCATCGGAAAATTCCTCTGAAGCAGGATTGGCAGACGTCATTCAGTTTAAACAAATGCGGGTACAAGACATTTCTGTCAAAAAGGAATATGGGGTAATTATCGGAAATCCACCTTATGGGGAAAGGCTGGGAGAAAAGCAAGAAGTTGAACAGATGTACCGGGAAATGGGTCAGGCGTTCAGCAAGCTTGATACTTGGTCCATTTATATCCTATCTTCAAATGAAAACTTTGAAGAGCTATATGGAAAACCCGCAACAAAGAAAAGAAAGCTGTTTAACGGTTTTATTAAAACTGACCTTTATCAATATTGGGGGAAAAGACCTCCGCGTCCTGATAAAAATTTATAAAAAAGGCTTTGTTATAGGATATTATTAATTTTTAGCCCTGTTGATTGGGGCTGAAGGCGTTCGCCTCCTCGAAAATGGTACCGCATTTTCCTCGTGCGTAGTATTTCAATGTCCTGTGGGTGTACGGGGCAGGGGAGACCCACAGGCGCTTCCTGCGCCGAAAAGGCTCCCCCGGCACGTCTGCGGGTTTGCTTCTTTCGCTGCAATCAACAGTTGAAGTTTACAGAGACATAAAAAGTGGAAAATGATGGCGTCGTAGAGGCGCTATTCTTTTTGGAGGGATAAGATGCAGGAGCGCATGCCATTTACCGTTTCTAAAACAGAGACATTTTATGATCAGTTAAACCAGTGGATTGGTGATGTTTTTTACGATATATTGCCGGAATCGGGTTTTGAACTGCGTGATGAACAAATCTTTATGGCTTTTCAGTTGGAAAAGGCCTTTAAAGAAAAACAAGTGATGTTTGCGGAAGCAGGGGTCGGTACAGGAAAAACCATTGTTTATTTACTCTATTCTATTTTGTACGCGCGCTATACGAACCGCCCTGCCGTGATTGCCTGTGCGGATGAAACGTTAATCGAGCAGCTGGTGAAAAAAGAAGGGGATATTGCCAAACTGGAGCGAATACTGGGCCTGAATATCGATGTACGGCTCGCAAAATCCGAGGAACAATATTTGTGCTTGAATAAACTCGACCTCGGAAGAACCCATTTCCCCGAGGAAATCGACGATATCTATCAGCAATTGCCGGACTTTGTGCATAATGGCGGTTCCATGCAGACATTTACAAAATATGGCGACCGGCGGGAATTTCCTGGGCTGTCAGATGAAGTATGGGGATCGGTGAATTGGGACCCTTTACAGGATTGTTTTTCCTGTGAAAAGCGCCATCGCTGCGGGCTCACATTAAACAGGGAGTTTTATCGCCATGCACAGGATTTGATTATTTGTTCCCATGATTTTTATATGAAGCATGTTTGGACCAAAAATTCGCGAAAGCGGGAAGGGCAGCTCCCGTTACTTCCAGAGTATTCTTCTGTTGTCTTTGATGAGGGTCATTTATTGGAATATGCGGCCCAAAAAGCGCTCAGTTATCGCTTCACTGAATATACACTAGAATCTCTGCTCACGAGGCTGATGGAAAATGACGTTCGGGAGAGGACATTAAATACGATTGAAGAAGCCATTTTGGAAAATGAAAAATTCTTTAATTCAATCTCTCAATTTTCCTCAAAGCCTGATAACTCCGAGAAACAGTTGATTCATAAGCATTCACATGTGATGAAGGCATGCCGAAAACTGCTTATGACATTACAGCAATTAGAAGAAGAACTGGTTTTTGAGAGCGAATTATTTGTGATTAACGAATACGATTTAAAAATTGTGGAAGAGTATTTGGAACAAATCACTCATTCTTTATCCCTGTTTCTTCAGGAACTAAATGGAATAACCTGGTTTGAGGAAAACCGCGGCGAACGCACATTAGTTATCATGCCAAAACTGGTCGCGGACGTGCTTCGGGAAGAGGTATTTTCACAGAAAAAACCTTATATTTTTTCATCGGCCACATTATCTAATGAAAACTCATTTGAATATATCGCGAAGAGTCTCGGTATTACGGATTATTTATCCTTCTCCGTTAACTCTCCATTTGATTATGAGGATAAAATGGAGGTCTATCTTCCAAAGTTTCGAGAATCGGATACCGACAAAAAGTTGGAGTATCTGACTGAGCAAATAATAAAATCAGAAGGCAGGGCCCTAATACTGCTTAATTCAAAAACTGAAATGATGCAAATTAAATCCCACTTCGGTAAAGCGCATCTTCCATTCCCTGTCTATTTTGAGGGAGATGAAGAAATCAGCACTCTTGTCTCCAAGTTTCAAAACGTGGAGCAGGCGGTTCTTTGCTCGTTACATCTTTGGGAAGGTCTTGACATACCGGGGAGATCCCTTGAAAATGTAGTGGTTTTTTCCCTTCCATACCCGCCGCATGACCCTGTTTTTATCGCGAAGCGGGAAGGAGTGGAGGCTCCATTTACAGAAGTGGATTTACCCTATATGCTTCTGAGATTAAGGCAAGGGATTGGCAGATTAATAAGAAGCGAAACAGATCAAGGTACTGTGCATATTTTACTGGATAAAGATATGGATGAGACGATCCTGAAGAGAATTTATGGTGTTTTACCAGTTGAACCGAAGGAAATTAATATCATATAACAAAAAGAGGAAGCGCAATGGCTTCCTCTTTTCCTATCTCCGAATTCTTAAGAAATCTTTGTAAATGTTATTTTCCAATGTTTTTTCTCGACTTGTTCTTCTTCGTAGGTAAAGCCTTTTCCCTTTAATACGGCATATAGAGGAATTGGTGTAAATGGTGCATGAAGGACAAAGATATCGTTTGCTTGTGCATCTTTTATTGTTTCCATTATTTTTTGGAATGGTTCTATTTTGTTATTTAAGTCCTCTCTAACATCCAGTTCCATCACTTTTTGCGCCATTTAAATTCCCCCTTCTAGTCATAGCTTAATAAAATAGCTCTTGCTCGAGCAAATCACGGTCAATTAAATAATTCCCTTCCTCATCGTGGACAATTAAATTTTTCTTTTTTAACTGATTAATGGTCCGGCTGACGGTTTCCCTTGAGGTTCCAATCATATTGGCCAGTTCACGGTTCGTAAATTGGGTAGTTAACTTATAGTGGTCACCCGCTTTTTCCCCATTTGTTTTACATAGCCTGATGAGCAGCAAGACAATCTGTTCAAATGTATTATGGAGAACCTGGGCCTCCAATCTTGCCTGGAGGTCGATAATTTTCTCTCCAAGCACCCTAAACAGCTTTACACAAAGTTCCGGATAAGTAAGGAGAATTTTTTCAAATCGATCAATGGGAATCACAATTAATACCGCATCTTCGATTACCTCTGCAATGGCAGGGTAGTGGCCTTTAATAAAGAACCCGGCGTGGGGGAACATTTCGCCCGCTTCTAAAATGGAAACGATTTGCTCCTTCCCGGAGAAATCGGTTTTATAGATTTTAACTTTCCCGCTTTGAATAAAGAATACCCGGTCAAGCGGATCATCTTGCATAAACACATACATCTTGTTTCTATATAAACGTGTCTGGGCAATTTGTACAATTTGTTCCAATTCATCATCAGATAATTCTTTGAAAAGCGGTACACGTGATAGCCGCTCCTTAATGTCCTTTTGCATCATTTTCCTATCACCTTCAGTTCAGTCATTCTTCATTTAGCTATATTGTAGCACTAAATGGCATAGTTAACCTGTGACGTGCATCATAGTCAATGAAAATCATTCTCTTTTTCTGTGAAAATAAATATCCTCCGGGGCTCCCGTATACTATTGATCGAGGTTGGAAACCCTGTAAATAACCTAAAAAGCCAATAAGAAAGCAGAGCTACCTGTAGGAGGGTAACTTTGTATATATCTATTTGGTTTTGGTTATACTAATTAATTTGCATTTCTCTAAATGGCTCCTTGTTGATAAGCATGGAGTAAATAATTCGAAGCATTCGATGCGATAAAGCTACGAGTGCTTTTTTCTTTCCTCTTCTTGCAGCTATTGACCAGTATTTCGTTGCTAACCAGCGATTCCTACACCTTGAAACAGCCCATGCAGCTTCGCACATTGCCGATTTAATATGAGGATTTCCCTTTACAGTCTTTGTACTATACCGTTTCCCTGCACTTTCTTTGTTTCCTGGTGAAACACCAGCCCAAGAAGCTAGGTGGTGCGGTGTTGGAAACTGACTCATATCTACACCAATTTCGGCAATAATGATCGCTGCAGTATCTTTTTTAATGCCGGGTATCGTTGTAAGTAACTGGAGTTCGTCTTGGTAGTTTTGTAATATGATATCGACTCGATCTTCAATTTCTTTAATAAGCTTTTCTAAGTATTCAATATGCGACCAGGATTGACGGATTAGAAAACGCTGATGATCATTTAGTGTGCCAAACAAAGAATCCGTAATCCTCTGCTTTTTCATCGCCATTCTGCCGTGAATTCTTTCTTCTACATCGGAGGCGTCCACATATCCTTGTTCTATAAGTCGTTCAAGAAGTTTTCTTCCTGAAACGCCAAACACATCAGAAATGACCGTGCTTAATTTTACATTCGAACACTCCAATACCTTTTGAATTCGATTCTTTTCAGAAGTTAAGTGACCAATCCATTTCTTTCTAAGTCTAGTTAAATCACGAAGCTCTCGAAGATCGACTGGTGGAACAAAACTCTTTTCGATTAAACCATGTCGTAATAATTTAGCAATCCATTCTGCATCCGATACATCTGTTTTCCTACCTGGAACATTCTTGATACGTTGTGCGTTAGCCAGTGTTATATCAAAAAAGCCTTCTAAAATATTGAATACAGGCTTCCAATATACTCCGGTACTCTCCATTGCAATATGGGAAACCTCATGGTTTTCAAGCCATTTTAAGAGACGATATAAATCCTTTGTTAAAGTAGGAAATGTCTCAATCTCCTTGAATAATTCTTCATTTTGATTTCCAGTCATGACACAAGCCACAATCATTTCCGAATGAACGTCCAAACCAGCACACCTTTCAATAAATACCTCCATAAAAATCCCCTTCTTAAATAGGATCACAAACAGTGAGTGAGATTGAACATAAGCATTTTTCTGTACGTAGTCATCCCTCCAACGAAGGGAGCTAACAAAGGGTTGAACACCAAGCTCACTCAAACAGTTTTTTGTACAGGGTCGAGCCACCAAAAAGAGCCACGTATAACATACTGTTTGTGTCACTATCATTATGGTCAGAGAAGAACTATTTTCATGCTTGGGTTGGGAGTGTTAAATCATGATTGTTTTTTGTGCTAAAAATCACAGTGAAAAGACGAAAAGCCTCACTTTGTGTCGGACTTGTGAACGTTACAATAACAAATGTGAAAAATATAGAAGGGTGGCTTTTGGATGGAAGTACAGCGTAATACTCCAGTTAGCAGAGCGGTAAAGAAAAGAAAAACGCCTTATTAAAATCGATTTTAATTACTGTGATTCTGCTCAGTTTCACAGTCTTGCTCGGCGGAGGATATTGGATCTTTAAAGAACAGGCTCCGCGCCCGCTTAAGGTGACGAACGAGCAAGGAAAGGTTTTATTTACGAAGTCATCCATAATGGGTGGCCAGGCCGTTTGGCAAAAATATGGGTTAATGGACTACGGTACGGTTTTGGGACACGGGTCCTACATGGGCCCGGACTATACGGCCGAATCGTTAAAAATATATACAGAAGGTATGCAGGATTATAAAGCAGAACAGCAATATGGCAAAAAGTTTTCTGATCTAAGTGCAGACGAAAAAGCTGGCATAAAAAACCAGGTTATTAAAGAAATGCGCAAAAACCGGTATGACTCCGGAAAAGATACATTAACGCTTACCGCTGCGCAAAGCTACGGCCTTGACAGAGTCAGATCACATTATCAGGAGATTTTTACAAAAGGCGATGGCTGGGGATTAAAGGACAATCTGATAAAGGATTCCGATATGCCTAAAAACGATCGGGCTTATGTGGCGGCCGGTGACCAAATAAAGCAAATCTCGGATTTCTTCTTTTGGACGGCATGGCTTTCTAGTACGGTCAGGGAAGGCGATCAAATTACCTATACTAATAACTGGCCTTATTATGAAGATGCCGGTAACCATTTATCATTCACGGCAGTTTGGTGGAGTGGTGCCAGCATCACCATCTTCTTGGTTATGCTAGGGTTGATTCTATTCTTATTCTATCGCTACAAATTTGGCATGCAGGAAGCATATAAGGAAGGGGAATTTCCGAAAATTGACCTGCGGAAAATACCTGTCACGATCTCGCAAGTTAAATCAGGTAAGTATTTTACCATTGTAACGGTGCTATTCTTTGTTCAATGTATGTTTGGTGCCCTCTTGGCACACTATTATATCGAACCTGAGAGCTTCTTTGGCATAAAGTGGATACACGATATACTTCCTTTTAATATTACAAAAGGCTATCATTTGCAACTGGCGATATTCTGGATTGCCACGGCATGGCTGGGCATGGGTATTTATGTGGCGCCGCTTGTAGGCGGGTATGAGCCAAAGAAACAAGGGTTATTAGTTGATATTTTATTCTGGGCACTTGTTGTGCTAGTCGGCGGCAGTATGATCGGTGAATGGCTAGGTGCGAATGGAAAACTAGGAAATGCATGGTTTTTATTCGGCCATACTGGCTGGGAATATATTGAGCTGGGTCGTGTTTGGCAGCTGATTTTGATTGTCGGAATGTTAATTTGGTTATTTATTGTATTCCGCGGGGTGAAAGCGGGTTTGAAACGGGAATCTGACAAAGGCGGATTGATTCACCTGCTGTTCTATTCGGCTATTGCTGTCCCGGCATTCTATGTGTTTGCATTATTTATCAATCCGGGAACAAGCTTTACCTTTGCCGATTATTGGCGCTGGTGGATTATTCACCTTTGGGTGGAAGGTATTTTTGAAGTATTTGCAGTTGTTGTCATTGGATTCTTATTAGTTCAATTAGGATTGGTTACGAAAAAGTCGACTGAGAGACAATTGTATTTCCAATTAATTTTGCTGCTTGGCAGCGGCGTAATCGGAATCGGGCACCATTATTACTATAATGGCTCTGCAGAAGTTTGGATAGGGCTAGGGTCTGTTTTCTCGGCATTGGAAGTCATCCCATTAACCTTATTAATCTTGGAAGCTTATGACCAATATAAAATGATGCGTGACGGAGGAGTGGAATTCCCATTCAAAGGATCATTCTGGTTCTTAATCTCCGTTGCCATTTGGAACTTGGTTGGTGCGGGTGTATTAGGATTCCTGATTAATTTGCCAGCTGTATCCTATTTTGAACATGGACAATTCTTGACTCCGGCACATGGCCACGGTTCGATGATGGGCGTATATGGAATGTTTGCGATTGCCGTTCTTTTGTACTCCTTAAGAAATATTGTAAAACCTGAATTCTGGCATGATAAGTGGTTAAAAATCAGCTGTATTTTATTAAACATTGGTTTAGCAGGTATGGTGTTCTTATCCTTGCTGCCGGTGGGTTTTTTGCAAATCAAAGAAGCGTTTGAAAACGGATATGCGGCATCACGGTCCGCATCGTTCCTGCAAAAAGACTTAGTGCAAACGCTGCTAACATGGCGTGCGGTACCTGACACTATTTTCTTAGTCGGTGTTATGATCTTAGTTTTGTTCTGTATCAAAGCATTATTCCATTTACGGAAACCAACACACAAAGAAGAAGAAAAACTTCCTGTTAGGGACTTATCAATAGAAGAATAACAAGGAAGAATCCGCATCTAACCTTGCGGATTCTCTTCCTTTTTTTTCAGTGTTTCATGGCAGTCAAAACAGTAAATCTCTTTCGTTTCCGTGAGAATGCCATTAAAAAACCCGTCCAAGCAGAAGATCTCTTTGTTACAACATGAACAGTTGCCAATGAATTCTTTCATACTGCTTGCCTCCTAATCTAGGATTAATTAAATCATATACCAATAGTGATGGGATTCACTATATATTTGATAAATTTTTTTTATAATAAACATGAAATGACGATAAAAGGAGATTAACATATGACAACCTTCGCAAAAGTAATCATTGTACCCGAAATCCCTCCGCGTGAAAAGCACCCGACAATCTTCAAAACATTTGATGGACTGTCATCCGGAGAAACGATGCAAATCATGAACGACCATGACCCGAAACCATTACTGTATCAATTTATGATGGAAAGACCGGAGCAATTTTCTTGGGAGTACCTTCAGGAAGGCCCGGAAATATGGAAGGTCGCGATTGGTAAAAATTAAAAGATAGTTATTGTGCAACAGAAAATTCATTTCTGTTGTTTTTTTATCCCTGCCTGTCTAAGTATCAGAAAAATATGATAAAATTTAGGGAATAAAAGGAGGATATGAAATGACGCATGTAAATCTTGAAAATGAATTTCTTGATTATGTTAAAAAAATGACTTCCTATCATGAAGCCCTTGGTCTGCTTTACTGGGACCTAAGGACGGGGGCCCCGAAACAAGGTGTAGATCAAAGATCGGAAGTAATCGGGTTGTTATCCTCTGAGGTATTTAAAATGTCTACCTCTGAAGAAATGGCCGCATACATAGCTAACCTTTCAAAAGCTGACCTGCCGGAAAAAACCCGGAAAGTATTGGAAGAATGCAAGAAGAATTATGAACAGAATAAAAAAATTCCTGCAGAGGAATACAAGGAGTTTGTTGTGCTCCAATCCAAAGCGGAAAGTGTTTGGGAAGAAGCAAAAGCAAAATCAGATTTCTCGTTATTCCAACCGTATTTAGAAAAGCTGGTGGAGACGACTAAACGGTTTATCGACTATTGGGGGCATCAGGGAAATAAATATAATGTACTGCTTGATTTATATGAGCCAGGTATGACGGTTGAAGTGTTGGACGAAGTTTTTGGCGAATTAAAGGCAAACATTATTCCGTTAGTCCAGAAAATATCACAATCCTCCAATAAGCCGGAAACGGATTTCTTGTTTAAGCCATTTGGCAAAGAAAACCAGCGCAAGCTAAGTTTAGAGTTTCTCTCCCAAATTGGCTTTAATTTTGATGCCGGCAGGCTGGATGAAACCGTTCATCCTTTTGCCACCGGGTTAAATCCTGGTGATGTACGTGTTACAACCAAATATGATGAAACTGATTTCCGGGTGGCTGTCTTTGGAACCATCCATGAAGGGGGCCATGCCCTTTACGAACAAAATATTTCCAAGGACCTGATAGGCACTCCGCTTTGTACAGGAACTTCCATGGGAATCCATGAATCCCAATCCTTATTTTATGAAAATATGGTTGGCCGAAGCATGCCTTTTTGGAAATGCAATTATGACTTACTAAAGAAATACGCCAGCGGACAATTTGAACATGTTGAAATAGAGGAATTTTATCGTGCAATAAATGAGTCCAAGCCATCGTTTATCCGAATTGAAGCTGATGAATTAACGTACCCGCTGCACATCATCATCCGCTACGAAATTGAAAAAGGATTATTTAATGGCGGGATTGCCGTTGCTGACCTTCCGGAGGTTTGGAACGATATGTATCAACAATATTTAGGAATCCGGCCAAGAAACGCTGCGGAAGGTGTCCTACAAGATGTGCATTGGGCAGGGGGAAGCTTTGGCTACTTTCCTTCGTACGCTTTAGGTTATATGTATGCAGCGCAATTTAAACATAAAATGCTAACAGATTTGCCTGATTATGACTTGCTAGTAGAATCTGGTCAATTGCAGCCCATTAAAGAGTGGCTGACTAAACATATCCACCAGTACGGAAAGATGAAAAAACCGCTTGAAATTTTGCATGATGTTACGGGTGAAGGGTTGAATGCAAAGTACTTAATTGATTACCTATACGACAAATACGAAAAAGTTTATCAGTTAAAATAAGAAAATTTATTCAAAACCTTCAAATTGATTTCAAAAAGGCTTCAATCGATATCGATTGAAGCCTTTTGCATGTTTTTTACCAAGTCTTAAACCCTTTGGATCCAGGAGGGGCATTTTGTATAATATCAATAAACGGTATGGTGTAGGCAAATAAAATAAGGACAGCCGTTATGCCCAGCCATAATTTCCAGTTTTCAAATACCATTGGAACAGCCGCTTCAGATTGCTCGGCTTCAGCAACTGGGAATTCCTCCTCGCCTTTTGGAGCAAAGAATGCGAGATTTATAAAGATAATGAGTACTAATATGATTCCTAAGAATAGGATGGTACCGCCAACCGCCTGTGCGATTTGATAAGGAATCCATTCGGCCGCTTGCGCTGAATTGCCATAAGTGGAGAATGCTGAACGTCTAGGTCCGCCCAACAAACCTTCAATATGCATCGCGCCTGACATGAACACCATTCCGATAAACCAAACCCAGCCTTGGATAATGGCCAACTTATTCATCGATTTTGTTAATTTTCGTCCTGTTAAATGTGGCACTAGCCAGTAAGAAATTCCAAAGAAGGTTAATACAACAGAAGTTGCAGCCGTTAAGTGGAAGTGGCCTGTTACCCAGATGGTGTTATGGACTACCTGGTCCATTTGGTTTGAAGCATTTATAATCCCCCCGGCACCGGCTGGAATAAATGAAGCCATCCCAATAAACGGAACCGTAAACCGGGCATCATTCCATGGAAGAACCTTAAACCAGCCGAACAGTCCTTTAGCACCTTTGGAACGTCCGTATCTCTCAAAGGTCGCAAATAAGGAAAATGCAGTCATTAAAGACGGTATAATAACCATAAATGTTAAAATGACCTGTAAAAATTTCCAAGCAGGATCAATACCAGGCTCTGTTAACTGATGGTGGAACCCTACTGGAATCGAAAACAATAGGAACATGATGAATGACAAGCGTGCCAATGAATCGGAGAAAATCTTACCGCCAATAATTTTTGGAATGATGGCATACCAGCACATATAAGCAGGTAATAGCCAGAAATAAACCAACGGGTGGCCAAAATACCAGAACAAAGTACGGCTGACCAAAACATCTACTGTATCCACCCAGCCTAGTGACCAAGGCAGTAATTGAAATAAGACAGTGGCTGCCACACCCAATGTGGCTACAATCCATAAAACAGTGTTAATAACAGCCATAAAGCTTAGCAGTGGGCTTGGTTTTCCTGGATTGTTTTTGCGCCACTTTGCATATGTCATTACTTGTGCCGCCCCATCTACCCAGCTTCCGACCACAACCAAAGTCATCCCCAAATAGAAAATCCAATGGGCTTGCAATGGTGCATAAAACGTATAGAGAACCGATGCTTTATTTAGAAGCACCATGGTTGCGGCCATGGCTGTGCCAATCGTCATCAGCCAAAAGCCAACCCATCCTGTCCCTCTTGCGGCATTTGAATGGGTACCTGCTGTTCGGCTGACAGCTGCATATTGGAATCCCATGATAAAGAAAGTTGTTAAAATAAGCCCCATCATAACGCCGTGAACGGTTAATAACTGGTAATAGCCAATTCCGGCAGGCAATTCAAATTTCCCTGAACGCACAAGGGTTTGTAAAAGCCCCATAAGTCCTCCGATTGCAAGGGCGGTAAAGGCAACGAAAAAGTGTGCCATGGAGAGCTTCGCATCACGCGGGTCGACTTTGATTTTTGTTGCTTGAGTGTTCATCATTTTTCTACCACCTCAATCTTTGAGAACATTAAATGGTGGCCGGAGCCGCAATATTCATTACAGACAATTAAATATTCTCCTGCTTTATCAAAAGTTGTTGTATATTCGCTGACATATCCTGGTTCAAGCATCATGTTAATGTTTGTTCCAGCTACTTCGAACCCGTGAATGACATCTTTTGTTGTGGCAATCACTTTCACTTTTGCTCCAAGTGGAACTTCCACCTGTGCTGGATTAAAAGAAAAAGCTTGTGCTACGTATACCAATTCATAATCCCATTCTTTTCCTTCCACTTTATGAAGGCCAGGTTTATTGAAAGGCTTCGTCTGATCTACCTTTTCGGGATTAATGGTTGTTAAACAGCTAGGAGGCTTATTGCCTAGATAGAAGGCGCTTACCCCGATAACTGACAAGAAAATGATGAGGCAGCTCACACCAAAAATCAGCCAGATTTTTTCGAATTTATGCATATGCATTTTTCATTTCCCCCCCTTAAGTCTAGAAACGGTCCACGAATAAGTAGTAGACACTTAACCAAGTAACGACAATAAATATTCCCAGAAAGAAAACGGACGCAAGTGTCCCCTTCAGAGAGGAGCTTTCTTCTGTTTCGGTTTTCTGATTTGCTTTAAGTTCCGCTTTCGCCATCCCCCTACACTCCCTTCAACTTTTTGACAATTAAAGATAAGTTCTCTTTCATAATACAAAACAATTGTGAAAGTAAAATATGAAATTCGCGAGTTCACAAATTGTTCATTCCTTATATATCTAAAATGTTAATGGTAAAAAACTGATACAACAGTGATTTATATCACATCAAAGGGCAGGGAAATGTGGCGGAAATGTGAAATATCACAAGGTTTCTTTCTTTAAGGTTAATAAATGGATGATTTTCTTGAAGAGCATCGCTGGAGTCACATTTTTCAATCGGCGTAAATAGGATAGTAGAAGAATCCAAATAATGGCTGTGGTGATGAAATTGGTTAAATATTATTGCGGACAATGCCGACTTTTATATAATGAACTGCAATACTGCCAAGTCTGTGGCATACTGGCAAATAATAAAATTAAGATAGAAGTCCAAAAACAACCAGAAAAGGAATAGCGTTAAACTTTTACTCAAACATGACGTTTTGTTTCAGGTTGGAAAAGTTTAGATAGTGAAAGAATCTATAAAACACGTTATAATAAATTTGCACAACAACAACAACCTTCAAAACGTTTGCTTCCTCAGGCCGAGGGAGCTTTTTTTGTTTTCAGGGGATTCTTATACATACAAATGAAGAATAAATGGAAAAATACTCCTAGTTTCTTTTAAGGAGAATGAAGATGCCGACTATTCTTTCTGCAGCTGAGGCGGTTCCACCCCATCAAATCAGCCAGGAGCAAGCAACGGAGTTTGCAAGGGAATTATTTTCTGAGTCTTTTACGGAAATTGACCGATTATTGAGGGCATTTCCAAATGGTCAAATTGAATCAAGATATTTTGCAAAGGAACTGTCTTGGTATCGTGAACGGCATACATTTGAGGAAAAGAATAACGCCTACATTGAGGAAACTATTCGGTTCGGAAAAGCAGCCATTGAACAATGCCTGCAAAATGATCTATTCCTCAAAAGACCCATTGGATACGAGGAAATAGATGCGATTTATTTTATCTCTTCGACCGGATTAGCCACTCCAAGTATTGATGCAAGAATTATGAACGAATTGCCGTTTAATCCGCACACCAAACGGATTCCAATCTGGGGCCTCGGTTGTGCCGGCGGAGCGGCAGGTTTATCACGTGCATTTGAATACTGTCTAGCTTTCCCGGAGGCAAAGGTAATTGTGCTTTCGGTCGAACTTTGCAGTTTAACCTTTCAGCCCAATGACGCTTCAAAAAGCAATTTAATTGGAACTTCGCTTTTTGCCGATGGAATCGCTTGTGTCTTGGTTTGCGGGGATGCCTGCAATGTTGGCGAATTGGGCCATAAAGCCACATATCCATCCATAATAGCCACGGAATCATCCTTAATGCAGGGATCGCTTGATGTAATGGGCTGGGATGTAAAGAACGATGGGCTATTTGTGATTTTTTCGAGGGATATCCCCCATATCGTTAGAGAATGGTTAAAGCCCATTGTGAATCATTTTTTGGAAAACAACCAAATTTCACTAAAGAGGTTGGACTATTTGATTGCCCACCCCGGCGGGAAAAAAGTATTGGATGCCTATGAAAGTGCACTGGGAATTGCTCCAACTATGACGGATATCTCTTTCCAAGTCCTGAAACAATATGGAAATATGTCTTCCGCTACCATTCTTTTTGTTCTAAAGCGGTACTTGGAAATGGAGATCGCACCCGGTTCCTATGGACTTTGTACAGCTTTAGGTCCGGGATTCAGCTCTGAATTACTATTATTGAGGTGGATGGAATGAACGGTATTTCTCCGTTTACATCATTGTTTATTTTCCTCCTGTTACAGCGTTTTTCAGAATTATGCTTGGCCAAGAGCAATGAAAGGTGGATGAAACAACAGGGAGCTGTTGAATTTGGAAGTAACCATTATCGCTATTTGGTAACGATGCATGGCTTGTTTTTTGTGATTTTGGGCTTGGAGAAGCTGCTTTCGAACCGGGGCTTGTCCACTGTTTGGCCGGGGCTTGTTTTCCTGTTGATTCTGATTGAAGGCCTAAGAATTTGGGCCATTGCTGCATTGGGAAGACTCTGGAACACAAAAATCATTATCATACCTAAAATCAATGTGATTAAAAAGGGGCCATACCGGTATATCAAACACCCTAATTATTTGGTCGTTTTTTTGGAATTTATCGTCGTGCCCCTATTATTTAACTGCTATTTTACCGCCTTTCTATTTACGATTTTAAACGGCATAATGCTTACGGTTCGTATTGCGGAGGAGGAAAAGGCCTTGAGTATGTTAACCATGTATAAACATGCTTTCAAAGGATATCATCGGTTCATTCCGAAAATTGTTAAATAATTATGACAGATTCACTAGACTTATTGAAAGTGATTATCATTTATGCTAAAATGAGTTTAATAATGAAAATCATTCTCACTACGAAGAGTCTGATAAGGATGGTGTTACATATGGCTTATGCTTTTGCAGCAGCAACGATTGTCATTTATGCATTTGTCATGAGGCACGTTTTAAAAAATACGACACATTAATAAGAAGTAAGCGAGGTCAAGGAGTTTTCCTTGACCTTATTTATTTTTAATAATTTATTATAGTCTCTGGTATATCAATATAGGAAAAGTCAGAATTATTGTGTAAAATAGAAATATTATTATGTCTGCTAAGGGGTATATACACAATGGTAAAAACAGTAAAACAAACTGAGACGGTTGAAACACTAAAACAAAAACTGGTTTCAGTGTATGAATACTTAATAATGCAAAAAGATATGGAACAAGCTGAAAAGGTGAAGCAACTAGCAAAAAAGTTTGCCAACCAGGAATTTACGATTGCCTTCTGTGGCCACTTCTCTGCCGGAAAATCAACAATGATTAACCGGGTAATCGGTGAGAATATTCTTCCCTCAAGTCCAATCCCGACAAGTGCCAACTTAGTTAAGGTAAAGACGGGTGAAGAATATGCAAAGGTGTTTTTTAAATACGAAAAGCCGAGATTATATTTAGCGCCATATGATTATGAACTAGTAAAAAACTATTGCAAAGATGGGGACAAAATCGAGGAAATTGAAATCAGCCACAGCAGTTCTGTATTGCCGGCTAATTCCATCATAATGGATACACCAGGCATTGATTCAGCTGATGATGCCCACAGGGTTGCAACAGAATCAGCCCTGCACCTAGCCGACTTAATCTTTTATGTAATGGATTATAATCATGTTCAAGCGGAATTAAACTTCTATTTTACAAAAGAATTAACAGAAGCAGGCAAGGATGTTTATTTAGTCATAAATCAGATTGATAAACATAATGAGGAAGAATTAAGTTTTACTGATTTTCAAAAAAGTGTAGTGGATTCATTTGCCTCCTGGGGGGTAAGACCGGCAAGGATTTTTTACACCTCATTGCGGGAAAAAGACCATCCTTGCAATGAATTCACCGGTTTACAGAATTTTATCTTGAATAAGTTGGAAAATACGCAGCCATTACTTTTACGTTCCGTATTTCATTCCCTCAAAAAAATCACCAGTGACCATATTGGCCAGATGAGAAAGCATGGAGAAGATACGCTTCTGCCTTTTTTTGAATTAACAGGTGATTTATCTGAAGAGGAAAAAGCATCCATTCATAAAAAATATAATGAACGTTCAACAGAACTAAAAAAAGTAACGGAAGGTACCAACACACAGGAAAAAGAATTTGACAATGGATTGGAAAAGATTCTCAGCAATGCCTATTTAATGCCGTTCCAAACCAGGAAATTAGCGGAAAGTTACCTGGAATCCTGCCAGCCTGAATTTAAAGTGGGTTTCTTGTTTTCCAAACAAAAGACCCAAGAAGAAAAAGAAAGCAGACTGTCCGCTTTTTATCAAGATGTTCTAGAAAAGGCGAAATCACAACTCGAATGGCATATTCGGGAATTTCTGCTTCGCACTTTAAAAGAAACAGGCATTCATGATGGGGAGGCCCAAAGGTTAGCCCAGTCATATTCCCTCCAGGTTCCCCAAGAATTACTGCAAAAGGCTGTCAAGCAGGGGGCCAGGCTATCCGGGCAATACCTGCTTCAGTATACGGAAGACGTGGCGGGCGAAATAAAAAAAGCAGCTAAAAACCATATAGCACAATTTAGGACGTGTTATTTGGCGGCACTGAACGGACAAAATAAACAGCTTATTGAGCAGTATCAAAGTGAAATTCATGAAATGGAAAAATATCTTTCAGCTATTGCCGGTATCAATGAATTTAAAATGATGATATCAAATGTGAAACAGACATTAGAAGGACTACTTACTGAAGGAGAACCTTTCAACGGCGGCACGCATTGGCTTTTTGAGCAGGAACAAGAAATGCTTGAAATCGCCGAAGCGGGAGGGACTGTCGTTGCATTGCCTGAATCAAATAGGCACATCCCCCAAAAGACGATTAGCCAAAAGCAACCCAGTGAGGGTCCTCTTGAACTCAGGGATGTGAAACAGACAAGTGCTCGGCTTCGTAACGCTTCCCGGTTAGTCCTAGAATTACCAGGTTTTCAGAAACTGGCAAATGAACTGACAGAAAAGGCACAGAGATTGGAGAATAAAGGATTTACAGTAGCTTTATTCGGGGCTTTCAGCGCGGGAAAATCTTCCTTCGCCAATGCGCTTATGGGGGAAAAGGTACTCCCTGTTTCACCTAATCCGACTACTGCAGCTATCAATAAAATCATGCCGGTTACCTCACGTTATAGTCACGGAACCGTCCGTATAAAATTTAAGGAAAAGGCTGCCATGTTTGAGGATATCAACCGATCATTGAGAGTGTTCGAATCAAAGGCTGACGACTTTTCTCAGGCCTTAGCGAAACTTGATCGTATTCTCCAAGAAACAGAGCAGGAAAACGCATCCGAGAAAACCCATTATGCATTCTTACGTGCGTTCCAATCGGGGTATAATGCCCTCATTCACCGGCTAGGAACTATCTTAGAAACCGATATCAGCGAGTTTAATGAGTATGTCGTGAAAGAGGAAAAATCCTGTTATGTCGAGTGGATTGAATTATATTATGATTGTGAATTAACCAGAAAGGGTATCACACTGGTCGACACACCTGGAGCCGATTCCATCAATGCGCGGCATACAGGAGTATCATTCGACTATATCAAAAACTCGGACGCGATTTTATTTGTTACCTATTATAATCATGCATTTTCACGGGCAGACCGCGAATTTTTGATTCAGCTTGGCAGGGTGAAAGAATCTTTTCAATTGGATAAAATGTTTTTTGTCATTAACGCAATTGATTTGGCTGAAAATGAAGAGGAAAAAGAAGCGGTTGTCCAATATGTTTCCGGGCAGTTAGTCCAATACGGGATTCGGAACCCGCACCTTTATAAGGTTTCGAGCTTGTTGGCATTGAATGAAAAGAGGAATACTGTATCGGGCATTGAATCGGGAATCAACCTTTTTGAACAAGGTTTTTACCGTTTTATTTCCAATGATTTAACGGAAATGGCGATTTCAGCTGCAGAAAACGAAGTGTCCCGGGTCCGTGAAATGGTAAAACGGTTAATTGAGAGTTCACAGGAAGATCAGACCGTAAAGGAAGAGAAACGCCAAGATTTGAATCATCAGTTATCATTGATCAAATCCTTGTTTGAGAAACAAGATGCTCACCCCTTGCAAATAAGATTGGCACAAGAGACCGAGGAACTTGTTTTTTATATCAAGCAAAGGGTATTTTTCCGTTTTAATGATTTCTTTAAAGAAGCATTTAATCCATCCGTTTTGAAAAATGACGGACGGTCGATAAAAAAGGCGCTGAATGTGGCACTCGAAGAATTTCTCGAGAGTATCGGCTATGATTTCGCTCAGGAAATGCGGGCAACAACGGTCAGGTTGGACCGGTATGTGGAGAAGCTGCTCAAGGAGTATCAAGGGACCCTTTATCAATCGGTTAATCAAATTAACCAGGACCTTTCGTTCTCGGCTTATGAAAAGCGGCCCGAAAAGGAAATTGATTTTCCGATTGCTTTTAAGGACGTTAATCGGCAGCTCTTTGGCAAGGCGTTAACTTATTTTAAGAATCCGAAGGCGTTTTTTGAGAAGGATGAGAAAAAGTTGATGAGCACGGAATTAGAAAGTCAATTAAATCTACTGGCCGATGAGTATTTAACACAAGAATCGGCCCGTTTAGAAGCACATTATGTTGAATATTTGACAAATGAATATCACCTGTTGCTCCGTGAATTGAGTGAACAAGTACAATACTTTTATGATAGTCTTTTGGCGGCCTTAGATGGTGGATTATCCGTGGAAATGCTGATAGAAATTGTTCAACAATTGGCAGACGGGAATGGAAAGTAGTGCCTTTGGAGTAACGAAATAGATGAAGAACCTTATGCCAACCTATGTTATAATAGGAAACGTGCTGCTTTACCCAAGAGCGGCTTATGCGGGGTCTTTGTCGGGCCGACGCTTATAGGAGGAGGTCCAATATGAAAAAGCACCAGCCAACTTTCTTACTGGTTGACGGTATGGCTTTATTATTCCGAGCCTTTTATGCAACTGCTGTTACAGGGCAATTTATGATTAATTCAAAAGGAATTCCAACCAACGGAATCCATGGTTTTATAAAGCATTTGTTTACGGCTGTTTCAACATTTAAACCTTCCCATGTCGCTGTTTGTTGGGATATGGGCAGCAAGACTTTCCGTACCGAGTTATTTCCTGACTATAAAGGAAACCGTGGTGAGGCACCGGTAGAATTAATACCTCAATTTGATCTAGTCAAAGAGGTGGTAGCCTCATTTGATATTCCAAATATTGGATTGGCAGGATATGAAGCAGATGATTGTATCGGCACCATTGCAAACCAAGTAAAACACCATGCTGATGTATCCATTTTGACCGGGGACCAAGATATTCTACAACTGCTTGATGAACGGATTTCCGTCATCCTGTTAAAAAAAGGGTACGGCAATTATCTTGTCCATACACCGCAAAGTTTCTTTGAAGAAAAAGGAATCATGCCAAGGCAAATGATTGACCTTAAAGCATTAATGGGCGACCCAAGCGACAATTATCCGGGTGTAAAAGGAATTGGTGAAAAAACGGCTCTTAAGCTATTAAAAGAGTACCATCATGTAGAGGACATTATTGATAATTTGGACTCGCTTTCCAAATCCCATAAAACCAAAATTCAACAGGATCTGGATATGCTCCGGCTATCCAGAAAGCTTGCAGAAATAAAATGCGATGTACCGGTCAGCTGCAGCTTGGATGAAGCTGGTTTAAAAATTGAAAAAGACAAGGCACTAAAGAAACTGATGGAATTGGAGCTTCGTGGAGCAGGAAGGTTGCTGCCAGTAGAAGAAGCCATTATATCGTAGAAATTCACAGGCTGACTCAGATAAGAGTCAGCCTGATTTATGTTTGTGTCGAAAAACTCATCAGCTCAAAACTTATCTCTTGGTGTTGCTCTTTTTCGCTGCATTCTCCAATTTGCTTTTTGGTTCCTCAGAGAATTCCGCATCTTGTCCATAACCTTGAGGATTGACTCCAGGTGCTTTGATTCCACGGCTTGCCCCGCCTTTTTTACCCATTTGTCTTCACCTCCCATCAATTAGTATGACCCGCACCGAATAATAAAACCCAAGCTTTATCACAATAAACATGAGGTGAATAACATGAATAAAGGCATCTATTTAGCCTTGTTGAGCATCGGGCTTGCCCAAGGAGTGAAAATACCGATCCACTTTGTAAAGAAGCGGGAGTGGCGTCCGGAGTTATTTTTCGGAACCGGAGGCATGCCAAGCTCACATTCGGCTGGCGTCGCTACCTTAACAACGTATATTGCCTTGAAACGAGGCCTGCGGGCGGTGGACTTTGCCTTATCACTCGTTTACGGTCTCATTGTCATGTACGATGCCCAAGGTGTCAGAAGGCAAACAGGTGAACTGACCTTAAAAGTAAATTCCATGAATGACTTAATTGAAACAATCCATCACGATGAAACCGTAAAGTTTGAACAAAAGCCCCCGAAAAAATTGAAAGAGGTTCTTGGTCATGAACCGGAGGAAGTGGTGGGAGGAGCTGTGTTTGGCGTAATTGTTGGGATAATTGGATATCTGTGCACCAAAAAGGATAGTAAATGGCCAAAAATTAAGGTAAGATTTTAATTGGGAATCTCAATTGTAAAAAACTCCCTATAAGGGAGTTTTTCAGCTATTTAGACTATCTTGTTTTCGGAACAGTTGGAATTTATTGACTGGAAGTTCCGCTAAAATCATGCCGATAAAAATCAGCAGACAGCCGAAAAATGATGTGATGGATAAATGCTCATGTGCCCAAAAGTAACCAGTGATCGCAGCAAACACGGGTTCCATGGCAAAGATCAATGCCACTCTTGTGGAGGAAGTATATTTTTGAAAATTGGTTTGAACATAGAAGGCAATCGCTGTTGCAAATACGCTTGTAATTAATAGTGCAGTGATTACTTCTGCATGCGTTAAGGTATCCAAGTTAAACGATGTTCGCCAGTCCTCGAATAAAAAGGAGGAACCAAGAGACAATATCGCTACCGTTGAAATTTGAATCACCGTTAATAGCAGGGTAGGATATTGGCTTGAATATTTCCCAGTTATAATGATATGCATAGCAAAACTGATGGCACAGATAAATACAAACCCATCCCCAACGGTCAAGGCAGAAACATCTGTCATTGTCAGCAGAAATAGGCCAACGGTTGCTGTCAGCACACCAAAAACAGCATTTTTCCCAGGTATTTGTTTTAGTAAAAACATCGAGACCAATGGTACAAATACAACACTTAATCCCGTAATAAAACCAGCCTTTGAGGTGGATGTGTATAAAAGACCAATCGTCTGCGTCACATAGCCAAGAAAAAGCCAGAAACCGATAAACATGCCTGTACCAATAATTTTTTTATTTAATAACTTTAACTGCTTTTTCTCAAATAGCAGCAGTCCTGCCAATAGCAGCAAGGCAGCAATGAAAAAGCGAATTCCGTTAAAAGCAAACGGTTCAAGAAAATCAATCGCATTTTGCACTAAAACAAACGTGATACCCCAAATCAATGTGACCAAAAGTAAACTTAAATCTGCCATGAAAGTTTTATTCATAAACGGTCCTCCGGTTTCTGCTCGTCATTTCCACTTTTTAGAAATAAAAATATCTTTTAATATAGGCTATGGTTAAACAATAATGTTAATTTTTATTATTCTGTTGATTGGAGCGGATAAGCTCGACTCCTGCGGGTTCGCTGTACTTCTTTCGCTGCAATCAACAGCCATATATCAGAGCCTCAATCTAAAAGAAAGTTTATCATATATTACCACTGTAGAGCATTAAAATATATTTCTAATGTACAACTGGGTATGATAAAGAATATATTCTATCATATGAATTATAAATCCCCATCTAAATACATCTCGAAAGGCTGAAAACAATGAAATACCGGTTAGAGTGGATGCATAAATTAAAAAGTGGCGAAAAGGTTCAGTTTTCCTCTGAATGGGTATCGGGTGAAACCGCCATCCAAACGGGCGAAGAATTGGAAGCCAGCGGAAAGGTTACGGACCTGTATTTTTACGATGAGAATGGGACATCGTGGATCATGAAGGAAATGAAAAAGTTGTTAACCGAAATCGAGGAGGATCCTCATGATATTACTATCTATTTTGATGGAGGATTTCAAAAGGAAACCAATCAGGCAGGATTGGGCGTGGTGGCGTTTTTTAAGCAAGGGAAGAAGAAATACCGGATCCGGGCCAATCAACTTTTTGAGGAAATGGAAACGAATAATGAAGCGGAATATGCGGCATTTTATTTTTCATTAAATATCCTTGAGGAATTGGGAGTTCATCATTTAACTTGTGAATTCAAGGGTGATTCTCAGGTTGTGTTAAAACAGCTTGAGGGGGAATGGCCGTGTTATGAAGAAACTTTAAACAGTTGGCTTGACCGGATTGAAGAAAAAATGAAATCACTTAACATAAAACCCAAGTACACCGTTATTCCAAGAAACGATAATAAAGAAGCTGATAGGCTGGCTACTCAGGCTTTACAGGGGAAAGAGATATTTTCAAAAACGATTATATTGTAGGCAGCGCCTGATAAGGCTTCAATTAGAAACGAATGATTTGGATCTGTTCAATCTGTTGGCATAGGGGGTAAAAGATTACGTGAATTATGCAGAAAGAAAGGGACTGGTTAACCAAGTTGAAACCTTAATGATGCAATATTGTGATGGCTGTTTTTTACATAGCCACATAAAAAGGGAGAGCGGGCGGAGGGCGGCACATCGGTTTTGCATTTCCCAATGCACAATTGGCGAAAAAATTCAACAATGTGGAAAAAAACTATCTTAAATTAAAAAGGCTGACGAAATGTCAGCCTTAAGTCATTATTAGTCATTTATGAATTATAGTTTTGTAACGTTTGCAGCTTGAGGTCCACGGTTTCCTTCAACGATTTCGAAAGAAACTTCTTGGCCTTCTTCAAGGGATTTATAACCATCACCTTGAATTGCACTGAAATGTACGAATACATCGTCGCCGCCTTCAACTTCGATAAAACCAAAGCCTTTTTCATTGTTAAACCATTTTACTTTACCAGTTTGCATGTGCTCTTTTCCTCCTAAGCCTTTCAAGACACCATTGTGTCAAAGATAAATATTACCATGTAACAAATGACCAAAGCAAAAGCTAATGTATTCGATTACATGATGAATTAAATATACAATAACGGAATTAGACAGTCAAGGTGAGACGATTGTTTTCGTGGAAAAGTAATATAACGGACAAAATCAAAAAATGTTTTGTGGCCCATAACATAAAACAACTTATATGACATATTATTTATTATTAATATTATAAGTATTGGGGTGGGACAATGTTCCGTTTTTCCATTGAAAATGAGGAATGGATTTTAAGATTCTCACCACAGATTGTGATGGAAGAAGCAGAGAAGCAAGCGGTCCTAATGGCTCTGCTTCACATCGGAGGCGATCTTAAGACTTTTTCGCATGGCAGTGCCTTTATCATGTTTACAAAAAAAATCGGTGCCATTATTTTTGATGTTGAAAGGATTCCTTCTTTGATTTTAACCGTATCCAATATCATTCCAAAAGAAAATTGGTACCAGGAGGACTCTTACGTTTGGTGAATTTCAAGGTGATATTCTGATATAAGGGACTGTCCGTTCGGATAGTCCTTGTTGTGGCTAATAAACACTAGGAATAATTTCATACATAAGACACAAATTCGTCACAATTATTTCCATTCGTATTGGTTAAATTTGATAATATATAAGTGAGAAAAATCACAATTCAAGAATAGTATTCAGACATGCCTTACATACCATACCTATTTTTTTAAATCTATTTGTGAAATTGTGAGCAAAGTAACGTAAACACCATGTTTATATTAAAAAAGGAGGAGTTTAAGTGGATCCGGTTTTTTTGGCAAGAACCCAATTTGCCGCAACAACTATTTTCCATTTCTTCTTTGTTCCGCTTTCCATAGGCCTTGTGCTGATGGTTGCGGTCATGGAAACATTCTACGTGGTTAAAAAAGATGAACTCTACAAAAAAATGGCAAAGTTTTGGGGGCATCTGTTTTTAATTAATTTTGCGGTGGGGGTAGTAACAGGGATTATCCAGGAATTCCAGTTTGGTATGAACTGGTCTGACTATTCCAGATTTGTAGGGGATGTTTTTGGTGCCCCGTTGGCCATTGAAGCGTTGCTTGCCTTTTTTATGGAATCAACCTTTATTGGAATTTGGATTTTTGGCTGGGAGCGTATATCGAAAAAGCTGCATTTGGCGTGTATTTGGCTTGTGTCATTAGGAACGACATTGTCGGCTGTATGGATTCTGACCGCCAACTCATTTATGCAAGTTCCTGTCGGCTTTTCGATAAAAAATGGACGTGCGGAAATGAATGATTTTCTCGCTTTGATTACTAATGGCCAGTTGTTCGTGGAATTCCCGCACGTGATTACTGGAGCCATTTGCACCGGTGCCTTCTTCGTGGCGGGTATCAGTGCCTACAATCTGCTAAGAAAACGACATTTGGTTTTCTACAGAAAATCAATGAAAATGGCCATGATTTTCGGACTCATTGGAAGCATCGGTGTTGCGCTTAGCGGACACTCCCAGGCACAATATCTTGTCAAAACGCAGCCTATGAAAATGGCGGCGGCAGAGGGGATTTGGGAGAATACAGCAGATCCAGCTCCATGGTCGGCATTGGCAATTATTGACTCGAAAAATCATGAAAATACATTTGAACTAAATATACCCTATGCTTTAAGCTTTTTATCTTATTCAAAATTTGAAGGAAGTTTGAAAGGGATGAAAACCCTGCAGCAAGAATACAAGGCTAAATACGATTCTGTTGTAGGCGAAGGGACAAATTATATACCGCCGGTCAAAACTACCTATTGGAGCTTCCGGTTAATGATTGGTTTTGGGATGCTGATGATCCTTCTCCCTATTATTGGTCTATTCCAGTTAAGAAGAGGCCGTCTGGAAAAAAGCGCATTATTGTTAAAATTCTTTCTTCCTGGGATTGCGTTTCCGTTTTTGGCGAACACATTTGGCTGGATTATGACCGAAGTGGGACGCCAGCCTTGGACGGTGTTTGGTCTAATGACAACAGCTGATGCCGTGTCACCGAATGTCCCTGCCGGCATGGTACTATTTTCAACTATTTTGTACCTTGTTGTCTTTACCATTCTATTTGGGGTAATGGTTTACTTAATGGTTCGTGAAGTGAAAAAGGGTCCAGATCAACTGTCCGAGCATGGAGAACATCTATCCACGGATCCATTTAAGGTAGGTGCTTAAGATGGAATTAAGCGAATTATGGTTTGTATTAATTGCTATTGTGTTTATAGGATTCTTTTTTCTTGAGGGCTTTGATTTCGGGGTGGGCATGTCATCAAGGTTTTTGGCTCGAAATCAGTCGGAACGGACCGTATTGGTTAACACGATAGGCCCTTTTTGGGATGCAAATGAAGTATGGCTCTTGACAGGTGGCGGAGCAATCTTCGCGGCTTTTCCTAACTGGTATGCGACTATGTTCAGCGGCTATTACTTACCCTTGTTTGTTGTCCTGCTTTGCCTGATCGGACGGGGGGTATCGTTTGAATTCCGCCGCAAGGTTGAAAATCCACGTTGGACTAACATTTGGGATTGGGTCATTTTTATCAGCAGTTTGCTGCCGCCGTTCTTGTTGGGTGTCTTGTTCACAAGCATGTTACGAGGAATGCCCATCCAAGAGGATATGAACATGTCGGCTGGATTTTCAGACTTTATTAACATCTACTCCTTATGGGGCGGGGTCACTGTAACGCTTCTCTGTTTCTTGCATGGATTGCATTTCCTTACCTTAAAGACAGCCGGGGAAATCAGAAAGCGTGCCGCAAAGTTAGCGAAAAAAATTAACTTGGCCGTATTGGGTTCGCTCGTGGTGTTTGTCGGGTTATCCTGGTCCATGACCGACATCTTTCAAGTCAGGCTGGTTCCCGAACTAATTATCGTGGTGTTAATTGTGTTTGCCTACGGTGCCGGCTTTTATGCTGTGTCAACAAACCGGGAAGGATGGGCGTTTACACTTTCAGGCATGGGCTTGGCATTGACCGTTTCGGCTATTTTTGTCGGGTTATTTCCGCGTGTCATGATTAGCTCAATTAACAAGGCCTTTGACTTAACCGTATACAATGCTTCAAGCGGAGGATATTCCCTAAAAGTCATGACCATTGTAGCATTTACCATATTACCTTTTGTTCTCGGTTATACAGTCTGGAGCTATTATATATTCCGAAAACGGGTAACGGATAAGGAGCATTTAACTTACTGATGGATAGAGCAATGTTTTCCTCCGAAGGAATCAAACCGGTTTTATGGAAAATAGGAATCTTAACTGTCCTGCAGGGCGCCATGATTATCTTGCAGGCCTATACATTGGCTGCAGCAATCTCCTCTTTATTTAGAGGAGATTTGCTTCACAATGTAAGCGATGACTTGGCCATTTTTTTATGTGCCATTTTTTTTCGTAAACTTCTTGTTGTGATGAAAAAGAAAACTGCCTTCCATTTTGCGGCAAATACATGTGATCGTCTACGTAAATCCCTCGTCCAAAAACTATTCCAACTAGGACCCCAATATATAAGCGAAGTAGGTACCGGGCAAACAGTTACACTGGTCATGGACGGCATTTTCAAATATCGCGGTTATCTCGAGCTGATTGTCGTTAAAACAATGAATATGCTGATTATACCTGTGGCCATTGTGGTTTATAGCTTTTGGTTTCATGCCCGTTCCGCTATAATCTTGCTGGCTGTTATGCCGATATTAATTGTTTTTATGGTTTTGCTTGGACATGCTGCAAAGAGTAAAGCAGACCGCCAATTTCAGTCCTACCAAATGCTTGCGAATCATTTTATAGATTCCCTAAGAGGACTTGAAACACTAAAATATTTAGGGCTTAGCAAACAACATATAAAGAATATCAAGAAGGTGAGTGAAAATTACCGGCACGCGACCATCTCAACGTTAAAAATTGCCTTTCTGTCAACGTTTGCGTTGGATTTTTTCACCATGTTGTCGATTGCCACTGTTGCTGTTTTTTTAGGTCTGGGGTTAATAAACGGAACGTTACAATTGTCACAAGCGTTAACCATTTTGATTTTAGCTCCAGAATATTTTCTTCCTGTCAGGGAATTCGGTGCGGACTACCATGCAACCCTTGATGGAAAGAACGCGGGGAAGAAGATATCTGAAATATTAGCGGAAGAATCGTCCCTTCCATCCATGGGAGAGGCAATGTACTGGAGCGCGAACGGTTTGTTTTCGATGCGGAAGGTGAATGTCCGTTATTCAGATAACGATAAAGCGGGCCTAAGGGATATCGATTTTACGGTAGCTGGAGCCAAAAGGATAGGAATCATTGGAGCAAGCGGTGCCGGTAAATCCACATTTATTAATCTGTTAAGCGGGTTTATTACCCCAGTATCGGGAGAGTTTCAAATAAACGGAAATAAATTGCCTACACTGTCAGTACGGAATTGGCGGGACCAAATAACCTATATTCCGCAAAGTCCATATGTATTTAACGATACGATGTTAAATAATATTCGATTCTATCATCCTGAAGCGGCTGATTGGGAAGTGACAGAAGCTATTAAAAAAGCCGGTTTGCATGAGGTCGTCCAATCGTTACCAAACGGTCTGAACACTTTAATTGGAGACGGCGGACGTGATTTAAGCGGGGGACAGGAACAGAGGATTGCGATTGCACGTGCGTTTTTAGGGAGGCGGCCTATCATTATCCTCGATGAGCCGACAGCCCATCTCGACATTGAGACGGAGGCAGAAATAAAGGAAACCTTGCTGGAGCTATTTTCAGGCAAATTGGTGTTTTTTGCCACCCACCGGTTGCATTGGATGGTGGACATGGACGAAATCATCGTCATGGATAACGGACGGATTGTTGAAACAGGCTGCCACAATGAATTAATGGAAAGAAAATCGGTGTATTACCATCTGATTCAGGCCCAAAAAGGAGAATTCTAAATGGATAGAGAAAAATGGATATTACCCTATATACGGCAATACCGACGTCTGTTCATCCTTTCCATTTTTTTGGGGTCGCTCACATTGCTTTTGGGAGGGGCGTTAATGTTCACTTCTGGGTATTTAATATCGAAGTCGTCAACTCAACCTGAATCCATTCTTATGGTATATGTACCCATCGTAGGCGTGCGTGCCTTCGGACTGGCACGGGCAGTTTTCAGCTACGTTGAAAGGTTGTCCTCCCACTCATTTATATTAAGAATTCTTTCAGGCATGAGGATGAAATTATATAAACTGGTGGAGCCACGAGTACTCTCGCTTCATGCTTCATTTCGGACGGGCGATATTTTGGGGCTGCTTGCCAATGATATTGAACTGCTGCAAAATTTTTATTTAAGAACTTTGCTACCTGCAGTTGTATCTCTCGTTATTTATGCTGTCATTGTGATTAGTACAGGGTATTTCTCCATTCCCTTTGCCATCCTGCTCGCGGTGCTGGTCGGGCTCTTGGTATTTGTGGGCCCGATTGTGTCACTGATTTTTAACCAAAAGAGGAATCAAAAGCTAAAAAGGACCAGGAATGTGCTTTATCAACAATTCACAGATGGCATAATGGGCATTGGTGATTGGATTTTTAGCGGGAATGATCCTCAGTTTATTGAAAACTATGTTCATCAAGAAAAAGCAATATTCGAAATTGAAGCAAGAAAACAAGCTTTTGCGAATTGGCGTGATGTATTAAACCGGTTTGTTTTGGGAACGATTGTGGTTTCTTCTATTGCCTGGGCAAGCGGGTTGTCGCAAAGCGGGAAAATTTCACCTGAATTTATTGCTGCTATCGGTCTTGCGATGTTATCTATCTTAGAGTCGTTGTTACCTCTATCTGGAGAATTCAGTGAAATGACGGTTTATCAGGATGCATGGAAGCGCCTTGAAAACATTGGAACCCCTTTTTCAATGGAAAAGGGATTGGATATTAGTCATTCGTTTACTGACGGGTCTGACCTGTTGCTTGAAGTGGACCAGCTTTCATTTGGTTACAATTCAGAAAAGCTTCTGTTAGACCATGTGAATATCTCGATTAAACAAGGGGAGAAAATTGCAGTATTGGGCAGGAGCGGTACCGGTAAGTCGACACTGCTAAAACTGATACAAGGCTATTTGCCGCCTACAGCAGGCGAGGTGCGAATGAACGGACAAAACGTGTTTCATTTCAGTCCGGAAATCACGAAATGGATGAGTGTATTAAATCAAAAGGCTTATTTATTTAATACCACTTTAATGAACAATATTCGGTTAGCAAAACCTGATGCTTCAGATGAAGAGGTCCGTCAAGCTTGCAAACTAGTGCAACTTGATGAAATGATCAACCAATTACCCAATGGCTTCGAGACGAATATGCAGGAAACAGGGCAGCGGTTTTCGGGTGGTGAACGGCAGAGGGTGGCATTGGCCCGCATCCTTCTGCAGGATACCCCCATCGTGCTGTTGGACGAACCAACCATCGGTCTTGACCCGATAACGGAAGTAAGGCTGTTAAAAACGATTTTTGAAACATTAAAGGGTAAAACAATCATTTGGGTGACCCATCATCTCACAGGCATGGAACATATGGACCGACTTTTATTTCTTGACCAAGGTGCCATTTCCATGGAGGGCAGTCACTCAGTTCTCATTCAGACTGAAGAAAAATATCGAAGGTTATACGAACTGGATCATCCCTTTGAAACACAAGGTCTATAACTTTTTGTCTTTACTTAACATCAAAATAACAGGTAAAATGAAGAGCAAAGTTTTCTAAAGGGGATTTCTTGATCCCATAAAAAAGCATGTTCCACCTTAAAAAGGGGTTATCATATGAAATTGATTATTGCTGAAAAACCAGATCAAGGATCAACTCTAGCATCTGTTTTTAAACATAAAAGACAAAATGGATTTATAGAGGTGTATCCGAACGAGCTTTTTCCAGAGGGAGCCTTTGTTACTTGGGCAATTGGACATATTTGTCAACTGGTTCAGCCTGAGAAATACAGGCAGGACTGGAAAAAGTGGTCGTTGGATAATTTGCCTATGATACCTGAGCATTTTGAATATGAAGTGACGAAAGATAAATACAAACAATATGAAGTGATAAAAAAATTAGTCTCTGATTCCCGCGTGAGTGAAATCATACATGCCGGCGATGCCGGGCGTGAGGGAGAATTAATTGTCCGAAACATACTAAGATTGACCCATTGCCGCAAGCCAATGAAACGACTTTGGATTTCTTCGTTGACGGCTAATGCGATTCGTACGGGATTCCAAAAGCTTTTAGAGGAGCAGGAAACGAGAAATCTTTATTTTGAAGCATATACACGTGCCTGTGCTGATTGGGTAGTAGGCATGAATGCCTCACGGCTTTACAGTCTTCTTCTGCAAAAACGCGGCTTTTCTGATGCTTTTTCTGTCGGCAGGGTTCAAACGCCAACCTTGGCCTTGATTGTAAAACGGGAGCTGGAAATTGAGAATTTTAAGTCTGAACCGTTTTGGGAAGTAATCGCCCACTTTTTAGTCAACGGTAAAAAATATACCGGGAAGTGGCAGTTAGAAGGGGAGACCAGAGTCAATAAGAGAGAAATGGCTGAAAAGGTAGCCGCCTTCTGCCGCGAAAAGAGCGCCGAAGTCAGTGAAGTAAAATCTGAACGAAAAGAATTTTTACCGCCACTGTTATTTAATCTGTCCGCTCTCCAAGCGGAAGCAAATAGACGTTTCAAATTTTCACCGAAAAAAACCTTGGATGTTCTTCAAGGTTTATATCAGAGAGGGCACGTGTCTTACCCGAGATCTGATTCGCGGTATGTTACCAAAGAGGAAGCCGGTAATTTTCCTGAAATTCTTACTAAAATAAGTCAGTTCACCGATTACCAAAGCTTTTTTCCACTCCCAATTTCCTCAATTGCAGAAAATTCGCGGTATGTAAATGAAAAAAAAGTTACGGATCACTATGCGATTATACCGACTGAACAAGTGCCACGAATGGAGAAGCTCAGCCAAGACGAGAAAAAAATTTACGACCTTATTGTCAGAAGCTTAATCGCGGCACATTATGATAAATCCATTTCCGAGTATACAACCGTAACGACCTTAATCGAGGGCAGGGCCCGGTTTCTCTCTAAGGGAAAAGTACAGCTTGCCGAAGGATGGCGCAAGGTAATCAGCCATAAAGAGAAAGACGATGAACCGGTCCTTCCATCGCTCACTGCCGGTGAAACAGGGCAAACAGTGAAAGTGGAAGTAAAGGAAAGCCAGACCCAGCCACCCAAACGTTACACCGAGGGTCAATTGATTACACTAATGAAAACAGCGGGAAAGCATATAGACGATAAAGAGCTTGAGAAAATATTATCGAAGACCGAAGGATTGGGGACGGAGGCTACCCGCGCGGGAATCATCACGATGTTGAAAGACCGCGCTTATATAGACGTCAAAAAAAATCTCGTTTATGCAACCTCAAAGGCAAGGATTTTAATAGATGCCATCGGGAAGGAAATACTCGCCTCACCAGAAATGACTGCAAAGTGGGAACAGAAATTACAGCAAATTTCAGAAGGGGATGCTTCACCGGGACAATTTATGGAGCAGACGAAAAAAATGGTTCAGCATATAATTTCTGCAGCCGTAAATCATTCGGACAGCTGGACTTTTTCGGATGAGGTAGCGAACAGTTTTTCTCCAGGTAAGCCAAAGTTTAAGAAGCGTAGTCCAACAAAACTGGGACCTTGTAAGAAATGTGATGGATATATAATCGATAAGGGCGATTTTTACGGTTGTTCAAATTATCATAAAAATCATTGTAATTTTACCATCTCTAAAAAAATACTTGGAAAAATGATTACCCAAAAGAATATTAAATTACTTCTCTCAGAAGGTAAAACTGATCTGATTGAAGGGTTTGTCAACAAGGAACGCACCTTTAATGCCAGTCTAATGTTGGATGAAAAAGAAAGCCGGTTGAAATTTTTATTTGAACAGGCCAATATAAATTCCTAATAGGGCGAGTATATTGATTAAGTGATAAACTGCCTTGTCACTCTTATTTTTCTATAGTAAACTTTTTAATGAAGATAGACTTTTGGAGGGTATGGGATGCCAACACCTAGTATGGAAGATTATATTGAACAAATTTATATTCTGATTGAAGAAAAAGGATACGCCAGGGTTTCCGACATTGCGGAGGCGCTATCCGTACATCCCTCCTCAGTTACTAAAATGGTACAAAAACTTGATAAAGATGAATATCTAGTGTATGAAAAATACCGCGGCCTTGTGTTAACCGTGAAAGGGAAAAAAATCGGCAAGCGTCTGGTGTTCAGGCACGATTTATTGGAGCAATTTTTAAAAATTATCGGGGTTAAGGATGAAAATATTTATCATGATGTCGAAGGCATTGAACATCATCTTAGCTGGGATTCTATCGATCGTATCGGAGATCTGGTTCAATATTTTGAGGAAGACCCCTCACGGGTGGATGCACTGAGAGAAATCCAAAAACAAAACGAAGAAAATGAATAAATTTTAAAAGGCTGGCTCTATTTCAGAGTCGGCCTTTTAAAATAAAGTGGGCAAATAATCAAAATCCATGTCTTGGTCAGGAATTAGCATGCTATGTCCATTGGGGGCCTCTTGTTTTTGGACACCCCCGATTACCCCATTCTCTGTCTCAATTAATGCCTTCTGGTAAGAAATGACCCTTCCACCTGAAGTAACAAAGCTAATAATATCTCCATAATGATTTCGGTGTACCCCAACAATTGTTTCCATCAACATCCCTCCTATAAGATACTATTATGACTACTTTTAAGGAAAATCATCCTTACTGTAAAAAAAACCTGCCAAATTGGCAGGCTATTATCTCCAAATAAATGGTGTCTCCTGATATACATAGTAATTAAGCCAGTTTAAGATAAATAAGTGCCCATGCGACCGCCAGCGGTTTATTGGCGGCTGGGTCGGGTCGTTATCGGGGAAGTAGTTTTCCGGCATATGAATCTCTAATCCCCGTTTTAAATCCCGCTCATATTCCTGTGCCAAAGTGTCAGACTCATACTCCAGATGACCTGTTATCATGACATGTTTTCGGTCGGTGGAAGCGATCAACAGGGCCCCGGCTTCCTTGGATGCAGCTAGTAACTTTAGCTTTGAATTGCTTTGGATGGCTTCAATAGAAACGTCCGTGTAACGGGAATGTGGCGCATAAAACTGATCATCAAACCCGCGCAATAGGATATCATTTTGCTCAACAATTTGATGGGCATAGATACCAGAGCATTTCCTGGTTAATTCAAATTTGTCAATTCCATAAAAGTGGTAAAGAGCAGCCTGTGCACCCCAGCATATATGTAAGGTGGACGTAACGTTTGTATTGGTCCATTCCATGATATCCGTTAATTCCGACCAATACTTGACCTGCTCGAAATCCATTAGCTCAACAGGCGCACCTGTAATAATCATGCCGTCAAACTTTTGATTCCGAATTCGTGTGAAGTCTGTATAGAATTGTTCAAGATGCTGTCTGCTTGTATGTGTAGATTCATAGGATAGGGTTTTGAGAAATTGGACATTGACCTGTAGTGGTGAGTTTCCCAGCAGCCTTAATAACTGTGTTTCTGCCGTTTCTTTATCAGGCATTAAGTTCAAAATTAAAATATTAAGCGGCCGGATATCCTGGCTGACAGCCCGCTCATCATCCATAATAAAGATATTTTCCTGCTCTAAAATTTCCCGTGCCGGCAAGAGTCTTGGAATGTTAATAGGCAAACAATCATCCCCTTTGTAAGTAGTTTTTATTGGACATTTGGCCACACTTAAAGAGTATTAAAAAAATTCAATGTTTTAATTATATACATTATTGGAATTTTAGGAAAGATACTATTTTGGATAATCATTAAATCTCGGAATAAAACAAAGAATTTGATACAATAAAGAAGAAAATGATTCTAATCTGGATTGAGGGGGACACATATCGGTGATGCATACAACAATCAAATCAGATATTGAAATTGCCCAGGCAGCAAAGATGTTGCCGATTAAAGAAATTGCTAATAAAATCGGCTTAGAAGAAAATGACCTTGAACTGTATGGAAAATACAAAGCTAAAATTTCGAACGAAGCATTAACCAAAATCAACAACAATAAAACAGGTAAAATTATTCTGGTCACTTCGATTAACCCAACCCCTGCCGGAGAAGGGAAATCAACGGTAACGGTTGGATTGGGAGATGCTTTTAACCGTATTGGGAAAAAAGCCATGATTGCCATAAGGGAGCCTTCCTTAGGACCGACCATGGGGATTAAAGGTGGTGCGACCGGCGGGGGTTACTCGCAGGTTCTGCCGATGGAAGATATTAATCTCCATTTTACCGGGGATATGCATGCCATCACGACGGCAAACAATGCTCTTGCAGCATTTCTTGATAACCATCTTCACCAAGGAAATGAATTAAATATTGACCCTAGAAGGATTGTGTGGAAGCGCGCGGTGGATTTAAACGATCGCGCATTAAGGAATGTTATTGTCGGACTTGGCGGACCGGGACAAGGAGTGCCAAGAGAGGATGGCTTCCAAATCACAGTGGCCTCCGAAATTATGGCCGTACTATGTTTGGCTTCTGACCTCAAGGATTTAAAGACAAGGTTATCAAGAATAGTAGTTGCCTATAATGATCATAAAGAGCCGGTCACGGTCGGCGATTTGCGTGTCGAGGGAGCCTTAACCTTATTGCTCAAGGAAGCGATAAAGCCAAATCTTGTTCAGACAATCGAGCATACCCCAGCCTTGGTCCATGGCGGTCCGTTTGCCAATATTGCCCATGGCTGCAACAGTGTGATTGCGACACGCGCGGCATCCAAGCTTGCGGATTATGTGATTACGGAAGCAGGTTTTGGAGCCGATCTGGGAGCGGAAAAGTTTTTAAATATAAAATCCCGAATGGCGGGAATTAAGCCGGAAGCTGTTGTTATTGTGGCGACCATCCGTGCATTAAAAATGCATGGAGGCACACCAAAAGATGAACTAGCTGACGAAAATATTGACGCATTAAATAAAGGTTTTGCCAACCTGAAAAAACATATTGAAACCATTAAAAGTTTTGGCCTGCAGGTCGTGGTTGCGATAAATAAATTCGTGACAGATACCGATGCCGAGGTGGAAACATTATTGGAGTTATGTAATCGGGAAAAGGTCCCTGCCGCCTTAACGGAAGTTTGGGCAAAAGGCGGTGAAGGAGGAATCCTGCTAGCAGAAAAACTATTAGAAGTATTGGCTCGCGAAGAAAACAATTTCCACCCGTTGTACGAACTCACTGAAACGATTGAACAAAAGGTCAGAACGGTGGTTCAAAAGGTATATGGTGGAAAAGAGGTAGAGTTTTCAGCTGCTGCCAAAAGACAACTAAACGATTTTGATAGATTCGGCTGGTCCAATTTACCGGTTTGCATGGCGAAAACCCAGTATTCCTTATCTGATAATCCCGGCAAACTTGGCAGGCCAACAGATTTTACAGTCACAGTCAGGGAATTTAAGCCATCCATTGGTGCAGGTTTTATCGTTGCATTAACGGGGGATGTCATGACGATGCCAGGTCTCCCTAAAAAACCGGCAGCCTTAAATATGGATGTGGATGAAGCTGGCAATGCAACCGGACTTTTTTAAAGGAGTAATGAATGCATGTTTGATCCCACAGCATTTGACAATATGAAGGTCATCATAGAGGGCGCTTTTTATGATATGGATTTAACTGGCCAAATCGTCATTACGGACCGGAATGATTGGGTAAATATAGCAAAGATGTCCCGCTTGTTTACAATCAATTTTCGTATGTCTGAGGAAGGTCAAGGTAAAACAGCCGCTAAAATGGAGCTGGAATCGGGACTGGAGAATTTGGCGGCCGAACTGCTTCCCGGTTCCCAAGCGGAGCAATCAGCAGGTTGTTATGTGAAGCTCCAGTATTTCCTCGAACATGCAAATGACCCAGAAATGTTCCGCAAAATTGAAGAATTGCTGGCGGAAAATTGGGGGAGTACAAGGGAAATTGCCCAAACGGTCCAATACAATCCACTAGTTCCGTCCGAAACCATAAAAAATGTGGCCACGGTTGACTTTCGTCGTCTGGTCAGCGAGGAACAGTTGGATGACTTGATGGATATGATTTGGATTATGCGGAACACTTTACAAGAATTAAACGAACTTATTCATGGCTCTCAATAAAAGGAAAACAGGGATAACTGCCCCAGGTGGAGTATCCCT
The DNA here is from genome assembly GCF_054950115.1 of Neobacillus camarae. Classification (NCBI taxonomy): domain Bacteria; kingdom Bacillati; phylum Bacillota; class Bacilli; order Caryophanales; family Bacillaceae; genus Neobacillus; species Neobacillus camarae. The sequence goes on along the minus strand of NZ_JBUCKX010000003.1, from coordinate 636,954 downwards.
TGTTTTTTGGCTCTATAAAACGATAATATTAATTTTTTTAACTCTGTTGTTTGGAGCGGAAGGCGCCGCTTGACTCCTGGGGGAGTACGGGGGCAGGGGGGAAACCCCCGCAGGCGCTTCTGGAGCCGGGGAGGCCCCTCCGGTACGCCCACGGGGGTGCTTGAGCTTCTTCCACTGTAAACAACTGTCAATTTAACAGGGCTTTAAAATTAATATTTACAATATTCAGATTTGAATGTAACATGATTATAACTATATGTTAAGACCAGATACTAAATTTAAATAAGGAGAGATGGCCTTGGCAAAAACGGCTTGGGTAACAGATAGTACCGCTTTTTTAGATGAAGAGTTAAAAAATCATCCCGATTTATATACGGTACCACTAACAATTTCTCTCGACGGCAAAGAATTTACTGATGGGGTGGATTTAACACCTGCCGAATTATTTGAAAAGCTAAAACATCTGAAAACCCCTCCAAAGACGTCACAGCCGTCTATTGGTGCGTTTCAAACATTATACCAACGCCTGGCAAATGATTACGACCAAATTGTATCTGTGCTGATTTCCGGAAAACTGAGTGGAACAGTTTCCTCCAGCGAGCAGGCGGGGAACCTGGTAGATATTCCGGTAATCACATTGGACTCACAAATCCTAACCTATCCGATGTCTGCTTTGTTAAAAAAGGGAATCGAGATGACAGAAGCAGGGGAACCTCTCGAAACAGTAATCGAAAAACTGGAGAAAATTAGGAATACCGGAGAAACCTATGTGCTCGTAGGAAGTCTAGAGCAGCTTCACCGTGGCGGAAGAATGTCGGGCCTGCAATTTTTCCTCGGCAGTATGCTAAATGTCAAGCCGATTATCTCTTTTGACAATGGTGCTTTATTCGTCAAGGAAAAAGTGAGAAGCGAGAAAAAGGCCAAAGATAAAATTCTCGATTATTTCCATCTGGCAAATGAAAAAAACCATATTAAAGAAGTTTATATTCTCTACGGCCTGCATCGAGAGCAAGCGGAGGAATGGCGGCGGCAGTTGGAGACAGAATACCCCCAGCTAAAAATAACATGCTGCCCACTCGGTGCGGTTATAGGAGTGCACGCAGGGGAAAATACGATAGGGATTAGCTGGTTTAACGGATTATCATGACCCCGGAGTTTTGGGGTTATTTTTTTTCGCCTCTTCATGATAAAATAGCAGAATGAAGGCAGGTGCAACGCAAGTGAAACAACAGATAATTGGAACAACCGAGCAGTTTGTCCGTAACCAATTAGGAAGCGACGCGACCGGGCACGACTGGTACCATGTCGATCGTGTCAGAAGGAACGCGCTGATTATATGCAGAGAAGAACAAGCGGGCAATCCATTTATTATTGAGATGGGAGCGCTGCTTCATGATATCCCCGATGAGAAACTCAATGAGAGTTTAGCCAGTGGGGAACGAAAACTAGAAGATTTCCTGTTAACCGTCCCGTTGACAGCGGATGAAAAAGGAATGATAAGGCAGATCATTTCATCGATTTCCTTTAAAGGCGGAAAAGGTACCGAATTAACCATGCCGGAAGCCAAAATAGTCCAAGACGCTGACCGATTGGATGCGATAGGCGCAATTGGCATTGCACGTGCGTTTGCCTATGGAGGAAAGAAGGGGCAGCCCATTTATGAACCCGACCTTAAGGTAAGGGAAAACATGAGTCTTGAAGAATATCGGAACGGAAAGTCCTCTAGTATTCATCATTTTTACGAGAAACTACTTAAACTAAAAGATTTATTAAATACAGATTCTGCCAGGAGGATGGCAGAGAAGCGCCATCAATTCATGGAGGTATTTTTAGATCAATTTTATCAAGAATGGAATGGTTAAAGCATGAAAATGTTAACGGTCGAAAATGTAACGAAAACTTATGGGGAAAAGCAATTATTTGACCAAATTTCTTTTACAATCGGCGAGAAGGAACGTGTCGGGTTAATTGGCGTTAACGGAACAGGTAAGTCATCGTTACTAATGATTGTGGCCGGATTGGATACTCCCGATGCTGGGAAGGTCATTACAGGCAAAGACTATTCCATCTCCTTGTTGCTGCAAAAGCCTGATTTTGAAACAGACCGTACGGTGCTCGAACAAGTATTCCTTGGGGATGCACCGATTTTAAAATTGTTGCGGGAGTATGAAAATGCTTTGCTTAAGTTGAATAATGACCCAGGCAATGCAGCTGATTTGGACGAGCTATACCGCTTGCAAAAACAAATGGACGCCCTTAATGCCTGGGATGCAAGCAGCAATGCTAAATCCATTTTAACAAAATTGGGAATCACTGATTTTAATCAAAGGGTCGGGCAAATGTCTGGCGGTCAAAAAAAGCGGGTAGCCTTGGCACAGGTTTTAATCGCTGAACCGGATCTGCTCATTCTGGATGAACCGACCAACCATTTGGATTTTGAGACGGTTAAATGGCTGGAAGACTATTTAAGCCGGTACAAGGGTTCGATAATGGTTGTTACACATGACCGTTACTTTTTGGATCGGGTCACTAACCGGATTTTTGAATTGGACGGAGGAAAGCTATACAGCTATAAAGGTAACTATGCAGCTTTCTTGGAAGCAAAGGCAATTCGAGAAGAGAACGAAGTCGCTGTATATGAAAAAAAGAAAAATCTGTACCGGCGGGAATTGGAATGGATTAGGCGCGGGGCGCAAGCAAGGTCCACCAAGCAAAAGGCCCGGATTGGAAGATTTGAAGAATTAGACGGCCAAGTGTCTAACGGTAAGCCTGCCGCTGAAAAATTGGATATTTCACTTAATGGCAGCAGGTTAGGAAAGCAAGTGTTCGAACTTAAACATGCCGCCAAACGTTATGGCGACAAACCTATTCTTGAGTCATTTGATTTACTTATAAAGCCTGGGGATCGGATTGGCATAATCGGTCATAACGGAACGGGAAAATCAACATTTTTGAATATCTTGGCCAAGAGGATTCCGCTTGATTCCGGTGAATTTAATATTGGACAGACTGTTAAAATCGCCTATTACACTCAGGAAAGCGAGGATATGGATGAAACTAAGCGGATGATAGAGTACATTAAGGAATCCGCAGAAGTCGTGGAGACATCAGATGGAAAGACGATATCGGCTGCCCAAATGCTGGAACGGTTCCTTTTTCCGGCCTATACACACGGGACCCCGATCCGGAAGCTTTCAGGTGGTGAGAAACGACGGCTATATTTGTTAAAAATCCTGATGACAGCACCTAATGTTTTGCTGCTTGATGAGCCGACAAATGATCTCGATACGCAAACACTTACAATTCTGGAAGATTACTTGGAAGAATTTCCTGGAGTCGTAATTACCGTTTCCCATGACCGGTATTTCCTTGATAAAGTGGCCAGTCAGCTGCTTATTTTTAACGGGGATGCGAAAATTGGCACTTTTTACGGAAACTATAGCGAATATCTAGAACAAGCGGATAGCGAGGAAACAAAAAAAGAAGTAAAGGCTCCACCTGCTCCAGCCAAAGCATCTGAAAAAGAAAAAAAGAAAAAGCTCACCTTTAAGGAACAAAAAGAATGGGAAGAAATCGATGAAACGATTGCCCAAACAGAAGAAAAATTGGAAACTGTGACAAAAGAAATGGAAAAGTGCGAAAGCGACTTTACGAAATTGCAGGAACTGATGGCGCAAGCATCTGAATTGAATACGAAACTAGAGCAATTAATTGAGCGATGGACCTATCTTGCTGAAATAGCTGAAAATAGCTAAAACAAATGCATAATATGTGAATGAACCGTAATCAATATGATAAACTTGTAAAAGAAAACAGAGGAATCAGGTGATTGTGGTGAAAATTATCTCGATAGAACCAACGCCCAGCCCGAATACAATGAAAATTACCCTCGACCAGGAACTGCCAATGGGGAAAAGCCATAACTATAAAAAAGATACTATACAAGATGCACCTTCGATTATTCAGGCCATCCTTCAAATTGAAGGGGTTAAGGGTGTATACCATGTAGCGGATTTCCTGGCTGTGGAGCGAAATGCGAAATACGACTGGAAGGAATTATTGCCCAAGGTCCGTCAGGCTTTTGGTGAAAATATCTCCGGTGTGATGGATGCTCAGGTGTTTGTTAACGACCATTTCGGTGAGATAAAAGTAGAGGTCCAAATGTTTAAGGACATTCCGCTTCAGGTTAAGCTAACAGATGGAACGACGGAAAAGCGGTACGGGATGCCGGAATATTTTCTGCAAGCCAGGGAAAGGGCCCAGCTTCAGGATGACAATTATATTTTACTCCGAAAATGGAAAAATCAAGGGGTTAGATACGGTGAATTTGACCAGGTAGGTCATGAGGTAATCGACGAGTTAATAGCATCCTTTCCACGTGAGCGGCTGGAAGACTTAATAGCCAAAGCGACTGAAGGCGAAACGGCGATAGGAGCCAAAACAAAGAGGCCTCGAAACAAAATTAGGGTTGAAGACTTGACTCATCCTGACTGGCAGGTTCGCTATCAAGTGCTTGAGCAAATGGATGACCCTGATGTTGATGACCTGGCGGTACTTGAAAAAGCATTGGAGGATGAGAAACCTTCCATCCGCAGATTGGCTGCCGTCTACCTTGGGATGATTGAAGATAAGGCAGTGTTGCTGCCGCTCTATAAAGCATTGCGCGATAAAACGGTCACTGTCCGAAGAACAGCAGGAGATTGCTTATCCGACTTGGGGTTTCCGGAAGCTATCCCCGAAATGGCGAAGGCATTACAAGACCCGAGCAAATTGGTGCGCTGGAGGGCAGCGATGTTTTTATACGAACTGGGTGATGAATCGGCGTTGCCGGCTTTAAAAGCTGCAGAAAACGATCCTGAATTTGAAGTCAGCATGCAGATTAAAATGGCTATTGAAAGGATTGAAGGCGGCAAAGAGGCAAAGGGATCTGTATGGAAGCAAATGACAGAATCCCGAAAAGGCGATGCTTGAGAATAAAGATTTCTGAAAAAATGATAATTAAAGTCAATGATTAAATATTGGAGGAATTTAATATGTCTAATGCTTATGAAGAATATATGCGCCAAATGGTGGTGCCGATGCGTGAAGAACTGACGAGAGCGGGGTTTAAGGAGTTAAATACAGCGGAACAAGTTGAAGAATTTATGGGGAATGCCGATGGGACAACATTGGTAATTGTCAATTCAGTTTGTGGCTGTGCGGCCGGACTTGCACGGCCTGCTGTCATACAAGCGGTTGCAGCCAGTGAGAAAAAACCAGAACATCTTGTTACGGTGTTTGCCGGCCAAGACAAGGAAGCCACTGCAAAGATGCGCGAGTATTTTACAGGAATCGAGCCTTCTTCACCATCTATGGCCGTTCTAAAGGGAAAAGAAGTCGTTCATTTTATTCCAAGGCACGATATTGAAGGAATGCCAATGGAAGCTGTGATGCAAAATGTACTAAATGCGCTGGAAACCAATTGCAAATAATTTGGAAGTGAAAACTGGCGGTTTAAAAAAACTGCCAGTTTTTTTAAAAGTAACTTTTCTATTTATTCGAAAAAGCAGTATAATAAAGGATATCCTTTCCATAAAGTACAAACATATGTAAATGAATTTGGGTGAGTTGCACATGTATAAATGGCTTCGAAAAACGCTTTTTGTCATGGTATCTGTATTAACCTTTGGACTTGTCACACCAACCCAGCTAATGAATCCCGCAAAGGCTGATAGTCCAACAGACCGAGATGCCTTTGAAATTCCTTCTCCGGGCAGTTATTCACATGTTACGGCTGCTGGTTCCGAGGAATCCGAGTTTAATAGAGATAGTTTTGTAGAGTTTTTATTAAAACAGGCAGAGGACCAATCCTATCAAAAATTCGGAAGTAGAATCAAGCCGGTAATCGAAGATGAGTTTCGGGATGTAATATTGCCTAACATTGAACTTGCAATTGAGGAAACTGCCAGCCGGCTGCCTGATGAACAGATAAAGAACCTTGCGATTACTGAACAGCCGGGGAGCGGATATTCGGAAAAAATTTTTCATATAAAAAATCATGAATCTGGGAAAGATATTCTTCGATTCCATGTTAGAAGAGATCAGCCGCCACAAGAGGGATACTGGTTTAACTTTCATTACCATACTTACGAGGATGACTTTCAAACCCACCATCAGTTAGGATCCATCTACTGGGCGAAAGATACCCCGCCAAAGTGGATGTGTTAATATTTGCGAATATAAGATAAAAAATTTTATATTATAGATGAAACTTTTTTTAGGAAAATCCGTAAATAATCTATAACCAATATTGGAGGAATGAACATGGCAATTAGTTTATCAAAAGGTCAAAAGGTGGATTTAACCAAAACAAATCCTGGTTTGACTAAAGTGGTTGTTGGACTTGGATGGGACACCAATAAGTATGACGGTGGCCATGACTTTGACCTGGATTCTTCTGTTTTCTTGCTTGGTGAAAATGGAAAAGTGACAACGGAAACCGATTTTGTTTTCTATAACAATCCACAAGGAGCCAATGGCGCAGTTGTACATACAGGAGATAACCGGACAGGTGACGGCGATGGTGATGATGAGCAGGTCAATATTGATTTAACAGCTATTCCTTCATCAATTCAACGCATTGCCTTTACGATTACGATTCACGATGCGGCCAGCAGAAATCAAAATTTTGGACAAGTTTCCAATGCTTATGCACGTATTTTTAACGAAGCTAATGGAGAGGAACTTATCCGGTATGATTTAGGTGAGGATTTCTCGATTGAAACAGCCATTGTTGTTGGGGAACTATACCGCCACAACGGGGAATGGAAATTCAGCGCCATTGGAAGCGGCTATCAGGGCGGTTTAGCAGCACTTGCCACTGATTTTGGCTTACAGGTAGGTTAAGGTAAAAGGCAGAGACCCGGCGATGAGCTCGGGTCTCTTTACAAATTTTTCATCATCGTTTGGAGGAACATCGTTTATGTCAGTTTTACAAGGAATTTTGGATACATATTCTCAATTTTTCGATTGGCACATGTGGGGGGTAGTGTTAACTGACCCTGTCGCTTGGGGACTCATCGGGACGCTAATTGTTCTGGAAGGATTGCTATCAGCCGACAACGCGCTTGTTTTAGCCGTCATGGTTAAGCACCTTCCGAAAGATAAACGGAAAAAAGCCTTATTTTACGGGTTGTTAGGCGCATATACATTCCGGTTTATAGCCATTGGAATTGGGGTATATCTCATTGAGTTCTGGTGGGTAAAAATTCTCGGGGCCGCATACCTTGCTTGGCTATCCATTAAATATTTCATGGACAAGCGTAAAGAGTCTGACGAGAATGTGGAAGAAGCGGAAGAGGGTATTAACAAGGGCGGTTTGTTAATCAGGATGTTCGGGACCTTTTGGGGAACTGTCGCTTCTGTCGAATTAATGGATATCGCCTTTTCAGTTGACAGTGTCCTAGCTGCATTTGGGATTAGCAACGAAGTATGGGTACTGTTAATTGGCGGTATGCTCGGTGTATTAATGATGCGGGGGGTAGCCGGGATCTTTTTAACGCTGATTGACCGGGTGCCTGAGCTGGAGACCACCGCCTATATCCTCATTTTAATCATTGCGGTAAAAATGTTCTTAACCGTGTTCCATATTGAAATGAGTCATGTGCTCTTCTTTATCATTCTGCTTGTAACATTTGTCATTACGTTTGTTATTCACTTTATGAACAAGAAAAAGGAAGCGGGCAAGGAAAATTAATTATGGAAATCTGTTTAACAGAGGGAGAGGACGAGAGTTGTCTCCTTTATTTTTTTACCTAAGCTCTATTAAATATGGGTGTTGATTGCATAGAAAGAAGCTCACTTTTTGCGAGCGTGCCGAGCTCCCCACCCCCTTATTCCCGCAGGAGTCGTGTGCGCTTGCTGCTCCATTCAACAGAGTTAAAAAATCAACATTATCGTTTAACAGAGTCTTTACCTTAAGATAAGGAGCATAAATATGAGGTTTTTTTCCTACTTTTATGATGATGAATTAGCGCAATATTTCTATCAAAAACCGCAGGACTTTAATAAATATACTGACCAGGAGCTCCTCGCCTACGGGTTGGGGGCGACCCTGTATATGCCCGCAACCCGGCCGAATATCCACCAGGAAATTCTTACTAAAAAACATGAGGGATTAACATCCCTGGTGATAGATCTGGAGGATGCTGTTGGTGACCATGAGGTGGAGTCAGCGGAGCAATCATTGATTGTCGAATTGCTTAAGTTGGATGAGGAACTTCATAAAGGGTTTATCACAATCGGGGATTTGCCTTTGATGTTCGTAAGAATTCGTTCACTCGGCCAATTACAACGAATCGTGGCACAAGTGAAGGAATCCATACGAGTATTGACAGGAGTGGTTTTGCCAAAGTTTAGTCCTGATACAGGGGAAGCATTGCTAAAGGAAGTCCAACGCCTTCATTCTGTTCACCATCCTTTTTATGCCATGCCTATTTTAGAAACCGCAAATGTAATACAAAAAGATACGAGATTAAGAGAGTTAATCAATATTAAAACATTAACGGACCAATATAAGGAAAATGTATTGAATATTCGGATAGGCGCGACTGATTTTTGCGGACTATACGGAATCCGCCGGGGTGCCGATAATACGGTGTATGATATAGCCGTTTTACGGGATACAATTTCAGACATTATTAATATCTTTCAAAGATTTGACAGCCCGTATATTGTTTCAGGACCCGTATGGGAGTATTTCTCCTCAGGCGACCGGATCCTTAAGCCGCAATTAAGACAAACGCCATTTCGGGAACGTTATGGCGAGGAAGGGGTTAAGTGGAGAAAACAATTGATTAACCAACATTTGGACGGGTTAATTCAAGAGGTGTTGCTCGACGTTGCCAATGGATTAACCGGAAAAACAATTATACATCCAACACACATAAAAGTGGTTCAAGCCCTTAATGTTGTTACATATGAAGAATATATTGATGCTCTAAATATTGTAAAAGCAGCGACTGGTGAAGTGGGCGTAATGAAAAGCCACTTTGCCAATAAGATGAATGAAATCAAGCCCCATTTATATTGGGCCCAAAAAACGTTATTAAAATCAAAGCTTTACGGGGTGTTACATGAAGACGTCACAAATCTTGACCTTATCAAAAAAGAAGTATACCTTTCCTATTCTTGATTCAATTGAAGCCGAAATTAGCATAACGGAGAATCCTTATAATCTAGCAATGGATGAGTTATTTACCATGGCCGCAAGGATCAACAAAAAACGTTCGTTCTTATTCGTGAGCAAGGTACTGGGGAAACATTTGCCAGTGAATCCCAATAAAGGTCTGGCTGCGGCAGCCTTGCTTGCTGCACGATACCAAGAGAGTGTTAAGGGGATGGACTGCCCTGAGAGAGAAGAACTATTATCGATTTTTTTTAACGGGGGCTCCATTCAAGAAATACCATTTATTCCACCTGCAGTGAACCCGGTCATTATCGGTTTTGCAGAAACGGCGACTGCCCTGGGGCATGCCTTCTTCGATTGCTTCCATGCTGCGGACTATTTTCATACGACGAGGGAGGAGCCAGCCGAAAGGAAACCTGAAATCACATTTGAGGAAGAGCATTCCCATGCCACTTCCCACCGCTGCTATATTCCACATGAAGTGTTGGAAAACGACCGGGAAATTATTCTCGTGGATGATGAAATGACAACTGGAAAAACGGCTCTCAACATTATCCAATCGTTACACGCCAGATTTCCCAGGAAGGAATATACGGTTGTTTCCATATTGGATTGGCGTTCCGGGCAAAACCGCCAGGAATTTTCCCGTATAGAGCAGAAATTGGGGATCACTATTCACGCAGTCAATCTGCTTTCTGGAAATGTCAATATCAGGGAGCTAAAAGAACTGCCAACCCGGGCCGTGCAAACCCTGAAGACAGCAAGAACAGCAATGGATCTTAAATCCTTGGATCTGGGAGCATTTTTTACTCCAACCCAATTCACATCTCTTAAGCAGCAAAATAACGCTCCCTATATTAAGGAAACGGGCCGGTTTGGCATTTCCAGTGATGAAAATCAAAGGCTGTATGAAACAATTTGCAGGGCCGGTGAATATTTAACGGCCCATCGCCAAGGAGAACACACACTCTGCCTTGGTACAGGTGAATTTATGTATCTTCCTATGAAGCTTGCAGCGGAGATGGGCAACGGCACATACTTTCAATCTACCACAAGGAGCCCCATCTTTGTGGTAAACCAAGAGGGATACGGGGCCAGACATGGATTATCGTTCCCTTCACCAGAAGATCATGAGGTAGCTCATTTTGTCTATAATATTCCTGCCGGGCACTATGATGAACTGTTTTTATTTTTTGAAAAAGAGCCTCCATGCAAGGCCCTTGAACCCTTATTACGGGAACTTGGCAAAACTCAAATCAAATCAATTAAACTAGTAAGCTGTTCAAAAGAGAGGTGATTCGCTTTGCGTGAGTTAATCAATACACCTGCTAAAATCAGTACGTATTCTGAAGATGACGTCATGTTTCTATTAAAGGATTTAAGTGATATCCGGCTTGAAGATACAACCGATAACCGGGAATGGAGGATTCAAACAGGAGGGCATTACAGTGAATCATTGCCTATAGAGTATCAGCCTCCAAAACCATATGTGGATTTATTTTGGAAAGCTTTACATGAATATAAGCAAAAGGTGGCATTGTGCATTGGCATTGTTTCAGAGCAAATATTTCGGCTGAAGGGTGAGCAAACGGTTCTTGTGTCGCTAGCACGTGCAGGTACGCCTGCAGGTATATTAATTAAAAGGTATATGAAGAGCCGCTTTAACATTACATTGCCTCATTATAGTGTTTCGATTATTCGGGACAGGGGCATTGATGAAAATGCTATACACTATATTCGTAAAGCCCATCCGAATGGGAAAATCCAGTTTATTGACGGATGGACAGGAAAAGGGGCCATATCCATCGAATTAACCAAGGCCTGCAGGGAATATGAACGGAAATATGGCGTTTATCTAGATGATACCTTAGCGGTTATTGCAGACCCAGGCTATTGCACCACTTTGTATGGAACAAGAGAGGACTTTTTAATCCCCAGTGCTTGTTTAAATTCTACCGTTTCAGGACTAGTAAGCCGAACCGTTTTAAATGGCCAATATATTGGTGAAGCTGACTTCCATGGCGCAAAGTTTTATAGAGAACTGGCGGACCAAGATGTTTCCAATCAATTTATCAATATTATAGAAAGTGAGTTTCCAAACATAGCCGACCAAGCATTCATAAGCACGGAACTAAAAAAGGATGATGAGCCGGGAGCGGTGTTTTTAGGGATGCAGGATGTTAAAAGGATCCAAGCCGAATTTTCTGTGGAAAATTCTCACTTTATAAAGCCGGGTGTGGGAGAGACAACAAGAGTTTTACTAAGAAGGGTGCCATGGAGAATCCTAATGCGGGACAAAACGAGCCCCTTCGTACAGCACATTCTCCTGCTTGCAGCTGAAAGGAATGTGGAAGTGGTGGAGTATGAAGAGCTTAACTATCTGTGCTGCGGAATCATCAAAACGGTTAAGGGGTCTAAGAAATGATATTCGCCTCAGACCTGGACCGTACCTTAATTTATTCAGACCGCGCCATTGATACATTAGGCTTGCCGGAAGGAGCGGACCTAAAACCGGTCGAAAAAACAGGCAACCGCTGGGTTGCCCATATGACCGGGACTGCTCTTTCTGCATTAAGGGAGCTGGCACAAAACAGTCTGTTTATTCCGGTTACCACCAGAACCATAGAACAGTTCAACCGAATTGTTATTTTTGAAGGAGATATTCCTATTAAATATGCGATTACCTCAAATGGGGCCCGTATTCTAATGAACGGAAAACCTTTGGAAGAATGGACTGAATATATTTCCAAAAGCATGGATGGACAATCAGTCTCTCCAAAAGAGTTCCTATCCCTAATGAAGGACAGCAGATTAGCATGGAAAGGGGAATGGAAGCAAGCGGAGGATTTATTTTTCTATTCCATAGTGGAAGAGGTACCGCCTGATTCCTTCATCAAAGCAATTTCCACTTTTGCCCAAACAAACGGCTGGCGTATATCCCTGCAAGGCAGAAAGCTGTACTTTATCCCAAACGCAATCAATAAAGGGGCTGCCCTTGACTTTATTTGCAAGCGGGAAGGCCAAAAGGCGATTGCCGGGGCCGGAGATTCCCGGCTTGACTTGGATTTCCTAACTCTTTGCCAGCTCGGGTTTGTACCGAAACACGGAGAAGTTGCCAAGGAAGCCTTGGACTTAGGGTTGACTGTCACGAGCCAAACCGGTGTCAAAGCCGGGGAAGAAATCCTCCAGCAATTTTTAAAGCTATTGCCGCTGACTATCTAATGGCTGCCCATTATCCGGTTCACTATAAAATAATAAACAGAAGCGAACAAACTATAGCAGATCACCAGGAACAAAATCATATGACTGACAGAAGCTATGGCCGGTGAAAGAAGCAATGTAAAAATCAAACTGAAGACAAACAAATCCAAATAAATAAACACATCGGAGGACATTACTTCCATCACGGTATTTAGTTCCTCCTGGATAAACTCCATCCTGGGGCGTTTATAAAGAAATCTCATTTTAAGTCACCTACTTTATTATCGTATTCAAATATATGTAGGGACGGGAAAAAAGGTGAAAGCGCAAAACTTTTTCACCTTGTTTTCGTATAAACAAATGAACGGTTAAACTAACTATGATAAGATAGAAAGGTAAAAACCTTACATATTTTGCTTATTTCGATTAGAGTGTCCTTACCGGAATATGCTTGCGCTTTTAGAGGAAGGGATTTTAAATGTATCCACCTATACAACAATTAAACATCCGTCCTGTAACCCTTTCAAATGAAAATTGGCAGGGGATATTAAGAAAACCAATGCCAGAAAGGCCTAATTTTTTATTGGAAAATGGGACCATCCAAATTGGGCAAGTATTAGGTGAATTCCTAGGGTTACCAATTGATGTTGACGAGTATTACAACCAACTATATGAATATGTTACTTCCGAGGATCTTCATCTTCATTTATTGAGTGAAGATACTCTTATTAAGACCATTAATAACAACCATTTCCAAGCTATACAAAAAATTTTGAATATCAGCCAAGAGCAAAAGTTGTCCATCAACCGCTTCACGGCTTTTCTCGATGGTGAGCAGCTCCTGTTAAAATCCAATGTTCCCGTCATTCATCGCAAAATAAGAGAAGCAATGATTAAAACACTAGAATTGTATACCCAGATAGAGCGGGACGGATTAAAAAATCATGAACTAAGGCGAATTTTAGTGGACATCGTCAAGTGGTCATTTAATCATTTGGAGCCGATGTTAAAAAGTGCTGACCCAGAAAAGGAAATGCCAAAGTTTTTGTGGTACGGTGACTTTAAAAAAAGCCATCAGTATTTTTTATTTTATTTAATATCGCTAGGCTGTGACATGATAATTTTTCATCCTGAAGGCCGGGACATTTTAGACGGGTACATCCATGATCCGATTTTTAGACATCGTTATCCTAATCAAATGCCGCCAGAACCTTTTCCTACTGAAAGGCGAAATAGGAAGACGACGGTGGCTTACAGGGCTTCCAGAGAAATTGAATCGATTTTGAACCAGGAAGGTTCGGGATTGTATAAGCCTTGGCAGTTAAGGGATTATACGCCCTCGTCGCTTACACTGAGAACCACCTATGATGAACTGTTCATCCTTTGTAAAGAAATGGCCATGGTTCGTCCAGAATTTGAGGTGAAGAACGGTGAAGTGAAAATACCCTCCATCTTCGCTAAAATCCAAGGAGTCAGCAAAGATCGAAAAGGGTATTGGGATCGTCTTCACTCCTTAACCCAAGCAGAAAACAGCTTGTTAATTCGCCAGCTCCCTTTTACCACCACGGGTTCCAGTGATTTTCGCTTTCATTATCGAAATGCCTTAGGGAAGGATGGGCTGGTGGATCCAAATAAAATCATGAAATCCCATTATTGGCCATATTCTTTTTTGCCGGCAGGTTTGCAAAAAGGGTTAGCCGCTGCCATCCGCAATATCTGTGATAATCCGGGATTAAAGCCATTGCCAATGGAAAGCTTGGAGGAAGTACCCATTTACCTGTTTACCCAGTCGATGTTTATGCAAAAAAGCATCATTCAGATGCTGGAAAAGTTTGATTATTCCCAGCATGTACCTAAACTGATTGTTTTTAATAACGAAACAACTGGCATGTTATCGCGTTCCGACGCCGCATTATTGCTTTTGCTCAATCAATTTGGCATTGATATCATACTTTACAACCCGACAGGCCACAATGACATTGAAAATTACTTGGCACCTGGAATTTTTGATAACCACTGGCTTGAAGATGTTGTTTTTGATTTGGCTTATAAAGAGCCGTCCAATTCCATATTTAAAAAAGGGATTTTTCAAGGCTTTTTAAAAAATCTAAGGGGAGATTAACCAGTGAATTTTTCACCTAATCCATCCAGTAATTTAACACCGGCACCAGCAGAAGACCTCCTTTCCGAGGCGAAAGTATCGGACATCAAGCTTGCTCTTCGCAAGGAACCTGAAATTCAAAATCTAGCCCGCTCCATTGATGAACGTGACCAGATTCAGATTCTAGAATTTGGTAAGGAACCGGCTGTTCAAGTTTCACGTTTCTCCGATCAAATACTAGCGAACATGAGAACCACAAAGGTAGAGGATTCCGGTGAACTCTTAAAGCAGCTTGGCCGGATTATGGATAAATTTGATCCAAAGGACTTTCAAAAGTCCTCCGGCGGATTGTTCGGCAAACTTTTCAAAAAAGGCGAAAAAATTGTTGAAAAAATATTCGGCAAATATCAGACCATGGGTTCGGAAATCGACAAGGTTTATGTGGAGATTTCCAAGTACCGTGAGGAAATGGTCGATTCGACCAGTATGCTTGAAGGAATGTACGAGCAAAACTATCAATTTTATTTGACTCTTGAAAAATATATTGTTGCCGGAGAAATGAAAGTCGAAGATTTGAAAAACCAGCAGCTTCCCCAGTTGGAGGCGAGAGCGGCTTCCGGCGACCAGTTAGCATCGATGCAGCTAGATTCGTTAAGAAACGCGATAGAGCTGTTAGAGCAGCGCGTGTATGACCTGGAAATGGCCAAAATGGTAGCCCTGCAGACTGCACCGCAAATCCGTATGCTTCAGCGCGGAAACACGAAGCTAATTGGAAAGATCAATTCGGCCTTTGTGACTACGATTCCGATATTTAAAAATGGTTTAATCCAGGCTGTAGCAGCCAAACGGCAAAAGCTGGTTGCGGATTCCATGAGTGAACTGGACCGCAGGACCAATGAAATGCTGCTCCGGAATGCCCAAAATATTTCGCAGCAAAGTGCGGATATCGCTAGGCTTGCCGGCGGCCCGAGCATAAAGATTGAAACAATTGAAGAATCCTGGAACATTATCATCAAAGGATTGCAGGAAACAAAAGCGATTGAAGACGAAAACAGGCGCTTGCGCCAAGAGGGCACTAAACGATTGGAACAGCTGCAGGAAAACTTCAAAAAACTGAAGCAGTAATAGTAAAAACATAAACAAACTTTAGGATGGAGTGATAGGAATGGCAATTAATTTACAAAAAGGCCAACGTGTCGATTTGACTAAAAGCAATCCAGGACTTACAAAAATCATGGTGGGTCTTGGCTGGGATCCGATCCAATCAGGCGGAGGCGGCGGTTTGTTCGGCTCACTGTTTGGCGGCGGAGGGTCTGCTAACATTGACTGTGACGCATCTGTCATCATGCTTGGGGAAAACGATAAGCTGCGCAATAATAAAGATGTCATCTATTTTGGCAATTTAAGAAGCAACGACGGCAGTGTCCAGCACTCAGGCGATAATTTAACAGGTGACGGTGACGGTGATGACGAGCAAATCATGATCGATCTAAGCCGAGTGCCATCATATATCCAAAAACTTGTTTTCGTGGTGAATATTTATGACTGCGTAAAGCGTAAACAACATTTTGGCATGATACGGAATGCATTTATCAGGGTAGTAAATCCTCAAACTGGCCAAGAATTAATTCATTATAATTTATCCGATAATTACAGCGGACTGACCTGTTTGGTGACAGGCGAAATATATCGGCACGCAAATGATTGGAAGTTTGCGGCAATTGGCAGTGGGACAAATGCCGCAAGCCTTAGTGAAGTAGTCCGTTCCTATAGTTAAACCAACCTTTAGTTAGTGCTTTTTGCAAATATAATTGGTTTTTATTTAAGTGATGAGGTGATTCCATTGGGTATCAATTTATCTAAGGGGCAAAGAATTGATTTGACGAAAACCAACCCAGGATTGACCAAGGTGATCGTCGGTCTTGGCTGGGATACCAACCGTTATCAGGGCGGTTTTGATTTTGATTTGGATGCTTCCGCATTTTTAACAGATGACAACAGTCGGGTCAACAATGATTTAGATTTTGTTTTTTACAATAACTTAACGGACCCGTCCAGTGCAGTGGAACACACGGGAGACAATCGCACCGGGGAAGGGGACGGTGACGATGAGCAAATCAAAATCGATTTTAGCAAGGTTCCGGCACATGTCCACCGGATTGCGATTGCGGTAACCATTCATGAAGCTGAGGCACGCAATCAAAACTTTGGACAAGTCAGCAATTCATTTGTGCGTGTCGTCAATGAAGAGACCAACCAGGAAATATTAAGATTTGACCTGGGAGAAGACTTTTCGGTAGAAACGGCTGTTGTCGTGTGCGAGTTATATCGCCATAACGGAGATTGGAAATTCAATGCGGTAGGCAGCGGTTTTTCCGGCGGTCTGGCTGCATTGTGCCGCAATTTTGGATTGCAAGTTTAATCAGGCCCCACGTCAAATACAACAGGGGCTTGCAAAAGAGGCTGGCATTGTACCAGTCTCTTTTTTAACGTACCATATAAAGGCACTGCTAACGTTTAAATTTATCGAACGTTACCGCTAATCTGTGTTAAAATATAAAGATATCAATAGTTTAGGGGTGTCGTAACTTGAAGCAATATTTGGATTTATGCAAGCATGTGTTAAAAGATGGAGTTGTAAAGGATGACCGTACTGGGACCGGGACAATCAGCACTTTTGGCTACCAAATGAGATTTAACTTTGAGGACGGTTTTCCGCTTTTGACCACCAAAAAATTGCATTTAAAATCAATCATTCATGAACTGCTATGGTTCCTTAAGGGCGATACCAATGTCCGTTATTTACAGGAAAACGGAGTCCGGATTTGGAATGAATGGGCCGATGAAAACGGTGACCTTGGTCCAGTTTACGGCCACCAATGGCGGTCATGGACAGGTGCGGACGGAACCGTTGTCGACCAAATAAGCGAATTAATTAATCAAATAAAAACCAATCCAAATTCAAGAAGGCTGTTGGTCAACGCTTGGAACGTAGCTGAGATTGATAAGATGGCCTTGCCGCCATGCCATTGTATGTTTCAATTTTATGTGGCGGATGGTAAATTGTCCTGCCAATTATATCAAAGGTCTGCCGACTTATTTCTCGGAGTTCCCTTTAACATTGCATCGTACGCTTTACTAACAATGATGATTGCTCAAGTGTGCGACCTAAAGCCAGGCGAATTTATCCATACATTTGGTGATGTCCATATTTATAAAAATCACCTGGAACAGGTCAAACTCCAATTGCAAAGGGAGCCGCGTCCGTTGCCAACAATGACATTGAATCCAAATGTGAAGGAGTTGTTTTCATTTTCTTATGACGATTTTACATTGGAAAATTATAATCCCCACCCAGCCATTAAGGGAGTAGTGAGTGTATGATTTCGTTTATCGTGGCAATGGACAAGAATGGTGTGATCGGAAACGAAAACCAGCTTCCGTGGCATCTGCCGGAGGACTTGAAATTTTTTAAGCGGATGACAATGGGGCACCCGATTGCCATGGGGAGGAAAACCCATGTTTCAATTGGACGTGTCCTTCCAGGCAGGGAAAATATCGTGATTACAAGGCAACCAGGCTTTCAATGTGAAGGATGCACGGTTTTTTACTCCGTGGAAGAATTTGTCCAATATAGCCGCAAATATGATGGGGAAATCTTTGTGATTGGCGGGGCGGAAATTTTTAAAGAAACGGTTCCTTATGCGGACCGTTTATATATGACCCTTATAAACGAACAATTCGAAGGAGATACATTCTTCCCGAAATTGGAGATAAAAGATTGGCAGCTTGTTTCGTGTGAAAAAGGAATAAAAGATGAAAAAAACCCATATGACTATGAGTTTAGAACTTATTATAGAAAAGCCATTGATATTTCTAGTTGATTCAATTTATCAGCGGGAACAATAAGCCCGCTGATGAAGGTTCACTATCATTCATATTCTGCCAGTTTTTTCAGCATGCCCCGGAATTCGTCTGGATGGCAAAATTCTTCCTCACGGAAATGCGTTTTGATCCAGGTAATCAGTTCCCTAGGAGTATTAAAGTATTCACCACTGGTGTCGCTTTTACGTATTGTGTACCGGCCATTGTCCTCATCTACTGTTACCTCTACTGGTAGAGCACCATCAAAACTGAAGAGGGAAAATTCCATCCAAATCACTTCCTAACCACGAAAAATTTCCTATTTTTGTATATAGTACGCTAGTGGTTTAATTATATGCAAAATAAAAATAGTTGTCAAAATATTTTAAAATTTCTATATATAATTGGACGTTGACTTAGCTTGCTGTTCTTGATAAATTGTTAGAGAGTGATTAAATTTTAATTAGGATATGAGATATATCACAATAAACATATACTTATTGGATATTGTGAATTTAGTATGAATTATCATAGAAAAATTACCAAAAATCAATAAACACTATTATAATTGTAGTAGAAGCATTGACCACTATTGTAAGGGGATGTAAACTATGTTTTCTAACATTGGAATTCCTGGTTTGATACTGATATTAACTCTTGCCCTGATTATATTTGGACCAAAAAAATTGCCTGAAATAGGCCGTGCCTTTGGACAAACGCTAAAAGAGTTTAAAAAATCGACTCGTGAATTAACCGAAGATGTTATGGGCGATGTTGAAGAAGAAAAGAAAAAGTTGACAAAATAAGGTGTAAGATTCCCATCTTGCACCTTTTCTTCTCGGTCTTTTTATCCTACACTAATGCGAGAAAAGTTGTTTTTATCTGGCTCTGTTAAATGATATTTTTGATTTTTATCTCTGTGAATTGGAGCGTTAATAGGCGCTCTGCTGGAGTGGAAATCAACTCAAGTAGAACCTTTTATTTAAAATATTGGCAGGGGAAATACATGGAAGATAAAGAATTACAATTAGTCGATCATCTAGAAGAATTGCGCAAGCGGATAATCATTACCGCCATTTCGTTTGTGATTTTCTTTATCGTCGGTTTTATTTACGTGCAAGATATATACAATTGGTTTGTAAGGGATCTGGATGTTAAGTTGATTGTGCTCGGACCAAGCGATATCATTGGGGTATATTTCATGATTGCCACTTTAGTTGCCATAGCCGGAACCATTCCAGTTTTAGCCATTGAAATCTGGCTGTTTGTAAAACCGGCACTAAAGCCTAATGAAAGGCGATTAACCTTATCGTATATTCCGGCGTTATTTTTTCTATTCATCCTGGGTTTGGCGTTTGGATATTTCGTTATTTATCCAATGGTGTTAAAGTTCTTAGTCAATATGGGCGGGGAAATGTTCGTCACCAATTTCACGGCGGAGAAGTATTTCCGGTTTATTATGCATATGAGCTTGCCATTCGGGGTATTGTTTGAATTGCCGGTTGTTGTCATGTTTTTGACTTCCTTGGGTATTATTAACCCGATTGTGTTGTCAAAAATTCGAAAATATGCCTATTTCGTTTTAGTTATCATAGCAATCGTTATTACACCACCTGATTTTATGTCGGATTTTGTGGTTACCTTACCACTATTACTACTTTATGAAATCAGCATTAACTTATCCAAGGTTGTATTTCGAAAGAAACTTAAGAAACAGCAGGAAGAAGAATTAATAGAAGCATAACAAAAGACCTTAAGCCGTGGCTTAAGGTCTTTTTGACATTTTCATCATGCTAACTAATTATATTGTATTAATACATATAAGGATTCTTTGTGTACTTTTATGAAAATTCAAGACGAAAGACCTAAACTGTACTACAATTGCCTTGAAATCAAGTACTTCCTTATTTCTAGAAAAACTGAAGGGGGAAAAGCGGATGAAAAGGCAGAGAACCGTGTATGAGACTTCGGTCGAAAATGGTGTAAGCCGACGTGATTTTTTGAAAATGTGTACGGCGCTGGCTGCTGCACTCGGGCTTGATTATTCACAATCCGAGCAAGTGGTGAAAGCCATGGAAACTGAGTCAAGAGTACCTGTCGTTTGGCTGCAGTTCCAGGACTGCACGGGCTGTTCGGAATCATTTATACGGTCGTCACAACCTAAGACTGAAAACGTTTTACTTGATATGATTTCACTGGAATATTCGGAAGTCTTATCTGCATCTTCTGGACATCAAGTGGAAGCTAACATGAAACAGGTATTAAAAGATTTTAAAGGGAAATATGTTCTTGCAATCGAAGGCAGTATTCCAGAAGATGATGCTTTTTTGACCGTTGCAGGGAAATCGGCAAAAGAGACCTTAGATGAAATGGCTGGAGATGCCATGGCCATTATCGCATACGGTTCTTGTTCTTCATGGGGTGGAATTGCAGGTGCCAGTCCGAATCCAACAGGAGCCAAGCCGGTTACTAGTTATGTGAAGGGCACTCCTGTCATTCTTGTTCCTGGGTGCCCTCCGATTGCGGAAGTGATGACTGGAGTAATTGCCCATATTATTACCTTTGGCAAATTGCCAGAACTTGACCAGTTTGGCAGGCCTAAAGCATTTTACCGTCACCGGATACATGATAAATGCAATAGAAGAGCCTATTTTGATGCGGGCCTTTTCGTAGAATCCTTCAATGACGAAGGAGCTAAACAAGGATACTGCTTATATAAAATGGGCTGTAAGGGCCCGACTACATATAACTCTTGTGCGGAAATGCGCTGGAACGGGGGGGTCAGTTACCCGATCCAATCCGGGAACCCCTGTATTGGGTGTTCGGAAAAAGACTTTTGGGATAATGGTCCGTTCTATACAAGGAGAGCGAAAATCCCTGGTACCCAAACGACAATTAATCCGGATGCCATCGGTTTGGGAGTAGTCGGATTGGCGACAGCGGGAGTTGCCGTCCACGCAGCAGGAACCGTAGTCAAGAAAAAGCTAGATGACAAAGAAGGTGAAAAAGAATGAGTGAACGCATTGTAGTTGATCCAATTACTAGAATTGAAGGGCATCTTCGGATTGAAGCAGATATAGATGAAAACGGTATCATTAATGAGGCATTTAGTTCTGGAACAGCTGTAAGGGGATTGGAACTAATTGTCAGAGATCGTGATCCTAGGGATGTATGGGCCTATGTGCAAAGAATCTGCGGTGTATGTACGACGGTACATGCGCTAGCCGCCGTTCGTTCAGTGGAGGATGCTTTGAAAATCAGCATTCCGAAAAATGCCCATTTGATTCGTAACATCATGAACGAAGCTATTTTTCTTCATGACCATGTAGTTCATTTTTATCATTTGCATGCCCTGGATTGGGTCGATGTGGTGAGTGCAACCCAGGCCAACCCTGCTGAAACTTCAAGAATAGCTCAATCCATTTCAAGTTGGCCAAATTCTTCACCAGGTTATTTCACGGATGTTCAAAATAAAATTAAGAAACTAATTGCCAGCGGCCAGCTTGGAATATTTGCCAATGGATATTGGGGCCATAATGCATATAAATTGCCGCCTGAGGTGAACTTGCTTGCTGTTGCCCATTACTTGGAAGCACTGGATTGGCAGAAGGAAATTGTCAAGGTTCATACGATTTTTGGCGGAAAAAACCCGCATCCTCACTATCTAGTCGGAGGAATGGCAACCCCTCTGGATATTGACAGTGACAATGGCATTCACGCTGAACGGCTCATGCACGTCTCGCAAATTATCGACCAAGCAAAAGAATTTGTCAATCAGGTATACATCCCTGATTTACTTGCTATCGGATCATATTACAAAGATTGGACATACGGTGGCGGTTTAAATAATTATCTTTGCTATGGGGATTTCTCTACCGGTGATATCTATGATTACAAACTTTACCGGATGCCACGCGGCGTTGTGTTAAATGGCAATTTAAATGAAGTATTAAATGTAGACTTAAAGGATCCGAAACAGGTTCAAGAATTTATCGACCATTCATGGTATCAATATGATGGAAAGGATGGCGGGAATGGCAAGCATCCGTTTGATGGAGAAACAGATCTTCATTATACCGGTCCAAAAGCGCCGTATAAACAGTTGGCTACGGAGAAGAAATATAGCTGGCTGAAGTCACCGCGCTGGAAAGGACATCCAATGGAAACAGGGCCGTTAGCTAGATTGATGGTGGGCTATGCATCAGGAAGGGCTGATATTGTCGGGCTTGTGGATGATACCTTAAAGAAATTGGACCTCCCAGTTAGCGCATTACAATCAGCACTAGGACGCACGGTTGCCAGGGGACTTGAGAGCGTATTAATCGCTGACTGGATGAGAGACGACATGGATGCCTTATTAAAAAATATTAAGAGTGGTGACCAAGTCACATTTGATCGGACCAAATGGGAGCCGAATACATGGCCAGTTCGTGCCCAAGGAGTGGGCTGGCTGGAAGCGCCGCGGGGAGCGCTGGGACACTGGATTGATATTGAAGACGGAAAAACAAAAAACTATCAAGCTGTCGTTCCAACAACTTGGAATGCCTCCCCACGTGACAATAAAGAGAAAATAGGCGCCTATGAAGCAGCCCTTAAAGGCACTCCACTATTAGACAAGGAACAGCCGCTCGAAATCTTGCGGATTATCCATTCCTTTGACCCTTGCCTAGCCTGTGCTGTTCACTTAACGGATTTGGAATCGAACAATACAACAGAAATTCGTTTAGGTTAGGAGGGAGATTAATGGGGGCTCTAAAGTTGCCTTGGAGAAAATCTGACACACTTCTTGTGCCAACAGAAGGATTGAACAGCGAGAATTCCTATCACCCAGAGGAACCAATCATTTATTCCACGATGGAAAAGGATGTAAAGGTATATGTATGGGATTTGCCGGTGCGGCTTTATCACTGGATTAATGTGGTGTGTATTGTCATTTTATTGGTGACGGGAATTTATATTGGCAAGCCATTTGCTGCAGCCAGCATCCCTGAAGAAGCCTATTATTCTAATTTGATGGGCTGGACAAGATATATCCATTTCTTTACAGCTTTTGTATTTACAGCAGCATTTATCTATCGAATGTTTTGGTGTTTTGTGGGGAATAAATTTGCCAGATTCAATCCTTTTAGGTGGGTTTTTTGGAAGGACTTATGGGAAACAGTCAAATTCTATCTGTTTCTCAAAAATAAAAAACCCCATTTTATGGGACACAATCCGCTCGCTTTCTTGAGTTACTGGATTTTTAATTATCTGGGATCCGCGATTGTGATTGCTACAGGTTTCTATATGTATGTGGAACCACAGAAAGAAACTGTTTTGGGAAAAATGTTTGCGTGGGTGCCATATATTTTTGGCGACAGCTATACACTCCGATCCTGGCATCACTTAGTCGCTTGGGCATTCATGCTGTTTATCGTCCTTCACGTCTATTTGGCATTCCGTGATGACTATCTTGAAAGATGTGGCTCGATTTCTTCTATGTTTACAGGCTATAAAACAGAACCGAAACATGCCGTTGGTGAAGATCATGAAAAGTAGACTAGACGAACAAAAAATTACGATTTTAGGCATTGGCAACTCCCTCTTCTCTGATGAGGGGGTTGCCATCCACCTTTTGCCCTTGTTGGAGGCTTCTCTCAAAGACTATGGAAATATTGAGATTATCGAAGGTTCAACAGACGGTATGAAGCTGCTTGGTCCTGTAGAGGATGCGGATAATTTAATCATTATTGATGCCATTAACGCCGGCAAACCAGGAGGAACCCTCATTAAGCTGGAAGGAGAAGAAATCCCTGCTTATTTCGGCATTAAAATGTCCATTCACCAGCTTGGATTCCAAGAGGTGTTAATGGCGGCTAAATGGCGGGACCACTATCCAAAACGAATTGTCATGCTTGGCATGCAGCCCTCTTCGCTTGGATTGGGAGTTGAACTGACTGAAACCAATCGAGGACAGCTCGGAAACTTGGTAAGTCTTGTGGTTGAACAGGTCATAAATTGGAGAAATGCATCATGAAGCGCGGAGAGTTTTTTAAGGAATTGGCGGGAGGGCTCATTTATACCATTAAGTCTGCCTATGAACCATTCCTTCAAGACGATTTAGAAAAAGTGGAAACAGCCGCTGACTTAATACTCGGTATCAAATGGGTTCCGTTTATCTCTGAAACAGAAACGACTGCCGAACTGGAAATGAAATATCTCAATGGAACACCAATCATTATCGCAAAACAAGGAACGAACATACAGGCCATGAATGGAGTATGTCCAGTATGTTCGAATATTATTTTCCTAACAGCACTATATTCAACTGGAAAATGCTTGAATTGCCAAAAAGAATACAACTTTAAGACAAATACCGGTGAATTAAAGCTTGAACCTCTATCGATAAAGCTTCGGAATCATATTTATTACATCGGGTTACAAAGCACAAAAAAACAAGGTGGTCTACATGCATGAAATGTCATTAATGGGTAATATCATACAGCTCGTTTGTGAAGATGCTGCGTCAAGAGGGGTTGAAAAGATTGAAAAAATTGAGCTGACGGTGGGGGAAATCTCCAACGCCATGCCTGATGCGTTAAGAATGGCTTTTACGATTTTTCAAGAACAAAATCCGGATATTTTTACCGAAACCGCTGAGCTAATCATTCATATGGAAGAATCCAAGGCCAAATGTGTACTTTGTGGTTTGGAGTACAAGCCAGAAAAAAGAATCGCAGTATGCCCAAACTGCCAAGTTCCTTCAGGCCAAGTATTGTCAGGAGAAACATTACAGGTTTTATCATACGAAGGGAGCAATGAAGCATGAAAGTGACATTGAGAACAGACATACTAACGAATAATGATAAGGCTGCAGAGTTCAATCGAGACCTTTTTCGAAGCACCAAAACATTGGTGATAAACCTTATGAGCTCACCCGGCGCAGGTAAGACCACCTTGTTGGAGGAAACTGTAAGAGCATTGGCAAAAGAGTATCGGATTGCCGTAATCGAAGGAGATTTAGCAACCGAACGGGATGCGGACAGGATTCGAGCGATGGGGGCAAAAGCTGTTCAAATCAATACTCACGGCGGCTGTCACTTGGATGCGAGAATGGTAGCAGCTGCACTGGCGGAATTGGATTTAGAGGAAATCGATTTATTGTTTATCGAGAATGTCGGTAACCTCGTGTGTCCCTCCGGTTACGACCTTGGACAAAATCATAAAGTGGCGGTATTAAGTGTTCCTGAGGGAAACGATAAAATTCCAAAATACCCGCAGATGTTTATGCGGACGGAGTTGGTGCTATTAAATAAATTGGATTTACTGCCGTTCCTTGATTTTAGCGTGGAGGAAGCGAAAAAGGACTTAAGTGAAATCAATCCAAAGTCAAGTTTGATGCCATTGTCAGCCCGATCAAAAGAAGGCCTTCAGGAGTGGTTCCAATGGATTGAAGGGGCATACCAAAAATGCATACAGCCGTAAAAATTGCTGTCCGAGGCAGGGTACAGGGTGTCGGTTTCCGGCCTTTTGTCTTCCAACTGGCTAACACCCATCATCTAACAGGGACAGTGCAAAACAACATGGATGGGGTCAAGATTTTTGCAGAAGGAAAAACAGAGGAGCTAAAGCGGTTCGCTGCAGACTTACAGAACAAAGCGCCCAGATTGTCAAAAATTGAAGAGGTCAATGTAGAGGAAGCTGATGCCCGTCATTCTGGCCATTTTACCATTATCGAAAGCGAACGCAGCGGGGCGTCAAGGCTTGTAATCCCTATTGATTCAGCGGTTTGTGAGGATTGTTTAAGGGAAATGAATGATCCCGATGATTTTCGCTACCGATATCCGTTCATTAATTGTACCCAGTGTGGGCCCCGTTACACAATCATAGATGAATTGCCCTATGACCGGTCCTACACTACCATGAAAGCATTTCAAATGTGCGAGGACTGCCGCCGGGAATATGAAGATCCGACAAACAGGAGGCATCACGCGCAGCCGATTGCCTGCCCGAAATGTGGTCCGAAGGTACGGATGGTAAACAGTGAGGGTAAAGAAATTGATTCAGAAAATCCAATCCAGGATACTATAAATCTAATTAAGGCAGGAAAAATCATTGCCGTTAAAGGAATTGGCGGCTATCATCTTTGCTGTGATGCCCACAATGAACAGACAGTGTCCTTGCTGCGTAAAAGGAAAAACCGGCCAAACCGACCGCTGGCCGTTATGGCGGCATCCGTATCCAAGGCAATGGAGTTTGCCAAAATAAGTGAGGATGAAAAAAGTTTATTAGAAAGCCCAGAAGCGCCAATTGTCATTTTAAAGAAACATGAAAGTTATAATCTGGCCGATTTTGTAGCGCCACACATGAAAACAATTGGTGTCATGCTTCCCTATTCACCATTGCATCATTTGTTATTTTGGAATAACGACTTGACCTGTTTAGTGATGACAAGTGCCAATCCTTCAGGCTTGCCAATTCTATTTAAGGATGAAGATGTATTTCAATATTTAACCGGGATCGCCGATTCCTTTTTAGTATATAACCGGGAAATCATTCATCCTGTTGATGATTCGGTAGTGCAAATCAATGCCGGAAAATTGGACTTTCTCAGACGGTCAAGAGGGTTTGTTCCAGATCCGTTTCCGACGGAACAGGATGTAACGGGAATTGTGGCGTTTGGCGGCCAGCAAAAAACTGCTTTTACCATCGGCAAGCTGCAGCAAATTTTTGTTGGCCCCCATATTGGAGACCTAGAGAATATGGAAACGATTAACCATTTTCATCAAGAGTTGAAGCATCTATTAAAATGGATTGATACACCCATATCAACCGCTGTCATTGATGCTCATCCTGATTATGAAACTAGGAAATTAGTAAACCAATATTCTTTTAACGATGTCATGGAAATTCAGCATCACCATGCCCACATGGCCGCCTGTTTAGATGAACATCATGTAACTGGAAGGGCCTTTGGAATTATTCTGGATGGCACAGGCTACGGGTTGGATGGCCATGTGTGGGGGTTTGAGATTTTGTATGGAAATGCGGCTGAATCAAAACGGATGGCGCATTTACACTATACCCCTCTTCCTGGGGGTGAAAAGTGTATCAGGGAGCCCTGGAGAAACGCCGCGAGCATGCTTCTCTCACTTCGTGGAGAAGAAGGACTTCAGCTTGCCAAGTCCATTTTCCCAGATAAGACCCAAGAGATCGATCTGTTACAAATGATGATTAACAGGAATATCAACACGGTTTATGCGGGGACTTGCGGCAGGTTGTTTGATGCGGTCAGCGCCATTTGCGGCATTACCAGAGTCTCCACCTATGATGGGGAGGCAGCCATCCAATTGGCTGAGCTGGCGGATGAAGGGTTGACCTATCTGCCGTATTCCTTCCGTTTACTAGATAAAGAAGTGTTAACGATTGACTTTTCATCCATGTTAAAAGAAATTGCCTTAGAAGTGTTAGCTGATACGAGTCAGGAGCAAATAAGCGGCCGGTTCCATGAGACGGTGGTTCAAGCCATTATGGCAGCTCTTGTGAGGTTAAGAAGGGACCAGCCAAACTTGGAACGGATAGCGGTTTTATCCGGTGGCAGCTTTCATAATCGATATATAAGAAAAAAACTTACTGAAAAACTGCAGGAGCAAGGATATCAAGTATTTGTGCCTGAAAGAGTTCCGTGCAGCGATGGCGGATTATCATATGGCCAATTAGTGGCGGCAGCTGCCAAAAGGAGGTCAGCGATATGTGTGTAGGTGTACCGGCTAGGATTATTAGTAGGCAGGAGTTTACAGCGGTGGTAGATGTAATGGGCTCCTCTACAACGGTAGGAATTATATTTGTACCGGAAGCGGATGTTGGGGATTATGTCATTGTCCATGCCGGCCAGGCCATGAGTATCGTGGATGAAATATATGCAAGGCAAAGTGTGGAGGAGTGGAGAAAACTTGTCGATGCTCGAAATTCTAAAACAGTCCAGTAATCCGGAACTTTGCAAACCCATGGCAGAGGCGGTAATCGAAAAAGCAGTTGAATTCCGAAAAAAGTTTGGGAGAAAACCAGTTTTTATGGAGGTTTGCGGGTCTCATACGATGGCGCTTGCCCGTACTGGGGTTAAGCCGCTGTTAAAGGACTATGTTGAACTCATTTCTGGGCCGGGATGCCCGGTTTGCGTAACTGACCAGCGATCCATTGATAGTATGATAGCACTTGCTGAAGGTGAAAATCGGATTATATGTACCTTTGGCGATATGATGCGGGTGCCCGGTTCTGACAAGACCTTGCACGATTCCAAGATTGCCGGAAAAGATATACGTGTTCTTTATTCACCAATAGAAGCAATCTCCATTGCCGAAGCAAATTGTGACAAGGAAGTGATTTTTCTAGGTATCGGATTCGAAACGACGATACCAATCCTCACCCTGATGGTAGGGGAAGCCGAGAAGCGTGGAATAAATAACTTCTCCATTTGGATGGCGACCAAATTACTGGAGCCAGTTCTGCGGAATTTGCTTGATGCTGGTGATATTCAGATGGATGGGTTTATTCTTCCCGGGCATGTTTCCATTGTATTGGGGGAAGAATCCTATTCGTTTTTAGTGGACGAATATGAAATTTCAGGGGTAATTACGGGGTTTGAAACGGCTGAGCTGCTGTCAGGGATCTACAAACTTATTGAACTCGCTTTTGCAGAACGGCCCGAGATCCAAAATAACCACCCGGCTGTGGTCACTAAGACCGGAAATCAACAGATCCAGAAGTGGCTGGATAAATATTTAAAAAAATGCGATGAAGCTTGGAGAGGGATTGGCATCATCAAGGACAGCGGACTGGACCTTAAGGCGGAATATGATCAATATAATGCCAAGAAGCGATTCACTGTTGACGTGAACGAACCCCACAAAACCAAATGCCGCTGTGGCGAAGTCATCCGCGGTTTGATTGCACCCAATGGATGTCCTTTGTTTGCCAAGGCATGCCACCCCATGAACCCGATTGGCCCTTGCATGGTTTCGGCAGAAGGAAGCTGTGCAACGTATTATCAATACATGAGGGAGAGCTTTTAATGGAAAAATTAATCAGTTTAGCGCATGGTGACGGCGGAGAATTAAGTCATCGTTTGATTCGTGATGTGTTTGTGAATGCTTTCGAGGATGAGAAGGCGGCTTTATTTGATGCAGCGGCACTTACCATGTCCTCCCGACAAATAGCTGTTACGACTGACTCGTTTGTCATCAAACCTCTCTTCTTTCCGGGCGGTTCGATTGGTAAATTGGCAGTGGCGGGCACAGTCAATGACTTGGCCGTCAGCGGAGCAAGACCTGCGTTTCTTACCTGCGGTTTTATTATTGAGGAAGGATTTCCTATCGCAGATTTAGAGAAAATCGTTCAAGATATGGCTCACGAGGCGAAAAAAACTGGTGTTCAAATTATTGCAGGGGATACCAAAGTAGTGGAACGCGGCAGTGCTGATGGAGTTTATATTAACACAACAGGGATTGGCGTCTACGAACCAGACGTTGGCTGCAGTCTTAAATTTGAAGAGGGAGATGCCATAATTGTTACAGGTTCGATAGGTGATCACGGGATCGCTGTTTTCGCCGCAAGGGAGGAATTAGGAATCTCATCACCAATCACCAGTGACTGTGCCTCGCTCAATCGGATGCTGTGGGATGTTTTAACCGAGGTAAGTGACATTCGAATTATGCGTGACCCGACAAGAGGCGGATTGGCGACAACTTTGGTTGAAATTGCCGAAGATTTTCATTTAACGATAAAAATACATGAACTTCAATTACCGGTGAAACGAGAGGTCCATGGTGTTTGCGACCTGCTGGGTTTTGATCCGCTTTACCTTGCCAATGAAGGAAAAGCCATCATTATCTGCCCGGATAAAGACAAGCAGAAGGTGCTGGATATTTTACAGGAACACCCTGAAGGCAAACAAGCAGCCGTAATCGGGTTAGTAATCGAAAAAAAACAGGGACAACTATTATTAGAAACACCTCTTGGTTCAACCAGGGGACTAACCAGATTAACAGGAACCATGTTCCCGCGAATTTGTTAAGCAAGTCTAGTCATTGAAGGATGGGGGGCTCCCCATCCTATTTTGTTTTCACCAATTCTTGCGTGGTTTCCGAAACTGTATATCCCAGCCGCTGTAGATGCTTGCGTATACCGCTTCGTTCCCACGTTTTTAAGATTGGAACCTCTAGCATATTCTTCGGATAAAAGATCCCAATGCTAGTTAATTCATTAAAATTTTGCCCTTTTAGAACAAATTGTTCGATTGCTTGGTCCCGACGGTCGATCACGGACAGAAATTTTTCCATGGCCTGCTTAAATTCTTGCTTCGTGAAGATGCCCTTTTGATGTCCGGTAATATAGGTATCGCAATCCAGTTCAAGTAATTGTTTCCCTGAACGTAAAAAATCCTCAATACTGCCATCGCTGCCATTATACCATGGACCAAACGTGGTCATATCATAGTCCCCGACAAAGGCCACGCCCAATTCCGGAAAGTAAGGGCAGGAGAAGCCGCTTGTATGCCCAGGGGTATGTAAAAAATGAATCTTGATATCCCCGAAGACATATTCTATCTCGTATTCATAAGCTCCTGTTATCCCATCCAGATTTTTGGACCATTCCTCCGGCAGGCTCGCCTTCCACTGGTCAACTCCTTTTTCCCCCCATTCCTGAAAAACCCCATTTAATCGGGCGACACCTTCCACTGTACGTGTTGTTTCATATTCTTGTGGGTTAATTAATTTAATCGTATCCTTAAATAGGTGATTATGAAGGGTATGATCGGGATGATAATGGGTGTTAACGATTAATTCGACCCCGTATTCATGGTCAAGGTCCAAGAGAGCTTGCTGGTCGGCCCCCGTGTCTAGCAATACTTTTTCAGAACAATCAATATACAGGCTGCGAGAAAAAGGGACCTTACTTCCGTTTGGGCCTTCAATAATCAAAAGTGGACCAATACGTTGCATCATTAACACCTCTCTATCAGTTTAGTAAGTTGAATATGACTGAATGCTCATTCATTATACCATAATTGCTTTTTTTCGAAAACCTCTCTTTTGGCTGTTTTTCTTTCATCTTTAGAAAAACTTTGGTAAACTAGTTTTGGTAAATTCCAACAAGCTGTAGGTGAAGGTATGAAAATACGAATTTCTATAATAATGGTTATTATGGCTTCTTTATTCTTGGTTTCCTGCGGACAAAAAAAGATAGAAAATGAGGTGGATTGGCCGGTTAAGGATTTTTCAGCCACTACACAGGAAAATAAGTCTTTGGATTTAAAAGATTTAAAGGGTAAGGTTTGGATAGCGGATTTTATATTTACCAGCTGTGCCGACGTTTGCCCCCCCATGACAGCAAACATGGCCAATCTACAAAAAAAGGTAAAAGATGAAGGGCTGAAGAATGTGGAATTCGTCTCCTTCAGTGTTGATCCGACTGTGGATACACCTGAGGCCCTGACCCGTTACGCAGGTCAATTCCAAGCAGACTTAAACAATTGGACGTTTCTAACTGGTTACTCACAGGAGTTTATTGAATCTTTTGCAAGGGGAAATTTTAAAACCATAGTGAAAAAACCAGAAGAAGGCAACCAAGTCATACATCAGACCTTTGTTTATCTTGTCAATGCCGATGGAACTATTAAAAAAAGTTATGACTTGTATAAAAATGTGCCTTATGATGAAATTATCCATGATATAAAAGCATTGCAATAGACCGTTTAATCGGTCTATTTTTTTTGCCAAGAATAGGATATATCACACAATTACTTTGTATGAAATCATACGTGTTATAATAAAAATAGTTTACAAGGAAGGTGGATAACATGAAAAAAATAATCACCATTCTGATTCTCTCCATCTTCATCCTTAGCTCCTGCAGTGAGTCCAAGCCAGTTTTGCTCCACAATGAGAAACAGTCGGCGCTCAAAACGTTTGCCCCAATACCTGCTGATTTTTTTCCACGCCACTTAACGATCGTATCAGCCGGCGATTCTTTAACAGAAGGAATTGGTGATAGCACCGGGAAAGGTGGCTACTTGCCATATCTAAAATCAACGCTTGAAAAATCCAAAGGGATTAATGAAGTTGACTTTTTTAACTATGGTGTGAAAGGTAACCGTACCACCCAGTTGCTTAAACGCCTTCAGTCTGCAGAAATGAAATTGGCCATACAAAAGGCGGACTTGGTTATACTGACTATAGGCGGCAATGATATTATGAAAGTCGTAAGGGATAATATTTCAAACCTTAAGTTAGCCGATTTTATGGAGGAAAGAGAAGATTATCGTGAGCATCTAACACAAATTGTCGACACAGTTGAAGAGGAGAACCCCAATGCCTCCATTGTGTTGGTCGGTCTGTATAATCCTTTTTCTAAGTGGTTCTCAGACATTAAGGAATTGGATGAAATTGTATCGGAATGGAATCAAACGGGCCAGTCGGTAATCGCCAACTATCCCAACGCCTATTTCGTTGGAATTGAGGATTTGTTTGAAAAGACAAACGAGGACCTTTTTTACACCGATAATTTTCATCCGAATGATAAAGGCTATGAATTGATAGCCGGCCGACTTGGCAAGACAATGGAGGAACAGGTCTTGCCAACTTTAGAGAATAAGCCGTTCATGGTTAGTACAGAAGGGAATTAGATGTAATGAACAACAAATGGAAAATTGGATTCCTTGCCTTGCTGGGAGTGATTCTTTTATTCGTAATTATCATCATCTCATTAGCATTTATTCCGCCTAAGGAACTGAAAAGTAATCAATCATCATCACAGTCCGGTGAATATGTCTCATTTCATGTTAATTCAAATAAGTCTGACTTAAACAAATTGATTAACCATTATCTTCAGGAAGAAGCCTCAGAGTCGCCAATTAATTATCGTGTAATCCTAGGGGATGATGTCGAGTTATATGGATCTATTCCGGTATTCGATGATAAAGTCAATATGAAACTAACCTTCGAACCTGAAGCGCTTGATAATGGAGATCTAAAGTTAAAACAAAAATCAATGTCGATTGGCAGGCTGCCGCTTCCCGTCTCTTATGTGCTAAGGTTTATTAGTGAAAATAATAAACTGCCAAGCGGGGTAGACATCAGGCCAAATGACCAGGCGATTTACGTTCATATGCAGCAATTAAAGCTCAAAAGTGATATGAAAATTAAGGCGGATAAGTTCGACTTGAAAAAAGATGATATAGCTTTTACTATAATGGTTCCAGTTCAGTAGCATAAGATACTTTATATGAAAAGCCGGGCAAAGAGGCGTCCGGCTTTTTCTTTGTTTATAGTTTCTGCAAGCCTGAAGATTTTATTTTTGTTCCCCTATTCTGTATACTCAAATTAGATGGGTTATCACTATGGAAGAGGTGGTAATATGGAAACTAATAAACAATTAGCTACATTTGCAGGTGGATGTTTTTGGTGCATGGTAAAACCTTTTGATGAACAGCCAGGTATAATCAGTGTGATTTCAGGATATACGGGCGGAACCGTTGAGAATCCAACGTACGAACAGGTGTGTACAGACACAACTGGGCATTACGAAGCGGTTCAAATTACATACGAACCCGATATGTTTCCTTATGAAAGATTATTGGAATTGTTCTGGCAGCAAATTGATCCTACTGACTCAGGCGGCCAATTCTATGATCGGGGCCAGTCGTATCAAACGGCGATTTTTTACCATAACGAAACTCAAAAGAAACTGGCGGAAGAATCAAAGCAGAAGTTGGAGGAAAGCGGCAAATTTGATAAACCAATTATCACGCCCATCCTTCCGGCAAAACTGTTTTATCCAGCGGAGGAATATCATCAGCACTACTATAAGAAAAACCCTGCTCACTATTCAAGATACCAAATTGGCTCAGGCCGTGCAGGGTTCATTCAAGCACACTGGGGGGGACAAAATCATGGCAAATAAAGATACAGCGGAACTTAAAAAGAATTTAACAGGGATTCAATTTGAAGTGACGCAGAATAACGCGACTGAGCCGCCGTTCCGAAACGAATATTGGAATGAGTCAAGAGAAGGGATATACGTGGACATTGTTTCAGGAAAACCCCTGTTTAGCTCTTTGGACAAATTTGATGCCGGCTGTGGCTGGCCAAGTTTTACCAAACCGATTGAAGAGGATGAAATCCTAGAAAAAGATGACTTCAGCCATTTTATGGTCCGGACCGAAGTCAGAAGCAAGTCTGCCGATTCCCATCTCGGCCATGTCTTTAATGATGGTCCACATCCCACAGGTTTAAGATATTGCATTAATTCCGCTGCGCTTAGGTTTATTCCAAAAGAAAAACTGGAACAAGAAGGCTATAAGGAATATTTGAAAGTATTTGAAGGAAAATAAGAGCCGCATTAGCGGCTTTTTATTTTGTCCTTTTCACTTTTCTGTTCGGAAGTGGAGGTCATTCCACCAGACAGGATAAATTTCATCGCATCCTCCGGTTTCACATCAATGAGTTCGACCTGTTCTTTTGGGATCAGAAACGTGAAGCCGGCCATTTGAAAGGTTTGCGGCACGTAAACGGCAATATAGTCTTTTAACGGACTATAAAAATCCTCCAGCTGTTCAGACGTAATAAAACCAAGACTGCGCATGTCAGTACCGGGAATCACGACAAGTGCTACCTTAGAAAAAGCCTTTTTATCCCCAAGAAAAGATTGGATGGTGTCTTTGATGACAGAATAGATTGTTTTTACCACTGGGATTCTGTCAAGTAAATAATCAATTAGGTTAATCGCTTTTCCTGTAAAGTACTTCGTGGACATCCAGCCTAGCACAGTTATTAAAATGAGCGTAGTTAGCAGCCCAATCCCAGGTATATAATCATTTCTGAAATAATGCCTCAATGTGTTTCCAAGCAAGCCATCCAAAAATAAAAACGTTTTGTAAATCACAAAAATTACAAGGATGATGGGAACAATGGTTAGAATTCCATTGAGAAAGCTTTTAATAATTGTTTTCATAATTTCACCTGCTTCTTTCTGTTCGTCTATAAAATAATATAGGCGTATGCACATACAGGTCAAGCACCTATTACATAATCTAACAGGGAAATGAAACAAATATTTAGAGGAGTGAATGCAAATGTATGGATATGGTTATGGATATGGCCATGATGGCTGTGGGTGCGGTTTCGGTGCTCCAGTAGGCGGTTTTGGCTATGGAGGCTTCGGATTTGGTGCCGGATTTGGCGGGTTTGCGTTAATTGTTGTTCTGTTTATCTTATTAATTATCATTGGCGCAAGCTGGGCATATTAATATAAAAAAGCTGTCTCAAAGTGAGACAGCTTTTTTTATCCAATAATTACTTTTTCTTTCGGGAAGTGGAAGTTTTCTTTAGTGCCTTTTCCCCTTAACAGCAACAAACAAGTAATAATCCCCACTCTTCCTATAAACATTAACAGGATAATCACCATTTTTCCGAAGGTCGTCAGATTAGGGGTCAAGCCCATTGATAACCCGTTTGTTCCAAACGCGGAGGCCACTTCAAAGATTATTGCCATCATAGAGCCTTTCTCAGTTACGGAAAGAACGATAATGGAAGACAAACATAGAAAAGCTCCTGTTATGATGACGATAAAAGATTTAAGTACATCATCACTATGAATTTCCCGCTTAAATACTTTGATAGAGCCTTTTCCTTGCGCAAAAAAGAAAACAGCTAAGATGGAAATGGCAAAAGTAGTGGTTCGAATTCCACCGCTGGCACTGCTAGGCGACCCACCAATAAACATTAGTATCGCCATGAACAGCTGATTGGCTGGTGTAAATTTATTAATATCCGTTGTTGCCAGCCCTGCACTTTTGGTGGTTACCGAATGAAATAGAGAAAAAAAGAAAGATTCCTGCCAGTCTTTATTTCTAAAGAAATGGTTGATATCCAAAAGAAAGATGTTCACGGCGCCTAATAGGGTCAGTATAACAAAGGTGGTAGTGGTCAGTTTTGTAAATAATGTAAAATGAAATTTCTTCTTTTCCCTAAGGTTTAATAAAAACTCATAAAATTCAATAATGACAGGAAACCCAATGGCGCCAAAAATGATTAAAAACATGATGATCGTTTGGATAAAATAATCACTTCCAAAAGGAATGAGCGATGCATTGGTAATATCAAAGCCGGCATTTGTGGTCGCACTGATGGAAGAAAAAAACCCATGCTTTAAGGCAGTAGCAAAACTTTCATAATAATCCATATAGGCAAACGTTAAAATTATGCCGCCAATCAATTCAATTGAGAACATCATGATTAGAATTCTCTTTGCTAGGTGAACCAACCCGGACAAGTTGGATTGATTTTGGTCAATCATGATCAGTTGCCGCTCCCTAAGACCCACTTTTTTTCCGACGACAATCCATAGGAAGGTGCTTAAAGACATAAGACCTAATCCGCCCAATTGGAGAATTACGCATAATAAAAAGATACCAAAATTATTAAAGGTATCATTTATGGATACAACGCTTAAACCGGTCACACTGATGGCGCTTGCGGATGTAAACAAAGCATCAATAAAACTTAAACTGGCACCGGGGCGATGCCCCCATGGTATTAATAACATTAAAGTGGATACGATTAATGCTGACATATAAAAAATCACTATTAATTGAATAGCTGATAATTCCTTGGATTTTGTCTGCCGTGATTTCCCTGTTTTCATTTCTTCCCTTCCTTATCTAAATCTCCCTGTTATTCTATAATAATTACAGCAAAAAGTAAAAGATTGGTAAGGGGATGGAGCGGACAGCCGCTTGCGGCATTTTTCTTTAGTGAACTGTCAATAACATGAAAGAAACAAAAATATCCATCATACACTTTCTATGACCACTGATTATTTAAAAAGAAAGCGGTGTTCCATGTGGCACATTCTTTTTTAATAAAACCGATGCTTGACGAGGATTACCCTGTCATTGCTTATGGGAAAGGGATTTATCTTTATGATCAAAATGGAAAGAAATACTTGGACGCGTCCTCTGGTGCTGTTACCGCCAATATTGGCCATGGAGCAACGGAAATTTTGGAAGCGATGAACGAACAGGCAGAAAAAGTTTCATTTGTTTATCGCTCGCAGTTTACTAGTGAAGCAGCAGAACGCTTAGCAGAAAAAATCGCCAGTCTGACCCCTGGAGAGCTCAACTGGAGCTTTTTTGTTAACAGCGGTTCGGAAGCCACGGAAACGGCGATGAAAATCGCCATTCAATATTGGCAGGAACAGGGGATATATACAAAAACAAAGATTTTGTCCAGGTGGGTTAGCTACCATGGGATTACACTAGGTGCACTATCCATGTCCGGACATCCGGGCAGAAGAGCACGGTTCGTTCCGCTGCTTGAAGATTTTCCAACTATTCATCCCCCCTATTGTTACCGCTGTCCTTATCAACTACAAGCCCCTTCCTGTGATTATTTATGTGCCAGAGAATTGGAAACGGCTATTCAAAGAATCGGTGCCGACCAAATCGCCGCGTTTATCGCAGAACCGGTAATCGGTGCGGCTGGAGGTGCTATTGTTCCCCCAAAAGACTACTTTAAAACCATCAGGAAAATTTGTGATGATTATGGGATTCTGTTTATTGCCGATGAAGTGATGACAGGTGCCGGGCGAACCGGGGCCATGCTTGCCTGCGAACATTGGAAGGTGCTTCCTGATATCGTGGCCCTTGGTAAAGGGCTGGGGGCGGGTTATACGCCGATTGCAGCGGCCATTGCCAGTGAGGAAGTAATGAAACCGATCATGAACGGGTCAAAATCGGTCATGAGCGGCCATACTTTAAGTGCCAATCCATTATCATGTGCAGTTTCCTTATCTGTATTGGAATATCTACAAAAAAATGACCTTATGAATCAAGTGAAAACTAAGTCTGATTACATGATGAAATCATTGACAGCGTTGAAGGATCAGTTTTCTTTTATAGGTGATATTCGCGGTAAAGGGCTCCTTCTCGGTATTGAATTTGTTCGGGATCGGCAAACAAAGCAGCCATTTGCGAGAAAGGCCTCGGTAACCCAAAAAATCATCAATCTGGCTAAAGATCAAGGGCTGCTTGTTTACCCGGCTGGTTCCGGAATTGACGGAGTGAACGGTGATGCCATCATCATCTCACCGCCATTAACCATTTCACAGACAGAAATAGACGAACTAATTGGTCTACTATCGAAAACCCTTAAAGCATTTGCAAATCTAAGCGGCGAAGAAATGGCTGGTGAAGGGTGAATGGAAAATCCATTTAATAAAATTACTGCACTGGACCATGTGTTGGGTTTATTTCACGACGGCATGACCTTGATGTTTGGAGGCTTTGGTGGTGTCGGCTCACCTCCGGGGCTTATAGATGGCATCCTTAAAAAAGGAGTAGCGCACCTGACCTTGATTGGAAACGATACTGGTTTTCCGGAAATTGGCATTGGAAAGTTAGTAAGTAATGGGAGAGCCGATAAGATCATAGCTTCCCACATTGGTTCTAACCCGGTAGCCGGCCGGCTGATGCATGAAGGGAAACTGGAGGTGGAATTTTCCCCTCAAGGTATCCTTGTCGAGAGAATTCGTGCCGGAGGGGTGGGGCTTCCAGGGATTCTGTCCGATATCGCTATAGACAATGAGATTGTGACCAAAAACAAGCCGATGGTTGACATAAACGGAAAAAACTATGTGGTGGAAACGGCATTAACAGCCGATGTTTCGATTGTATATGCAAAAATGGCAGATGAATATGGAAATTTAATTTATGACAAAAGCGCCCGCAATACAAATCCACTTGTGGCGATGGCCGGCAAAATAACTATAGCAGAGGCCGATGAAATTGTGCCCATGGGAGCATTAAGTCCGGAAGTAATTGTGACGCCTGGTATATTTGTCGACTATGTTATTCCATCGAAGGGAGTCAATTGGAAATGGGCTTGGGAGTAGAGATTCGCCATCGATTGGCAAAAAGAGCGGCCGAAGAAATCCAAACAGGCATGGTAGTCAATCTCGGCATAGGCATCCCGTCCCTCGTTCCCAATCACTTACCCAAGGATATTAGGGTGATGTTCCACGCAGAAAATGGTATTGTCGGAATGGGTTCAAGTCCCAAAGAGGGCGAAGAAGACGGCAATTTATGCAATGCTGGCGGCTTTCCTGTTACCTTAAACACTGGAGGGTCTTATTGTGACAGTTCCATTGCGTTTGGAATCATCCGAAGCGGCAGGATTGATTTAACCATTTTAGGCTCCCTACAGGTCAGTCAAACAGGAGATCTGGCAAATTGGATTGTTCCGGGAAAAAAAGTGCCTGGGATGGGCGGAGCGATGGAGCTGGCCCAAAAAGCAAAAAAGGTCATTGTCCTAATGAATCACTGCGATAAGCACGGAAAGCCAAAAATCGTAAAAAAGTGCACGTTACCTTTAACATCCTCGGGATCAGTCAACCTGATTGTGACGGAGATGGCGGTCTTCAAGGTAACCGATTCCGGGCTGGTGCTAACTGAAATTTTTGCACCCTATAATATTAAGACTGTTCAATCAAAGACAGATGCTGCCTTTCTGGTGAGTAAAGATTTGCGGATTATCAATTATTAACTGCCCAATATCCCAAAAGGAGTGGACTACTTAATGATGGAAGAAGGCCGGATCAGGCATTGGCTGAAGGAAAATCGGGCCAAGGGAGCAAGGCTTTTACAATTACTTGTAAGGGAAGATAGTACCAGAGGGAATGAAAGCAGTGCCCAAGCAATCATTATTGAGAAATGCCGCCAGCTAGGATTAACCGTTGATATTTGGGAAATTGGCGGGGAAGAGTTGACTGGACATCCAGCCTATTGTTGTGACCGGACCAGTTTTGCGGGGAATCCCAATCTTGTGGCGGTGCTAAAAGGGACCGGCGGCGGAAAATCCATCATCCTAAACGGGCATATTGACGTCGTGCCGGTTGGAGATGTGAAAAACTGGAAACAGGATCCATTCAGCGGCTGGATTGAAGACGGAAAACTTTATGGCCGGGGGGCCACAGATATGAAGGGAGGAACCGTTGCATTATTATTGGCATTGGAATCCATTATAGCTACGGGGGTCAAGTTAAAGGGTGACGTTATTTTTCAAAGTGTGATTGAGGAAGAAAGCGGGGGTGCCGGTACACTTGCCGCAGTATTGAGAGGGTATGCGGCGGATGGAGCTCTCATTCCGGAGCCGACAAATATGAAGCTATTTCCCAAACAACAAGGATCGATGTGGTTTAGAATCACGGTATCGGGAAAGGCGGCCCACGGCGGAACAAGGTACGAAGGGGTCAATGCGATTGAAAAAGCCCAGTTGGTGATTCAGAGACTGCTGCAGTTGGAGAAGGATAGAAATGCCAGAGTTACTGATGCCCTCTATGAAAACATACCGATACCGATACCGATTAATATCGGAAAAATCCAAAGTGGCGAATGGCCTTCATCCGTCCCGGATAAAGCCATCATCGAAGGGAGAATGGGAGTGGCCCCGGATGAAACAATCACTTCAGCACAGCAAGAGATGGAAACCTGCTTGCGGGAGCTTGATGAACAGGAGGAATGGTTTAGCCGGCATCCGCTGACACTTGAATGGTTTGGGGGACGTTGGCAACCCGGAACGCTAGAAACGGACCACCCCTTAATGCACGAGCTTTCGGAGAGCTTTAAGCAAGTAACAGGTAAAAATCCAGTAATTGAAGCAAGCCCTTGGGGAACGGATGGGGGAATTCTATCAACAGTCGGGAACACACCTGTTGTGGTGTTTGGACCGGGGATTACCGAGGTAGCCCACGATGCAAATGAGCATATTAATTTGGAGGATATGTTTTCCGCAAGCGAAGTCATTGCCCGTACACTCCTAACTTGGTGCGGGTGTGAACAGTAGCGGAATATGCCTGGCATGCACATGGCCAGGCATATTTTGTATAGGTGATATAAAGGGGGGAAGAAAGGATGCAAACGGCAAAGACCATCTGCCTTCAAGGAAATGACTTCACAGCAGATTTCTATTTGGATTCATTCAATAAGCGGATTCGCATTGATGATTATAGGGGAAACCAAAAAGCTGTAATAAAAAAAGCAGAGGAATTGGCAGCAAATCATATGGCCGAAAAACTGATTGTGAAAGTCCGTAAGGAGGATGCAAAGAGCTTCTTTGAACATGGGCTTCAGCCAGAGGCCATGATTGACCGTTATTTTCTCGGTTCCCACGCTTATATTTTCTCGAAGTTTTTTTCGTCTGACAGGAAGAAAAATGATGATTGGGTTACTGAAGATCAAATTATTCACAGTGTGTATCAGTTAGGCACTGCTAAAGCAAGACCTTTGGTTCCGAAAGACTATGTGTTAAAACGTGCGGATGAAAGCTGCGCAGCCGAACTGTCCGGCCTTTACAGCCAAGTATTTCAGATATATCCGACTCCTCTTGATGACCCCGACTATATTAGAAAAACTATGCAGGATGGAACAGTATATTTTGCTTTCTACCATGAGAATAAACTGGTCAGTGCCGCTTCGGCAGAAGTCAATTCCTTTTATAAAAATGCGGAACTGACAGATTGTGCCACACTTCCTGAACATAGAAAGTACGGGTTAATGAAATATCTATTGGAGGCACTGGAGCAGGAACTGATACAAAACGGAATTTTCTGTGCATATTCCATTGCTCGGGCCTTATCTTTCGGTATGAATGCGGCCCTTTTCCAATTAGGTTATTCCTATCGAGGCCGGTTAATGAACAATTGCTATATTTTTGACAAGCTAGAAGATATGAATATGTGGGTAAAAGATCTTATAAGCTGCTGAAATTTCAGCGCTTTAACAAGAAATTTCGGCACCCTTACAACTACAAAGGGGGTGAGGTCATTGGAAAGGCAAAACGCTTTGACCAAAGAAGTGTTGACAGCGATATTAAGCAGTATTGATGAGGGAATTCACGTAGTAGACACCGAGGGCATGACGGTTTTTTATAATGCAGTGGCTGCCAAACACGACGGCATGGAGGTAGAGGAAGTACTCGGAAAACATTTATTTGAGGCCTTCCCTTCCTTATCTAAGCAATCAAGCACCTTGTTAAAAGTGATTGCCACAAGACGGCCGATCTATAACGAAGCACAGGTTTATGTCAATTTGCATGGTGCCCGAATCGACACCATCAATACAACCTTACCTATTTTTATTGACAAGCAAATTGTCGGCGCTGTTGAAATCGCCAAGGATTATTCGAGAATGAAGCTGCTCGCGGAAAGATTGCTCGACTTACAAAAAGAAGTGAACAGGGGAAAAAGAAAAAAGCCTTCAAAACAGGTAAATTATACACTGGATGACTTGAAGACAATTAATCCGGATTTTATTAGCCTGTTACAGGAAGCCAAAAAACTGGCAAATTCCGATTCTGCAATTCTCGTATACGGAGAGTCCGGTACAGGAAAAGAATTATTGGTTCAAGGCATCCACCACGAATCACGTAGAAGCCCCGGCCCCTTTATTGCCCAAAACTGCGCGGCTATACCTGAAACTCTTCTTGAAAGCATCCTGTTTGGAACGGCTAAGGGAAGTTATACAGGGGCTGTTGACCGAAAAGGGCTATTTGAGTTGGCTGATGGCGGCACTTTATTCCTTGATGAACTCCATGCGATGCCCACTGAACTACAGGCCAAGCTCCTAAGAGTGTTGGAAGATGGCCAAATTCGCCGGGTAGGAAGCCTGGAAAGTTCTACTGTGGATGTACGTGTAATCGCTGCAATAAATGTTCCTCCTGCACAGGCACTTCAAGAAAAATTGCTTCGTTCCGATTTGTATTATCGGTTGAATGTGTTTACCTTTTCACTTCTTCCCTTAAGGGAAAGAAAGGAGGATATCTTATTCTTAGCCGCCTTATTCGTAAAGGAATATAATCAAAAATTGCAGAAACAAGTAAAAACAATGGAGAAAAAACTGGAGAGGTTTTTAAAAGGGTACACTTGGCCCGGTAATGTCCGTGAGCTGAAACATACAATTGAGTATATGATTAATGTTTGTGAGCACGAACAGTTGACCATTGCCGACTTACCGATGATGTTAAGGCACCAGACGAGTCCAAAAATGGATGATATCCTTCCAGAGAGCTTGGCTTTAAGAAAAAACTTAATGAATCTGGAGCGTAAATTGATAATGGATGCCATGATGCTGTGCACGGGGAATATCAATCAAGCCGCCAAGGTTTTGGAGATTCCTAGGCAAACATTGCAATATAAGCTGAAAAAAATGACTTAAAAAGTGCCGATTATTCGGCACTTTTTATTGTTTAATGGATTTCTGGGCATGGTACGGTTCCTTAAGCTGTTGGCAGTGCCCCTGCACTTCTCTCCTTTGGCACGATTCTTGCATAATATTTAGTAAAGCATGTTAGGAGGAGTCAAAATGAAGCAGTTTTTATATAAGCCGTCAAG
Organism: Neobacillus camarae; assembly: GCF_054950115.1. Taxonomy (NCBI): domain Bacteria; kingdom Bacillati; phylum Bacillota; class Bacilli; order Caryophanales; family Bacillaceae; genus Neobacillus; species Neobacillus camarae. Next base: position 593,200 of record NZ_JBUCKX010000003.1, on the reverse strand, counting down.
GCATTGGAAAGACATAGAACTTTGGAAGGATGTAACAGAGGAGCAATGGAATGATTGGTTATGGCAGTTAACCAATACGGTTCGTACGGTGGAGGACCTAAAAAAAGTTATTAATCTCACACCGGATGAGGAAGAAGGCGTCCTTATCTCCACTAAAACCATTCCATTAAATATTACTCCATACTATGCATCATTAATGAACCCTGATGATCCGCGCTGTCCGATTCGAATGCAGTCTGTGCCGGTTTCAAAAGAAATCTATAAAACTAAATATGACTTGGAAGACCCTTTGCATGAAGATGAAGATTCCCCGGTCCCCGGTCTTACCCACCGCTACCCGGACCGTGTCTTGTTTCTGGTGACCAACCAATGTTCGATGTATTGCCGATACTGCACGAGGAGACGATTTTCCGGGCAAATCGGCATGGGGGTGCCGAAAAAACAGCTCGATGCGGCCATTGCCTATATCCGCCAAACGCCGCAGGTAAGGGATGTCCTGATTTCGGGCGGGGACGGTCTGTTAATCAATGATAGCATTTTAGAGTATATTTTAAAAAATCTCAGGGAAATTGACCATGTGGAAATCATCCGAATCGGGACAAGAGCCCCAGTTGTATTCCCGCAGAGAATCACAGAAAACCTTTGCAATATCCTAAAGAAATACCATCCCATTTGGCTAAATACCCATTTCAATACTTCAATTGAGATCACGGAGGATTCGAAACGTGCCTGTGAAATGTTGGCCAATGCCGGGGTTCCGGTGGGCAACCAGTCAGTTATTTTAGCCGGCATTAATGATAGTGTCCCGATTATGAAACAACTAATGCACGATTTGGTCAAGATTCGTGTCCGCCCTTATTATATCTACCAATGTGATTTGTCTGAGGGAATTGGCCATTTCCGTGCGCCAGTCTCAAAAGGCCTAGAAATTATCGAAGGACTGCGCGGACATACGAGCGGCTATGCTGTCCCGACATTTGTGGTGGACGCACCGGGAGGCGGCGGAAAAATTGCCCTGCAGCCGAACTATCTCATTTCTCAAAGTCCCGAAAAAGTGGTGTTGAGAAATTTCGAAGGAGTCATCACTTCCTATCCTGAGCCGGAAAATTATGTTCCTGGAAGGGCAGAGGACTATTTTAAAGAAGTTTATCCTGACATGGACCGTCACAAATCGGTAAACGGGATCGCCGGTATTATGAATGACCAGCAGTTTAACCTGGTTCCAGAGGGATTAACACGGCTAAACCGCCGCAAGGAATATAATCAAAATCCAGAGCATCAAACGTTAAAGGATAAACGAAGCAAGCGGGACGAATTAAAGGAAAAGAAATACCAGGCGCTTGTTCAAAAACAAACGAAAGAGGAATCAAAGGATGGGGGGAGTTGAGTTGAACCAGAACTGCGAATGGTGCAATAGTAAAAATATTACCATGGGAACGGGTGCTGTCTTTTGGGAATTGCCGGATGGACTCCGTGCCATCGAAATAACGGATACGCCCACATTGACATGTTCTGATTGTTCGATGGTGTATCAAAGTGAGAAGATTGTAAAGGAAATAGAGGATCAATTGTTCCTGATAGATTGCAGGAAAATTGGCAAAGCCATTAGCTTTCCTGAACTGATGGCCATACCAAGATTATTGAAGAAAAATTATTTTGACTTTTCAACGTGATTATTTGGCTCCATCCAACACAACGGTTAGGCTGGACGATTGCATCCATATCGTCTATAGTAGAAACATTAATAGAATTGTTCTTAGTGAGGCGCTAGTAATTGAGAAAATCATTCTACCACTTTTTAATGAAATATCGGCATCCCGAGCCAAAAGATGCCATTAGTGTCTTTGCCAACCATGCCTATGAGGATCACAGTTTTCCAAAGTATTCAGATGACTATCATGGACTGAGTTCCTACCTTGAACTTAACGGTGATTATCTAGAGTCTATGACCATTTTTGATGAAGCATGGCAGTTATACATTCAGTCAGAATCAGGAGAATAAACAAAAAGGGAAATCGTCTCTTAACAGAGGCGATTTTTCTTTTGGTAAAATGCCGTGCGCTTAAATGAACTCCCCGCATATACTATTGTAATCAATTATCCTGACTAAAATTAAAGGAGGGGAGGACATGGCAGGAAGGAAAAAACCTAAATATAATATTGGCGATACGGTCGTCATTACCATATATGGGACAGTTGGTAAGGTCACCGATGTAAAGTGGCTTGAGTCAGATTATGTGTATGAAGTCAATAAGGGCCAAGGTTTATTTAATGAATCAGCATTACAATTGTTATCTGAATATGAAGGTAAAGTAATGGAACAGGAACAAATCGATATTGAATATAAATTTTTTATAGGTGACCTTGTCCAAGTAAGTGGATATGGGGCAGACCTATTTAAGGTGATTGGGTATCGTACGGAGATTTGGCGGTACAAAGAAGATGCATGGGAAGACGTTATTTATGAACTGTCACGGGTTAGTGACGGGGAATGGCTTGAAGTTGGCGAGGAAGAGCTGACACTCGTGGCGGATGCCGAGAGTGCCGACACATTTATACAAAAGCTCGGTTTGTTATACTTAGTAAACAAACAAGACACAAACAAAGTAAGCCCAAAGCACAATAACATGCTTAAAAAAGTAGAAATGGAAGAAATAAATCGGATTAAAGAAAAGAAGCAGCTAATCGACCATTTATTGGATATTTTCAATGACTATCGAATTCTATATGAATTATTTCATGATCAAGAATATTATCAAGTCATGCGGGTCATACTTAAGAAACTGGAAAGGCTTACCAGCAATGATGGCAAAAGTCATGTATAGGTTCAATTGAACAGTTGAAGCAGCAAGTAAAAAAGATAGGGAACTCCAGCCCATTTTATCAAGATAAACATTTTATTGATGATATTTTCAAAGATTTGGATGGTTACGCTATTTTCCTTATTAACATCTTCGACCCATGCCTCAAATTTTAAATGCAAATTAGACATCATTTCACCTCAGGGAATATTTTTTTATCATCCTATGCTTGTCTGAAAACAAAAATAACCTTGTTCTATAGGAAAAATAAAAAGTTTGCACAATGAGCGGCATGTCAAAGAAACTGGCATGAAAAATGAATGCCGCTCATACATTCTGTATAAAGGGGGCGATTACTTGAGAGAAATTGAAGTATTTATTGATACCGAAGAGATTGCGGAATTTTTCTTTCATGAGTTGGTAAAAAGGGGTTACGTTCCTAGTGAAGAAGAATTGGAGGAACTGGCAGACATCACTTTCGAATATTTAATTGAAAAATGCATCATTGATGAGGAAGTTGAGGAAGACTAACACTTTGCTAACTTGGAAATTGTCGTCTCCTTCCATAGATGGGTTAAAAAACGGGCAACGGCTCGTTTTTTTATGTTTTTTGAAAATATTTTTCCCTAAAGGAGAAACCTTTCGTTCACCCCTTCGTATATATGAACAAAGAAGAAAGGGGCTATATGATGTTAAAAAAATTTTTAAAATCCATTATTAAGAGCAAGCTTCACCACAACCATCATTATGGATCATCGAGTGATGCTTGGAAGAAACATCATTCCCATAAGTACAATCATCTTGGACATCATCATTATAAAAAGAAACATAAAAGCAGCAGTTTTATTTCCAGCTTTTTTAGCAGTTAATTTTCATCGCCATGATTAATAGGCTGCTTCTATTTTTTTGCCATTTGTTTGAACAACCCTTTAAAAAGGGGGAATTAATAAACGGCCGTTACCAGGTATTACATCTGCTGGGAGCGGGAGGTTACGGATTCAGTTACTTGGTTTTTGACCGCCTAAGCGGTCAAAATTTGGTACTAAAGGCACTGCGGCTTCATAAGAGAATAACCAAATCCGGCAGAAAAGGGTTTTCAATGGAGCAGTTCCTGTTAAAACTATTTAACCATCCTGGACTCCCCAAGTATTTTGAGGGAGGAGTTCACCAAAAAATCCCTTATTTTACGATGGAATTTATTGACGGAAAGAACTTTGAGCAGCTTATTTTTGACGATGGATGGAAAATCTCGGAGTTGGACGTGTTTTTGATTGCCAATGAATTGATAGATTTAATTGGATTTCTACATGAACGTAACATCATTCATAGAGATATCAGGATTCCCAATGTCCTGTTAAGCAATTCGCAAATCCGCTTGATTGATTTGGGTCTTGCCAGAAGTATGAACGATAAGCATATAACGAAGAAACGGCAAAACCATATACGCAAACAAATAAACTACCAGGCAGACTTTTATGGGCTAGGGCATTTTTTATTGTTTTTACTCTATTCTAACTTCGAAATTCCTGCTCACAAGCAGAAAATGAGTTGGGAAGAAGAGTTGGAAATCTGTCCGGAAGCAAAGCGGATAATCAGGCGCCTATTGCAAATCGAACCGGCCTATCCAGATTTTCTCGAGGTCAAAGCCGATATTGAAAAGGTTATATCACTAGTAAGGGGGAAATATAATGTCGTTTTTTAACAAAGTTTTTGCAAGCGTTGGAATTGGAGCTGCTAAAGTGGATACGAAACTCGAAAAGGATTCGTATATGCCCGGCGAGATTGTTAAGGGTTTGGTGTCGATAAGAGGCGGTAAAGTGGACCAGCAAGTCGATGAAATTTATCTGAACCTTAACACCACCTACTTAAGGGAGTCTGATGATCGAAAATACTCAGTAAATACTGTCATTGACCGGTTTAGGTTGACAACGCCATTTGTCATTCGCACCAATGAAGCAAAGGAAATTCCGTTTACTTTTGGACTTCCCTATGATACCCCTTTATCGATTGGAAGGTCTAAGGTGTGGATTACCACTGGTCTTGATATTAAAGGCGGTGCTGATCCGAGTGATAAGGATTATATAAAAGTAATGCCCAATCCGTTAATGTCTGCTGTGTTTCATGCAATCGACAGCCTTGGCTTCAGGATGCGTGAGGCAGATTGCGAGGAGGCTCCCAGACGTCTTCGCGGCAGGCTGCCATTTGTCCAGGAATTTGAATTCGTTCCGGTTTCCGGCCCATTTCGCGGCCGTCTGGATGAGCTGGAAGTCGTGTTTTTCCCGGCGGGAACAGGTACGCTAGACTTGATGGTGCAAGTGGACCGCAGAGCAAGAGGGTTAGCCGGTCTATTCTCTGAAGCATTGGGTGTTGATGAGACAAATGTAAGGATGACCGTATCCAGTGCCGATATTCCTGCCATGCAGCAAAAAATTCATAGTCTCATCCAAAGGTATTCCTAACCATTTTTCAACATTTTTAAGTTTCGACAAAAATAGTGTTATTTCTTTGGAGGATTCGACAATGTCTGTCTCCAATTATTAGAATAGACAATTAATTCTACTAATTGGAGGGTTTTTATGATCAAAGCGATAACTAGAAAAAGTGCCATTCAATATGATGTGACGATCTTCCAAACTCCAAAACAGCGCGAAAAGAAAGGGCATAAACAGGTTTACCGGACAATGGTTCAAGCGTCCAACCGTGAACATTGCTTGCGGGAAACCTTCAGTCGGTTTAATGTTACGGATAGAATCCCGGTTAGTTACAAAGGACGGTTCCTTTCGACAGGGGATATTGTATTGATCGATGAGGGCAGGGGAGGCCAGTATTATTACCAACTGCAGCCAGGCGGATGGGTCCAAATAAATCGGATTGTCCTTTTTCCTAACCATAAGTAATTAGAATCATGATACAAAGAAGTCTGGCACCCATTGGGATGGGCCAGACTTCTTTTTTTTGAAATAATGCTATGCTACTCCTGACTAACGTTTGCGTCCGCCGCTTGCTGAATATTCTTTTCCATGGGCTTCCTGTTCCGCAATAATCGCCTCAGGTGGTATGTGATTATTCTTCTTTGGTGCATTAATACGACTGCGATGTTTTTTTCCCATGTTTAACTCCTCCTCAACTATATACTTGTCCTTTATGGTAAGTGACAAATTATTTTCAGCTAAATTTACGGCAACTCATGAAACCAATTGAGTTTAAATATAGAGTCCCACAATTTAAAAATAACATGTCTTTTTTGATTAACAGTTTGGCGCAAAAAAATGTTTATGGTATAGTGGCTATGGTACAAAATAGTAAAAGTACATATGATATGGGGGGATTTATGAAATGAGTGTACATATTGGCGCAAAAGACAATGAAATAGCAGAAACGGTCCTTCTTCCTGGAGATCCATTACGCGCTAAATATATTGCTGAGAACTTTTTAGAGGAAGCCTACTGTTATAACGAGATCCGTAATATGTACGGATTCACTGGTACGTATAAAGGAAAAAGGATTTCCGTCCAAGGAACTGGGATGGGTGTTCCTTCCATCTCAATTTATGTCAATGAATTGATCAATAGTTACAATGCGCAAACCTTGATTCGTGTAGGGACATGCGGTGCGATTCAAAAGGATGTCAAAGTTCGTGATGTCATTTTGGCCATGGCAAGTTCGACAGATTCCAATATGAACCGATTGACTTTTGGACATGTTGATTATGCTCCAATCGCTAACTTTGAATTGCTAAGAAAAGCCTATGAGGCCGGAGTTGCCAAGGGCCTCAATTTAAAAGTAGGGAACGTGTTTACAGCAGACTCTTTTTATAATGATAATGCCGAACTTGAAAAATGGGCCAAATATCAAATTCTTGCAGTTGAAATGGAGACGGCCGCTTTATATACTCTGGCTGCTAAATTTGGCAGGAAGGCGTTAACCGTTTTGACCGTCAGTGACCACATCCTCACTGGGGAAGAAACAACTGCCGAGGAGCGCCAGTCAACCTTTAATGACATGATTAAGGTGGCATTGGAGGCTGCTGTAAAGGAATCATGAGAACCTCTTCCATTTGGAAGTGGTTTTTTTTACTTTTCGTTTCTGTTAACTTTTCTTTGTTAATTTTATTAAAAAGATGTTATTCTAAACACTAAGGGCAATAAATGGCTTGTAATAAAACTTGTGTTGCTTTTACTATGACCACACAATACAGCAGGCTCTTATCTTAATTTTTTTGTGAATGAAAGTGGTGAAGGCGTTGGAAGAAGAGAAAATGGAACAGGAAAAACGAGCTCAAGAACAAACGACAGAAGCTAAGTCCAGTTATATACGGTTGAAAAAATTCCACTTTATTATGCTTCTGTTTCTAATTGTTTTCTTATCTGCCGGGATTACGGCAGTCGCTCTGTCTTTTGGGGACGAAAAGGTAGTCACTGTAAGTGGTGAACGCAGTGAATTTAAAAAATTATACGAGGCGTATGATACGCTCAATAACGATTATTTCAAGAAGGTTAACGATAAGAAGCTTATTAACGGGGCCATCAATGGTATGGTGGAATCTTTGGATGACCCGTATTCTGATTATATGAGCGTAGATGAGGCAAAGAGCTTCAACAGCACCATATCCTCTTCATTTGAAGGAATTGGCGCAGAAATACAAGAAAAAGATGGACATATTGTGATTGTATCGCCCATCAAAGGTTCCCCTGCTGAAAAGGCAGGCTTAAAACCGGATGATATCATTCTTTCCGTGGATGGCAAGAGCTTACAGGGAATGACCTCGACGGAGGCTGTAACCATCATTCGCGGCAAAAAGGGGACAAAAGTTGAACTATCAATTCAACGGGCGGGCACAAGTGCGCCGCTAACAGTGCCCATCGTTCGGGATGAAATTCCGATTGAGACGGTTTATGGGGAAATGGTGGAAGACGGGATTGCCAAGGTACAAATCACCAGCTTTTCTACTAATACAGCAAAAGAATTGGTCAAAACGTTAAACGACATGCAAAATCAAGGGATGAAAGGGCTTGTTTTAGACTTGAGACAAAATCCAGGCGGATTATTGGATCAGGCAGTCAGCATTTCCAGTATGTTTGTCCCTAAAGGAAAGGTCATTGTAAAAGAAGAAGACCGGAATGGGAAGATCAAGGAAATTGCCTCGAGTAATGAAGGAAATCCCAATTTGCCGTTGGTTGTATTGATTGATAAAGGCAGTGCCAGTGCATCGGAAATCACTGCGGCGGCGTTAAGGGAATCAGCCGGTGTGAAGCTGATAGGTGAAAAGTCGTTTGGAAAAGGAACTGTTCAAACAGCATCGAACTTTTCCGATGGGTCAAATCTCAAATTCACAATCGCCAAGTGGCTGACACCGAATAGCAATTGGATTCATAAAAAAGGAATCAAGCCGGATGTGGAGGTAGCGTTGCCAGAGTATGCAACACTTTCCATCATTAATCCGGATAAGGAACTCACCTTGTCCAGTTCCTCTACAGAGGTACAGACGGCCCAAAAAATGCTGAAAGCCATAGGGTATGACCCTGGACGTGAAGATGGATTCTTCGATGATAAAACAAAAGAGGCTGTTATGGCCTTTCAAACGGCCAATGGGCTTCCGGCAGATGGTATATTAAAAGGCGATAGCACTATGAAATTAATGGAACTTTTAAGAGAAAAAATACAATCAAATGATACCCAGCTGCAAAAAGCAGTTGAGGTTCTGAAAGAAGAAATGAAATAAGCATCCTCTTCAACGGATGGGAAATATTAGGCCCGATTCCAAATGAATCGGGCCTTTTCATGGGGAAAAATCGTTGTTCGTTGCATGAATTTCCTGGGTAAAGGTAAATCTTTAATTATTGATGTGGCAATTTTACTTACTGGAGGAATTCACGTGAAAAAAACGCTGCCTTTACTGTTGCTCTTCTTTTTCCTCCTGAATGGCCATTCCTTACAAGTGCAAGCAGATTACCGCTATAAGATTGAAATGCTTGATTGGAATCGGGTCGATCAAATTTTGCCTAAGTATACGAAGTTTATTGTAAAAGACCTTGAAACAGGGAAAAAATTTAATGTACAGCGGCGCGCGGGCAGTCATCATGCTGATGTTCAGCCAATTACGGCACAAGATACAAAAATCATGAAGGAAATATACGGTGGAAAATGGAGCTGGAAGCGAAGAGCTATCCTTGTCATCCACAAAAAACAGAGAATTGCCGCTTCTATGCACGGGATGCCACACGGCGCAGGAGCTCTAAAGAATAATTTTCCCGGTCACTTTTGTATTCATTTCTATGGCAGTACTACTCATCGGACGAATAAGATGGATCTTTCCCATATGCTGATGATCTATAAAGCCTCTGGAAAATTGGGTGATTATTTTAGCAAGGCCGATCCATATGAAGTTATTCATGCCTATATTGCCGGCTTTAAACAACAGGACCTTCAAATTACTTCAGAGGCATCGTTACAAAAGATAAACTGGAAGCCCATTTTAAAGAAAGTGGACAATGTCCGTATCACAAGAATGGAGTACCTCCCACCTGAAGACCTGTCATCCGAACTATCTCTTGATGTTCCTGTGGAAGTCGATTGGTATATAAAAAATAAAGGTCCCACTTCGTATAAGGGAAACATGCATTTAGTGCGATTTTCACCTTGGGGTGCATGGAAAATAGATTCGCTTTCCTTTTTAAAAGAAAATCAATGGCCTTAGGCATATGAAAACACCTTTACTAGAGACTGTCTCCAAGTAAAGGTGTTATTTTTGGGACCGATTGGAAAGCATAAAACCTTTCTATCCGACATAAGTGTCGCTACGCCTTAGTCTTCGCCTCTTTTGGCTCGCCAATCGGCGAGTTTTCTTTATATGGAGGGAAGGAATTTCAAATTGGCTGTTCGCCAAACTTGATAAACGTTCGCTCATCTTCAATTAATCCGCATGCGCCGCATTGGATGCGGTATTCAGGACCTTGGTATGGCAGGTGAAAGGGTTCTAAATCGTTCCCGGCATACTCCCGGATGACTTCTCCTGACCGGGGGTCAAGCTTCACTGAATGGGATACTTGTTGGATTAGATTAAAACGGCTTCGATTGGTCTTACAGTTGGGACATCTATAGGGGGTAGACATAGTAATCTCCTTTCTTATATTAGTAAAATATATCTTTTGCAATAGTGATGCTAATTATGTAACAATGCATATGAGAACAGCTAATTTATGGATTTAGTAGCCTCGTATATGAAGAAAGAAAAATAAAGCAAGGGGTTGAGAGAAGTGAAGAAAGTACTTTTGAGTATTATGACTCTATTATTGTTTTGCCTAATGGCTGCCTGCAGCAAGAATGAAGACCCAAAAAACGACATTCCTGATATAGTGAATGTGGAACTGTCAATTACCCCTGACAAAGCGCATGCAAACGAAACGGTTACATTTGAGGCAAAAGTCACCCAAGGAAACGAGGCCGTTACCGATGCGGATGAGGTTGTATTTGAAATTTGGCGGTCGAAGGATGAAAACCATGAAAAAATAAAAGTGGCGCATGCTAAAAATGGATTATACCGGCTTGAGAAGTCCTTCCCGCAAGATGGAACCTATTATATCATTTCACATGTCACAGCAAGGGATATGCATACCATGCCGAAAAAAGAGTTTACGATAGGGGCGCCGAGCGAACCTGAAGATAATCAATCAAATGATTCCATGGATGACATGGATATGTAGGGACACGGGCAATAAAACCTGCCTCTAAATAGTGAAATTGAAAAAGAGACTGACTCCTAAGGGGGAAGTTGCTAGGAGAGGAGTCAGCCTCTTCATGATTCTTTCTTTGGCTTCAAGTTTACTTTCGGCTCATTGCCCAGCTTATTCTGAACCAATTCATTCACTTTTTTATCAAATTCCTTGGAAAAATCACCTTCATAGCTTGAGCCGATATTTAATTTACCTGTCAGTTCCTTTATTCCTAATTGCCCAAAGTTATTGGCATAATCCAAGTGTTCAATAATGATTTTTTCAACCGTTAAATTATTCACGTGAATCGAGGGGATGGGGTCTGGGTCCTTGACGGGTGGCTGGGCTTCCTCTTTTTTAAGGGTGTTAACCTTTGTTTCGAGAACCGCCAGTTTTTTTTCCAGCTCTGCCATTTTTGTTCCAAGGACGTTGTTCCTGGTGAAAAATCGAAACCAAACACGCATATAACCCCTCTATTCTGTTGTTGAGTTATCGAACTGAATTGGAATCGTTTCAGCGTCGTCCAATCTAATTGGCATGACAACAGTTAAAATACCATTGCGAAGTTCTGACTTAACGTTTTGGGCATCAATCGGATAGGGGAGTGTCAGTTGTTTCTTAAATTGGTGATTAGGCCGCTCCTTTAAATGATACTTATGATTCAACTGAAGAGATTTGAATTCACCGTTGACTGTGAGAAGCTGCGTTTGAACGGAAATGTGGAGAGACTCTTTGGCTGCCCCCGGGAGCTCAATCTCGGCAATTAGTACATCCCCACTTTCATATAAATCGCATTTTGGAATTATGTCAGACATTTTTAGGGGGGCTAAAGGCGGGTTTTTCACATTGGGACTATCGAAAATGTTATTCCAAAAAGTATCCGATTGGAACTGCTGGGCAGCTTCCATCCACTTTTTATATTTATCGAGGTCCATCTTGTTCACTCCTCTTTCATCAACCGTTAGTTCATCATATTATCCGCATGGAAAAAAATGCAAAAAAAATGACGTTCAGAGGATTTCTGTTACGTCAATTTGGGAATATTGCATATCGATGTTTTTGGGGATCTTTACTTCCAAAACTCCGTCTTTAAAATTGGCTGTGGCTCCTTTCTTTTTAACAATCGCCGGCAGTGTAATCGTGTGCTTATCCCCTTCCTCTGGAATATGTTCGAGAATCAGCTGATTGGAAGTATGGTAAAGCTTTAGCTTTTTAATCCATGATTCATCTTTAATGGAGGTTCGAACATATACATAATCATGTGTTTCAAAAGCAGCGGAATGTAACTTGCCAGAACCGGTTGAAGCTTGATCTGGCTGGGATGCGAAGCCTCGGAATACTTCCTGTGGGTTCATCATGCCGCCCATATTGGACGGGAGCACTTTGCCTATAATGTCCTGAACATATTTATCAATTTCATCCGGCTTCATTTTCTGTAAAGTTTCCTTCATATCTTTATTAAAAGGAAACAGATTCCATGGGAACACTTGCTTCACCCTTTCTAGAAGCTAAAATTGATTGGCAATTGGAGAGGATGGGTTTGCGATTTGGTCTTGATCACTAATATCTAAATCGGTGTAGGTATTCAAAGATCCTGCTGCACTTGGTGCCAAGTCCCCAAATGCTAAATTTGTTCCGATCCATTTTTGATTCGCAGTATGGCTATTCTGTACAGAAGGACCCAAGGATATATTGGCATTATTGCTTATAGCGTTGGTTTTGATATTAAAAATATTTATTTGAAAAGGCATCTCTTTACTCGGTCCCTTCTAAACAGTATTGGAAAGGACATTCGACGGATTGGCGATATCACCCATATCATTCATATCCGGATCTATAAAGACATTTTCCATGGCGGCAGTTGGTGGAGCAAAATCGCCGTAAGAAGAATTTTGTCCTTGCGATTTGGAGTTGGCAGTATGAGCATTATGAAGTGCTTCTCCGATGTTGACAGACCCATTATTAGATACGCTGTTAATTTTCAAGCAGAAAATATTTATTACAGTCTGCATCCTGTCACATCCTTTTCGTTTGTTAACTCATACTATGCAAATAACGGCCCATAGGTTAATTAATTATAAGGCAGTCAGTCGGACAAAGTGTCGATTTGAGTAGAATGAAAATGTTTGCATATAGATTCGAAAGTTTTTAACATAGAAATCAAAGGCTTAATTTTAAATTGAGAGGTGATGGCTATGAAACTCAAAACGGCGCTGGTGACAGGGGGAGCCTCAGGGCTTGGAAAAAAAACGGCCATGTATCTAGCGGAAAAAGGCTATCAACTTGTGATTAATTATCGTCATAGCGAATCCGAGGCCATTTCGTTGGCAAAAGAATTATCAAACTGCTACGGCACCCAAAACATTGCCATCCAAGGGGATGTGGCCAATCAGGACGATTGTATCCGAATTGTAAATGAAACCCTTACTGCATATAAAACGATAGATGTGCTAATTCACAATGCAGGACCATACATACATGAAAGAAAAATGATGGCTGATTATACTTTTGAGGAATGGAATTATCTGATTCAAGGGAATTTAAGTGCTGTTTTTTATTTGTCAAAGCTTGTTATTCCTGAGATGCGGCGGCAAAAATGGGGAAGGATTATCACCATGGGCTATGACCGGGTGGAGACCTCTCCCGGTTGGGTATACCGGTCGGCGTTTGCCGCAGCGAAGACAGGGTTGGTCTCGTTGACAAGGACCATTGCAATCGAGGAAGCACAATATGGTATCACAGCCAATATGGTGTGTCCAGGTGATATTACAAATGACTGGAAGGAGAAAAATATAAAAGAAGCTGTGATGGCCTTAAAAGACAATTCGGCCGTAAACAGAGAGGGAACTGGCGAGGACATTGCCCGGATCATTGCCTTTTTAATAGATGAGCGTTCTGATTTGATTACCGGAAGCGTTATCCCTTGTACTGGCGGAACCGATGTATTGGGAAAGGTTTTTAAAATCTAGTTTTTAATCTTTTTTAAATTTTTGAACTGTTAAATTTACTTGTATGAATTCACTTCTTTCCGTTGATAATATGAAGTAAACATGAAGGAAAGGAGCAAATAATATGAGTTTTAACCTCAATCGGATTAATCCCAATCAAACCCAAGTATTTTTTCATGATGGCCGCTTTGAAACTCTGACCAATGATGAACTGGATGAATTTTTGCTCCAAATGGGAACAAGTGGGGTTGGAGAAATGGGTGAACAAAGCCCAATCGAATAAAAATAGACATTAAAAAAGCAATCGGAGGTTGACCGATTGCTTTTATGCTTCTAATCGATGTGTTTCAGCTGCATCCCCAGAGGCATTCCACTGCAAGTGTAAAGTATATAAATCTTTAGGAATTTCATATAAATCATATATCTCTTCATTTGCATTTAATTGTTCATAAAGTGATTTCCTAGATTCATTGGCTTTAATTGCATAAGGCAATTTTTCAGCTGCTTTTATTGACCGAATGTTTTCCTTCCGAATCCGCATAAACACCGTTTCAATCCCGATTTCGTAAAACAGCTCTTGGAAAAAAGCTGCTTTCGCCGCTTGATTGTACCCTTTGCCATGATATGGTTTACCAAGCCAGGTTCCTAAAAAGCCAGCATTGTCGACGATATCAAATAAACTGATGGTGCCAATTGGTGCACCCCACTCATCAAGAATCGTCCGGGAAATTAATTGTCCTTGTTCTTCTGCTTCAATCGTCTGCTTAGTAATAAAGAAAAACTCTTCAATGGAATAAGCTTTTTGACGTACAAAAGGGAAGACATCTGGATGCGTCATTAGTTCGTACAATTCACGGCTGTCATATAGGTCCCGTTTCTTGAGCATGAATATCCCTCCATTTAGGGCATACCATTCCACATAAAGAGAAACGGCCCACCCTCGAAATTTTTTTTGAAAGTCGAAAAAAATTTCGGGGTGGGAATCGAACCCACTAGAACCAGGTAACCTGGTGGCGCACCATTTGCCTTCCCTATTTATTTTTTATCTATCACGGTTATACAGTTGTAAACCTCCAAAAGAACGCTTGAAATATAGTTACCTAAAGTATCATACAAGAAAAAAGCAAAAAAGAAAATAGTTATTTCGTGAAGTTTTCAGTAAAGTTTTTTCCATTTTTCAACATCATTCAACAATTCCATTCCTAAAATCAATTTAGTTTTCAAAGGTATCAGAAATAGCCTATAATTGTCTATTATCAAGAATCAAAAGGAAGGACGGAAAGGAATGGCAGGACAAATCGGACTGGTTTTAGAAGGAGGAGGGATGCGTGGGGTTTACACTGCAGGCATTCTCGAATTCTTCTTAGAAGAAGAACTTTTTTTCCCTTATGTCATTGGTGTTTCTGCAGGAGCCTGCAACGCCGCATCGTATTTATCCAAGCAAAAAGGGAGAAATAAAACGGTTAATATAAAATATGCATCTGACCCCAGATATATATCATGGAAGAACTATTTCAAACAGCGGCAATTTTTTGGCATGGATTTTATTTTTGATGAAATCCCGAATCAGCATGTTCCTTATGATTATGATGCTTTTTACCATAATACGACTGAGTTTGTGGTTGGTACTACCGACTGCCTGACAGGACAGCCAGTATACTTCAAAAAGAAGGATTACAACAACGATTTATTGGCAGTATTGCGCGCTTCCAGTTCACTTCCGTTTATTGCCCCTGAGGTTCGGTTCCAAAATAGAATCTTGCTTGACGGCGGCATCAGTGATCCAATCCCCATCAAAAAAGCACAACAGGATGGCTTTTCCAAAAATATAGTAATCCTGACTAGAAATATGGATTATCGGAAAAAACCATCTAAATTCCACTTTCTTGTCAGACGTAAATATCCAGAATATAAAGGACTGCAAGAAGCTTTGAAGCAACGTTATCAGGTGTATAATCAAACACTCGCCTACCTTGAGGAAGAAGAACGAAAAGGGCATGTTCTGATCATTCGCCCGACTGAGCCGTTGATGGTGGGAAGAATGGAGAGAAATCCTGAGAAGTTGGAGGATTTGTATAATCAAGGCTATAAAGATGCCCAGGCAATAAAGGACAAGATAGTTAATTTTATTCATTCTTAAAAGAAGAGGAGACTCTTCTTTTTTTTTGGCTTTTTTTAAGATAATGTTGATACTTTTTCACTCTATTGATTGGAGCGGATAAGCTCGTCTCCTCAAAAACATTTTCGCTTTTTCTTCGTGCGTGGGCGGATTCGAGGTAGTGTTTTCTGTGTCCTGCGAAAGTAGGGGAGGGGAAGACCCCCCTGGTGCTTCTAGCTTCGAGGAGGATCCCGGCACGCCTCCGGGTTTGCTGAGTGCTGGAGTGAAAATCAACAGCCAGTTTAAACAGAGCCATTATTTTAAGTAAACTTCTATCATTTTTTAAACTAAAAGTTAATAGAGTAATATAAGAGGAATTGATAAGGAGATTTCCAGATGAAAATAAACGACTTTTATAGGGATGCAGCCAAAATAAGTCTGAATGATAGTATCGCGGCGTTATTTCCCTCCCTATTAATAGTAGGAGGCAATTTCGCTTTTTTTAACGAACCGGATATTATGAAGCTTGCGATCCCATTTCTCTTTTATAGCATATTCTGTTTTCATATCTATCTTTTTCGCATAAGGCAGTCGATACGAATTGTCAGGAATATCAAAAAAAACATGATCCCGGAAGAAACGGAACGCTCTTTATTTGAGGCACAGCAGCTTTTGGTTTTATATCAAAATTGCCAGTACCCTAAACTGCAGCTGTATTTCCCTGACGGGGTATTAGCCGGTTCAATAAAGAAAATTCAGCTAAAGAGGTTCATGAAATGGAGGACACCGAAAACCTATGCACTTTTCAACAACCAGGAAGAATCCATTGGTTTGTTTCAACTTCAGGCTGGCGATATTAAAGTCTATGACAGGAATATGGTTTTCCGTGGTTCCTTTAAGAAAAAAAAATTACGGAAAAAGGTAAGGGGGCAGCTGGTGGACCAAGATCGTAAAGTGATTGGTTCTGTGGAAGGTTCAACCATGTTTATGGATGAACAAGTGTTAAATGAAAACAATCGGGAAGTTGCCAGGTTGAGACGGGGATGGATGCCATTGGAATGGAGTCCGTTGTTTCCGGAACCGAATACGCCGGTCCTTTCCTTAAGTGGCGATTTATCTGAGTCTGAAAAGCTGCTGGGAATGGCTTTTTTAATTCAAGAGTATTTTGTCGAAAGATAGGGCTAAATTTGTTTCCCAAAGCCTGTTTGTTTGGTATCATTAACTAGACTATTTAAAATACGGTTCGGAGGTTTTTAGGGTGAAACTTGACATCATTAAGGGACATGGATCAGGAAATGATTTCTTTTTAGTAGATGAAATCACAA
This sequence comes from Neobacillus camarae, assembly GCF_054950115.1. Taxonomy (NCBI): domain Bacteria; kingdom Bacillati; phylum Bacillota; class Bacilli; order Caryophanales; family Bacillaceae; genus Neobacillus; species Neobacillus camarae. The sequence goes on along the minus strand of NZ_JBUCKX010000003.1, from coordinate 576,316 downwards.
CTGGCTATACATTTACGGAAACAGAAAGGGCGGAACTCGCAAAACTAATCTGTAACCGGGAAACTTCCTTGGGGGCGGATGGAGTTTTATTTATTATGAACAGTGGACGGGCAGACGGAAAAATGCGTGTATTTAATGCGGACGGATCGGAAGCCTCAATGTGCGGAAACGGACTGCGGTTGGCTGCCCGCTATATTTGTGAATGGAAAGGGCTTGACCATGCAGTGGTTGAAACCATGAAAGCTGACTTAAAAGTGAGCAGGTATCAGGAGCTTTACCCGAATATCCAAACCTATCAGGTGGAAATATCCCCGGTGTTGTTCGAACTAGAAGCTTTACCTTTAAATTTGCCACAACCTGTTTTGATGAATGAACCGGTCCATGAACTGTCACAGGAATTGAGATTTACTGCGGTGGCTGTACCCAATCCGCACCTGATTGCACTAGTGGATGCGGATACTCTAAAAAGTGACACACAAAGACGCCTGAGCGAAAAAGTGAACGGGCCTAATCATTTATTTCCGGACGGGGTGAATGTAAGCTTTGTGAAGGTGCTTCAGTCTGGTGAAATATATGTCAGGACATTTGAACGGGGCGTTGGCTTCACGAATGCCTGCGGAACCGCGATGTCGGCTTCTTCCCTTGTTACTTGCCTTCAGGGGCTGAATCAGTTTGAGTCGGCGATTGAAGTCTATAACAATGGCGGCAAAGTCAATTGTATCGTTCACTCACAGGACGATGTGTACCACATTGATTTAATCGGCAATGCCACATACTTATACGATGCCAGTGTGGATGTGGATTTTGAAAAAGGCACCTTTACGATTGCATCAAAAACTAATTTTGCTGAGCAAATATCCTATGAAAAACTGCAAACAGAAGTGCAGCAATATTTAAAAGAGAATTTAAAAGGATAAGGAACGGTACCTTATCCTTTTTTCTTCGCTTGATTTTTTAAAATTTCCAAGACAGGGGCAAAAGGCTGAATCTCCTTGGTATTAAAATAATCTTTAAATGGGTCGCCCTGCTGCTTGATTCTCTTCAAGGCTGTATTTAATGAAAAGTTCTTTGGTACCAGCTTTGCGTCCACTTCCTCCCAATATAACGGGGTGGCAACTCCTGCATGTTCATTTCCGCGCATCGAGTATGGGGCTACAATCGTCTTTCCTTCACCATGCTGTACATAATCGACGTACAGCCGGTTACCCCGGTTTCTTTTCATTCTTTCAATCGTAAAAGAATCAGGATCCTTAGAAATTAGATATTCAGCGATAAAACTGGTAAATAGCCTTGTATCATCATAAGTAAATTGCCCTTCCGGAAGCGGGAGGTAGATTTGCAATCCTTTATTTCCGGAAGTCTTGATAAAGCCGATTAAATTCAGCTGATCGAGCACTTCTTTAATCAGCAGTGCGGCCTTAACAGCCAATGGAAAGGCATCAATCGACGGGGGATCCAAATCAAAAACAATTTCGCTCGCACCTTGGCTGTAAATGGTATGAAACGGAACATGAAACTCAATGGCCAATTGATTTCCCAGCCAAACCAGTGTCTTGAGATTATTGCATAGTATATAGTTGATATCTTCCGTCTGATATGTCTGGACAAATTCCGGGGCATAGTCGGGACAGTTTTTTTGATAGAAAGGTTCCCCGAACATGCCATGAGGAAAGCGGATGACCGTCAATGGCCGATCTTTTAAAAAAGGCAGCATATATGGCGATACTTCCCTCAAATATAAAATATAATCCGCTTTTCGGATGGCGTGATTTTCCCAAAGAGGTTTATCTGGATGGGTAATTTCCAATTCATCAGGCAAATTCTTCTGCTGAAACATAAAATGATCATACGTGCAGTCTAGAGGCTGCAGGTCAAAACGGAAACGATGGAAGTGTGGTTCGCGAAGCTGGTTTTCGAACAGTTCAAGATACTTCACTTCCAGACAAATGGCCGGTTCGACATAAATAAATTGTTGATCTTCATTTATTTTATTATGCTTGACGATTTGGCCAAGTGCCTGCTTTTCATCAGGTTTGAACCCAAAAAGAACCTGCCCGATATTGACTGGTTTTTGGTCTTGATAGACCCCGACATAAAAATAACCGTTAGTTTTATCGAACATCGTGACAAAGCAATTGACATACTTCCAATTTTTATACTTCAACCAACTAGTTGAACGTTTTCCTTCCTCCCATGTACTGCTATTATTTTTGGCCACAATTCCTTCTCCGTCATAGAGAACCACTTTTTCCCAAAGATCGTCAAAGTTGTCATACGCAATAACAGGCTGCAACAGCTGACTGCTGATCGGGTCAGCAGTTTCTTCAAGACCCATGGATTGGAAAAAATCCATAAGCATTTTTTTACGCTTGTGAAAAGGAAGAAAGTGCAGCGGTTTTCCTTTTAGCATTAGGACATCAAAAACCATTAACCGGCAAGGGGTTTGCCTTGCCAGTTCTTGGATTCTTATATTCGATTTTAAGCGGCCGCGAATTTGCAGGCTCGAAAAGTTTGCTTTATAAGGGTTTTCGAGCAGTACCAGTTCGCTATCGAACTGCAATGGTAAAAACGGTTTGAGTTTATCTTCCAACTTCAATAAATAATCGCTTATTTCGGGAAATTGTCCCAGCAGCGATCTTTCATTTCGGCTCATTAATTCCATTCGATTTTCATCCCATCCCAATAACGCCCGAAATCCATCATATTTAACCTCATAAATCCATCCGGGTTTGATTGGGGGGTCAAACGTAAGGGTTGGCAGCATAGGTTTCATCGGAATGTTCCCTTTCTGTTTTAGTCTTATTTTGGCTCATTACTTAACAATCATCCATTTTCCAGCTGTTTATAGGAATGCCTCGATGCGCCGGGCACAAAATAAAACAAAAAGATGGGAGATATGAATCATGCATACAATGTGGAAGGGCAGTATCAGCTTTGGTCTGGTTAATATTCCAATTAAGCTCCATACTGCCACAGAAGATAAAGATATCAAGCTTCGAACGTTGCACAATAAATGCCATGCCCCAATAAAATATGAAAAGGTTTGTACCGTTTGTGAAGAAGAAGTCAAGCCAGAGGACATTGTAAAGGCATATGAGTATACAAAAGGCAAATTTGTAGTGTTGGACGAGGAAGATTTAGAAAAACTTCGTAAGGAAAACGAGGACAAAGCGGTTGAAATCATTGATTTCGTTAAAATAGAGGAAATTGATCCCATTTATTTTGACCGAAGCTATTATATGTCCCCAAATGAGGGAGGGAGCAAGGCCTATTCGTTACTGCGCAAAGCACTTCAGGATTCCCAAAAAGTCGGGCTGGCCAAAATAATAATCAGGTCCAAAGAACAGCTTGCGGTCATTCGGGTGTATGAAAACACGTTAGTGATGGAGACGATTCATTATCCTGATGAAGTGAGAAAAGCAAGCGATGTGCCAAATGTACCTGCCGACGATAAAGTGACCGAAAAGGAACTGGATACGGCCATCCTGTTGATTGACCAATTGACATCAGAATTTGAACCTGAAAAGTATACCGATGAATATCGGACAGCCTTATTGGAACTAATTGAGACCAAACGCCAAGGACAAGAGTTTGTTACAACTGCTGCAAAAGATACGCCATCGAATGTGACCGATTTAATGGCAGCTCTCCAGGCATCGATTGACCGGACAAAACCGGGTAACGCAACGGGAGGTAAGGAACGGCCCAAGGCAGTTGCGGGTGTGGAACGTCCCAAAGTCGCTGCAAAACCGGCAAAAGCCGCTCCAAGGAAAAAAGCACCGGCAATTGTCAAAAAAGAAGCATAAGAGTAAGAAGAGCAGGGGGGACCCCCCTGCTTTCTATTCTTCCAAATGGTTCTTGCAATAATCAAAAACAAGTTGTTCCTCGTCTTCCTCGAGTTCAAAATCAAGTACCTCTTCTGTCGCGTGTTCGTAGAAGTGATAATTGGAAATTTTCATCTCTTCCCCATCAACGACAAAAAGAACTCTTAAGCCAACTCCTTTTTCGGAAAAAAGTTCGTCTTCTTCATCAACCTCAAGTTCCAAGAAGAATTCATAGCGGTCCCCTGAAAGCAGCCCAAATGGATCTACCAGTTTTTCAACTGTATGCCCGATAATGTTCAAGTAAATCATCCTTTGCTATTTTTATCGTACTTATTATACACATCTTTCTGCTGTAAATAAAAAATTGCAGACTACTCTTCAAATTATTGCAATTTTGTCACAAGAGATTTGAATAATATGTGAAATGTTGAACATGTTATTACACCGGATTGATGCGATACGATAAGATTATGTTGAACTAAAGACGAGAGTATTAGAGGGATACATATGACTGTTATTGGAGAGGTATTGGAATCTGAATTGCAGCCCTTTTTGCAATCAAGAAGAAACTTTTACCAGCTGCTTTATCTTTTATTTATGGAACCAAAGGCAAATCTATTTTTCTGTGATTTAGGTAAAGACATTCCATTTCATGAACTGGAGGAAATTCATGAAGCAGGGGGAGGATTGTTAGGGCAATTTTTTTATTGTTTATCAGAAGATCAAATACATCAAGAGAATGAAGAATATCACCGATTGTTCTTAGGACCTGGCCTAATGGCCGCACCCCCATGGGAATCCTATTACCGCAACAAGGATCATTTACTTTTTGAGGAGTGCATGTATCAAATTAGGGAGTTTTATCACCAATATGGTCTCCAAAATGTAAGCGAAAACCGGGAACCAGATGATTCTCTATTGCTGGAACTGGAATTTATGATTTTTCTATCAGAACAATGTTTGCAACAAACCAACCTGGAAGCACTAGAACCATTCGTGGCAACACAGATTGATTTTCTTAATGACCATCTATTGATTTGGATACCTTTATTTTGTGAAAGAATTATCAAAAACACAACCAGCCAATTATATTTAGGAGCAGCCATGCTCCTGGAAGATTTTTGCCGGTTTGATCTGGAAACACTTACTGAAACCATGGAGGCATTAAGACATGTCTGACAAGAATCCGTTCCAAAAATTTTTAACCAATAAAATGCAGCGCAGGACGTTTTTAAAATGGTCAGGCGCCATCGGTATTCCGGTCATTGCCGGTGGAGTGGGCACCAAAATGCTTGTTGACCGGAGACAAGACACAAAACCTGTAAGGGCAAAAGGAACAGAAGAAATTGTGTCAACGTGCAGCATCACAAATTGCGGCGGCAGATGTATCATTAAGGCTCATGTAAAGGATGGGAAGGTCGTTAGGATAAGCACGGACACCCAAAAAGCCGGTGACAGGGCTGCTCCACCCCTAAGAGCATGCGTCAGAGGCAGAAACTACCGAAAGATGCTCTATGATCATGACCGATTAAAATACCCAATGAAGCGGGTCGGCAAGCGAGGAGAAGGGAAATTTGAGCGAATCTCCTGGGATGAAGCCATTGAAACAATCGCAAAGGAAATGAAGCGAATCGGCGATACCTATGGCCCTGAATCCAGGTATGTAAACTATGCAACAGGCCAAAGCAGCGGTCTCCATGGGGGGCGAAATTCAGCCAGAAAGTTATTATCGCTCACAGGAGGATTTCTCAATTACCGGCTTGACTACAGCGCAGGTGCCGCTGAAGCTGCCACACCATATACATATGGCACCAACATGACAGGAAGCAGCTTTGATTCGCTGCTGCATTCCAAATACATTATTTTGTGGGGTCAAAACCCATCAGAGATGATATTTTCTACTCCATATCGGGAGTATTTAATGCAGGCAAAGAAAAATGGAGCAAAAATAGTCGTCATTGATCCACGCTACTCTGACACAGCAATCGCTTTTGCCGATGAATGGATTCCCATCCTTCCAACTACCGATACAGCGCTTATGGATGCGATGGCCTACGTAATCGTCACAGAACATTTGCATGACCAAGCATTCCTTGACAAATACTGCATTGGCTTTGATAAGGACCATATGCCGGAAGGGGTTCCGGAAACCGAGTGTGTGAAAAGTTATTTGTTAGGGGAACAAGATGGCATACCGAAAACACCGGAATGGGCTGAAAAAATCTGCAGGGTGCCAGCAAATAAAATCAGACAGCTTGCCAGGGAATATGCCACCACCAAGCCAGGTGCTTTGATTCAAGGCTGGGCGGCACAGCGCCAGGCTTATGGTGAGCAATATACGCGCGGCGGTGCACAGCTTGCCTGTTTGACTGGAAATGTCGGCAAACTCGGCACCTGGGCAGCAGGAACAGGCAGCTGGAGCCGCACCAAAATGATTCAACCGTTGACATATGAAAACCCTGTGAAAGCTTCGATTCCATGCTTCCTTTGGACAAAGGCTGTTGAAAAAGGGACGGAAATGACAGCAGCTGACGGGCTGCAGGGTGTGGACCGATTAAACTCCGATATTAAGCTTATCGTGAATTTGGCAGGGAACGCCCTGATTAACCAGCATGCTGATATCAATAAAACAACCAAGCTTCTCGAGGATGAATCCAAAGTGGAATTCATCTTGGCCAGCGACATTTTTATGACTCCAAGTGCTAAGTATGCCGATATCTTATTGCCAGGGACCACCTTTTTTGAACGGCATGACATTGGCTTTCCTTGGGGCGGAGGCGACTATGTTATTTTAGGAAATAAAGTTATCGAACCGTTATATGAATGCCGCGATGAATATGATGTATTTGCCGCAGTGGCGGAAAAACTTGGGTTGAAAGAGCAATTTACAGAAGGGAAAACAACACTTGATATTGTAAAGGAAAGTATCGCGCGGACAAGAAAGGAAATAGATCCTAAATTTCCTAATTATGAAGAATTCAAAAAGATGGGTGTATTCCATTTCAAATTTGATGAGCCGCTAGTGGCCTTTAAAGAACAGATTGAGGATATTGATACGCATCGATTCGAAACACCCTCCGGTAAGATTGAATTGTTTTCAAAAGCGTTATGGGATATGGAACAGCATGATGAGATTCCCGCGATTGCCAAATATATTTCTTCCTGGGAAGGACCAGAGGATCCGCTGATTAGTCAATACCCATTACAATTAACCAGCTGGCATTACAAACGGAGATGCCACTCCACCTATGACAACCAAGAATGGCTGGAGGAAGCGGCAAAACAAGAAATGTGGATGAATCCTAAGGATGCCGAAACACGTGGAATCAAAGATGGCGACAGGGCTCAAGTGTTTAATGACCGCGGTACCTTGGTCATTGATGTAAAAGTAACGCCGAGAATCACTCCAGGGGTGTGCGCGATTCCGCAAGGCGGTTGGTATACCCCAGATAAAACAGGCATTGACCAGCGGGGAGCGGTTAACGTATTAACCTCTCAGAGGCCAACACCGCTTGCAAAAGCAAATCCACAGCTAACCAATCTTGTAGAAGTGAAAAAGGCATAGGGAGTGAGGAGAGTTGGCCCAACTAGGATTTTATATTAATCAGAGCCTTTGCACTGGCTGTAAAGCGTGCAGCGTTTCCTGTAAGGATAAAAATAAACTCGATGTGGGGATAAATTTTAGACGGGTTTATACCTTTGAAGATGGAACTTTTATAGAGCAGCCTGGCGGCGGTATTGTCCACAACATAAAAGCGTATTATTATAGTATTTCTTGTAACCATTGCACGAATCCAAAATGCCTTCCAAGCTGTCCGGTTGGCGCGATTTTTAAGGATAAAGACAATGGCGTCGTGACAATTGACCAGAAGATATGCCAAGGGACCCAGTTATGTGTCAAAGCCTGCCCGTACGGTGCTCCCCAATATAATAAAAAAGTATTTAAATCCAATAAATGCAACCTTTGCATCGATCTTCAAGAAAAAGGCGAGGAACCGGTATGCGTGGCAACCTGTCCAATGCGGGCGATTGAATTCGGCCCAATCGATGAGTTGCGAAAAAAGTATGGAAATGTCAGTCAAATTAAAGGGATGCCAAGCGACACCATCACAAATCCCAATTTGGTGATTACCCCTCATAAGGACGCGAAACTGTCAAGTTCATGAGAATAAGGAGATTGAAGGGGGCTGCAGGACGAAAATGGAACCTGCAGCCCTTTTTAAAAGAGGTGAAAACGTGTCTCTATTAACAAAATGGCTGGAAAGCATGCACGTTGACATGGAATTTACACCAAAATGTTCGCGGTTTAGAAACCTCAGGTCCAGCTGCCGGTTTTGCTTTGATGCGTGTAAGACGGGTGCCATTTCTATTGAACAGCAGGAAATTCGCATTCAAATCGATAAATGCAATAACTGCGGCGATTGTATGGTTTCCTGTCCGCTGTCTGCTATAGAAGGAATTTCACGAGTTAGAACCTTTGAAAACGGGAGTCTTCAGTACAATAATCAATATGCCATCTCGGAGAAAGAGCTCCTCATCTATAATGAAAAAGGTATCCATTCGGTTACTTCCAGTGATTTCCCATTAAGTGAGCAATGGAACACGGCTATAGAGGGAGCAAATCAGATATTGGCTTTGTTGGAAAAAGGTCCAATTACAGTTTTAACCCGTCCAGACGGAGAAAAGTTATCGAGAAGAGAGCTGTTTTCGTCCTTAATAGAGCAAGGCAGGCATCTAGGAAAAGAGTTGTCACCAGCTGCTTGGAGAATTGCACCGGGGGAGTGGATTTTGACGAATTATTTTCCAGATGATCAATTTTATACCGTGCAAATAGATAAAGAAAAATGCAACCTGTGTCAAGCCTGTTTCCATCTTTGCACACAAAATGTATTCCTGCTTGAGAATTCTACACTGCGGATTAATCACGGGAATTGTGTTAATTGCAAAGATTGTACCGATATCTGTCCGGAATCTGCCATTCAGATTAATTTAGATATAAAGAAAAAGGCGATTAGTCAATCGCCGGTGGCTTATCATACTTGCCAGAATTGCGGCACAAATTTCACTTCATCCCATGATAACCAACAAGAATGCCATGTTTGTAAAGCACGGGACCCGGAGTGGTTAAGTCCACTAGGATAAATAAAAAAGCACCAGCAGAACTGGTGCTTTAACTTTTATGTATGGCGGAGAAGGTGAGATTCGAACTCACGCGACGGTTACCCGCCCTAACGCATTTCGAGTGCGCCCCCTTATAACCACTTGGGTACTCCTCCAAAGACAAATATAAAATGGAGCGGGTGAGGGGAATCGAACCCCCGCCGTCAGCTTGGGAAGCTGAAATTCTACCATTAAACCACACCCGCATGACTATCAAGGACGATTATTATTATAGCATAATAAGTCCATTTGTAAAAGAAAAAATTTACGGAAGCAAAAAAATAAGAGCTGGAACGTCAGCTCTTTAAGATGGATTCTCTTCTGGCGGCGGTTTGATGGCCATCAATGTAACGATAGAGGCCAGAATCGCCAAGCCGCTTAACAAAATAAATATCCAGTGGGTGGAATACTTTAATAACAACGCTATAATTGGCGGACCTGCTGCAACGCCGATAAATCGCATGGAACTATAGATGGAGGTGATGGTTCCGCGCTCCTTCTTTTCAACGCCATCTGTAATAAGAGCATCCAAACTAGGAAGGCTGATTCCAATTCCTATACCTGCGATTAAAAACATTAACAGCATATACCACAATTTAATCGAAAACCACAGTGCGGCAATCGACAAGGCCGCCGCCAGGATTCCGCCAAACGTAAGCCATTTCATCAGAACTTTATTTTTTTTAATTAACTTGCCGCTGATAAATGAGGACAAACAAAGTGCCCCAAGGGGCAAAGCCAAAAAGAAGCCTTTTTTTAGATCCTTGATACCATATTCTTTTTCAAAGATTTCCGAAAGGTAAAAAAGAATACCAAATAGGACCAACATCATAATACCGCCAATAAAAAATATCGCATACAGCCACCGGCCGTTTTCCGTAAAGGTTTTCTTCACATTAATAATGAAATCCTTGAATGGAATAGGCTTTTCATGTTTTTTAGGGGACTTGACAAGAAATAAAAGTAAAATAATGGATATAGCGCAAAACACTGGGAAAGCCAAAAACGGCAAAAACCAAATAAATCCCGCTAAAAAAGCACCAAATATCGGACTTAAAACTTTTCCAAACGTATTCGATGTTTCTATTAACCCTAAACAGGTACTGACATCATCTTCTTTTTTAAACATATCTCCCACCAGTGGGAGAACAATCGGAAAAGCACCTGCAGCACCGACCCCTTGCAACGCCCGGCCAACTAGTATAATCCAGTAGGCCTGCTCAAACTTCCAAGCCGCCCATCCGGAAATTAGGCCGCCTGAAGCGGCAATAATGAGGCTGGGAATGATCACTTTTTTTCTGCCAATATGGTCAGATAAATAACCTGCCACAGGAATGAGCAGGATTGCAATTATGGAATAAACAGTAATCACTAAACTTGATTGAAAGGATGTTACCCCTAATTCTTCCTCCAAGGCAGGGAGGACAGGAATTAACATTGAGTTTCCTAAGGTCATCACTAATGGAATAGATGATATTGAAAGAATTGCCCACTTCTGCTTGGAGATTTCGCTCGACTTTTTTTGTTCTTTCTCGGAACTTTTACTTTTACTTTTACTCTTAGCGGTTGGTGGGTTATTCGATAATCGTTCGATATGCTCCATTTTTCTATCTATCCCGCTTTCATTTTTGATTGTAATGTTAATATGGTCTTTTTTTTAGAAAAAAAACGAAACGAAACAATCCTTTTAATGGCATTGAAAAAATAAGCCAATTTAGAAAATTTGAACAAAACCGCTTGACATGGGAAGGAATCTTTAATATGATTGAAATCAATAAAACGTATTAAAGTAATGGCAATGAGGAAGAGTAGTACCTATTTCGGATTCCCTAGAGAGCTGATGGCCGGTGCAAATCAGCGTTGAAGAAATAGCGAATGGACTTCTGAGCTTCCAAACCGAACCGTCCAATTGGGATCAGTAGGCTTTGGCGAATTTCTCATCGTTACATGAGACAGATATTAAGCATTTGCTCGATATCGGTGAAAGTGAGCTATTGATTTAGCTAATGAAGGTGGCACCACGGGTCTCCCGTCCTTTTTATAGGATAGGGGACCCTTTTTATTTACAGTCCAACAATTTAATAAGCAAACTCGTTGAACAAGAGGAGTACACATTTTTAGTTTTTCACAGAGAGTCGGGGACAGGTGGGAGCCCGGCATGGACGGAATGGTGGAATGGGCTTGTGAGAGGGATCTTGAACCTAAGTAGGGATCAACGGAGTTCCACCGTTAAAAGGATAGGATATTGTTCGTTTATACGTCAGTATCTGAAAGAGGAAGCAGAGGAATTACTGCTTCAAACGGAGGTGGCACCACGGTTAAAAATCGTCCTCTATATGCCTGGGAATATCCAGACATATAGAGGACGATTTTTTTTATTCTTCAAAAGGGGTGGCTGTATGAAGACACAGACAAGTTATTTTTTAAAAGAGATAAGCGGCGATGTTTTAACGCCGATTTCCATTTTGCAGAAAATCAGCGGCAAGAAGAAGTTCTTATTGGAAAGTTCCCACAAATACAATGACTCGGGCCGTTATTCATTTATTGGCGCAGACCCTGCTTTTGAATTAATTGCCCATGGAGACAAAAATGAGCTTATTTTTCGAAATGGGGAAAGACAAAATTTGAATGGCGACCCGCTGGATATTGTCAACCGCTTAATACCTGCTGTAAAGACCGATGAAATTCCTTTTCCGTTTACCGGCGGAGCGATTGGATATGTAGGCTACGACATTATTCGGCAATATGAACGGATTGGCGAGGAATTCCCCAATGATTTATCAATGCCTGATGTGCATCTGATGTTTTATGAAGAGGTGATCGTATTTGACCATTTAGAGGAAAAAGTGTTCCTGTTGGGCATCCCGCTTTTACAGGATCACGGCGAGACCTTGATTGAAGAAAGGTTAAACCGGCTTTTGGCTGAATTGAAGGAGCCATTCGAGGACCAAGAGGACTTGGAATATAAGTTCTCTGGTTTTGAACCTGACATAGCCAAGGATGCGTATATCAGGAATGTCAAGATTGCCAAGGAGCATATTTTGGCGGGAGATATTTTTCAGGTGGTATTATCGCAGAGAATGAAGGCCAGTTTTATTGGTTCCCCTTTGGCTTTGTACCGAAAGCACCGCTCTAATAATCCGACACCCTATATGTTTTATATCGATTTTGGTGCTTATCATGTAATCGGTTCTTCTCCTGAAAGCTTGATCAAAACAAGGGGAAACACCGTTATTGCCAACCCGATTGCGGGTACAAAACGAAGAGGACTGACGAGTGAAGAGGATGAGGCGATTGAGCTGGAACTACTCCAAGACGAAAAAGAACTGGCTGAGCATAAGATGCTCGTGGACCTTGGCAGAAATGATATTGGAAAAGTCAGTGAGTTTGGTTCCGTACAGGTTGAAAAATATATGGCCATCGAGAAATACCGTTATGTGATGCACATTGTTTCGGAAGTAAGCGGCAGGCTTAAATCCGGTAAAACGTCCCTTGATGCCCTTGCAGCGTGTTTACCTGCAGGAACTGTCTCCGGTGCTCCTAAAGTAAGGGCAATGGAGATTATCAATTCTCTTGAAAAGTCCAAACGCGGCCTTTATTCAGGGGCGATTGGGTACCTCTCTGCCAACGGGAACATGGACTTTGCATTGGCGATCCGGACCATGATTTTAAAAGATGACACAGCCTATATTCAGGCAGGCGCAGGAATCGTTTATGACTCTGTCCCTGAATCTGAGTACGAGGAAACACTGAATAAACTGAGAACGTTTTTGGAGGTGCCTAAGTGATTCTACTGATAGATAATTTTGATTCCTTTACATTCAATCTCTACCAGTATTTGGGAGAGTTGGGAGAGACAGCTGCCGTTTATCGTAACAATCAGCTTACAGTCGAAGAAATAAAAAAATTAAATCCGTCAGCCATTATTTTATCCCCTGGCCCTGGAAGGCCGGAGGATGCCGGAATTTGCATGGAGCTAATTCAAACCTTCTATAAGGAAGTCCCAATTTTGGGGATATGCTTGGGCCATCAAGCAATCGGGGCCGCTTTTGGAGGGGTAATCAAGCGGGCTGCCCAAATCAAGCATGGAAAAACTTCCTTGATTGAACATCGGGAAAAAGGAATTTTTCGTAACTTAACGTCGCCCCTTGAGGTGATGCGCTATCATTCTTTGATTATCGAAAATAGTACCCTTCCGAAAGATTTGGAGACAATCTCCTGTTCACTGGACGATCAAGAAATTATGGCTGTAAAACATGCCCAATATCCTGTGTTCGGGCTGCAGTTCCACCCGGAGTCCATTGGGACGCCAGCCGGTAAGCAAATCATTAAAAACTTTCTATATGAAATCGAAGGAGAGAGGAAATATGAAAAATTACTTACTCCAATTAGCTGAACAAAAATCGTTTTCTGAAAATGAGATGAAAGCAGCGATGGATTTTATTTTAGGTGAGGAAGTATCAGAATCGGAAATTGCCGCCTTTTTAATGGGACTTAAATCGAAAGGCGAAACAGTGGATGAAATCGTCGGGATTGTAAAGGCGATGATGGGAAATACCCTAACCTTTTCAAAAAAGTTTCCACAAGCCATTGACAATTGCGGTACCGGTGGGGATGGATCCTCAAGTTTTAATGTAAGCACAACTTCAGCCTTTGTCATCGCTGGTGCGGGTATACCGGTAGCAAAACACGGCAATAGAAGCATATCAAGTAAAACAGGGAGTGCCGATGTGCTAGAGAATTTGGGCGTTAATTTGAATTTACCGGCAGAAAGCATCGAGGAAATTCTTGAGGATATTGGAATTGCTTTTCTGTTTGCCCCGAATGTACATCCAAAGTTAAAAAAGATATCAATGGTCAGACGACAATTAAAAATACCGACAGTCTTTAATTTTATTGGTCCGTTAACCAACCCCATCCAGTTGGATTACCAATTACTCGGTGTCTACCGAAGGGATTTATTGAACGTGTTTGCCGAGGTATTAAAACAGCTGGGGCGAAAGCGGGCTATTGTTTTAAATGGGGCTGGCTATATGGATGAGGCTTCCCTGCAAGGAGAAACCCATATAACCATTTTAGAAGATGGCGTAATTTCAAACAGCACCTTCCATCCTGAGGAAGTCGGGTTGCCTGTGTATGATAACAATTTTATTAAAGGCGGGGATGCCAAGGAAAATGCCGGAATTCTGTTAAGTGTTTTAAAAGGGGAGCAAGGTGCTTACCGGGATACGGTATTGCTGAATGCCGGGCTCGGCATTTATACAGCCGGCAAAGCCCTGTCGATCCCGGAGGGGATCCAAGCGGCTGCAGAGGTGATCGACACGGGTGCAGCTTATGAAAAGCTGGAGGAACTCATTAAAAAATCCCAAGCGTTACAAAGAGAGGCTATATAGATGGATACAATATTGGATCTAATCATTGAACAAAAAAAACAAGAGGTCAACCTGCTTCGCGGGAAAGTCCTAGAGGAAACAAGAAGACACCGTGTCAAGCGCTCGTTTATTGAGACATTGCAAAAAGCAGAAGAGATGTCCATTATTGCTGAATTTAAACGGGCTTCACCATCAAAAGGGATTATTAACAATACCATCGATCCGGCAGAGCAGGCGGCAAGGTATCAAGCTTCCGGTGCCGCAGCGATTTCCGTCTTAACCGATGCCGCCTTTTTTAAAGGGTCATTCGCCGATTTGGCTGTTGTACGGGAATCGGTTAACTTGCCGATTCTTTGCAAAGATTTTATTATCGACCCACTACAAATTGATGAGGCTGCCGCGCATGGTGCTGACATTATTTTGTTAATTGTCGCAGCCCTCCAAGAATCGCCATTAAATGAACTATACCAATATGCGAAGAAATTAGATTTAGAGGTGCTGATGGAGGTTCACAATCAGCAGGAGTTGGATATTGCCCTGAAAACAGGAGCAAAAATAATCGGTGTGAATAACCGCGATTTAAAAACCTTTAACGTTTCGCTTGAGGTGACGGAAAAACTGGCAGCCCAAGTAAAACAATCTGGAGCCTATTTAATTAGCGAAAGCGGCATCCACAAGCAGGCAGACGTGAAAAGAGTCCTTAAGGCAGGGGCAAATGGTATTTTGGTTGGCGAAGCATTCATGAAGAGTGACGATGTAAAGCAAGACTTTAGGGATTTTCGCCTGCCTTTAAAGGAAGGGGCAAACCGATGAAAGTCAAAATTTGCGGGATCACGGATGTAGGAACTGGGGTAAAAGCAGCTGAATACGGAGCGGATGCAATCGGTTTTGTATTTGCGGAGAGTAAGCGGAAAGTAACGGTGGAAAGAGCAAGGGAAATTGCCGTCAAGCTGCCTCAGGATGTATGGAAAGTCGGTGTATTTGTAAATCAAACAAGAGATGAAATTCAAAGAATTGCCTCATTTGTTGGTCTTACCCACATTCAACTGCACGGAGAAGAGCCAGCTGATTTTTGTGAATCATTTGCCTTACCCGTAATTAAAGCTATTAGTTTTCAAAGCAATGAAAAACTGGAGGAAATGAATTCCTATCCAAGTACTTTTTTATTGTTGGACGGCCCTAAAGGAAAATACAGGGGTGGCAATGGGACATCATTTGACTGGAATCAAGTAGATACAAATGTTATCTACGGAAAAAAGCTCATTCTGGCCGGAGGACTCCATGCCGAAAATGTTGAAGCAGCCATCAGAATCATTAATCCCTATATGGTAGATGTTAGTTCCGGGGTTGAAACCGAAGGAAGGAAAGACTTGAAAAAAATCAGAGCATTTATTGAACGGGCCAAAAAAATGAAACAGGAGGCAGCAAAATGAGCACATACACATTACCAGACGAAACAGGGCACTATGGGATTTTTGGCGGAAGGTTTGTTCCGGAAACTTTGATGAAAGCCGTAATGGAGTTGGAAGAAGCCTATAATGAGGCAAAAGAGGATCCGGAATTCCAATCTCAATACCGACATTTGTTAAAGGAATATGTTGGAAGGGAAACCCCCTTGTATTTTGCAGGAAATTTAACGAAATATGCTGGCGGTGCCAATATATATCTGAAGCGAGAAGATTTAAATCATACAGGAGCTCATAAAATTAACAATGCGATTGGCCAGGCGCTGCTGGCTGTCCGGATGGGAAAACGAAAAATCGTCGCTGAAACAGGGGCGGGACAACATGGTGTGGCAACTGCCACTGTATGTGCTTTACTCAACCTGGAATGCGTTATTTTTATGGGAGAAGAAGACATTAAACGCCAAGCGCTGAATGTGTTTCGCATGGAACTCTTGGGGGCAAAAGTGGTAAGTGTCACTTCCGGAAGTTCAACATTAAAGGATGCGGTAAATGAGGCACTCCGATACTGGGTGGCCAACGTGGACGATACACACTATTTATTAGGTTCGGTCATGGGTCCGCATCCTTTCCCAATGATCGTCCGGGACTTTCAAAGTGTGATTGGCAAGGAAACAAGGGAGCAATTTATAAACCGGAACGGAAAGCTTCCTGAAGCTGTGGTAGCCTGCATCGGCGGAGGCAGTAATGCAATGGGAATGTTTTATCCATTCATCAAAGACGCCCAGGTCAGACTATATGGAGTGGAAGCTGCCGGACAAGGGATTCAAACCCCATTTCATGCCGCTTCTTTAACAAAAGGAAAACCAGGGATACTGCACGGAGCGTTAATGTATTTGCTGCAGGATGATGATGGCCAAATCCAAGAAGCCCATTCAATTTCCGCAGGATTGGATTATCCTGGTGTTGGTCCCGAGCACAGTTATTTGAAGGACAGCGGCCGTTCCCAATATCATTCCATTACGGACCAGGAAGCACTGGATGCGTTCCAGCTGTTATCGAAGCTGGAGGGAATTATACCAGCATTGGAAAGTGCCCATGCTGTTGCTTTTGCCGTTAAGCTGGCGGCGGAAATGGAACCAGGGCAAAATATCGTAGTTTGTTTGTCTGGCAGGGGAGATAAGGATGTGGATTCAGTAAAATCCAAATTGCATGGAGGAGAATCAAATGAATAGAATCGAACACGCTTTTAAACAGTTAGCAGCAACGAACGGAAAGGCGTTTATTCCCTATATCATGGCTGGGGACGGCGGGTTATCCTGTTTAACCGAACGGCTTTTATTATTGGAGGAGTTTGGTGCAACTGCCATTGAGGTGGGGGTGCCGTTTTCGGACCCTGTAGCAGATGGACCGACCATCCAGCAAGCTGGAATCAGGGCACTAAAAAACGGAACCAACCTTAAAGGAATCCTAAACGAGTTAATGAAGGCACGGGAACAGATTCAAATCCCAATCATTTTAATGACGTATTTGAACCCGATTTACTCCTATGGCATTAACCGTTTTGTCCAAGAGGCCCAAACAGCTGGAATAGATGGATGCATTATTCCGGATTTGCCGATGGAAGAAGAAGAAATAATTGCCTCCCCGCTCGCGCAATCGGGGATAGAGCTTGTCCGGCTCGTTACGCCTACCACACCTATGGAAAGAGTGGAGAAAATCGCCAGTAAAGGTAATGGTTTTTTATATACGGTAACCGTAAAAGGGATAACCGGATCGAGAGGGGAATTTGACCAAGGGTTGAACGCTTTCTTAACCTCAGTTAAGCAGGTCAGCCCGATCCCTGTTATAGCCGGTTTTGGTATTTCCAATGAGGAGCAAATTGCTGAACTTACACAATATTGTGACGGTGTTGTAGTTGGCAGTAGGATTGTTCAATTATTTGCTAATAATGAGCTGTCTGATTTGAAAGCTTTTATGTCTGTTTTTAGAAAATCATCAGCGGAAGTTTAAACGTGTTGGGTCTACCCTGGAAAGGGTAGACTTTACTTTTCAATTTTCCCCCGTAAAAACGTGCCATTTGTTACAGCCATGAAGGGCAATGTTCACTATAATATAGTCTGAAACAAGAGAACGTTAATGTTAGGAGGGGAGAATAATGAAGGAATTATTTGACATGAACGGCCGGGAATTTTCCGTCCAACAAGCTAAACTTCCGCAACGGTTAACTGTTACCGTTGAACGTTTTGACGGGCTAGCACAACAAGTCCGGATTAATTTTATAAAAAAACGGTTTGTTTATGTTGAATGGAATGCCCCCCCGAACCATTCAGAGCCCATGATGAATCTCCCATTTGTTCAGCTAGGCTGTATCGAAGAATTTAAGACAGAATTAAATTCTTTTAATATTTGGGATTGGGAGCCGATTTATCAAAAAGAAAATGGTGTTATTTTGGAGGGGAGATATTGGATTGTAGAACTGCAAACAAAGGAAAAAATATATAAATGGGATGGAGTGGAATGTTTTCCTAATAATTGGGCGCGATTTTGCAGGTCGATAGAAAAATTGGTGGGCCTGCCATTTGGACGATAGCGTTGTGAATTCATGGCAGATAGCTTCAACTTGTTGAAACGTTGGATTAACTCCTTTATAATAAGTATATACTAATTGTACATTTATTGACCAAACAGGTTTTATTTTAAAAACTTCCCTTATGAGGAAGTTTTGTTTGTTTTAATCAATTTTGGTCTCATTGGACAACATTTAGGAGAGAAATTAATTATGAAAGAATTAGAAGTTGAAAAACTCTTTGAAATAGAAAATCCGATTATCATTGATATACGATCACCTATTGAGTATAAAGATGGTGCAATACCGGGTGCGGTCAATGTACCATTGTTCACCGACGCGGAACGGCAGGAAATTGGGACTATCTATAAACAAAGAGGACAAAATGAAGCAAAATGGAGGGCGATGGAAATTGTCTCTCCCAAAATACCACAAATGCTTGAGACCATAAAATTCTATCAGGAAAAGGGGGACCTTGTCGTCCATTGCTGGCGCGGAGGGATGCGCAGCAAAGCAGTGGTCACCTTTTTGGAATTTGCCGGAATTTACGCTTGGAAATTAATCGGCGGGTACAAAGCTTATCGCCATTATATCCTAGAGAAAATGGAAGGCCAACTTCCCAATAAGGCTGTCGTCCTGCATGGCATGACAGGTGTAGGTAAAACAGAAATATTGAAATTACTGAAGCGAAAAGGTTATCCAATTATCGACCTGGAAGAAATGGCCGGACACCGGGGCTCGATTTTCGGTACCATCGGTTTAGGGGAAGGCCATAATCAAAAGGCCTTTGATTCTCTCCTTTACAAAGGACTTCAAGAGATTGCAGGGGCTGACTATTTCTTGGTTGAGGCCGAGAGCAAGAGAATCGGTAAAGCAGTTCAACCAGAAAAATTAATGGATATTAAGTTTAAGGGAGTGAACATTTATATTCACACCCCAATGGAACAAAGGGTGAAATTGCTTGTAGAGGAATATGTACTTCCCTACCAGAACGAAGCTTGGTACCATGAAAAAATTTCTGTTAGCATGGAGCGGGTATTAAAAAGAGTCAAAGACTTGGAAATAAGGAATAGGATGGAAGAATCAGTTAGCAGCCACAATTATCAGGAACTAATCCCACTCTTGCTCGAGCACTATTATGACCCAAGGTATGATTATGCAAGACAAGATTATGAAGGGGAGTTCTTCGATGTGTTTGCCGAAAATCCGGAGGATGCTGCAGAAAAAATTGTAATAAAATTAACAGAATTAGGCTATAAACCTATGGCGGAGGAAATTCAGTCCTAGGGAGAGCATTGATTAAGTAAAAAACTCGCCAATTGGCGAGTTTTCTTTACGTTAGCTCAATTATCTGCCATTTTTAAATGGTTTTAATCCACGCCGTTCAATTTCTTGCTTTAGTATTTTGATCCATTCTTTTTCTTTTCCAGATTTTAATGCATCCCGATACGAAACAACCAACTGTTCGTTACTCATAATTTTCAACTTGAGAATGCCCCCTTGGAAAGTGGAATGAATATTCAGTTTTTAATATTGTAATGGTTTTACCTTGATTTGAGAACCTTTTTTGCCAGATTTTCATTAATTAGTCAAAATGGTACTTCTGTCCTTGGTTTGGACAAATGAATGTGTGAAACGGTTGCTCCTCTGGCTTTGATTGTTTATACTAGAAAATGGACTATAAAAGAAGGAACGGTGGTCATAATGATTCATTTGTCATGGCGGGATCGTGAGACAATAAAAAAAGTAAAGTGCGTTCATGTCAATGCAAAAAAGTATATTGTAAATAATGTTTTAACAGTGGGACAAGTTTATGATGTGAAAAATGAAACTGAAGAATTTTACTACATTATTGATAATTCCGGTAAAGTAGGCGGATTTTATAAGGAGTATTTCCAAGAAGCCTAAAAGGGGCTTATTTAATGGCTTTGTAAAACGATAATGTAGATTTCTTAACTCTGTTGATTGGACCGGATAAAAGCTCGACTTCTGAGGGTGTACGGGGTCTCTCCGACACGCATGCAAAAAGTGAGCGCCTGGAGCGGAAATCAACAGCCAAATTTAAACATAAAAACAGCATCGGATTCAGCTCCGATGCTGTTTTTGGTTATTTTTGCTTAGCTGCAATTTCAGTTGCTTTATTTGTCTTGTAAAGTCTTTGACTAATCATGGTTTGAAGGGTTAAAAATGTTCCACCTACAACCCAATATAGCGGCAGTGCGGCAGGTGCGCTGAAAGAAAACATCATAATCATCAGCGGCGACATCAGTCCCATGATTTTCATTTGCTGCCGTTGCGCCTCAGGCATGGTCGACTGCTGGACCTTAAATTGCAGAAAATAAATCACTCCAGCCAGGATGGTGATGGCAATATCTGGCTGTCCAAGACTAAACCATAAAAACTGGTGCTGGGCAATTTCCTTTGAACCCCTGATGGCATAATAAAACCCAGTTAGAATCGGCATTTGGATAAGAAGGGGCAAGCAGCCCATATTCAGCGGATTCACACCATGTTTCTGGTAAAGTGCCATCATTTCGGCTTGGATGGCCTTCTGTTTCTGTGGGTCCTTTTCTGCTTTTAATCTTTTTTGGATTTCATCCATTTCCGGCTTCAATTTATCCATTTTTTCTTTCATATTCATGGAATTCTTATATTGCCGCAGCATTAATGGCATTAATGCGAGACGAACAATAAGGGTAACGATAATAATGGCTAGTCCATAGTTTCCATTAAAGAAATCAGCAATAAAGCCAATAATGTACGTAAATGGCTCTACAAAATACGTATGGAAAAATCCATTATTATTGGTAGTTTGCGCTGCTTGAGTTGTTTGTCCGGAGCACGCTGATAATACCAGGACCATAAAAGAAAGTAAAGAAATCAGTATTAATGAAGAATGTTTCTTTTTCATATTTCCTCCTAAATGTAATGTTAATCTTAGGTAACCAACAGGGAGGAAAAGGGATCCTCGGAATCATCCTTTGAGCATTCTTTTCTGCGGATATATTTTACAATGCGAATGCGAATATAGCTTCCGGTCAGATGATTTTTTTTCTGATAGAAAAACGAAGGATGAATAATCTTAGTTTTTTCAGGATTTGTATCTCCCAGATATGAGTATTTTACTCCCAATGACCAAACGAATTTTAAGATCATGCCAAAGTAAATACTAATAGATAGGGCGTAGAGGGTTGTCATATCCAGATGATCAATCATTAACTGAAACAAAATTTTCACCTCACTAACCAGAACCAATAGTATGAGTATATAAGAGATTGGCCAAATAATCAATGAAACTCTTTGAATTGCCGGATTTAGGATCATTCTTTCAGATGTCTTGCCAGCGGTCTCAGCGTAAAAAAACACTAGTTCCTAGATGGAATTAGTGTTTTTAGATTTATTCCAATGGGCAGACAACATTTGATAAGCATATTCCACTTGTGATTGGCTTGGAGGCTCCACGTCTTTTAAGGGGTAGTCATAACCAAGCGCCTCCCACTTATAGACACCAAGCTGGTGATAAGGGAGTATTTCGATTTTCTCTACGTTTTCTAATGTGCCAATGAATTCACCCAGTTTCTGCAAATCCTCTTGGTCGTCCGTTACGGTTGGGACCAATACATGCCGGACCCACATCGGCAGTTTTCGATCGGATAAAAGTCTGGCGAATTCCAATATATGATCGTTGCCCATCCCGGTTAAAGCGATATGCTTTTTGCGGTTAATATGTTTTAAATCCAATAAGATTAAGTCCGTATATTGTAAAACTTCATTTAATTGCTCTTGAAACAGGGGGGCATGTGAATAACAGCCGCCTGAAGAATCGATGGTGGTATGAATTCCAAGTTTTTTGCATTCCTTAAATAACTCCAAAAGGAACGGCAATTGCAATAGAGGCTCGCCGCCGGTAACCGTGACACCTCCACCTGATGCTTCAATAAAAGGAAGGTAGGAAGTTATATCCTGAATTATTTCTTCCACTGACATTTGTTTTCCTGTACCAATTTCCCATGTATCAGCGTTATGGCAAAACTGGCAGCGAAGCAAACATCCTTGTGTAAAGATTACATAGCGAATGCCTGGTCCATCAACCGTACCAAATGACTCAATGGAATGAATATTTCCGTTCATAAAACTGATCCCCCTTCAAATTATCAAGCGCCCCCAAATAGTGAGGCTTTTAAGCTGTTTGTATTTTGATATTGTAATTCATTCTCAATTAACGAGAAAAATAGGGGGGAAGGGATGATTTCCTTCCCCATGCCTATTAATTAACTAATGGTTACAGGTTCCTTTGCTGCACTCAAGCTTTCATGGAACGTACGATTAATAACATCGATTTGTTGTTCGCGAGTAAGTTTAATAAAGTTCACAGCATATCCAGAAACACGGATGGTTAATTGTGGATACAATTCTGGGTGATCCATAGCGTCTAACAATGTGTCACGGTTTAATACGTTAACATTGAGGTGGTGTCCACGTTTTGTCATATAGCCATCAAGCATAGCTACCACGTTTTTCACTTGAGTGTCATCTTCACGGCCAAGTGCTTTTGGTGTGATAGTAAATGTGTTAGAGATACCGTCTAATGAAGATTCATAAGGCAATTTTGCTACAGAAGTTAAGGAAGCAAGGGCACCTTTAGAATCACGGCCATGCATTGGGTTCGCACCTGGTGCGAATGGTACGCCTGCTTCACGTCCGTCAGGAGTTGCACCTGTTTTCTTGCCGTATACTACGTTGGAAGTAATGGTCAATACTGACTGTGTTGCTACTGCACCACGGTAAGTTTTGTGCTTTCTGATTTTGTTCATGATTTCTTTTACAAGACCAACAGCGATTTCGTCGACACGTTCATCGTTGTTTCCGTATTTAGGATAATCGCCTTCAATTTTGTAGTCAACAACCAAGCCGTTTTCATCGCGTACTGTTTTTACTTTTGCATATTTAATGGCACTAAGTGAGTCAGCTGCAACAGAAAGTCCAGCGATACCGCAAGCCATGGTACGAAGGATTTCGCGGTCATGTAATGCCATTTCGATTCTTTCGTAGCTGTATTTATCATGCATATAGTGAATGACATTTAGTGTGTTAACATATAACTCACATAACCAGTCAAGCATGGCATCATATTTTTTCATCACTTCATCAAAATTTAGATACTCGGAAGTAATTGGTTGGTAAGTAGGTCCAACTTGAATTTTATATCTTTCATCGACCCCACCGTTAACTGCGTATAATAATGCTTTGGCAATGTTCACACGAGCGCCGAAGAATTGCATTTGTTTACCAATTCTCATAGCGGATACACAGCAAGCAATGCCATAATCATCGCCGTAAATTTCTCTCATCATGTCGTCGTTTTCATATTGAATAGCGCTTGATTTGATGGACATTTTTGCAGCGTATTGCTTGAACCCTTCAGGTAATTTAGTAGACCAAAGGATTGTTAAGTTTGGTTCTGGAGCTGGTCCTAAGTTGTCTAAAGTGTGTAAGAAACGGAAAGAGTTCTTAGTCACTAATGGACGTCCGTCAAGAGCCACGCCGCCGATGGATTCAGTTACCCAAGTTGGGTCGCCGCTATATAATTCGTTATATTCAGGAGTTCTGGCAAACTTAACCAAACGAAGTTTCATAACAAAATGGTCGACCATTTCTTGTGCTTCTTCTTCAGTTAATGTACCATTCTGTAAATCTCTTTCAACATAGATATCCAGGAAAGTAGATGTACGGCCAAGGCTCATTGCCGCACCATTTTGCTCTTTAATGGCAGCTAAATAGCCGAAGTATAGCCATTGGATCGCTTCTTTTGCATTTTTGGCTGGTTGTGAGATATCATAACCATAGGAAGCTGCCATTTGCTTTAATTCTTTTAAGGCACGATATTGTTCGCTGTACTCTTCACGGTCGCGAATAACATCATCGGACATTGTGCGGCTGCCAATATAGTTATACTCACTTAGTTTTTCTTTCATTAAGAAATCTACACCATATAATGCAACACGGCGGTAGTCGCCAATGATGCGGCCGCGGCCATATGCATCAGGAAGTCCAGTAATAACACCTGCATGACGTGCAGCTCTCATCTCTGGTGTGTAGGCATCAAATACACCTTGGTTGTGTGTTTTGCGGTAATCTGTAAAGATGTGTTCAACTTCTGAATCTAATTCATATCCGTATGATTCCAATGCTGTTTTTGCCATACGAATTCCGCCAAATGGCATGAGTGAACGTTTGAATGGTGCGTCAGTTTGAACACCAACGATTTGTTCAAGTTCCTTATCTAAGTATCCAGGACCGTGTGAAGTAATGCTAGATACCACTTTCGTATCGGCATCCAATACGCCGCCAGCTTCACGTTCCTTATTGGAGAGTTCCATTACTTGTTCCCAAAGTTTTTTGGTTGCCTCTGTAGCTCCTTCTAAGAAGCTATCATCTCCTGTGTAAGGAGTAACGTTTTTAAGAATGAAGTCGCGTACATTCACTTCTGTTGTCCAAACACCAGTTTTAAATCCTTGCCATTGTTCCATCATTATTCACCTCTTGGTTTAATAAAAACAATTTTTTATAACAGGATTGTTTTTC
Organism: Neobacillus camarae; assembly: GCF_054950115.1. NCBI lineage: Bacteria > Bacillati > Bacillota > Bacilli > Caryophanales > Bacillaceae > Neobacillus > Neobacillus camarae. Next base: position 551,403 of record NZ_JBUCKX010000003.1, on the reverse strand, counting down.
TTCCACACCTAAAGTATAACAGTGTCATTTTGCGAAACAACATGCAAATGTTAATAAATTGTGAAACTAGCATTTTAAAAAGGTCTTTATGAATAATTTGTGACGTTTTTTTATTCTGTATCAAGAAGATATAGTATCTGTACTATAAAAAATAGAAAGCATAATCCATCTGTTATATAAAGAAAACCCTAACATATCAACATTTCCATAGTGTAAACAGTTGAAACAGCATAAAAAAACAGGGGAAAGACCCCTGTCATTAGTTCACTACAATATCGGCAATCATTGGACCATTGGTTTCCCTGTTGGAGTGGGTTTCGCAGATTAACCGATAGGTTCCTGGTTTATCAAACTGTAATGGGACCATGGTTTCTTTCCCTTTTTTTACGGTGCCCTTAATTGAGGTTCCTTCAATATAAAAGGGATGTTCATCACCGTTGATCCCGCTGATGTACAGTTCTACCTTTTCTCCTGTCTTTAAAGAAATATTGCCCGGATCCCATCGGTATGCCTCGATTTCCTTCCCGTCTTTCAATTTCGATTTGAATTCCACAGTCACCATATGGATTTCACGGATGTTTCCTTCTGTTGCTGCCTGATTAAATACGGCCGTATCACCAGCCTTTAGCATAAACCATGCAGAGATGGCTGCCAACAAGATTGCTGCTGTTAAAAAGAATAAGAGTGTCTCTTTTTTTAGTACTAAAAACTTCACTGAAAACCCCCCTCGGATAATTTGTCCTATCTTATATTTATGCGGGAGGGGATGGAAAACTTGTCTCTTTTTTTTATTTTTCTGAGGAAAAAGAAAACGGTAATCACGATTGCCGAACGTAGAAAAGTGTCAAGAATGAAATTATTAAAAAGAATCCATACCATTTTTCTGCGGAAAAGTTTATAGTAAATTCAGGAATATGAAATAGGTGGTCATGTTGTTGCGGCTGAATAAAGAAAAGATTGTAAACTTAATCAAAGTCGTGTTTCCGTTGTGTTTGTTAATACTGGCAATGACTGAAATTAAAAAATTCATTAGCCATTTGAATATCGAGATGCTTAAAAATGAAGTGAATCAGCTTCACTTTTGGATGTTGATTATCATACTAATGATTACATTTGCAGCTGTTTTGCCTATGGTGTTTTATGATGTTCTTCTAGTCAGAATTCTTGGGAAGAAAGTGCCGAGAATCGAACTTTTGGAAAAGTCATTTATAGCTAATTCCTTTTCGAACCTAATCGGTTTCGGGGGATTAGCGGGAGCGATGTTGAGAGCTTACTTTTTGAATAAGCTTGAACAAGATAAACGCAGGCTTCTAGCCGTAATCGCGGCAGTATCGCTTTTTTATTTAACGGGAATCTCTGTTTTCGCATGGGTAGCAGCGATCGGATTTCCTCATTTCCCTTTGTATAGAGACAGTAAGTGGCTTTATTTTACCGTTATTGTTGTGTGTCTTTATTTACCCGTATTTTTGGCAATTCATTCCTATAAGACCCAAAAGGAACCTCAACCGCTAATTACGGTGAAAATGAGGACGGGCCTTATCATTGTTTCCATTATCGAGTGGGCTGCCGTATTCGGGGCTATCTACTTATTGTCCGGAATTTTAGAAATGGATATTTCAATGGCCCAGTTGTTCCCCATTTATGTTGCTGCAGCTTGCGCAGGAATCATTAGCATGATACCAGGAGGGCTGGGCTCTTTTGATTTAGTTTTTATCTGGGGGATGCAGGAACTGCACATTCCCCAGGAGCAAGTTTTGGTGTTGTTATTGTTGTATCGGATTGGATATTATTTTATACCATTTTTCATCAGCTTGGTATTCTTTGTAAAACTATATTGGCAAAAATGGAATCAATCTTGGAATGACCTTCCTAAAGCGATTGTTCAAGGAACAAGTCATATCCTATTAACTGTATTGGTTTTTTTATCAGGGCTGATTCTACTTCTTTCCGCAAGTCTTCCCGGCATTATCTCAAGGCTTAAAATCGCAGGAGAGCTTGTGGCTTTTCCGGTTATTAATGTGTCCCATCAGCTAACGGTAGCAGCCGGCTTTTTACTTCTAGGGCTATCACGCGGGATTGAATACAGGGTGAAGCGGAACTATGAAATTACCATAATTGCATTAATCCTTGCAGCGTTGTTCTCTATTTTTAAAGGGATAGATTATGAAGAGGCTATCTTTTTAATCACTGTTGCTTTGCTGCTTAGGGTGTCCAAAGGGCATTTTTATAGGGAAAGCTATTGTTTGACATGGGGGAAAACCATTTTTGACATTACGGTTATTCTAATTATTACCTTGATGTATTTGTTCATTGGCTATTTAAATTTACCGACTGCAAAAATGGAGATTCCAAGACCGCTTGCACCCTATATACTTGTGGATTCCCGTGATTTATTTGCCAGTGCGGTAATTGGGCTGATCATTGCGTCTGCCATTTTGTTAATGGGATACCTAATCAGTAAACCTGAAAAATGGAATTACATCAGGTCGGCGGGTCAAGAAAAAGACATCTATGCCCATATTCAAAAGTATTGCGGGACGGGGTTAACACACTTGATTTTTCTTCATGATAAATATATTTTTTGGAATGCGAAAAAAAATGTGTTAATCACTTATCAAAGATATGCTGACAAGTTCATCATCTTAGGCGATCCTATTGGGGAAAAAAGCGAGCTTTCCAATGCAATCGAGGAATTTCAAGAATTAGCTGATTTACATGGCTTTACTCTTGTGTTTTACGAAGTGGGCGAGGGAATGCTGCCTTTTCTTCATAATCATGGTTTTGCTTTTTTTAAGTTGGGGGAAGAAGCACTTGTCGATTTAGAGTTGTTTTCACTTGAAAACGATAACATGAAAATTTTTGGTGAATTAAAGGACCATTATACCCAAAATCACTATTCATTGGAAATGGTGGAACCGCCATTTTCTAATGCATTATTAAGTGAATTGCGGACCATATCGACGGAATGGCTTCAAGGCAGGAAAGAGAAGGGATTTTCAATGGGCTACTTTGATGAGGAGTATTTAAGTAAAGCTCCTGTGGCCGTTATAAGGGATCAAGACAAGCAAATGCTGGGATTCATGAGCATGGCCTACATATATGATAGGAATCATACGTTATCCGTTGATTTAATACGATTCAGGCCCGAACTTCCGGCTGAAATCATCGATTATTCCTTTTTGGCTGTGATGGAGTGGGCCGAAAATAAGGGATACCGCCGGTTTAATATGGGTATGGCCCCATTGGCAAATGTTGGGCTTTCCAAGTTTGCTTTTTTAAGTGAAAAAATTGCCGCGCAAATATTTTTGCATGGACATTTTATCTACCAATTCCGGGGGTTAAGAAAATTCAAGGAAAGATATACCGATATATGGGAACCAAAGTATCTGGCATACCGGAAAAAATCTTCGCTGCCGATTATTATGGCACAAATTACCCTATTGATATCGCGGGGCAGACCGTAGGATAATAAAATAGGTATAGACCATCATCAAATAATATCTAATTAAACATGTAATATAGGATACATCAAAATGAGTTAGGGTGTTTTATTTGAAAAAATTTCTTGTTTTTTTGATTATTATATATTTAATATCTACAAGTCCGATCAGTGTTTTTGCGGAAACTTCACAAGAACAAGAATTACCGCTTAAAAGTGAGACGGCTGTCCTGTTGGATACACAAACCAATGCAATCCTTTATTCCAAAAATGCCGACCAGCGGATGTACCCGGCCAGCCTGACCAAAATAGCTACCGCTATTTATGCGATTGATAAGGGTGATTTAAACAGCATGGTTACAGTCAGTGCAAATGCTGTAAGACAGGATGGAACGAGGGTCTATTTAGATGAAGGCGAACAGGTACCGCTAAAGAAACTGATCCAAGGAATGTTAATCAATTCCGGGAATGACGCAGCCGTCGCCATTGCCGAACATATTGATGGGAGTGTAGAAAAGTTCTCGGAAAATATCAATTCATATCTGCAAACGGTTATTGGTGTGAAAAACACACACTTTGCAAATCCTAATGGTTTATTTGATGAAAATCATTATACTACCGCAATGGATTTAGCTTTAATCACCAATTACGCCATGAAAAATCCGGTTTTTGCGGAAATTTTCGGGACAAAAGATCTCATGTGGCAAGGACAATCTTGGCAGGTTCACCTATTCTCTCACCACAAGATGGTAAAAGGTGAATTGCCTTACCCGGGAATAACCGGTGGAAAAACAGGTTATGTGACTGAGTCAAAACAAACCTTGGCCACCACGGATGATAACGGAAAACTGAAAATGACAGCCGTGGTATTAAAATCAGATTTACCAAACGACAAATACAACGATACGGCTATGCTGTTTGATTACGGGACCGCTCATTATCAACATTCTGCCCTTAAGCAGGGAGATATTTTTACTGTGGGCCAGAAAGAGTATTACCCTGACCGTGATACGATGATAACCGAGGATGTAAATGGTTGTGTTAAAAAAGTTGATGATAATGGGCTGCTTTCTATAGAGAATAACAATGGGCAGGTCCTGCAAAAGGTTCAGTTAACCTACAAGGAGCCAAAAGTCATACGGAAAGAAACGGAGAAAAAACATAGCAAGCAGGAATCCGGTATTCCAATCGTCTACAGTGCAGGAGGATTCGGGCTAATTTTAATAGCAGTTATTGGGGTTCTTTTTGGTGCAGGCAAGAAAGTCACCCGAAACTTATAAACGTCGAGCCATGAAAAATACTTTTTCATGGCTTTTTTTATGGTTTGAAGGCAAAAAAATAAAAAAGACTAAAGTGGCACCTTTAGTCTTAAAAAAGTAAAATTATGAAAGTCTGCTTTGTACTGCTTGACATACCTCGTCAGCTGACATTCCGTTTGCCTCAATGACAGGAGCTTTGGTTACGGTATCCTGGATGCCCATTACGTTAGAATCAAGACCTGTAACCACACAACAATCACAGTTAGTAGCATCTGACTCTTGTTTTAATTCCACTACATCGTACCCTTTATTCCTAAGAGCTTCTGTAATGTTTGTAAGAGATTGTTCTACTCCAACTCTAGCCATATCAAACACCTCCTCCTATGGATTAGAATGCCACGGGTTTTCAAAAATATTCCGCATAATCAAGGATAATGATTCTAAAACTATGGAAGGGAGGTGTGCATATTGGGCAAACGGAAAAAGGACCCATCAAAAATGGTGCTTGGTTCACCAGAAGTGGAAGGCCAAGGAACCACTACAACTGAAACAGGTTCGAGAATGGAACCATCATCCAGAAAAAAACAAAAAAGACCTTAAAAATAGAAAAGGGCACCAACAACTGGTGCCCTAAAAATTATTTGTACATATCAGCTGCAAGCTTTTGAATCTCATTGTTTTCAAGATATTCATCATAGCTCATTTGCTTGTCGATTAAGCCATTTGGCGTTAATTCGAAAATTCGGTTGGCAATCGTTTGAATAAACTGATGGTCATGGGAAGCGAACAGCATCGAACCTTTAAAATTGATTAGGCCGTTGTTAAGGGCGGTAATCGACTCCAAATCCAAATGGTTCGTTGGCTCGTCCAGCAGCAACACATTTGCTCCACCTAGCATCATTTTGGATAGCATGCAGCGGACTTTTTCACCACCGGATAAGACAGACGCTTTCTTTAATACCTCTTCGCCTGAGAACAACATCCTGCCCAGGAATCCACGCAGAAAACTCTCACTATCATCTTTTGGCGAGAATTGGCGAAGCCAATCCACTAAGTTTAACTCGGAGTTTTCAAAGAACTCGGAGTTATCTTTAGGAAAGTATGCTTGAGTGGTTGTAATACCCCATTTAAAAGTACCGCTGTCAGCTTCGATTTCACCCATGAGAATTTTAAACAAAGTTGTTTTTGCTATCTCATTGGTGCCTACTAGGGCAATTTTATCTCCCTTATTCATAATGAAACTAATATTGTCTAAGATTTTGACACCGTCAATCGTTTTGGTCAATCCTTCAACGCGTAATAAATCATTGCCAATTTCACGATCCGGTGTGAAACCAACATAGGGATAACGCCTTGAGGACGGACGGATATCATCAAGTGTAATTTTGTCAAGCAGCTTTTTACGGGAAGTTGCCTGTTTGGATTTTGACGCGTTGGCGCTAAAACGGGCAATAAAGCTTTGCAATTCCTTGATTTTTTCTTCTTTCTTTTTATTGGCGTCCTGAGTCATTCTTAAGGCCAGCTGGCTGGACTCATACCAGAAGTCATAGTTGCCGACATAAACTTGGATCTTACCAAAGTCCAAATCGGCAATATGCGTACACACTTTATTTAAGAAGTGCCGGTCATGGGAAACTACAATAACGGTGTTCTCAAAATTTATTAAGAATTCTTCCAGCCATTGTATCGCTTTGATATCCAAGTGGTTGGTCGGCTCATCCAATAGTAAAACGTCAGGTTTGCCGAATAAAGCTTGTGCGAGCAAGACCTTAACCTTTTCAGAACCGGAGAGCTCAGCCATTTTCTTGTCATGCAAATCTTCACCAATTCCCAGTCCTTTTAAAAGAATGGCGGCCTCTGACTCAGCTTCCCAACCATTTAATTCTGCAAATTCCCCCTCAAGTTCAGCAGCACGCATGCCATCCTCATCAGAAAAATTCTCTTTCATATAAATGGCATCTTTTTCTATCATGACTTCATAGAGCCTTGAGTGTCCCATGATCACAGTCTGCAGGACAGGATGTTCTTCGTATTCAAAATGGTTTTGCTTTAACACGGCCATGCGTTCATTCGGACCTAGCTGAACGTTACCTGTCTGTGGCTCAATATCTCCGGAAAGGATTTTCAGGAAAGTCGATTTTCCTGCACCGTTTGCGCCAATCAATCCATAGCAGTTGCCGGGTGTGAATTTTATATTGACATCTTCAAAGAGTTTTCGATCTCCATATCTTAAACTTACATTACTTACAGTTATCATAATAAGTTGCATCCTCCAAAAAACATATTGCTACATATTATACCATTTATTTGGGGAAAGAGCGAACTTTCGGGAGTGGAAAGATATGCAAGACAGTACTTTATGTAATGTGGAGGAAAATTTTATAAAAAAATTTTCAAGATTTCACACTTTATTCATAAATTTGTTGTAGAATTGATTTAAGAAGTAAAAGAAGGTGAGAAAGATGGCAAAAAAACAGCTTTCTGAACTCGTAAATAAATTAAAAAAGGCTGGCATAAAAGCAAGTTTAACTAAACCTAAATCCCATTACGATTTATCATTGCTGCAGCTTAAAACTCCTTCATCCGTTAATTAAATAGGATAATTGGAACAAAAACGGTTAATCATTGGGATTAACCGTTTTTTTATCGTGTTAGCTATTTAATTACGTCCATAATTTTATCAAAAGCTTGCTGCTTATCAAAATCTTTTCCCATTGGAAATTTCGAGACAAATTTGTTGTTTCCATCAACCAAATAGGCAAAGGTTGTGTGGATAAACTGGCCGTTCCCTGGATCTTTATATTGAAATTGTAAGGGTTCAGTTATTTTCCGAAGTGTCTTCTGATCGGTATCTATATCGATGTTTTCGCCGGTTAAAAACAGCCAATTGCCATTATTTTTAATTTCAAACCCGTTCATATACTTGGTTAATTGCTCCGGCCTGTCGCGATAGGGATCAATTGTGACAGTAATAAACTCGATATCCTTATCAAAAACGCCGTTCTTTTCTAACTCTTGTTTTAATTCGGCCATCTTTTGGGTGGTCATCGGACACACATCAGGACAATGGGTGTAGATGAATTCTACCAGCTTTAACTTGGTTTTATCTTCACCAAAAGTATATTTGTTGCCGTTCTGGTCAATTAAACTTACGTCCCCTGGAATAGCAGCATGGGCATCACGGATTAAAAAATATGAAATTCCAGCAGTCATCCCTATAAATATTGCCAGACTGCAGATCAGATAGATTTTTTTCATTAGATTCCCCCCTATCCTAAAGATAAAGAAGTTTATATAAAAAAGGTATGGATATATTGTGAACAAAATCAAACTTGCATCATAATTAGGATTGACAAATGCTTCCATAAGAAATATGCTAAACCTGTAAGCTCTTACTTGAATATGAAATATAGGGAGTATGTTTTATGTTAGGTGTCGTTCTTAACTAATCCAACAATTGGATAATTTCATTTCAATCCGGCCCCCTTTTTAATAAAAGGGATATTGGGCCTTATTTCATTATGGATTGAAATGTAGTTAAGAACAATGGGCAAAACATAAGCATACATCCATTCATGTAGCTGTGTACACTCGTGTAGACAGTTTTTACTTTTTTGGCTCTGTTAAACGATAATGTTGATTTTTTACCTCTGTTGATTGGAGCGGAAATCTACAGCCAGATTTAAAAGAGCCATTTTCAAGTAAGAGTATGCTAATTTAAAGTTTTAGTAATTTGCCGCATTGACCATGTCATTGCGGCTATTTTATTTTTCAGGAGGAAACCAAATTGAACGATCATAGTTTTGAAACATTGGAATTTAACCAAATAAAGAAGTGCGTTGCACAGTACGCGTTAACAGTAGAAGCAAAGAAGAGAATTGAGCTCTTGGCTCCGTCTATGGTTAAGAAACAAATTGAAGCTTGGCTTGAAGAAGTATCTGAAGCCGTGAGAATCTTAAACAAAAGTGCCAGTGTTCCTGTCCATGGACTAGACGGCATGGAGCAGCTACTGTCAAATTTAAATAAAGGCACGGCTTTAAGACCAGACCAATTCATCAAGCTTTATGAATTACTAGACTGCTGCGGAAAAATGAAACGATATATGAAGGATAAACAATTTGACGCACCCAGGGTTTCCTTCTATATTGACTCTATTGAAGAATTGCCGGAGCTTGCAAATGAAATTATCCGCTGTATCCGCAACGGAAGGGTAGACGATTATGCCAGCAAGGAATTATTAAAGATTAGAAAGCAAATTGCGATTCAGGAAGAGCGTTTAAAGGAAAAAATTAATCAAATGCTTCGTTCCAATAAGTATAAATCCTTTTTGCAGGAGAGTGTTGTCGCTCAAAGAAATGGCCGATATGTGTTGCCGATTAAAAAGGAATACCGAACCAAAGTAAAAGGGAACGTATTGGATACCTCGGCATCAGGCGCGACCCTTTTCATCGAGCCTGAAGAAATTGCTGTCTATCAAGATCAATTGGATTGGCTTTCCTTTGAAGAAGAAGCGGAAATCCAAAAGGTGCTTCAGTTTTTGACAGGGCTTGTGGAGGAGAAGGAGCAGGAACTACGGATTGCGGTGGAAACGATGATTCATTATGATTTCCTGTTTGCAAAGGCCAAGTATTCCCGAACAATCAATGGCCACAAGCCTGCCGTTAATGAGTATGGCATCCTGGAGTTAATCGAAGCGAAGCATCCGCTGTTGGGGGAAAAAGCGGTACCGTTGACGCTAAAACTTAATGCGGAACAATCCGCTCTCGTTATTACAGGTCCCAATACAGGTGGAAAGACTGTGACGATTAAAACAGTCGGATTACTAACTATAATGGTCCAATGCGGGCTCCATATTCCTGCGGCCGCTGAAAGTAACATTAGTATTTACCAGCGTATACTGGTGGATATCGGGGATGGTCAAAGCATTACCGAAAATTTAAGCACCTTTAGTTCACGGATTGTAAATATTATCGAAATATTAAAAGAAACAAACGACCGGACCCTGGCATTACTGGATGAACTCGGGTCCGGAACTGACCCTGGGGAGGGGATGGGGCTTGCAACCGCCATATTGGAAACATTACATGACAAAGGCGCGACCATTTTGGCCACAACCCACTATAGTGAAATTAAAGAATTTGCAGAGAATCAGCCAGGGTTTATTAACGGGTCGATGGAGTTTGATTTAAACACCCTTAGTCCCACTTACCGGTTGAATATTGGCAGGGGTGGAGACAGCCAGGCGTTTGCGATTGCCTTAAAATTGGGAATTCACCCGAAAATAATCGAAAGGGCTCATTTCATCACCTATAAAGAGGCCAAAATATATAATGGCCAAACTGAACCTTGGAATCAAAGGGAGCTTGACAAACAAATTATTGTCAACAAGCACAAAAAACAAACGCCAGTAGAAAAACAACAGGACAATGTACCTGTCTTTTGCCAAGGAGATAATGTGATCATTTCCCCCAATAATGAATTTGGCATCATTTACAATGGGCCTGACCGTCAAGGGAATTATATTGTTCAAGTAAAAGGAGAAAAGGTGAAGTTCAATCATAAAAGGCTTAAATTGTATATTGCTGCAGCCGAACTGTACCCGGCAGATTATGATTTCGACATCATCTTTCAATCAAAAGAATATCGAAAGAAAAGTAAAATTCTTTGCAAAAGACATGATGATACCATTATCATTGATGTGTATGATTAACCCAACTTAAACGAATGTAAACAAAGGATGACATGATAGGTGTCATCCCTTATTTCGGGACTGTAAATATTTTTGAGCGATCTGTTGTTTTACCTGATTGTAGCTCAATCCCGATTGGCTATTAAGTCTTCTGACTTCTTCAATATCCGTTCCGACAATTGTTAATCTTTTCTGCTTGGAAGACATGTGTTGTAAAACCTCCACATAAATTAATAAAATGATTCACAATGAAATAACAAGTTTTTGGACATACTATGGATAAAAGGAGGCGGTTCCAATTTTTTTTGGTAAACGGGCTAAAGAGGAAGAAATGGAAACAGTCTTGGTAGATACTGAAATTTATTCCTGTATGGATGAAAACTGCATTGGCTGGATGAGAAAGGATTTTGCAGCAGACGACTTGCTTTGTCCAATGTGCGGCACAGAAATGTTATTAGAAGTAAGAGAGTTACCGAAAATTTAATAATAGGAAGCAAAAGACTGTCTTTATCGGACAGTCTTTTTATTCAGTCTCAAAATCAAAGATATTATCATCAAAGGCCTTTTGAGCAGCCTCAAACGTTGGAAACAACGCATCATCATCTTCAATCACATGAAATGTTTCGTTTAAAAATAGTGCCAAGGCGTTTGGGTTTTTTGGGTGTTGCACAATTTCAGCAGGTTCCACATTCGCCACAGAAGGGACATGTGGATTGCGGTAAATGACATATACTTCATCACCTGGTTTTGCATCACTTAAATTAATAAAATCCATCTAGAACCTTCCTTTATAAATTTTCATTTTGCTGGCCAATTTCATCCCCAGCAAGAAGTGTGTTGGCCTCTTCTAAAAATTCATGCTCATCCACTGAATCACCAGGAACATTTTTTAGATTTGGAAAAACAGCACCGTTATTAATCGTGAATAAATTCTCTTTTGGTGCGGTTGTGAGATAATCCTTCTTTTTTGCCACCCAATACCATCCCCTTTATATAACATCATTTACAAACGGAATGGTGTTTATGACTGGCGATTTCTCTCGGTTTAGGTAAATTCTTTAAAAATAGGCTCTGGTAAACGATAATGTTGTTTTTAACTTTGTTGATTGGAGCCTGGTGTGGAAATCAACAGCCAAATGTAAAAGAGCTTAAAAATAAAAAACCCTCCATATGGAGAGTTTTTTGGTTACTCGGCTTTCTTTGCCAAACAGCGTTCGCATTCCATCATGTAGGACTCAGCTTGTTCTTCCATTTCCTGACCGCATTCAGAACATTCTTTTTTTGGCATGTTACGAAAAAATTCAACAGGACTCATTAACATATTAAACCCTCCCTTTAATAATACAGAAAATGTAAAATCAGATTGATCTAGTACAACAGAAGTAAAAAAAATAATGACTTATTCTGCCTTTTTAGATAAGCAATGGTCACATTCCATTAAATAAGATTCAGCTTGTTCTTCCATAATTTGCCCACATTCACAGCACTGCTTTTTAGGCAACTGGCGGAAAAATTCAACCGGACTGTTTAACATTGATACCTCTCCTTTACTAATACAGGTTTATAAAACACTTCTTGTTATAGTACAGTATAAACAATAAAAGAATAAATGTGTAGTCCTTTTTTGAAAAAATATAAATTTTTTCAAAATTAAGACTTTTGTCCCTTTTTTAAGCATATGTCTTCAAAGAAAATATGAAAGCTATGAAAATCGGGTAGGCTAACAAAAATGCACTTTCTTCTTTATTTAATACTTCCATAACAGCAGGGTTTACATTAAAATCATAGTAGAAACTTAAAGAGATAGGGGAGATGCTGGTTAATGAATGGTCTTATCGGGGATTTTTATCCTTACTTTTTTATTATAGCTATAGGCCTAACCTTTATGGCTTCATATACTGCATTGGATATGTATACGATTATTCGGTCGGCAGATAAAAATAAAAGCTGGTTGTTCCTTGGCGGGACGATTGCAATGGGAATAGGAATTTGGGTTACTAATTTTTTCGGCTTGTTAACTTCTGAGGATAATTTGTTAGCCAATTACAATATCCCTCTGACAATGTTATCCATATTGATTGGGATAGCCTTTACCGCAATGGCCTTTTTCCCTTTTTACGGAAAACAGATAGGGATTATCCACTTGATTTCAGGCAGTTTGTTCTTGACGGTGGCTGTACTGGCTATCCACATTGTAAATATCTATTCGATGGGGTTGAATGTTAAGTATCATATATTCCTGTTTGTTTTTTCGTGTTTATTGATTTTTGGTGCCCTTTTCTTATCACTATGGATGTTATTTTCAGCAAAAAGCTTTACAAAGGAACATGCTGTTTGGTTAAAGCCTGTCAGTGCCATCATTATGACACTAGCCTTTGCTGAGGGCCACGTTCTTTTAAAAAAGGCTTCCATCATTTCAGCGGTTGGCGATTTTGCGAAAATCAGCTCTTCCAATATCTTTATCATTTACCTGGTGCTGTTTGTTTCTGTATTAATCATGGGCGGACTCATTGTATCGAGCACTCTCATCAGTAAACAGTTAGCCGCGAGTGATACGAACCTAAAGGATATTAAAGCGGCACTCGATGCTTCCACGATTGTGGCGATTACTGATGCATTCGGGACAATCGTTTATGTAAATGATAAATTTGAAGAAATTTCGCAATACAGGCAAGAGGAAATTGTTGGCCAGAATCACCGAGTTCTTAATTCAGGATACCATTCCAAAGAGTTTTTCCAAGATATGTGGATGACCATTCAATCCGGAAAAGTTTGGCGGGGAGAGATTCGGAACAGAGCAAAAGATGGTTCATTATATTGGGTAGATACTACCATCGTTCCTTTTCTTAATAAAAAAGGGAGACCATTTCAATATATTGCGATACGCTCTGATATTACTAAACGGAAAGAGGCTGAACAAAGCCTTTTAGAATCAACAAAAGAAGTCAGGGACATAACATTTGCCCTAAACCAGTCCTCCATTGTGGCGATTACGGATGAAAAGGGAACGATTATGGTCGTCAACGATAAATTCTGTGAGATCTCCCAATATACCCGTGATGAATTGATTGGAAATGACCACCGTATTTTAAATTCGGGTTATCATTCGAAGGAATTCTTTAGAGATTTATGGAGGACAATTGGGAGAGGAAATGTTTGGCATGGCGAAATTTGCAACCGTGCAAAGAATGGTTCGCTTTATTGGGTGGATACCACAATTGTTCCGTTTTTAAATGACAATGGAAAGCCCTATCAGTATGTTGCAATCCGGACGGATATAACTGATAGAAAACAAGCGGAGGAAAATCTGAAAGAAACCATTAAAGAAGTAACCGATATAAAATTTGCTCTTGACCAATCGGCAATAGTTGCCTTTACGGATGCTCAAGGGAAAATTACCAGTGTCAATGATAAGTTCTGCGAAATTTCAAAATACACCCGTGAAGAGATTATTGGCAGAGACCATAGTATGTTAAATTCCGGTTACCACTCCAAAGAATTCTTCAAAAACATGTGGCGGACGATTGGCCAAGGTAACGTATGGAAAGGAGAAATTCGGAATAAAGCAAAGGATGGCAGTTATTATTGGGTGGATACGACCATTGTTCCCTTTTTAAACGAACAAGATAAGCCGTATCAATACTTGGCGATTCGTAATGATATTACCGAAAGAAAACGTCAGGAAGAGGTCCTGCACCGGCAAGACAAACTAGCTGCAGTCGGACAGCTGGCAGCAGGGGTGGCCCATGAAATCCGCAATCCATTGACATCCATGAAGGGGTATGCAGAATTTTTACAGCTCGATGAAAAAGACCCCGAGCGGCTGGAGTTCTTAAATATCATTTTGGATGAGATCGACAGGGTCAATAATATCGTTGAAGACTTTATGGTATTGGCAAAACCAAAAGCAGTAGAATTGGAAGAAAAGAATGTCGTACCTGTGATAAAAAATGTTGTGTCATTGCTGGAGTTTGAAGCCCGAAAGAAAAATGTCCGGTTGCACCTTGATTGCAATCAGGAAATTATCCAAATAGAATGCGATGAAAACCGGTTAAAGCAAGTATTCCTAAATTTTATTAAAAATGGGATTGAAGCAATGCCAAACGGGGGCGACCTCCATGTCAAAACGACTATTCATGATCAGAATGTGCATATTTCCATCCAAGATACGGGAGTCGGAATTCCTCCAGATAAATTGAAGAAACTCGGTGAACCGTTTTTTACAACAAAAAAAAATGGCAATGGCTTGGGATTAATGATGAGCTTTAAGATTATTGAAAGCCATAATGGAAAAGTGTTTGTAGAAAGTGAACCAAATAAAGGGACCACTTTCAATATATTATTGCCGGCAAAGACGGCCTGATGACGGGAGGAATTCCCGTTATTTTTTTTGAAGGAATTAAGAAAATTGGTGTACCAAACCCTTTAATACTGTAATTTTTGCTAACAGAGGAAAGATTAGGTGCCATCGAAATGTTATTGTAATATAATTGAATCGGTTGTAAACCAATTATCATTCTCCTGTTCTTTGTATCTTTATTTTTCATGTTATGATGAACGTAACAGTTAGCTTTAAAGAACATGGGAGGTATGAAAATGCTTTATAAATTCAAAACATTTATCGCTGCATCAATACTCTCAGTATCCGTTGGCGCTAATGTTCAAGCAGCAGTTTTAACTGTCGGAACTGGTGGAATCGGCCTAACCGGCGTTTTTTCACAGGAGTCAGAACAATCTGCTGTAAAGGATTTCGAAAAGTGGAATGCATTATCATCAGGAAGTGACTCTGCCAATTTGCTTGCTGCAATTGGACAGGTTAATCAGACCGCAACCGCAATAAGTGGCAGTCATTCATTTTGGGTTAAAACAAGTAAACTTAAATCAGCCGCTCCGGTTATCACAACCGACGATTTAGCGGATAACAATGTGAGGCAAAGTGGCATTCCTCAGCCTGCAACTGTGCCAAGTAACCAGATGGCAACCGCAAAACCAGAAACAGGACAGGTAAAAGTCCCTGAGAATGTTTCAGAAAACGCGACTGTACAAGGGTCTGAGGAAAATCAGCAAACATCCGAACAACCTGAAAATGTTGAAAATAATACAAGTTCAAACGCAGCGGTATCGGCGGAAACAGAAGAGCCAAAATTGGACAAACCTGTTCCTGTTGACAATAAAATAGAAGAAGGCACATCTTCCAATCCGGCTGAAAATGCTACACCAGCCACCAAAGAATTAACGGTAACGGCCACAGCATATACTGCATCATGTGAAGGATGTTCCGGGATAACGAAAACAGGTGTGGACATTAAATCGAATCCGGAAAAAAAGGTAATTGCTGTCGACCCTGAAGTTATCCCTCTTGGATCCAAAGTGTATGTGGAAGGATATGGGGAAGCGATTGCCGCGGATACTGGAGGCGCCATCAAAGGCCATCGCATTGACGTGTTTATTCCGACAGAACAAGGCGCCCTTAATTGGGGAAGAAAAGAAGTGAAACTGCAAATTATAAATTAAAGAAAGCTGCGTTTACAATGGTACCTGCAGGTAGGACACTTGAAAAAAAGAGTGTTCACCTGCAGGTATTTTTTATATACTTGAATTTCAGAATTAAGGGACTAGGGGACAACATGAGTAAAATAACTTTTTCAATTACAGAGATAAATACACTTAAAAAGAATCCAAATGTACACCGTGTCAGTGAGCGGTCTATTACCTATACAGACGATTTTAAGAATAGATTTATAGATGAATATTTGGCCGGCAAACTCCCTCGTCAGATTTTTGCGGAGAACGGCTTCAACGTTGATATGATTGGAATAAAACGAATTGAACAATCAGCCCACAGGTGGAAAAAGGCTTATGATAAGAATGGTTTGATTGGGCTTACAGATTCGAGGAAAACGGCTTCCGGCAGGCCCTTAAAGCGTGAGCTCACACCCTCCGAAGTGATTGAAAGGCAAAAAGCCAGAATCGAGCTGCTGGAAGGACAGGTGGAGCTGTTAAAAAAGTACGAAACGACAGAAAGGAGGCTGCTAAACGCAAGCGAAAATCTAAACCCGAATAAAGCATATCACTTAATCCAAGAGACTATTGACCAACATGAATTCAAGGGGATGACCAGGTATTTCTGTGATCTCCTAGGGGTCTCACGTTCCGGTTTTTACAGCTACTTAAAGGCTTCCTCTGCCAGGGAAGCAAGGGAAAAATTGGACCTCGAAGCGAAAGAAATCATCCTAAAGGCCTTTAATCGGCGGGGATATAAGAAAGGCTCACGGTCCATTAAAATGATTTTGGAGAATGAGTTTGATATTAACTTCAGCCGTAAAAAGATACGGAGGATTATGAAGAAATATGGAATTGTTTGTCCTCACCGAAAACCCAATCCTTATAAAAAAATCGCAAAAGCAACAAAAGAACATCAAGTTGTCCCAAACAAATTAAGCAGGGAATTCAAACAAGGAATCCCTGGAAAAGTGTTACTTACGGATATCACTTATCTTCCATATAACGGGAATTGTATGGCTTATTTGTCGACCGTAAAAGACGCCTCCACCAATGAAATCCTAGCTTACCATGTGTCTGATCGCATCACACTGGACATCGCCACCCAGACAATCCATAAATTGATGAATAACAAGAAAATTACAATCCATGAAGAGGCCTTTATCCACTCGGATCAAGGAAGTCACTATACAAGCCCAAGATACCAGAAGCTATTAAAGGAATATGGCTTGGGCCAATCCATGTCACGAAGAGGCAACTGTTGGGATAATGCCCCTCAAGAATCCTTCTTCGGCCACCTGAAGGATGATGTGGATTATAAATCTGCAAGAACATTAAAGGAACTGAAGTCAAAAATAAATCATTACATGGTTTACTATAACAATTATCGCTATCAATGGAATTTAGAAAAAATGACCCCTATTCAATATAGGGATCATCTTTTAGCTGCTTAATCTCTTTTTTTATAGTGTCCTTGACAAGGGTGCCAGTTTAGTTTGCAGCTTTCTTTTTCATTAAAATCTGGGCAAGTCATTTTCCTCGATAAACATTCCTACATAATTCTTTGTTTCTCCGGAATCATCTTTTATGGCTGTGATCGTCAGCCACTCCTTGTAAATCTGATCATTTTTCTTCTTATTCCAGATATATCCTGACCAGTTACCGTTTGTTAGCAGGCTATTCCACATGTTTTGATAAAAGTTCAAGTCATGTTCCCCGGATTGAAGGACACTTGGTGTTTTACCAACTACTTCTTCCAAGGTATAGCCGGTAATTCTTGTAAAGGCTGGATTGACCCGCTGAATAATCCCGTCTACATCCGTGATACACATGCCCTCCACAGTATGATCGACTATTTTAGCGGATATAGCCAATTTATCTTGAAAATAGAGCCAAACTACGATCACCAAACTGGCTAATGAAAATTCCGATAATGACATAAACCCGATTGCATAATGTCCGGTATAATTAAACAGGATCGTTAAAATAATCGGAGGAAAGAACCCGCCAATTCCTCCGATAGCGGAGACAGTACCATTTACAATGCCAGCTTGCCTAGAGAAATAAAAAGGAACTAGTTTGAAAACAGCTCCGTTTCCTATCCCAGCAAATATAGCTACTAATAAGCACCCAAACGAATATATGGGCAAGGATGGAGTAAAAGAGAGCAAGAATCCCGCAAAAGTCAAACTAAAAAATACTGCCATCAGAATTAAAAAAGGATTAAACTTGTCTGCCAGCAATCCCCCAACAGGTCTGAGTAAAGTAGTAATCATAATAAATCCAGCAGTTCTTAATCCTGCATCTACACTGGATAATTCGAAATGGTTAACCAGGAAGGAAGGCAGATAGATTGTAAAAGCCATGAATGACCCAAAGGTTATAAAATAAAACAAACTTAGCATCCACAACTTGGGCTTTTTATATACTTGATTGAACTGTTCCTTTATGGGGAGCATAACTTTAGGTTCTTTGCGGTCCCCCAAGCAAAAGTTAATCAAGGCGAAAATAAGAACAATAATAAAATAAACCTTAAAGGTCGTCCTCCATCCAAACTCATCGGCAAGAAGCGGAGCCAAAATGCAAGTCACTGCAGTGCCGATATTTCCTGCCCCGTATACTCCATTAATCATTCCATGCTTCGATTTTGGATAGTATTTAGGTAGTGACGTCACCCCAATAGAGAATACAGCCCCTCCGATTCCAAGAATTAGTCCCCCGACTATTAACACCATAAATGAATGGGCGTTAATGATGATGAAAATAGGCAATAATAAAAGGAGAAAACTGATCGTAAACAAGACTCTTGCACCAAAACGGTTTGTCCAATATCCAATTGGTAATCTAAGCAATGAACCAAGGATAATCGGGACTGCGGTAGCCCACGAAACTTGTGTGGAAGATAATGGGATTTCTGAATTAATAAAGGGCATTAACGATGAAATCATCACCCAAACCATAAATCCCGCAACCAGACTCCCGGTTTGAATGGTAAGTTGTATAAATCCCTTGTTCAAAAAGATTCCTCCTAATCCCATTTGTAATATAATTACCAAATAAGAAGGGCTAATAAAATATCACTACCCTCCAACCCGAGTATAATATAGTTTGTTTTGCCTATCAGTGAGGAATGGCACAATAACACCATGGTTACTTATAAAAACTTGTCTCTGTAAAACGATAATGTTGATTTCTTAACTCTGCTGATTGGAGCGGATAAGATCGACTCCTGTTTAAGTACGGGACAGGGACACTCCGCAGTCACTTCCAGCGCGAGGAGACTCCCCGGCATGCCTCCGGGTTTGCTGAGCCTCTAGAGCAGAAATCAACAGCCCGATTTAACAGAGACACCCATGCAAAAAAAAAATTTTTGCACTATGGGGGATGAAAATAAGCCAACTTGTCCATAATGTTTATTCATTATTTTAAACTCGCTTATTTTCAGGGTAGCCAAAAACTTAAAGATTGCATGCATGCTTTTTTAAAACATCCCGATTCATTATGAATAGGAATTGGATTTTGGAAAAGTGACGGTAAAGACTGTCCCGACATTCACCTTGCTGTTAACATTTATTTTTCATCGCATTCTTTTGATAATATCATAAGAAATTAATAGACCCAGTCCTGTGCAACGGGTTTTTGTGGAATAGTATGGCTGGCCTAATTGTCTTAATTGGGCTTCTGAAAGGCCGACTCCCTCATCATTTATTTTAACAAATTGGTTTTGATGATCCGAGCTGGCCGTTACCATCAATTTACCTCCGTTTGGCATGGCTTCAATCCCATTCTTCATTAAATTAATCACAAGTTGTTTAAATTCATGATGATAGCCGTTAATATATAATTCATCAGGAATCTCGTCCAAAATTTGAACACCGGAAATCGTGCCATACGGTTTCATAAATTCGATGATCTCATTTAATAATAACGATATATTAATGGGTTGATATTCATTCTTATTGGGAGGAGCTAATGAGAGGAAATCATGGAAAACAAACCGGGTAATGGTAATGGCTAAATAACAAAGAAAGGCAACTGCCAATTTTTTCGACATGGATGTGTGGGCGTACCATTTTCCTAAGATCCATAACAGAGTCCAAATGACTGTATAATTAATCAGCATTAGAAATCCATGAGTGCCCGATATGAATTCTTCTATTATAAGTAAAGTGAGGATTGCGAATGGCCCTACCATTGGTCCGCCATATAGAAAGAAATGAAATAAATACTGGGATGAATTTCAAATCAAATTCGGTACCGTTTCCTATATAAACGGAGTAAAACATGGTCAAATATAAAGAAATGAAAATAACAATCCCAAAGATAAACAGAAAGTTCCTTTCCTTTTTTGTCTAGACAGTAAGATGTAAGAGAGAGGGATGAACATCATAATAAAAAAGTGAAGGATCAAATCTTAATAAAATCAGCCACTTCCATGTAACCTCCCAAATTTGGGCATATCAGCAACAGCCAAGTTCAATGTATGATATTTTCTTTATGGGGACTTATAAATTGTGAAATTTATTTGATAACGTTAAAATTATACCAAAAACAGAAAAATATGGTGGTGAATTTCACAGATGAATTTCGAAATAAAAATGAAAGCATAAGGGAGAGATTTACAGTGAATTTTCAATCAACAAATTCAATGGAAGAACGTTTTGTCATGATGGAGGAACTATCCAATCGGTTCCTAGCAAGAGCGCATAAAGTGGATATGGAAGGTCGATTCCCCTATGAAAATATCCAGGAACTGAAGGATACTGGTTACACCTCTTTAACCGTATCCAGGGAATATGGCGGGAAACAAATATCATTATATGAATTAGTCCGCCTTCAGGAACTGATTGCAATGGGCGACGGGTCAACTTCGCTTGCGATTGGCTGGCATATGGGGATTATCATGAACCAGCATGAAAAACTAAGCTGGAAGGAGCCAATTTTTAAAAATTTGTGTGAAAGGGTCAAATTGGGGGCATTGATTAACAGTGCCGCAACAGAACCAAGAACAGGAAGCCCGACTCGGGGAGGGAGGCCAGAAACTACTGCGCAAAATTCTAATGGGGAATGGATTATTAATGGAAGAAAGACCTTCACCACCATGTCCCCGGTTTTGGACTACTTTATAGTCAGTGCTAGCATGGAGGAAACGGGTGAGACAGCAAATTTCCTTATCCCAAGAGAGTCTGCGGGTGTAACAATTGAGGAAACATGGGATAGTATAGCCCTAAGGGGTACAGGGAGTCATGACCTGGTCTTGGAGAATGTGAGAATTCCCGGCGAAAATCTTGTGGAAAAGATTAATCCAGGAAAAAAATCCGCACAAGGATGGCTTCTTCATATTCCTGCCTGTTATCTGGGGATTGCTAAAGCAGCCAGAAAGTACGCGCTCACGTTTGCCAATGAGTACGCACCTAACAGCATTCAGGGAACGATTATTAACTTGCCGGGTGTCCGTCAAAAAATTGGCGAAATCGAGTTAAAAATTATGCAAGCTGAGTATTTTTTATACGGTGCGGCCAAACAATGGGATATTGCAAATCAGCAAGAAAAAGAGAATATGGGACCTGCCCTTGGTGCCGCAAAATTAACAGTCACTAATTTGGCTGTGTCTGTTGTTGACTTAGCCATGAGATTGGTAGGCGCCAAAAGCCTTTCCATGAAAAATCCGTTGCAGCGCTACTATCGTGATGTAAGAGCGGGGCTTCACAATCCGCCGATGGATGATATGACGATTCAACTGCTGGCCAATCACAGCATCAAAAACTATTTAAAATAGTATGGACAAGCATGAGTAAAAGTCTGCCCCGATGGATACCTTATCTGAAAAAGGAGTGAAGGATATGCCAAGAGGGAAAGAACTTGAACAGCTTCCAATGGCTAATACCCTACCCGGAGCCGGGAGAGATAAGAGTCAATTCCGTCGGGAAAGAATAGCGGGAATAGTGAGTAATGCCGAGCCGCAGCCAGGGGAAATAACGAAAGAAATAAAGACTTGAAATAAGGCAGGAACCCGGTTCCTGCCTTATTTTTAATCTTCAACAAGTTCATTAATTTCCACGACAGTCCGTTCTTCAAGGGGCCCGCGCAAATGGACGGTGGCAGTTCTGCCATCCTCGTTTAATTGGTCAATCCATACCGAAGTACCGTTGTATTTTACCTCAATATCCGCAGAAGATGATAAAATTTGCTTTACACGTCTCTGATCCACAATACCCACTCCTTGTTTTTTGTTTTATTGCACAAGTGAACGTTACAAAGGGTCAATTCGGATTCCATTTATGGTTCCGGGTTCATCAATTGTTTGTAAATCCTGCAGATAGCTTCGAAGCTCTTCCTGCAGTTCTTTAGGAGCACCAGGTTGTAAATGCCAATTTCCCGGTTCATCTACAAAATAGGGGCTTTTAGTAAATTCTGGCCTGACCCTTGGCAATTGCATCTCCTCTTTTCACTAATCTTCATACAGAAATAGGATTTACCGCCCCGTCGTAATTAATGCAAATTTGAGACTAAAATCGTATTGCACAAATCGCCGTTCACGTATATGATATGTAGAATAATCCAACGTATAAAGAAATGTAAAAATAAACCGGTCTCTAAGAGGAAAATATTTAAAGAAAAAATAGTTGAAACTAATTAGCAAAATCATCGTCTTATATTATTGAGATTGCTGGTAGTCATGTCCGGCTAAACAGTTGCATAAACATAAACGGATGAAAAACACCGAAAAAAGGTCCAAGCTGTTTTGGTAAACTAGGCAATGGATTGCGTTATCGTTGGGGAATAATGGCTAAACTATTACCATTTTGGGTTTTCCTTTTTTATTAAAATGTGCTATAGTAGTTGAGGTTCGTTTACCGATGCAAATCTGGTAAGTGAGAGGAGAATTAAATTATGGAACATAAAAGCTTTCTAAAAAAATAACTAAAAATAATCTTGCATTTTTTGCTATCGCAGTAGTGTTATTCTGGATTAAAACTTATGCTGCTTATCAAATTGAATTTAATTTGGGAATAGATAACAATCTGCAGGAATTCTTACTGGCGATTAATCCGTTAAGTTCCGCGTTGTTTTTCTTCGGTATTGCCTTGTTGTTTAAAAAGCGGACTAAACTTGTTATCATTGTAACAAACTTTATTTTGTCATTTTTATTATATGCCAACATTGCCTATTATCGGTTTTTTAGTGATTTTATAACGATTCCGGTTATCATGCAAACTAAAACAAATGCCGGGCAGCTTGGGGACAGCGCACTATCATTGATGTCGCCGTTAGACGTATTGTATTTTTCGGACTTTATCATCTTGATTGTTCTTGCTGTAACTGTGTTTAAACATACTATGGAAACAAATAGAAAGTCATATAAAATTGTTCTATTGTTTTCAATTACCTCATTTTTATTTAACTTAGGGCTTGCCGAAAAGGATCGCCCGCAACTGTTGACACGTTCTTTTGACCGCAACTATTTGGTCAAATACTTAGGCGCTTATAATTTTACGATTTACGATGCCATCCAAAATATCCGTTCATCAAGTCAGCGTGCCTTGGCTGATTCCAGTGATGTGACAGAGGTTGAGAACTATCGCAAAGCGAATTACTCTGCCCCAAATCCGGATTACTTCGGTAAAGCAAAAGGCATGAACGTAATTTATATTTCTTTGGAATCGTTCCAGTCGTTTATGATTGATTATAAAATGCCTGACGGCCAGGAAGCAACTCCTTTTCTTAATTCGTTAACCCGTGACCAAAACACTTTTTATTTCCCTAATTTTTTCCACCAAACCGGGCAAGGGAAAACATCGGATGCCGAGTTTTTAATGGAGAATTCGCTCTATCCGATGAGTCAGGGTGCCGTGTTTGTCAATAAAGCACAAAATACGTATCAGGCCATGCCTGCCATTTTAAAAGGGCAAGGATACAGTTCAGCGGTATTTCACGGGAACTACAAAACATTCTGGAACCGGAATGTCATTTATAAAGCATTTGGCTATGACCAGTTCTTTGACGCAGAATATTACAACATGACAGAAGAAGATACAAAAAATTATGGTCTGAAGGATAAACCGTTCTTTACTGAGTCTATGCCGCTTTTGACTAGCTTAAAGCAGCCATTCTATACGAAGTTTATTACATTATCCAACCATTTCCCATTCGAGATGGATCCAGAGGATACTGATTTTCCTGCCGGTAATACAGATGACCAAGTGGTTAACCAGTACTTCCAATCTGCCCACTATATGGACCAAGCGCTGGAGCAATTCTTTAACGATCTAAAAGCCGCAGGTTTATATGACAATACCATGGTTGTCATGTATGGTGACCATTACGGAATTTCAGAGAACCATAATGATGCCATGTCGAAAGTTTTGGGTGTGGATGAAATTACACCAGTTACCAACGCCAATCTGCAACGTGTTCCGTTATTTATCCATGTTCCAGGAGTAACTGGAGGCATTCAACAAGAATACGGCGGTGAAGTCGATGTTAGGCCGACTGTGCTCCATTTATTAGGAATAGATACAAAGGATTACTTGGAGTTCGGTTCTGACTTGTTATCTCCACAGCATCGTAACTGGGCCCTATTTAGAAATGGTGATTTTATGTCACCTGATGTGATTCAAGTTAAGGGTAAATGCTATTCCAATGCAACCGGGGAATTAGTTGATAACACAGATGCCTGCAAAGATATACAAGACAAAGTAACTACAGAACTTCAAATGTCAGATGAAATTGTATATAAAGACCTGTTGCGGTTCTATCAGCCAACCGGGTTTACACCGATTAATCCTGATGATTATGAATATTTAGGGCCTAAAGGAAACAAAACAACAGCTAAAACAACAGAAAGTAATTAACGGAGAGAAGATTAATTTCTTCTCTTTTTCTTATCCTAAAGAATAAGCACAAATTTTATTTTGAAATATCATCTTTAACTACCCTTTTCAGATAAGATGATTAGCTTTTCTTTATTTTTAAAAATTAGGAATAACTACCCCCATATAATCATAACGACCTAACGAATATTTTGGTACAAAACAAATTATTACTCGGGAGGTTAGATATATGGGAACAGTTTTCATTGATATCGACAAATTACTCGAGGCTACATCAAATCTGCCGTCTGAGAAAAGCAATTATAAAATTAAACAGGTTGAAATTGATAAATTATTAGAATCGACAAAAGACTGGTAAGTTTTGAAGTTAGTTCCTCCAAATGTGAAAATATATCTTGGTACGGCCCTCTACAAACTGGAGGGCTTTTTTTTATGGTTTAAGAAAACCAGAGGGATTATGCCGCTTTAAAGCAAAAAATTAAATTTATGTATTTCTATTGCTTTTAACCTAGAAAAATACTAGAATAATTTTTAATATAATAAATATTTTAAAAAATCAAACTTAGAAACAAGGGGGACTTTAAACAATGAAAAAGGGGAGAACGGCACTTTCGCTGGCATTAACGGGATTGCTGCTTTTGTCAGCGTGTGGAAAAAGTGAGACTACAAGCGGCTCAGAAGAGAAGGGATCAGATAAACAAGAATTTACGGTGGGAATATCCCAATTCGCCCCGCACCCATCTTTGGATGCTGCAACCGAAGGATTTAAAAAAGCGTTAGCAGATAAAGGCATTAAGGTGAAATACGACGAACAAAATGCCCAAGCCGATATGAACAACACGGCTACTATTGCAAAAAACTTTGTCGGGGATAAGGTGGATTTAATTTTTGCCAATGCTACGCCTAGTGCAACAGCTGCTTTAAATGCCACAAAGGATATTCCGATTATTTTTACATCAGTAACCGACCCGGTAGGTGCTGAATTAGTCGAATCGTTTGATAAACCTGGCAAAAATATAACGGGTACCACCGATAACCATCCGGAGGCCACTAAAAAGACAATCAGCTTTATTACGGATGAAGTAAAAGCCAAAAACATTGGTGTGATTTATAACTCTGGAGAACAAAACTCGGAGGTACAAGTAAAGGAAGTCAAAAAGATAGCGGAAGGAAATGGAGCAAAAATCGTTGAAGTATCCGTATCTACTACCGCGGAAGTGAAGCAGGCCGCAGAATCTTTAGTGGGAAGAGTGGATGCCATTTATGTTCCGACCGACAATACTGTTGTAACTGCACTTGATACGGTTATTGACGTTGCCAACTCGAAGAAAATACCGCTATTCGTTGGTGAGCTGGATTCCATGAAAAAAGGCGCGGTCGCCGCAAGCGGATTTAGCTACTATGACTTGGGCTATCAGTCTGGATTAATGGCGGCAGATATTTTAAGCGGCAATAAAAAACCATCCGAAATTCCGGTCGAACTGCCAAACAGCCTGAAACTTGTCATTAATAAAAAGGCTGCGGAAGCCCAAGGTCTCAAAGTGAAGGACGAATGGAAAAGCCTTGGCGAATTTTACGATGGAAAAGAATAAATAAAACTTACCAAGGAGGAAGCCATCCAAATAGGCTGACTCCTTGACTCTTTTACGTGATGCGGGACTTCTTTTGGAAGGGAGTCCTTACAGAGAGGATGGTCTCAATGTTTACAGCCATATTTGGTTCATTTGAAGCAGGTATCATTTATGCGATTATGGCACTTGGCGTTTATCTTTCCTTTCGTATTCTGGATTTTCCAGATTTAACGGTGGATGGAAGTTTTGTAACAGGAGCGGCGGTTTCGGCTGTATTAATCACTGGCGGGGCTAATCCTTTCTTTGCCACAATAATGGCTTTGTTTGCCGGGTTTGCTGCTGGATGCCTGACAGGACTTCTCCATACATTTGGAAAAATAAATAATTTACTGTCAGGGATCCTGATGATGATCGCACTTTATTCGATTAATTTACGAATTATGGGAAGATCGAATATCCCTTTATTAAATACGGATACAGCCTTTACAAAAATCAAAGGTGTATTTGAACAGACAGGAATTGATTCGTCCCTTAACAGTCTCCTGTCCATGGTGGGCCTTTCGGACAGCCTTCCTGAAACATGGGGAATTTTAATTGTCATGATTGTAGTTACCCTCTTGATTAAATTTGTTACTGACTGGTTCATGAAGACGGAAATTGGTTTGGCCATTAGAGCGACTGGGGATAATAAACGAATGATCCGGAGTTTGTCGGCAAATACGAATATCTTGGTTGTTCTCGGACTTGGATTATCCAATGCACTCGTTGCCTTTTCTGGTGCCTTAATTGCTCAGCAAGGCGGTTTTGCTGATGTCGGAATGGGTATTGGCATGATTGTCATCGGGTTGGCTTCTGTCATAATCGGGGAAGCCCTGTTTGGTACCAAGACGATTGCGCGGACAACACTGGCGGTAATTGGGGGATCGATAATTTACCGGATTGTTGTCACCTTAGCGTTGCGGGTTGAATTTTTGGACCCAGGGGATATGAAATTAATCACAGCGGTTATCGTTATTATTGCACTCACGACACCAAAGATTATTGATAGTTCAAAAGAAAAAAAGCGCAAAGCCCAAAAAAGGCTCAACATGACCAAGGCTTCGGCCCAATCGGGGGAGGGAAACCATGCTGCACTTAAATCAGATTCATAAGATTTTTAATGAGGGAACGGCTGATGAAAAAGTCGCGATTAATCATGTTAATCTCTCACTTAAATCTGGGGACTTTGTTACCGTTATTGGAAGTAACGGTGCCGGGAAATCAACTTTAATGAATATCATATCGGGAGTATTAACGCCTGATGTTGGGGAAGTTCAGATTGCCGGTAAAAATGTGACGAATATGTCCGAATTCAATCGTTCCAAAATGATTGGCCGTGTATTTCAGGACCCCATGGCAGGAACCGCTCCAAGTATGACCATTGAAGAGAATCTGGCCATGGCCTATTCACGGAATAAAACCCGAACGCTCCGGAGGGGTGTTACAAAGAAGCGGCGTGAATTTTTTCGTGAGGTATTGGAAACCCTTCATCTTGGACTCGAGAATCGGCTTAGCGCAAAAGTGGGCCTTTTATCAGGGGGAGAACGACAGGCTTTGTCACTTCTGATGGCAACCTTTACAGAACCGTCTATTTTGTTGCTGGATGAGCATACAGCAGCGCTTGACCCTTCGAGAGCCGAATTGATAACCAATTTAACAAAGGAAATTGTACAAAAATATGATCTGACCACCCTGATGGTAACCCATAATATGCAGCAGGCGATAGACTTGGGCAACCGGCTGATTATGATGGATAAAGGCCAAATCATTTTAGAAGTGAATGAGGAGCAAAAGAAACAACTTACCATTGAAGGGCTTCTTGCGGAGTTTAAGCGAATTCGCGGAGTCCAAATGGCAAGTGACAGGGCAATTCTCGCTTAATGTAAAGATATCTTTAAATGACAATCCAACTAAACTCTGGTTGGATTGTTTTTATTTTATGTGACTATAGTAGATATAGTGTTATTCTATTACTATGAATAAAATTAATGCGGGGTGGCGAAATGGAACTTGACATGATTTTGGCAAAGTTAAAAAGTCATACACCTTCGATATTAGGGAGTAACAAATATTCCAAATATGCGGTCTTAATTCCACTTATTCAAAAAAACGATGAGATACACGTATTATTTGAAAAACGTTCCCTTAATCTTAGGAGACAGCCCGGTGAAATTTGTTTCCCAGGCGGCAGGATGGATTCTATTGATAGTGATGAAAAATCAGCCGCAATCCGTGAAACAACCGAAGAACTGAATATCTGCAACGATGATATACCTGAAGTATTCCCCTTGGACTATATGGTGTCACCATTTGGGATGATGGTGTATCCATTTGCAGGTATCATTACGAATCCGGGCAACATCCAGCCGAACCCCACTGAGGTAGGGGAAATCTTTACAGTCCCATTGTCCTTTTTTATCCATCATGAACCGGAAATTTATCATATAGAATTTAAAGTGGAACCGGAGAAAAACTTTCCTTTTGATTTGATTATCGGGGGTGAAAATTACAATTGGAGAACAAGAGGGATAGAGGAATATTTTTACCGTTATGAAGATAAGGTCATTTGGGGCCTGACAGCCAGAATACTGGCCCATTTTATTGAGTTAATTCATTGAAATTTGACGGTAAGATATCAACCAACTCTATATTTTTGTTAAGATGTTCATTGTTCTTGTGATAAGGACATTTGTGCATGCAGGCAGGAAAAAACACTTGAATATTTTTAGAAATGTACTAAAATTAGGGTTATATTTTGAATTAATGGGGAGTTGTAGGGATGAAGGTCGTAAAGTTTGGTGGTTCGTCTTTAGCGTCTGGCGGACAGGTAAATAAAGTCTTTGAAATCGTTACTTCAGATCCGGAGCGTAAAGTGGTTGTTGTATCCGCCCCAGGGAAAAGATTTCCTGAAGATACAAAAGTAACGGATCTATTGATTGAATGCGGTCAAGCAAGTTTGATGAACCGAGACTATCAATCACTGGTGGATAAAGTGCTCCAACGATATTCTAGTCTTGCTGACGAGTTGGCACTTTCCGAAGAAATAATCAAGGAAATCCGCGAAGATTTATTGGCTCGGCTCGAAGGTGACAAAAGTAAACCGGACCGATTCATAGACAAAATAAAAGCAAGTGGGGAAGATAATAACGCCAAGTTGGTTGCGGCCTATTTTTGCAAGCAGGGTGTGGAGGCCCATTACGTTGATCCTAAGGAAGCAGGTCTCCTCGTTAGTGATGAGCCCGGGAATGCCCAAGCGTTGCCTGAAGCTTATGAACGTTTGCAGGAACTTAGCAGTTATCCTGGCATTTCCATCTTTCCGGGATTCTTTGGATATAGTAAGGAAGGGGATATTTACACCTTTTCTAGGAGCGGTTCTGACATTACTGGTTCCATCTTAGCCAATGCATTAAAAGCGGACTTGTACGAAAATTTTACGGATGTTGATGCCGTATATTCCGTTAACCCATTTATTGTTGAAAGGCCAAAGGAAATTAAGGAGCTGACCTACCGGGAAATGCGGGAGCTTTCTTATGCGGGCTTTAGTGTGCTTCATGATGAGGCACTTGTCCCGGCTTTCCGTGCAGGAATACCAGTACATGTGAAAAATACCAATAACCCAAGCGCGCCTGGGACAAGAATTGTCTCGGATAGAGACAATACCAATGGCCCTGTGATTGGAATTGCCAGCGATGAGGGTTTTTGCAGCATTTACGTCAGCAAGTACTTAATGAACCGGGAGGTAGGCTTTGGACGCAAGCTGTTGGCCATATTGGAAGACTTTGGACTCAGCTACGAGCATACTCCTTCCGGAATTGATGATATTTCAGTGATTTTAAGGGAAAGTCAGCTAGATGAAACGATTGAAGAGCAGATCAAGAATCGGATTATGGCTGAACTTCATGCGGATGAAGTAAAATTTGAACACAGCCTTGCGCTCATCATGGTTGTGGGTGAAGGGATGCGCCGTAATGTCGGCACCATGTCCCGAGCATCAAAAGCATTAGCGAATGCTCATGTGAATATTGAAATGATTAATCAGGGGTCATCCGAAGTAAGTATGATGTTCGGTGTCAAAGAAGTGGATGAAAAACGGGCGGTGCAAGCTTTATATGATGAATTCTTTGCACCGGTGACAGTATAGGAAGAGTTAAATATGGCTGACCCGTAATCGCTATTATGTCGGGTCAGCCATTACCATTTTTTTATTGAGTTTTACTTTTGTTCGTAACCCGGACCATAATGCAACCACCAGACCGCCGCAGGTGTCGGAAATCAAATCAATCATCGTATCTTTATTGCCGCCGCCTTGCAAAGTCATGCCAAATAATTGATCGCTGCTGAACTCATAAACCTCCCAAAGTACTCCTCCAAGAACTGCGAATCCTAAGGTGAATAAAAAGACAAACCAAGGGGATATTTCCTCTGCCGCATCTCGGTGGATGAATCTCTCATATAAGGCAATTCCCGCAAAAGCCAAAATCATGCCACTAATAGCGTGCATGAAGGTATCCCACCAGCCCAGGCCATACCATCCACGGATTGATCCTAAATACTGTGAACCTACCAAGAAGACTAAATAAGAAATCACAATCGGCATATTAAACTGGAGTTTCGTTAATAAAGCCAAAAGTAACGGAATTGCCCCGCAAACGATTCCGCCAATGGCGACAGAGGCTTTAAAGGTTTGTTGTTGGTTGTAATAATAATAAGCCAAAAAGACCATGAAAATGACATATATTCCACTTAACAAGATCACGAGCTTATTTTTCATGTATGTCACCTTTCCTTAAACTAGTTGTTTACGATACAAAGTATAGAAAGCAATCACAAGGCTTCCTCCCAAGCCGCACAGGAGGTCGTACATCGTGTCCTTATTCCCCCCTCTTTGCATGGTATGGGTAAAAGTCAAATCTCCTAAAAACTCGTAGATTTCCCATAGTGCACTAGACAGGACGCCCAGTGACAGGACAAAAAGAAATATAGCCGATTTACCCACGCCAGAACGGGCCGTGGCTGGAATAAGCAGTTTAAACAGGGTAATCCCAATCACGCCGACGTAGAATGCTTTAAAAAAGTGCAATGTGGAATCCCACCATTTGTAGTGAAGATAAAAGCTTGAGATGGAGCCGAGATACAACGAGCAACATAAAAACACATAGTAGCTAATCAGGATTGGGATATTAAAGGGATTATTCTTCACCTTTAATAAAAACAGCGGCAAAGCACTGGCAAAGATGCCCCCAAGGGCAACCTGCCATCTCGAGGAGTCATGTCTCATCAAATAAACAATAAATAATCCAGCCATAAAAAGGATAAAAGCAACACTAAAGAAAATGATGATCTTGCGTCTCACGATCTCACCCCATTCAACAGTCCATCCAAACAGAAGGCTTTTTCCTTCATCTTCATTTTATTAGTATGTCCTTTTACATCAAAAACTAATGATTCTAGAGCTGGGAACTCGCAAACATGGCCATTAACAGGTATAGTGGAATCATAAATGAAAATCAGCTAATATGAATATAAATGTTTTTGGCGGGGGTCTATATGGAAAGGGCACAAATACCGACATATGAACGAATTGCAATTGATATTGCCAATCGGATTAATGATGGGGAATTTAGAGTCGGAGCTAAAATTCACGGACGGTCGACATTGGCCAGTGAGTATAAAGTTTCTCCTGAAACAATCAGACGGGCCGTGAAAATCCTGGAAGATGTAGAAATTGTTCAGTCCTCCAAAGGCAGCGGAATTATCATTGCCTCAAAGGAAAATGCATTTAAATATATTTCCCGTTTCTCCAATTTAGCAAGTATCAAAGACCTTGAAAAACAAATACATGGCATCATGAATGAAAGAAATAGACTGGATGATCAGCTATATGACGCGCTCAGAAAAATCATGGATTATTCAGGAAAGCTGCGCCATACCAATCCATTGGCACCAATCGAGGTGGAAATCCATCACGGCTGTGCCCATATTGGGAAAACCGTTTCTGAGGTGAAATTCTGGCAAAATACCGGGGGGACAGTCATTGGCATTAAAAGAAACGGGGAATTGATCATTTCGCCGGGTCCTTATGTATTAATCCTCGAGGGGGATATATTTTTGGTCATTGGTGATGAAAAAACTTATGACAGAGTGGTTCACTTTCTTCAAGAATAGGTAATGAAAAAGAAACTGGCATTTCGGCTGCCAGTTTCTTTTTCGTTCTACTGGATTAACCCTTCTTGTTTCAGGAATTCGTCTGCCACTTTAGCAGGTGCCTGTTTTAGGCTGTCCACTTTATAGTTCAATTTCCTCATTTTTTCATCTGACAATTTGCCGGCAAGACTGTTGATTACTTTTTTGAGTTCTGGATGCTCCTTCAGGGTTTCCTCCTTTATCATTGGCACGGCATAATACGGAGGGAAGAAGTTCTTATCATCCTTCAAAACTTTTAACTTAAACGCCTCGATTAAACCGTCTGTGGAAAAGGCGTCAATCACATCGCTTTTATGATTATTTAGTGCCGTATAACGCAGACCACCGTCAACCGCTTTTACATCTTTAAACTCCATTTGATAAGCCTTAGTAAGACCTTTTAATCCATCTTCGCGGTTTGGGAATTCAATCGTTGGACCGATTATTACTCCATTACTTATTTTGGATAAATCAGATATCGTATTCAGACCATATTGGTCAGCTGTGTCCTGTCGGATGGCTAAGGCATAGGTATTATTAAATCCCAGCGGTTTTAATAATTCTATTCCATACTTACTATTAAATTCTTTCTGAACTTGACTATACACCTTTTCAGGGTCATTCTGAGGAGGATGATTTAATATATTGACCAAGCTGGTTCCTGTATATTCAACATATAAATCTATATCCCCGCTGTTTAAGGCTCCAAAGGTTACTTGTGAGCCGCCAAGATTTAGCTGTCTGTCCACTTTTATATCAGTCTTGTTTTCTATTAAATCAGCAAGCATATTTCCGAGTATTATCTGCTCGGTAAAGTTTTTTGAACCCACGACAATGGTATCTTTTGCTTGCGCCTTCGTATAGATGGTAAATCCGCCTGCAAAAATCAGGATGATACAGGTAACAGAAATAGCGACCCTTTTCGCTGTTTTGCCCATTTTTTTAGAAGATTTTTGTTTGTGTTCATAAGATAGGGAGGTTTCCAATTTTCCGACCACAAAGTCAATCAATAACGCAAGAATACAAGCCGGGATTGCACCTGCCAATATCATGGAGTTATCAACGGTCTGAACTCCGGAGAACACAAGGTAGCCAAGTCCGCCTGCACCAACAAAGGCGGCAATCGTCATTAGACCAACAGCTGTAACAGCTGAAATTCTGATACCCGCCATAATCATCGGGAAGGCAAGGGGAAGCTGTACCTTTCTCATGGTTTGACTTTTAGTTAAACCGATGCCTTTGGCGGCTTCCAGAATATCCCGGTCGATATTAGTTAAACCGGTATACGTATTTTTAACAATCGGTAGTAGGGAATATAGGACAACCATGACGATTGCTGGTGCACTTCCAATTCCAATGAACGGAATTAAAAATCCGAGCAAAGCCAAGCTGGGAATTGCTTGTACCACATTGGCGGTACCGATAATCGGCTTTGAAAGCTTCGGTTCTCTGGAAATTAATATCCCCAGGGGAACCCCAATCACAACGGCTATGAATACGGAAAGAATACTCATATAAACGTGCTGGCCTATTAAATTAAAAATTTGATTAAAATCTGAACTTACATAATTCCATAAGGTACTCATTAAAACGCCACCTCCATTTCAATTAACTGGCTGCTTAAAGCGGATAGGATACTGCTTCGTGTAATCAACCCAGTCAATTGATTCTTACTGTTAACCACCGGCACATAGCCGATTTTATGTTCATTCATTGTGGAGAGTACGGCAAGTAAATTGGCCTCATCGGAGACTGAAAGAACATTTCGCTCCATGACATCCTCAATCGTGGCATTGCGATTTGTTAATTGAATACTTTTTAGTGTTACCAGCCCAATAAGTCCCTTATTTTTATCAGTAACCAAAAGGCTGTCAACCTTGTTTTCCTTCATGATTTCAATTGCCTGTAAGACATTTCGTTTGGCGTTGATTTTAACTGGATTAGAAATCATGATATCTTCAGCCAGTAATAATTCAGGATTGTTCCATACTCTGCGTTTTCCAATAAAACCGGCAACGAAATCATTGGCGGGGTTTTTTAAGATATTTTCCGGTGTGTCGAATTGCACAATTTCGCCATCTTTTAACATACAAATTTTATCTGCTATTTTAATAGCTTCATCCATATCGTGGGTGACAAATACGATGGTTTTGTTCAATTCTCTTTGCATTTGGTAGAGTTCATCTTGTAGGGAAGTGCGTGTGACAGGGTCCAATGCGCTGAATGGCTCATCCATTAAAATAATTTCAGAATTGGTGGAAAATGCACGTGCTACCCCAACTCTTTGCTGCTGGCCGCCACTTAATTCCTTTGGATACCGATGCAAATATTCCTTTGGGTCCAGACCAACTGTCTCTAATAATTCAATCGTTTTTTTCTCAATATCCTCGAGATTCTCCCCCTTTAGCTCCGGAATCAATTCAAGGTTCTCCTTTATGGTCATATGTGGAAAAAGTCCGGTATTTTGAATGACATAACCAATATTCCTTCGAAGCTCAATAGGGTCCATCGTTGAAATATCTGTATCGTTTACAAGAATTTGCCCTGAGGATGGCTCGATTAGTTTATTGATCATTTTAAGCAATGTGGTTTTTCCGCAACCACTTGGTCCAATGAACACAACCAATTGCCCTGAATCAATGTCCAGTGAAAACGGACGAATTACCGTTTTGTTTTTATATTTTTTCACTACGTTTTTAAATTGAATCAAACTGACTCCTCCTTTGATTGGTAACTAACAACTTAATGGTAGCATATAAGTTGTTAGTTTGTCGACAAATAACAATTTCCCCAAGAAAGATAGAATATCTATACGTTGGCTTTCATGACAGTAAAAGTGTTCTTTTATATGGGGGAAGTGTTAAAATAAAAATAATTAAGATAATCTTCACCATAAAATGGGGGATTGAAAATGAGCTGGGTACGGGAAAAAATTAGCGTGAAGTTTTTCGTCTTCCTCGCAGCGGCATTTTTACTGATTCATGCACCACTGATTGGGAATTATGTTAGGTTAATAAATACATTGTTTCATGAATCCGGTCATGCATTGGTGGCTCTGCTGGGAGGGGATGTTGAAAGAATTTCACTCTTTATGAATTCCGAAGGAGCGACCTATAGCAGCCAGTCCACATGGCTTGGCCGTTTTTTTACCAGCTTGGCCGGTTATATCTTTGCATCTTTTATGGCATTTTTATCGTTTTTGCTGATCGGGAAGAAAAAACAAAACCTATTAATTGATATCTTGCTAGGGTTTATTGGTCTCAATTTGATTTTTTGGGTCCGTAATCTTTACGGGATTTTCTGGCTGCTTTCATTTGCCGTGTGTTTCTTATATTTACTGATAAAAAGCAGCCATGGTCTACGGGATTATCTATTATTGTTGATTGCCTCCATCCTGCTGGTTGATTCAATCCAAAGTGCCTACGAGATTCTTTATCTTAGCATCGTGCAGCCCCAGTCCGCCGGCGATGCAGCTAATCTTGCCCGTTTATCGATTATACTTCCAGCACCCGTTTGGGGAGGGTTCTTTTTTGTTCAAGCGTTGTGGTTTGGCTTTTTCGGATTAAAAAGAGGCTATTATCGTTTAGTACATTAATAGTGTTGACGCACTAGGAGAAGGGGCTTTCCATTAAGGGGTTTGACCCCCTTGATGGAAAGCCCTATCCTTTTCTTTTGAATAGATTCTTTACTGGCATAACGTAAAGTAATATAATTTAGAAATTGTGGATACATGTGTATAAGATACCTAAATCGACAATACACTAATTTTTATGGAGAATATGGAATGGTGGTAAGCTATGGTAAAACTATTTACTGATATTGATTTAGATGGGCTTGGCTGCGGTGTAATAGCCAAACTGGCCTTCGGTGACCAAGCCAAGGTGTATTATTGTTCGTACCGCAATTTAAATCAAAGAGTGGAGGCTTATTTAGCCAATACGGACAATGATAAAGAGGAACTTTTTATAACCGATTTAGCTGTGAATGAGACAGTCGAAAAGAAATTGGGTCGACGATTCACGGAAGGTAAACATGTCCAGGTCATTGATCATCATATAACGGCCATGCATTTTAACAAGTATCCTTGGGGAAGTGTCGTACCTGAATATGAATCAGGGAAAAAAACGTGTGCCACATCGTTATTTTATGATTATTTAATTGAACATCAGAAGATGGAACGAAACAAGGCACTCGAAGAATTTATTGATTTAGTACGCCAATACGATACGTGGGAATGGGATGAGAACAATAATACCGCTGCTAAACGTCTAAATGATTTATTTTACATAATGAACAGGGAACAGTTTGAGGAAGAAATGATTTTCAGGCTGTCCGGGAAAGAGGATACTTTTTTCTTTACCGACACGGAAAATACGATACTTGATATTGAAGAGCAAAAAATTAACCGTTATATCCAATCAAAAAGCAGACAAATGGTCCAAACCTTTGTCGGGGATTATTGTGTCGGCATTGTCCACGCGGAGCAGCATCTCTCTGAACTGGGAAACGCGTTAAATAATTTACAACCTCATCTGGATATGATTGCCATGATTAACATGGGCACAAAAAAAATGGGATTCCGCACGATTCATGATGAAGTGAATGTGGCCCGTTTTGCTCAAGAATATGGTGGAGGTGGACATCCTAAGGCTTCCGGAGCGGATTTGAACAAGAATGCGTTTCAAACTTTTGTTGTCAATGCATTTGATGTGCTTCCGTTAAAACCGGATGCTGACAGGAACGAGTACAATCTGAAAGAATCGAATGTTGGGACAAGTTATGTTAATCATGCCGGGGAGTTTTCTTTTATCCTTCCAATCGGGGATGGGAGTTATGAAATTTTCCATAATGGAGTAAAAGTTGAGAATACTTTCCCATCATTTGACGAGGCAGAGCACTTTGTTAAAAGAACCTACGCCTCTTGGCTTCGGTACGATAACGAATTTTTACCCCAGGCGGCTGGGCTGCTTGGTATTCCGGCAGCTGAATTGAAGGAAAATTACACAGAAATCTTGAGCTCGCAAATATTGGATATTATGGTTCCGACAAAAGCATAGGGCATGGCTCTATGCTTTTGCTGGTTAATGATTGCCATTGAATTTTTAAATGCAATTTCATAAAATATGATTCGTGTATGGATTTCATGATCAAAAGGACAAACGTGGAAAAAATAGGTAAATAATCACAGGAATATTTTATTATTATTTTGAAAATGTAAATGACCTGAAACTAAAAGTCATTTCACTTTCACATTCCTGTAATATAAATGGTGTAAAATATAGGAAAAGGTATTATAATCAGGCTAGTTATACTCTAGATGTTATTTCAATATTGGTTAACAACACGATGCCCCATAATAAGATTACAATATTACTATACCTTTTGATTGAAATCCAAATCAGGGGGGATAGAATGGCTTCCGCGTCTAAAAGAAGCGAATACTTTGATAATGCTAAATTTATTTTAATATTCCTTGTCGTATTTGGACATGTTATTAGCCCGCTGAAGGAATACAATAGGGTTTTGTATACCTTGTATACGTTCATCTATTTATTTCATATGCCGGCATTTATCATGATCTCTGGATATTTTGCCAAAAATTTTAATAAAAAGGGATACTTGGTTAAGACATTTAAGAAAATTCTTGTCCCTTACTTTATCTTCCAATTTATTTATTCCATTTTTTATTATTTAATTGGCAAGGAATCGACCCTTCACTTTGATATTTTGGATCCGCATTGGTCACTGTGGTTTTTGTTGAGCATGTTCTTTTGGAACGTTTTTCTTTATTTGTTTTCAAAGATGGGATGGGCCGGCTTTTTTGTATCCATTGCTATCGGCATTGCAGTTGGATATGTGGATGAAATTGGCAGTTTTATGAGCCTGTCAAGAACGTTTGTATTCTTTCCGTATTTCTTTATCGGCTATTTACTGAAAGGAAATCAGTTAAAACGGTTAGTGAGGAACAGATACTCGCTCCCAATTGGTCTTGTGATTATTGCGGCAACCGTGATCTGTTTTGCTGTCGGGTTCCCTAAAAGTGCGGTCCCTTGGCTGTTAGGGGATACGTCCTATGCAGGTATGGGAGGAGAGCAACTGTATGATGGGGTGTTGCGGACTATCCAATATGCCGCTACTCTTATTGTAACGTTTGGTTTTTTAACTTTAATTCCGTCATCAAAGTTAAAACTAACCAAGATTGGTGAGAGAACCCTTTATGTTTATTTATTCCATGGCTTTATTATCAAACCGGTTCAGACCATCATGCCGGAAGAAAGTTTAAACATGGTTTCAGAAAATTACCTGATATTAATATTGTTTTCGCTTATTATCTGCACCATTTTGGGAAGCTTTTTAGTTAAGAAATATACGAAACCATTGGTAGAACCAAAGCTGCCGCTTGGCAGCGGCGGCAGATGAATATCCAAGCACAAAGGTAATTCCATGGGAATTGCCTTTTTCTTATTGTAAGGCTTTGTTAATTTAACTGTTGATTGTAGCGAAAGAAGCTTAGCGAACACGCGGGAGTGCCGGGGAGCCTCCTCGGTCCCGTACTCCCGCAGGACATTGAAATTCTTCCTCGAATCCGCCCAAGCACGAAGAAACTGTGATAGCACAAGGAAAGCATCCATGAATTTTCATCGCACGTAATTATGCGATAGCATAATTGAGGATTTTCGAGGAGTCGAGCTTATCCGCTCCAATCAACAGAGTTACAATAAACAACCTATCGTTTAACAGAGACACCCATACAAAAAATTTTTTTGCACCATGGGGGATGAAAATAAGCCAACTTGTCATAAATGTTTATTCATTATTTTAAACTCGCTTATTTTCAGGGGAACCTATCATAAAATAAATATAGCTGGACATATAGTGTCCAGCCGGCTTTGTTTAATATTAAAATCCAAACAGGGAACTTACAAAGTTTTTCTTCTTCCGCTTTACCTTTCCGTTGTTTAACACCATTGATTTTTCCGGTTGTGAGGTTTCTTTCATTTCAGCTAGCTCTAATTTGAGGAGTTCCATTTGCTGCTGTAATTCTGTCACTTGATTTTGCAATTCTTCCAATTCACGCCGATGCTGCAGTAATTGATACGATACAACCGAGTCAGCCTTTCCCGTTAATTCGGTTTCTAATTGCTTCATTTTTGTTACTAAAAGTTCAAATGCTTCATTTGTTTCAGCTGTTTTAATAGTTCCCCGTCTGGCGATTTTCTTTTCCTTTGGGGGAGCAATTTCGTGTAATAATACCCCATTTTGCAGTTGGTCATGGATTTTTTTAAACAGCTTAATATCCTCTTCTTGAAAGTGATAATGCCCTCGATCGTTGCGCTCCATTGGTAAATCCAACTGCTTAATCCAACGCTGGATTGTGCTGACGGAAACGCCTAATAATTTTGCCACCTCACCTGTATTCATGAGCAAACCTCCACTTGTTAAAATGGCCCAAAACACGAGTGACGAGTAACGGTAGGCTTAGTTTATGCCCAAAATTTCCACCACTTCTTTTCCCTAGTGGCTGCAACATCCCGAAAGTTTGTTAGCATTTCCTGAAAGGCTGCTTCCCTTTGCTTAATATCCCGACGGTATTGCTCACGTTCTTCCATAAAGTAATCCCTGTCTTGCGAAAGAGTTTCTGTTAGTTGATATATCTCGTTGCTGGTATGGTCCAGATGCTTTGAAATTTCTTCGGTCGTACCTTCAAGTTGTCTAGAAAGGTTGAAAATTTCTTCATATGTCTCGATGGAAACATTTTGGATACTCTTGGAGAGGTATTGGATTCTATCAGCTGTTATCTCAGATGCCTTATGGATTGATTTTGAGAGCTCCTGAATTTCTTCTTTGGTATTGGCTGTTGATTTGTAAACAGAATCCGATATCGTTTTTACGGTAACCAAGCTGCCTTTTGAGATTTCCTTTTTTACCTCGTCAATGACTTCTTTGCGAACCGTGTTCCGTATTTCCTCCTTTACCTCATTCAAGAAATTCTTGGAATACGTATCCATGGCTTCAAAAAACATGCTGGTGTTGGTTGGAGATAATTCCAATTCGGAAGGCTGTGTTGGTTCGGAAATAACTTCCAAAGCGATTTCCGTCGGAATATTATATTCCTCTAATGTAATTTCCGTTGGAGGGGCATATTCCTCCAAGGGGATTTCTGATTCTTGTGTATCAATTGTTTCAACTGGTGACTCATTGCCATTTAGAGTTTGCCGGATCCGCTCCTTTGATAATTTTTGGGAATATAGGTCTTTAATTTCTTTCAATAGTTTAAGCTCCGTGACAGTGTAAATCCTTGCACCCTGTTTGGAACGCGGAATTTCAAGTAAACCTGATAAATCCTTTTCCCACTGCCGGATCGTCCCAGGTGTTACATTTATTTTTTTTGCTGCTTCTTTAAGTGTATAGGATTTCATATCCATCATTCCTTTCTATTTATCTCGGAATATCTGTTCTTAGAATTATTCACCATTGTATAGTGTGTTTTCCTGCCACTTGACAAAAGCTATCAAAACAAGACTGTAATCATGAAATAACAACATTTTCCTTCAAATTAGGATTGTTTGCCGAAAAAACAATGGATATGTTTAATTTTGCGAAAAAAAAAGAGGATAACTCTTGTGGAATCATCCTCTTTTGTGTGAATCACTATTCTACTAAGCCAATTTTTTTTAAACCATTATAAATACCTGACTCAGATACATCTGTGGTTGTATGTTTGGCAAATGGAAAAAGGTCTGGATGGCTGTTTCCCATTGCAAAACTTTCCCCGACGCTTAGTAGCATCTCCTTATCATTCATCCCATCCCCAAAGGCAATTGAACTTTCCTTATCAATTCCAAGGTGCTGTAACACAAGTTCAACTCCGTACCCTTTATTGACCTTGTCGTGGATCACATCGTAACAGTGCAGCATACTTCCTATGTTTACTTGGGACAAGCGAATTCCGGCATCGTTTTGGTAAAGAACCGTATCTTCCGGCTTTAAGTTGACTAAGGTCATCCCCAACACATGAGCATCAATAGTAGGGGTGTAGGCTCCATTCTTGCGAAGAGCAAACACTTCGATGAATTCCTCCAAAATGGGGGAATGCAAATCCGTAAAAACATTTTTGCTGTTCGTATATAAAACCGCTTCATGTCGGTTTTCCTTTGCAATTTTTAAAAATTGTTTAACGGCTGACTCGTCCAATGGCTCCTGGTACAGGTCCTGTCCCCGATAGGTGGCATAAGCTCCGTTGTAGCCTATGAAGCTATTTACGTTTAATTGCCGGGCCAGGTCATCCATTTCATGGAGAGGTCTACCGGTCGCAATAAACACTTCAATCCCCTTGGATTGGACTTGGCGGATCGCATCCTTGGTTGAATCCTGAATGATATGGTCTGGGGGTAAAATCGTCCCATCCACGTCTAAAAATAAAATTTTGTATTCTGTCATGAGAGTTCTCCTTATAGTTTGCTATGTCTAGTTTATCATGAAATTCTATTTGCAATAATTTATTGGTTAGTGACCAAGGTTAGGAATTATTCAAAGGAGGAATAATACCATTAACAATCAGGAAGGTAGGGTTTCAATGAAGCTATTGTTAATGGGTGTTTTAGCTTGGGGGATATTAGGATTTTCAGATTCGGCACATGCTGCGGAAAAAGTCCCGATTCTTGTCTATCATTCAATTGCGGAATTTACCGGTCACGGTCAGAAGGAGTTATACGTAACACCGGAAAATTTTGAATTGCAAATGCGCTTTTTGCGGGACAATGGGTATACGAT
This sequence comes from Neobacillus camarae, assembly GCF_054950115.1. Lineage (NCBI taxonomy): Bacteria > Bacillati > Bacillota > Bacilli > Caryophanales > Bacillaceae > Neobacillus > Neobacillus camarae. The sequence goes on along the minus strand of NZ_JBUCKX010000003.1, from coordinate 509,113 downwards.
GCTGACCTTCGAGAGCTGGCAGGAGACGGAACAAGTTGAAAAACCTATTTTGGTCACTTTTGATGATGGATATAAAAATAACCTAGAAGCCTATAAGATTTTCAAGAAGCTTAAAACAGACAGATTCCTGCCGGCTGCGACGATCTTTGTCATTTCTGATTTTATTGGACGACCCAATCGATTGACAGCAGGAGATATACAAATGCTTGCCAATTCGGGTATGTTCTCAATCCAGTCCCATACCGCAACGCATCCGGATTTGACTGCAGTTGTCAATTTAGAGGAAGAACTGAAGCAATCCAAGCAAAAGATTGAAAAAGTGACAGGCAAACCCATCACGGCACTGTCTTATCCATATGGCAATTATAATAACCGGGTAATCGAACAGGTGAAAAAATATTATCTGTTCGGCCTGACCACCACACCCGGACCGTATATAAAAAAAGGAATAAAAGATGAGTACTACCAATTGCCCAGAACCTATATTAAATACTCCACAACCTTGAGTGATTTTAGCAAAATAGTCCAGATTCAGTAAGAAAAATATAGCGGATATGAAAATCCAATGTAATCATTCCGAAACTTCCGTGTAATCTAATTTTGCTAAAATAATCATTAAAGCAAAAGTTGATTACACGGGTGGGGGATACATGGAAGATACTGTAGTGAAATCATATGTTCAAAAATCGTTAGAGGAATGGAAAGAGGATATACACAAAGTCCTTGATGAAATTGAAAAAGAATACGAACAGGTAGCACAAGAATTGAAGGTGTATTCCTATAAATACGGCATTACCAAGCAAGTGATTCAGTCGACTGTCAATGAGGAAATTATCGAGAGGATTAGGGAAATGTACCATAAACCGTTTGAGGAAAACTATAATCAATTAAAAGAATACATACGCGACCTGGAAGAGAAAAAGAGAGTCTTTCAAATGTTTGTCCAAAAAATTGATGAGGTAAACCGCAAGGAGTCTGTTAAAATCACCACTTTTTAATTAATATCCATAACAGTTTATTGAGAGCCCGCCGGAAAGCGGGATTTTTTATTTTGATTTGTAACCGCTCAAGAGGAAGATGCAACCTTTTTATTAGATACACGAAAATACCCCTTGCATATAGTAATAATTAAGACACATATATGACGGGGTGGTAAATATGATCACCGCAAAGATAGGAACGAGATCCTTCCGGGTACCGGAAGATCTTGAAGCATACTTTAAAGCCTTTCGCTCCCAGGTTATTGGGATTGGGCAAACATTTGAGTCCCCCTATGGTCATAAGGAGATTATCTATGCGGACTGGACAGCCAGCGGCCGGTTGTACCGTCCTATTGAACAAAAAATCACCGAGGTTTTTGGACCATATATGGCCAATACCCATACGGAATCCAATATAACCAGTTTAATGATGACAGGACTGTACCATGGAGCCAAACAGATTATTAAAGAACATGTGAATGCGGACCCCCATGATGTTGTGGTACTGGATGGGTTTGGGATGACATCTGTAATGAGCAAATTTCAGCGCATCCTGGGTCTGCGGGTTCATGAGCGTTGGAAGGACCAGCTTCGGTTAACAGAAAAAGAGCGCCCGGTAGTTTTTATCACCCATATGGAGCATCATTCGAATCAAACCTCTTGGCTGGAAACCATAGCGGATGTGGTAAAAATAAACCCCGATTCATCCGGTTTTGTTGATATCGGCCATTTGGAACAATGTTTGAGCTCCTATAGAGACCGCCCGTTAAAAATCGGGGCATTTACCGCTTGTTCAAATGTGACTGGGATTCAAACCCCTTATCATCAACTGGCCAGAATCATGCATCAGAACGGAGGCATCTGTTTGGTGGATTTTGCCGCTTCGGCGCCCTATGTCAAAATCAATATGCACCCTAAGGATCCTTTGGAGAGACTGGATGCGGTGTTCTTTTCACCTCACAAGTTTTTGGGGGGACCAGGTACAAGCGGTGTAGTGGTTTTTGATTCAAGAATGTATAAGAACCAAGTGCCGGACCACCCGGGAGGGGGAACGGTAGCTTGGACCAATCCTTGGGGCGAACACCAATATTACAAAGACATTGAACTTCGGGAGGATGGCGGGACCCCTGGAATTCTTCAAGCCATTCGTACTGCGTTGTGCTTGAAATTAAAAGAGACGATGGGAATTGAAAATATATTAAAACGGGAAAAGCAACAGACTTCCTTTATACTGAGGGAGCTGGAAAAGTTTCCGAAACTTCATGTGTTAGAGGGGCATCTCAAAGACCGTTTGGGAATCGTCTCTTTTTATATTGAGGATATTCATTACAATCTGATTGTCCGCCTCCTTAATGACAGGTATGGAATTCAAGTAAGAGGGGGGTGTTCATGTGCCGGAACATATGGGCATTATCTGTTGAATATTAACAAGGAAGCCTCGAAACAAATTACAGATCAAATTAACCAGGGGGATTTATCAGCAAAACCTGGATGGGTCCGATTTTCGGTACATCCGATTATGACTAATGAAGAGATTAAATGGTTTGTTCATGCACTAAAAGAAATCACTGAAAACATTGACCATTGGAAACACGATTATCGATATGACCCTGTTAGTAACGATTATTTCTTTATCAAATTTAAAAGAGAAAACATGGAATCCTTTTTTCGTGTTGAATAAATTGTTTAAAATAAAAAAAGTGGTAATATTCAACCATAGCTCTCAGTGCACTTCGTTATAACACTCTGTTGATTGAAGTGGAAGGCGTGCAAACTCATGCAGGTGCGGGGCAGGGGAGGCCCCGAAGGAGCACAAGCGACGAGTTGGCCCCTTGCACGCCCTAAGGTCCGCGAAGCGCCTGAAACCGAAATCAACAGACCAGTTTCAAAATAACGGATAATCAAAAGCGGGTGCCCCTAAAGTAATACTTTTGGGACACCCGCTCTTTTGGTAAAGGAATTTATTCTGCCTTAGCTGCTTGAATTTGAAGATTGACTTTTATTTTGTCTCCGACTAATACTCCGCCAGTTTCAAGGGCAGCATTCCATACTAAGCCATAGTCAGAACGGTTTAAAGAACCGTTTGCGCTGAACCCTGCTTTTTCATTTCCCCATGGGTCTTTTCCTTGTCCTTCAAAAGTAACAGCGAATGTTTCTTGTTTCGTGACACCACGAAGAGTTAAATCGCCGGTTACTTTGTATTCACCTTCGTCTGTTTTTTCGATATTAGCAGCTTTGAAAGTCATGGTTGGATAGTTTTCAACATCAAAGAAGTCGGCTGAAACCAAGTGTGCATCACGGTCAGCGTTACGTGTGTCAACACTGGAGGTTTCAATGGTAAACTCGATGGAGGCTGTAGTCAAATCGGTTGGATCAGCTTCGATTACAGCGTTAAAGCTGTTAAATGATCCTTTTACGTTTGCAATCATCATGTGGCGGACTGAAAAATCTACACTGCTGTGCGCAGGGTCTAATACCCATTTAGTTGTTGTCATAAGAAATCTCTCCCTTTGTTTCGAAAGTATTTATCTTGATTTTAAAATAACTTAATTCAAGATAAATTATAGTGGGGGTACCGGCAGAATGTCAATTGTTTTTTTATTAATTTTTTTGATAAGTTTTCAAATACTACAACTATATCAGCCAGCCCTGGAATACAGATACGCAATAACAAAAAAAACGCCTATTTTGGCGTTTTTGAGTGATAAGTAAAAATATAATGTTGTAAAATAACACGGGAAGTGATAAAATGACATTTGGCATTGTATGTCATTTTCTGTTTGAAATGTATAAAATCCCTATTATAATGTTATCACATTTTCATTCTATTTGTCAAACAGTTTGCTAAAATTTTTCGAGGAGTGGTTATATGAGTGACTTACAAAACAAAGACTGGCGGCTGGAGCAAGACCGGGTAGAAAATGTAGTTGAAGAAGTGAATAAAAAAATCCAAAAGCTCAAACGAAATACAAGTAAGGTAAACTCTGATGTCCTCGAGATTAGAAAAAGCTTTTGGCAGGATGTAACCGTCAATTTAGATGAACCGGATGATGTAATAGAAACCGCGGCAAGCATTAAACAGCAGGCCGAATTGTTATCTGAGCGGGAACGCACGCACCGTCAGCTGGACAAACAACTCGACACTCTTGCAAGGTTAAAGTACTCTCCATACTTTGGAAGAATTGATTTTTTGGAGGAAGGGGAGACTTCTCCGGACCAAGTCTACCTTGGAATTGCATCCTTCATGGATGAACAGGAAGAGAATTTTTTAATCTACGATTGGCGCGCGCCTATTTCCAGCCTATATTACGATTATTCTCCGGGTCCTGCCAGTTATCAAACACCTGAAGGTCTCATTAATGGAGAAATGGAATTAAAGAGACAATTTATCATTAGAGCCGCTGAAATTAAAGGAATGTTTGATACGGGTGTAACCATTGGGGATGAGATGCTGCAAGAGGTACTCGGAAACAATGCCAGTACCCAAATGAAAAGTATTGTGGCCACGATCCAACGTGAGCAAAATGCCATTATCCGAAATGAACGAAGTAAAATATTAATTGTTCAAGGCGTCGCCGGCAGTGGAAAGACATCCGCTGCCCTGCAGCGGGTTGCCTATCTGTTGTATCGTTATCGAGGAACAATAAATTCGGAAAATATCATGTTGTTTTCACCGAACCCTTTATTTAACAGCTATGTGGCCACGGTGCTTCCTGAACTTGGTGAGGAAAATATGCAGCAATCCACCTTCCAAGAGTATTTAAATTTACGAATTGGAAGGGATTTCCACATTGAAGACCCGTTCATGCAAATGGAGTATTTATTGAGCGGTGAGGAACAGGCGGGTTATCAAACAAGAATAAATGGGATTCGCTATAAGGCGAGTCTTGGCTTTAAGGATATTATTGACCGATATGTGGGTGAATTATCAGAAAATGGGCTCCTCTTTAAGGATTTTAGCTTTAGAGGGGATGTGATTATCTCCAATAAAGAAATAGGTGAATACTTTTATTCATTGGATAAAAGCATAACCATCCCTAATCGGCTGCAATTGGTCCAGGAGTGGCTGAAAAAAGAATTAAGACGATCAATGAAACGGGAGCGGTCGAGGGAATGGGTGGAAGAAGAAATTCAATTTCTTGAAAAAGAAGACTATATGGAGGCTTATAAACAGCTTCAATCCAAAAACCAATATACTGAGAATTCATTTGATGATTTTGAACTTGAGCAAAGGTTTCTCACTGAAATGGTGGTCAAACAAAAATTTAAACCATTATTTAGAGCCGTAAAACAATTGAAGTTCCTCGACCTGCGGAAAATATACCTGCAATTATTTGAACGCAAACAGGAAGGTGTTGAGGATTTGCCGCCAGATTGGGAGGATATTTGCCGGCAAACGACCGATCAGTTTAATCGGTTTGTTGTTCCTTATGAGGATGCTACGCCATTTGTTTATTTGGAGGATTTGTTGGAGGGACGAAAGTCGAATACAGGCATTCGCCATATTTTTGTGGATGAGGCACAGGACTATACTCCGTTTCAGTTTGCCTTTATACAAAGGTTATTTCCCTATAGCAAAATGACTTTATTAGGCGACTTTAATCAAGCAATTTTTTCGGGTGCAACAGGGTCTGGAACAGTATTAACAGACCTTGCCACTTCGGAAGAAGAGATTGAAACTTTTGTATTAACCAAGACCTATCGTTCCACGAAAGAAATCGTCAATTTCACAAAAGGGCTAATAGCAGGGGGAGAGGCCATCGAGCCATTTAATCGATACGGGAGTAAACCGACTTTGACAATGGTGAATGAAGGTGCCTTAAATCGTTTAGTTATCAACAAAGTAAGGGAGCTCCAACAGGAAGGCCATCGGACAATCGCAATCATTTGCAGAACCGCTGGGGAGAGTTACAGGGCATATGAAGCCACCAAGCAGGAAATAGCAGCCCACCTAATTGAAAAGGGAACTCTTTCATATGAAAAAGGTATTCTGGTGATTCCGTCTTATCTCGCCAAGGGGATTGAATTTGATGCTGTCATTCTTTATGACATCTCACAATACCAAAGCGAACGGGAAAGGAAACTTTTCTATACCGTCTGCACAAGGGCAATGCATGAACTTCACTTGCTGGCAACAGCCGGGATAACCCCATTAATGGAGCAGGTGTTTAAGGATACCTACGTGTTGAAGAAATACCTTTGAAAATAAAAAACTGTATGGGTAGGGCCCCATACAGTTTTTTCTATGTCATTTTTGAATTCTCCATTGCTTTTGGACTTGTTCATAAGCCAAGCGTTGAATTTCTTCGTCCGATGTGTTCCCGTCAGTAATTACGTTCGTTAAATATACTTTTCCTTCAAATTGAATCATGACTTCTATTTGAACCATATTATCTATCACCTTTCTTTTTTAGATATATCGAATGATAAAAAAATACAAAATTTTGTCGGTGAAACAAATCATATTGTTGTTCAAGTTGCTATAATGAATTAAAAAAGAGGAGTTAAGCGACATGGCCATGTACTTTGAAGAAATAGGAAAAGAGACATTATATATAGCGCTTGAAATTGTCAATTCCAATCAAGCCTATAATGTATTGGAAAATGGTAACCCGGTTAGGAATCTTGTTGACATGGAAGAAGAGTTCATAAACTCTAAAACAAAGAGTAACTTTATTAAACTGGATGATACCTATATTGGAGTTTTGGATTACTTGGAAGAAAATCCAAAAGATCATTTTCCTTGGCTCGGCCTGCTTATGATTCATGCTGATTATCAAGGGTTTGAATTTGGGGAGCAGGCTTATGCGCTATTTGAAAATGAAATGATGAAACGGGGTTTCGATACGGTTCGAATTGGTGTGATAAAAGAAAACCTAAAAGCAAAACAGTTTTGGGAGAGATTAGGGTTCATCTATTATAACACATCTATGATGGAAAATGGTACTGAAATTTTGTGTTATCAAAAATATTGCACGGATGAAAAGCCCGCATCATAATGTAAAGGTTATAAAAAAACTTCCAAATGGAAGCTTAAACCTCGACAATCATAAATTGATCTGCAAACCGTTGCACTTGGTTTTTATCAATTTTGTTTTTTTTCAATAAAGATTCAGCAAACGCCACGTTGGCTTGCAAGGACACATCCCTTTTTAAATCCCGAATAGATACATCGCCATTCAGTAATTGAATGGCCTTTTCTTTGATGCATTGATCCTTGGAAGAGTTGTAAAGAAGATAGGCAATACAAGTGACTTTGTCCACGGCCGGCACCCCTTAAGCAAGAATCGAATCAATAACTATTATTTCGACCAATTCTTATAATTACCTGCCAAAATTCTGAAAATTTTTAAAAAAGATAACGGGAGAACTGCTTTTTTTCTGGATATGTGGTGAAGCCGAGGTTGGTTTGTTGAATATTGCTTATTGGCGGCGATTTATATATAATATGGAAGGGATAAATCATGCGGTAAAACAAGGGAAATTTACCTTTCTTCCCATGGGGATGGGAGGTTTTTTGTTATTGGGCTTAGCGGTTTGCAAAAAGTTTTACACTCTTTAATGCTGGGAACTTTTATCCGTATGTTTTAGGAGGGAAATCATGAAACAATCCTTAGTGAAAGAATTGTACAGAAATACTGAAAGTTTTATCGGCCAACCAATCCAGGTATCCGGGTGGATCCGCACTATTCGTGATTCGAAAACTTTTGGTTTCATTGAGTTAAATGATGGGAGCTTCTTTAAAAGCGTCCAAATCGTTTTTGACGAACAATTAGACAATTTTAAAGAAATCGCGAAACTGCCAATCAGTTCATCCATCAAGGTTGTAGGGGATTTTATCCACACACCTCAAGCCAAACAGCCTTTTGAGATCAAAGCAACGTCAATTTCGATCGAAGGCTCTTCCAATGCCGACTATCCGCTGCAAAAGAAACGGCATACCTTTGAATACTTGAGAACCATTGCCCACCTGCGGCCAAGAACTAATACGTTTGCTGCTGTTTTTCGTATCAGATCGTTAGCGGCCTATGCGATACATAAGTTTTTCCAAGAGCAAGGCTTTGTTTATGTCCACTCACCGATTATCACCGGAAGTGATACGGAGGGTGCTGGAGAAATGTTTAGAGTAACCACTTTGGACATGGATAACCTGCCTAAAAACGAAGAAGGCAAAACAGATGCATCTAAAGACTTTTTTGGCAAAGAGAGCAATTTAACCGTAAGCGGGCAGCTTTCTGCTGAAGCTTTTGCCTTGGCGTTTAGAAATGTCTATACATTTGGCCCTACATTCAGAGCGGAAAATTCCAACACAGCCCGACATGCGGCTGAGTTTTGGATGATTGAGCCGGAAGTTGCATTCGCCGAGTTGCCGGATATCATGGATCTAGGCGAAAATATGGTAAAATATGTAATCGGATATGTACTCGAGCAGGCGCCGGAAGAGATGAATTTCTTTAACAGCTTTGTGGAGAAGGGTTTGCTGGACCGGTTAAACAATGCCCACACAGCGGAGTTTGGACGTGTTACTTACACGGAAGCGATTGAGTTGTTGAAACAATCCGGTGAAAAATTTGATTACCCGATAGAGTGGGGCGCAGACTTGCAAACCGAGCACGAACGTTATTTGTGTGAAAAAATCTTCAAGAAGCCTGTGTTTGTCACCGACTATCCAAAAGAGATTAAGGCATTTTATATGCGCTTGAATGAAGATAACAAAACTGTAGCCGCTACAGACCTGTTGGTACCGGGAATTGGAGAGCTTGTAGGGGGCAGCCAGCGTGAAGAACGAGAGGATGTTCTTGCCTCAAAAATTAAAGAGCTTGGTATGAATGAACAGGATTATTGGTGGTATCTGGAGTTAAGAAAATATGGAGGCACGAAGCATTCAGGTTATGGACTTGGATTTGAACGCCTGATTATGTATCTGACAGGGATGAGCAATATCAGGGACGTCATTCCATTCCCGCGGACACCTGGAAATGCGGAATTCTAATTGTTAAAGGAGACAGACTCTAGTTTAGAGTCTGTTTTTTCTATTTTGCCCTTTTAAATTTGGCTGTTGTTTGCAGAGAAAGACGCTCAGCGAACCCGCGCGGGCGTTGCCGGGGAGGCTCTCCAGCCCGTACTCTCACAAGAGTCGGGCTTGTCTGCTCCGATATCAACGGAGTTAAAAAAATCTACAATATCCTTTAACAGAGCCTTCTATTTAAAACAGGCTCCTGTATCTCAGGAGCCTGTTGATTATGCACTGTATTCTTTTTCCTCTTCTATTTCCTTGGAATCAACATGTAAATCACATTGATCTAACGGAATGAGTTTTGTTTTATTGATGAATTTATAGCCTAACCACAAAATAAGGAAAAGTGGTATTCCAATGTAGGACACGAATACTCCGTTCCAATCTATTTGGTCTCCCATAAAAGCAGAATAATTTTGCCCCAGCACGACAATACCACAAACGACAAAGGCAAAAACCGGACCGAACGGGAATAATTTTGACTTAAAAGGCAGCGAATTTATATCCATTCCTTGTGCGGTGTAGGCACGGCGGAAACGATAATGGCATATTGCAATTCCGAGCCATGCAATAAACCCTGACATACCCGAGGCATTCAACAGCCACACATAGACCGTGCCGTCTCCAAACAAAGAAGCCAAAAACGCTAGTGTGCCCACCAAGGAGGTGGCGATTAAGGCATTGACAGGTACGCCCCGTTTATTTAATTTTCCAAGGAATTTCGGCGCCTTTCCTTGGCGTGCTAAATCCCAAAGCATCCGGGTGGATGCGTACATCCCTGAGTTTCCAGCCGAAAGCACGGCTGTCAAAATGACAGAATTCATCACAGAGGCTGCGAATGCAATCCCGGCCTTTTTAAAAACAAGCGTAAACGGACTGACAGACACATCGTTGTTCGATAGGTCCCCGTTTGTAAATGGAATCAAAAGTCCAATAACGAAAATGGCCAAAATATAGAATAATAGAATCCGCCAAAATACAGATTTTACTGCTTTGGGAATAGATTTTTTGGGGTCATCTGTTTCACCCGCTGCTACCCCCAACAGCTCTGTTCCTTGGAAAGAAAAGCCTGCAGCCATAAAGATACCTAACATAGCCATAAAACCGCCGTGGAATGGGGCATCACCCATGGTGAAATTTTTAAAGCCGACGGTCTGGCCCCCAAAAATTCCAAAAATCATAAGCAGGCCAACAATGACAAACAGAATGACAGTTACTACTTTAATAAGCGAGAACCAATATTCTGCTTCGCCAAACCCTTTAACAGATAGATAGTTTAGCAGGAACATTATTACAAGAAAAATACTGCTCCATAGCAATGAAGGGGAATCCGGGAACCAGAATTTCATGATCATGGTGACAGCGGACAGTTCCGCGGCAATGGTGATTGCCCAGTTATACCAATAATTCCATCCAAGAGCAAAACCTAATGCAGGGTCGACAAACTTGGTCGCGTAGGTGCTGAAACTTCCGGCAACCGGCATGTAGGCCGCCATTTCTGCTAAACTCTGCATTAAAAAGTAAACCATGATTCCGATTACAAGATAAGATAAAATGGCTCCTCCAGGCCCGGCCGTATGAATGGCACCGCCGCTGGCCAGAAACAGACCGGTACCGATGGTTCCTCCGAGTGAAATCATAGTCAGGTGACGGGATTTCAAGCTCCTTCTTAATTCATCCTGCTCTCTATTTCCTGTTAATACACCAGGTGATGAATTATTTTTAGTTGTATTCATGATTGAAACTCCTTTTTGACTTTTAGTATTGTCTAGCTCCAGCGCCCTAGCATCTAGTGTCCTTCGCTCTCCGCCTTACGATAAGTCAAGCACGAATGCACTACGCTCTTCGTGTTTCCTTTATCTCAGTGGGAGGGCTGTCCAGGGTGCTTGCGCGCTTTTCTAGGAAGGAGTTGGGAATAAAAAATGCCAACGAAACATATCGATGGCATGGTTTCATACCCGCATCATACCTTCCGAAAGATAGCTCAACACACTTTGCCGGTAGGACAAAGCGTGACAGTTCTGTTCCTGTTCGAATACAGCCCCAGCATGCACTTTCAGAGACCAATGCACACTTCGGCGGTTATTCCTTTCAACCGGAGTCCGTGATGTCTCTGCATCTCACCCGATCTACTAATAAAAACCGCGACCTCTACCTCATCGGTTTGTGATGAGGATTTTTTTTATTGAAATAATATACCTATATAGTATAAAATATACCTTTTAAAAGTCAACAGTGGAATCTTACCAAATTAGGTTATTATATTTAAAAAATAATTTCATTTACATATGAAGAGAGAATCTGTATTATTTTTTTATAGTTGTCGGGAGGAGGAAAAAGTCATTGCAGCTTCTTGGTTTAATCATTGGCTCCCTTATTGTTGTAGTGGGCTTCAACCTTTTTTTAATTCCTCACCAGATTTTAAGTAGCGGACTTAGCGGCGTGTCTATGATATTGGGGATGATTACCCCTTTCAATACGGGGCTGGCCAATTTTTTGTTGAATTTGCCATTATTGGTAATAGGCTATAAAATGCTGGGGAAAAGGTTTATTACGAATTCCATTCTTTCCGTTATCATTATCTCGCTCGGTTTATACTTCGTTCCCGTTCATGCCATTGCGAACGACAAGATTCTGTCTTCTATATTTGGTGGAGCCTTAACAGGTCTGGGTGTTGGAATTGTGTTTCGCTGTTCAGGTTCCACCGGGGGATTTGACATTATTGGAATGATTATTTCAAGAAAGAGGGATTTTCCTATTGGTTTATTACTCTCTGCAATGAATGCGATCGTCATTTTAATCAGTGGCTTTTTGTTTAATTGGGATTCAGCGCTGAATACGTTAGTATCGATATTTGTTACTGGAAAAGTGGTAGATGCCATTTACACAGACCATGTGAAACTGACCTTAATGATTATCACTGGTAAAGGACAGGAAATGAGACAGCATTTATTGGGTAATCTGTATAGAGGGTTAACCATCATGGATGGTATTGGCGGCTATTCAAATGATAAACGCAACGTTTTATTTACGGTCATTTCCCGTTACGAATTGAATGAAGTTAAACATCTCATAGCAGAGGTAGATCCCCAGGCATTTGTCAATATTACGGAAACCATAGAAGTGATGGGACTTTTTCATAGGCCAAGCCCGTGATTTTCGGTTAATTAAAAAATAAGTTCTCAAATAAATAACCCCAATTTATTGGGGTTACAGGCTGTCGAAAAACCTTCGACAGTCCTTTATTTTGTTCATTAACTTTAACTGTTCACCGCGTTAATTTGTTATAATATGATTAACAAAATTATTAATAAAGTGGTGAAACCCAATGTTCAAACCTAAAGAGTCCTCTCAAAACGAATATGAATTTGTATCTATAGATGAAATGGTTCCTGACAATCACCTTCTTCGTTTAATTGATAAATATATTAATTTCTCGTTTCTTCTAGAAAAAGTACGTCCTTATTATAGTGATGATAATGGGCGCCCCTTGATCCACTTATTCTTTTTAAAATGATGTTTATAGGATATATTTACGGCATTCGTTCCGAGCGATAATTAGAAAGAGAAATAAAAATGAATATCGCTTACCGCTGGTTCTTAGGTTTGAAATTCCATGACCCAGTGCCCCATCATTCAACAATCAGTTGGAATCGCCAACATCGTTTTAAAGATACAGATAATTTTCAGGAGATTTTTGATGAAATTGTTCTACAGGCAATGAACCACAAAATGGTTGGTGGTCGTGTTTTATTTACGGATTCTACTCATTTATAGGTAAACGCAAATAAGAACAAGTTTTCAAAGAAAGAGGTCGAAGTAGAGACTCGCGAATATGTTAATGTACAAAACAACAACCCGTGAGGGTTATAGAGAATACAAGTCTGATTCAAAGAAATGTGTGAACTGCCCGCTTCTATCCCAATGTACGCGTTCAAAAAATAAGGTAAAAGTCGTAACACGACATGTTTGGGAGGAGCACAAAGAAAAGGTAAGATTAAATCGCTTATCTAAATCGGGAAAAATGCTTTATAAATTTAGGAAGGAAAAAATTGAGCGAAGCTTCGCAGACTCAAAAGAGCTGCATGGGCTTCGCTACTGTCGGTTACGGGGATTAAAGAAGGCGAGCGAACAGGCTCTTCTTACTGCCGCCTGCCAGAACATGAAAAAGATTGCCACCCACTTAACCAAGCTGGAAAATGTGTGTGGCAATACTTAAAGTTATTTTCCCCTGTTGATTGGAGCGGAAGGTGCGAAGACTCCTGCGGGAGTACGGGGCAGGGGAGACCCCGCAGGCGCCTAAGCGCCGAGGAGGCTCCCCGGCACGCCCTAAGGTCCGCGAAGCACCTGGAGCGGAAATCAACAGGACTTTGAGCAGGCACAATATTTAATGAAAAATCTGGTGGTTAGACTTCGACAATATAAAAAATTGCCGAGAAAGATACCCTTTCTCGACAATCTGTAACCCCAATTTATTGGGGTTATTTATTTTGGTTAATTATTAATATATTGGTTAATTATTAATATATTTTTCAAAGATATGGCCAAAATCTTTAATCCAGTATTGCTTTTTCGCTTCCTCTAACCATTGGAAAGCGGCTTGGTTCAACATTTTGAACTGTACCACCAGGTTGGTGTCTTGACTGGATACCCTGCCCAGTGTGGTGGAAGCAATCTCCAAGCTCTGCTTGGCATATTGCAAGGAAATGTCGTTTTCATGGGTGATTTCAGAAATTTTGATCAAGGCTTTATATAAATCCTTTACTTCCTCTAGATGCTTCTTATGAACATCAATGGAAAAAGGCACGGATCCGATTTTAAATTTAATCTCTACATCTAAATCAACCGTCCCGGCGGTTTCGAGAAAAACATCGGTAATTTTATGGGTGGCATAACTATAGCGGTAAAGCATCCGCTTTTTACTGGTCGCACTTGTCCCGTCCAGATGAATCAACGCATTATTGGTAAAGCAATACTCATCCGATTTGGATTTGATTAAAAAATAAATTTTTTCTTGGTCTTCATGCATCACATAATCATCAGCATCAACCTTATCATAATCTGCCGGTTTGATGACAGAACCGACATCGCTTAATCCTAGCATGTCTGCTGCGACTTTCCCAAACATACAACCAACCTCTCTTTATTGTTTAATGGTGATATTACGTCCAGAAGCTGTTTAAGGTTTCATAAAAGTAAGACTTTTGAACGACAGAACACTATATGACTGTTAACATTGGATTATTCATCCTATAAGAATAATAACAAAAGATTCAGATTTCTGCTATACTGAAGGATGCCGAAAGAAAATGGGAGCAGGAGGCATTCCAATGTAAAAATCACCCTTCCTAAAAAAATTAAATAAAAGGCGGGGTACCAATGTCTGGTGCATATGGAAAACAGTCTTCCATGAGGTTTCTTTGGATAGGGCAAATGTTGGCTAACTTGGGGGATATTTTGTATGTGGTCTGCTTGATTAAACTAATCAGTGATATCACAGGTTCTGTGGCCTACATGTCACTGGTTCCATTTTTAAATACCTTTGCTGGTTTGGTGAGTGGAATCTTGGCCCCGTTGGTTATAAACAAATACAGGCTGAAGTCGATTTTGTTTTATCCCAATGTGGAAAAACACTTTTCATGCTTGTGTTATCCAGTATTGCAGGCAACGTCACAAATCAATGGCTTGTGTTGATTTTTTCGTTGGTCTTTTTAATCGCCTTTTTTGATGGTTGGGCTGCCCCTGCTAGAAACGCGCTTGTCCCAAGTTTAGTGGAGGAAAGCCGTTTAATAAAAGCTAATAGTCTCTTGTCGGTGTCGGATCAAATCGTACAGTTAGTGGCATGGCCGGCAGGAAGTATATTGTTGGTACTTGCCGGGCCTGACAAGATTCTGTGGTTAACCCTGTTATTGCACACTGTTTCAACAGTATTCATGGGTTCAATCCGACAAACTGGGAAACATCCCCAACAAGAAGGGGGTTCCAGGCTGGAGACATTGAAACAGGGCTGGGGTATTATATGGCATTCGAAACAGCTTAGAACGATTAACATGATGAATGTACTGGAAACTCTGGCAAACGCGGTTTGGATTGCGGCCATTTTATTTGTATTTGTTTCGGAGGCGTTAAATAAAGGGGAGAACTGGTGGGGGTTCATTAATGGATCCTTTTTTGCAGGAATGCTGATTGGCGGTTTATTGATATATCGCTATTCTGCAACATTGGAAAGAAATCTCGGAAAGACTATGCTTTTGTCCACTTTTTCTTTAATCTTGATTACTTTCCTGTTCGGAAACACCTCTATTTCGACGTTTGCTTTATTCCTGTCATTCCTGTTTGGCATTCCGCAGATGGCTAGAGATGTGGCTGAAACCACGATTATTCAAAAAAACGCGAGGGAACAACTGCTGGCTAAGGTCTATTCGGCTCGGGGCACATTGATTCACGCTTGTTTTGGGTTCTCTTCACTTCTGATGGGATGGATTGCAGAAGAATTTGGCGTGCGGGTTTCGTTCCAGTTTGCGGCCATCCTGTTTGTATGTTCCTTTTTGATTGCTGTTAAAAATCGAAAACATCTATATGGCAGTGAGCAACAAAGTATCGATTTATTGTAGTTAACTGAGGCAGAACTATTAAGGGGGCGGAATCTGCCCAAATTTACCTATAAGTATATAGGTCTCGTCCCTTATCCAAAGAACCACTTGAACAACAAAGGGGAAAAACTAATGAAACCGATATTATTGGGCACTTGCGCGGCCTTCTTTTTTGCTGTTACCTTCGTTCTTAATAGATCAATGGAACAAGACGGAGGCAGCTGGATCTGGAGTGCGTCCTTACGTTATTTTTTTATGATTCCTTTTTTGGTGATCATTGTCATGGTCAGAAAAAATTTGAAACCGCTATGGACTGAAATGAAAAAACAGCCAAAAGCGTGGTTACTGTGGAGCTTTGTAGGTTTTGGTTTATTTTATGCTCCCATTTGTTTCTCCGCGGCCTATGCCCCAGGCTGGTTGATTGCCGCTACATGGCAGATTACGATTATCTCAGGTTCCCTGTTGGCGCCTCTGTTTTATGAGTCCATTGGTACCGCTAATGGTCCGATAAAAATGAGAGGAACTATCCCTGTTAAAGGTTTAGCCATGTCATTGGTTATTTTGCTGGGGATTATGGTGATGCAGGCTGACCAGGCGGGCCATCTGTCGCTAACGGAGGTTTTTTTAGGTGTATTCCCTGTAATTATCGCATCATTTGCCTACCCGCTGGGAAATCGTAAGATGATGGATGTATGCGGCGGGCGTTTGGATGTATTTCAGCGGGTTTTGGGCATGACATTAGCAAGTTTGCCTTTTTGGATTTTTTTATCCTTATATGGCATTTTTACAGAAGGATTACCAACTTTTAGCCAGACCATTCAAACCAGTATCGTGGCAATTTCATCAGGGGTAATTGCTACAGTGCTATTTTTTCAGGCAACCGATCTTGTTAGGGGAAATATGCAAAGATTAGCGGCGGTTGAAGCCACTCAATCGTTGGAAGTTCTGTTTGCTTTAATTGGCGAAGTAAGTGTTTTACATTCGGATTTTCCATCTATTTTATCCTGGGGAGGGATTGTTCTGGTTATGGGTGGGATGGTGCTTCATAGCTATGTTTCCCATAAGAAGGAGAGGCCAAGGGAAAGAAATGCAAGTGCTTAAGTCCGTGGATGGCTGCAGCCGGCACTGAGGTGGAGTGAAAAAAGACCAATAGGTTCAAGTTTGGTTTTATAAGTTCTCCACTCTAGCCAGCCGGTTGAAGTGATCCATTTCTTGCCATGGTTTCACCTATCAACGACCTAATTTCAACCTGTATTAAAATTTGAATAACAAATTTTTGTTCAAAGGTTCACAATTTTGTAACAATAAAAAGCCAAAATCTAGAAATTTCGTGCTATAATCCAAGTGTAAAGAAAAAAAATAACTTCTTAGGAGGCTCAACCATACGTGTTCGTTCCGTTTATGGACGAAAATGTAAGGGTATTCCTTGTAGGACATTTGGTCAGCTGAGCAATGAAGTCTAAAGAAAAAGCAGAAAAACGGTAATCTTAAACCTTTTTCCTTCTTAGTTGGTTCCTAGTCCATTTGATAGCAACCAATGAAAAAGGATGCCTGTGGCTGGTGAATCCACCCAATAGGCAAAAGAGGGAAAGGTCACGAGTGAGATATCGACCATTCTTGATCTCTTACCTGCTTTAATCAGAAGATGACATTGTGAAGAAACTGAAATTCCAAATAGGAGGAATAAAGAGTTTGGTCGGTCTAAACCGAAAATGGTTTCTTTAAGGAATTTGAATTCCATATAAAAATGTGAATTAATTCCTTCAACGGAACTAACACACATCGGCTGATGGATCATAGTCTCCTTTTAGAGAGCTCAACTAAAGGGGAATGACAATTGCAAACCGATGGCTGGTGTCATGGTTGGGTCTCCTAAGAGGTTATACCAAAAAGGAACTGTTTCCAAAGAAGCAGTTCCTTTTTCTAATGAATTAGATTAAACGTATAGTCATTCAGGTTCATAGGACACTATCTTTGTAAAGGAGTTGACCTTTATTGAAAATGGACAAAAAAAACAAAACAACAGGGTCCTACCATCGCACCGGGGATGGATAACCAGGAAAAACTTGAAAAAAGTGCTTCCAAGCAGGAAATTGATTCAGGAGAATCTACGAAGGTTACAACCTTTTCATACGATGAAGTAGAACAGAGCTAGAAAAAGCTGCCACAAGTCCTGGCAGTTTTTTTGTGGCAAAAACTGAGCCTAAAATACTACTAAAGGGTTATCAAATTGATATTAAAGTGATATCATTATTGGTGAGAAATGGAAAAAGGGAGTGGTTCGTTTGACGGAGAAACCAATAGGTAAAATGAATGGATTTCTAGGTATATTGATATTTTTGTTCTTTTCTGTGATTGCTGTTATTTGTTTTAGAAGTTTTGCCATTACCGAAAATATTCCCATGCTCATAGTTGCGGTAGTGGCAGCGCTTGTCATGTTAATGTTACTCAGTGGTTTCACAGTGATTCAGCCAAATCAGGCCAAGGTGTTTACTCTGTTTGGCAGCTATATGGGAGTGATTCGTCAGGAAGGATTTTGGCTTACAGTTCCGTTAACCATAAGAAATACTGTATCCCTAAGGGTGCTTAATTTTAACAGTGACAGGCTGAAAGTGAATGATCTGGAAGGGAACCCAATCGAAATCGCGGCAGTGGTCGTTTATAAAGTGTCCGATTCGGCAAAGGCCGTATTTGGCGTTGAGGATTATAAAGAGTTTGTTCATACTCAGAGTGAAACAGGCTTACGTCATATTGCCAGCCAATACCCTTATGATAATTTTAATAATGACTATGAAATATCCCTGAGGCAGCACTCTGACGAGGTGGGAGATAATTTAACAAAAGATTTGCAAAAACGTTTGGAAATTGCAGGAGTGGAAATTATAGAAGCAAGAATCATGCATTTAGCTTACTCCAGTGAAATTGCCCATGCCATGCTGCAAAGACAACAAGCAAAAGCCGTACTGGCAGCCCGTAAAGTCATTGTCGAGGGTGCGGTTTCAATGGTGAAATCAGCCATTGATCAATTAAGTTCGGAAGGCATTGTTGAACTGGATGAAGAAAAGAAAGCGCAAATGGTTAATAATCTTATGGTGACGTTGGTTTCGGAAAAAGGAAGCCAGCCTGTAATTAATACAGGAACCATTTATTAAGGTCGTGATAATGTGGCTGAGAAGAAGCGTTTTCTCCTTCGCATTGATTCAAAATACTATGATGCTCTGGAAAAATGGGCGAATGACGAATTTCGCAGCGTTAATGCACAAATCGAGTTAATAATCAAAAAAGCGCTTCAAGACTCAGGGCGACTGGGCAAAACCCAGTTGCCAAAGGATAAACAGGATGAATGATGATGTCGTTTTGGCGGATGTACGAAAGTGAAAAGATTAAATATACTGTTGATTCCGCTCAAAACATGTCGCGTATTAGGGAAACAACTAAAGTTTGATTATCATCTTTTGTCGCACTGTGCGCTTGCCTAGGAAATATCTTTGCGCAAAAATATTGCATATTTCCTAAAAAAAGATGGCGGCTTTCGCCATCTTTTTCCTTCTGTGAGAGGTTATATTAACAGCTCATACACTTCATTTAATTCACGCAGCCTTTTGTCGTCTTGTTCCTGTTGGGCATAGTTGATTTCTTCCGGGAGAATTTTATTTAAAAAATCGATCTCACTGCCGGTTAAGTCACGGACAAATGCTTCCTCCGATTGATAGTGACCCTTTATCAACTTGTGATATAAATGCTTGGCATCTCTATGGTGTTCATCCGTATAATTGGATAGGATTTCTCGTAAAAACCCTAATGTCTGATCCATTTATCATCCATCCTTTCATGATTATTTTTCAACGAACAAAGAATAATATTCACCATACTATCATTGGGACGAATCCTGAAGACACAAAAAAAGCCTATCATTTCAAATGAAATTCAAGGCTCGCTAATCGTTACTTTTTAGTGCAGGTTATGATTCGGTGACTCAAAACATCATGATACTTTACTAACATATTCCCATGCTGATTGAGAATGCCAAACAGTTCAGGTTCAAAATTGGTAGAAAAGTTAAATTCTTGTGCCGGAGTACTATTTTTTAAATCATGGGTTTGCCTTTTAATTTCAATATCCTGGAACCCGGCATTCTTAAAAATCTTTTCCCAATCCTCCTCAAGTAACAAGGAATCAATCGCATAGAACTGTTTGATTTCCGCAGCCTCCTGTTCATTTAGGGGTTGATTGATTGTCATTTCATTAACAATGACACGTCCTCCAGGTTTTAAAACCCTGTAAAACTCCTGTATGGCAGATGGTTTATTGACAAACGCCAATACTGATTCAGAAAGGACAAAATCAAAGGTGTTTTCCTCAAAAGGGATGTTTTCCACGGAACCTTGTGTCAGTTGGATAGGCAGTTGTTGGCCTTGGAAACGACTTTTTGCTTTTTCGACCATGATTGGATTTAATTCTAGGCCGTAAACTTCTGCTTTATATTCGTTATAAAGGAAAGCGGTTGTTTGTCCTGTCCCGCAACCTGCATCCAGTATGCGTGAATCCTTGCTAACTTTCTCGTTTGACAACATTTCCTTCGTTAACCCGATTCCTCCAGGATGTGCTCCTCCAACACCAAACTTTGCCAGAAAATCTATATAGGTTAAGCCTCCCATACATATCACCCAATGTTTTTTTTTTGCATTGTATGAAAAAAAAAGGTAAGTGGTTCATCACTGTGAGTTTGTTTTGGGATGATTGGCTGTAAATGGACAGGGTCTCAAAGAATGCCAAACCAAGGACTGATTACTACTTATATCTTTGTGGATACTGCGTACATTAGCAAATGGAGGGGGAGTTTCTCTCTAAGATTAACTTACAAGGGGTGCTAAAATGAGAAGCATGAGAAAGATGCCGTTTTTCAACTTGTTTATGCCTAAACAGAAGAGCCGGGGGACTATGTGGGCATCGCTGCTGGGACTCGGCATAAGCGCTGCCGTATTTGGGTTAACGAGAGGAAAACGTCAAGATATGGCGCTTCCAATAACAAAGGTAATGAATAACATGACTTCTTCCAGCCCAAATGAAAATCGAATAGGTCAAAAACAACAAGACTCCGGGAAAATGGGGAATCTTGTTAAAAACCTGGCACCCAACTTTAATCTTAATCAAATGGATAATGCTGCCTTAGCGGAATTTTCTGAGGAGCTAATGGAAAGTGCATTAAATAAAAAACAATAACCATTTCAAAAAATAGGGGTCAGGCCTTGCAGGCATGCAATATCCAAATCAGGATATAGCACTGCAGGGTCTGACCCTTTCCATTAATATGGTGGACCCGGAACTTTGCGGGGGACATACTCGATTCCTTCAGACGAAAAGACTGAAATAATCAGCAACCCGCCTAGTGTTCTGGCCCTGATTAATATTGGCTGATTATAGGAATTTTTAAAAACAAAATCAGGTCCATACCAGCTGACGGTAGCATCGCGTCCTGGCGGTATATAGGGAACTTTTCTGCTGTGGGAATATCGCTGGACAATTTTCAGACCTGCATTATCAACGGCATTATAAAGTGTTGAAGAGACCTGACAGATCCCCCCCCCAATATCTTCATCTAACTCCCCTCGGATGATAACAGGTGCTTTCAAATAGCCTTTGTCTTCTGTCCGCTTCCCAACCACTTGATTGAAAGAGAAAGTTTCACTTGGAAATACGACATAATTATTTATGGCATTGGACGCGATTTTAATATTGATGGCACGATTTTTATTACCAAGATTAAAAGATGTCACATAACGACCTATCCGTTGGCTGCTGATATCGCTAAGCAATTCACTATCGATTTTCGGGTAAGCTGGTATCATTGGAACTTCCATCTGTGACAGATGATGATTAAAATAAAAAGAATATAACTGCTCTGTTAATGCCTGCCGGTGGATTTGTGTTCCCAGTTGCTCTGGAATAATTTTGCCATTGGCATCCAACGAGGCATTCTTAGGTGGAACGGAAACCTTTTTCTCCAGCTGTTCCAAAAATTTCTCATATTTATTTGCATTCATGATTGGCAGGTCCGGTAGTGTGTAAAAATATTCCTTTACATGGAAATCGGCAACAGTTTGACCATCCTTGGTAATTGTCACACTGTCAGAAGCGTGAAGGGTCTGTGCCGCCAGATATAGTCCAAACATCCAGGAAAAAAGCATAGCCTAAAACCTCCTCATTTTAATATTGCTAGAAAACAGTCATTTCATGTAATCCCGTTGGGTTCCTCCTGTTTTTGAAACACTGATAAAAATTTTCCAATTCCTTCTTTACAAAAATCAAAAATTATAATATTATCAATAATGATAATAAAAAGGAAATAGGAGATAAATTTATGGAATCTTCAATTGATGTTTTATTGCACCCTGTCAGAATGAGAATTATCCAACACTTAATAAATCAGCAATTAACATCCCAGCAATTACTAGAACGGCTTCCTGATATTCCACAAGCTTCTCTGTATCGCAACATAAAAAAATTGGCTGATGCGGGAATCATTCATATCGTTGACGAAATTCCAGTCCGGGGGACAGTTGAAAAAGTGTATTCCATATATAATCCCAATACATCTTTAAACGGCGCAGACGATCTCAACAAGATGTCGAAGGACGATCAAATGGGCGTGTTTATTAAATTTATGGCAAATCTAATGGGGGAATTTGAACGGTATATAAATCAGGATAAAATTGATTTCAAGGCAGATGGAGTTTCTTTCAGGCAGACTTCCCTTTATTTAAGCGATAGTGAGTTTCTCGATTTTTTTGAAGATTTAAGGAAGGTGTATTTGAAATACACCTCGAACAAACCAATATCCGGCAGAAGAAGAAGAACAATGGCAACCATTATTATTCCTGGAGAGAAGGATGCAGGGGAGTAAGTGAAAAGCAAGCTGGAGCCAAGTGTCGAATCAACACCAAAAGGGTAACCCAATCTTCTCTTATAAAGGAATATTTTGCAGAATTATGTTATAGTAGCGGTAGATAACATACACGTAGAATGCTGCTAGCTGATTGCTATCATGAGGGGAGAGCCTTTAATGGAATCGGAAAGAATTCAGTTAAATGTAAGGATTACCAAAGAAACATCAGCGAAACTGGATGAGATTGTACAGTATTATCAACAGGGACTTAAACTTGGCAGAATTTATAAAGGAGACGTCTTAACAGACATTATTGAAAAATCTTATGAAGTCATGCTGAAACAGAAAAAAATGAATAGACGTTTTATATAATTTTCGACCGGATTCCCATTAATCCGGTCTATTTTTTTAGTAAGTCCATATTATGTTTTTAGAATATTTAGAAAAGGGTTTGAATTATTAAAATCTGAATTGTATAATTGTAATTATACATACCAACCGGTTAGTATTGACTAATTTAATTTTCTGTCACATGATCGGTTGACCCAACAACTTGTAAGCGTGTTCAAGAACAGAATAGACGCTAAAAGGGAGGTATAGGAATGAAATTCACAAGTAAAACAGCCATAGTCACAGGTGGCGGCGGCGGCATTGGCCGCGCGGCAGCCATTCGGTTTGCGAAGGAAGGGGCCAATGTGGTGATTGCCGATGTCGATTCCATTGCTGGCGAGGAGACCGTTAACCTCATTCAGTCAACGGGGGGGAAGTCTATTTTCGTATATACCGATGTTGCTAATTCCGAACAAATTCAAGAATTAATCGCGAAGGCGGTTAACACTTTCGGGGCACTTCATATTATGTGCAATAATGCCGGTATTGGGAATACAGAAGTCAGAAGTGTCGATCTACAAGTAGAGGAATGGGATAAAGTCATTGATATCAATTTAAAAGGAGTATTCCTCGGAATTAAATATGCCGTACCTGAATTGACGAAAGCGGGTGGTGGGGCCATCATTAACACGTCTAGCCTGCTAGGGCTGAAGGGGCAGAAGTACATGTCCGCCTACAATGCATCCAAAGCAGGGGTTGTGGTTCTTACTCAAAATGCGGCTTTAGAATATGGAAAATCCAACATCCGGGTCAATGCCATTGCTCCCGGTGTAATTGATACAAAAATAATTGAAGGCTGGAAACAAAATGACTGGAAATGGCCCATTATTTCCAAGGCCAATGCACTTGGAAGGATTGGAACCCCAGAAGAAGTGGCCAATGCGATTGCCTTTTTGCATCTGATGAAGCATCGTTTATCACTGGTGCGACCCTTTCCGTCGATGGCGGCGGTTTAACTTACTAATGAAAACTAGGAAATTATCAAACTTGATTTAGGAGGTTTACCAATGAGTGAAAACAATGCATGGCTAGCCCATTACCCCGATTCCATTTCCAAAACATTAGAAGTTCCAAATAAACCCGTATGGCAAATCTTAAAAGAAACGACAGAAACCTATCCAACCCATAACGCTATTTCTTTTTATGGAAGAAAAATCAGTTATCAAGAACTGTATTCATTATCGCATGCGTTTACCTCGGCATTACAGAAAAATCAAGTTCAAAAGGGAGATCGTGCGGCGATTATGCTGCCGAACTGTCCGCAATATGTGATCTCTTATTATGGAATTCTCACTTCAGGGGCAATTGTCACACAAATAAACCCGATGTCTGTGGAACGGGAACTAGAATATATTCTGAATGACGCCGGTGTGGAGACCATAGTCTGTTTGGACTCCCTTTATCCGCGCGTAAAAGCCGTGCAGCCCAGGACCAATCTGAAAAATATTATTGTCGTCAGTCTGCAGCCTTCAGGACAAGACTTTGGCCCAGACAGAAGCTTTGAAGCGTTCCTTAAGGAAGGGGATGGCTCCGTTACCCCTGTTTCCTTCGATCCGGCAAATGATGTAGCAGTTCTGCAGTATACTGGAGGCACAACCGGTAGGTCTAAGGGGGCGATGCTCACCCATCGCAATATCTTGGCAAACGTTCTGCAATCCTATGAGTTTTTTAAACATGAAATCAAGATTGGACAAGAAAAATGTTTAACGATTATCCCGCTTTTTCACGTGTTTGGTATGACGTCCTGCATGAACCTATCCATTTTTTCAGCAGCTGAGATGATCATTCTGCCACGGTTTGATTTGGAAGAGGTGTTAACGGCCATTAAAAATGAGCAGCCGACAATGTTCCCAGGCGTGCCGACGATGTATGTGGCAATTACGAATCATCCAAAAGCAGAAGAGTATGGAATTCATTCTATCAAAACCTGCAACAGTGGCAGTGCGCCGATGCCGGTAGAATTGCTGCGCAGTTTTGAAAGAAAAACCGGTTCGAAAATCCTCGAGGGATATGGTTTATCAGAAGCATCCCCGACAACCCACTGCAACCCTCCTTTTGCTGAAAGAAAACCAGGCAGTGTCGGGATTGGCATGCCGTCAACGGAGTATAAGATTGTGGATTTGGCGTCAGGAACCGAGGAAGTTCCTGTTGGAGAGCTTGGCGAAGTCATTATTAAGGGCCCGCAAGTAATGAAGGGGTACTGGAACATGCCTGAAGAAACCGCCAATACCATAAGGGATGGCTGGCTTTACACAGGTGATATTGCCAGAGTGGATGAGGATGGTTATTTATATATCGTCGACCGGAAAAAGGATATGATTATCGCCAGCGGTTTTAACATTTACCCCCGCGATATAGAAGAGGTACTGTATGAACACCCTGCCATACAAGAAGCGGTGGTCGTGGGCGTTCCTGATCCCTACCGGGGTGAGGACGTAAAGGCGTTTATCGTCCTGAAGGCAGGACAATCGGCAACGGAGCAGGAAATCATCCAGTATTGCCGGGAGAACCTGGCGGCCTATAAAGTGCCGCGCAGTGTCGAATTCCGCGAGCACCTCCCGAAAACCGGGGTTGGAAAAATCCTGCGCAGGTCATTAAGAGATGAAACCCTCAAAAAATAATGATTTGCTTAACCCAATTCATATGAAGTGTCACTGATTGAATAAAGGAGAGAAGAAAATTATGGTATAATTTTTTCTAGCATAAAGAACAGATTGTGAGGACATAACGGTGAAAGAAAAAATAATTGGGCAAAGCATCCGCCTATTCGAAAAAAAGGGGTTTAGCGAAACATCGATTCAAGATATCGTGGATTCTCTTGGTGTAACAAAGGGAACATTCTATTATTACTTTTCAAGCAAAGAAGAGTTGTTAATGGACATCCATTTGGGTTATATCAATGAACTGCTTGCCCAGCAGGAAAGAATTTTGAACGATGGGACAAAAACATGCAAGGAAAAATTATTTGAAATCATCTATATGTTGATTAACGATATTAAATCACTCGGATTGGCAGCCAAAATATTTTTCCGTGAAATGAAGAATTTAAGCCAAGAGCGACTGGATTTAATTGTCCCTAAGCGCGACCAATTTCGCTATAACATAGAGGATTTAATAAAAATAGGGATGAAGAATGGCGAGTTCCGCCCAGATTTGAATCCGTCGATCATTACGTTTGGCATTCTCGGCATCACCAATTGGAGTTACCAGTGGTTCAATCCGAATGGAGCGGTTTCTGAACGTGAAGTGGCTGAAATATTTGTAGAAATGATTCTTAAGGGAATCCAGTTCCAATAGAGAAAAACAATGGTGCAGAGAGGGGGACACAAAACCCTACCTCTCCACACGATAACATACCAACCGGTTAGTATAATTCCTTTAGCGTAAGTGAGGTGGAGTTCTTTGCATGAAATCCAAGTAACTGTTAGGTTTGGTGAAACGGATGCACTTGGCCATATCAATAATACCAGTTATTTTATTTATTTGGAGGAAGCACGGATTCGTTTTATAGAAACATTAGGCTTTTCTCTGAATACCAATCAATGGAACTTTATTTTAGCCTCCACTAAGTGTGATTTTATCAGTCAGGGGTATTTTAATCAGAATTTGCTCATACGCACGTATGTCTCTAAGATTGGCACGAAGAGCTTTGATTTAAACCATGATATTATCTGCGCAAAGACGAACCAAAAGATTGCTAAAGGAAAAGCCGTAATGGTTTGCTTCGACTTTGATAAGCAACGGAGCGAAACGATTCCAGAATCATTAAGGAATGCATTAAAAAGTAACCTTGTCCTTTCATCATAGGCAGCAGGGTGAGTGGAGGAGACTGAATTTTTAGAATTGAGGGAGGGAGTTTACATGCCTCATCAAATGAGTGAAGATACAATTCCTGTAAGAAAAGGGGAAGAAGTGAATCTGTCGGTTTTAGAAAAATTTCTACGGGAATCTATCCCGTCCCTGCCGGCGGCGCCCTTGGAAATATTACAATTTTCCGTGGGGCATTCCAATCTGACCTACCAATTAAGAATTGGGGATTGGGAAGCTGTGCTTCGGCGGCCGCCACTTGGTCCTGTAGCACCAAAGGCCCACGATATGGAGAGGGAATACCGGATCCTTGCCGAACTAAATCCCATCTTTCCTGCTGCTCCCAAGCCGATTCTCTTTTCCGAAGACCTGGATATTGTCGGAAGCCCGTTTTTTATGATGGAAAGAAAACACGGCATTGTTCTGGACACTTCATTTCCAGATGGGGTGGAGGTGACACCGGACTTATGCAGACAAATTTCCGGGATTATGGTGGAAAATTTGGCGCAATTGCATTCCATTGATTACAGGACAACAGGTTTGACTGAAATCAGCAAACCGGATGGATTTATGGAGAGACAGGTCCATGGATGGATTGCCCGTTTTGATCGCGCGAAAACTGATGAGATCCCGGTGGTAGATTCGTTAAAAAGCTGGCTGGTAAAACATATGCCAACTCATTCCGATGCTGCGGTGATCCATTACGACTTTAAGTTGAACAATGCCATGTTAAACGAGGATTTTTCCAAGCTGGTTGGCCTGTTTGATTGGGAAATGACCACTGTTGGTGACCCGCTGGCAGACCTTGGGGCAGCGCTAAGTTATTGGAATCTTCCGGACGACTCCGAGCTATTAACAAAAGGTTTGGGTAAGGATCCGGTTACGGCGGTTCATCCGGGCTTCTTTACTAAACATGAGTTTGTCGAGCTCTATGCCAAAAAGACGGGAAGGGATGTCTCCAATTTACATTACTATTTAACGTTTGCCTATTTCAAGCTAGCTGTGATTTGCCAGCAAATCTATTACCGTTATAAACGCGGACAGACGAGTGATCCACGATTTGCTGGGTTAAATCAGTTCGTTAATGGTCTAATACAGCATGCAACGATTATTTCGGGTGAAAAAATTTAGAATAATGGATAAAAGGGGGGAATGGAGTTAATGAGGTTTACACAAACAGTCGCACTGGTAACCGGTGCCGGCAGCGGGATTGGCCGGGCTGCTGCTGTGAGGCTTGCCAATGAAGGGGCAAAGGTAATTTTAACAGGCAGAACAAGAAGAAAATTGGAAGAAACAGCTCAGCTCATTAACCAAAAGAGTAAAATTCCGCTGGCTGAGGTTTTTGCAGCTGACTGTACCGATGAGGAAGATGTTGAGGAATTAGCGGAATATGTCAGGCAGCAGTATGGGGACCTGCATGTGCTCGTAAACAATGCGGGAGGTTCAAGGAATTCGAGGCTTTTAGATATGCCAGTGGAAGAATGGAACTACGTTCAAGATGTTAACTTAAAAAGTGTCTTTCTCGTATCCAAAGCACTCGGAAGAATTATGGCTGAAGCTGCCGAGCGGGAAGAGCACAATCGGGCGATTGTCAACGTGGCCTCTCTGTCTGGACATCAGGCTGGGGCTGAAATTCCCCATTATAGTGCAGCAAAAGCAGCTGTCATTAATTTAACCAGGTCGTTTGCCCTGGAATTATCAAAATACAAAATTCGCGTCAATTCGGTATCTCCGGGCTTTGTTGCCACACCACTAACAGAATCGGGTTTGCAAAATGAGCGCTTTGTCAAAGCGATTCAGCGTAATACTGCATTAGGTAGAGTGGGCAATCCTGAAGAAATTGCCAATGTGATTGCATTTGCCGCATCGCATGAAGCTTCCTATATGACAGGTACGGATTTATTGGTAGATGGCGGATGGCTCATAAAATAGGAATCTATTAAACTTGGAAAGGAAGATGAACATGACGCAAGAACATTTATTAGTGGAAAAAATGGGACCGATTTTATCTTTAACCTTAAACCGTCCGGATAGTTTGAATGCATTTAGCCCCGATATGATTCTTGGATTAACGGAGGCGGTCCTTAAAGCCAAAGAAGATGCTGATGTTCAGGTGATGGTCTTGTCAGGAGCCGGTCGATCGTTTAGTGCAGGCGGCGATGTCAAAACAATGGGCCAAGCAAGAGGCAACCAGGTTTATGAGCATATTGGCAAGTTAAACGAATTGATTTTATTAATGAAAGACGTTGAAAAACCAATCATTGCTGCGGTTCACGGGTTTGCAGCGGGAGCAGGTTTTAATTTGGCTTTAGCTTGTGATTTAATTGTAGCGGCTGAAGACAGCAAGTACGCTCTTAGTTTCTCCCAAGTGGGTTTAATTTCTGACGGTGGCGGTTCTTATCACCTGCCAAGATTAATAGGACCACATTTAGCCAAGCAATTCTTTTTCACTGCCGAGCCGATTCCAGCAGAGCGTCTTTATCAATTAGGGGTCATTAATTACTTGGTTCCATTAGAAAAGCTTCAGGATGAGACCACCAAATTGGCTTTGCGCCTGGCAAATGGCCCTACAAAGGCCTTTGGTAAGCAAAAAAAACTGGTTGAGCAGGCGCTGACATCATCATTGGCTGATATTTTGGAACAGGAGCGGCTTATCCAGCCATTAATGGTGGAAACCGAAGACCATCAAGAGGGCATTGCAGCTTTCAAAGAGAAGAGAAAACCTTCATTTAAAGGCAGGTAAAGCAACTTTTGAAAGCGGTTTATTCATAACCTGATGCATGCAAAAAATTTTTCCAAAAGGGTGATTGGCAATGAAAACAGTTGAAACCGTTACAGGGACGCTTGCGGTTGACAAGTTGGGGAAAACGCTTATCCATGAACACATTATTTTCGGCTACCCTGGATATCAAGGAGATGTCACGCTCGGACCATTTAACGAAGAAGAGGTGCTGGAACAGGCGATTGGCATTGCCAGGCAAATGCAGAGTTACGGTGTCGAAACCGTAGTCGATCCAACTCCAAATGAATGTGGAAGAAACCCGTTATTTTTGAAAAAAGTTTCCGAGGCAACCGGCCTTAATATTATTTGCGCAACCGGCTATTACTACGAAGGAGAGGGGGCCCCTCCATACTTTAAGTTTAGGCAGGGTCTTGGTACCGCGGAACAAGAGATTTATGAAATGTTTAAGGTGGAGATTACTGAAGGGATTGCCGGCACTGGGATCAAGCCTGGAATCATCAAGCTTGCCTCTAGCAGGGACCGGATTACCGAGTATGAACAAATGTTTTTCCGGGCTGCGGCCAAAGTGCAACAGGAAACAGGAATTGTCATTTTAACCCATACACAAGAGGGGACCATGGGCCCGGAGCAAGCCAAAATGCTGATTGAACTGGGGGCTGACCCCAGCAAGATTATTATTGGCCATATGTGCGGGAACACCAATCCGGACTATCACAAGCAAGTGCTTGATCAAGGTGTGAGGATTGGATTTGACCGTTTCGGTATCCAAATGATGGTCGGCGCGCCGTTCGACCATGAACGGGTTGCTACATTGGTGGCCTTGATTAAGGATGGATATGAGGATCAAATCTTGCTGGCCCATGATACGGTCAACATCTGGCTGGGCCGGCAGCCTGTCATGAATGAGCAGGTGACTCAAATCATGGAGAATTGGCATCCAGGGCATATTTTTGATAACATCCTGCCGTCATTACGTGAACAGGGGGTAACCGAAACCCAAATTGATAAAATGCTCGGCGGGAATGCCGTCGGATTATTTGCGGGGGAACCAGCGAAAGTAAAGTAATGGAACAGGCCTTGAATACGTTCAAGGCCTTTTTGTTATGAAAAAACTATGAACAAACTATTAAAGTATAAAGAAGAATAGGGCAGATAGTTTGATATGACGGAAATTTCGATTACACTAGTATTGAATAGTTTTTCTCCGGGAGTTGAATCCATTTTGAAAATATTAGTGATTGAAGATAATAAAAGTGTTTGCTCCATGATTGAAATGTTTTTTGCAAAAGAAGGTATAGAAGGGGCATTCGTCAACGATGGCTTAGAGGGTTACCAGCGGTTTAAAAGCGAGAGCTGGGATGCTTTGATTGTCGACTGGATGCTTCCTGGCATGGACGGCGTTACGATTTGCCGGAAAGTCAGGGAAGAAAAGTTTTCGGTCCCGATTATTATGCTGACGGCCAAAGACAGCGAATCCGACCAAGTGCTTGGGCTCGAAATGGGGGCCGATGATTATGTGACAAAACCATTCAGCCCGCTGACGCTGATGGCAAGAATCAAAGCGGTCACCCGCAGGTTCCAGAACCAATTGTCACTCGAACAAGATGGGATGCTGGTGACGGAGCATTTTAAGATTAATAAAATCACAAGGGAAGTGTCGGTTGACGGGGAACCCATCACGAACTTAACACCCAAAGAGTTTGATTTGTTGTATTTTATGGCAGAGCATCCCCGTCAGGTTTTTTCACGAGAGCAATTGCTTGAGGGAGTCTGGGGCTATCAGTTTTATGGAGATGAGCGGACCGTTGATGTTCATATCAAGCGGCTCCGGAAGAAAGTTGAGACAACCTCACAGCCATTTTTCCACACTGTTTGGGGAGTAGGGTATAAATTCGATGACTCGATCAAAGCCGACAAAGTTTAAGTATTTTTATCAGCAGTTCTTTAGCCATATTAGTATTATTATATTGCCGTTTTTATTGCTGAGTTTATTATTCGCCCATTACCTGGAAAATTTGGTTTATCAAAATAAAGCCGATGAATTGATTTCTTATGGAAGGGCCATCCTCTCCGATATGAAGGAATCTCCCATTAATGCAGAACAGATTCTCAGCCAGTATAGTTCTGTTCTAGCGGCAAGGAAAATGAGTTTCAGTATATTTGACCAGAATGGGAAAATTTATATTGTCGGAAAAAACGGACCTGTTATAAAAAATCTGACCGAAAGTGATTGGAATAAAATCACAAACGGGCAAACCTTAATTTTTCCAATTGACTATAAACGGTTTGGCCAAGAAGGAGTCACCTTTGTTGTTTTGCCATATGTCGATAATGGCCAATTTTTCGGAGGAGTACTGCTCATCTCCCCCATCAGCGGCTCTAGTAAGATGATTCAAGAGATTAATAAAATCCTCTTATATACCATCTTAATTGCTTTGGCCGTTGCGTTTATGCAAAGCTGGTACTTATCACGCATACATGTGAAACGGATTAAACGGCTGCGTGAAGCAACATCGCTAGTATCTGCGGGAGATTATAATGTCCATGTTACGGAATCGAGTTTTGATGAGATTGGAGAACTGGCGATTGACTTTAATAATATGGTGAAAAAGATTAACGCTTCCATGGAAGAGATTGAAAGTCTGGAAAACCGCCGCCGGCAATTTATGTCGGATGTGTCCCATGAACTAAGAACCCCGCTAACGACCATCAGCGGCGTTATTGAAGGGTTAAGGAATAATATGATTTCCGAAGAGGACAGGGAGCGGGGAATCAATCTGGTCAGTCACGAAGCGAAACGGTTGATTCGTCTTGTGAATGAAAACCTCGACTATGATAAAATCCGCTCCAACCAGATCCAATTATACCGGGAGGATATTCAGGTGTTGGAAGCCCTTGAAATTATCCAAGAGCAACTAAGTTTTCAAGCTGAGGAAAAAAATGATCGGATTGTGGTCGAAGCGTCTCCGGATATATATGTGAATGCCGATTATGACCGGTTAGTGCAAATCCTTATCAATATAACGAAAAACAGTATCCAATTCACACAAGATGGCACTATATGGCTGCGGGGAAAATCAGAGCCGAATGGAGTGATCATTGAGATTGAAGATACGGGTATTGGCATTGACCCGGATGAAGTGGAAAATATCTGGCGCAGGTTTTATAAGGCGGATATTTCCCGAACCTCCAATCCGTACGGTGAGTTTGGGCTGGGGCTTTCGATTGTGAAGCAGTTGGTCATGCTCCATAACGGTGAAATCCATGTTTATAGTGATAAAAATAAAGGAACGAAATTTGTCATTCGCTTCCCGATCATCTAAATTTTTCTGCTGCCGGACGCCGGCAGTTTTTTATTTTTCTAAAATAAGTTAAAGTTTGTTAATAATTTCTTAAGATTTGTCTGGTAAAGTAAAGACATATAAAAGATTAAGTATAAAAAAGGAGATCGATTCTGATGGATTTCAGACATGAAGATGAGTTTCAAACAACTCAACCCAATGTGACAGAACACACAGAATATCCAATAAATGAGGAGCATTCAGAGGTGAAAAGCGAGGTAGAGGATGAAAAACGTTCAGAATCAGAAGAGACTGTTTTTCAAGAAGAAACGAAACCGCTAGAAGAATTTTCGGAAAAACCGGAACCTTCATCGCTCGAACAAACCAGAACCGCTAGCGTGGCAGATAAAAAAACTTCGAAAAAAGTGAATTTCAAAGGAATTGCTTCAACAGTGGCGGCCGGTGTCATTGGCTCGGCTCTTACCTTGGCAGTGTTGCCCCATACGGATTATCTGAAAAACTTTTATCCGGATGGCGTTAGCCAATCCACCAGTAACGCTTCGGGAACTGCCGCTCAAGTGAAAACTGTTTCTGCTCAGCCTTCAGCTGTATCTTCTGGCTCAATAGCGGATACAGTCGAGAAAGTTTCAAAGACAATTGTAGGGATTGTCAATTATCAGCAGAGCAGCCAGTCCAATGGTTTTTATGGAATGCCTAGTTCGTCACAAAGTTCGTCACAAAATGTGGAATCCGGCTCCGGTTCAGGGGTGATTTTTCAAAAAAATAGCGACAATGCGTATATCATAACAAATAACCATGTAATCGAAGGTGCCAGTCAATTGGAAGTATCCTTGTATAATGGAGAAAAAACAAAAGCCGAGGTTGTAGGTTCGGATGCCTTAACCGACCTTGCTGTGTTAAAAATTGACAGCAAATATGTGACGGATGTAGCTGTTTTTGGAGATTCCTCGGCATTGCGTCCTGGTGACCAAGTAATGGCGATTGGCAACCCGCTGGGAAGCGAATTATCCAGAACGGTGACACAGGGGATCGTCAGTGCTGTTAACCGCAGTATTGAAGTAAACACCTCTGCCGGTAACTGGGAAACCAATGTTATCCAAACGGATGCTGCTATCAATCCAGGAAACAGTGGTGGCGCTTTGATTAATACGGCAGGACAAGTTATTGGGATTAATAGTTTGAAGATTTCCGAAGATGGTGTAGAGGGATTGGGGTTTGCCATTCCTAGCAGTGATTTTATCCCGATTGTCAATCAGCTCATTAAAGATGGAAAAATTGAGCGGCCATATCTTGGAGTTAGCCTTGCTGATTTAGAACAAGTTCCCCAAGGGTATGTGGAGGGTCTTCCTAATTCCGTAACCAAAGGGGTTTATGTAGCGGAAGTGCAGCAAAACTCAGTGGCAGACAAGGCCGGTTTGCAAGCGAGGGACGTGATCGTTTCAATGAATGGAACAGATATTGGCAGTTCCTCGGAGTTAAGAAAATTTCTTTATACGAAAGTGAGCAAAGGGGACCAAATTAAATTCGGAGTTTACCGAAATGGAAAGGAAATCACCCTAACCGCAACATTATCTGAATAAAATTAAGGAGTAGATTTACTAAAATGACTTTGATTAAAAACCATAAAAAAATCGTTACGGCTATTCTTGTACTAGTAGTAGCATTAGCCGTTGTACTTGGTATTACCCTGAAAAAAGATAGCGCTGTTGCTTCCATCAATGGCCAATCGATTACAAAAGATGATTTATATAGTGAAATGGTAAAACAATATGGCTCAGCTACGGTTGATCAAATGATTGCGGATAAAATTGTAGCCTCTGAGGCGACCAAGAAAAAAGTTACTGTGTCAAACAGTGAAGTCAATAAACAAATTGACGCCTTAAAGAAATCGTATGGCGGGGAAGACATGTTTAACCAAATGATTGCCAGCAATAATACAACCCTTTCCCAAGTCAAATCCGACTTAAAAAATTACTTAACAATCAAAAAGTTGCTCGAACCACAAATCAAAATTACCGAAGATGAAATGAAAACCTATTTCGAGGAAAATAAAGATTCATTTGCTCAACCTGAACAGGTAAAGGCCAGCCATATCCTAGTGGCGGACGAGGCGACAGCCAACGAAGTAAAACAGAAGTTGAATGACGGCGCTGATTTTGCGGAACTGGCGAAACAATATTCAACAGATAGCGGCACGAAGGATGACGGTGGAGAGCTAGGTTACTTCGGAAAAGGCGATATGGTAGCAGAATTCGAAGATGTGGCATTCTCTCTAGATGTAAATCAAATTAGTGACCCGGTCAAAACCGACTATGGGTATCACATCATTAAAGTAGAAGATAAGAAGGCAGCTACAGAAGCAAATTACGATGACAGCAAGGCAACCATAAAAGACACATTAATCGATCAAAAATTAGATACTGAATATACCTCATGGTTGGAGAAAAAGAAAAAGAGCTATAAAATTGAAAATACGTTAGATGCTTAATCACTACACAAAAAAAAGGGGCGAACAAAACAAGTTCGCCCTTTTTATCATGAAATCATAAAACAGACTATCCGCAGCCCCGATTATTCCCTATAATTAGATTGTTTAATAGTATGGGGGACAGGGCCCCACTGAGATAAAGCGTTAATGTGCCGGGGGACAGGCCCCCGGCAAGGTAAAGCGTTAATGCGCTGGGGGACAGGCCCCCGGCAAAGTAAAGCGTTAATATACTGGGGACTGTCCCCTGAAAATGAGGTTTTTTGAAAAATGCAGGTTAATTTCTCGATTGGGCAGGTTATGGTGCTGTTGTTGACTACTCTATTTGGGGTGGTTTGTTCTGTGGTTTTTCAATTTCCGTTGGTGGTTGGCTTTTTGCCGGGGTTATTGGTGCTGGGATGGCTTGCTTTCAGGAAAGGTTATGCTCTGAAGGAAATCCTTATTATTAGTTTATTGGGTGTAAATCAAGCTAAAATTGTTCTTTTGATTTTATTTCTTGTCAGCTTCTTGTTGCCTTCTTGGTATTTGTCCGGGACGATTGATCAAATGGTACAAGTGGCACTGGGATTAATTGCTCCGAGGCATTTTTTTGTTTTGGCATTTTTGTCCTCTATGGCCTTTTCGATGCTTCTTGGTACCACAATCGGTACCTTGAGCTCAATCGCTGTTCCAATCTTGGGTACAGCCGCCGTTCTTGGCCTGCCGGCTCAAATGACAGCTGGTGCATTGGTTGCCGGCGCATTTGTAGGCGACCGCACTTCACCTTTTTCAAGCTCGCATCAATTATTGGCACATACTGTTGAAATTCGTGTGAATAAACAGGAAAAAGCGATGCTTCCGTCCACCTTAATGGCCCTGTTCCTTTGCTTTGTTTTTTACGCAGGGCTTGATGTCCTGATCGCTGGGAAAGTGTCTGGGGTGGAACGGCACATGGAGTGGAACAGGCTGTCCCTGGCAAAATTTATCCCGCCAATGGTTCTCATTTTGTTTGTTGTGTTCCGGATTCGGATAGCTTACGCGTTTCTTTCTAGTATTCTATCAGCAGCCGTACTAGCTTTCATTGGAGGGACCCCTACCTTTGAAATCATCGATGCTTTCTGGCGGGGGATTGAAGGGGTGGGAGGCGGCTTCGTCCATATGTATGAACTGTTGTTATTTCTTATGGCGGCAGGTGCTTATAATGGCCTATTGGAAAAATTAAATATCATCCAGCCGTATTTGGAAAAATGGCTGAAATCATCAAAAAGCTTAAAGGGGGATACCTTCAAAGTCCTAATAGCAGGGGGAATGATCAGCTTAATTGCCGCAAACCAAACTTTGCCGATTATTCTAACCGGAAGGTCGTTCCTGCCGCACTGGTCACTTCGTTATAGCAAAGAGGAATTGGCCAGAGTCCTGGGAGATTCGGTTATGCTCTTCCCAGGAATGGTTCCTTGGAGTGTGCTTACCATCATGTGCAGCACAATCGTCGGCATTCCAGTCTCGAGCTATTTGCCCTATGCTCTGTTTTTGTGGATTCTGCCTTTGATTAGCATGTTATTTTCTATATTGAAGCCTTTGTTCAATTCCATTAAAAAAAGGACGATGGCAGCATAAAACGGGTACCAAAAAGGTACCCGTTTTATGCTGGGAAAACAACTGCATGAAAATTCCTTGTTGCACATATAAGTAGTTATAAAGATTTTGGACAAGGGATGGTATCATGCTGAAAAAATTGGCGGTAATCGGGTTTGGCAGCGCAATGATTGGTATCGGCATCAATGGATTTATTCTTCCTTATCATTTGATTAGCGGCGGATTTTTTGGAGTCAGTTTACTATTAAATTATCTATTCGGGTATAAAGCTGGAATCACTTTTATTCTGCTGAATATCCCCGTTTACCTATTTGCTTATAAGTCGGACAGGGAATATTTTTATAATGGAGTGATTGGTGCAGTATGTTCTGGTTTCATGATTGAATTGTTGCTGCCGATTAGCGGCACAGTTCATTTGCCAATTTCGAGCAGTATAATGATCGGAGCCACTGCCATTGGCATCGGCGCAGGGATTATGCTAAGAAATCATATTAGCCCTGGGGGAATTGACTTGCTATCGCTGCTCATTTCTAAATGGTCCCACCTCAATGTTGGGATTGTTGCCTTTTCCATTGATACAGTCATCATTTTGACAGGACTCTTTCTCATTGGAGACCCAAAACTATTATTCTCCTTATTAATTGTCTCCATTATCGGGTTGCTGATAAGCATCATCACTTCATTCGGCAATCCAAAATCCCCGTTAATCAAAAGTTGATTCCAAAGTTCCAATCCAACGGTAAAGTTCATCTTTCTTTCACTCTTTTTTCAGAAATGCCTGTTATCATGAAAGTAAAAGGGGAATTTTTGAAACGGAGTGATGGCGGTGAACATTCTGCTTGTGGAAGATGATACGCGGCTCGGCAAATTAATGACCCATTTGCTTAAGAAAGAGTTTCATCACGTGGAGTGGGTCACTAACGGAAAAGATGCATACGATTATGCTATTCTCACGGATTTTGATGTGATTCTCCTGGATTGGATGCTGCCAGGGGAAAGCGGGCTTACTGTTTGTAAACGTCTCCGGGAAAGAGGGAACTCGAACGGGATCTTATTTATAACCGCGAAAGATGCCAATCAAGATATCATCACCGGCTTAGATGCAGGGGCGGATGATTATATTGTCAAGCCATTTGAATTTAATGAGCTACTAGCAAGAATCAGGGCCATAAGCAGGAGAAAAGTCAAGCAGTATGAACAGAATATTACGATTGACGGGCTTTCGCTCAATTTAAATACCCATGAGGTATGCCGCGGGAACGAGGTGGTTGAGCTGACAAAAAAAGAATACCAACTGCTGGAGATTTTAATGAGAAACCATAATCAAATCGTTACCAGAGAGCAATTGGTAGAAAAGCTTTGGGGCTATGATAACGAGGTATCCGATAATGCATTGGATGCCCTGGTGAAATTGGTCCGGAAAAAGGTGGATATCCAAGGTAAAGAATCATTTATTCAAAATGTCCGGGGAATTGGCTACAAAGTGAGACATCCGTATGTTTAACAAAGTCAAAACGAAATTAACTCTTATTTACACGGTTTCCTTGGTTTTATTTTTATTCCTGTTTATTGGCATCCTTTATTTGATTATTTCCCATCAAATTGACGAGAAAGAAGTCGAACAATTATCCGCCTACTTTAAACACGAACAGCATGAATTTTATGAAGACCTATACGAAAAACAACAGCATGAAGTAGAATTCGAGCCGAACCGGTCGATTTTTTATTATGTCTACAACGCAAAAAACGAGCTCGTGTCAGGGGAAGAAACAAAAAAAGGTTTTCTGGGGGCAATAAGGGAAAAACCTCAAAAAATATCTAATGATGAACCATTTACTATAGAATGGAAACAAAATCATTTTTTGTTTACAAAACAACCTTTGGCAAAGGAAGGCTTTGTTCTTTTGGGCACAGATATTACCGATGAAAAACACTTGGTTGAAAATATCACTTGGACCTTGTTTGCATTAACCATTGCCTTCAGCCTGATTTTTGCTTTATTGGGCTATAATTTTGCCGGACAGGCAATGAAACCCATCAAGTCTGCTTTCGAACAGCAGGAAAAGTTTGTTTCCGATGCATCACATGAATTAAGGACTCCGTTAAGTATTTTTTATAGCTCGGTGGACCTGTTAATGCGAGAGGAAAAGCAGCATTTAAGTCTGTTTGGGCAGGAAGTTCTCGAAGATGTCAAAACGGAAGCACAGCTGATGAATAAGCTGGTGAATGATTTATTAACCTTGGCCAGAAGCGACAAGGGACAACTAAAGATGGACATGAAACAAGTCTATCTTTCGGACCTGCTAACATCCATTTATCAAAGGTTTTCTAGGAAGGTTCCTGAAAATATCTCCTTTGAGCAAAGGATTCATCCGGGAATCTATCTTACCTGCGATGAGACAAGAATTCAGGAGTTGGTTTATATTTTATTGGATAATGCCATCCGGTTTACCCAAAAAGGAAATGTCGTCATTAGCTTGGTACCGGCCAATAATGAAAAGGTTTTAATGGTGGAAGATACGGGTGTCGGAATTGCAGCTGATGATCTCCCGTTCATCTTTGATCGGTTTTACCGGGCTGATAAAGTACGGGAAAAGGGGGGCGCGGGGTTGGGGCTTTCCATTGCCCAATCCATCGTCAAAGCCCATGGCGGGAGGATTGAAGCCAAAAGCGCATTAGGCAAGGGAAGCATTTTTACTGTTGCTTTTAAAGAAACAAGATGAAACAGCAGCCCAAATGTGGGGCTGCTGTTTATTTCAGTTACCGATCATCCACTTTAGGTTTGGTAAATTCAGCGACATATGCACGACTCTTTTCTGTCTTTTGAAGTGTTGTTGTCCGCTTCTGAAGTTGGGCATCAATAGACCTTATGCATCCGAGGGCAATCAGTATTAAGATGCCGGTCGAATATAATAACAGGGCCCACGGTTCACTTGTGTCAGTCCCGATTGCCATGCCATGTATAACGGCCATTGACCATGCTGGCAAAACGGCAAGGTGAAGTTTTTTCCATTTCTTTATACCGAGTTTTTTGATGAAAAAATCCGAAGACCCGATTACCAGTATAAATAAATAAAAGGAGAAGGTCCCCAGTGCTGAAAAAACGGTCTCATTTTGTGCGGAAAATGGGATAATCAGTTCTGCAATAGAGTAAGGTACATATCGGTCCTGCGAAAGTAATATCATATGAAAAACAATCACCAATAAACCATACCAGCCGCTCGACTGGTGGAGCGCAACAAGGGTTCCTTTCTTTTTTTTCATCAGCGTAAGATTGGCAAGCAATCCTAAACAAAGCGACAGGGTGAGCAAATAATAGGCCAAGATACCGGAAGTACGGATTAACGTCCATGTGGAAAAATAATTGCTCA
Source organism: Neobacillus camarae (assembly GCF_054950115.1). NCBI lineage: Bacteria > Bacillati > Bacillota > Bacilli > Caryophanales > Bacillaceae > Neobacillus > Neobacillus camarae. The sequence goes on along the minus strand of NZ_JBUCKX010000003.1, from coordinate 468,964 downwards.
TTAAAATTTCCTCCTAAACGATTGTTATTTTTCCGGAATTCCGGACAAGTATCAGCGAATAGGCCGGTTGAATCGATTTTAATAGTTTATTTAGCGTTGAATCTTTTTCCATAAAGCACATTTTAGCCATCACCTCAGCATCCACACAGTTTTTGGTAATTACGGTAGCTTGGATTAGATCTGAATCCACAGGACACCCTGTTTGGCCATTAAGCAAATGATGCTTTTTGGACGCCCCTTGCCGCCAACTACGATAGATGATATTGCTCGTGGCGATTCCGCCGTTCTTGATACGAAATTGGGCAATTTCCTTGCGCTCGTCGAAGGGGTGGGCGACACCAATCCGCCACTCTTTATCTCCATACGACCAAACGGCCATATCCCCGCCGCCATCAATTATTCCGGATTTCGCACCGGTCATTTTTAACCAATTTGCAGCTGCTTGGACAGCATAACCTTTGCCGATTCCGCCTAAATCAATGTTTCCTTCATCACATCGCTCGACAGCTGAAGATTGCGGGTTGAAGGTGAAAGGTGCTGTTTTCTTCCAGTTGACTGGCGGTACAGGAACCGCTGAAACCGGGCTCACATCAAATGGAAATGGACGGTCATAGCCATGAACTGCCATTTGTATTTGTAAATAAGGAGAGAAACGCCCTTCGGTTAGGACTCGGTATTCTTCAGCCCGTTGCAGGCAATCAAACAGCGGAGGGGAGATCGACAATTTATGCCGCACCCGCAAGCGGTTTACTTGCTGAAGTTCAGAATCTTCACGGAATCGGGACCACTCATTCTCTGCATGCTTAACCCAACGATAAATCACTTCCTGCCAATTTGGCAGGCCAGATTCTTGGACTGAAATAAAAAATTCGGTGTTCATCGCATCAAAACTGATAGTTTCAAAACCATTAAGATCTTCGTGTTTGACGGTCACTTGCCCGGACACCCCCAGAAACAGTATCGGACACAGCGGAACCGTTAATGTTGTAATTGGACCAATCCAATTTGACGTATTCCTGTTCCTGTTTACTCATTGATTTGGTAACTGGGGCTTCTGAGAGGTTTGTTTTGGCGTCATTTGGTTGGCCGCCCCCAACCTGTCCAATCACAAAGGCGGATAGGGCCGTTCCCGTCACCCCGATTAACCATTTTGATTTTGCCGATTTCGATTTACCCATTAATATCACCTTTCTTTAGATAGATTGAAATATCAATGCTTGTTTTGTGGAATCCCAAACCACACGGAAGCCGAGCCCGTTAGCAACAATGGAAATAGGGATATAGACAGAGTCTTCGTAGGCCATTGCTTGCATGGGCATCGGTGTTTTCACTTTGTTTTCGTAGACGGCGTTTGAACCGGCTCTAACGATTAGTTCCCTGCCGTTTGCCGTTATAACACAAATTTTACTCTCTGGATAAAACACTGCCTCTCCCCCTAAAACGTGGGCTGCCGCTTCTCCTGATACAAGTAACTGGCCGTTTTGGGGTATGGCGTAAAGGGCCGCTTCGTTATTAGCGGCTATTACCTTCAATTCGGTTGGATCTTGAATTGGCAGGCTGTTGTCAGGGTTGTTTTGCGCCTCCCGAGACCAAATATTCCAATATTCTGTTTGCTGTGGAGTAAAGGTTTGTCTTTGCTGTTGCTCCCGACTCCATTCGTTTGAATCATCGTCATCACCTTCTTCTTCGTGGTCGTTATCTCCATGGTCATTTTGGAAATACTCACGGTTACCGTGTTCATGATCGTCGTCGTCCGCCAAAACGTTTACCGACAGAGAAAATAAGACCAGAATGCCAACGAGCAGAATCATTAATTTTTTCCAAGGTTTCATGAAATGCACCCCTTCCGCTTTTGTATCATAAGTTTAGTCCGCCATTCTGAAAGGAAACTGAAAACAGTGTGATAAAATAAGAAAATGATTACATTGTAGATGATTGGATAGAAGGTGAACTTTTTTGCAACTAGTACAAGATCGAATAAAAGAGAATTTAAGAGTGTTGTTTGTCGGTTTTAACCCCAGCATCCGTTCCAGTGAAACAGGGCACCATTTTGCTAATCCAAACAACCGTTTTTGGAAGATTCTTCATGAAGCAGGGTTGACACCTAGGAAGCTCCAAGCTTCTGAGGATGACCTGCTGCTGAATTTAGGCTATGGGATTACAAATATTGTTTCAAGGCCAACAAAAGCGGCTGATGAAATTACCAAACAAGAATACAAAGAGGGAAGAGAAATTTTAAAACAGAAGATTGGTAAATTTAAGCCCGGTATCATTTGTTATGTAGGTAAGGGAGTTTATCAGGAATTCAGCGGCAGAAAAACGGTGCCATGGGGGATCCAGGAGGATGCCGTTGTGCCGGGGACGGTTGATTTTGTGGCGCCGTCCTCGAGCGGGTTAGTCCGAATGAGGGTCGAGGAAATTACAGCAATCTATCATCAGCTTGCAGAATTAATATGACGAAAAAACATCGACGGGAGGTGCCCGTCGATGTTTTAGAATTCTTCTCCAAACTTACGCCGGTAACGTGCCAGGGCCAAAAGCGGAAAAATATAACGATAGCTATGGTAATGAATATAAAAAGCTCCCCCCATTCCTTGCCCTTTTGGGTAATGTATCGTCCAATCTTCTATGTCAATAGAATTAACTAAAAAAGTCACCCCTTTACGAATCGTATCCGTGGGTTTGTCAGAAGCGGCAATCAACGCATCGAGAACCCAGGCCGTGTCGGTCAATGTACTGGTTCGAAGCGGGACATAAGTGTTGGCCACGTCACTATGACACGATTCTCCCCAGCCGCCATCCCGATTCTGAATATCTTTCAACCAGTTGACCGCTTTTTGGATAGCTGGATCACTGTTACGAACTCCTGCAGCTAGCAATCCAGTGATGGCTGCCCATGTTCCGTAAATATAACAAATCCCCCAGCGGCCATACCAAGAACCATCCCATTTTTGTTCTTTCAATAACCAATGGATGCCCCGTTTTATCACGGAATGGTCACTGGGAAGAGTGGTGAAATTTCCAAAAAACTCCAACGTTCTGCCGGTAAGGTCGGCACACGACGGGTCAATCAGCAAAAACTGGCCTTTTTCCAGCGGCAAAAACTCAAGTAATTTTGTATCGGTATTTTTTTCAAATGCCGGCCAGCCACCATCGTCGTTCTGCATGGACAGGGTCCAGTTCATCCCTTTTTCCCAGGCGCCAAGCCGAGTTGTGGGCGTTCTTGAGAGGGACCTCAGTGAAGCCGTTGTATCATCCACGTCTGGATTAATGGTGTTTACATCTGAAAATCCCCATCCGCCCGGCATCGTATGGGGATTATGGATAACCCAATCACCGAACTTTGTATGCTGACGGCTTAATAGATATTGATTCGCTTTGTCCACCATTGAATCTTCAGGCGATACACCTGCCGACTGCAGGGCATAACCAATTAACGAGGTGTTCCAGACATTCGCCGTGGTATATTGAACGTGCGGATGTCCATCTATTTCGCAAGTCATCGATTTAATCCCTGCCACTGCGTTTTGAATAAGCGGATCTGTCTTCTTATAACCTAATGAAAGCAGGGCAAATATCATTAAAAATGTACAGCTGTAATAACTGTAAAAAGTACCGTCAGGTTCAATCCTGTCAAGCATATATTTTTTAGCCCGGTCAATTGCCACCCGCCGCAGTTCACCGGGGAGACCAGCGAGACGTTTGACCCCATCCTCTAAAAATGACAACAATGACCGCCATTCCCCAGAACGCACCCAGTGGTCTTCTTCTTCACGATGGATAAGGAGTTCAGTTATATCCGGGGATACTTTGGTGTCGATAGAAAATTTTTTGGCGGCAAGGATCATAATTGGTGTAAGGTTTGCTCTTCCAAAAACAGAAAAGGAATAGAAATTGATGGGGAAGTTTAGTGGCAATAAAATGACTTCGATGGGCAGCGGCGAATGCCTTGGCCAATGATATTGACCGGTTACTGCCAGCATAATTTTGGTAAAGGTGCTGACTTCTTTTACTCCACCTTTTGATAAAATATACTTCCGGGCAGCCAAGAGCCGAGGGCTGTCTTTTTGATAAAATCCCGAAAATAGCAAGGCATAATAGGCCTCCAAAGTGGCAGTCACGTTGCCGTCCCCTTCATCGTAAAACAGCTTCCAGGCCCCGTTTTTTTCCTGCTTGCTTAAAATCCTTTTGCATAGCCTTTGAATGAATTCGTCATCATTTATCTCCAAACTCCGTAATAAAATGATCATATAGGCGTCTGTGGATATTCCTGTATCAAATGGATAACTCCAAGACCCATCGGGCGATTGATCCTTTCGAAGCATCCCAATCATCCAATCAATACTTAATTTAATATTGGTCATGACAACATTCACCCGCCAAAATTTATTCTTAGGCTATACATATTCCCTTTAAGCAAGGACCATTCACAGGGGAGGGAAGCTGCCATTTTTTTTATCAGAAGCAGGGAAAGGGCGCCGGTTGATAGAATCAGGGATGAATTAAAGAAAAAACGGAAAAAACCAGGAATCCAAGAAACGTTAACTCCGGGTGACAGGAAGCTTCTGGAGAGAGTGATGAAAGAAGCAGCATGGCATAATGTGAACAATGTGACCAGGACAAAGGCCTACCTCGATTTTTATTTGCGACACCCCGAAATTCATTGGGCTTTTTTAGGCCATATGGTTTCCCGTAATGGCGGGTATAACATGACAGACTTAAAAGGTGAATTTTTGACAAAGCTTTTGTCCAAAAAGGACAGAAACGCGTTTTTTGCTTTTCTGGAACGAGGAAATTGGTTGATATTCCAGGACGTCTATCCGCAATTTCTGTTGTATGAAGAGAGTGTAAAGAGAAACAAACCGTTATTTTATTTATTGCCTAGGTTAAAAGTTTCTTATTTTATGGAAACGATTTGGGAGCAGTTATGGCGTGGGGAAGACAGTTATACACTGTGCGTCGCCTTGGTCATTAATGAGCAAAGCTACTTGGAAAAAAGAGTGGTGAATAACCCGTTTTATCAAAAGGAAGTATTGAACAAATTCGAATTTATCATCCAGGATCTGCTCTCGTTTAACCATATCCTGTTTCCTTGCGGTTCGGATAAATTAAGGGGACAGACGGTTCGGCAATTTAAGTCTCTCCAGGAGCGGGTATTGCTTGGGAAAAGACTGTATGAATTGCTATTCCATGATAAAGAATCACTTGAGAGGACCATTGGTTGGGCAAAAGAACATCCTCATACGGGATCCAGGAAAGACTACTGGCCTCATATTTTTAACAATGTGAATGAGGGAAGCCCGGGTATCAACATACCGCTTCGCCTGAAATCCTGTACGCTGCGTAAAGGGGCGAGTAAATTTTACAGTCCCAACCTAGAGCATGCCTGGAAGAATACTGTCCAACGGGAAGCGGAACCTGGGGATTGGTTTGAGGACTGGCGAGTTGTTGAATATCTGGTGAAGAACCAAGATATCATAGACGGGGAGATTGAAAATGAATACTGTAAAACACTTGAACGGCTCGAAATTGCGGCACTTGCCAAAAAGACCATTAACTTTTTTGAATAAACATGTCCTGTCAACGGCGTTGATGGCCATTTTGCTTGGTACTTATTTAGACCTGTATTATGTCGGGAAAGGTCTGTACTATTTTCCGTACCGGCCCTTTCCGGAAATCTTTCCTATTAATATTTTGTTCAATTTACTTATACTGCCGGTTTTTATCATTATTTTTTTATTCTTGACCTCCCAAATAAACGGCTGGGGAAAAGCTGGAATGATTATTTTTGTAAGTTTATTGATGCCAACAATGGAAAGGTTAGCGGAGCAGCTGGGATGGTTTGTCCATTCGGTGGATTGGCGCCACCTCTACACGTTTTTTGGGTATGTAATATTCTTGACCCTTAGTACCACATTTCATAGCTGGATTGGCGAGCGTTCAGGTTAATAAAAAAAGCCGGGTTTACACCCGGCTTTCCCAGTGTCACAATTGACACCAGCCCCTTCCGTCCGTACAGTGGTTAAGTGTCCCGCAACAAGCGAATGTTCGGAAGGGGTACAATTATTTTACGATAAACCTTTGGGAAATAGTACTGGAAAAATGTGCAATACTTTCTTTTCTCCTCAGAACAGTGTATGATAAGTATGATTTTCTACATAAGGAGTGTTTATGTTGGCCAAAAAAGGATACATATTAATGGAAAATGGAGATAAAATCGAGTTCGATTTGTTTCCGAACGAAGCACCGGGCACGGTTGCAAATTTTGAAAAATTAGCGAATGAAGGCTTTTACGATGGGGTTATTTTCCACCGCGTCATTCCAGGTTTCGTTAGTCAAGGGGGAGATCCTACCGGAACAGGAATGGGTGGACCAGGGTACACAATTAGATGTGAAACAGAGGGGAATCCCCACAAACATGTACCAGGCTCCCTCTCTATGGCCCATGCGGGAAAAGATACAGGAGGCAGCCAGTTCTTTATTGTTCATGAATCTCAACCGCATTTAAACGGTGTTCACACTGTATTTGGACAAGTTACATCTGGACTTGAAGCGGCCAAATCCATGAGAAATGGCGATAAAATGGTAGAAGTGAAAGTGTTTGATACGGAAGAATAAATAGTTGAAGAGGGCTGCTGGCAGCTCTCTTTTTTCATATATAGAAGATGGTAAAAAAGTTGAGCTTTGGGAAAAATACCTGCAGATGAAACTCTGGAGGTATTAATTTGAGAAAAATAATATTAATTTCATTGGTGGTATTATTCTCCTTTCTTGTCGCGACACCTGTGAAAGAAGCAGAATCGACAGAACTGATGGCAGCCATTATCATTGATGATTTTGGCGGCGGAGTCGGGGGAGTCCGTGACTTTTTGGAAGGCAGCATACCCATTACCGCTGCGGTAATGCCTTTTACTGAGAATTCAAAAAAACATGCAGAATGGGCCCATAAAAACGGCATTGAAGTAATGGTGCATTTACCAATGGAGCCAAAGCACGGAAAAAAATCATGGCTTGGACCCAAACCCATCACAGTGAATCTTCCTACTGATGAAGTCAAACAGCGGGTATACGAAGCGATTAAAAGTGTTCCCTATGCAGTCGGGCTTAATAATCATATGGGCTCACGGGCGGTGGAGAACGAGAGGATTGTCCGTTCGATAGTCGAGATAGCCAAGGAGAAAAATTTCTATATTATCGACAGCGGCACTAGTCCGAACTCGAAGTTTCCCGAGATTGCAGAGGAACTTGGCGTACCGCTGTTAAAACGGGATGTGTTTCTGGATGATATTTCTTCTTCCGCCTATGTTAGCAAACAGATGACTCGGTTAGCGAAAACTACAGAAATTAAGGGAACAGGGATTGCAATTGGACATGTGGGCGTGACAGGAAAAGTTTGTTCGGTAGGAGTATTCCAATCGTTGAAAGAGTTTGAAAAGCGGCATATAAAAATCGTACCGGTTTCAGAACTTTTCACGAAACAATTAAAACAGAATCTACTACCCAAATAAAGGCAGCGGTATGCTGCCTTTATTTTTTGGAAACACAAAATTCTTTTCACAATAATCTCAAGCTGGTAAAATGGCATCTGTTAACCAAAAATATTGTCCATTTAAAATAGATAAGAATCTTTATGGGAGAGGGGATAGAAATGAAACTGGTATCTTGGAATGTAAATGGCCTTCGGGCATGTGTGAAAAAAGGGTTTTTAGATTACTTCAATGAAGTAGATGCGGATATTTTCTGCGTTCAAGAAACCAAATTACAGGAGGGGCAGATAAGCTTGGAAATACCGGGATACCATCAGTTCTGGAACTATGCAGAAAAAAAGGGGTATTCGGGAACCGCTGTATTTACTAAAGAAAGACCTCTTTCTGTCCGTTATGGTGTTGGTGCGGATGAAACCGAAGATGAGGGGAGAATCATTACTTTAGAATACGAGAATTTTTTTCTGGTGAATGTATATACACCTAATTCGCAAAGGGACTTGGCAAGATTGATCTATCGTCTTGACTGGGAAGAACAGATCCTCCAATACCTTCAAGAACTGGACAAGGTGAACCCTGTTATCTTGTGTGGGGATTTAAACGTGGCTCATCAAGAAATAGACTTGAAAAACCCTAAGTCAAACGTAGGCAACTCAGGATTTACAGACGAGGAACGCGGAAAAATGACAGCTTTGCTTAAGTCCGGCTTTTGTGATAGCTATCGATTTATGTATCCAGACAAAGAAGGGGCCTATACTTGGTGGTCTTATATGAATAAAGTACGAGAACGGAATATCGGTTGGCGAATTGATTATTTCATCATTTCCCGCACCTTGTGTGAAGTTGTGAAAGATGCGGATATTCATTCGAATGTAATGGGGAGTGATCACTGCCCTGTAGTACTTGAAATCAATTTGGAAAACTAAGTAAAACTAGAAACAATACTGAAACCTTTGTACCAAAGGTTGATTGTACAAAGGTTTCTTCATTTATATTTCGTTAAGGGCAGTTCCAATTTCATCAAATTCAGGTAATAGTTCGTCTTCAGTAGTAATCGGTGCCTTCTCTGTATCCACTGTCCAGTTGCGTAAAAGATCTTTTTCTTGGTTCTTCCCGTTTAACGGCATACCTTCATCAACTCCTCCTACTAATCATAAAAGCTTCACACATGTTTATTATTTACCTTCGGATATGGGATAAACAGCTTACCATAAAAATCCTTTATTAGAGTGTAAAATTGTTGACATGACTTTATGGGTAGTAATATATTTATTATTTGGCTAACGACAAATTGACTCAAATAATTTTAATTGATTCAATTGAAAAAATACGTTGACGACAAACGATAATTATGTTAATATAATTATCGTTGTTAGCCGCTAGATTAATAGAATATTGTTCTTTGAAAACTAAACAAACAAATACGTCAACAATAAACATTTGTTTCTAACGAAACATTAACGTTTTAACTTTTATGAGCTATATCAACTTTCTTGGAGGTGATCTTAAAACGGAACATTATGGCGGCGTGCCTAATACATGCAAGTCGAGCGAATCGATAGGAGCTTGCACCTTTTGATTAGCGGCGGACGGGTGAGTAACACGTGGGCAACCTGCCTGTAAGACTGGGATAACATCGGGAAACCGATGCTAATACCGGATAATTCTTTCCCTCACATGAGGGAAAGCTGAAAGTCGGTGCAAACTGACGCCTGCGATGGAGCGCGGCGCATTGGCTAGTTGGTGAGGTAACGGCTCACCAGAACAGCGATGCGTAGCCGACCTGAGAGGGTGATCGGCCACACTGGGACGGGAACGGCCCAGACTCCTACGGGAGGCAGCAGTAGGGAATCTTCCACAATGGACGAAAGTCTGATGGAGCAACGCCGCGTGAGCGATGAAGGCCTTCGGGTCGTAAAGCTCTGTTGTTAGGGAAGAACAAGTATCGGAGTAACTGCCGGTACCTTGACGGTACCTAACCAGAAAGCCACGGCTAACTACGTGCCAGCAGCCGCGGTAATACGTAGGTGGCAAGCGTTGTCCGGAATTATTGGGCGTAAAGCGCGCGCAGGCGGTCCTTTAAGTCACTGATGTAAGCCAGCCAACCGTAGAGGTCGTGATGAAACTGGGGACTTGAGTGCAGAAGGAAAGCGGAATTCCACGTGTAGCGGTGAAATGCGTAGAGATGTGGAGGAACACCAGTGGCGAAGGCGGCTTTCTGGTCTGTAACTGACGCTGAGGCGCGAAAGCGTGGGGAGCAAACAGGATTAGATACCCTGGTAGTCCACGCCGTAAACGATGAGTGCTAAGTGTTAGAGGGTTTCCGCCCTTTAGTGCTGCAGCTAACGCATTAAGCACTCCGCCTGGGGAGATGCAGCCGCAAAGCTGGCTTCAAAGAGGAATTGGCAGACCCGCACAAGCGGTGGAGCATGTGGTTTAATTCGAAGCAACGCGAAGAACCTTACCTGAGTCTTGACATCCTCTGATACTCTAGAGATAGGAATTTCCCCTTCGGGGGACAGAGTGACAGGTGGTGCATGGTTGTCGTCAGCTCGTGTCGTGAGATGTTGGGTTAAGTCCCGCAACGAGCGCAACCCTTGAGATTAGTTGCCAGCATTCAGTTGGGCACTCTAATCTGACTGCCGGTGACAAACCGGAGGAAGGTGAGGACTGACGTCAAATCATCATGCCCCTTATGACCTGGGCTACACACGTGCTACAATGGATGGTACAAGGGCAGCGAAGCCGCGAGGTGAAGCCAATCCCATAAAACCATTCTCAGTTCGGATTGCAGGCTGCAACTCGCCTGCATGAAGCCGGAATCGCTAGTAATCGCGGATCAGCATGCCGCGGTGAATACGTTCCCGGGCCTTGTACACACCGCCCGTCACACCACGAGAGTTTGTAACACCCGAAGTCGGTGGGGTAACCTTTTCGGAGCCAGCCGCCTAAGGTGGGACAGATGATTGGGGTGAAGTCGTAACAAGGTAGCCGTATCGGAAGGTGCGGCTGGATCACCTCCTTTCTAAGGAATACGCAGTCCTAATGGACTGAAAATTAGTTGACCTCTATTGTTTGTTTAGTTTTGAGAGAGCAATCTCTCATGACAAAACGGGGCTTTAGCTCAGCTGGGAGAGCGCCTGCTTTGCACGCAGGAGGTCAGCGGTTCGATCCCGCTAAGCTCCACCAAAATCGTTCTTTGAAAACTGGATAATCGTATAGAAGAAACCAAGTAAAACCGAGTAATCGCCATTTTAGGTTTTAAACCATTTAGGTTAAGTTAGAAAGGGCGCACGGTGAATGCCTTGGCACTAGGAGCCGATGAAGGACAGTACTAACACCGATATGCTTCGAGGGAGCTGTAGAAGTAAGCTTTGATCCGGAGATTTCCGAATGGGGAAACCCGTTGCCCGTGAGGGCAGCATCTTTACCTGAATGCATAGGGTATTGAAGGCATACCCGAGGCACGAAACATCTAAGTACCCGGAGGAAGAGAAAGCAAACGCGATTCCCTGAGTAGCGGCAGGCAGAGCAAGGAACGGCCCAAACCGAAAGGCTTGCCTTTCGGGGTTGTAAGACACTCAACATGTAGGTTACAAAGGAACGGGGTAGATGAAGCGGTCTGGAAAGGCCAGCCATAGGAAGTAACAGCCCTGTAGTTGAAACTTCGTTCCCTCTGAGTGGATCACAGGTACGTGGCCGGACACGTGAAATCCGGTCAGGCTTAAGGAAGGACATCTCCCAAGGCTAAATACTCCCTAGTGACCGATAGTGAACCAGTACCGTGAGGGAAAGGTGAAAAGCACCCCGGAAGGGGAGTGAAAGAGATCCTGAAACCGTGTGCCTAAGTAGTCAGAGCCCGTTTATGGGTGATGGCGTGCCTTTGTAGAATGAACCGGCGAGTTACGATTGCATGCGAGGTTAAGTTGATGAGACGGAGCCGCAGCGAAAGCGAGTCTTAAGTAGGGCGAAATAGTATGCAGTCGTAGACCCGACCAGGTGATCTACCCATGTCCAGGGTGAAGTCCAGGTAACACTGGATGGAAGGCCCCGAACCGACACGTTGAAAAGTGCGGGACAAGTGTGGGTAGCGGAGAAATTCCAATCGAACTTGGAGATAGCTGGTTCTCTCCGAAATAGCTTTAAGGGCTAGCCTCACGATAGTCAGAGTCTTGGAGGTAGAGCACTGTTTGGACTAGGGGCCCCCATCGGGTTACCGAATTCAGACAAACTCCGAATGCCAAAGACTTATCCGTGGGAGTCAGACTGCGAGTGATAAGATCCGTAGTCAAAAGGGAAACAGCCCAGACCACCAGCTAAGGTCCCAAAGTATACGTTAAGTGGAAAAGGATGTGGAGTTGCTTAGACAACCAGGATGTTGGCTTAGAAGCAGCCACCATTTAAAGAGTGCGTAATAGCTCACTGGTCGAGTGACTCTGCGCCGAAAATGTACCGGGGCTAAACGTATCACCGAAGCTGTGGATTGACATCTTCGATGTCAGTGGTGACGGAAACGTTCTAAGGGCGTTGAAGCTAGACCGTAAGGACTGGTGGAGCGCTTAGAAGTGAGAATGCCGGTATAGTGGCGAAAGATGAGTGAGAATCTCATCCACCGTATGCCTAAGGTTTCCTGAGGAAGGCTCGTCCGCTCAGGGTTAGTCGGGACCTAAGCCGAGGCCGAAAGGCGTAGGCGATGGACAACAGGTTGATATTCCTGTACCACCTCTTTATCGTTTGAGTAATGGGGGGACGCAGGAGGATAGGGTAAGCGCACTGCTGGTTATGTGCGTCGAAGCAGTTAGGCTGGTGAATAGGAAAATCCGTTCACCGTAAGGCAGCTGTGACAGCGAGGGAAATAGAGTACCGAAGTTCGTTCCACACTGCCAAGAAAAGCCTCTAGCGAGATAAAAGGTGCCTGTACCGCAAACCGACACAGGTAGGCGAGGAGAGAATCCTAAGGTGAGCGAGAGAACTCTCGTTAAGGAACTCGGCAAAATGACCCCGTAACTTCGGGAGAAGGGGTGCTTACTGGGGTGAATAGCCTCGGTAAGCCGCAGTGAATAGGCCCAGGCGACTGTTTAGCAAAAACACAGGTCTCTGCGAAGCCGCAAGGCGAAGTATAGGGGCTGACGCCTGCCCGGTGCTGGAAGGTTAAGAGGAGGGGTTAGCTGCAAAGCGAAGCTCTGAATCGAAGCCCCAGTAAACGGCGGCCGTAACTATAACGGTCCTAAGGTAGCGAAATTCCTTGTCGGGTAAGTTCCGACCCGCACGAAAGGCGTAACGATCTGGGCACTGTCTCAACGAGAGACTCGGTGAAATTATAGTACCTGTGAAGATGCAGGTTACCCGCGACAGGACGGAAAGACCCCATGGAGCTTTACTGTAGCCTGATATTGAATTTTGGTACAGCTTGTACAGGATAGGTAGGAGCCTGAGAAGCCGGAGCGCCAGCTTCGGTGGAGGCGTCGGTGGGATACTACCCTGGCTGTATTGAAATTCTAACCCGCATCCCTTATCGGGATGGGAGACAGTGTCAGGTGGGCAGTTTGACTGGGGCGGTCGCCTCCTAGGGAAGCAACGGAGGCGCCCAAAGGTTCCCTCAGAATGGTTGGAAATCATTCGCAGAGTGTAAAGGCAAGGGAGCTTGACTGCGAGACCTACAAGTCGAGCAGGGACGAAAGTCGGGCTTAGTGATCCGGTGGTTCCGCATGGAAGGGCCATCGCTCAACGGATAAAAGCTACCCTGGGGATAACAGGCTTATCTCCCCCAAGAGTCCACATCGACGGGGAGGTTTGGCACCTCGATGTCGGCTCATCGCATCCTGGGGCTGTAGTCGGTCCCAAGGGTTGGGCTGTTCGCCCATTAAAGCGGTACGCGAGCTGGGTTCAGAACGTCGTGAGACAGTTCGGTCCCTATCCGTCGTGGGCGCAGGAAATTTGAGAGGAGCTGTCCTTAGTACGAGAGGACCGGGATGGACGCACCGCTGGTGTACCAGTTGTCTTGCCAAAGGCATCGCTGGGTAGCTATGTGCGGACGGGATAAGTGCTGAAAGCATCTAAGCATGAAGCCCCCCTCAAGATGAGATTTCCCATAGCGTCAAGCTAGTAAGATCCCTGAAAGATGATCAGGTTGATAGGTCAGGGGTGGAAGCACGGTGACGTGTGGAGCTGACTGATACTAATCGATCGAGGACTTAACCAATAAGAAAAGCGGAAGCGCACGGTCAGCGGCGTATGGCCTCCTACAAAAAGCTATCGCTTTTTGTTAGTGCAATGCTTATGCTGCCGAAGCGTTACTTGTCTAATAAAGCAGACTCGTTTTACTCAAGTTTCTTCTGATTACCCGGTTTTGAGGGAATGATCCTTCAATTAAATACAAAATTTTAAACACGCGGGTGTGGCGGAATCGGCAGACGCGCTAGATTCAGGTTCTAGTGGTAGTAATACCGTATGGGTTCAAGTCCCTTCACCCGCATCATAATTTATGTAAAACGCGGAAGTAGTTCAGTGGTAGAACACCACCTTGCCAAGGTGGGGGTCGCGGGTTCGAATCCCGTCTTCCGCTCCAATTGCCGGGGTGGCGGAACTGGCAGACGCACAGGACTTAAAATCCTGCGGTAGGTGACTACCGTACCGGTTCGATTCCGGTCCTCGGCATCCTGTTTTACGGGAAATAGCTCAGCTTGGTAGAGCACTACGTTCGGGACGTAGGGGTCGCAGGTTCAAATCCTGTTTTCCCGATATTCTGGGGTCTTAGCTCAACCGGGAGAGTGTTTGCTTTGCATGCAAGAGTTCAGCGGTTCCATCCCGCTAGACTCTATAAACTAAAGTTTTGGCGGTGTAGCTCAGCTGGCTAGAGCGTACGGTTCATACCCGTAAGGTCGGGGGTTCGATCCCCTCCGCCGCTACCAAATTAGCTTAGGCTATTTTTTTTTGAAAGATTACGTAAGTCCGGATATAGGATTGAGTCCTAAAAAGCCACTGGCTTATGTCTTGGGTTTCGAATTCCTCTTGTCTTCCAATGATTTGGAGGGGTAGCGAAGTGGCTAAACGCGGCGGACTGTAAATCCGCTCCCTCAGGGTTCGGCGGTTCAAATCCGTCCCCCTCCACCATAATATAGGGGCATAGTTTAAAGGTAGAACAAAGGTCTCCAAAACCTTTGGTGTGGGTTCAATTCCTGCTGCCCCTGCCATTTTACTTTTGCCATATACCAATATAAATAAGGGCCTATAGCTCAGCTGGTTAGAGCGCACGCCTGATAAGCGTGAGGTCGATGGTTCAAGTCCATTTAGGCCCACTAATTCATAAAAACCGAACCCATCTAGGGTTCGGTTTTTTCGTGTTATAAGGCAGCCATACATCCATCTTCATGTTATTTCCACTAATTCTCTCGCTAATTGGAAGGCTTTTGGGAAATTCTAAAGAAAAAATATTGGAGGTTCCTAAATGCCTGAGCTCCCGGAAATGGAAAACTACAAAATCCACTTAAATAATAGAATCATGGGCCAAACCATCACTGGAGTTGAAATCAATCGCGATAAATCGGTTAACCTTAATCCTGAACTGTTTAAAAATACAGTTTCCTCACAAAAGGTGCTAAGTGTCAGCAGAAGGGGCAAACATCTGCTGTTCCATTTGCAAAATGGCCATGTCCTTTTATTGCATCTTATGCTGGGAGGTTGGATGTTTTTCGGCCAAGAGGCGGATAAGCCAAAACGAACAATCCAGGTTCGTCTCTCCTTTGGGAATGAACACCTTTATTTTATCGGTCTCAGGTTGGGGTACCTGCACCTTTATACCCCGCCGGAGGTCCAGGGAAAATTGGCTCATTTAGGCCCGGAACCATTGGATCCAAGTTTTACTATTATGGAGTTCACTAACCGCTTAAACACGAAACATGGCAGATTAAAAACAACTTTAATTGATCAAGAGTTTGTTTCCGGTATCGGAAATTGCTATTCGGCTGAAATTTGCTTTGAAGCGGGGATTCTGCCGGTAAAAGATATCGATGATCTCGAAGCGGAGGCAAAAAACAAGTTATATCAGTCCATGAAGGCCGTGCTTTTTGAGGGCATCAAGCTAGGAGGTTATATGGAGAATCCTCTTTTTAAAGGGGATACCAAAACCGGTGGAGTGAACGGTCACTGTCAAGTATATGATCGTGAGGGTCAGCCATGCCCAAGGTGCGGGGCAGTCATTGTTAAACAAATGGTTTCCTCAAGAAAGACGTTTTATTGCCCGAATTGCCAAAAGTAGTCAAGTATCCTGCCTAAGAAGGCGGGATATTTTTTTATACCTGTGATCTTTCATCAATTTTAAAATTTTATGTTTCCGTTTCCAGTTAAATAGTATATACTAAATGTAATTAAGTATAGCATAATTACTCTAAAGTAAATGAATATATTATCATTAATGAACTAAAGGGGGGTGGTATTTATTAAACTCAGCAAACGCCAGGATGAAATTTTACAAATCGTAAAACAAAAGGGCCCAATTACGGGGAAAGAAATTGCTGACATGCTTTCCGTTACAAGAGCTGCCTTAAGGCCGGACCTGGCCATTTTGACGATGTCTGGTAGTCTGGAGGCAAGACCCCGTGTTGGCTATTATTATAGTGATAAAAATGACCTAAAACAGCAAGCTAGGCAATTGATCCATCAGAAAGTATCGGATTTTAAAGCACATCCGATTGTGGTTGAAAAATCTACTTCGGTTTACAACGCAATTGTTCAGCTTTTTTTAGAAGACGTTGGCACCTTGTATACAGTCGATACCGAGGGATATTTGGCTGGTGTGATTTCGCGTAAAGATTTACTCCGGGCAGCCCTGGGCAATAGAAACCTGCAAGAACTGCCGGTTAGTGTCATCATGACACGAATGCCGAATATCATTACCATTTTTCCCGAAGAGTCGTTACTCGAAGCGGCAAAAAAAATGATCCATTATCATGTCGATTCTTTGCCGGTTGTAAAGGAAGTGAATCAGCGGAAAAATACATATTCGTTGTTGGGGAGAATTACCAAAACTACGATTACCAAAGCTTATTTGGAAATTATGGAAGGTAAATCAGTCTAAGGGAGTTGCTGCAGTTGGTTCAAAGAGAAGTGGTTTATGTGGTATCGGACTCCGTCGGGGAAACAGCTGAGTTTGTGGTAAAAGCAGTAGCAACGCAATTTAACGGTGGTCAGGTAGAAATCCGCCGAAGCTCTTATGTGGAGGATATTGAAGATATCGAAGATGTGCTTATTTTAGCAAAAAGAGATTACTCGATAATAGCCTACACGATTGTTATTACGGATTTAAAGGATTATTTGGACAAAAGGGCAGCCGAAGAAGGGATTACAGCCGTTGACCTGCTCAGCCCGCTAATGAATGCATTTGAGACAAGGTTTCATAAACCGCCGCATCACCGCCCAGGACTGATGAGGAAATTGGATGAAGAGTATTTTCGAAAGATTGAAGCGATAGAATTTGCGGTTAAATACGACGATGGCAGGGACCCACGCGGTTTTTTAAAGGCGGATATCGTGCTCATCGGTGTGTCTCGGACTTCTAAAACGCCACTGTCGATGTATTTGGCACACAAGCGGTTTAAAGTGGCCAATGTCCCATTAGTTCCTGAGGTCCCTCCGCCGGAAGAATTGTATCAAATACCGCGGAAAAACTGTATTGGTTTGATTATTGCACCGGATAAGTTAAACGAAATCCGCAAAGAGAGATTAAAAGCCTTAGGGCTGGCTTCACAAGCCAATTATGCCAGTTACCAGAGAATTCTTGATGAACTTGATTATGCAGAAAAAATTATGAAACGCGTAGGCTGTCCTATTATTGATGTATCAAATAAAGCAATTGAAGAAACGGCCGGTTTGATTCTGGATATTTTAAAAAAGGAAAGGAGTTAGTTATGGTGGGGAAATTTGTTTATTTATTTCATGAGGGTAATGGAAAAATGCGGGATCTCTTGGGGGGAAAAGGGGCAAACCTGGCGGAAATGACGCGGATTGGATTACCTGTTCCTTATGGCTTTACCATTACCACACAGGCATGTAATGCTTACTATGAATCTAACAAAACAGTCCCTGGATTAGTAGAACAACAGACTCTGGAGGCATTAGCCCGCCTGGAAGAAAAAATGGGGAAAAAATTGGGCGATCCCAAGAACCCTTTGCTCGTCTCTGTTCGCTCCGGCTCCGTGTTCTCGATGCCTGGGATGATGGATACCATTTTAAATCTGGGATTAAATGACGAAACCGTAAAGGGGTTAGCGGCATTAACAGATAATGCGCGGTTCGCTTACGATTCATATCGCCGGTTTATCCAAATGTTCAGCAATGTTGTGCTCCATATCGATACGTATTATTTTGAACAGTTATTGGAAGAAAAACGGGAACAAAAAGGCTATTCCTCTGACCCAGAAATGACCGCCGAAGATTGGCAGGAAGTGATAGACGGCTATAAAAACATTGTCAAAAAGCATACGAGAAAAGACTTCCCGCAACAACCCAAAGAACAGCTGTTTCTTTCGATTAATGCAGTGTTTGACTCCTGGAATAACCAGAGGGCGATCGTATACCGCCGGCTGAACAAAATACCGGACCATCTGGGAACAGCCGTCAACATTCAGAGTATGGTGTTCGGAAACATGGGAAGTGATTCCGGGACGGGTGTGGCATTCACCAGAAACCCTTCCACCGGGGAACCGGTCCTTTACGGGGAGTATTTAATCAATGCCCAAGGAGAGGACGTTGTGGCAGGTATCCGCACACCACAGCCCATTGCCGCTTTAAAGGAAGATATGCCTGAGGTCTACCGGCAATTTGCAGAAACCAGCCATCGCTTGGAACAGCATTACAAGGAAATGCAGGATATTGAATTCACGGTTGAAAAGGGAAAGCTATATATTCTGCAAACACGGAACGGCAAACGGACAGCCCAAGCGGCGATTCGGATTGCCGTTGACATGGTGAAAGAAGGAATTATTAACAGAAAAACTGCCCTTCTTCACGTCGACCCCGACCAGTTAAACCAATTGCTGCACCGAAGGATTGATGACACGGTTACCCGGAAAGTCTTGGCTAAGGGCCTCCCGGCATCACCAGGAGCGGCAACCGGCCAGGTTGTGTTTGATGCAGACGAAGCGGAACAATTAGGCAATGAGGGGAAAAAGGTCATTCTTGTCCGTCCAGAAACGACTCCAGATGATATTCATGGGATTGTTGCTTCTCAAGCTGTGTTGACTAGCCGCGGCGGGATGACCAGCCACGCCGCCGTTGTGGCCCGTGGTATGGGGAAAGCTTGTATTTGCGGCTGTGAAGCCATAAAAATTGATTTGAAAGCTAAACAATTTAAGGTAGGAGATACAGTGGTTAATTACCAGGAGACCATTACAATTGATGGAACTACCGGTGAAATCATGCTGGGGGAAATATCCATGATTGACCCAGAGCTATCCGCGGAATTTCAGCTGTTATTGGAGTGGGCGGACCAAGAACGGAAAATCGGGGTCCGTGCCAATGCCGATAATCCAGAGGATGCCAGGAAGGCATTCGAATTTGGGGCTGAAGGGATTGGTCTTTGCCGAACGGAACACATGTTTATGGACCAGAAGCGGATCCCCATCGTTCAAAAAATGATCTTGGCAGATAATCATGGAGAGAGAATGGAGGCACTCGCCCAACTCTTGCCCATGCAGCAGGGGGATTTCGAGGGGATTTTTGAAACGATGCAAGGCTACCCTGTCACTATTCGGTTATTAGACCCGCCTCTTCATGAATTCCTGCCGGATAAAGAGGAGCTGCTGATAGAGGTTACCAGGCTCCAAATTTTAGCCCCGCAATCGCCGGAATTGAAGCAAAAAGAGCAGCTGTTGAAAAAGGTGCGGCAATTGGATGAGTTCAATCCCATGCTTGGCCATCGCGGCTGCCGTTTGGGCATGACCTATCCAGAAATTTATGAAATGCAGGCCAGGGCGATTTTCTATGCCGCGGCCGAATTGGCCGAAAAAGGGATGGAAGTACAGCCGGAAATAATGATTCCGCTTGTGGGTCATGTGAATGAGCTTAAACAAATGCGCCAGTTGGTGGTGGATGCTGCATTGCAGGTGCAAGAAGAAAAGGGAAGGACATTTAACTACACGATTGGCACCATGATTGAAATTCCGCGTGCCGCACTGACAGCTGACAGAATTGCCGAAGAAGCGGACTTTTTCTCATTTGGAACGAATGATTTAACACAAACCACCTTCGGGTTTAGCCGAGATGATGCAGAAAGTAAATTCCTTCAAGCATATATAGAACAAAAAGTACTCCCGGAAAATCCGTTTGCGGTGCTAGACCAAGAGGGGGTCGGCAAGCTGGTGGAAACAGGCGTGCGGCTTGGCCGGCTGGCCAAACCTTCCTTAAAAACGGGTATCTGCGGTGAGCATGGGGGGGAAAAGAGCTCGATTGAATTTTGTTATAAAACGGGCTTGAATTATGTCAGCTGCTCGCCTTATCGGGTGCCGCTTGCACGTCTGGCCGCGGCACAAGCAACCATTCGACATCAGCAAAATCAGCAAGAAATTTTTACAACAGCATAATAATGGATGGAACGGTGCATCTGGTGCCGTTCCATTTTTTTGGTATGTTCAAAATCGGATTAGCGCCCTCCATTTTGCTTATACTATAAAAAAATTTCGAAATGAGGAATAACGATATGGGGGCCATTGAAAGGAATGGGTACCGCTTTGTGCCGGAATATAGTGTCATTCAACAAAATGGGGCAATTCATGTCTATAATAAAGAAAAGTTTATTGAGGAGATCAATTTCGAGTTTTCGGGAAAATTCCCTGAACCGGACCAAATCGAGGAACTGGTCAGACGGTATTGTGAGAGGAATAATCTGTAAGGAACACTTGTTCGATTTTTAATTCAATGCTATAATGTAACATGCAATAGAATAGGACTTTTCAAGGGTGGGGCACATCTCCTGTCAGGAAGGAGGTGATGCTTTTGACAGTCTATCAGGGATTGATGTTTGCGGTTTCGTTCGCCAGTCTCATTGTTACCGTACTGTCGTTTCACCGAAAAAAATAATCCACCCTTGAGCCGGCAAGCATGAGAGGTGGATTACTGTTTCGCCGATCCCCAATCATGGGAAGTCAGCTATTGCAAAGCCGAGCGGTTTTCCCTTGTCTTCTGCTCGGTCTTTTTTACTATATGCGCTTCTATACGAACATTATACATAAGATTAAGGCAAAAGGGAATGAAAATGTCAAAAGAACTGGAGGGGTAAGGGATGGGCAAATTAACGGTGATCTACCCTCAGGCGGTAGAGCATACGAAAATGAAAGTGCTAGAAGATATCGACCGCTATCTAGAAAAACAGGAAATAGTACCGGCTTTTGAACAATACTTGGCGGACAGGGGCCAATATCTGGAGCAAATATGGATTAATGTGTGGCTGAACAAATCAACCAATGATGTCCCAAAAAGCGAAAAAAAACAATACTTAACCGAGAAGGGCTTTGACGTGCAAGGGGTAGACCGAAAGCTGATCAATAAGCTTTTTCGCGATGAAATGAGGACGTATCAGCCCTTTGATCCACTGTCCTGGGTTACCGATTTTCTTACTGGCAAGGACGAAGAATGGCGCGAACGATTCCAGAAGGCGAAAGATGCCCTTGTAGTGCGGGAAACGCAGAAAGTGTTGATGGAGAAAAAATCGCTCCTTCAGGATAAGTTGGTTAAGATGGCAATTCGCATTATGGAGGACAACTATCAGATATTTTATTTATATATTCGTTATTTTGCTGCCAAACAATTGGCTGCCGATTTTAAAAATAATATTAAGTTTCAAACGATTGATCCGGCCGCATTAGAGGAGAACTTAACCGGAGAAGGTCCATTAAATCCTGGGGCATACAGAACGCTGGGGCAGTTTTTAAAGGAACTGACAGGAGAAATCCAATCGACGCTGGATTGGGGCAGAAGCTACTATGAATATGAGACCTACTTTTATGTTTATGAGAGCTTAATCTCTGATTACATATCGGAGTTGATTCCTGAAAAGGTGCTGGAGAATCTTCCGGAAGAGTTACGGCAGGAATTTGCGGAAATGAATCAGGAACCGCTAACCGCATCCTTCGTGAGAGGCACCATATATGATTTATTATATGATGTTTCGGGATATTATTTTGAAGACCTTCAAGATGAATACCTTAATGATCTGCTGAGACTGGCTGAGGTGACATTTGACCTTGAAGTCCATCATGAAATATTGGAACAGGATATCCGGGAGCAGGAGAAAAGACGGGCCGAAGAATTGGCCGAGTTGCAGAGAAGAAAAGTAGAAGAAGAACGGATGATGCGTGACATTTTCGGGAAAGAATATGACCCATCACTCAGGGGGAAGATTCATTATGTTTTGCACATTGGTGAAACCAATACCGGAAAAACCCATCATGCTTTGGAGAGAATGAAGCAGGCCGCAAGCGGGTTGTATCTCGCCCCATTAAGGCTTCTTGCCTTAGAGGTTTATGACAAGCTGAATGCCGAAGGGACTCCTTGTTCGTTAAAAACAGGTGAAGAGGAAAAAATTATTCCGGAGGCCAGCCATATTTCCTGTACGGTGGAAATGTTCCATGAAAAGGAATACTATCAAGTAGTTGTAATTGATGAAGCTCAAATGATCACCGACAAAGACCGGGGCTTCTCTTGGTATAAAGCGATTACCAAAGCAAATGCCGAGGAAGTCCATATTATTGGCAGCTGGAACTCCAAACCGATGCTGCTCGAGTTGCTGGGGGATTCTGATATTGTCATTAATGAATATAGCCGAGATACCCCGCTTGAAGTGGAAAATAAGGAATTTCATATTAGGCATGTAAAAAAAGGGGATGCCCTTATCTGTTTTTCAAGAAGGCGTGTGCTTGAAATATCGTCACGGCTGCAAAATGACGGCCACTCCGTCAGCATGATTTATGGCAGCATGCCTCCGGAAACGCGGAAAAAACAAATTGAGCTGTTTAATGCTGGAAAAACCAAAGTCATTGTGGCAACAGATGCTATTGGTATGGGCTTAAACCTTCCGATTCGCAGAATTGTCTTTCTGGAAAATGAAAAATTTGATGGCACGAGACGAAGGCTGTTGACCTCTCAGGAAGTGAAACAAATCGCTGGCCGCGCCGGAAGGAAAGGAATTTATGATATCGGTAAGGTGGCTTTTACAAGTGATATAAAAAAAATGCGGAATTTACTTCTCCAGGAGGACAAACCGGTCCTTACATTTGCTATTGCCCCGACGAATGGGGTGTTTGAGCGGTTTCAACGGTATTATCACGATTTGGCTACATTTTTTGAGCTCTGGGAAAAATTCAAAAGTCCTAAAGGAACCAAAAAAGCATCCTTGAATGAAGAAAAACAGCTATACGAGAGAATTGCCGGTACAGAAATAGAGGCACGCTTATCTTTAATGGATTTGTATGGATTTTTGCATCTGCCGTTTTCCCAAAATGAACAGGCATTGATGAATCAATGGGAATCGGCCATGTATGCGATTGTCCAAGGAAGGGATCTGCCAGAACCGGTGGTCAAAGAAGGCAGTTTGGAAGAACTGGAGCTAAGTTATAAGGCGATCGGGCTTCATTTGTTATTTTTATATCGCTTAGGCGAGCGGACGGAAGCCATGTATTGGGAACGGCTGCGTCTTGAAATTAGTGACAAAGTACAGGAACGGTTAAGAACGGATATACGGAAGTTCGTGAAAAAATGCAGAAACTGCGGAAAAAAGCTGCCATGGGATCATCCGTTTCCTATTTGTGATGCCTGCTATAGGGCCAAATATAAAAAGTATTGGTACAATGATGAATATTAATGGCAAAAACCACGCTGAAACGTCAGCGTGGTTTTTTGCTTATAAAAATGGGGCAAAAGTATAATAATTCCATTTTCCCATATGATGAATATAAGGGGGCTGATAATATGGCGGTTCACGTGGTGGGTGCCGGGGAAAGTTTATATACCATTTCCAATACGTATGGAGTATCACAGCAAACCATTATAAGTACAAATGGGTTGCCATCGACAAACCTGGTTCCAGGGCTGTCACTTTATTTACCGGATAACACGTTGTTTATGCGCACTTATCAAATTAAGACGGGTGACCAAGTTGCGAAACTGGCCCAAACATTCCAGACAACGACTGAAGCTATTTTAACGGCGAATCCCGGTATTGATCCGAAACTACTTTCCATTGGACAAGTAATTAACATACCATCACCCCTCAAACTATCCTTAAGCACTCTCGGGTTCTTTGTCCCCTCAGCAGCCAACACAGTCCCTTCTGCATTAGACGCTATATCCGGTCAGTTGAGGTACCTTGCCATTGTGGCCTATTCCTTTACATCGCAAGGGTATGCCTATAATCAAATAGAAGATTCCTTGATTATTTCAAGATGCAAACAATTGAATATTACCCCACTATTAATGATCCGTAATTATACAGGCGGAAATTTTAAACCTCAATTGGCAGGGGATGTGCTGGGGAACCCTGCCTATCGGGCAAACCTCATCGCCAGTATTGTCAATTTGACAGAGCAAAGAGGCTTCGGCGGTGTGAGCATTGATTTTGAATTTATTCCACCTGCTAGGCGTAATGATTATAGTACCTTTTTAGCTGATTTAAAATCAGCGCTTAAAGGCTTGGTGTTGCATGTTAATGTTCATGCTAAAACAAAGGATATCCCTACAAACCGAATAATAGGTGCCTATGATTATGCCGCAATTGGCAGGGCAGCAGACCTGGTAGCTGTCATGACCATCGATTACGGATATCCTGGTGGCCCCCCTGACCCAATTGCCCCGATTCCCTGGATGGAACAGGTCATACAATATTCGCTGACGCAAATACCTCCATCCAAGCTGATGGTTGCAATAGCGTTATATGGCTATGATAAGGTGGCCAATTCGAATACAACCACTGCCTTATCCGTTTTGGCAGCCCAGAATTTGGCTATTTCCACTGGTTCTAGAATTCAATTTGACGCTGCCAACAAGTCCCCATGGTTTCGTTATTGGCGGGGGACGGAAGAACATATTGTTTGGTTTGAGGATATCCGTAGTTTAATAGAAAAATACCGATTGATGGATTTATACAACTTATCCGGAACAACTTTTTGGCAAATCAGCCTGCCGGCACCGCAAAATTGGGCCTTTGGCCGGGACCATATATTTGTAAGTAAATGACGAGGGAGAAAGTATTCAAACAATACAGATAATATCCTTTCAGTGCCGCATTGGGCATGGTAAACTGGAGAAAAAGCGAAAGGCTGGAATAGGATTAGATGGAAACTTCTAGTTTTATAGATGAGGATATGAACAAGGAAATACTTGAAAGACAGCTGAATTCTTTTCTGCATACTTGTGGCGATTTACAGGGGGCTATTGCGGGGATTACTATCCGGTCCACGGCAGGCGGGGAAATCATCTATCAGCACCATGGGAATATACGGCTGCGGCCAGCTTCGAACATGAAACTGTTTACTGCCGCTGCCGCTCTCAATGTGTTAGGGGAAAACTATACCTTCCCAACAGAGATCTATCGCACGGGTCCAATACATAATCATATCCTTAAGGGGGATCTTTTCGTGAAAGGAAAAGGTGACCCGACATTGCTCAAGGCTGATTTTGATAGAATGGCGGAACAATTGCAATATCTAGGCATTCAACAGATTGCCGGGAACTTAATCGGTGATGATTCCCGGTATGACGATGTCCGTTATTCACAAGATCTGACATGGACCGATGAAACGTTTTATTATGGAGCACAAATCTCCGCTTTAACGGCGTCACCGACTGCAGATTATGATGCCGGTGCGGTGGAAATCACGCTAACTCCCGGTCTGAAAATTGGAGACCATGTCGACGTAAAAATAGCGCCCAATACCGATTATGTCAGGATCGTTAATCAGGCCGTAACGGTTGAAAATGGGGAAGCGGAAATTACTTTTGAGCGGGTACATGCCAAAAACACCATTTTAATAAAAGGGACATTGCCCTCAGGTTCTGAGGAACAGAAAGAATGGATTGCGGTCTGGGACCCAACAAGATTTGCCCTGACGCTTTTTCAACAATCATTGGAAGAACACGGCATTCAATTGTCAGGGAACTTCGAGACCGGTGTTGTTCCTGATAGTGCCGAGCTGGTATTATCCCGCCATTCGATAGCATTGTCGCAATTGCTGATACCGTTTATGAAATTAAGCAACAACACCCATGCGGAAATTTTTATCAAGGAAATGGGAAAAGTCGTAAAAGGGGAAGGCAGCTGGGAGAAAGGGTTGGAAGTGTTAACGGAAGAAATCCAAAAATTTGGCGTTAACTCAGAGACAATGGTCATCCGAGACGGGTCCGGCATTTCCCATGTTAACCTAGTTTCGTCGAATCACATTTCTCAACTACTTTTCGCGGTACAAACGGCAAAATGGTTTCCTGCTTATCTGCATTCATTACCAGTTGCTGGAGAAAGTGAAAAAATAGTGGGGGGAACACTGCGTAACCGGATGGAGGATTTGACAGGAACAGTAAAAGCAAAAACAGGAACGATTACGACCGTCAGCACATTATCAGGTTATCTTACGTCAAAAAGCGGACAAACACTCATCTTTTCCATTATGCTAAATAATTTGCTTGATGATGAAAAGGCTAAGGAAGTGGAGGACCAAATTGTCCGTCTTATTGTGAACTCTTATTAATGATAGATTAAATGCGAAATAAGGGATTTTTATTAGCCTAATGGGAATATAAAAGTAATAGACCTGACCGGGCTCGGTCGTAAATTCATTATATACCAAGAAAGGCTGAAGAATCCTCGATGAAAAAATGGTTTATTATATTTCTTACCATTTACACGATTTTAAACATTTCCTTAAGACCCTCGTTTGCACATGCTGAAACGGAGGGAACCCTCGAAACGAAAATCAATCAAATGGTGGCTGGTCCGGACTGGCAAGGGGCAATTGTAGGAATCAGTATCCGAAACGCAGGCAATGGCAGTCTGATTTACCAACATCACGGAGATGTCCGCCTGCGGCCGGCCTCTAATATGAAATTGTTAACAGCGGCCGCTGCCCTCAATGTTTTAGGGCAGGATTATACTTTTCCAACCGAAGTGTACCGGGATGGTCCAATTAAATCAAAAGTCCTCCGGGGGGACCTCTATCTTAAAGGAAAAGGCGACCCAACATTGATGCAGTCTGATTTTGATAAGATGGCGGAGGAACTGCAGAAGCAGGGGATTAAACAGGTTAAAGGCAATCTGGTCGGTGATGATACCTGGTATGATGATGTCCGTTATTCCCTCGACCTTCCTTGGAGTGATGAAACCGCTTATTATGGCGCGCAAATTTCCGCACTGACAGCTTCGCCTACTAGGGATTATGATGCGGGTGCTGTCGAGGTGGTAATCCGGCCTGGATCAAAACCTGGAGATAAGGTCTCCGTGGACATAACCCCAAAAACGAATTATGTAAAAGTTATGAACCGTACGGAAACGGTTGATGGGAATGGGAAAAAGAAAATCACCATTGAGCGGCAGCATGCTAAAAACACCATCGTGATTGACGGCACCCTGCCTATTGGTTCAAAACCTATAAAAGAATGGGTGGCGGTTTGGAATCCATCCCGCTACGCCCTGGCTCTTTTTAAACAATCGTTGGCCGAACACGGGATTCATGTAACCGGGAAAACCAAAACAGGGAGGGTGCCAGAGGCGGCGGTGATGCTGTTGTCACATCATTCCATGCCTTTGTCCGAGCTGCTGGTCCCGTTTATGAAATTAAGCAATAACACCCATGCGGAAATGTTAATCAAGGAAATGGGAAAAGTGGTCAAGGGCGAGGGGAGCTGGGAAAAAGGGATTGAGGTGCTGGATGAAGAGCTAACGAGGTTCGGGTTAAATCCCAATACAATGGTCATAAGGGATGGCTCGGGTGTTTCTCATGTGGACCTGATACCGGCCAATCAGCTTTCACAGCTGTTGTTTTCCGTGCAAAGCTCCAAGTGGTTTCCAGCCTACCTCCATTCATTGCCGATTGCCGGGGCTAGCGATAAAATGGTCGGCGGCACCTTGCGTAACCGGTTGAAAACGGCAGACGTACAGGGAAAAGTTAAAGCAAAGACAGGGTCGCTTTCCACCGTGCGTTCCTTATCAGGTTATGTCACGACGAAGAGCGGTCAAACCGTTATTTTTTCTATATTGGTAAATAATCTCCTGGACGATGAGAGTAAGAACTATATAGAGGATCAGATTGTCAGGTTGATTGCAGAGTAGAATTTTTATATAGGACTGAAAAACTGAAAAAAAGCCAAGCATGGTCACGTAGAAGGGCTCTATGTGACCAAGCATTGGTAAAAAAGCCGATTAGGGTAACATAGAAGCCTATCTATGTTACCTAAAATATTGCACCCAGCCGAATGGCTACGGAAGCAATTGTTTCAATAACTCAATTCCTCTTTTATGGCTTCAATGGCTTTCAAAACCTGAACCTTATTTGCTTCGGTATTTAAATGATTCCTAGCGTGAAGCAGCACCGGCCGGACAGATTCGACCGATCGTCCCCATTCATGCATCCACTCATAACGCGGGACCATCCATGTATGAAAATGATGCGTGGTGTCTTCATTATAAAAATAATAAACATGCTCAATGCCTAGCGCGGTTCGCTGCGCTTTTCTTATTTTCGCTAACAGGTGGATGTAATCAAGCTTTTCTTCCTCTGTCATCTCATCAACACTTTTAAAATGGCGTTTCGAGGCTAAGATGACCAAGCCTTCAATCGGATAAGCGACATCCTGATGGGCGTGGAAATGTTCTGTTTCGATAATGACTCCACCTTCCAGCTCAATCAAACCTCCAGTTAAAGCGCAGCTTAAGCATTCGACCTCTACTGTTTGTCCGTTAGCTAATGTTATTTCCCTCATATTATTTTCCCCCAAAGACTCGTTGTGTCTAACTAATCATACAACATGTTTTTTCATAAAGAATAGCAATTTTACTCTCGGGCAAATCTAAGGTTACTATAATATGGGGCGTGAGGTAGATGATATTTGGGAGCCATGTCAGCATCAGAAACGGCTATTTAGGGGCGGCAAAGCGGGCTGAGTCTTATCAAGCATCCGCATTTCAATATTTTCCTAAAAATCCGAGAAGTCTCACAATCAAAGAATTTGATCGGCATGATGCGGGTGCTTGTAAAACCTTTTGCAAAGAAAACGACCTGCAATCCATTGCCCACACTCCCTATCCAACCAGCTTGACGCCTTCAAAAGATAAGGAAGAACTGACCATTGCCTCGCTGCTCAATGATCTCGAAATCGCCAACGCTTGTGGTTCCATCGGTGTCGTCGTCCATTATGGCAGCCAAATTAGCAAATCCGATCCTCTGGCCAGCTACCAATTGATGCTGCACATGCTTAGTACAGTGCTTAGCCAGTGGGAGGGGGAGGCGCTCATCTTGTTGGAAAACAACGCTGGAACAAAAGGGGCACTCGGTACCACTTTTGAAGAATTGGTCCAAATTCGCACACTCTGTGAGTTTCCTGAAAAAATTGGTTTCTGTCTCGATACCTGTCATGCGTTTGCCAGCGGGCTATGGAACGGCCAAAATACGGAAGATTTTTTCGCCAAAGGGCAAGAACTGCAATACTTTGACCATTTAAAAGCGATCCATCTTAACAATTCAAAGTATCCATCTGGATCGAAAATGGATCGTCATGCCAATATTTTTCAAAGCAATGGCTTCATTAAAGAGGAACAACTAAAGGAATTAGTCACGTCTCCAGCTTTAAAAGAAATCCCGTTTATTTTGGAAACACCGGATGATGAAGGAGTCACGCATAAAGAAGAAATTGCCATGCTTCAGAAAAAATGGGACAATAGTATTGATTTTCCTATATAAATGCATTATAACTGAAAAAAAGAAACATAGTACAGGAAGGCATGTGGAGAGGAATATGAAAGCAGTTCAAACTATGGGACCGTTATTGTCGGAACGATTTGAAGTTGCCTTTAATCAGGTTCACGATGCATTAAAGGACATCGTCAAAATCAACGATGATAGATTTATAGTATTATTGAAGACTGGCGCGAAAAAGTACCAAATTATTGAGTCATTTAAGAAAGATCTTGAGCAATATGCCAAATTGCGCAATGCCATTGTCCATGAAAAAATGGAAATTGGTTATTATATTGCTGAACCAAATGCAAAAGTGGTTCATCATATTGAAAAAATCGCTGATATCATCAGCAAGCCCAATTATGCCCTGTCGATTGCCTCCAAGAATGTGATTTCTTTTCATTTTCAGGACCCCATATTAAAGGTTACGGCGGCCATTAAGGAGCGCGGGCTATCCAAATTTCCGGTTTATAAAAATAACCATTGTGTAGGGCTGTTAACTGCAGGTTCAGTGGTCAAATGGATAGCCTCCAATATGGCGACTGGTTCGGTTAATTTAAACCATATTCATGTTTCGGACATTATGATGTTTGAAAAAGAGCGCCTACTTCAATTCGTTTCCAAAGAGGTTAATATTTTTGAGGTCGAGAACGTATTCGAGGAGGCTCATAAACTTAAACAGAAGTTGGAAGCGGTCATTATTACCGAAAATGGAAATACGGATGAAAAACCGTTAGGGATCATTACCCCGTGGGATTTAATAGAGATAGATTATACGGTCGATTAAACGTAAGGGCATACGAACTCGTATGCCCCTTGCGTTAGATAAAGGCTAGTTTTCAAAGTCAAATTCGCTTAATTGATCCATGTGGCTGGCAATCAAGGCAATAATCGTGCTTGCTTCTTCTTTACTGAAGATAAAATGGGATTCATCCTTAATTAATTCATCGTCGGTGGTCCAGACACGGTTCACTCGCTTCAGGACACCATCCCCAGTCTCCTCCACAACGCCAAATTGATAGGTGATTTCGACCTCATCCTTGTGCTTGAAGGCTGTTACTTCAGGAGTCGACCATTCAATCTCAATCTCTTCAAAAATCTCATCACGGTTGTCTTGTTCTGCCTCATAATATTCTTCTTCGTCCGCATCCGCCAGCTCCATATCGTCATCTAATTCCGATAATCCCATATCTTGTTCATCGGCACAATCGTCGGACTCAAGAAATACTCCGTCAGAGGTAAATTGGTCATCACCGTTTATATAGTCGTGTAGGCTTTCATGGACTTCATCAATGATTTCCTCAATATCTGAAAGGATGATTTTGACCGAATTCCCCCGGTCAACATCAAAGGAATCAATGTAAAATTCTTCATTGTCCGGGTCAAAGAAAATGGTGCAAAAATAATCACGTCCCAGTTCTTCGGAATCCTCATCAGCCGTTTCCACAAAAAACTCAATCCTTGGATGCTTGGCAGCCCGCTCGATGGTCATTTGGCCGATTTGGTCGTATTCATCGCATATGGACTCCAAGTGATCTTGTAACTCTCCGCATACACGGTCAAACCACTCTAATGACATCCACCTCACCCTTTCATTAG
Organism: Neobacillus camarae; assembly: GCF_054950115.1. Classification (NCBI taxonomy): domain Bacteria; kingdom Bacillati; phylum Bacillota; class Bacilli; order Caryophanales; family Bacillaceae; genus Neobacillus; species Neobacillus camarae. Next base: position 437,949 of record NZ_JBUCKX010000003.1, on the reverse strand, counting down.
TAATCGAGGTTATTATCTCCTGGTTTTCAATTATTATGTTTTTATTGGAAAGTAAATGATAGTTCGGAAAGTATCAGTTTATCTTGCAAGGATATCCTTACTTTTATACAATAATATAAAAGTGTATTATAACAGCTTCCCACAAGAACGGCAGATTATAAAGGATGCCGTTTTACTTAACTGTTCTATGTTCAGAAAATTTTTAAAAATAAACACAAGGGTGAGGAAAATGCAGACAGAAAAGCTGATTGCTACGCTAGGCTCCATTATTCCGGAAACGCAGATTGAAACCGGACCCTCGAATCAACATCCGTTAGGAAATGATGGAATCGTTGTCGTATACCCACAGACCGAAGATGAAATTGCCAGTGTCCTGAAATTTGCCAATGATAATAGTAAAAATGTGGCCGTTATCGGCGGGGGTACAAAAAGAGGCTGCGGGGGAACAGGAGAATCGGCTGAAATCCTGCTGTCGCTGGCAAAATATAAAGGATTGGTCAAACATACGGTTGGAGACATGACTTTAACTGTCAAGGCCGGTACTATTTTTAAAGATTTGCAGGATTTTTTAGCCGTATTTAATCAAAAGATACCCCTTGACCCTTTTGCCCCGGAACATGCTACCATTGGCGGCGTGGTTGCCGCAAATGACAGCGGCCCGAAACGCCTCGGATACGGCTCAGCCCGTGATGTGGTTATCGGCTTGAAGGTCGTCTATCCTGATGGAAGTGTAATCCGCACCGGTGGCAAAACGGTTAAAAACGTCGCCGGATATGATTTTAATAAATTGTTTATCGGATCGATGGGAACACTTGGTGTCATCTCAGAAATTACCCTCAAACTAAGACCTCTACAGAAATTTGAAAGTCTTGTACTAGTAACCTTTCCGGATGGAAACCCCGAAGAAATTCATAGATTTGCCGTTAACCTCCTTGATACAGCAATAGAACCAATTGCACTTGAACTCCTATGTCCTGCTTTATCAGAAAAATTATCAGGGGATTTTTGTTTTACTTTAGCTATCAGCCTCGAAGATGTGGAAAGTGCTGTCCGTTACCAAACAGATTTTGTTGGGAAACTCAAACCGGCCAAGTCCAAATTAACTGTAATAGAACAGAAGGAGTCACAGATATTCTGGAAACGCTTAGCGAAAATTCCGCCAAATGGTCATGATCCGATTGGAATGGAAACCAGGGCTTCTATCAAAATTGGCGTAAAGAACCTGGATGTTATAAAGGTGATAAAAGAAAGCTATTCTTTGGCAGACAGGCATAATCTCCTTGTAGAATCTCATGGCGGCCTGGGGCATGGCATTGCCCGGATCTATTTGGAAGGAGCAAGCGTGGATGTGCTGTCCGCCATATCGGGGTTGAGAGAAATGGTTGAAGTTTTAGGCGGGTATGCCGTTGTGACCCATTTGCCTTTTGTCCTTCGCCAGCAAATCGATGTGTGGGGAACTAAACCTGCTTATTTTTTCCTGTTTGATGGCATAAAGTCAAAAATAGACCCTAAGCGGATTATGAATTCAAAACGTTTTGTTGGAGGGATATAACATGGGGCTGCGTGAATTGGATCAGAACCCGCCCTGCATTACGCTGGGGGCTGGGAATTACTTATGGAGTGACCCGCCAAAAGAATATAAATGGGCCGACTGCGTCCATTGCGGCTTATGCTTGGAAGCCTGTCCGACGTATGAACAACTGGGGCAGGAGCAACATTCGCCCCGCGGCCGCGTCCACCTGATTAAATCGGTGGCGGAAGGCAAGCTGAAGGTCAACGAAGCGTTTGCCGATCCTGTGTTTCAGTGTTTGGATTGCCGTGCCTGTACCACCGCGTGCCCGGCCAATGTGGATGTCGGCGGATTAATTGAAGAGGCAAGAGGCCAAGTCAGGCAGGCCATGCCGCTTTCAGGCTGGAAGGCCATGGCCAGCAAGTTTTTTCTGGAAAACTTGTTTCCCTATCACGAGCGGTTGGAGGCGGCCGGAAGCCTGTTGAAATTTTATCAAAAAAGCGGCCTGCAAAAATTGTCACGCAAAACCGGACTGATTCACCTCATGCCGGACCATTTGGTTGAAATGGAAGCCATCATGCCCCTGGTCAAAACCTCCGTTCGAAAAAAATACAAGAATAGCAACGTGATTAAGGCAAAAGGGGAAACCAAGCGTCAAGTGGCCATGCTCACTGGATGCATTATGGATGTCATGTTCAGTGATGTCAATGAGGCAACGATTAATGTATTAACACGAAACGGGAATGATGTATTCATCCCTAAAAAACAAACCTGCTGCGGGGCGCTGCATGTCCATGCCGGGGAAAGGGAAATGGGGCGTAAATTGGCCATACAAAATATGGAGGCGTTTGAGAGTTCGGAAAAGGTGATTGTCAATGCAGCCGGCTGTGGCTGTATGCTGAAAGAATATCCGGAACTCTTTCACGAAGACCCTGAATGGTACGAGCGGGCACGTGATTTTTCCGCAAAGGTGGAAGATGTTTCAAAATATCTTTATGAAACTGGCTATGAAATTCCCAAATCCGAATTAAAAACACGAATTACGTATCACGATGCCTGCCATCTGGCTCATGGCCAGGGAATCCGTAAAGAGCCGCGCGAGTTGCTGCTGCATATCCCTGGAGTGGAAATGGCGCAAATGCCAAATGCGGACCGTTGCTGTGGCAGTGCGGGTATCTATAATCTGACCCATCCGGAAATGGCATCGGCCATATTGGAAAGCAAAATGGACCATGTACCCGATGATGTGGAAATGATTTCGATGGGCAACCCGGGCTGCATGCTGCAAATGGCGGTTGGTATCTTAAAGCACGGCAGGAACCAAAGGGTGGTCCATACCGTACAGCTGCTTGACTGGGCCTACCAAAAGGAAGACAGGCAAGGGGGCGAACCTTATGGCACGAAATAAGGTGGATACCAAAGACACTCACATTCTTAACCTGGCCAAACTGATGTCGGGACCGAACGCCATTTTGTATAAACAGGAAGATCTGATGGCTTATGATTGTGACGGATTCACGATTGAAAGGCATATGCCGAGGGCGGTGGTTTTTCCAAAAAACACGGAAGAAGTATCGAGGATTGTTAAATATTGTTCAGAAAATAAGCTCCCGTTTTTGGCGCGCGGTGCAGGAACCGGACTCAGTGGCGGCGCCGTTCCGTTAAATAATGAAGTGATTATCAGTCTGGTTCGGATGAAGCGGTTATTAGAAGTGGATTTGGAAAATCGCAGGGCAGTCGTCGAGCCTGGTTTTGTCAATCTGAAGTTAACCCATTCGATTTCCGACAAGGGGTATTATTATGCACCTGATCCGTCAAGCCAATATGCCTGCACCATTGGGGGGAACGTGGCGGAAAATGCCGGGGGAGCCCATTGTTTGAAATATGGGGTTACCACAAATCATATATTGGGATTGGAGGTTGTGCTGCCAAATGGCGACATTACTGAAATTGCACCTAATGGGATTCCTGATTTCCCTGGCTATGACCTCCTCGGATTGCTGACCGGTTCAGAAGGAACCTTGGGCATTGTCACCAAAATAACGGTACGAATCTTAAAAAATCCGGAAGCAAAGCAAACTGTACTCGCATACTTCGACCAGGTTCAGGATGGAAGCCAAGCCGTCTCGGACATTATCTCCAGCGGCATTGTACCGGCTGCACTCGAAATGATGGATAAAGTGGCCATCGAGGGAGTGGAGGCAGCTGCTTTTCCAGTTGGCCATCCGAAAGATATTGCTGCTGTATTGTTAATCGAGGTGGATGGGATTGCGGCAGGTATCGATGAGCAGATACAAATGATATTGGACGTGTGTAAAAAAAGTCATGTCCGTGAGGTGAAAGTAGCGAAGGATGAAGCGGAACGGGCACGCTGGTGGGCAAACCGCAAAACCGGATTTGGAGCTATGGGAGCGATATCCCCCAATTACCTGGTCCAGGATGGGGTAATTCCAAGAAGCAAGCTTCCTGAAGTTCTGGAACGGATTAATCAAATTAGTGAAGAATCCGGCTTGCGGATTGCCAACATTTTTCACGCTGGAGATGGAAATCTGCATCCGCTCATTTTATTTGACTCGAGAGTGCCTGGACAAACCGAAAAAGCAATTCAAGCAGGAAGTGAATGTTTAAAGGCTTGTGCGGATGCGGGCGGATCGATAACGGGTGAACATGGGGTCGGCATTGAAAAGAAAGAGGAAATGCGGTTTGTCTTTAATGATGATGAAATCAAAGCCCAAACTGATATTCGGGATATCTTCAATCCCGACCGGCTGCTTAACGCGGGAAAGCTGTTCCCGACCCCAAGCCGCTGCGCGGAGATGAAGCAGGAACTCAAAAAAACGGAAACGGTATGGTAGTGTATTCTTGAATTTTAAGTAGAAGGCATGAATAAAGCCCTTGAATAAAAAGTCATGAAGAGGGGAAAGGACATGTGATCCTTTCCCTGTACACCACTATCTACGCCTTTTTTTTCGCTTATATAGCCACATGTTACCGTCTTTCCAGCAGGTTTGAATTTTATATCTGCCATCATCACTCGAATGCCAGTTACTACAAACAAGTTCATCCGAGCTTTCTTCTTGAACATGGCTGGATGACTCGGATCTGCTTGAAGAAGAACTGCTGCTTGAAGAAGAACTACTCGATTCTTCGTGCATGCCATCAGCATTAAAGCCTGTTCCTAAAACCACCCTATCCCAAAAGTCGCCTTGTCTTTTTTCATCCGATGAACTTTCAAAAGTCTCTGGTGAAAGATTTCTTTCCTCCGACATGGATTGCACCTCCTTACAAATAAAAAAGGGAGCACGTTCTACCTGAGTTACCGTATGTTGTTTAACCAACTCCTCTTTTACCAATGTACGTTTCAACACCATTTTTGTACTGGACAAACGCCTAAGTTTGGAAAAATTGCCTAAATAGCAGGGACGGCTTATCCCACCGGTCTTTTAAACGTTCCTAAGTTTATAAATAAACCAATAAACTTTCCTGAAGAAATGATTCAACATATACTATTGTTATTAACTATTTTTGAAAGGTAATCATATGCATTTAACATCGATATTACTAGTCATTATTTTAATCTTAAATCTATTTTGTGCCGCGGTCGTGCTTTTTTTGGAGAGGAGAGATGCTGGCACCACCTGGGCTTGGCTGCTAGTCCTGTTCTTTATTCCGATTTTCGGCTTTATTTTATACCTTTTGTTCGGTCAAAACCTCAGCAGAAGGAACCTGTTCCATTGGGAGGACCTCAAAAGGACAGGGTTTGAGGAAATGGTGAGCACACAGCTCATAGAAATCCATTCAAAGCGATTCCAGTTCCGTAATCCCGCCTCGGCAAATAACCGTGATTTAATTTTTATGCAATTAATGAATAACCATGCCTACTTATCAGAAGACAATTCAGTCGATTTATTTATTGACGGTAAGGTAAAGTTTGAAAAGTTATTTAAAGATATCGAATTGGCAAATGATTATATCCATTTACAGTACTACATCATTAAAAACGACTGGCTTGGTAAAAAGTTGATTTCCTTGTTAACGAAAAAAGCAAAAGCGGGTGTGAAGGTTCGGGTTTTATATGATGAGCTTGGTTCAAGACGCTTGCCGAAACGATTATTTAAAAAGTTCCGTGCGGCTGGCGGTCAAGTGGAGGTTTTCTTCCCTTCGAGATTACGGTTTATTAATTTGCGGATGAATTATCGGAACCATCGCAAATTGGTGATTATTGATGGGAAAATCGGCTATGTCGGCGGTTTTAATGTGGGTGATGAATACCTTGGGCTTAACAAGAGGTTCGGCTATTGGCGGGATACTCATTTAAGAATCCAGGGGACAGCTGTTGATGCCCTGCAAACACGATTTATTCTCGATTGGAATCAAGCATCCCGTAAATACGATATCAGCTATGTGCCGAATTTATTTCCAAAGGACGTCCCCCATGGCAGAGTGGGGATTCAAATAGTTACGAGCGGGCCCGATTCAGAACTGGAACAAATCAAAAACGGTTACATCAAAATGATATTGAGTGCTAAAAAAAGTGTATACATACAAACCCCTTATTTTATTCCCGATGCCAGTATATTGGATGCACTCAGAATCGCGTGTTTATCGGGAGTGGAAGTCAACATTATGATTCCGGATAAGCCAGACCATCCATTCGTTTACTGGGCAACTATGTTCCATATTGGAAGAATGCTGGAAACAGGTGCGAGGGTTTACATCTACAAAAAAGGGTTTATCCATGCGAAAACAATCGTGGTGGACAAAGAAATTGCTTCGGTAGGAACTGCCAATATTGATTTTAGAAGCTTTAGACTCAATTTTGAAGTGAATGCCTTTCTCTACGATCATGCGTTAGCCGAAAAACTGGCCGAAATTTTCATGGATGACTGTCGTGATTGTAACTTGCTTACATTAAAAGAATATCAGAATCGATCACTATGGATACGATTTAAGGAATCGGTTTCCCGGTTGCTTTCGCCAATTTTATAAAGTCTTAAAGAATCATCCGTGTGCATCAGTAAAATCCAGAGGAGCTCCCGTTTAATGGGAGTTCTTTTTTATTAAAAAATTCTATTGTGCTTTGGAAGGAAAAGACTAACTTTTATTGAACATTATTTATGGTTAGAAACTTTTGTTGAAGGAAGGCGATGAAATGGCACTTGATCCACAGACAAAATTAGTATTGGACCAATTAGCGGCTGCAGAGGCACCTCCTTTGGAAACGCTTCCGCCAGAAGTGGCGCGCCAAATGTTTGTTATGCCCCAAGGTGAGTTAGAAGAAGTAGGCAAAGTGAGCGACCGCACTATTCCGGGACCAGCAACGGATATTCCCGTTCGTGTTTATTATCCAAAGGCGCAGCAAACCAGCTATCCGGCGCTGGTTTTTTACCACGGCGGAGGCTGGGTGGTAGGGAATATTGAGACACATGATAGTGTATGCAGAACCTTAACAAACCTCGCTGATTGTATAACCATTTCCGTAGATTACCGCTTGGCACCTGAACATAAATTCCCAGCAGCAGTAGAAGACGCGTACGCGGCCGTTAAATATGTATACGACCACGCAGAAGAGTTCCAAATTGACCGGGCCAGAATTGCAATCGGCGGCGATAGCGCCGGCGGAAACCTTGCGGCAGTTGTAGCCAATCTGGCCAAGGAAAAATCGGAACCATCCATCTGTTACCAGCTTTTGATTTATCCCAGTACAAATTTAGGTGGAGAACCTACCGTTTCCATGCAAGAAAATTCCGAAGGATACTTCCTGGAAAAAGGAACAATGGAATGGTTCCGCGACTGTTATCTAAATAGTGAAGCAGATAAACAAAACCCGCTTGCTTCGCCCATGTTATTTGATGATTTCAAAGGACTTCCATCGGCATTAGTGATAACGGCTGAATATGACCCGTTAAGAGATGAAGGGGAAGCATATGCAGAAAAACTGGCAGACTCGGGAGTTGAAGTGGAAACGGTCCGTTATGATGGAACCATCCATGGTTTCGTCAGTATGGCAGCAGTCCTTGACGTCGGAAAAGCAGCTTTAGAAAAAGCGGGAACCGCATTGAGAAAAGAGTTTTTTGAAAAATGAATTATGAAGGAATCCAGTGATTGGATTCCTTCTTTTTTATTACAAATTTTGTGAATTTCTGATAAAGAGTTTTTAAAATAAATTGATACCAATGGTCTAATTTTATTAACATCCAAAAAAATCTATTGGAATAGTGACAGTAGATAATGTAATCTGTAAAAGTAAGTTTTTTTTGTCAAATTTAACAAAAAGAAGATGGAGGAATGAATGGATGGCGGTCTCAGACTCGAGAAAGTCTACAATCGTGGCATTGCTCCTTGCCGGAACATTTATTGCTATTCTAAATCAAACTTTGATGATTACCGCAATACCCCCGGTTATGGAAGAAATGCATGTGACAGCTAACAGTGCCCAATGGCTTACCACCGTATTTATGTTGGTAAATGGGATTATGGTTCCTGTTAGTGCGTTTTTATTAGAAAGGTTTACTACTAGGCAGCTGTTTATATCAGCTATGGCCATTTTCTCTTTGGGAACCTTAGTCGGCGGAATCGCCCCCAATTTTCAGTTCCTTTTGTTAGGAAGGGTAATCCAATCACTGGGTGCGGGCGTCATGCTCCCGCTTATGCAAACTGTCTTCTTAATGATTTTCCCAGTCAATAAACGAGGCTCCGCGATGGGGTTAGTTGGACTTGTAATCTCTTTTGCACCGGCGATTGGTCCTGCTCTATCAGGGTGGGTGACCGCGCACTTTTCATGGAGAGTCTTGTTTTTTATTATACTACCAATTGCTGTCATTGATATCCTAATAGCATTTTTGGCATTAAAAAATGTGACAGAGATTTCAAAGCCAAAAGTAGACGTCCTTTCCATTGTAATGTCATCCTTTGGTTTTGGCGGGTTGCTTTATGGTTTTACAGCTGCTGGTAATTATGGCTGGCTGAGCCCTATTACGTTAGCGTCCTTAGGAATCGGAACTGTAGCACTGATCATGTTTATTATCAGGCAAATCAGGTTGTCACATCCGATGCTCGAATTCCGGGTGTTTACCTATTCCATTTTTCCGTATGCCATTGTAATTGGAATGATTGGCTTTATGGGATTGATTGGTGCCGAAACAATTATTCCTTTGTTTATGCAGAACATGAGGGAGTTTTCGGCCTTCGAGGCAGGTCTTGCCCTTTTGCCTGGCGCGCTGATTAGCGGTTTAATGGCCCCAATTGTTGGAAGATTATTTGATAAAATCGGTGCCAGATGGATGGTGATCGTGGGTTTGGCCATCACGACAGTATCATCATTTGCCTTTACAAATTTAAGTACCACAACAACCATGACTTTTATTACGGTATTATATGGAATTAGGATGTTTGGTTTGTCCATGGTGATGATGCCGGCGGCAACCGCAGCCTTAAACCAGCTGCCGAAGCGGCTTATTGCACATGGTGCGGCTATGGATAATACGATGAAAATGATTGCGGCCTCAGTCGGTACAGCGATCCTTGTTACGGTTATGACAACCACTGCAGAAACAGCTAAGAATCAAATCGATATTACTAACCCGGATATCCATGGGGCAAACGTTGCTTTTATGGTAATATCTTTATTAACTTTAATCGCTTTGCTCCTATCTTTATTTATTAAAGATCACAAACCGGCCGGTGAAGGTTCAGGTAAAAATCAAAGCCTGTCTCTTATTACACATCTAAAAAAAAAACAAAAATATTGTCCTGTTAAAATCGTTTTGATTCTTCTTCCTTACCAACTCCCTTTAATGCTTTTTTGCTTATATGCGGTAAAGTGGTACAATTTTTCTTGATTTCCTGTCAGAAAATTCATTATAATATATTTATATATTATATTGGAATAAGATGGGAGATTATCAGAATGAAAGACTTCATCAGCAAATTATTGAATGGAATGAGTATTGGCATCGTTGTAGCTTTAATTCCTAATGCACTGTTGGGGGAAATTTTAAAACTTATCATACCTATTTTTCCACCATTACAGCATGTTTTTGATATTACCGTGTTTGTGATGAGTCTGCTTCCTGTGTTGATTGGTGTCATGGTAGGAATTAGCTTTAAATTATCACCCATTCAAACGGCCAGTGTCGGGATTGCTGCAATGGTCGGAAGCGGGGCGGTACAAAAAACGGCAGACGGTTTATTTGCCTTAAATGGGATTGGAGTCGTGATTAATACCGGCGTTACAGCTGCTTTAGCAGTTTTATTTGTACAGTTGCTCGGGGGGCGTTTAAAGGCTTATTCTATTCTTCTGATGCCAACATTGAGTATATTAGTGCCCGGAATGATTGGCTATTTGATTCTTCCGTTTGTCAAAAAATCGACAGGTTTATTGGGTGTCGCCATTGCGCATGTTACTACATTGCAACCAGTCTTGATGGGGGCAATTATTGCAGTCGTTTTTTGTGTGATTATTTTATCTCCGATTTCGACGGTTGGGGTAGCAACCGTGATTATGCTTTCGGGTACCGGGTCAGGTGCGGCCAATTTAGGAATTGTTGCAGCCGGAGTGGGATTGGCCTTTGCCAGCTATAAGGCCAATTCTTTGGGAACAGCATTGGCCCACGTGTTGGGTTCGCCAAAGATTCAGATGAGAAACTTTTTTATGAAACCGAAAATCGCCTTTCCAATGTTAATCACAGCCGCCATTCTTGGGGCATTGGCCGGTGTATTAAATATCCAGGGAACCCCATACAGTGCAGGTTTTGGTCTATCCGGGCTAGTAGGGCCTTTAAATTACATGCATTTGGCTCAAGGAGGCTGGACATTCGAAAATATATCCATCATGCTCGGTGTATTCTTTATTCTCCCAATTGCCCTGAACCTGGGATTGATTTACGTTTTCTCTAAAAAGTTAAAAATGATTAAAGCAGAGGATTATAAACTGCAATTCGATTGATCATACTCATTGCCGGTGATTGTAACAATAATACCGGCATTTTTTATCTTAAAAATCAGACTTAATCCCTTTAGCTTGAATTTTGTCAAAAAAAACCGATACAATATAATACATGAGTGCAAAGACAAAAAGAAAGAAGTAGGGAAAAACATGATAGCAAAAACAGAAGAGGATTTTAATGGATTAAAAGAAATCGGCCGAATTTGTGCCTCCATACGGGATGAATTGGTCCGCAGGGCCCAACCGGGTATAACCACAAAAGAATTGGATGAAATTGCCGGTGAAATGTTTGAGAAAGAAGGGGCAACATCCGCTCCAAAAGGGGAATATGATTTTCCCGGCTACACTTGCATCAGTATTAACGAGGAAGTGGCCCACGGGATACCCGGCAACCGAGTGATTCAAGAAGGAGATATCGTGAATATCGATGTTTCCGGCTCGAAAAATGGCTATTTTGCCGACACAGGAATCTCTATCGTTGTAGGAGAAGGAGAAGAAGTCCTGAAAAAACTTTGTGAGGTCGCCAAGCTGGCCTTTGAGGAAGGAATAAAAAAAGCCAAGCCGGGTTCCAGAATAAGCGGTTTGGGCAAAGTGGTATACCGAGTAGCGAAACAGCACGGATTTACCGTCATCATGAATTTGACAGGACATGGCATCGGCCGGACTATTCACGAAGAACCGGAATATGTCTATAACTATTATGAGACAAGTGATGATGGATTGCTGAAAGACGGTATGGTCATTGCCTTTGAACCATTTATATCGACCTTTGAGGAGGAAGTTTTCGAAAAAGGCGATGAGTGGACCTATATTACGGAAAAAAGCTTTGTCGCCCAATATGAGCATACGATGATACTGACCAAAAATGGACCGATAATCACTACCTTATAAAGTCAAAAAACATCTCTGATATTAAGCGGAGATGTTTTTTTGCTTTCGTTCATATCCTTAATCAATATCACAATGCAGGATTACCTATGCTGACTTTTCTGGCGATTCAAGTAATCATACTTTTTTGATTATAATAATGGTAAACTAGTAAATATCTATTTTTGTGAAAAAGTGGGGAATACAATGATAAAAGCTATTTTTTTTGACTTGGATGATACGTTATTATGGGACCAAAAAAGTATAAAGGAAGCATTCATGGCAACATGCCGTCTGGCTGAGGAAAGATATGGGATTAATCCGGATGAGTTCGAAGAAGCTGTTCGAGAGGCGGCCAGGGAGCTGTATTCGTCCTACGAAACATATCCTTTTACGCAAATGATTGGCATCAATCCCTTTGAAGGGCTATGGGGGAATTTTTTAGACGAACAGGATCATTTTAGGAAATTAAAAGAGGTTGTTCCTGGTTATCGAAAAGATGCATGGACAACAGGGCTTAAAAAAATGGGTATCGATGATGCCGACTTTGGTTACGAATTGGCGGAGCGATTCCCAGCGGAACGAAGGAAGTTGCCGTTTGTATATGAAGATACTTTTGAAACACTGGAGTCCTTAAAAGGAAAGTATCAACTATTATTGTTAACCAATGGTTCACCTGATTTGCAAAATACCAAACTGAAGATTACACCAGAGCTGGTACCTTATTTTGACCAAATTGTCATTTCGGGCGATTATGGAAAAGGAAAACCTGACCAGGGGATTTTTGAATATGCCCTGTCAAAATTGTCCCTGTCCAAAGATGAAGCCATCATGGTGGGCGATAACCTGATGACAGACATTCTTGGGGCTAATCGTGCCGGGATAAAATCCGTGTGGATTAACCGCCATCACAAACAGGGAAATGATGTTATTCCAGCATATGAAATTGAATGTTTAGCCGAAATACATACGATTTTGGAAGAACTAAACAGAGAATAAGTGAATTCCTGATATTACCATCTAATGGCGTGTAACCTTGTTTCCCTTTTATGCGACTAACAGGTAAAGGCGTAATTGAAAGGGGATTGGGAGATTTGAGAAATAAGAGATTAACGATTTTATTTGCTGCGTTGGTAATTGGACTTTTAGCAGGCTGTGGAACCGGTAATGTTTCAAATGGAAGTACGGGAGCAAATGAATTGAAAGCTGAAAGCCCAAAAAACAATGATATCGCGGCTAAATTTCATCCCACGATTGAGACGATCGAGCAAGATAACGGGGTCAACTTAAAATACACTGTGAAGAATATTTCAGGGGAAGCCAAGACCTTAACTTTTACCAACGGATTAAAAGCAGATTATATTGTGTATGATGAATCGGGTAAAAAGGTAAAGCAATTCTCTGATGGCCAATTATCGACACAAGCGATGGAGGATGTATCGTTAAATAATAATGAGGAACTGACAAAAGAGTTTACTATATCTGATCTTGCAAATGGCCGCTATAAGGTGGAGGTCTTTTTAAACTCCAAAGAGGAGGAAGCAAAAGCCGTGACCGATCTAATCGTCAAAAATTCTTTTGTACAACAGATTGGCACCCTTAATGGACAGATGGATCCACACACTATTGAGGTGGATATAAATGGGACGCCTGCAGCCTTTCAATTGACAGAGGAGGCTATTCAGCAACTTCCTAACTACCATGATGGAGACCAGGTTTCTTTTTGTTATAAGGAAAATGAATCCGGACAAAAAACCATCATAAAGTTTCTGGCAGACTAGCAGGTTATGAAGCGGATCACAGGATTTAGCGCAGACTGATTATAGGAAATAAAAGTCTTAAAAAAGCTGGGGCCGTGCCTCAGCTTTTTCAATTTTTTAGTTTTTTTCCATATTTATTGCTACAATGCATGGTAGAAAAGAAATGCGGAGGTGTAAACATTGGAATTACGGCAATTACAACTTTTTGCTGAAGTGGCAAAGCATAAAAGTATCACTAAAGCAGCGGAAACTATGCACATTTCTCAGCCGGCTCTGAGTAAGTCGGTAATGGCATTAGAGGAGGAGCTTGGAATGACGCTGATTATCCGGACCAATCGGACAAGCGAAGTGACAGATGCAGGGAAAGTGGTATTGGAGTATGCCCTGAAAATGTCGGGATTAATGGATGAAATGAGATCGACTTTAAATGACATGACCAATCTCGAGAGAGGCCAGATTAATATTGGGTTGCCGCCATTTATCGGAAGTTTATTTTTCCCTAGAGTGATGGCCAAGTTTCATCATACGTTTCCAAATATTAAGTTGAACATTACCGAATACGGCGGTGCCAGAGTGGTGAAGAGCGTCGAAGAAGGGGAATTTGAATTGGGAGTTGCAGTCCTGCCAATTGATGAAAAAGAGTTTAATGTCTATCCCATCGTAGAGGAAGAAATGAAGTTATTGGTCTATAAAGATCATCCATTGGCTAAACAGAAAATGGTGGACATTAAGGTGCTCGAGGATGAAGAATTTATTTTTTACCATGAAGAATTCGCCTTGCACAAAATTATGAGGAACCATTTCATTGCAGCGGGATTTGAGCCAAAAATCCTTTTTGAAAGCTCTCAATGGGATTTAATGACGGAGATGGTAGCCGCCAATCTTGGTATTACGATTTTGCCGCATTCGATTTGTAACCGGGCATTTAATCCAGATATCAGAATCATTAATATTACACCACAGGTCCTTTGGAGACTCGCGGTTCTGACCAAAAAAGACCGATACATCTCCAATGCCGCCCGGACCTTTATCGATTTTATTCTCAAAGATCCATTATAATTAATAGTTATGACAAATATTCTAAATATGTATTTTACGAATGACAAGAAACGTCGTAAGATTACTCTTAGTTAATTTGAGAGGTTTGACGAGTAAGCTTCTCCTTTAATTGAAGGGGGTTTTACGATGAAAAAAGCAGGGGTCATTATCCTTCAGGTTTTATTCCTGCATGTTTTTTTGTTTTTAGGAATGGCAGTAAAGCAAATTATTCCAATTCCAATCCCTGCTTCCATGTTCGGATTGATTCTCCTGTTCCTTGCACTTTGTCTAAAAATTGTCAAACTAGAATGGGTGGAGCAAGGGGCCAATTGGCTATTGGCAGAATTATTGCTATTCTTCGTTCCCTCTGCAGTCGGAATTGTGAATTATAAAGAAATTTTCAGTTTTGTTGGAGCGGAAATTGTCATACTGATTGGCATTAGTACGATTATCGTCATGGGGCTAACCGGAATCATTGCAGAAAAAACAGCCGTTAAGAAAAGGAGTGAGCAGCATTGATGATGGTCCTATTTACTGTAATTACCTATCTATTATATCGATTATCCAAAATCGCATATAAAAAAATGTCTTTCCCACTTTTTCATCCCTTGTTGCTTACGCCGATTCTATTAATTATTTGTATATCGATGGTCCACGTAACTGCTGACGGATATTTACAGGCCACAAAATGGCTGACACATTTGTTGGGGCCGGCGACGGTAGCTTTCGCGGTGCCTATTTATAAAAACCTTCCAACTGTAAAAAAATATCTTGGCACTATTGCCATCAGTATCACTACGGGAACGCTTGTAGCGATCTTCTCGACATTTGGGTTATCGAAATTAATTCATTTGAAGTATGATATGATTTCTTCCATTCTTCCAAGGTCGATTACGACACCTATTGCAATTGAAGTTTCGAAAGAAATTGGCGGGCTGCCGACTTTAACAACCGTTTTTGTTATTATCACCGGCGTCTTTGGCGGTATTGTCGGCCCAATGGTGATTAAGTCTCTATCCATTAAATCACCAATTGCCAGAGGACTTGCGCTTGGCATGGCAGCACATGGTGTCGGCACAACAAAGGCTATGGAGTATGGAAAACAGGAAGCGACCTTTTCTTCGTTGGGTATGATTTTCGCTGCTTGGATTACATTAATCTGGGGTGCGTTGTTAATTCCTTCGTTAATGAGCTTCCAGCACCTTTTATAAAACGATTGTGAAGAATTAGCGATTATGCTGGTTCTTTTTTTATTTTCTGATTCTATTGATAAGGATTAAAATTTTTATTTGGAGATGATATGATTAAAATAAATAATGAATTTGTGCCCAGCCTAGTTAGGGTGTGGGTTTCATAGTGGGAGGGATTTCTATGGGTTTCGACGTTGGATTTATCGGTTTGGGTAATATGGGCCAGCCGATGGTGATGAATTTACTTAAAGCAGGTTACAAGGTAACGGTGTATAATCGAACAGAAAATAAAGCACAGGCGGTTGTAGATGCAGGTGCAAAGAGGGTAAATCGTCCTGCTGATACTGTGTCAGAAGGCGGGATTGTTATTACCATGGTCGCTAATGACCAGGCGCTTGAGGAAGTCGTAATGGGACCAGAAGGTTTTGGAGAGAAACTGGGCAAAGGCGGAATTCATCTTTCTATGAGTACTGTTTCCCCGAAGACCTCCAGGAAGCTTGCATCCTATCATCAGCAACATGGCAGTGAGTATGTCGCTTCCCCTGTTTTTGGCCGTCCTGATGCGGCTGCAGCCCAGAAGCTAAATATCCTTTCATCCGGTTCCATCGAATCAAAGGAGAGAGTGAAACCATTGCAGGAGGCGATGGGGCAGCGGGTGTTTGATATCGGGGAAGAGCCTGGAAATGCTAATATCATAAAGCTTGGCGGGAATTTTATGATTATGGCGGCCATGGAAGCAATGGCTGAATCTTTTAATTTAGCTGAGAAG
Organism: Neobacillus camarae; assembly: GCF_054950115.1. NCBI lineage: Bacteria > Bacillati > Bacillota > Bacilli > Caryophanales > Bacillaceae > Neobacillus > Neobacillus camarae. The sequence continues at coordinate 421,868 of NZ_JBUCKX010000003.1, read as the reverse complement.
AATGGAATTGACCGAGAACTAGCGGCTGAGGTATACGCTTCGACTTTGTTTAACTGTACGGTATATCAAGGTTATGGACAACTGATCGCTAAAAAGCGGTTTGAACCTGCTGGCTTTCAACTGGCACTTGGCCTTAAAGATTGTAATCTTGTCTTAAATGAGGCGAACGCCGCCAAAAACCCAATGCCGTTAGCAAATTTAGTGCATGACCGTCTGCTCGCATCCGCGGCGAAGGGCCGGGAAAACCAAGATTGGGCAGCATTAGCTCGAATTTCAATGGAAGAGGCCGGGCTCGAATAGTTACTTATTTTATATTTCTTAGCTGGACCGTCATTGTATAAGAAAACACGAGACACTAGTGGCACTAGTGTCTCGTGCTATTCAATTTTATATAAGTTGGGAGATTGCCTCTCCTCCTCCAACTCTAGAACCAATAGAAGCTCTTTTTGAGGGTTTTGATCAGATAAAAGCTGTTAGATAGGAATCGGATATCTTCTTCATCAATAATTAACCTAAGCATCTATCGGTTTTTTGGATTTATATATATTTATTATTGTGATAGAATTTTTTACGTTCGAAATTTACTTTGGAGGCTCATGATATGTCAAATGTAAACAATACAATATTGACACCGCAGTCTAGCTCGAAAAAGCTTTCAGTTAAAGTCCTTATTTTTATTTTAATTACTATTGCGGGTTTGTCTTATGTAAAATGGTATCCTTATTTCAATAAAACAATCTTAGCAGCAACTACCCATTCAATCGGGACGTCCATTTTGGGGGATAAGGCCGGCTTGCCTGCAGCATCATGGAATAGTGCCTGGTCCTACGCCCTTACCTATTTTAATGCCGTATGGAAAGCCGCAGTTTTAGGCATTATACTTGGATCTTTAGTGCAGGTTTTACTGCCTGCCAACTGGCTATTGAAAGTATTAGGAAAGACTTCCTTTGGTAGCACTGCTGTTGCCGGACTTGCATCACTTCCCGGTATGATGTGCACTTGTTGTGCGGCGCCAATTGCGGCTGGTTTACGGAAGAAAAATGTTTCTGTCGGTGCAAGCCTAGCATTTTGGATTGGAAATCCTACACTTAATCCTGCAACCCTTATTTTTATGGCGTTTGTTTTATCATGGAAGTTTACAATACTTCGACTTGTGTTTGGAATTATTTTAACATTTGGGGTAAGCTATTTGGCCAACCGCTTTGCACCAAGTGTGGATTCAGCAGATATCGATAAAATGATCGAAAAAACAGAGAAGGAAGCTAGCGGATCGTTTGCCCAAAGATGGGCGAAAAGTATTGGCAATATGACTTTATATATTGTCCCAACATACATTCTTTCAGTACTTTTGATGGGGGCCGTGCGTGTTTGGTTATTCCCGAATATAAGTGAAGCTTCTGCTAATAGTTTAATAGCAGTAATCGGTTTTGCTATCGCTGGAATGTTATTCGTAATTCCAACTGCAGCAGAAATACCGATTATTCAAACGTTTATGTCTTTTGGAATGGGTGGAGGACCTGCTGGAGCATTATTGCTGACATTGCCATCCATAAGCCTGCCGTCGCTTTTACTCGTTGCAAAATCTTTTCCTAAAAAGGTATTGCTTTTTGTAGCTGCTTCTGTAGTCATTTTAGGCATTTTGAGCGGAGTGGCAGGTATGTTTCTGCTTTAAATGAAAAATATCATTATTTTATAACATAAAAAAAGAATGCCTTGTCTGAACTACTCAGACGAAGGCATTCTTTTTTTAATGATTTTCAGCAAATTCATATTCTGGCGGCTTTACATGAAAACCTTTAGTCAAAAATAGCAAATAAATGAAGCCAACCCCAAACCAAAATAGGCCAAAAATAATGGCTAAGCGATCCAAACTTAACCCAAAGGTAGATTAAAAAAGCTAGCCCAATAACTGGGAAAACAACATAACTAAAAAAACTGACCGATTTTTTTTGTTTATTTTTAAAAAAATAAATAATAACCGATAAGTTCACAAATGAAAATGCGGTGAATGCTCCGAAGTTAATTAAGGATGTTGCTGTAACAAGATCTAAAAATAGCGCACTTAAAGCAAGCACACCGATAAAAATAATATTAAAAATGGGAGTTTGCCATTTTGAATGAAGGAAGCCGAAAGCTTTCTTCGGGAGCACGCCATCTCTACCCATGGCAAATAGTAATCGAGATGCGCTCGTTTGGGCAGCAAGGCCGGATGCTAAAACGGATATTAGGGCTCCGCTGGTAAATACAGATTGAAACAATATTCCACCAATATGGTGGGCAATTTCAGGTGAAGCACCCTCTATATTCGTTAAAACCGAGACATTTGGATACAATACTTGCATAAAATAGGTGACTAAAATAAAAAATACCCCACCAATCATAGCAATAAGGAAAATACCTTTTGGAATATTTTTCTCAGGTTCTACCGTTTCCTCAGATAAAGTGGTAACCGCATCGAACCCTAAAAAGGCAAGGGCCAGGATGGAAGCGCCTGAAAATAATAGATTCATGTTCATGTCTTTCGAATAAAACGGTAACCAGGATAAACCCGTTCCGGTGTCACCGGTATTAATCGAGTGAATGGTTAAAATAACAAAAATTATCGCAACTAACAATTGAAAAAGGACAAATAATGTATTAGCGGAGACTGCGACTTTAATTCCGGCAATATTTAAAATGGTAATAAGAACAACCAAGCCAATAATCCAAATCCATGTGGGAACACTTGGAAAGCTTGCGGATAAATAAATGCCCGCTAATAGAGCATTTATCATTGGCAAGAAAATATAATCGAGTAATGCCGACCATCCAACCAAAAAGCCCAGTTCTCCACCCATGGTTCTTTTTGTATAGGTATAGGCTGAGCCTGCATCCGGATAAATATTTGCCATCTTCCCGTAGCTTAACGCCGTGAAGAGTATCGCTATTGTAATCAGTATGTAAGATGCGGGAACATGCCCGTTAGTTACATCGGATACTACACCGAAGGTATCAAAAACCGCAAACGGTGACATATAGGCTAAACCTAAAAAAACGATTGAGGATACCCCTAACGATCTTTTTAATCTACCTTGTGATGCATTCAACTATAATTCCCCCTTAACCAGCATAAAAATCATTTTATATGAATTTTTATTCAATGAAAATAATTTTTTGTCAAAAAATATTATTTTAACAAATTAATATTTATTCCAAGGTGATTTTATCTAAAGATACTCCTCTAATTTTTAATTGGAAAAATTTATACATTGTATCTGGTTATATCGGATGGTACTATTTAAAAGTTGCTTTTAAAAAAGATCAAAAACAAGAAATTGGTAAAGATTGATGGTGGATGGGAAATAAGCATCGCAGTACAATATTCATTGTCGCTTCTCTAAAATTGCTCTTTGAAAACTAAACAAACAATACGTCAACAATAAACATTCGTTTCTAACGAAACGATGCCAACGTTTCAACTTTTATGAGCTATATCAACTTTCTTGGAGAGTTTGATCCTGGCTCAGGACGAACGCTGGCGGCGTGCCTAATACATGCAAGTCGAGCGAATCTTAAGGTGCTTGCACCTTTTGATTAGCGGCGGACGGGTGAGTAACACGTGGGCAACCTGCCTGTAAGACTGGGATAACATCGGGAAACCGATGCTAATACCGGATAATTTCTTTCCTCACATGAGGAAAGGCTGAAAGTCGGTTTTTAGCTGACACTTACAGATGGGCCCGCGGCGCATTAGCTAGTTGGTGAGGTAACGGCTCACCAAGGCGACGATGCGTAGCCGACCTGAGAGGGTGATCGGCCACACTGGGACTGAGACACGGCCCAGACTCCTACGGGAGGCAGCAGTAGGGAATCTTCCACAATGGACGAAAGTCTGATGGAGCAACGCCGCGTGAGCGATGAAGGCCTTCGGGTCGTAAAGCTCTGTTGTTAGGGAAGAACAAGTATCGGAGTAACTGCCGGTACCTTGACGGTACCTAACCAGAAAGCCACGGCTAACTACGTGCCAGCAGCCGCGGTAATACGTAGGTGGCAAGCGTTGTCCGGAATTATTGGGCGTAAAGCGCGCGCAGGCGGTCCTTTAAGTCTGATGTGAAAGCCCACGGCTCAACCGTGGAGGGTCATTGGAAACTGGGGGACTTGAGTGCAGAAGAGGAAAGCGGAATTCCACGTGTAGCGGTGAAATGCGTAGAGATGTGGAGGAACACCAGTGGCGAAGGCGGCTTTCTGGTCTGTAACTGACGCTGAGGCGCGAAAGCGTGGGGAGCAAACAGGATTAGATACCCTGGTAGTCCACGCCGTAAACGATGAGTGCTAAGTGTTAGAGGGTTTCCGCCCTTTAGTGCTGCAGCTAACGCATTAAGCACTCCGCCTGGGGAGTACGGCCGCAAGGCTGAAACTCAAAGGAATTGACGGGGGCCCGCACAAGCGGTGGAGCATGTGGTTTAATTCGAAGCAACGCGAAGAACCTTACCAGGTCTTGACATCCTCTGATACTCCTAGAGATAGGATTTTCCCCTTCGGGGGACAGAGTGACAGGTGGTGCATGGTTGTCGTCAGCTCGTGTCGTGAGATGTTGGGTTAAGTCCCGCAACGAGCGCAACCCTTGAGATTAGTTGCCAGCATTCAGTTGGGCACTCTAATCTGACTGCCGGTGACAAACCGGAGGAAGGTGGGGATGACGTCAAATCATCATGCCCCTTATAACCTGGGCTACACACGTGCTACAATGGATGGTACAAAGGGCAGCGAAGCCGCGAGGTGAAGCCAATCCCATAAAACCATTCTCAGTTCGGATTGCAGGCTGCAACTCGCCTGCATGAAGCCGGAATCGCTAGTAATCGCGGATCAGCATGCCGCGGTGAATACGTTCCCGGGCCTTGTACACACCGCCCGTCACACCACGAGAGTTTGTAACACCCGAAGTCGGTGGGGTAACCTTTTCGGAGCCAGCCGCCTAAGGTGGGACAGATGATTGGGGTGAAGTCGTAACAAGGTAGCCGTATCGGAAGGTGCGGCTGGATCACCTCCTTTCTAAGGAATATGCAGTCCTTACGGACTGATAAGACGTTGACCTCTGTTTTGTTTGTTTAGTTTTGAGGGAGCAATCTTTTTTTGTGAGGATTATACCGTAAGGTATAATTCGAAACAATTCTCTCAAGAATTCGTTCTTTGAAAACTGGATAATCGTAATATAGAAGAAACCAAGTAAAACCGAGTAATCGCCATTTTAGGTTTTAAACCATTTAGGTTAAGTTAGAAAGGGCGCACGGTGAATGCCTTGGCACTAGGAGCCGATGAAGGACGGTACTAACACCGATATGCTTCGGGGAGCTGTAAGTAAGCTTTGATCCGGAGATTTCCGAATGGGGAAACCCGTTGCCCGTAATGGGGCAGCATCTTTACCTGAATACATAGGGTATTGAAGGCATACCCGGGGAACTGAAACATCTAAGTACCCGGAGGAAGAGAAAGCAAACGCGATTCCCTGAGTAGCGGCGAGCGAAACGGGAACAGCCCAAACCGAAAGGCTTGCCTTTCGGGGTTGTAGGACACTCAACATGGAGTTACAAAGGAACGGGGTAGATGAAGCGGTCTGGAAAGGCCAGCCATAGAAGGTAACAGCCCTGTAGTTGAAACTTCGTTCCCTCCTGAGTGGATCCTGAGTACGGCCGGACACGTGAAATCCGGTCGGAAGCAGGGAGGACCATCTCCCAAGGCTAAATACTCCCTAGTGACCGATAGTGAACCAGTACCGTGAGGGAAAGGTGAAAAGCACCCCGGAAGGGGAGTGAAAGAGATCCTGAAACCGTGTGCCTACAAGTAGTCAGAGCCCGTTTATGGGTGATGGCGTGCCTTTTGTAGAATGAACCGGCGAGTTACGATTGCATGCGAGGTTAAGTTGATGAGACGGAGCCGCAGCGAAAGCGAGTCTTAAGTAGGGCGAAATAGTATGCAGTCGTAGACCCGAAACCAGGTGATCTACCCATGTCCAGGGTGAAGTCCAGGTAACACTGGATGGAGGCCCGAACCGACGCACGTTGAAAAGTGCGCGGATGAGGTGTGGGTAGCGGAGAAATTCCAATCGAACTTGGAGATAGCTGGTTCTCTCCGAAATAGCTTTAGGGCTAGCCTCACGATAGTCAAGAGTCTTGGAGGTAGAGCACTGTTTGGACTAGGGGCCCCCATCGGGTTACCGAATTCAGACAAACTCCGAATGCCAAAGACTTATCCGTGGGAGTCAGACTGCGAGTGATAAGATCCGTAGTCAAAAGGGAAACAGCCCAGACCACCAGCTAAGGTCCCAAAGTATACGTTAAGTGGAAAAGGATGTGGAGTTGCTTAGACAACCAGGATGTTGGCTTAGAAGCAGCCACCATTTAAAGAGTGCGTAATAGCTCACTGGTCGAGTGACTCTGCGCCGAAAATGTACCGGGGCTAAACGTATCACCGAAGCTGTGGATTGACATCTTCGATGTCAGTGGTAGGAGAGCGTTCTAAGGGCGTTGAAGCTAGACCGTAAGGACTGGTGGAGCGCTTAGAAGTGAGAATGCCGGTATGAGTAGCGAAAGATGAGTGAGAATCTCATCCACCGTATGCCTAAGGTTTCCTGAGGAAGGCTCGTCCGCTCAGGGTTAGTCGGGACCTAAGCCGAGGCCGAAAGGCGTAGGCGATGGACAACAGGTTGATATTCCTGTACCACCTCTTTATCGTTTGAGTGATGGGGGGACGCAGGAGGATAGGGTAAGCGCACTGCTGGTTATGTGCGTCTAAGCAGTTAGGCTGGTGAATAGGAAAATCCGTTCACCGTAAGGCTCAAGCTGTGACAGCGAGGGAAATAGAGTACCGAAGTTCCTGATTCCACACTGCCAAGAAAAGCCTCTAGCGAGATAAAAGGTGCCCGTACCGCAAACCGACACAGGTAGCGGCGAGGAGAGAATCCTAAGGTGAGCGAGAGAACTCTCGTTAAGGAACTCGGCAAAATGACCCCGTAACTTCGGGAGAAGGGGTGCTTACTGGGGTGAATAGCCTCGGTAAGCCGCAGTGAATAGGCCCAGGCGACTGTTTAGCAAAAACACAGGTCTCTGCGAAGCCGCAAGGCGAAGTATAGGGGCTGACGCCTGCCCGGTGCTGGAAGGTTAAGAGGAGGGGTTAGCTGCAAAGCGAAGCTCTGAATCGAAGCCCCAGTAAACGGCGGCCGTAACTATAACGGTCCTAAGGTAGCGAAATTCCTTGTCGGGTAAGTTCCGACCCGCACGAAAGGCGTAACGATCTGGGCACTGTCTCAACGAGAGACTCGGTGAAATTATAGTACCTGTGAAGATGCAGGTTACCCGCGACAGGACGGAAAGACCCCATGGAGCTTTACTGTAGCCTGATATTGAATTTTGGTACAGCTTGTACAGGATAGGTAGGAGCCTGAGAGACATGAGCGCCAGCTTGTGTGGAGGCGTCGGTGGGATACTACCCTGGCTGTATTGAAATTCTAACCCGCATCCCTTATCGGGATGGGAGACAGTGTCAGGTGGGCAGTTTGACTGGGGCGGTCGCCTCCTAAAGAGTAACGGAGGCGCCCAAAGGTTCCCTCAGAATGGTTGGAAATCATTCGCAGAGTGTAAAGGCACAAGGGAGCTTGACTGCGAGACCTACAAGTCGAGCAGGGACGAAAGTCGGGCTTAGTGATCCGGTGGTTCCGCATGGAAGGGCCATCGCTCAACGGATAAAAGCTACCCTGGGGATAACAGGCTTATCTCCCCCAAGAGTCCACATCGACGGGGAGGTTTGGCACCTCGATGTCGGCTCATCGCATCCTGGGGCTGTAGTCGGTCCCAAGGGTTGGGCTGTTCGCCCATTAAAGCGGTACGCGAGCTGGGTTCAGAACGTCGTGAGACAGTTCGGTCCCTATCCGTCGTGGGCGCAGGAAATTTGAGAGGAGCTGTCCTTAGTACGAGAGGACCGGGATGGACGCACCGCTGGTGTACCAGTTGTCTTGCCAAAGGCATCGCTGGGTAGCTATGTGCGGACGGGATAAGTGCTGAAAGCATCTAAGCATGAAGCCCCCCTCAAGATGAGATTTCCCATAGCGTCAAGCTAGTAAGATCCCTGAAAGATGATCAGGTTGATAGGTCAGGGGTGGAAGCACGGTGACGTGTGGAGCTGACTGATACTAATCGATCGAGGACTTAACCAAGTCATATTTAAAAATGCGAACTCGTTTTACGAAGGTTTCTTTGATTATCCAGTTTTGAGGGAATGATGAAATATTAAAATTTCCTCTTGCAAAATATAAAAAAGACATTATAATAAAATAGTGTCGAATAGATGGTCTGGCAGCAATGGCGAGAAGGTCACACCCGTTCCCATACCGAACACGGAAGTTAAGCTTCTCAGCGCCGATGGTAGTTGGGGCGAAAGCCCCTGTGAGAGTAGGACGCTGTCAGGCAGTAAAAAGACAACCAATAAAGGTTGTCTTTTTTTTTATGAATAAAAGTAAGCTAAATTTATTCTTTATTAGTTCTATTTTCATTTTTGTTTTCTGTTAAATTATTAATAGCGTTTGTGGTAGTATCTACAGCACTCATGGCAACATTCTCCGTTGTTTCTAATGCACTATGAACTGCATGAAAGGCAGACCCTGCCGTTTCTTTAATACCTTCAGAAATACTGTTATTTTGGCCACTATTTTTCTTTCGCTCATTAGACATTGTAAATTCACCTCCTAAACAGCAATAGGTTATGTAACATTTGAGTTATTATTCAGATATCATTCAGATATCATTTATGTTAAAATCCGGGGTAATGGATTATAGTCAATAAATTAGACAAATAATAACAAACAGAATATCACCTAGTTGGGAGATGGTTCGATGAAAGTGTTTGTTGTGGGTGCGAACGGGCAAATTGGGCATTATCTTATTGATTTGTTAATAAAAGGAAATAAACATACCGCAAGAGCGATGGTGAGAAAGCAAGAGCAAGCTGACTACTTTCAAAATTTAGGGGTTGAGACAGCAATCATTAATTTAGAAAGCAGCGTGGAGCAGATTGCGAATGGGGCTAAAGGATGTGATGCAGTAGTATTTACTGCAGGTTCCGGTGGCCATACAGGGGCAGATAAGACACTTCTAGTGGATCTTGATGGGGCGGTAAAAACAATTGAAGCTGCTGAAAAAGCCCATATTAAAAGATTTATTATGGTAAGTGCACTTCAAGCTCACCGACGGGAAAATTGGCATCAGGCTATAAAGCCATATTACGTGGCAAAGTATTATGCGGATAAAATGCTGGAACAGAGTAATTTAACCTATACAATCATTCGGCCAGGGGGACTCTTAAATGAGGCAGGGTCAGGTAGGATTACGATAGCAAAGAATATTAAAAGTGGGTCAATTTCCCGTGCGGATGTGGCAAGTACCATTTTATCTGCTCTGGATGAAGGAAACACCTTTTATCGAGCATTTGATCTAGTTTCAGGGGAAATTCCAATTGCGGAGGCATTAAAGATGTTTTAAGCCTATGTAAACGTGAGTAATCTAATCTTCTAAAGCTGAATATACCTTTTGTGAATTATCTTGCATGAAATGAGGGTCCGATAAATGAAAGAAATTTTGCAGCAGGTAAAAGAAGATTTAGAAAAGGCATGTGAAAATTTAAAAGCAGCTAATATGGATCATGCAACGATGTTACAGGAGGCATTGGAACATTATAGTTAAGGTACCAAGATTGAGAATTGTATACGGGCTGTAACACATGCAAGGAATTCGATAGGGACATTAGAGAATACTGGAGATATTTCTTCTGCAGCGTCTTTTGGTCAAGCAGATAATGCATTAGACCAAGCCATTGAATCCATACTACCAATGCTTCGGATAATGATGACCTCTATTAACCTCTAGAATTCTAGAGGTTTTTTTATTCATTCGTACAGTGGCCAAAAATAACTATTAAATTATACATAATCCTTATTCATTTGTGTAACTATGAATGGAGACCTGGTAAAATATATGTGACAACTGGGCAGCGCATATCAACTACATAAATAGAGGTGATACAGTTGCAAAAAAAAATACTTGGTAAAAATGGTTTAGAGGTTTCAGCTTTGGGTTTAGGTTGTATGGGAATGTCCGATTTTTATAGCGGCAGGGATGATAAAGAATCGGAAAAGACCATACACCGGGCTATAGAACTAGGAATTAACTTCTTAGATACGGCAGATATGTACGGAGTAGGTAAGAATGAAGTTTTGGTTGGAAAGGCAATCAAAGACCGCCGTGACAAGGTAGTTCTTGCCACGAAGTTTGGTAATGTCCGAAGTGAAACAGGGGAGTTTCTAGGGATAAATGGACGCCCTGAATATGTAAAGCAGGCTTGTGATGCAAGTCTTCGCCGATTGGGAGTCGATTACATCGACCTTTATTATCAACACCGCGTAGACCCCAAAACACCTATTGAAGAAACGGTTGGTGCTATGTCCGATCTAGTGAAGGAAGGAAAAGTGCGTTACATTGGCTTGTCTGAAGCAGGTTCAGAGACCATTCGCCGTGCCAATAGCGTGCATCCAATTACGGCCGTACAAACTGAATACTCGTTATGGAGCAGGGATGTAGAGGATGGAATTCTTCCGGTTTGCAGAGAATTAGGGATCGGTTTTGTTTGTTACAGTCCGCTTGGCAGGGGATTTTTAACTGGTCAGATTCAAAGGTTTGAGGATTTGGCTGAAGATGATTATCGCCGCTTCTCTCCGCGTTTTCAAGGGCAAAACTTTCAAAAGAATTTGGATTTGGTTCGTAAAATTAATGAAATTGCTGCAGAAAAAGCTTGCCAGCCATCGCAATTGGCTTTAGCTTGGTTATTGGTTCAGGGTGAGGATATTGTCCCCATACCTGGAACGAAAAGAATTGCTTACCTTGAAGAAAATATAGGGGCAATGTCGATATCACTTTCTCAATCGGATATAGAAAGGATAAATCAGGTTGCTCCTCCAGGGGCAGCCGCAGGGGAACGGTATCCTGAAGCAGGTATGAAAGGCGTCAATCTATAAATACAATTTTGGGAAGCCTCATTATAGAGGTTTTCTTTATTGTATTGCCTGTTAGAAAATTCTAATTAGTAATTGACAAGTACCTATTTTTTACAATAGATTAGACTTGTGATGAGTCATCGAAGGGAAGAAATTTATCTACATATCCATCACTCTTATAAAAAATAGAGGAGTTGGTTTTATGCTTTCCCCGTTAACCCCGTTAGATTGGAAACGTCGTGCGCTGAAGTATTATCCCGACAAAACTGCCGTCATTGATGGAGACAAGGAGTTTACATACCGTGAGTTTGGAAAGAGGACGGACCAGCTGTCTGCTGCCCTAAACCAGGCAGGAATCGGGCAAGGAGACCATGTCGCGGTGATGCTTCCAAACACCCATTACATGCTTGAATGTTTTTACGGTATCTGCCAGCTCGGCGCTGTCATGGTTCCACTCAACTACCGGCTATCCGCTAGTGATTTGGAGTATATCATTCGCCACAGTGATTCCAAAATGTTGATTGTGGACGCTGAATTTTGTGCTCCGATTGAAAAAATTGTCGATAACCTTGCTCTAGAGCAAATTGTTATTGTGTCCGTTCCAGGTTTTGAAACCGCTTTAATAGGAGTCGATTATGAAGATCTCCTCCAGCATGCCCCGGAGGCGGACGGACTGCCGGAAGTGGAAATCGATGAAAACCAACTTTTGACTCTTAATTACACAAGCGGAACTACTTCTAAACCGAAGGGGGTTATGCTGACACATCGAAGCAACTACATGAATGCGGCTAATTTTATGTATCACCTGGGCGTTAACCATGACGATGTCTACCTGCATACATTGCCGATGTTCCATGCCAACGGCTGGGGCGGCGTATGGGCCCTTACTGCTGCAGGGGGCACTCATGTTTGCTTAAGAAAGGTCGACCCTCCGCTTATTTTAAATTTATTCGAAACAAAAAAAATTACCCTTCTATGTGGGGCACCAACTGTCGTCAATATGCTTGTCAATGATCCAAAAGCGAAAGAGGTCCACATCAAGACCAATCCGCGAATGGCTACAGCAGGGGCACCTCCTGCAGCCGCTCTGATTAAAAAAGCACAAGAGATACTTGGTTTAAAAATGATGCACGTTTATGGCCTTACTGAAACCTCCCCGTTCATCCTTTACTGTGAGTGGAAAAATGAGTTCGATTCCAAATCTTCTGAAGAACAAGCTGTCATTAAGGCAAGGCAAGGGATCGAGCTTGCGTTTAACGGGGAAACTAGGGTGGTTCATCAAGATGGGGAAGAAGTGGCCTGGAATGGAGAGGAATTGGGTGAAATCATTACCCGTGGGAATGTCGTTATGGCAGGCTATTATAAGGACCCTGTCACCACGGCAGCTGCCATCAGGGACGGATGGTTCCATACCGGTGATTTGGCGGTTACACATCCTGACGGTTATATTGAAATCCGTGACCGGGCTAAAGATTTAATCATTTCCGGAGGTGAAAATATATCATCTACGGAAGTGGAGGGTGTCCTGTACCGGCATCCGGCAGTTTTGGAATGTGCGGTAATCGCCATCCCTGATGAAAAGTGGGGTGAGGTACCGATGGCCATTATAGTATTGCAGCCGGGTGCAACGCCAACCGAAGCCGAAATTATTGAGTTTTGCCGTTCGGAAATGGCCCACTTCAAAGCGCCAAAGGTAGTTGAGTTTGTAGACGCACTTCCTAAAACAGCCACAGGTAAATTACAAAAGTACCGATTAAGAGAATTGCACTGGACCGGTCCAAAGAAAGTGAACTAATACGAATGGAAAAAAAGAGCAGCCCATTTAGATTGGCTGCTCTTTGATTAATGCTTTTACCTTTAGTGTAGGCAAAAAGTTTTGCAAAGTCCGTTTTTGTTCGTCGTTTAACGGGACCATCGGCAAGCGGACATCCCCGACTTGGATACCGCACATATTCAAAGCCGCTTTGACCGGAGATGGGCTTGGTAACGCAAACAAAGCTTTAATGGTTGGGAGAAGACGGCGATGGGCAACTGCTGCTGCCTGAACATCCCCATTTTTAAAGTTTGTTATCATCTCTTGAAGTTCATTGCCGATAATATGGGAAGCAACAGAGATGACTCCTGCACCACCAATCGCCAGAACTGGCAAAGTCAAAGCATCGTCACCACTGTATAGGGTAAAGTCACTAGGCGTTTCGCTGATGATAGCGGACATGTTATCCAAGTTGCCGCTTGCTTCCTTAACGGCGACGATATTGTGGATTTGGGAAAGCCGGACAATGGTGTCCACTTCCAAATTGACCACACTCCGTCCAGGAATATTATAAAGCATGACCGGTAATCGTGTGGATTCTGCTATAGTCTTGAAATGTTGATATAACCCTTCCTGGGAAGGTTTATTATAATAGGGAACCACCAGCATGATTCCGTCGACTCCAGCTTCCTCCGCTTTTTTTGTTAGATTGATAGAAGCCCGCGTGTTATTGGAGCCTGTTCCTGCAATGACAGGAACTCTTCCCGCTGCTTCAGTGACAACAAATTGAAATAACTTTACTTTTTCTTCAGTTGTCAAGGTTGGCGATTCGCCAGTCGTACCACAGACGACTAAACCATCAGTCCCATTATCAATTAAATGATTCACTAAAATTTTTAATGCAGGAAAGTCAATTTCACCTTCTTGATCAAATGGTGTCACCATTGCGGTTAATACTTGGCCGAAATTCATTTATCTCACCCTTTAACTCAATTTTTTTATAAAAAATAGAGGTGGTAAAGGCAAATCAAACGTCAACGCAAAAAAGCAGCAACGAGAGCATCGATGCTGCGATAGAACCAAAAATAAGTTCCCACGCGTGAGATAGCCCTCCATATAGTTGCCTATATGACAGTTCTGTGCTTATTCAACGACAGAACCAGCTTCAAGAACAAATGAGCTTCTATCAGCTTCGGCAAATTCCCCTTTCCATCATTATCACAGGACCTCAATATCCTCCAACGATGTACTAATGGTTTTTGCGCCTCTATCCTCACTTCAAAAGGTTTGAAGTAAAGAAATATGTAATTACCTGTACTATAGCAGATTATCCATGAGAATTCAAGGATTTAGAAAAATTTTTCGAATCTTTCGTTAATTTATCAACTGCAATAAATCGCGGACTGCATATGCGAAACCCTCTTCATCATTGGTTTTCGTTACAATATCGGCTTTTTGCCGGACATGTTGGGGAGCATTTCCCATCGCCACCGAGGTGGTAGCGACTTCGAATTGGGCCAGATCATTTCCGCCATCGCCAAAGGCAATAATTTCGTCAAAAGAGAAGTTCATTATCTGCTGATACCGTAATAACGCCTTACCTTTGTGGGCTTCACTCGAGGTGATTTCCACATTATTAGGGAAGGAGGAAGCCATGGAGATATCAAATTTCCCTCCCAAGGCTGATTTTACTAGCTCAATTTTTTCAATTTGGTCCTGATAAACCAGGGCAATCAGTTTGTAGATTTTCAGATTTTCTTTCTCTGTAATCACGTCGTAGTTAAAATTATCAAATAAGTCATCAAGTTCTTGTTTTGTTTTATTGTGTAGTGGTGGGAGTGTCGATGGAAGCCCGCCTTCATTGGTGTAAACCAGCACGCCGACACCTAAATTCTTTAAGATCGCAAAAATTTCTTTATAGGTGGACATCGGAATCGTTGCTTCAAAAAGCAGTTCCTTTGATTCGGAATAAAGGTTTGAACCATTTATACAAAAAATGGGTATCTCCAGGTCTTGTATAGCCTTCAGTTTTATGACATCGGCCAAAGCCCGCCCGGTGTTTAAAATAACGCAATGTCCTTTCTGTTGCAATTCGTGCAGGACCTTTATGCTTTCTTCCGTCAATTCGTGGTCGGAGTTTAATAATGTGCCGTCTAAGTCAATTGATAAGCATTTCATGGTGTCAGTATCCTTTCTATTTCTCATACATCCTATACTATATCAAAATTCCCTAGCGATGAAAAACTTTACCGACTGGGCATAACAAGAGGGTAATGAACAATATTAAAATTGGAATTATTTTGAAAAAGAGAAAAGTACCTTGAAGAAATGGCTAGTTTGTACTTGGTTTAGCTTTTTTGCTGGCGATACCAAGTATCCCGGCAGCGGTTAATGCCGCCGGTACCACCCCATTAAGGCAGAACGTTATTAATGAAAAAGTTATTCAATTAAAATATGACATGCAAAAGCTATGGATTGAACATGCATGGTGGACGAGGAGTTTAATCGTCAGCAGGATGGGAAACTTAAACATCAAAACGATGTATTGGCAAGGCTATTGAGAAATCAGGAAGACCTGGGAAATCTGATTAAACCTTACTACGGAGAAAAAGCTGGCAGCAAGTTTACAAGCTTGTTGAAGGAACATATCGTCATAGCTGGAAGAATTATCGATGCCGCTAAAAAAGGTGATCAAGCAAGCGTGGACCGCTTCAATAAGGATTGGTTCCGGAAGGCGGACGAAATTGTGGCATTCCTATCAAGCGCAAACCCCAATTGGCCAAAAGCGGAACTTCGTGACATGTTTTATACCCACTTAAAATTAACAACCAACGAAGTAGTGGACCGCCTCAAGGGGGATTGGCCGGCGGATATTAAAACGGCTGACACGAATGAAAGGCATTTAATCAATATGGGAGATTTTTGACAGAAGGCATTGTTAAGCAGTTCCCGGAGAAATTTAAATAAAGATTTATGCAGATGAAAAAGAACACTCAGGAAGAACTTGGTGCTTGGCCAGGTTCTTTTTATTTGGGTTTACAACGGGCAATCCGAAATATTAAAGGTATTAATGCAAACATTTTGTTTTGCTGAAAAGGGAATACCAATATCGAAGCCTGTCTTCATCATAAGCATTTAAGTTTGTTAATCACGAAGCAATTGTTACTATAGAAATAGATTTTTAAATGAAAGGATCATTATTTATGGCAAATATTCATATACCTGTATCTGTGTTAAACTTGGCCCCAATCCGTGAAGGGCAGGATTCTAAACAAGCAATCGATTCGATGGTCGACTTGGCGCAAGCGGTCGAGTCAATGGGATATTCCCGCTATTGGATTGCCGAACATCACAATTCCCCGACGCTAGTGAGCTCGGCTACGTCGATTTTGATTAATCATACTTTAGAACATACGCAAACGATTCGTGTGGGCTCTGGCGGGGTAATGCTTCCCAATCATTCCCCTTTGGTCGTTGCGGAACAGTTTGGGACGATGGCCACGATTTATCCAGGGAGATTGGATTTAGGGCTTGGCCGTGCTCCTGGGACCGATATGATGACGGCGAATGCCTTAAGGCGTTCCAAAAATGATTCTGTCTACACCTTTCCAAATGACGTGAAAGATTTGCTCACCTATTTTGGATCGGACGAAAAGCAAGGCTATGTCAAAGCCTATCCCGGTGTCGGCACCAATATTCCTATCTATATTCTTGGTTCTTCAACGGATTCCGCTTATTTGGCAGCAAGTTTGGGGCTTCCTTATGTGTTTGCCTCGCACTTTGCCCCAAGGTATATGGAGGAAGCAATCTCGATTTACCGCAGTCGGTTCCAGCCGTCTGAGTACTTGGATAAACCGTATATGATGGTTTGTTTGAATGTAATCGCAGCGGAAACCGATGATGAAGCGGAATTTTTAGCAACTACGAAGCACCAATTCTTTTTGAATGTTGTTCGCGGTTCGCAGATGAAGCTCCAGCCGCCTGTTGCAACCATGGATGGATTATGGAATGCCGCTGAGAAGGACATGGCGGAATCGATGTCAAGTGTGACGCTGTTGGGAAGCAAAGAAACGGTCCACGGCCAATTGACAACCTTCCAAGAGTTTTATGATGTGGAAGAACTGATGGCCGTGACCTATATTTATGATCCTGAAAAACAAAAAAGGTCTTTCGAAATCTTAAAAGAAATCATGGATGGAAAATAACTTGGTATAATGGAGTGGGGTGGGAATCCACTCCATTTTATTTTAGAGTCAGGTTGGAGTTGAACAAAATGGGTCGTTCGTTTGCAAAATGGTATGACTTTTTTATGAGCCCTTTAGAAAAAAATAAATTTAAGACAATCCGCACGGATCTCCTGTCAAATGCAACAGGGCGTGTGCTTGAAATTGGTTCCGGAACAGGGATTAACTTTCCGTTGTACGAGGCTGATGTAAATGTGGTAGCAATTGAGCCAAGTTTGGATATGATCGAGCGCTCGAAGATGAAACTAAAACAAGCCCGCGTGCCAATTGAACAGATTCAATCGAGCGCGGAGGAGCTGCCTTTTCCCGACCACTCATTTGATACAATTGTAGCCACTCTCGTATTTTGCACGATCCCAAATCCTGATAAGGCATTGCACGAAATGATGAGAGTCTGCAAACCAGATGGAAGAATTCTCTTTTTTGAACATGTAAAAATGGACAACCGGTTATTAGGTACCCTTCAAGAATGGCTAACCCCAGCTTGGAAAAAAATCTGCGATGGCTGCTGCCTAAACCGGGATACACTTGGACTATTGCAGTCCCATGGTCTAACCATCGAAAAGGTAGAAAACCATTACAATGGATTGTTTCTATACATAGAATCACGCAACCACTAAAACGGCAAAACTTATCACTTTAATACGTTACCCTGCTGGGGGACAGGCCCCAAGAAGGAAAAGAGGTTGAACAACTAGAATTAATAAGTGGACAACTTTGGAAGGACACTTCTTAGAAGGAAAAGACTACATAGGAGTGATTGTGAATGGCAAACAATCGGAATCGGAAAATTTTGCTGGCTGGCAGGCCGAAGGGGATGCCGGATGAACGTCATTTTGAGATGATTGAGGAGCAAATTCCGGAAATCAAAGAAGGCGAAGTATTGATCCAATCGCTTTATTTGTCCGTTGATCCTTATATGCGCGGACGGATGTCGGATGCCAAATCGTACGCCAAGCCATACGAGGTTGGCAAACCGTTTATCGGGGGAATTGTCGGGAAGGTCATTGAATCCAAAAATTCAAGGTTTCAGGTGGGCCAACACGTGGAGGGCCGCCTCGAATGGGCCGAATTCAATGTTTCGGATGGAAGAGAAATCCGTAAAGTAAACCCTGAATGGGGTCCAATTACCACTGCCCTTCATGTCCTTGGCATGCCGGGGTTAACGGCCTATTTAGGCCTGACGCTTATTGGACAGCCGAAAGAAGGGGAAACGGTTGTTGTTTCCGGTGCTTCCGGCGCCGTTGGCATGATTGTTGGACAAATTGCCAAACTTAAAGGCTGCCGTGTTGTCGGGATTGCCGGAGCGGATGACAAATGCCGTTATTTAACAGATGAATTGGGGTTTGATGCCGCCATTAATTACAAAACGGCGGAAAAACTCCGGAAAGCATTAAAAGAGGCTTGCCCTGATGGGGTGGATGTTTATTTTGACAACGTTGGAGGCAAGGTGAGTGACGCGGTTATGTCTCTGATAAACTTCCAATCCAGGACGATTATTTGCGGACAAATCTCCCAATATAACCTGGAAATGCCTGAGCTTGGTCCTCGAGTGGCGGGACAGCTTTTGACAACCAGTTCGTTAATGAAAGGGTTCATCGTTTCCGACTATGCCGAACACAATAAAGAGGGTCTCCTCCAACTGTCACAATGGCTCAAGGAAGGAAAAATCAAATACCGCGAAAATATCGTCGAAGGTTTTGAAAACACAGTCGATGCCTTTCTTGGCCTATTCCGCGGAGACAATATCGGCAAGCAATTAGTAAAATTAGCAGAATAAAGTTTAGCGCTTTAAAGCGGCGGGGGCCTGTCCCCCGCCTAATTAACGCGGGAAAGTACCAGGGGACAGGCCCCTAAAATTCCCTAGAAATTTCTCGAGTCCGTGCGGGAAGTTGTTTAGGGTTTTTTTGTTTAGTTGGTAGAAGACGTAGTAGCTTTGCCGGCTGGCTGTTATGAGGTTTGCGTCTCTAAGTATTTTCAGATGTTTGGAGATGGCTCCTTCTGTTATGCCGATTAAAGTGGACAGTTCTCTCGTTGATCGGGGCTGCTGGGTTAAGTATCGGATGATTTGCAATCTTGTAAAGTCCCCCAAGGCACGGAAAATCTGTAGCAGGTCTTCGGGGGGAATGGGCTGGGCCGCTTCCAATTGGTTTTCCGAAATAGAATAGTTAATCCCTAGCTGTCTATGGGTGCTGACAAATAAGTGTGGCCAAGCAAAGTAAGTAGGGGCCAGAAATAACCGGTCCTCCGTTCCAAAAGTGATTTCCTTTTTTGATTTCCTCCTAATGACCGCACGATTCTCCCCAGGAATGCTGGCAATCTCATCCGAAAGACTGGCCAGTAATGGGAGTACTCCTTCGTTCATCAGGATTCGTCCTCGAAGGGCAATGTCATTTAAAAACCGCTCCTCCATTGTTGGCCATTCCTCTTTTAAACAGCGATTCCAAAATTCCTCAAGCATGTTCGCAAAACGTTGCCGACTGGCCTCCGGATTTTCTACCAGCTCGTAAACTATTTGGTTGAATTCTGGATACCGATCTACCCCCACTTCAAGCAGCTTTTTTGCCATTTCAGACTGATGGGCCACAGGGCCATCCAAAGCCTCGAGAACTACCTGTTGATATTCCTCCTTCGGTTTTTGTAACAGTTCATTAAGGTCTATTTCAAATGAACGGATGGCCGAGTCCTCTTGCAATTCCCAGAACGGGACAATCGGACGGTTATAAAAAATCCTGAACGCCTCAATTTCTGTTTTTAATACAGGACTTATTTTTTTCCGTGCCTGCATCACCCATGGAATATGCAGGGGATGGTGCTTGCAATCCGAGAACACATGCAACGCAATCAGGGTTTCATGTGCAGCTGAATAACCAAAATCTATTTGCTCCGGTGTAAGGTTAGCCACTTTTAATGAAAAAGACATGTTTCCCCTCCAACTGATTTACTCTTTACTCAATAAGTAGTTTTGTTAATTAATTCCATCATATAATAGGTTCATATAAAGCATCAATTATAAGGTAGAAGGGAGAGTTTTTTGTGAACGGTAAATTCTTCAGCAAGCATTTCAAACTGGAAAAAGTAACGGAGGGAATCTATGCGGCGATATCTAAGCCAGGGGGTGGTTCTGTGGCCAATGCGGGATTCGTGGATTTGGGTGATAGAACTATCGTGTTTGATACCTTTAACACCCAGCAGGCTGCCGAAGACTTGAAGAGGATGGCACAGGAGGCGACCAACCGTGAAAAAATCACGTGGGTGGTCAATAGTCATTGGCACGGTGACCATATTAGAGGCAATCAAGTGTTTAGTGACAGTACCATCATTTCCAGCCAGATCACTTTTGAAAAAATTAAAGAGCTGCACCCCGCGCGGATTCACAAGCAAAAGAGTGAATTAGATGGTCTGACAAGGTATATTGACTCTCTGCAAAGCCAAAATCCAGATGGGAAATTGGACCCGCAAATCAGTTTCCTCAAGGAAATGGAAACATCATTGCCAGGATTGGAACTGACCCTGCCGCAGCAGACCTTTAAGAATGAACTACGGTTCTTTGGAACCAAAAGGACAGCTTTTCTTTTTACTTTAGGAGGAGGACATTCATATTGTGATGCCTTTCTCTACTTGCCGGAAGATAAGGTGATTTTTACGGGAGATTTACTCTCTGTCGAGAATCACCCCGCTTTCTTTGAAGAATCCGAACCGAAAAATTGGGTGAACATGTTGCGGAAGATTGAATGTATGGATTTCGAAACGGCTATTCCTGGGCACGGTCCAATCGGGAAAAAATCTGACATAGCAAAGGTGATGGAATATATGGAGGACATTGGTGAATTAGCAAACCGGGAAGCAGACAACATAGAAGTTCCGTACAAATATCAAAACTGGTCTTCTCCTGAAGTTTTTCAAAAAAATATAGCAGTATTCGTGGCAAAAAAGATGCACCCATAAAAAGACAAGGCTAGAAAACTTCAATTCTAGCCTTCTTTCATGTTGATTCAATTGTGGCGATTGTTTCTCTCTTTGTTTTTGGCATTTTCTTTGTTTTCATCCTTAGAAGTTGCCAAGTCACTGCCAGAAAGCCCACTTGAAACCGTTCCAATCGGGCCCAGCATAGTGCCGGCGGCTGCTCCAATGGCACCACTTCCTATATTCCCTACTGCTTCACCCACGTCAGTCATCTTGTCGTTTGTATCATTTTGCTTATGTTTATCACTCTGGGCCATCCTATTCACTCCTTCCTTACGGATATAATGCCCAACTAATGGAAAATTAATCTTAGCGGCCCAGTCCTTCATCGCTTTAAAGTGGTGGGGGACAGGCCCCTTTTCGGTCCATTGGCCCGACATTTCATGGCATTAACCTTCATAGGATAGAACCAGGGGTGTCGAGGTGAAAAGTTGGTTGAAGGCTTTAATATTAGCTTATCTTTCACTTTTGTTCTTTGGCAGTTTTATTATGATTGGCATGCTTTGGACAGGTGCCTTGGAATCGAAGATGCCGTCTCTGTCTATAATTGAAGTTTTTTTATATTATTTCTTTGCCGGGGCCATTGGCGGTTCATTGCGGCATCTTTATATGTTTTGCACTCATTATATGAGAGGCGAATTATCCGATTACCGCCAGTGGATTATGTATATTTTTTATCCGATTTTTGCAACAGGGACTGCAGTTGTTGCTGTTACATTGATTCAAAGTGGGGTACTGCTCATTGAGTTTACTGATAATCAAGACACGCCGTTAGGACAGATTTCCATAGCCTTTTTTGTAGGATTCGGTTTCAACCGCTTTGTAAATAAATTGAATTCCGTATCTAAGGATCTATTCCAAACGAAAAATAAAAGTACAGATGATCCTAAAAAATAAGTCCGTTTTCAGACTAAGGCGAAAAATGAAAATAAAGGATTTGAATAGTGGTTTGTTCTTATATGCAGGATTATAATAAATATAAAGAAATTATGGATGTAGAAAAAAAGCCCAAGGGAGTTGATTGGATGAAATATGTAAGACCTCCTTGTTAATATGAACAAAAAATTCGGCCGCCTCCTTTTTATATTTTTTAAACCAAAAAATATAAAAAGGAGAGAAAGGCATGAATTATTATCTTAACGTAAATAGAATTTTCTTTATTGCTTTTTTCCATAACCTTATCCCTGCTTACGTCATCGAAAGGCTGTTTTGGGAGCAGCGGGGCATGTCGGTCATATCGGTCGTTCTATGTGAGATGATTTACGCCGTCACGGTTATGGTTTGTGAAATTCCTTCCGGTATTTTAGCAGATCGATTCGGAAGAAAGGTTTTGCTTGTGTTAGGGGCCGTTTTATCCATGCTGGAATTCGTCATACTGCTCTTGGCCTATCACTTTTGGACTTTTGCTTTGGTGGTGTTTTTGGCAGGGATATCCAGTGCCTGCTCAAGCGGTGCCTTAAATGCGTTATTGTATGATTCTCTCTTGGTAGAGAAAAAGGAAAAGGATTTTGAAAAAATTATTGGAAGAATCAACTCGGTTGAATTAATCGGGGCGATCGTGGCCGCGCTTTCCGGAAGTGTCTTGGCAAATTTCTTTGGATTTGGAATGAACTATGTTCTGTCCGTTGGCAGCATGCTTTTGGCTTTAGTCCTTACGTTTGTTCTTAATGAACCTCCAAGGAAGAAGGAGAAGACCGAAAATGAAAGCGAATCGGACAATTTAAAGGTTATCTTTATCCAAACGATAAGATTTTTTAATACCAATACCCGGTTGGTTTGGGTGATAACGAACGCACTGGCCATTTCTGCCTGCATCACGTATCTTGATGAGTTTTGGCAGCTGTATTTAGAGGAAAAAGGGTTTCAAGTCCTATTTTTTGGCGTATTCTCGACCATCATTTTTCTAGCGAGAATCCCGGGAAATTTGATGGCCGCCAATTTTTTGACCCATTTTAAAGCGGAGACGATTATTATAACGGTTCTAGGGCTGACCGCTGCTGGATTTTTCCTGTCTGCCATTTTTTCTGGCATTTCTGGTATCCTCATGATTATCCTGATATTTTTAGCAAGCGGGGTAATTGAACCTGTTGTTTCAGGATTTCTTCACCACAGAGCAGGCTCGGAAATCAGGGCCACAATGGAATCCTTTCAATCACTGATTGAGCGAGGGATTACCTTTTTGATAGGAATTGGCTTCGGCCTCATCTCCACTAGTACTTCCGTGAATTCAGGTTTCATATTTCTAGGGACAGTACTGTTCTTTGTTTTTTGTTTTTTCTATAAATATCTGAGAGCATTGAGGTAGATGACAACAGGCTGCTGTTTCTAGCAGCCTGTTGAAATATAAATGAAAAAATCACAGAAAGCAGGTTGAAGTATATGGACTACGTTAAACTTGGCAGCACCGGTATGGAGGTATCCCGCCTTTGTCTTGGCTGCATGAGCTATGGGGTGCCGGAACGGGGAACCCATGCGTGGGTGTTGAACGAAGAAGAAAGCCGTCCGTTTATTAAGAAGGCATTGGACATGGGCATTAACTTCTTTGATACGGCCAATGTCTATTCAGATGGTACAAGCGAGGAGATTGTCGGCCGGGCGCTTAAGGATTTTGCCCGACGTGATGAAATTGTCATCGCCACAAAAGTGTTCAATCGGATGCATCCTGGACCAAATGGGGCAGGCCTGTCCCGAAAAGCAATTATGAGTGAGATTGATAACAGTTTAAGAAGGTTGGGTACAGACTATGTGGACCTGTACCAAATTCACCGTTGGGATTACAGCACACCAATTGAAGAGACCATGGAAGCATTGCACGATGTGGTGAAAGCCGGCAAAGCGAGATACATTGGGGCCTCTTCTATGTATGCTTGGCAATTTTTAAAGGCTTTACATACCGCCGAGAAACACGGCTGGACCCGCTTCGTATCAATGCAAAACTATTTGAACCTGCTGTATCGGGAAGAAGAAAGGGAAATGCTGCCGCTTTGTAAGGAAGAAAAAATTGGCGTAATTCCATGGAGCCCAATGGCAAGAGGCAAGCTGACCCGTGATTGGAATGAGACAACATCACGTTCCGAAACGGACGAATTCGGTAAAACTCTTTACGCATCAGCCGTAGAAGCCGACCGCAAAGTGGTCGGACGAGTGGCGGAATTAGCCGAAAAGCGCGGCGTTCCACGGGCGCAAATCGCACTCGCTTGGGTACTGCAAAAACAGCCGGTCACTGCACCCATCATCGGAGCAACCAAACTGCACCATCTTGAAGACGCAGTCGCCGCCCTCACAATCCAACTGACACCTGAAGAAATTACCTTCCTCGAAGAACCGTACGTACCACACCCAATACTGGGCTTCAGATAACCAAAACGGGGTAGTGCGTTAACGCTTTACTCTGGCGGGGGCCTGTCCCCCAGCGCGTTAAAGCGTTAATTAAATGGGGGACAGGCCCCGAAAGATGTAAAGGTCTGCCGCAGGTGCGGTCAGACCTTTTTGTGGTTTTGGTATGTTTTTATTTATGTTGGGCGTCAAGGAATACTTTTTGGGCTGCGAGTACTCCTGCTCCGGGTTCAAATGGGTAGGAGAAGTCTTGCAAGCCTGCTTCGATAAGGGAGACGGCTTCTAGGATATCCGACGGGAAGCAGTAGCCCATATGCCCGAAGCGGAAGATTTTCCCTTGCAGGTGGCCGAGCCCGCCTGCAAAATCAATGTGATATTTTTGCTTCAGGTGTTTGATAAATGCCGTGGCGTCTACGCCCTCAGGAGCGAGGATTGTGGTAATGGTCGGTGACGCATGCTCATCACTGGTGAGAAGGCCGATAGATAATGCTTTCATGGCTTCACGGACCATATTTTTCATTAATTCATGCCGCGAGATGGTCTGCTCGATTCCACCTTCTTCTTCAATCAAATCACATACTGCCGAGAGCCCCATAATCAGTGAAATTGCGGGAGTGTTCGGCGTCATTCCTTTTTCTGCCCAACTGCGATAGTTTAATAAATCCAAGTAGTAGGCAGGTTTTTGGACTTGTTCGATCACTTTCCATGCCCGATCGCTAACGCTCAAAAGAGAAAGGCCCGGAGGGAGCATCATGGCTTTTTGCGATCCCGTTACTAAAATATCAATTCCCCAAGCATCCATTTCAGCCAGTGCCCCGCCAATACAGCTCACACCATCCACAATAAATAATGCATCAGTTTGCGTGTGCACCACATGTGCCAATTTCTCAATAGGGTTGAGGATTCCGGTAGATGTTTCATTGTAAGTGGCAAAAACAGCCTTGATGTTTGATAATGGTTTGAGGAACTCGTTTAAATCTTCCTTCGTGCAAGCTTGGCCCCATGGCTTTTCCAGTTTATGCACGTTAAACCCGTATTTTTCACAAATGGAGACAAAATAATCCCCAAAGGCCCCAACGGTAATCACCACTACGTCTTCGCCAGGTGACACCGTATTGACAGCGGCCGCTTCCAATGCGGCGGTTCCGCCTGATGGCAGAAGCAAGATGTCCTGCTTCGTCCCGAAGACAGGTTTCACACGGTTGGTTGTTTCGCGAAACAATTGAACAAACTCTTCTGTCCGATGGCTGATCATATCCTGACTCATCGCCAGTTGGACTTTTTTGGGGATAGGGGTCGGTCCTGGATGTCTTAAAATGTTGGGATACATACAGATTCCTCCATTATGTAAGTATGATGATACAAATAAACAAATTTCCAATATCCAGTTAAATTATATCAAAATAAATGGTAAATATCCCTAAATAGAAACAAAGAAAAAGTGTGTTTACGAAAATTCCAATTTGAGCCCTATTAAAAAAATTCAATATTTGTTCATATGGGCCCCAATTTAGTAGAATTGGATTGTGATAGGATGGAAATGCAATTACTCAAATAGTATCTGCAAAAAAATTAAAGGAGATTAGAAATGGGCCTTGATATGTATCTATTTTCGTTACCCAAGATTTCCGGCATGACTTACGAGGAAATCAAAGCAGCCGATCTAAATTTAAGTGAACACAAGGCAAACCAAGACGAGGTTTATCAAAAAGTGAAGCCGCACCTTAAGCACTTTAATGAGTTTGGCCACTCTTGGACGAGCTTATACGAAGAAGTGGCTTACTGGAGAAAGGCAAACCAAATCCATCATTGGTTTGTGGAAAATCTCCACGAGGGGAAAGATGAACCAGTTTTTACTCAAGAATTGACAAAAGACAACTTGAAGCAACTCTATGATCTTTGTGTGAGAGTTCTAAAGGATTTTGACCATTCCCCGCAAATATTGCCCACCAGACCAGGACCGTTTTTTGGAAGCACCTCCTATGGTGACATTTATTACGAACAAGTGATGCAAACCATAATCTTGTTTGATAACCTCCTGAAAAACTTCAACTTTAAAACCCACTATTTGTTATATCAATGTTCATGGTAAAAAGCCTGCTGCCAATTTAAAACTTTTCCACACATATACAGTCATTCCGGAACTGTAATTCCTAAAAAATCAATAGTTTTCTACAAAAGGAATGCAGCATGGCGCCAACATGCTGCATTCCTTCGAAACTATAAAAAAGTCAACACAATCTCAAATAGAATAAGGATGACGATAATCCATTCAACAAACAGCCCGCGGATGGAATGGCTGATGGTTGAAAAACCATCCATAATGTTATACAAAATTTCTGTCTTGCTTTTCAAAATTTTGTAACGGTCACTCAGTTCAAAGAATTCGGTCATCCGATCGTAAAATTCACTGGCCGTGCTGCTGGTCCAAGTAATATCAGGCTTATCCAGGATCATGATATAAGCCAGCGTGTTGTATTCATGGCGGACGATTTTCGCAGTCGTTCTGGCCAGTTCTTTGTTGCCAATCCTCAATTTTCCCTTCTCAAGCCGGTCAATCATCGTTTCCAATTTGTCATGAATCTTTCCTAGCTGCTCCTCCGTTTTCTCCAAGGCAACCGATTTTGCAAGAACCGTCGAAATCAATTCGGGGTAGAAATCTTCATAATCTGGTACGACTACATATTCATCCGTGAGTTCCATATGGTCAGACTCGCTAATATGGAGACTGTAATCATCCGTATACTGATCTCTATTTTTTAAATCGATGTCGGGCTCGAAGTTTTGCAGGAATTTGATAAATTTATTCATCTCGTCTGTGTCGGAAACGTTGATAAAAACCACACTGCCAAACGAAAAAACAAGGATACCTTGCGATTCTTCCATTTGTTTACTCAAGAGTTTTTCGAGTATAGACCCTTTTAAGATTAATGGCTGTTCCCAGGTGAATTTTTTCGGAATACCACAATGCAGGGCAATCTTGTTTAAATCGATTTCGTTTGTAAGGGCAAATGCTTTAAAGGTAATAGCGTTCATCTTCTCACTCTTTTCAGCATATTAATAGATTCTATCTTTTAAAAACATGATTTCCAATAACCAGTGTGGTTTGTCTAGAATCGAGCCAGCGGCTGGTAGCAGTATCTGGATTATAAAAATATAAGGAGTCGTTTGTTATGTCCCTGCTTTCACTGAGTGCCTGAGAGACAGCGTGAATCGATTCCTCATCAGCAGGTTTATTAATTTGGCCGTTTCGGACTGGCTGAAATTGTCCCTTTTGATAAATGACGCCTTCAATTGTATCGGGGAAGGCAGTGCTTTCCACCCGGTTTAGGACAACGTTTGCAACCGCCACTTTTCCTCCAAACGGTTCACCTTGCGCCTCGGCTCGTACTAATCTTGCTAAAAGATCAATATCATAATCAGAGTATGGCTTATTCACTAATGGTGTGGCAACGGGTGCCGGGGAATAGTTGGCAACAGTTACTGTGGGACTGGTATGTATGGTTTCTCCTATATAGATTATATCAAGATTTTGCACCTGCGGGTTATGTTTTTCCAATTCCTGTAAAGTTAGTCCGTTTTCCCTAGCGATTTTGCACATCGTGTCTCCGCTTTTGACCGTATAGGCCAAAGCTGGTGAAGCAAATAAGAGCGAGACCGCCATTGTTAGTGCAGTAATTAGTTTTTTCATTATTATATTCCTCCTAGTAGATTGATATGATTCTCTTATTTGTTTCTATTACTATGAAAAAAAACAATATTTTAGTATTACAATTTCATGACATAGAACAAGGTGACATGTTTTTAATAGGATGATTAGGAAAATTATGCTAATATGATGTTGCGTTTTTAATAGCTTGTAGGAGTTGAAACCATGGGGAAGGATATACTGATGATAGACTTAGGAGACATCTTGCTGAGGGAATATATAGTAAAAGATGCGGATGCCATCTATGAACTTACACTGCAGCCTGAGGTGTACGAATTTTTGCCTGACTTTAAAACCACAAGAGAACAGAGATTAAACTGGGTGACGAATTACGAGATTCCTTTAAATAAAAAGTTTATAGCTGCACTTCCTAATATTGAAGAACAAACCTATTTGAGATTGGCGGTCATTTTAAAAGAAACAGAGGAGTTGATTGGGTTCGTTATGTCGGGGATAAAGGAAGAGCTGCCCCAGCCTAATCGCGAAATTGCTTATGCGATTTCAAAGCATTACCATAACCGCGGATACGCCACGAAAGCTGCTAAAGGATTGATTACCTTTTTGTTTAAACAAACCAATGTAGAAATTTTGAACGCTGTGGCGCTGCCTCGAAATACCGGATCCAATAAAGTCATTCAAAAAATTGGATTCCAATATATAAATGATGTAGAAATAAACAACCAGACCCACCACCACTACCTGCTGCACAAGAGTGCGTGGCGGTAGTTTCAAAGCTCACACTTTACTTGTATGACAAGATAAAGTGTGAGCTTTTGTTTTGGTCCAACTTCACTAGGTCTCAGGTCTGATATAAAAATCAAGCTCCAGCGCAATTATGGAAAATCAAGAATCGAGTTAAGATGAATACATGAAAAACAAATGGCTAAATAATTGAAGGAGGAAAATGAAATGAAAAAATTTGGTTTACTTTTAGCGGGAGGGCTGGCGGCCATCATCTTTCTGGCAACCCTTGGCCCAATGGCCGGCTTGCTTATCAGCCTTGCTGTTCTGTACTTCATCTACAAGCAATTTTTAAAAACAGAATCCACTGGCTGGAAGGTTGCTTTAATTATTATCGGGTTAGTCGTCTTAACAGGGGCAATCAGCCATATTCCGGCACTGATTGGGGTTGGGGCTGCCTATGTGCTGTACCTGGTTTATAAAAACTGGAACACGACCAGCAAAAAAACGGTCAAAGTAGAAAGCGACCCGTTTGGCAAATTTGAAAAACAGTGGAATGAATTAAACAAACTTTAAGAGTGAAGGGGATACGATACATGACAAACTTATTTACAAGAATTAAAGACGTGGTGATGGCAGATTTAAATGATGCCTTGAATCAAAAGGAAAAACAAAATCCGATTGCGCTGCTGAACCAATATCTTCGCCAGTGTGAGCAGGAAACAGAGAAGGTCGGAAAACTTGTGGAACGCCAGGCTCATTTGAAGGAAGAGTTTTCAAGGGAATGTAGACTCGCTGGGGAAATGGCTGAAAAAAGAAAGCATCAGTCCGAAATTGCTGCAAATGCGGGAGAGACAGACCTTTCCCAATTTGCCTCAGAGGAACACCAGTTATATGCAGAACGTGCCAGCCGCCTACAGGCCGCACTTACCCAAGCAACCGGGCAGCTAAGTGACCTGGAAAGAAAGCATGAGGACATGAAGCAAAAGCTTAAGGATATGCAGCTTCGCCGGATGGAATTAATGGGGCGGGAAAACGTGGCCCGTGCCAACCAGTGGATCAGCCAGGTGACGGATTCCGAGACTTCTCATACGAGCCAGCCTAACTCTAAGTTTAAGGACATCGAAACCTACCTAGACCGGCTTGAAAAAAATATAACGAATGCTTTTCATCAAAGCACCATTGACGAGCGGATAGCACAAATTGAAAAAATGCAAAATCGTGAGAAGGGTTCATCCAATTGAATAATTATTGGCAAAGGCAGTAATCTTAGAGGATTACTGCTTTTTTTGTTCACGATATAGGTTCAATAATATTTCTGATTTACGTCCACTGCGAATAAAATGATATAAGTTCATTTCAAAAAAGAAAAGAGGTTATGGTGGATTGAAGAGCAAAATTCATCGATGTAATTGCCGAAACGTTTGGTCAGTCCAAAATCGAAAAAAGAAAACAATCGCAAAATCAGTTCTCCTAAATGGTACTTGGACGACAGAGTTAAAGCCTGAACGAAGATATAATCCTCGAGGATTTGTTATTTCAAATCGGACTCAAGACATCATTACCAATCCCCCTGCCGAACTTATCAATCAATTTACCAAAGTGGCCAAACTAATTTATGATAAAAAAAACATCAATTTTAATATCCAATTCGGGGAATATTTGTACTTTGACCAAGATGGAACTTGTTATGTTTTACAAAAAAACAGACATTCATAACTCGCCAAACATTGGGAACAATACCTCCAATAAGTAAAATTGGGGGAATAGGATGGATTTCAATAAACTAGAACAATTAGGAGAAGAGTTAAGAGCAGCTGGTCATAAGAGAAGACAAATCGTTGAACAAATTATCCAAGAAGTAAATGAGGGAGATTTTGAGTCTACGAAAGATTTATATATGCAGCTGACCAATATTTCCGATCAGGCCATAGAAATTATTGACCGACAGAAACAACTAATCGATGATGAAATGCAAAAAATGTAGCATGGGCAGCCATGCTGCTATTTATTTGTCCGAATGCCAAAACCTTATAGACTGTTTACAAAGCTGAACAATTTCTTCATCTTTGGTAACTTTTATGGTACAGTTAAGATAAAATTTTATAAGCGAGTAGGAGTACAATATGATTGAGATTAAAAAATCTTCAATAAGTGATGGAGAATTCAATAGAGGAGTATTCGCAACATGTGACATTAAAAAAGGAGTACTGTTCCATGAAGCACCTGTGATTTCCTATCCGAACGACCAGCATGAACACATAGAGAAAACCTTACTGGCTGATTACGCCTTCGAGTATGGGATTAATCATTCTGCGATTCTTCTCGGTTACGGAATGTTGTTTAACCATTCTTACGAACCTAATGCCATTTATGAAATCAATTTCGATAATCACACATTTGACTTCTATGCTTACAGAGATATAAAAGCTGGAGAAGAGATTCTAATCAATTATAATGGCGATGTTGATGACAAAGAACCATTATGGTTTGACCAAGATTAAATTTCAGTTCCAATTTTTATAGTTAAAAAGGCTTGGGCAACCAAGCCTTTTTTGTATGTTTAAGTAATAAGCATTCCTGCAATGAGATAAAGTACAATGGCGATCATTCCGCCAATCGCGGATATCTTCAACTTAAAACGCGCATAATCGACGAGAGGCAAATCCAAAATCGATGCTGTTGTGATGGTGGTATCACCCAATGGCGATGTTAAAGCACCAAAAGCGCCACCGGCAAATACCGCTCCAACCGTTAATGGAATGGAAGCTCCGGTTGAAACCGCCAAAGAGATACCGAGCGGCATAAACAATCCCCACGTACCCCATGATGAACCAATAAAATATCCCACCACCGAGCCAAGCAGAAAAATTGTAGCTGGAGTCAGAAATGCCGGCAGGAATGCCCCTAAAGTGGAACTGATGAAGGCGGAAAAACCAAGGTCCTCCGCAGATAGGGTCAGAGCCCAGATGAGAACCAGAAGGCTGATGGCCTCCATCATCTGATTCCCTCCATCATAAAAGTGGTATAACATTTCGTTTAAAGGCTGGCGCCTGATGATGTAAAACAGAAATGCTAGAATCAGGGTAATAAAAACAGCCAACAGCATCACGAAGGTGGCGTCCGCAACGGAAAAAGCCTTGAACACCGTATCAGCCCCTCTTGATGTCCCATCTTTCCATAAAAGAAACAAGGATAATCCCAGCAGCAAGAAAACGGGAACAATCAAATGCCATGGCTGTGCTTTCACTAAGGATAATTCTTTTTTGATGCCAATCCTGTGGAATTCATGTTCCTCCTCTTCCAACTGTTCTTGGTCGGTTTTAGGGTTTGGGAGCTTAGCACGCGACCAAAATGTCTGAATGAGCCCAATCAAAAGCATCACAATGGCAAAAAAGTCAAACAGAATACTCAGCAAAAATATTTGATAGGGAGACATCGCTAGCTTCAGGCCTTGAGTGCTGGCATCGACCAAAGAGACCATAAACCCAACAAAGGCAGTGGCGACTGGCAGCAGCACAATCACGGACTCTGTAGAGATATCCATGGTCAACCCGACTTTTTGCTTTGGCAGGTTCATTTTTTTCGCCAGGGTTTTGACGACCGGTCCAATCATCATGATCCGAAACATCGGCATCATAAACGTAAAAGGTAGAGTAAGCCAAATCAGAACCAGTAGCCCCCGTTCTGTCTTGATTTTTGTTCCCACCCATTCAGAAAACCCTTTAATGCCTCCTGAAATGTTCATCATCCCCACAAGGCCTCCAAAGATATACAAAAAAGCAATGATTTTTATATTCGACCCATTGGACAAGGTAGTAACAATATATGTGACCGATTGATAAATGCCATCCAAGAGATTGGCTTTAAAAATTAATGCCCCTGCAAGGAGCCCGATAACTAGTCCTGGTAAAATCGTTTTTAACCATATCGACATTGAAATCACAATGACAAAGGGTAATAGGGAAAGCCAAGTATGTTCCAAAAGTTCTTCCTCCAACATTTAACACGATAACTGCCTTATTTATTATAACCATAGTAGGCAGTTGTTTATTTAAGTTCATAGAGGAGAAATCCATTCCTTAAGAGCGTATTCCCGTCGTCGAATGGAGTTCAACTTTATATTGCTTTGGCGTTAGATGCATAAACTTTTTAAACCCTTTAATAAAGTGGGCTTGATCGTAATAGCCATTTTCAAAAATAATATCCAATAGATTGGGACTATCCCGAGCTAAAAACCGATCTAGGGTATTTTGGAACCTGACAATTTGGCAAAATTGTTTAGGAGAAAATCCGATAATGGCTTCAAATCTCTTACGAATATGCTGTTCGGAATAACCAATGGAAGAGGATAAATCATAAACATTGACCAGCCCGCGTGAAGCATAAATTTTTTGAATCGCATATTGGACAATTTTTTGCTCGTTTCCTGTCTCCAAAAGGTTCCTTTTTAAAAAACTTTCAATTTGTTCTATTCTCTCACTGAATGATGTTCCAGCGGCCATTATTTCGATAAGGGATTCAACATTAGACATCACATCGGTTAAGGGAATTTGCTGATCGAGCAGTTCAATCATCGGGTAGTTTAATTTGACCAGGTTTTGCTCGGGGAAAAACCGAATACCAAAATATTCACAATCCCTCCGGAATTCAGGCTGTTTTTTACGATGAAATGGGCTGGTCCAAAGAAAGGCAGAGGGACTGGTGGTATCACAACAAAATAATAAATCAATGCAGCCATCGGGTACGAGTGAAAGAAAGGTAGCAGCATGAAGTTCCGTTTTAAATTGGTAAAATAACGCAATATCATCACTTAACCAAGTACCTTTTGGTTTTAATTCTTGATAAAAAATCGTATTTTGTTGAATCTCAGGTTGCGCAGGAAAGTAGTTTTGAAGCCTATTCATTTCCATCTTCCTTTCTTAGGTCTCCCAAAAACAACCATTTATTAAATTAGTGAAGGAGGTTTTTTGTATTCCTTGAACAATTAGAAAATTACGAAATAATAATACCATTCTCCTAGTACAAATATGGTTTATTACGTCAGTAAATCTCACATGAAAAATCAATGGACTCCTCCATAGTTTCGTTTTTTACAATAACCTCACAAAAAAACTAGATATTCTTTAAGAGTCAACAAAAACAAAGTAAAATGCTACAAAAAAAGGAGGAAGGGACCCGATGCAAACACATGAAATGTCCGTAAAACAAGCTATTCATCCCCTTGAGCCATTAGCTGCGGAAGAGATAACGAAAGCGGTGACTATTTTAAAAAGGAATAGAAATATCAGTGAAGCGGCTAGGTTCGCACAAGTGGTACTGCATGAGCCGGAAAAAGATGTGGTTCTAAAATTTAAAGTGGGGGACTCTTTTGACAGAGAAGTCTTTATGATCCTGTTGGAGCCAGAAATGAATGAAACTTATGAAGCAATCGTATCCCTGACAATGGAAGAGGTCGTTTCTTGGGAGCTGATTCCTGATGTCCGGCCCGGTTTTATCCTTGATGAATTTGAGGCGGTAGAGGCATTAGTTAAAAATAATCCGGAATATCAAGCGGCTCTTATAAAACGAGGAGTCACTGACCCAAGTTTGGTGATGGTCGACCCTTGGTCTTCGGGCTATTTCCATATTCCGGAGGATGAAGGAAAAAGACTGGTTAGAGCCTTGGCTTGGGTAAGACCTGCGAAAAATGAAAACGGCTATGCCTACCCGATTACCGGTCTCATTGCAGTGGTGGATGTGAATAAAATGGAGATTCTTAGGATTGAAGATTATGGGGTAAAGCCGCTTCCGCCAATAGATGGGGCGTATTCACCGGAAGAGGCAAATAGTTATCCGATTGAAACAAGACAGGATGTAAAACCATTGGAAATTACTCAGCCAGAAGGACCAAGCTTTGACATCAGCGGGCATTCAATCAAATGGCAAAAATGGAACATCAGGTTTGGCTTTACCCCCAGAGAAGGCCTCGTGCTGCACACTGTCACATATGAAGATAAAGGAAAAGAGCGTCCGATTCTTTACCGTGCTGCCCTTTCGGAGATGGTGGTTCCATATAGTGATACCAATCCGGTGCATAACTGGCAAAATGCCTTTGATGCAGGGGAATACGGTATTGGTCAGCTGGCAAATTCATTGGAGCTGGGCTGTGACTGTTTAGGGTACATTAAATACTTTGATGCGGTGATGGCGAATAGTAAAGGAGGGCCATTCACCGTCAAAAACGCAGTCTGTCTCCATGAAGAAGATTACGGGGTGGCATGGAAACATACCGACTGGAGAACCAATAAAGTGGAAGTGCGCCGTTCGCGCCGTCTGGTAATCTCATTTTTTGCAACAGTAGCAAACTATGATTATGGATTCTTTTGGTCTTTTTACCAAGATGGAACGATTGAGTGCGAAGTCAAGTTAACTGGCATATTGAATGTGGGTGCGCTTGATGAAGGGGAAAAACCGAAGTATGGAACAGAAGTGGCCCCTCAAGTAAATGCGCCGTACCATCAGCATTTCTTTAATTTCCGAATCGATCCAATGATTGACGGGGTAAACAACTCTTTAGTCGAATCCCATACAGTTGCTGAGAAGCTTGGGCCGGAAAATCCAAATAGGAATGCTTTTTATACCGTTTCAAAGACATTTAAAACAGAAACAGAATCCGTCCGAACGATTGACCTAGCATCACAAAGAACCTGGAAAATCGTTAACCCTAATTCTAAAAACTATTTAGGGCAGCCAGTCAGCTATAAACTGGTCACTGGTGAGAACTGCCTGCCATTTGCGGATGATGAGGCAACCGTCATTCAACGGGCCGGATTTATTAAAAATCATCTTCATGTCACGAAGTTTGACCGCAGTCAAATGTATGCTTCTGGCAAATATCCGAATCAGTCAAAAGGAGGAGACTCATTAGAGCAATATGTAAAAGCGGACCGTCCTATTGAAAATGAAGATATTGTCGTTTGGTATACGATGGGCCATCACCATATCACACGGCCGGAAGACTGGCCGGTCATGCCAACGGCGTATCAAAGCTTTCAATTAAAGCCAGTAGGATATTTTGACCGCAATCCCGCACTGGATCTGCCTCGTCCCAAAGCCAAAACATCCTCATGCAGCATGTCAAACAGCAGTTCATGCCATTAACTAGGGAAGGGGAGCTGGTCGATCCAGCTCCCGAAAATTTAAATAGGGAGGTGTAAGAATGCTGCTGCTGATCATCAGTTTCCTTATCCTTGCTGGATATTCTGTTTACTTTTGTTTAGATACAAAGGCGAAAAAGCAGCACGTTAGCTCTGTTACTGGCAAATGTATTTCCATGTCATTAGGAATGGTGAGTAGCACCTTGATTGGATTGATTGTGGCCCGTTTCCTCTCTGGGGAATTGGCTTACTCTACTGTACTATCGATTGTCATCAGCTTCATTCTGGCGTATTTTATCGGGAGCCTGTTTGGCCTGTCCGGTATCATGGAGGCGATGGGAGCAAGTTTTATGGGAGCGATGATGGGGGCTATGCTAGGAGATATGGTTCCGGAAAACCGTGAAACTTTTATCTTGATTGCAATGGACATCATATTTTTATTTTCCGTAATATCGCTCAGTCTCATGGTTCAAAAAGAGACAGTAAAAGAAACGAAAATAAAAGTCTCCCAAATGGCTCCCCTCATTTGCTCATTCGTATTTACTCTTTCCGTCATTGGGCTAACGGTATCAATTGAAAGCCATAATCAAAATGCTAACAAGATATCTCATATGAAAGAACACAATCATTAATTTTAAGGGGGAAAAGATAGGATGCGAATAAAATGGAGATTATTCTTGCTTTCCTTACTCATTTTTATGTTCATCATTCCAGTGAGCGCTTTTGCGGCTGAAACCACTCCAGCGATTGATTCAGGTGATACGACATGGATGTTGGTAGCAACAGCGATTGTTATTTTCATGCATGTGCCTGGTCTTGCGCTCTTTTATGGCGGTTTGGTCAGTGATCGAAATGTCGTTTCCACGATGATGCACAGCTTTGTCAGTTTGCTTGTGATTACTATCATATGGGTATTGTGGGGATATTCTTTTAGTTTTGGAACAGACATTAACGGTTTTATAGGCGGCTTGGATTACCTAGGATTCAATGGGGTCGGAGGAGAAGCCGCTTTTGGAACTTACACCATTCCCCATTATATTTTTGCCATTTTCCAATGTGCTTTTGCAGCGATTACGGTGGCCATTATATCTGGGGGAATTGCCGGCCGTATTTCTTTTCCGGCTTGGATTCTTTTTAGTATTTTGTGGGTGACGTTCATTTACGCGCCAATGGCCCACTGGGTATGGGGCGGCGGCTGGCTCGCCCAGCTCGGAGAACTCGATTTCGCAGGAGGCACAGTCGTCCATATCTTATCAGGTGTCAGCGCCCTTACGGCAGCTTTGGTCATTGGTCCGAGATATGAACATTTGCAGAGAAAACAATCCCCCCATAATGTTGTGTTGTTTTTGATTGGAGCCGCGACCCTTTGGTTTGGCTGGTTTGGATTCAATGCTGGCAGTGCATTGAGTGCAAATGGAGTGACAGCTCTGGTCTTTGCGAATACTCAAGTTGCGGCTGCTTCCGGCGGGTTGTGCTGGCTCTTGATTGAGTGGAAAGTGCGAAAACGTGCGACTTTAGTGGGTGCGGCGACAGGTGCGATTGCCGGTTTAGTCGGCATTACGCCTGCTGCAGGCTTTGTTACAGTCTCATCTGCCATCATCATCGGATTATTATCCGCACCGGTAAGCTATTTTGGCATTAATTTTATTAAAGAGAAATTCAAATACGATGATACGTTAGATGCATTTGGCGTACACGGTCTTGCGGGAATTTGGGGGTCGCTTGCCACAGGACTTTTCGCCACAACAACTGTCAATGAAGCAGGCAAAAATGGATTGTTTTATGGGAACCCAGAACAGCTGCTGCATCAG
This sequence comes from Neobacillus camarae, assembly GCF_054950115.1. NCBI lineage: Bacteria > Bacillati > Bacillota > Bacilli > Caryophanales > Bacillaceae > Neobacillus > Neobacillus camarae. Next base: position 384,212 of record NZ_JBUCKX010000003.1, on the reverse strand, counting down.
CTTGTTGGGGTAGCTACAGCCATTGTATTAGGTGCTGTCGGTACATGGATTTTATTAAAATTGATCAAGTTGATCGTCCCACTGCGTGTGACGAAAGAGGAGGAGGAAATGGGACTGGATATCAGTCTGCATGAGGAGCCGGCGTACAGTCCTACCGTACAGCCTTCGATAGTAGTTCGGACTGCGAAATCAACTTTATAGGAAACGAAAAACTCAAGCTCCGTTGGCGGTCTTGAGTTTTTTATTATGGTGAATAAGAGTATAGTAGAATAAAAGAAAATCTTTCACGTCATCAAACTTAGAAAGGGAGGATAAAATTGAAAAAGATATATCTTGACTATAATGCCAGTACCCCATTGGATCCTGAAGTAATTGATGCCATGATGCCCCTTTTGCATGATTTTTATGGAAACCCGTCAGCCTTGCATTGGTCGGGGAAACCTGTCAAAGAATTATTGCAAACTGCTAGAGATCAGGTCGCCGGGTTAATTGGCTGTTCCCCGCGGGAAATCATTTTTACGAGCGGAGGCAGTGAAGCCAATAACATGGCGTTAAAAGGCTATTATTTTAAAAATCGTCATAAAGGCACTCATATTATTACCTCAAAAATTGAGCATCCCGCCATTTTAAATCCTCTTAGGTTCCTTGAACAGCTGGGGGCAAAAGTTACGTACGTTGGTGTGGACCAGTATGGCCGAGTCTCTCCAGAGGAAATTGAACAAGCGATTACAAAGGAAACCATTTTAATCACAATCATGCACTCGAACAATGAGGTTGGGACGCTGCAGCCCATCCATGAAATAGGGAGAATTGCAAAACAGCATGGTGTTGCGTTTCATACGGACGGATCACAATCGGTGGGGAAGATTGCGATTGATGTGAACGAATTAAAAGTCGATATGCTGACCATTGCCGGCCACAAGCTCTATGCGCCAAAAGGGATTGGTGCTTTGTTTATCAGGGGCGGAATCGAATTGGAACCGTTGATACATGGAGCAGGGCATGAATTCGGCCTTCGGGCAGGGACTGAAAATACCCTATTGGCTGTCGGGCTTGGTATGGCCTGTGAAACCGCAGGTATTCAGTTGAAAAATCATAGCTTAGAAGAGTTACGGGATTATTTTTGGAAGCATTTAAAGAATCATTTTGGGGAACAGGTTGTGTTAAATGGGCACTTAGAGGAACGGCTGCCGAATACGTTGAATGTGAGTTTTGTCAATCGAATTGGACAGGATATTCTGGATAGAATGCCGAGTTTAGCTGCCTCAACCGGTTCGGCTTGCCATGCCGGAAATATTGAATTGTCTCCTGTATTAAAGGAGATGGGAGTGACTGAAGAAGTTGGAATGGGAGCGATTCGGTTTAGTTTAGGAAGGAAAACAACCAAAGAAGAAATTGACCAGGTATTGGCTTGGTTAAAAGAAATAAATATCTATTAAAGAAGGCCAAGGGGATCCCTTGGCTTTTAAATTTGCTTTAATGACTCCTTATTTTTAATAGGCTCTGTTAAATAGGGCTGTTGATTTCCGCTCCAGGCGCTCAGCGAACCCGCGCCGGGCCGTGCCCGGGGATCCTCCTCGGCGCTGGAAGCGCCTGCGGGGTCTCCCCAGCCTCGTACTCACGCAGGAGTCGAGTATATCTGCTCCGATCAACAGAGTGTTCTAAAAATCAACAATATCCTTTTATAGAGCGTTTTAAAAAAAGTGTAATTTATATTTTAAAATTGTCAAATATATATTACAATAAAAGTACAGAGAAAGAAAAGTGGTGAAGCCTGTGAAAGAGGCTACTGTAAAAAATAAAGTGAAAATTGCCCGAATTGAAAAAGGAAAATTGACCCAAGGCGACCTTGCCAAATTAGTTGGAGTGACGCGGCAGACGATGAATTTAATCGAAGCACAAAAATACAATCCCACAATCCGTGTATGTTTACTAATTGGTAAACATCTGGACTGCCCGTTAGACGAACTTTTTTGGATAGAAGGAGAAGACCAGTGAAAGGAGCTGCCCAAATCATGCAAGTGAATTATTTGACGGTTGTCATCAGTATGATCGTGAGTTTTGCCATTTTAAGCCTTTTGACAGGCCAAACTCAGTGGGGAATACTAGCGGGACTTGCCGTTGGTGTAGCAGGTTTTAAATGGCTCAGAATCAAAAAGCAGAAATTCAGCGAGGAGATTGAATACGACGAAAGAGTGAATCAAAATATCAAACAGTACTCGTTCCAAACTTTCTCCATCGCTAATTTGCTGCTTTTAGTGTATCTGTTAATCTCAGATCAACTTTTAAAAACACAATATATCAATGCAAACTACCTAATTTTCTATCTTTCCATCACCTTTATTGCAGCATTTTATATTGTTCCTTTTATAGCAAAACGAAGATAATCCATAAGGGGGAGTTTTACCATGAATCAACCGCCATTATTAGTATTCGGCATTCTCTTTTTAGTGTTAGCCTATTTTGTCGGGGTGAAGAAACAAACTTGGTTATTATCGGGGTTCAATCATAGAAGGGTAAGAGACCAGAATAAGTTATCGAAACTAGTAGGTTCCTATAATGCCATAATCGGTATCGCGATGTTAATTGCTGCACTTGTCGATTATCCCGATGCGCAAATACTATTTCCTATTATGATTGCGGGCTATGTGATTTTACTTGGTTATGTCAATATTAAAATGGTGGAGTGACAGGAGAAGCGTTTCTACCCAGACCGCTCCTTTTTCAAAAAAGAGGCGGTCCTCTTAGAACTTTTTGGGTTAGCTTAACGATTAAACCTTGGAAAAGAATAGTTTTAATTGATTAATGTGGTAAAAATCGTGGGAAATAAAACTCATTAAATAGTTATCTGCCGAAAAATGATTGCCATCCCCGTCAATATACGCTTTTGTAAAATCTTCGTTAGAGATGGAACCTAAATGGTGTATAAGTTCTTTTCGGAAATAAATAGACATATCAATGATATCCCGTTTGCTTTTTTCTTTTGCGAATTCAATCGCCTTCTTGTTGAACTCATCGTAATCTAGGTGTTTAACCGTCAATGATTGATGACTGGTTATTTTTTTTATGGCCTCCTCTAAAAAATATTGATCCCACAACATAATATGGGCAACGACATCCCTTGTCGCCCATTTACCTTCCTCGATTGGAGTGGTCCATTTTTCTTCATCTAACTCTCTTAATGATTCAACAAAAGAAATTAATTTGGAAAATTCATTGATTAGCTCTTCTTTTTTTTTCAACTTGTTCCCTCCAATGAAATAATCGCCTTAAATATATGACATTCGATTTTCTTTTATTTCTTACTTTAAGAAATAGGAATGAAGAAAGAAAATTTCAGTTTTAGAATTAAAATAAAATAGTGATTGTTTTTTGCTGTTTCCAGTGTATGCTACCGTCGGATTGAGATAGTTATGTAAATGTACTATACTTTTAAAGGTATTATTTTTGAGGGAGAACAGGTATGTTTCGAAAAGAGAATTTTTTTGATAGAAAGAAAAAAGAACTTGGGGTTTCCTTGAATGAAGTTCAGAAAAAGGCTGTTCTCCATACAGAAGGACCTTTGTTGCTGCTCGCTTCGCCTGGTTCGGGGAAAACAACGACCACGATTATGAGGATCGGTTATTTGATTGAAGAGAAGGGAGTACATCCCTCCAGAATAAAGGCGGTTACTTTTAGTAAAGCGGCAGCTAACGACATGCGCCAGCGTTTTCAACGGTTTTTTCCTGAATTCACAGACCAGTCGGTAGATTTTTCGACAATCCACAGCCTAGCATTTGAGGTTGTACGTGAATCTTTTTATAAAAATAGGGTTTCTTATCATATCATTGAAGGCAGTAAAGATGCTCCCATTCAAAAGACAGCTTTAATTAAGCAGCTGTTTAATCGGTTTACGAATGAAATCATGTCAGAGGACCAGCTAGAGGAGCTGACCACCTATATCAGCTTTATCAAAAACAAAATGGTCCCTCGGAAGGACTGGGAGAAAGTGGACTGTAATGTCCCGTTCGCTCTGCGAATTTTTCAAGAGTATGAGGACTACAAAAAATCCAGGGACGGCAAGCTCTTGTTGGATTTCGATGATATGCTGACTATTGCTAATGAGGCATTTACCAAAGATGTTTCCCTGCTTCGCAAGTACCAGCAGCGGTATGATTATGTTTTGACTGATGAAAGTCAGGACACTTCAATGGTGCAGCACTCGATTATTGAAAAACTGGTAAAACCCCATCGGAATTTGTATGTGGTGGCGGATGACGACCAGTCAATCTACACCTGGAGGGCAGCGGAACCCCAATATTTGCTTAACTTTCAACAGGTTTATCCGGATGCCGCAATTTTAATGATGGAACAAAATTATCGCTCATCTAAAGAAATCGTGGATACGGCTAATCAATTTATCAAGCAAAATAAGCATCGCTATAATAAAAATATGTTTACGGAAAACCCGTCATTCGAGCCGATTATGATTACACACCTGGATGATTTTGAGATGCAGGCTTCCTATTTAGTGGAAAAAATAGCTGGGCTCAAAAGATTTAAAGATGCGGCGGTTCTGTTTAGGAATAATTCATCATCTATTCTATTGGTGAATGAGTTTGAACGTGCCGGCATTCCTTTTTATATAAAGGATTACGACAACCGGTTTTTTTCGCACTGGGTGGTTAAAGATATTTTAAACTTTATGCGTCTAAGTTATAGTGACAAACGTGTGGACATTTTTGAGCAAATCTACAAAAAGCTGCCAATTTTTATTACAAAAGAAAAGATGGCGGAACTTAAGCAATATCCTCATAATGGTTCGGTTTTTGATCATCTTTTAAAAATCATGGACCCGAAACGCTCAGAGCAGATAACGGAATGTAGACTGGCTTTTGTGATGATGAAAGGAAAGCGGCCAGTTGAAGTAATGAAGATTATCCGCGGGGTGCTGGGGTATGAAAAGACGCTTGAAAAGATTGCCAGGAGTCTAAAGTTTAATAAAGATTACTTGATGGGGATTCTTCATACATTGGAGCAAATAGCGGGACCTCTAAAGACAATGGAAGAATTTGCTTCCCGCTTGGACCATTTGAAAAACGTCATTTATACATCCAAGTTTAAGAAAAATGATAACGTAGTGACTCTATCGACTTTTCATAGTTCTAAAGGTTTAGAATTCAAGAATGTTTATATGATTGATCTCATTCAAGGAGTCATTCCGACCGACGATGATTTGGAGGACACAAATCTGCAGGAAGAAGCGGTACGATTATTTTATGTAGGGATGACTAGGGCCGAATTAAACCTTGAACTGGTTGCTTATAAAAAGCAATTTGGCAAGAGTGTCAGCCTATCGCAATTTGTCTTAGATGTGAAGAAAATAATATCACCTTCGGTCATACTCTCGAGAAGAGAACCATTGAAACATGACAAAGCTGGCAATCCAATGATTACGCAGAATCCAAATGCGATAAGAAATCCTGAAGCTTTGAAAGAAGACATCACCGTAAAACATCGCGTCTTTGGAACAGGAACCATCGTTCAACTAGACCAAGAACACATCGAAATCCAGTTTCAAAGAGGAATCAAAAAACTCTCCATCAAAACCTGCTTAGACATGGGGCTGCTGGAAATCGTTTAACGCATTAACGCGCTGGGGGACAGGCCCCCAGCGCGTTAATACTTTAAAGTTGTGGGGGACTGTCCCCATATATTAAGATTAGGGTGTTAAATTAATAATTGGAGGCCTTGTGATGTACAGCTTTAAGAATGACTACGCAGAGGGCGCGCATCCCAGAATTTTAAATGCGTTATTGGAGTCTAATTTCGAGCAAGAGGATGGTTACGGGGAAGATCGGTATTCCCGAAAGGCTATCGAACTGATTAAGGAGAAGCTCGGCCGGGCGGATGTGGATATTCATCTAATTCCTGGCGGAACTCAAACTAATCTGATTGCTATCTCTGCTTTCTTAAGACCACATGAAGCGGCGATTGCAGCGAACAGCGGCCATATTCAGACGCATGAAACAGGGGCTATTGAAGCCACAGGACATAAAGTTCTATCCGTTGAAACAAGCGATGGAAAATTGACTCCATCTGGAATTCAGGAAGTATTAAATGGGCATACAGATGAACACATGGTTAAGCCAAAACTGGTTTACATATCGAATTCCACAGAAATTGGATCGATTTATAATAAAGCTGAACTTCAAGCTTTAAGTAAGTTCTGCCAGGAAAATAATCTGATTTTTTATATGGATGGGGCACGGCTGGGGTCCGCTTTATGTTCGTCTGAAAATGACCTCCAGTTATCCGATATTCCGGACCTGGTTGACGCGTTTTATATAGGCGGCACAAAAAACGGAGCACTCATCGGGGAAGCATTAGTGATTTGCCGTGATTCTCTTAAGGAAGATTTCCGTTTCCATATGAAACAAAAGGGAGCGCTTCTTGCAAAAGGAAGACTTCTTGGCATCCAATTCCTTGAACTTTTCCGGGACAATCTGTTCTTTGAGCTAGCCCAGCACGCTAATAACAATGCCAAAAGGATTAGCGAAGAATTAAAACAAGCCAACATTAAGTTCTTAACTCATTCACCGTCTAATCAAATCTTCCCGATCCTTCCGGATGGAGTCATTAACGAATTACAAAAAGACTACGCTTTCCTCGTTTGGGAAAAGGTCGACCAAGACCAGTCCGCCATCCGCATCGTGACCTCTTGGGCCACCAAGGAAGAAGCAGTTGACTCTTTCCTCGGGGACATCAGAAAGCATCTATAATTTTTACCACTTTAAAGCGCCGGGGGCCTGTCCCCCGGCGCTTTAAAGTGGTAAAGCTGTTGTTATAGAAGAGGTCTTTTCTCGAGGTACATCTCCATATCAGGGCTTTCTCCTTTGGTGATGTTTTCAGCAATAAGCTTTGCTAGTAGTTGACTATAGACGGTTCCGTTATCACCGAAGGCGAATAGAAAGTAGCAGTTGGGATATTCGACGTATCTGCCGATAATGGGAAGGACGTCTATTGTTCCTCCGTAGAAGGCTGATAAATAAAATTCAGGCTCTACCTGTATATTTGGAAACATGTTATTAAATTCTTGAATCAACTTATCCTTTTTGTGCATCAACTTACTATCCCGATCCTCAGGATAGATCGTATTTTCGTCCAGTCCCCCGATAATAATCCGGTTGTCCGCTGTCGTTCTCATGAATAAATAGGGACGGGCTGTTTCCCAAATGAGAGTACGATTATACCAAGAACTGAAGTCTGAAACTGGATTTGTGGTAACCGTATAGGTGCTTACAAATGAAGCTTGCTTTTCTTTTTTTATATCGATTCCTTCGTACCCTGCTGCAAAAATAACATAACGGGCTCGAATCGAATTTCCCGTCTTTGTGGTGATAACCATTTGCTGTTGCTGAGGTTCAAAATGATGTCCATTCATGGCTGTATTTTCGAAAATATGCACCCCTTTTTTGGCCGCATATTCGAATAAGGCATGGGTAAACTTGAAGGGATTTATCTCTGCGTCATTATAAGAGTAGATGGCAGCTTCCCTGCTAAAAGGATATTTTGATTCGATGTCAGACTTCGTCCAAAAATCCAGCTCAAACCCCTGCTGCTTTAAAAAATCATACTCTTTTTTCAAACGTTTGACGTCTTCTGGGGAGCTGGCAGAATAAAGCGTGTCCCTGCGAAAGAATTCACAATCAATCTCCATTTGGGAGGCCTTGTCAATTTCATTAATTGCCTCTCTCAGCAGCTGTAGATGCCTCTCGATGTATTTGTTGCCAAAGGTGTTAATTAGTTCGGTAAACATTTTTTCACCTGAATATTGAATCAGAGCTGTATTCGTACTCGTACTGCCACCGCCAATTTTCCCTTTTTCAATCACCGCTATATTTAACCCGGATTCTGCAAGATAATAAGCGCACTGGGCACCAGAGCTTCCTCCACCTATAATCAGTACATCACAATCGAGGCCCTCCTCTAACATTGGATAAGAGGGGGCGTCAGGAAACGTTGTTGGCCAATAATACTTTCCGGTTTCTAGGTTCATATTCTTCCTCCTGAATAAAACAATTATAGTTAATATTTCCTTGAGCCCTTTATGCATGCAAAGAATTAATCATTTGCACCGTATAAAACGTTATAAGATAATGAGAATCAATACATAGAAAATTGTAAGGGTGCTGAAGGGACCATTAATAGGTTTTTATGTAAAAATAAACACAAGAGGAAAAAATTGGAGGACTTGTAATGGAGATAGGTATTACAACATTTGTGGAAACGACACCGGATGTTAAAACCGGTAAAGTCGTCAGTCATGCCCAGAGGCTGCGTGAAGTGGTGGAGGAAATTGTCCTTGCCGATCAGGTTGGTTTGGATGTATTTGGAGTAGGGGAGCATCACCGCAAGGATTATGCAGCATCCTCTCCTGCTGTACTGCTGGCCGCAGCGGCATCACAAACGAAGCGAATCCGGCTAACCAGCGCTGTGACAGTTCTTTCTTCAGATGACCCGGTGCGGGTGTTTGAACAATTTGCCATGCTTGACGGCATTTCAAACGGCCGCGCTGAAATTATGGCAGGACGTGGGTCCTTTATCGAATCATTCCCATTGTTTGGGTATGATTTAAGAGACTATGATGAGCTATTTGATGAAAAGCTAGATTTGCTGCTAAAATTACGCGAATCAGAGAAAGTAACCTGGAGTGGCAAACATCGCCCCGCCATCAACAATCTGGGAGTATATCCACGACCGGTACAGGATCTACTGTCTGTTTGGATCGGCAGCGGAGGCACGCCAGAATCTGTCGTCCGCGCCGGCCTTCTTGGATTGCCGCTTGTTTTAGCCATAATTGGAGGCAGCCCTGTCCGGTTTGCCCCATTGGTTCAGCTTTATAAAAGAGCGGCAGCCCAAGCTGGACATGATGCCAGCAAGCTAGCAGTCGCATCCCACTCTCACGGTTTTATCGCCGATGATACGGACACAGCAGCGGATAAATTTTTCCCATCGACTCAAGCAGCGATGAACGTGCTTGGAAGGGAACGGGGCTGGGGCTATTATGACCGCTCCGCTTTTGATGCTGCAAGAAGTTTTGAAGGCGCTCTTTATGTCGGCGACCCGGAAACAGTGGCGCAGAAAATCATCCACCTTCGCAAAAATGTTGGAGTGACACGGTTTATGCTCCATGTGCCGGTTGGAAGCATGCCGCATGAAGACGTGATGAAGGCAATTGAGCTGCTAGGCAAAGAGGTAGCGCCTCGGGTTCGAGAGGAAGTTTCCCAATGGGAAGCAGCTCAACAGGCATAGCAAAAACATAGTTAGAAATTTATAAAAATGGGCTTCCTTAAAGGGAGGCCTTTTTGTATTCGGACTAGGCAAAAATGGAGTAATCAACTCTGTGTATCAGTAGATTCTCCTTGTTCCCCTTCATATAGTCGAGTGATCAATAAAAGGAGATATTTTTGGATGGGTTTTACCGTTTTTTAACAAAAAGCAGGAAGATTAATAGGTCAGATAGAATATAATTTGCAAACGTTTACAGTTTTTTGCTTAGAATTTTTAAAAAAAGGAGGGCTTTATAAATGACAGGTAGCCAGATGGATGTTCAACACTTTGATGCTGTAGTTGTTGGAGCAGGGTTTTCGGGTTTATACATGCTACATAAACTCAGAGAGTCGGGGTATTCAGTACGCGTTTATGAGGCGGCCGAAAATGTTGGCGGCACATGGTACCATAACCGCTATCCGGGGGCGAGATGTGACATCGAAAGTATCTACTATAATTATACTTTTTCAGAAGAGCTCCTGAAAGAATGGACATGGTCTTCACGCTACGCCGAGCAGCCGGAAATATTAGACTATATCAACTTTGTGGCAGACAAACTCGATTTGCGCAGGGACATTCAATTCAACACGCGAATTACAACCGCCCGCTTTAACGAAACCTATGATTTCTGGGAAATAGACACAAATACCGGTGATTTGATAACGGCAAAGTATTTTATTACCGCTCTTGGTTGCTTGTCAGCATCTAATAGCCCCAAAATAAAGGGATTAGACGTTTTCAAAGGGGAAATGTATCACACAGGAAAATGGCCGCATGAAGAAGTAGATTTCAAGGGAAAGCGGGTCGGCGTGATTGGAACAGGATCTAGCGGTATCCAGGCTATTCCTAAAATTGCCAATGATGCAGGCCACCTCACAGTTTTTCAGCGAACACCACAATATAGTACCCCAGCACAAAACCATGCTTATGACCCGGAATACATTCGACAGATTCGAAAAAATTACAGCGAAATCAAACAGTTGATGTGCGCCTCAATGCACGGGGTCCCATCATTCCCAAGGGACGATCTGGCTATAGAGGTTTCCCCGGACACGCAGGGTCAGGTATATGAGAAAGCCTGGCAAGAGGGTGGCCTGTTTACGATGCTCTACCAGTTCAGTGACTTGGGCTTTGGGGAACAAGCCAATCAAACGGCGCAGGATTTCATCCGTTCTAAAATAAGAAACATCGTGAGGGACACGGAGGTGGCTGACAAGCTGATGCCGTCTTATTTCTACGGCACCAAACGGCCCATCATCGATACCGATTATTTTGAAACATATAACCGGGAAAATGTTACCCTTGTCGATATTAAGGCAGCGCCAATTGTGGAAATTACACCCACTGGCCTGAAAACAACAGAGACGGAATATGAGTTGGACATGATTGTTTTTGCAACTGGCTTCGACGCGATTACAGGGCCATTTTTTAAAATGGATATTCGTGGCAGGGGCGGGGTCTCACTCAATGAAAAGTGGGCAGGGGGTGCACAGCTGAAAACTTACCTCGGCATTGCAACTGCAGGCTTCCCGAATATGTTCATGATTACAGGCCCGCAAAGTCCATCGGTTTTGAGCAATATGCTCGTTTCGATTGAGCAGCACGTGGAATGGATTTCTGATTTTCTGGAATATCTTCACAAAAATAACCTAGAAGTATTCGAGGCAGCAGTACCTGCTGAAGAAGCTTGGAGTCAGCAATGCAGGGAAATTGTGGAAATGACTCTCTTGCCAAAGACTGATTCTTGGTACATGGGGGCTAATATCGAAGGCAAGCCCAAGGGGATTTTACCCTTTGTCGGAGGAGTTGGGCTTTACCGGCAAATTTGTGATGAAGTGGCCGCCAAAGGATATGAAGGGTTTTTGACCGGACAGGCCTCAAGGGCATTTCAAAATAAAAGCTATTAATCTATAAAAATACTTATACATGGAGTGATAATAATGGCAAATCTTGATCCACAAGCAAAATTTTTATTGGACCAATTAGAGGCAGCCGGCGGTCCGGCATTGGAGACGCTGTCAGCCGAACAAGCAAGGCAAGCGATTGACTTAGGCCCCTTGGCTGGTGTGCCAGAGGAGGTAGCAAAAGTAGAAAACAGAACCATCCCAGGACAAGAAGGCGAAATACCGGTGCGAATTTACACCCCTGCTGGTGAAGGCCCGTTCCCGGTATTGGTTTTCTACCATGGAGGCGGCTGGGTGATTGGCAATCTTGATACAATGGATATACCTTGCCGTTCACTAGCCAATAAAGTGGGATGTGTTGTAGTTTCTGTTGATTACCGGTTGGCACCGGAGCATAAATTCCCTGCAGCTGTTGAGGATGCCTATGCAGCGGTCAAATGGGTGGCGGACAATGCTTCCTCCCTTGGAGCAGATGCAAAACGGATTGCGGTAGGCGGCGATAGCGCTGGGGGGAATCTTACGGCGGTCACAGCATTAATGGCCAGAGATAAAGGAGGACCATCCTTAGCCTATCAATTGCTGATTTATCCGGTGACAAGCCATTCATATGACACTGAATCCTACCAAGAAAATGCAGAAGGGTACTTTTTAACAAAGAAAATGATGGTCTGGTTCTGGGATCATTATCTGCGTAATGAGCAGGACGGATTGAACCCGTATGCCTCACCAATGAAAGCGGGGGATTTAAGCGGACTTCCTCCTGCCTTGGTCATTACGGCAGGGTTTGACCCGCTGCGTGACGAAGGAGAAGCCTATGGGAATCTCCTAAAAGAAGCTGGAGTGGCAGTAGAGGCCACAAGGTACGAAGGGATGATTCACGGATTCTTTGGAATGCCGGGCTTATTGGACGAAAGCAAGAAAGCGATTGACCAGGCTGCTGATGCCTTGAAAAAAGCATTTTTTGCCGTTGAGACAAAATAAAAGATGTGGAAGACTGACGAAGGAGACCGTTTTTTAAACAGGTTCCCGGGTCAGTCTTTTTTTCGGCAATTTGTATAAACTACCATTGTGTGAAACCTTTTTTAATATAAAGCGTATGTTTATTATAACGAGACATTGAAGGTGGCATTGTGATGGAGTCAAAAGAACAACTAATAGAAGAACTTGCAGCCATTGAAAAGTGGGAAAAAGATCAAGGGCATTTATGGATTTGGGAACGGCTTGGACGCTTGCCATTTAAACTTCTTGATAAAATTACGCCTCAATTCATCCACGACAAAGTAGGAGCCTTACTAGAGGAAATAGGCTCTTACATTCAAACGGGAGGAAGATACTTGATGAAAAAAGAAAGTATCTTTGCGATGATTGAAAAAGAGACGGGGAATCCGATTGTAGAAATGTCTGACATCAAGGGTATTCCCTTAACCACTATGGAAAAATTAAGCAAGGAACTAGCTGGCCAAAGGAAGAAGTTTGCCACCATCCAAGGGGCTAGCACAGGTATCGGCGGACTTTTTACGCTGGCCATTGATATCCCGGCCATTATGGCGATTTCATTAAAAACATTGCAGGAAATTGCCGTGATCCATGGATATGATCCAAATGAAAAAAGTGAGCGAGTGTTCATCATCAAATGCTTGCAATTTTCATCCTCTGACATTGTGGGCAAAAAGGCAATTTTGTATGAGCTTTCCCATTTTTATGAACAGGGAAGCCGGTCTAATGAAATGGTATCCCAGCTGCAGGGCTGGCGTGAGGTGGTTTTTACCTATCGAGATCAGTTTGGCTGGAAGAAGCTTTTTCAAATGGTACCGGTTGCTGGGATGATTTTCGGGGCATTCACCAATCGATCAATGGTTAACGACCTGGCCGAAGCCGGCATGATGCTTTATCGAAAGAGGAGAGTGCTGGAAAGGTTAGGCCAAGCAACATCATCGTAAGTCAAAAAATGAGAAGGACAATTTCTCTCCTATCGGATCGGATTTTCTTTTTCACTTGCGGGGGCCATTGGATAAAAGGTGCGAATGCTTTTTCCATCAGGACTCATAAACAATTCCAGCCTAAATGGTGAATGATTGATGAGAATTTCTTCAGGAACATCTTTATGCCTCAGGGCACGGACGGTCCCCAATGCCAAAAGTCCCTCCGCACTGATTCCTGTAAAAAAGGCACAGTGATTTTTCCCGACTTTAGAATAGCGCCTTTTACGATAGTCGAAAGCCTGCAAACGGTAACCGAGAGTGACCACATAAGGCGCCCCCTTTTGTTCCCCAAAATATTCACATTTTAAGTCAATTTGGTCTTGGGCGTGTTTGTTTGAATCGGCACTATCTTCCAGCCAGTACTTATACCAAAAATGGTGTCCTTCCAGCCTTCGCTGTTTTTGTTCACCGATAAACACATGCTCAAAGCCAGATAAGTCCTTTCCGGATTCGCTGTCATACTGGCGGAACCACAGGTCATGTAAATGTCTATACCACTGCATGTCGGTGAACCGTTTGTTGTTTTTCTCCTCAATATAGTTTTTGGCCATTTTGACTGGAGGGGAATCAATCGCCATCTGCAAAAATTCTTTCACTTCGTTAGATTCGGCTGTGGTGTTTTTTTCTCTGCCATAATGGTTTAAGTTATAGTTATCAAAGAGCTGCTCCACTAATTGGTAGCTCTGTTTTTTTCGGTCAGGGATCACCACTTCTTTAAAAACCCGGTGTTCAGGGCTGAAACACTCCAAATCAACGATCACATATCCTTCATCCTGATTTCCACAATCGGCGGCTGTAATGGGCCGGATTCCGTTCCCCGTCATATCTGCTTCCCAAATGGCACGATAAATATCCATTCCAACATCACCTAACAAACAGAGAATAAATTCCAAGTATGTACAGTCTGCATGATTGGATACAAAAATATACCTAACACCAAATATTGATCGTGTAAACTAAGGGGTTCATTCAGCTGGTGGCACATATTTTTGCCTGTAAAATAAAATGGGTTAAATGGATTTTGAGGAAGGATGCAAATGCCTAATACATTACCACTAAACATAAGAACGGTGATGCTGAAAGATGGTCCGAAAAAAACCGTTTACTATCCGCAGGTAACTGGTGCACATAATCATAACTTGGAGCAATTTATCAACCGGACAATTATCCAACAGACCGAAACGTTGATTCATCAACAAACAGGGGAGATGCCCACCACAGTCGAGGAGATGCTGGGAACTTACGAAATCAAAAACAATCAACGGCACGTTCTCAGCTTATCCCTTTCGAATTATACGTACCATTATCATGCCGCCCACGGTATGACGTATATAAAGTCCCTTACATTTGACCTGCAAAAAGGGAAGCATTGTGAGTTGAAAGACTTGTTTAAGAGGGACAGCCAGTACGTGCAGAAACTTTCAGAGATTATTAGCGAACAAATCATACAGTGCAATATTTTTCTACTTCAAGATTTCACAGGCATTAAGCCCAATCAAGACTTCTATATGGCAGACAAAGCCCTTGTAATCTATTTTCAGCTGTATGAGATGACTCCTTATGCATTTGGCTTCCCCATGTTTCCAATCTCTGTTTATAACCTGCAGGACATATTGGATGAACAAGGCCCGTTGGGGCGCATGGCTGTAAATGGATAAGGAAAGGTAATTTTCGGGTTGGGGAGTATATTATAAAAAAAGAAACGATAAAAAAGCTTGTAGAAAATAGGATTCTACAAGCTTCTTGGCCAAATAGGGAAGTTTAACTTTCAATCGGGTATAAGGATGCTGTACCCTTTAAATTAACCCAAGTTTCTTTAATCCATAATAGACACCGTCTTCTTCTGCAGGGAGTGTTACCATATCGGCAGCCTGTTTCACTTTCTCGCGGGCAGAACCCATGGCGACGCCCATGCCGACCAAAGATAGCATTTCCATGTCATTTAAGCCATCACCGAATGCAACCGCCTCGTCCGGGGCAATGCCAAGGGTTGCTAACAGTTTGGTGATGCCTACGGATTTATTCGACTTGGACATGTTTACATCGCAGGTTTTAGCTTCAGTGGATGTCCACCTTCTGAAATCCAGTTCGGGGATATCTAATTCATAGGATTTTTCTTCATCTGTATCACAATGGAGGAACAATTGATAGATATCTTGGTCCATCCAGTATCCTTGAGGGGCCACTTCCGGGCGCCAGGTATTGTGCCGATACGCTTGAACCAAATAGGGATGGCTTAAATCAGTGGCAGTAAAACTACTGCCGCTTAAAAAAGTCAGCGGGTGATCATTTGCATTAGACAAAAGCATCAATCTTTCTAACAGGCTCTTTTCAATCGGATTCCGATAAATTTGTTGACCATCATGAACCGCATAGGCTCCATTAAAAAAGACCAATGAGTCCACTCCGGTCTCCTGAACAATCGATTCAGAAAAATAAGGGGCCCTCCCCGTAGCAATCATAACATTCATCCGTTTATCCTTTAACCGCGAGATTGCCTGCTTAGTAGCATCACTAACCGTCTTCCCATGCGGCAAAATCGTTCCGTCAATATCTAAAATGACAACTTTATAACCCATAAAACACACTCCCAAATAACATAAAACAATCACTGTATCACCTAGTATAACACAAAAATGGCCACAAAAGGGGGCCTGTCCCCCGGTAAGGTAACGCATTAAAGCGCTGGGGGACAGGCCCCCAGCACTTTAATGCGTTGCAGGGTTGTTATATTTATAAAATTTTTATTTGTAAAAAAGGGTCGAATGAGGGCGATTTTTTAGTAGAATAGAAGGGTAACGTTTTATTTAGTAGGGTGGGAGTGGATGAAGGATGGAGAAGGAAATTTGGAAGTGGATTCTTGAGAATTTTTCGGATGAGGCGATTGCAAATATCGGGCAGAATCTTGGTATTAAGGTGCCGGGGTTTAGGCAGATCAATCACCAGCAAAAAAAGTTTAAGATGTTAAGGCCAAAGTTGATTCAAGAGGCGGTACATCCCAAAAATTCGGTCATGCTCAAAGATTTCTTTAATACGATTGCCGAAGGGGCGGACGGTTTAGCCGAGTGGCGGGGAAAAACCATCGAGGAGCTACTTCAAAGTGCCGGAGAGGATATTCCCCCGTCGATGCTGTTAAGCGTGCTGCTGTCCAGCGAAAACGAGGAAGATATCCAAAAAGGCCATGAGATTTTTACCAAGCTTAAAGAAGAAGAGAAATTGGACCTTCTTGAACGTCAAGCAGAAGAGAATCAGGAAGAAGAAGACAACCCATCAGAAATGGATAACGAACAATTGAAACAGCTGCAAGATGAGTTAAATCAGTCACAGCAGAAAATTGCGAATCTTGAGAAGAAAGTCAAAAGATCAGAACAAAAAAACGATGAATTAAAGGAAAAAGCCACTACGGCCCATGCTGCTTTTGAGAAGGAAAAAAAGCAGTGGAAAGAAGAGAGAAAAACCCTTTCCCAAGAAATGCAAACGCTTAAGGAAGAATATGGGAAGGTAAAGAATAAATTGGCAGAGGTCTCTCCTGAACTGGAAACTCTGCAGAAAAAAATGGATCAACAGACTGTCTCTATAAAACACAAGGACGACGAAATCGCCAGATTAAATGCTTTGCTGCTCAAACTCAGAACCGAACAGGAGCGGCCTTCGATAGAACCAAATACAGATAACACTCAGCCAGCCGCGATACAGGAGGCTCATGATAAAATCACTGTTGCAATTATTGGCGACCCCATGAACACCCGGGTACAAAAGTATAAGAAATATGATTTAACCATCATTGAAGCAACGGAAATCCATGAAGAAAGAACGAACGAGGTCCTCAACCGTGCTGAACAAATTTGGTTATTAACGTATAAAACACCAAGAGGGATCCAAAAGCGGGTCAAGACGTTAGTAAAAGAAAAGCCAATCCAAGAGTTTGCGACATTTATAGATTTAGAGAATTTTATGATGAAGGGGTAAAGAACAATGAATAAATCATGGAATATAGATTTAGTCGGTGAGCTGGCTGATGAGGAATATGTACTGAATACAATGGACAAACAAGCGGTCTATATCAATAGCCAGAATGTCATCCAGTTTTATGTGAAAATTATTTCGGAAGTTCCAGACAGTTTTCCTCATAACAATCTCGTGATTTGTTATGGGACCGATCTCGAAAAATGGGGCTTTGAAGACAATTACCATGCACACCCAATCGACCGGATTCGGTCGTTGAACCATTTCCTGCGCGATAATCTGGTGGTGTTCAAACCGCAGCGGAAAATTCTATTTGACCATTCAGAGGTTTATGTTGGACGGGAATTAAGCCTGTTGCCCAAATCGGAAAGCTACAATGGCAAAATAAAGTTAATCCCGATGCCGGTTTTCAGCGAGGACGAGCACGGCAATTCCTATACCGAATTTGTTGAAAGATTGCAAAACAAGAAATACGTTGGCAGAATTGACGCGATTTCCAACGAACCCAATGATACACCGGAATTCATTCTGTGGAAAAATGGGGAATTTGACTATGTGATGTTTGGGGAATTCGCCGGCCATAATTATGCCCATGGAGGCTTTGCCTTCACGGCAAAAAAGCCAATCAGGTCGGCGCTGTTCCAGCCTGATTGGTTGGACGATTGTTACGAAAACGAAAACATTCTGTACGTCCCTGAAGAAATCCACATGTATATATCCGGAAGTATTTCCGCTGCGGAACCAATGTACGCGCCAGCAGAACTGCCGAAGGATACGCAGGAGGCGTTGAATCAAACAGCGACAGGAACCGGTGTGTTGGAAACTCCTCCGACCGCGGCAAAAAAGAACCCGCCAGTTCCAGTTCCAGCTTATGAATCGGCTGCCGAGAAGGAGACCGAATCACAGCTCCCAAGTGATCATGAATTAACCGAAGAAAAATTAATGGAACGGTTTATCCAGATTACCCGGGAACAAGGATTACTCTACGGAGTGAAAGATTTATATAATTTCCATACAGCCATGAAGTCTTCTAATTTGGTCATTTTGGCAGGGATGAGCGGAACTGGAAAATCCAAACTGGTCCAAGCCTATGGGAAAGTGCTCGGGCTATATGACAATTACCAAATGACATTTATCCCGGTTCGGCCTTCATGGACCGATGACGCCGATTTGATTGGCTACGCTGATACCTTGCATATGGTATACCGGCCGGGGGATTCGGGAATTATCAATGCCTTGTTGAGCGCCAAAGATAACAAAAAGAAGCTTCATATTATCTGCCTGGACGAAATGAATCTGGCCAAAATCGAGCACTATTTCTCCCAATTTCTTTCTGTTCTAGAAATGGAGTCGGGTCCAAGAAGAGTTTTAAAGCTATACAATGAGGACTTGGAAAACAGGCTGTACAATTCAGCCCAATACCCGCCGGTCATTCCTATCGGCGACAATGTCATCTTTGTTGGAACAGTCAATCTGGATGAATCAACGTACCATTTTTCGGATAAAGTTTTAGACCGTGCCAATGTGATTTCTTTATCCGTTCTTCCGTTTGGGAGCCTAAGAACGCTCACTGAAGAGGTGCAAATTGCGGCAGAGGAAAAACGAAACCCAGTGAAAAGGGAATCCTTTACCTTCGAACTTTACGACAGTTTTAGAAACAACAGCCAAGAAATTCAAATGAATGAACTAGAATTATCTGTACTGTGGGAAGTTCACGAGGAACTGCAGAAAATCAACAAAAACTCAGGAGTTGGCCCAAGGGTTGTCCGGCAAATTGACATGTATCTGAAAAATTTGCCAAACACACCAATCTTGTCAAGAAAAGAAGCATTTGACCTTCAGGTGGTACAACGGGTGTTGACAAAAGTCAGGGGACCGGAAGAACAGCTGAAAAATTTCCTGGGAAGTTATGATAGCAGGACAGAAAACATAAACGACAGCATCCTCGTGGACATTCTCGACCGGTATGAAGAGGTTTCCGATTTTTATGAAACAAGAAACGTGCTGATCCAGAAGACGAAAGAGTTGAAAATAAATGGCTATACCCTCTAACGGCTTTGAAGTCATTTTTTTACAAAAGCGAGGCGATCAAACGGTTTATATCCCGGTTGAAACTTTTTTCACCAATGAGTTTGATTTTTACGATAAAAGGGAACAAGTGTATTCGGAAATCAAAGAAAATATCGGTGCGGGTCTAATTTTTCAGTCGGAAAAGGAAGAAGCTCGCTTGTTTTTGGATGGGTTGGATACTCTTCCGGGGAGAATGCTAAAAATCGACCCCGAAGAAGGGGATGTGTATCTGTCCCCTTCGGAACGCCCGGTGACCTTATTTGACCATTCACAGGAGTACTATCCCTTGATTCCCGGGTTCTACAGACTTGCCGTTGTAGTGGATGGGCAGCGTTTTTACAGTTGGGTTAAGGTTGTACCGAAACAGCTTGATGAAAACCAATACGAGACCATGAAGGAAGAAGTGGAAAAAGAATGGAGCGGGCTTGCCCGTGACCTGATTTTTAGAAAAACTGGCTTGAACGCCGGACTGGATGGAATCCCACAGGGTCTGTTAAAGCAGTTTTTTATCATTAACAACCACTTCTCTTCCATCATGGCCGCCCTGAGCGATTTGTACAGAAAAGTAAACTATCAAATTAAGAAGGATTACCGGCTGGCATCCAAGGATAAATACAGGGTCATCGATGAAAAAACGATCCGGCACATTGTCAGCCATCCGGAAGATGAGTATTATTTAATGACACCTGTCAGTGTGGTCAGCTATGATTTGCCGGAGAACCGTCTCTTGAAGAAAATCATTGAATCCATCTCACAAACCTTGAGGGATTTCCATGAAGCGATAGAAAAAGTGGAGAAATTGAACCACGGAAACAACCTGTTCCGGACGACCGTGGAAAGTGAAAAGGCAAAAGTCAATGTCAAGATGCTTGGAGAAGAAGCGGGAAAAATTAGAGGGGCAATCCAATGGATACAAACAGCCCCGTGGTATGCAGAGGTTGGTGAATACCAATCGGCAGCCCATCCCCATGCCATGAACAGTGACCCGCGATACCGTTCCCTTAATCAGCTGTATCGGGAAATGAAAGCTGAGCAATCCCGTCAGGCTGATCAAGCGTATGCCTATCAGTGGAAACGGACGGATAAATTGTATGAAATCTGGGGCTACATCCAATTCATTAAGGCACTTTCAGAGGACGGGATGGGATTTACACCGGAATCAGGATGGATTTATAGTGCCGATCCAACGGAAGACAACCAGTTAATCCCGACTTTGCCCGCCAATACGGAAGTGGTGTTTAGGAAAGACAATGTCCGGATTTCCTTGGTATATGAAGCCCTTTTACCGACTCAAAGCAAGCTTACATCCAAGGAAAACCCTTTATATACCCGCGGCACTCATACCTGTCCGGATGGCCGGCTCGATGTGTACATGGATGAAATTTTTATTGGAACGATCATCTTTGATTTCAAATACAGGCCAAGAAGTGCAATTTGGGATCAAACCCAAATCCAAAGCAACCAGCAGACCGGGGTAATGATGCAAATGGTCAGCTATGGTGATAATCCCCATTCTCCTTATCTCTATGGGGTAAAGGGCAGTCATTTGTTCAGCCAAAATAGTCCTGTTCAAGAAGTTTGGGCGGTGTATCCAAACCGTTATGGGGCCGCAAATGTCCATGAATATCCCGATCATAAATTAAGTGTAATTGGTTTGACTCCAGGTCAGGAGAATACTCATTTTGCTGAAAGAATCAAAACATCGTTGGAGAAAATCATAAACCGGGGCAGCATGATATTGGATTTACTCGGTAAAATAGGAGTTTAGCATACAAACTAAGAAAAGCTTGCAGAACACGTGTCTGCAAGCTTTTTTTTATTGGTTCATGGATTAAAATATGACTAACCAAAAGGATGGCTATTACCTTTATATGACTTTTCGGCACTATGTGACCTGACGTAAAAATCCTAAAATGAATGCAAATCCAATAATCCATTAGGAGTGAAGTTTACAATGAAAAGAAATTATTTGCGGGTTGCTGTTCTTTGTTTTATTCAGATTGCCATCCTGGCTGTGCTGATGCTGGGTGGGTTGCACAAGTATATTGAATCCTCCAACACGTACATTTTTGCGTTAAGTACCATTTTCGGAAGTTTACTGTCCATTGGTGCCACATGGCTTTTTTATAAGTTGGTTGATAAAAAACAGCTGAAAACCATGAACCTGAAACTGGATCGTAAACAAGTTCAATTCACGATTTTATCGTTACTATTAACGGTTGGGTTATCCTTTCTCGTCACGGTGCTCATGACAAATGGCGGATTCCTTGCCTCCCGTTTTAATAGTGATTTTTCCTCTAATATAAACGTTATTCCAATGTTTTTGATTTCTGCGGTGGCATGGTTTCTAGTGGGATTTAATGAAGAAATCATGTATCGGGGCTATATGGTAGCCAATCTAAAGCATTTGCCGGTTTCCAAACTGTTTTTGATATCGAGCCTGTTTTTTGCGGTTTCCCATGTTTTTGTTGATGGGCTTAATCCGGTCATGTTGGGTGTGACCCTAAGCGCCGCCATTACCTTAATGTATGTCTATTTAAAAACAGGGTCTCTGATGACTGCTGTCATTCCGCATCTTATCTATGATTTTTTAACAAGGCAACTGATTGCCGATACTGATATCAGCATTATGGTCATTGAGGGAACCCCGAGTGACTTATACTATGCGGCCCTCCATGTGGTGTTTTTAGCGATTCAAATCATTTTGGTGAAAGTGATGTATAAGCAAAAATTAGCTGCTGGTTATTTAAAATTAAGGAATGCCACACAATCGGTTTAATACGATAAACAGGGAGTGCTGCTACCGGAACAACGGCAAAGGCACTCTTTTTGTGTTTAAGTTTTGGCCGGGGTAACACCATTTAATAACCTGCAAAATCCTGCGGTGCCTCCCCGAATTCCTGCGGTGGTTCTCCAAATCTGTGCGGTTTGGAAAAAAGCCAAAAGCCGTACAATGAAATCAGTTAATACATCAGGCAGCATTTACCTTAAAAAATACTTTTGGAGGTTAGTACAATGAGTAAACCAAAAAAGAAAAGCAAAAAGAAGATTGTCATCTGGACAATTGTCGGCATGATTACAGTGGTGGTCGGCACGGGTTTTATTTTTACCCCAAAAGGGATGAATGAGTTTGAAAAAGAAAAAGCCGTAACCACCGACATTACCACTTACTACAGTTTCTCAGGCACGGTTGAAGCAAAAAACAGGAGGACCGTCACGAGCGAGGAAGCCGCACAGATTAAGGAAGTAAAAGTAAAATCGGGCGACCAAGTAAAAGAGGGCGATGTCTTGTTGGTCACGAAAATGAATAAAAAAATCAAGGCGACAATGGACGGAGAAATTACCAAAGTGTATGCCGAGAAAAACGCCCAGATACTGGCCGGAGCCCAGCTCGTGGATATTGTCAATTACTCCGTGCTGCAGACCACCATCAAGGTCGATGAGTATGATCTTCCTTACTTAAACACAGGCCAAGAGGTGAATGTGGCTATCAATGCACTGGAGAAAGAGATAAAAGGAACCGTTGCCTCTATTTCCAAAGAGGCGGTAAACGAAAATGGAGTTTCCTATTTCACTGCAACAATTGACCTGCCTCAAGACGAAGCCATTAAAGTGGGAATGAGTGCAGAAGCAAAAATTTTAAAACAGGACGCCAAAGGAATCACCACCCTTCCGATGAAAGCCATCCAATTTGACAGTAAAAATAAGCCTTATGTTCTCATCCCGACCGATAAAGGAATGCCTTCCAAGCAATATGTTCAAACCGGTATCAGTGACGGAATCATCGTGGAAATACAAGCTGGAGTCGAAGATGGGGATGTTGTCATGATTTCAACAAAAGAAGATACCAGTTCTGAAGCATCTATGATGCATGGAGGCGTTGAATAATGGGGGAACAAATACTGAAAATGACCGGCATCATGAAAACATACCACATGGGTGATGAAGAACAGGTTGTACTAGATCACATCAATTTGATGGTCGAGCGGGGGGATTTTGTGGCCATCCTCGGACCATCCGGTTCAGGGAAATCAACGCTGATGAATATGATTGGCTGTTTGGATACACCAACAAGCGGGGAATATTTCTTATCCCAACAAAAAGTGGATGAACTGGATGAAGCAGAACTGGCGGCGATACGGAATAAGGAAGTCGGGTTTGTGTTTCAGCAATTCCAGCTCCTTCCCAGGCTTACTGCCATTCAAAATGTCGAGCTTCCACTTATCTATACGGGAGTGCCTGAAAAGAAGCGAAAACAAAGGGCGAGGGAAATGCTTGAAAGGGTGGGCCTAGGGGAAAAAATCGACCATCGCCCCAACCAGCTTTCCGGCGGGCAGCAGCAGCGGGTCGCCATCGCAAGGGCGATGGTCACAGAGCCAACAATCTTGCTGGCAGATGAACCAACGGGAGCACTTGACCAGAAAACAGGCCAGCAAATTATGGAGCTGTTCCATGATCTCCATAAGGAAGGAAGAACGATTATCATGATCACCCATGATAACGAAATCGCCAAAAATGCCAGCCGGATTGTCCGCATTTTAGACGGCAAACTGAGGGAGGAGTTGGCATATGTTTAAGGAAAATCTTAAAATGTCCTGGAGAAATTTAGTCCATAATAAAATGCGTTCTTTCCTGACCATGTTGGGGATTGTCATTGGGGTTTCCTCCATCATTGCCTTAATTACCATTGTACAAGCGACGATGAATGGAATGACAAGTGAGTTCTCATCGTTCGGGACTGATAAAATTACCGTTCAAGCGACCGGAACACCTTTGAAACAAGGCTTAATTGATAGTGATATCCAAAGATTATCGGAAATTGCCGATGTTGCCGGCGTTTCCCCGACGCTCACTGGCAATACCACCGTGGTTTACAAGAGTAGCGAAAAAACCGGTGTGTCTGTACAGGGGAAAAATGATGTGTATTTTACCAAAACAGAGGATCTCATTGAAACAGGAAGGGGTCTCAATATATTGGATATCGAAAATGAAAACAAAGTGTGCCTCATTGGTTCCGATATTGCAGATGAATTATTTTGGGGAGAAGACCCGATTGGGAAAAAGTTGCGGGTCGCTGGTGTCACCTACACGGTGGTCGGGACATTAAAAGAGTCCAGCAGCTTTTCGGGGGCTTCCAATAACGATGCCGTCATTATTCCTTATACTACGGCCACGGCCATTCTTGGAACAGGTTACATGAATAGCGTGGATATTTATATGAGTGATTCCAATCAAGCGGAACATATCACCAGTGACATTGAGGCGGTATTAAACCAGTCTTTTAACTACAAAAAGGACAGTTTCACCATTATTAATATGGAAGATATGTTATCTTCGATTAATAAAATCACCACCATGCTGTCCTATATGCTCGGTGGAATTGCCTCGATATCCCTTGTGGTTGGCGGCATTGGGATTATGAACATGATGCTGGTTTCCGTCACGGAGAGAACGACGGAAATTGGGCTGAGGAAAGCGCTTGGGGCAGAACCAAAAAGAATCCAGCAGCAGTTTTTGCTGGAAGCCGTTTTCTTATCCCTGTTTGGCGGAACCATTGGTTTGTTGCTGGGTGCATTCATTGCCTTTGTTGTCTGTACCCTGATTGGTTCTACTTTTGCCTTATCATTTTCTACCGTCCTATTGGCTTTTGGGTTTTCTGCTGCAATTGGCATCATTTTCGGAATTGCCCCGGCGAGAAAAGCCTCCAGACTGAATCCGATTGATGCGTTGCGGAGTATCTAAAACCACTGGAAATAGCTTGTGATAAATGTATTGTTTTTGGAAAAACTATCCACTAGTGTAGTAACAGGGGGTAGGTAAGCCTTGAAAATATTTGAACTAAAATCGGGCACCAAAGTACTGGTCGATGAGACGAAAATAGTCATTGAAAGAACCGGCGGTAAAAGTGCGGTAAAAGGATTGCCTGCAGGAAGAACGATGGATCAGATGACGATAAAAACGTCGGCGTTAACTGGATTGATCTTTTTCGCTGATTATTTAGTCATCTGTGCTTCAGGACTCCCAGTGCCGAATGATTTTAAACTAACGAGTGTAGGTGAAATAAAGCAGTATCCGAATTGTTTTGTCGGGAAGGAACATGAATTAGAAGAGTTGTACCAGTATCTAAATGGATTTATCCAATAGGCAGGAGCAGCGCCGGTTCTTTGAATTGGCGCTGTTATTTTTTGAAAATAAGGAGAATCAGACGGCTAATTAAGCGACCCCAAACCAAATTAATCATTTAGTCTAAATCAGTTTGTTGAGTTAAACATAATATACATTATAGTTTGTTTCCTAGCTTTCTAAAAATGAAATACAAGGAGAGATCATATGAAAGTCGTAATTCTGGCGGGGGGATTTGGGACAAGAATTAGTGAAGAGTCTCACTTAATACCAAAGCCTATGATTGAAATTGGGACAAAGCCAATTTTATGGCATATCATGAAGATTTATGCAAAATATGGTTTTAATGAGTTTGTCATTTGTTTAGGGTACAAAGGGAAGGCAATCAAGGATTATTTTTTAAATTACTTTCTTTATCATTCTGATTTAACAGTTGATTACCAGCAAGGGAACCAAATGCAAATTCATTCACATGACGCGGAGCCTTGGAAAATTACATTGATTGATACCGGTTTAGAGACAATGACTGGCGGGAGAATTAAAAGAATAAGAGATTATGTTGATAACAACACATTTATGTTAACTTATGGCGATGGAGTCGCTGATATTGATATAACGGAGCTGCTTAATTTCCATAAAAGCCACCAAAAGATTGCGACTGTTACAGCTGTACAACCTCCCGGGAGATTCGGTGCTTTAACAATTAATGATAATCACGAAGTAGGAAGTTTTAAAGAAAAGATGATAGGTGATGGAAGATGGATTAATGGTGGGTTCTTTGTGCTAGAACCCGAAGTATTCAATTATATCGAAGGAGACCACACGGTTTTTGAAGAACAGCCATTAATGCAGCTTGCAGAGCAAAATCAACTAATGGCCTATAAACATACCGGCTTTTGGCATCCGATGGATACGTTAAAAGATAAAAAATATTTAGAATCTCTGTGGGGATCAGGAAAAGCTGGTTGGAAAATTTGGGATGAGTAAAGGGGGGAAAAGATTTGGTAACGAGAGATTTTTGGGAAGGGAAAAAGGTTTTTATCACTGGCCACACAGGTTTTAAGGGCACATGGTTAGGTATCTGGCTGCATTCTTTAGGTGCTAAAATAACAGGTTATTCATTAACTCCTCCCACCAATCCCAGTTTATTCGAGATTAGCAAAATTGAAGATGATATTACATCAAAAATTGGCGATATTCGAAATCGTGAAACATTATACTCCGCAATATCTGCATCTGATCCAGACATCATTTTTCATATGGCCGCGCAGCCCTTAGTAAGGCTCTCATACGATGAACCCATTGCCACATTCGAAACCAATGTAATTGGAACGGTAAACCTATTCGAATCTGTTCGGAACTTACCGAATAATAAGAAAAGAGCCATTGTAAACATCACTACCGATAAGTGCTATGAAAATAAAGAATGGCCATGGGGCTATCGGGAAAACGATTCACTAGGTGGGTATGATCCGTACTCCAATAGCAAAGCATGTGCAGAGCTAGTCACTTCTTGTTACCGCATGTCGTTTTTCAATGATGAAACAAATAAGGACAACCAGATTTCCCTTGCATCGGTTAGGGCAGGAAACGTGATAGGGGGAGGCGATTGGGCAAAAGATCGTCTCTTGCCGGATTTTTTTAGAGCCGCATTAAGAGGGGAGAGTTTAACAATCAGAAACCCTCAAGCTACCCGGCCATGGCAGCATGTTTTAGAGCCTTTAAGCGGATATATGTTATTGGCTGAAAAGCTGTTTAAGGAAGGTTCTAAATATGCAGAGTCATGGAACTTTGGTCCAAATGAAGAAAATGTTAAATCGGTTGTATGGGTGATGAATGACTTATGTAATAAATGGGGCGGAAACAACACTTATCAAATTGAAAAAAACAAGCAGCCCCACGAAGCTAATCTTCTAAAATTAGATTGTTCAAAAGCGAAAAGTAAACTGGGATGGTATCCTAAATGGAATTTGTCCACATCCCTTGATAAAGTAATTGAATGGTTTCAGGCCTACAAAGCAGAAGAAGATATGAGACAAGTATGCCTAAAGCAAATTAATGAATTTTGCAATGATAAGAGTTTAGAGGTTTAAAGTGATGAGAAAGGTAATCATTACAGGTGCAAACGGGTTTATTGGCAGTGCGCTTGCAAATTATCTTGCCAATAAAGGTGTACGGGTTTTCGCGATTGTTAGAAATAAGGATTCTAATATCGATAGAATCAATAAACAGGAGAACATCGAAATCGTTTATTGTGAATTAAGCCGAATAAAAGAACTGCCTAGTCTTATCCTAGAAAAGGATTTTGATGCATTCTATCATTTCGCATGGAGCGGAGTTTCTGATCACCAAAAAAACGTTTATCCCTCACAAATAAACAACATCCATACTACATGTGATTGTGTGGAAGTTTGTAATGCTATGAACTGTCAATCCTTTATTTTTGCATCAAGTCTATGGGAATATGAATGCTTGGCAACCATGAAAGCGGAAGAACCTGTTAAATTATCATCTCTATATTCGAGTGCAAAAATAGCCGCTCATTTTATGGGCCGTACCTTATGCAATCATTATGGCATAAGATTTATGGCTGGCATCATCACGAATGCATACGGAGTTGGTGAGACCTCGGACCGACTGGTTATTTCAACGATAAGAAAACTACTGAATAAGGAAGAAACAGCCTTCACTTCATCGACCCAAACCTATGATTTTATCTATATTGAGGATACCGCAGAAGCATTTTACCAAATGGGGTTAAACGGGAAGAATAATAAATCATATTATATCGGGAGCATGAATCCACGGCCATTAAAGGAGTTTCTGCTCATTATTAAAGATTGTATGGATAAAGATATTGAATTAGGAATCGGCAAACTGCCGCAAAACGGGATTCATTTAGATTATTCTATTTTTGACCTCTATGCATTGAAAAAAGATACAGGATTTGCACCGAAGACGACATTTGAAGACGGGATCCATAAAACAGTTAATTGGCTTAAATCCCAAAGAGGTGAGATTCTTGAACAATAAATATGAATTCTTCCCGACACCAATTGAAGGAGTTTTACTTATTAACCCTTTCACGGCAAGGGATGAAAGGGGTTTTGTAAAAAAAACATATGAAAAGGAAATTTTTTTGGAAAATCAAGTCGTTTTTAATCCCGTTGAAGAAATGGAAACCACGTCCAAAAAGGGTGTTATCAGAGGACTGCATTTTCAAACAAAATTCCCTCAAGCAAAATTAGTTCGCTGTGTAAGGGGAAAATTACTCGATGTTGTGGTGGATTTAAGAAGGAAATCCCCAACCTTCGGGAAAAGTTTTTCCACTATCCTCTCCTCTGAAAATAGGCAAATGCTATATGTTCCTAAAGGTTTTGCACACGGGTGCCTAATATTACAAGATGATACTACTTTCTACTACCTCAGTGACAATCCGTATTATCCTGAATACGATTCAGGAATTGTGTGGAACGATCCAGATTTAGGAATTAACTGGAATGTAGAACCTGAAGACAAGATTATTTTGTCTGAGAAGGATAAAAAACTTCCTTCATTACAAGATTTCCTAAAAAAACATAGTGGTTTTTGATTGAGAATCCCTCTTGCTTAATAAATAAAAACTGGTCTAATACCAAATGTATTAGACCAGTTTATTTTTCTGTTAATCTAACAGTACGGTTACTGAGAATTTGCCTACCAATCCAGCTCCTGTTTATATTTTAAATAGTATTCTCCCATAATATGGTATTCGTTCCAAGGCTTTATATCTGAGTTATAATGGATTATAGCAGGTTTTTCAATGAGAATATTTGCGTAATGGTGGTGACTGCAATAATTCCACTTAATATCTAAAGGAAGGCATTTATCGGTAAGAATAGCATTTAACCCATCCTGGTCTAGCCAAAATATTTTCTTATCATTATCCCGCATAAACTTAAGTACCGTGCTGGAAATATCGTTTTCTCTCCATTTTTTTACGTTAACCAGCAGTACCCCAGCATTAAAATAAATGGCATCTTCAGGAATGTAGAGGTGTTCTACATACTTCCCATAAAGTTCTTCAACGGCACCTACCAAATAACTCCCTAAATCTGTATTCCAAAGTTCGGTTACATCCTGTTCAAAAATAAGATCCCCGTCTAAAATAATCGCTTTTTCTATACTGGAGTCTAATAACTCAGGGGCAATAATGCGAAAGAAAGTTTCCTTTGTAAAATGATGGTGTAATTTAAAACCATCAAAAAGCGATTTCTTATCGGAAATGTTTAAAAATTTTATTTCCCCGTTAAATTTCTCAACAAGCTGGGTAAGTTTTATTTTATTTTCTTCCGATATATCACTGTCAATAATATTAATCACGATTTCTTGAGTTGAAACTTTATTCTTAAGCAATGAATAGAGCATAACTGCTAGATGCTTTGCAAACTCATCACTGCTTATTGTCACTATTTGTATCGGCTCCATAATTGATGGCCTCCCTTTGGGCAAATATTTTTTACTGTCCAACACCTTATTCTATGATAGTTAATTAAGAGTTGATTGGGTAAACGAATAGCCAAAAGACGAGCTTTTGTTCAAACTTTAAGTTAATAGATATTGGGTTTGTTTGAAGTAGGTATATCACTATGTTTGACGCCAGAAAAGTGGTATATTTTGATTATATTTTGTTAGAATCAATAGTTTAATATTCTAATATCGTGATAACTGAAGCAAGGAGACAATGAGATGAGTAAGAAGAAACCGGTAATTGGCATTACAGGTGCTTATGTAAACCATAACCAGTTCATGGAAGGTGTCTATGTGCACCATGATTATCATAAGAGCGTGGCAGCAAATGGGGGAATACCGATTGTCCTGCCTTATATCAACCCCGAATTGGCAATAGAGACCTTAGCTTTTTGTGACGGTATCATTCTAAGTGGGGGAGAAGACGTGGACCCACTTTTTTTTGGCCAAGACCCCCATCCTCAATTAGGGCCGCTTACACCGGAACGGGATTTGACGGAGATGGCGATTGCCCGATTTGCCCTGGATAACGATATTCCGCTTTTGGCCATTTGCCGGGGAATCCAGATTTTGAATGTTGCGCTCGGCGGTACATTAATACAGGATATTCCCAGCCAAGTGAAAGAATCGATTCAGCATTCACAGAAGATTGATCGAAGCCGTGATACCCATTGGGTGACTTTGGTAAAAGATAGCCGACTATTTCAAGTGCTTGGTTCTGAGAAAGTAAGAGTCAATAGCCTGCACCATCAAGCAATCGACCGGGTTGCCAACGATTTGCGGATTGTCGCCCAGTCATCTGATGGAATTGTAGAGGCAGTGGAATATATAAAGCCGTCCACCTTTACAATCGGAGTACAATGGCATCCGGAATCGATGGCCAGGGCAAACCAGGCCATGAACCAATTGTTTGCGGAATTTATCAAAAGCAGCACAAAGATCCCCGTATTGTAGGATTTATACATTGGTGAACAAATGGAAAAAGGACGCCGGTTCCCAATCAAAAATGGCCCATCCTCGAATGAAAAGGATGGGCTTCTTTAGGGATGATTTTTTTGATGCAAAAATTGAAAAGCTGAAGAGCGAACAAGGACCCGGCATGGGTGCTGCAATGTTGGCAGCATACGGCTGCAGCTGGTTTTTATCGCTTAAAGAATGTGCCCAGGTTTTTATTCAAACGTCCAAAACCTATTATCCGATTCCGAAAAATGTGGAAGCCTATAAAAATTTATTTGAAATTTATAAAAAAGTTCAAGTACAAACAAAGGAATTAAATGAGCAATTAAGAAAATATAGAAGGTAGGAATGAGAAGCCTCTGAGTTACGTTAACTTGGCGGCTTCCATTTATTTATTTTGCTAAATTGGGAGGGATACGATTGAAATTAGAAAAAGGGCAAAAACTGTTGTTTATGGGGGATTCAATTACCGATTGCGAACGGGTGAGACCGGCAGGGGAGGGATTGTTCGGCGCGCTCGGCAAAGGGTATGTATCTTATGGAGGGGCTGCTTCAGGCGGTTTATCCGGAACTGGGCATCCGTGTGGTCAATAAGGGCAATAGCGGCAACACTGTCCGGGACCTGAAAAACAGATGGCAAGAGGATGTCATCCAGCAAAAGCCCGATTGGTTATCGATTATGATTGGGATTAATGATGTATGGCGCCAATACGACACACCTTACATAAAAGAAGGACATGTCTATATCGAGGAGTACGAGGACACGCTCCGCAATCTGGTGATCGAGACCAAGCCACTGGTGAAGGAAATCGTCCTTATGACTCCATATTATTTGGAAAGGAACGAACAGGATTTAATGCGGCATACCATGGACCAATATGGACGTGTTGTTAAAAAAATTGCAGAAGAGAATGGTTGTTTATTAGTCGATACGCAGGCCGCTTTTAATGTGGTATTAAAAGACCTATATGCCGCCACCTTGGCGTGGGACCGTGTCCATCCAAGCGCTGCAGGACATATGGTTCTGGCGCGGGCCTTCCTTAAAGAAATCGACTTTGATTGGAACCGGTCTTAATTTTTAAATGAATTCACATTGTAAAAGAATAGAAAATTACCTTTTAATAACAAGGTGAAAGTTCCATACTATGAAAGGGACATGAGGGATTATCTTTTGATGGCCTTACTAAGGAAAATTTTTATTTAATACAGGAGGAAAAACAATGTTTACATCCATTTCTGAATTCATGGAAGAATGGAATCAAGAAGCCTTTTCAACACAGAATGTATTAGATGCACTATCGAATGAATCCTTGCATCAACAGGTATCATCGGATAACCGTACGTTAGGGAGGATTGCCTGGCATATCGTAACCAGTACTCCAGGGATGCTGATGGAGTTTGGACTCGAGGTTCCGCCAGTCGAAAACTCTGAAAACGTTCCAGCATCGGCAAAGGATATTGCTGGAACGTTTAGAAGAGTGTGTTCCGATACCGTCCACGCAGTCAAACAACAATGGAAGGACGAAACATTGAACGAAACCGTCAATGCTTTCGGAAGAACGATGACAAGGGCAGCCACTCTTTCACTGCTTATCAAACACATTATCCACCATCGTGGGCAAATGACCGTCCTTATGCGCCAAGCAGGAATAAGGGTCCCAGGCGTTTATGGCCCGGCAAGAGAAGAATGGGCTCAAATCGGGATGGATGCGCCATCTGTATAACAAAAATCATTTGAGCAAGGAAATCCGGCACCGTCATGATGGCGGTGTCATATTTTTTGAACCTCGAACGGGGGTCTGTCCCCCAGTGTAATAACGCGGTAAAGCGGCGGGGGACAGGCCCCCAGCCAGTTAACGCGGTGAAGCAGTGGGGGATAGGCCCCACTTATTTTTACTAGATAATTGGTAAATGATAAGGGGAAAGGGGGGGAATAAGTGACGGGTAAGTTAGATTTACATTTTGTATTTGAGCTTGGTCTTTTGTTGGTTATGATGGCTGCTATGGTTACGGCGATTGCGAAAAAGTTGAATCGTCCTTATCCGATTGCTTTGGTGATTGTAGGTGCAATTATTGGGGCGGTTCCTATCCCTGTATTGGATCCTTTAAAGGACTTTATTACAGAAGGGGAAGTTTTTAACTTTGTCATCATTACATTGTTTTTACCAGCCCTGTTAGGGGAAGCCGCTCTGAAACTCCCTTATACCCATTTAGAGGAGAACAGAGGACCAATTCTGCTACTTGCTTTCGTTGGAACGCTTCTATCCTTCCTTATTGTTGGCCTTGCCATGGTATGGTTTTTGGGTTTTTCTGCCCCAACAGCATTTGTTTTTGCCTCGTTAATGAGTGCAACCGACCCGGTTAGTGTCCTGTCAATTTTTAAAAGCGTGGGGGTCAACAGACGGTTGGCCACCGTCATTGAAGGGGAAAGCTTGTTTAATGATGGACTGGCGGTCGTCTTTTTTAACATATCCGCCTTTTATTTACTTACATACATAGATTTAGGGCTCGCCGGTATTGGTTATGGTTTGTGGGAGTTTATCAAGGTAATTTCTCTTGGCCTCATCATCGGGGGCGCACTTGGCTTTGGCTTCTCGCAACTCACTAAATATTTTGATGACTATCCGCTGGAAATCATCTTCAGCTTGATCTTGTTTTATGGTTCCTTTCTGTTAGCAGAAACGGTGCATGCGTCCGGTGTCATTGCTGTAGTGGTGTCTGCCTTGGTTTTAGGAAACTACGGTGCCAAAATAGGAATGAGTCCAACGACAAAATTAAACATTAATAACTTTTGGGATGTTGCCGCCCTGCTGGCCAACTCCGTTGTATTCCTGATGGTCGGTTTAGAGATTACCAGAATCAACATGACAGGTAAGTGGGTATTGGTTTTAGCTTCCATCATAATTGTGCTTCTGGCCAGAAGCCTTTCTGTTTATTTGAGCCTATTGTTCATGGGGAATTTTCCAACCAGTTGGAAACATGTAATCAACTGGGGTGGATTAAAAGGATCCCTGTCAATCGCTCTCGTGTTAAGCCTGCCTCGTGATTTTGCGGACAGGGAGGAATTGTTAATCTTGGCATTTTGCGTCGTGTTGTTCTCCTTAATCATCCAAGGTCTTACCATCAAACCGCTTCTTGCATTGTTAGGTGTAAATAAAAAGGAATCAACCCTTAAGGAATACGAGAAGATAATCGCCCGTGGGCACCGGTTCGAAACAGCAATAGCAGAGATACAAACTGTTCGAAAAAGACTGTTCATCACGGAATCAATTTCCCATGAGCTTGTTGAAAAGTATGAGCAGGAACTGGCCAGGCAAAAAAACAAAATCAATGAACTTTTAAAGAAATATCCTGACCTAAAACAGCAACAACAATTGACATTAGAAAAACATGCATTATACGCACAGCACGAAACGATTGAAAAATTAGTGAAGGATGATATTATTGCAAATGAGGTGGCCGAACAAGAGCAGGATGAAATTATTAAGAAGTTGGTTCAATTAGAAGAGAGGCATTAAAGCAAGAAACTTGTAAATAGAATACTAATGGGAAACTGATAAAAACTCCTTCAAGGCGGCATTTCTTTTTTTATCCTAAGTTAGCTTCTAAACTTGTACGGACCGATAATTGTAGTCTAAACTATGATTAACGCGGCATTCTAATTGGGGATGTTTCGGTAATGTTTCATAAATACAGTAAAAAAAACAAAGGTTGGAGGAGAGCACTTGGATATCTTAGAAATTATTAATACCCGTCGCAATATAAAGGTTTTCAAGACGGAGCCTGTTGACCCTGGTATGCTTCAAATATGGCTGCAAGCTGCCGCAATGGCTCCTAACCATCGCATGACCGAACCTTGGGAAGTTTATTTGATTGGTCCGGAGACGAGAGCCAAGTTAAACCATAAAACAAATTTTGGAAATGCTCCCGTTGTATTAGCGGTGCTGTCTAAGCATGGTAAGACGGATATTGAAACAGAGGAAAACGGCTTGGCTACAGCCTGTTTCGTTCAGAACTTCAATTTAGCTGCTTGGAATGAAGGCGTGGGTACCTACTGGTCTTCTATGGGAGGAAATCCAAAAAATCGTGAAATTCTTGGGGTTCCAGATGAATATGATGTCATTGGAGTCTTGGGTGTTGGTTATCCGGAAGTGATACCAGAAATCAAGCAACGCACCCCCATCCAACAAAAATGTAAGCAGCTCCCATAGGAATTCCATCCTAAAAGCATGGAGTAATTAAAAAAGTACCCAATTTGAGCACCGCATCACTTATTGTTGAACACATCCCAACAATCGGTGGTGCGTTTTCTTATGGAGAAAAATGAATATGTCTCCCTGCCTAACAAGTTAATCATATTATCCCTTCATTTGGAGACCTTACATCATAATGTAATTATCAGGAGGTCACAAAATGGAAGTACGGTATGAAAACAATAACTTAACTTCTGCCGATTTGTCATATTTATGGACAAGCTACATGGCAGAAAGTATGTCCATTTGTGTGAATAAATATTTCCTTTAAAATATCGAGGATGAAGAAATAAAAGTCTTTATGGTCTATGCCGGGCGGGGAAACTACGGGGTATCCATTTCTGAAAGCCAAAGAAGTGGTTTAGTCGTGGAATATGCCAGGTTGAGTGCGGAAATACTGAAATATTCTGAGGATGGGGCAAACATCATGATGGCAAACGAGTGGTTGGATTAACCACCATAAACAAATCGACCGCAGCGATCTAACCGAAGGAAAAAAAGTATTGTATTCGGATATAACCTGAGAGATTCCTATTAGAAGATTCCAGTAAACGATTTCGATTTTTAAGGTACTCTGTTGACTAGAGCGGAATGTGTTCAACTCCTGCGGAAGTACGGGGCGGAAATCAACAGCCATCTTTAAAAGACCTTTTGGAAAATAAGCAATCTCTACATAAAAAAAAGGCAGGATTCCTGCCGTTCGATTTTTTTTATTCAAGTATACATCTGAAAAGGGGTACGCCCTGATAAAAGTGCAACAACTACTTCAATCTCTTTCTCTTGCTTTCTGAGTATCCCGTATATTCTTTTGAACTGTTATGGCTGCAAATATACTAAGTACAAATGACATTCCATAAAATCCTTTTTCACTTAATACAATGCTTCCTGCATTGTATAAACCGATGGCCATTAATGCAACAGATACAATAAGTGCAAACCAACTAATCCCATAATAAATATTCGTAACCGGTATACCTTCATCCTTATCCCTTACAGCTTTTTGTAAAGAAACGGATGAATATAATCCAAATATTAAAACGGCAAAGTAATATCCTTTTTCGTTCAATTGCATCCCTGCGTTATACAATCCGATGAGATAAGCCGTAACACCAACCAACAGCGCGGCCCAGGAGGCACCTTTGAAAGCGGGTGTCGGCTCTCCCTCTTTTCTTTCCACTTTCATTTTTGAATTATTTTTTCCTTTATCGAATAAAACCTCATTTTCGTTTGACATTCGAATGTTCCCCCTTTGTTTTTTTATCTATAAAGAGCACCACAGTTACGCTGTTGTGCTCCTGTCTAAATCTATTATATAGAAATTTCTTACAAAGGATAGAGAATTTTGCATAAATTCCAATTGCAATTTTTCAGTACTGATCGGGAAACTTTAAAAAGGCGCCCGATCCGTACTAGTGTTAAAGTTACAAATTACACAAACAACCCAATCTTTTAATAGATTGGGCTGTTAAATAGGGTAGCGTTATTCCGAAACTTTTTGGTTTAGGGCTTCTTTTTCCTCGTCGGTTAGCATCCGCTCGGCCATTGGATATAGGACTTGTTCTTCTTTGGCGAAGTGGCTTAAGAGTGTTTCGTAGGCACCTTTGATCAAACTGGAATTATTAATCTGTTCTTCAACAGTCAGTGCTGCTGGGGTTTCGGCACTTTTTAGAAACTCTTGAATATACCCTCTCGCCTGTTCGTGTTCGTACTCCATCACGGCAATCGGGCCGCCGTTTTTGCCGAAATATACTTCCATCATCCGGAACAAAATGTCTTCCTCACGTTCGGAATGGAATTCAAGGTCTGTAAAAAAATGTTGTACTGCGGGAACGAGTTCCGCAAAGGCATTTCCATGTGGCTCTTGTTCAACTTGATTACATAACGTAAATAATGCTTCTAGGCTGCTCCGTAATGGAGTATGTTCGCTCACTAATTTATTTAAGCCCTCTGACAGTGTGACCGGGCTGTTACAGAATAATCCGCTGTGACATCCTTGCATTGGAAAAATCCCCTTTCGAAATTACTACTATAACTATATAAAAAACGTGGCTAATTTATTGTGACCTAAATCACTAATAAAACAATTTTACAAGGAATAGCGAACATAAATTTTTTTATTGAATTTTTCAAAAAAATGGCTGGAAATTAATTTTTTTCTGTTATATAATTCATATAAATAATTTAAATTGTTATATAACACAATGGATGAAACGAAAGGGAGAAGGATATGGTGAAAATTGATGCGATTGCAAGACGAATATTGGGTTGGAAATTAAACAGATGGGATCGCTGGTATGATTATGAAACGGGGACATTCATCCATGATTCCGAGTTCCAGCCAGAGCATAACCTGGCTCACGCTATGATGATTGTCGATAAATTGGAAGCGTTGGGATACTCCTATAAAATCAATGGGCCATCAAGGGTGTGTTTCAATGATATTTGTGCCACCGGCAATACATTGGAACAAGCGATTACCAATGCCGCCTATTCTCTCATCGAACGGAATTCGTTGGGCTTTGGTGCCAACGTATGGCGGAAGATGTGCTAAAACTTAAATCTAATTCTTGGCTGTCGTGCTTAAAAGGCAGCCGTTTTTTGTTTTATTCTAAAAACAGGAAAGAGCAGCCGGTCACGAAATCTTATGTCAAAGTTATTGTTAAATCTCTAATTTTTATAGTAAAATAATACTAATTAAATAGTTATCTAGAGTGGCTGAGAGAACTGGTTCGATGATGCCACAGCAACCTGCACAAAATGCAAGGTGCTCCCACCAGCAAAGCTTGCAGCTTTGGATGATAAAACGGCCAAAACCCCTTTTGCATCCATCGTAGGAGGGTTTGTTTTATTTTACTGTTGAAAATAAAAAGGAGAAGTGGAACTCATGAACATTAGTGGATTTGCCCGGGGGTTAATGTCTAAAAATTATAATCCAGAACGGTTTCTGCTGCATGTCGCCAATTGCGTCGAGGGTCAACTGAAAGAATGGGATGAAAAGTTTGAAGTGATGGTTCTAAAACTAAAAAAATATGAAATAATTATCAGTACTGATGACGAGGATTATTATATTCCGCTTCCTGACGAGGAAATTGCTGCCTTGCAGCAAATGGGGGCCTTTGCACTGGACCATCGAATTTGGAAGGAACTAGAGGACCAAGGGCTCTCGATTGAAAGGGGCCATGGAAATTATATTGACTATGTGTTATAAAAACAAAGCATGCAGGCCTGATTCAGACCTGCATCCTTCTATATAACACTATTTTTAATGGTATTGCTGTCTGTCCCGTCAGGATCAAACACGAAAGCAGTTGGGACATTAATCGGGGACAGGTCGCCATTTTGCTCCCCAAATGCCTGATTTCGTTTGTACGAAATAAATTGGTCCACGAGTTGCATCGGACCCATGTTTGTCACGGAACCGTTGTCCATCGTGTTAATTTTAAATCCCAGCAGATTGATCGCCATTGGTGTAATAAAAATCAACTGATTCACCCCTTTTATGATGCATCATATTATGCTGTTCTTTACGGTAGGGCTGTCAATCAAATCCATATCCGACACGCCGGAAAGAGATAATAGGTTCGGAGACAAGTCGCCGTTTTGCTCCCCAATCCCTTGGTTCCTTTTATAGGATACAAACAAATCAATGTGCTGGCTGGGGCCTAAATTCACCACGGCTCCATGGTCTATCGCATTCACTTTAAACCCCAAAATCGTAAGCGATACCGGTGCAAACAGCATCATGTCACCCCTCAAGGAATCGGTATAATCGGTATAGGAGACGAAGCGAAAGAAGAAGCGGAATCGATTTGGTCTCGGTCATCGACACCGCTGCGTGTCCCGAGAAAATGGCTTCCATCGCCCATATTCTGGCCAAATCCTTGGTTCTTCTTGTCTGAATTATGCCACTCCGCCAACAGGTTTTGGCCCACATTAATGGCCGAAGCGTTCTCAAATGAGTTGACCTTGATAATGTTGATATTGATGTTAATGTAGGGAACGGGTCCGGTCATGTAATTCCTCCTTCATCTCTGGCGCCAATCAACTTACAAATTTTTTTTAACAGAATAAACATCCTGGGCATCGTTGTCCACCGTGGAGTGGATGGAGAAAGCCCTTAAGGTTTTGTCGGCGAGCTGCTGGCCAAATCCTTGGTTTTTCTTAGCAGAAACACTCCGGTTGATTTTAATGGTTGAAGAAAAAGACATTGAACTTAAGTGGTCGATATTATTCAGCTTCAGTCCTTTAATAGTGATATTTGAAGGCAAAAAAATCATCATCCATCCAATCCTTCCGAGCCTGTTTTTACAGACTATGCGGCTGGCAAATGATTTATGTTAAGAAACCGAGAGGAAGTCCGACCGGAAACACATGAATTTTTTTCTAGAAGAACAAATATGATGTAATAATAGACTTTATGAGTACGAGCTTTGTCTGGTTGCAGAGGGGGGAATCCATCATGGACATGAAGCACCTTATGGAATGGCTGGAATTGGCAAAAAAGTACCAGACAGGTGACTTCTGGAACAGTATCTTTGAGCAGGCCTCTGTGAACGATTTTATAAAAGAAGCTTCAGATGCCACACCGTCACAGGGTTCCCAACGCCAAGCCGGCCAGGACGGAAGCTTTCCTCCAACCGATATCTACTTGACGGAAGACGAGGTCCTTATTGTTTGTGATTTGGCAGGTTATCGCAAAGAGAATTTGCAATTGTCATTGTCAGGAACCAAGCTTTATTTAAGAGGTTCCAGCCGCCAGATGAATGCAGGTACGCCAATCCTTCAGGAAAGACATTTGGGTGATTTTCAGCGCGCCATTGAGTTGCCGGAGCCGGTCTATTCGAACCAAATGCAGGCAAAATTCCAAAATGGCCTGCTTTTCATTTCCTATAAACGGGAATTTAAAAACGAGGAATATGTAAATATTGAGTAAGGTCCCATAAAATAATGAGGGACGGAGATCGGGAATGGATATGAAAAAATTTTTTAAGCAAACCAATGAAACCAATCCGGAGCAACGGGAAAATTCAAGAATGAACACACTGGAGGTCCAAGTCAAGCAGTTGCTCCAATTTGAAAAACAGGCCCGGCCCTTGTTGCTTAAGCTGAGCCGGCAAGAGGAGGAGAAGCGGCAGGCTCCAACCGGCCATGAAACGCTGACTGGGAATAAGGAGTATGAACATTTGCTTCGGAAAGTGAATCACCTGGAACAGGTTGTCCGGCAAATCAAGGTCATTCCACTTTCCCGGAACGAAAATCCGTCCAATCGTGAGGAGCATCGTGATGAGGCCGAACAATCTGCCATCCGTGCAAAAATTGCCGCTTTAGAGACTAACTTTTTATTGCTAAATGAGGTACAAGCCGTCATCCTAAAACAAATTGCCGGCCTGTCCGAAAAACTGGAGGAAGGGACGAAACAGCCCAGTGGCACGGAAGACATCGAATCGAAGCCGGAGCCGCTCTTTAAGACCCTCTATATCGATAAGTTATTTCTGGATCGGTATGAACAAAACAACAATTTTGCCCAGCTGGGAATCAAGGAATTGAGCGGTGCTCTAAATATTGGGGCGACCTACGGCAAAGATGTGGTGCCTAAAGAAGTATCCGAACAAATTCAGGAAGATGTCGCGCAAATGAAGGCAATGAAAGAACAGATGTACCAAAAGCAATCCAGCGGGCCAGTATCAGAAACGGAACAGCAAGGAAGTTTTACTGAAGAAACGGATTTGGAATTTACAAACATCCAAATAGTGGAGGAATCTTCCCATGAGGAATCCTAATCAAGGGCTGGTCATTCGTGAAGTCCTTTTTTTCTGTTTTTAGGATGTGATAAACTTACAATTGAATGAGCGCTTAAAGAAGGGAAATTATCTTATGACATTTTTAGAAAAAATAAAGCCACACCTTACGAGCAACGACATTTTAATCCAACAAACGGTCCTTTATGCCCTCCATGATTATCCAAACGTACCAGAAGCGTGGACCGTTGCTTTGCTCAAGGAGGCTTTTCAAAATAAAGAAAAGCTGGAATCGGTTTTGGTTTATGTGGACCACCAGAAAATAACTGAAGAGGCACTAAACGTGCTGCTTGAAAATATCCCAAATATGGACAAGAACCTCACCCATTTGGCCATCGATTTGTTAAGATCTGTTGAGGTGGAACTGGCGCTTAAATATAAGGAGCAGCTGAACCGCTACTTTACTAAGGATACATGGGCTTTTTATGAGCTCATTGCTGCGGGCACAAAAGAGATAGTACTGCAAGAATTTGCGCAAACCGTTGATTCGCTGGAGAGCGCACATGAGTTTCAGCATAAAGCATTTGTGAAAGCGAAAAAACTGGCAAACAGCATCGTACATAACGGCTGGATAACTGGGGACGAGATCGACAAGGTGATCCAGGAAAATCTTGAAGAGCAATGGTTTTCGTATGAGGGAATTTTGTCGGTCTATATGATTGGATTAATGAAGCTGGAAAAATACATTCCAATGCTGGCAAGCTTGTTAAACCGTGATGAGGATGTTCTTTTGGAAGAAGTAGCGGACGTGTTGATCCAATTCCAATCGGATGTGGTGGTAAAAGAGGTTGCTCCATACTTGAATCAATCAGAGTCCATCATTTATGCCAGTTCTGTTGTCGAAAACATCAAAACGGACTTTGCCGTCGAGGCTTTACGCGAGGCCTACCGGTCAACCGAGGAGCTGGATGAACAGGATATGCTGATTGAGGCGCTCTGCCACCAGTTCTCAAAAGAGGCATTGCCGGAAATCTCCGCTCACATGGATAAGGAATATTTCACTAATTTGGTGGATATCGAACAGGTGGTATACAGCTATTATTCCATCATCGGGGAAAAGCATCCTGATATGGAGTTTTGGAGACAAGCCGCGCTGGAACAGGAAATGGAATTTAAGGAGGAATCGGAACAAGGCGGTCTACTGCATAACTTTCCTGTGAAAAATGAAAATAAAATTGGTCGTAATGACCCTTGCCCATGCGGAAGCGGCAAAAAATATAAAAAGTGCTGCGGGAAATAATAACTCTCGATGTTGCTAAAAAATACGTTCACAATGGTTTCATTTTTGTTCTCAAGGATTCGGTGGTTTATATGGTATCTTAAATATACAAAAAGATCCTTGGAGGATGATTGATTTGAGTTGTGGATGTGCATCAAGACTAAAAGATGGAAAAGCTGTCGTCGACCATGTAAAAAGCAAAGGGAAAGAAAACCAAGCCCCATTAGTTCCACATGAGATTCAATGTGAATGTGGTGAAACGTTTACCTTGGAAACTGTTATTATGGACTGCCCAAAATGCGGCATGACCTATGCTGTTACCCCTTGCGGATCTGACGATATCAACAATATCAAAAAAGCGGGCGTACAATACGCATAATTTTTATGAAGAAATCAAATAAAGTTTGGGGCGATGTACAGATGTACATCGTCTTTTTGTTTTTTCAATCCCACCATTATTAGGTTGATGACGTGAACGGTTGCGGGAACAATAACCATATGGTATTCTATTTCTCTATTAAACTAGTAATAAAGATGGATTTAGGCAAGGGGAATGAACGTGAAACGGAAATTAATCATCATAGGGATTGTGGTCATTATGATACTGGCGATTGGGCTCGGAATTGGCGGCAACTATTTTTATAACGTCGCGATTAAGCGCAGTGCGGACGCACC
The DNA here is from genome assembly GCF_054950115.1 of Neobacillus camarae. Taxonomy (NCBI): domain Bacteria; kingdom Bacillati; phylum Bacillota; class Bacilli; order Caryophanales; family Bacillaceae; genus Neobacillus; species Neobacillus camarae. The sequence goes on along the minus strand of NZ_JBUCKX010000003.1, from coordinate 341,444 downwards.
TGACTTGCATGGAGGGGGAAGCAGTGCTGTTGCTGCTAGCATAAAGGCGACGCCTGAACAGCAGGCCAGAACCGCTGAACTGCTCAAATGGACGGAGCAGCAAAAGTTTGAAATCGTCCAAATCCATTCTTATGACGGGTTAACCTTAAAAGCCCGGTTTTTGAAAAATCCCAACACCAACGGGAAAGCTGTTATTTTGGCCCATGGTTATCGGGGCAGCGGTGAGCAAATGCAAGGAATTACCAAGTATTATTACGATTTGGGTTATGATATCTTAAAACCGGACGCCAGAGGCCATGGGATGAGTGAGGGCGACTATATCGGTTACGGCTGGCATGAACGCAAGGATTACGTAGGGTGGGTAAATTTTTTAATCAAGGACAAGCAAGAGGATCAGATTTTCCTTCATGGATTCTCAATGGGAGCGGCAACCGTTCTGATGACTTCAGGGGAAAAGCTTCCTAAAGAGGTAAAAGGAATTATCGAAGACAGCGGATATACAACCGTCATGGCAGAATTGTCCCATCAATTAAAATATTTATACCATCTGCCTGCATTTCCCATCATGAATGTGACAAGTGCCATTACGAAAGTGCGGGCAGGATACTCGTTTAAAGAGGCTTCAGCACTCGAGAGCGTCAAGAAAAATAAACTGCCGCTGTTTATTATTCATGGAGACAAGGATGATTTGGTTCCAACAGAAATGGCTAAAGAAATTTACGAAACGGCCACAGCGAAAGACAAAGAGCTATGGATTGTTCCGGGGGCAGGACATACCGAAGCTTATACCATTGCTGAAGAAGAATATCAGCAAAGGTTAAGAACATTTTTAGACCATTCTCTTGATTTAAAATGAAAGAAAAATCAACCATGAAGGTGTGCAGTTTTTTTTGTACATCTTTTTGTTGTAATGGTTTAATAAAGAGTAATTAACAATTAAATAATAAAGAGAGTTTAAAACCTAATGAATGGGTTGTGTTCCCCAATTACGAAATAAGGAGAAAATCTGCATGGCGAAAGATTCTCAATTTGAAGATGGCTATAAAAAATACGAATCAAAAGCAAGCGAATACTTGAATGATAAAGAGAAAGCAGATGGCCTGTTAAAAGAAGCGATCCAAAAGGCCAATCAGAAAAAAGGCGCGTTAAGTAATGTTTGGGAAAAACTGCAGCTGCTGTTTGAGGTTCTCCGGGCATGGATTAAAGGGGACTACAAGGAAATACCAACCCGCTCAATCGTCATGATTATTGCGGGCATTTTATATTTTGTCTCGCCTGTCGATTTAGTTCCCGATTTTATAGCGGGATTAGGACTTGTGGATGATGCGACGGTCATTGGATTTATCCTAAAGCAAATTACAAAAGATCTTGAGAAATTCAAATTGTGGAAAGAACGTATAGAATAACTTTTAAAAGACGCTAAGCAGCGTCTTTTTTTTGTCTTTAACTTAGGCAGGTTCTTTAATTTTTTTGCCTATGATCATGCTCGGCCATTTTGGAAATTTGCAGGACTTAAGTAACATATAAAACGAATAATGGGTAAAAATGTATATGATATGGTCATTAATCGAATGAGGTGACAGTATGAACCCATACATAGAAGTCAAGGGTGTATCGAAAATTTTTGGCAATAACCCAAAAGCGGCAATTGAGTTATTGAAACAAGGGAAGACGAAGAAGGAAATTTTAAAAGCTACCGGACAGACCGTTGGGGTGAAGAATGTTTCCTTCGCCATCTATCCAGGTGAAATTTTTGTCATCATGGGCCTATCCGGAAGCGGGAAATCCACTTTAATCCGAATGTTTAACAGGCTGATTAAGCCAACAATCGGAGAAATCTTGATTGAAAATGAAGACATCGTCACCATGAACGACGCTCACTTGAGGCAGGTTCGGCAGAAAAAAATCAGTATGGTATTTCAGAATTTTGCCTTGTTTCCTCATCGAACCATTCTTGAAAATACGGAATACGGTTTAGAAATCCAAAACGTTCCCACTGAAGAGCGTCGCGAACGGGCCTTACGAGCATTAGAGGTGGTTGGGTTAAAAGGCTATGAAAATCAGTTTCCCAAACAATTAAGCGGTGGCATGCAGCAGCGTGTCGGACTGGCAAGGGCACTTGCCAGTAATACCGCCGTCATCTTGATGGACGAGGCCTTCAGCGCACTCGACCCGTTAATTCGGAAGGATATGCAGGATGAGTTGCTCGACATCCAAGAAAAGTACCATAAGACCATTATTTTTATCACCCATGATCTGGATGAAGCATTGCGGATTGGAGACCGCATTGCGTTAATGAGGGATGGAAGTCTCATTCAGCTCGGGACACCGGAAGAAATTCTCATGAACCCCGCTAATGAATTCGTTGAAAAGTTTGTGGAAGATGTCGACTTGTCGAAAGTATTGACCGCTTCCCATGTCATGAAGCCAGCAGAACGAGTCGGTGCCGATCGTGGGCCGCGGGTGGCCTTGGAAATCATGAGGAAGCAAGGATATTCCAGTATCTTTGTCGTCGGCCGGAATCGAAGGTTGTTAGGCGCTATTACCGCAGAACAGGCGCGGCAGGCAATCGCCCAGAACCAGCAGATTGCAGACGTGATGACAACCGATATCCCGACAGTTACTGGAGATACCGTATTGGCTGACTTGATGGACGAGATTGCCACTTCCAGTTTTCCCATCTCTGTAGTCGATGAAGAACACCGGTTAAGAGGGGTTGTCATTCGGGGCGCCGTCATTGGAGCTCTGGCGGGAAACAAAGATTCCTTGAACGATTTGGAGAGTGAATGACATGAAGGTGCCAAAAATCCCTTTAGGGAAATGGGTAGATGAACTGGTCCAATGGATTACCGTTGCCTTTGCCGGCTTTTTCAGTTTAGTAACCACTGCGATTGAGGGCCTGCTGGATATTATCGTCGATGTATTAGGCGCCGGCCCTCCGATTGTTTTAATTATCGTCTTAACCCTATTAGTTATTTATACCAGCAGATGGCCATTAGGGGTCTTTGCACTCTTGAGCCTGTTTCTGATTGACAACCTTGGCTATTGGGATTCGAGCCTCCAAACGATTGCGATTGTTTTATTGTCTGGGTTGCTTACGGTCATTATTGGAATCCCAGTTGGAATCTGGAGTGCCCAAAGAAAAACGGTGCATCGGATTGTAACACCGATTTTGGATTTCATGCAAACCATGCCGGCCTTTGTGTATTTAATACCTTCTATTTTATTTTTCGGCATCGGAGTGGTACCAGGAATTATCGCTTCGTTCATTTTCGCGATTGCTCCGACGATACGAATGACCAATTTGGGTATTCAAGAAGTCCCGAGGGATTTAATTGAAGCTGCCGATGCCTTTGGTTCGAGCAACAGCCAGAAATTATTCAAGGTTCAGTTGCCGATTGCAATGCCAACGATTATGGCTGGGGTCAACCAAAGTATTATGCTTGCCTTATCAATGGTCGTGACGGCATCATTAGTGGGGGCGCCTGGCTTGGGGGCCGACGTGTACAGGGCAGTGAGCCAAATCGACGTTGGACGTGGCTTTGAAGCGGGATTATCCATCGTCTTCATTGCCGTCATTCTTGACCGGATCACCCAAAACCTACGAAAGCCTGCCTATGAACATGTGGTTAAGAAAAAAATTGTCTTTTCGATTTTAGCTGTTCTGGTTATTATTACGGCCGTTGTGACAGGGATGACAAAAGAAACAGCTAAAAATAAAGATGGAAACGGTGTAGGTGCCCAAACCGATTATCAAATAATTGGAATTGAACCTGGAGCAGGGATTATGGCCCAGACGAAACAAGTGTTGAAGGATTATCAACTGGGTGATTGGAATCTGCAGGAAGGTTCATCGGCCGCTATGGCCGCAGAATTAAGGAAGGCGTATGACCAGAAGAAACCCATTATTGTTACTGGATGGTCTCCGCATTGGATGTTTTCCACTTACGATCTGAAGTTCCTTAAAGATCCAAATCAGACATACGGTGCGGTTGAGGATATTCACACGATTGTCAGAAAAGGGCTGGAACAGGATGCGCCCGGTGCGTATACCATACTCGACCAGTTTTCTTGGAAAACCGAGGATATCCAAAAGGTAATGGTGGATATTAAAGATGGAACTGACCCGGTGGATGCGGCGGATAAATGGATAAAGAACCATTCCGATATAGTGGCGGAATGGACCAAGGGCGCCGAATCAGGCAGTGGGGAAACCATTAATCTTGTTTATGTGGCGTGGGATACAGAAATAGCCAGCACCAATGTGATTGCCAGGGTACTTAAGCAGAAGGGGTATAAGGTAAAATTGAGCCAAGTGGAGGTTGGACCGATGTTCGCTGGTGTAGCCAACGGCAGTGCCGACGGCATGGTCTCTGGCTGGCTGCCAAGTACACATAAGGAATATTACGAAAAATATAAGGACGACATTGTCGATTTGGGTCCTAACCTTCATGGTACACAAAATGGACTGGTTGTGCCAAAGTATATGAAAATCGACTCGATAGAAGACTTAAAATAGTGAGGAGGACTGTCCTTTTTAGGATGGTCCTTTTTTGGCAAACGAGGCAGGTACCCAGGTCAAAACAATAACATAAAATTACATTTTTTTGTATATTTATAACAATTTATTTGAAACTACCCGGATTAACTGCGTATAAAATTGTAAACGCTTTCCTAAATATAATAAAAAATATTCAAAAAATATTCAAAAAAAGATTGTCAAACTATGAATTATTAAATATAATCAATCTATCAGATGTAACAAAATATAACATGGAATTGGAAGGTAACGTGACATGGGCGAAACATTAACTTCAAAAGCAACTTTATCAGCAGCTACTTTAGAACAGATTAAAGCAACTATCAATGAGAAAAGTGTCGAACTTTTACACTTGCAATTTGTCGATATTGAAGGGATTCTAAAGCACGTAACGGTTACAAGCGAACAGCTGGAAGATGTAGTAGAAGGGAAGATCATGTTTGATGGTTCCTCCATTAAGGGATTTTCACCAATCAATAATTCAGACCTGTACCTACAGCCAGACCTATCAACCTTTGCCGTGCTTCCTTGGACAGTTGAACAAGGATATTCTGAAGCTAGATTCCTTTGCTCTGTTACAAACCCGGACGGTACACTTTTTGAAGGAGATACTAGAAACGTACTAAAGAAAACAGTAGAACGTGCAGCTGACAATGGGTATACTATTTCAGTGGGACCTGAGCTGGAGTTCTTCTTATTCAAAACAGATGATAATGGCTATGCTACCCAAGAAATCAGTGATAAGGCCGGTTATTTTGAGCCATCACCGCATGACCTTGGCGAGCGCGTCCGCTTAGAAATCTATCGTGCTTTAAAAGCGATGGGCTTTACGATTGAGGCCTCTCACCATGAGGTAGCTGAAGGACAACATGAAATTAACTTTAAGTATGCTGATGTACTGACAGCTGCGGATCTTGCTACTACCTACAAATGGGTTGTCAAGACAGTGGCTAAGAAGTTTGGCTTGCATGCCACCTTTATGCCAAAGCCGGTATTCGGCATCAACGGTTCTGGAATGCACGTAAACATGTCTCTCTTTAACGGAAACGAAAATGCATTCTTTGACCCAGAAGATGCACTGCAGCTTTCAGAAAAAGCATACCAATTTATTGCTGGTGTACTAGAGAACGTCAAGAGCTTTGCGGCTGTAACGAACCCGTTAGTAAACTCTTACAAGCGTTTGGTACCAGGCTATGAAGCACCAGTTTATATCGCATGGTCTGCTTCAAATCGTTCAGCATTAATCCGTATTCCTGCCAAAAAAGGACTGGCTACACGTGTGGAGTTACGTTGTCCAGATCCATCCTCTAACCCTTACTTAACGTTTGCGGTTATTGCGTCTGCAGGTTTAGATGGGATTGATAAAGGTTTGGAAGCACCAGCACCAGTTAATGATGATATCTTTCATATGTCTGAAGAAGAAAGAGCATTCCGAGGCATTGAAAATCTGCCAGGAAGTTTAGCTGAAGCTGTAAAGGAACTGGAAGCAGGAGAAATTGCTGCGAAAACTCTTGGTGAGCACGTATATAACGAGTATGTCTCAATGAAAAAAGCTGAATGGGACAGCTACCGTACTGCAGTTCATACTTGGGAAGTCGAAAACTACCAATCTAAATTCTAATAAATAAGCGGGTATGGGGTTGTTTCGACTCTGTCCCCGCTTTTTTTTTTTTTTTTGGAACGGTTATTAGACTTAGGAATAAGAAGGAAATAATTGGTTCCTCCCGAATATAAATGAGTGGGAAATTTTTACTACTCATGTAAATTCCCGTAAATATATAAAGGGGGAGTAACCAATGAAGAAATTTTTACAAGCGGGGTGGATTTTTCTTGTTCTCTGCTTCCTATTAGCCGGGTGCAGCGATAAGGAGCAGGCAAAAGGAACGCCGCAAAAGAAAGAGAATAATGAACAAACCGTCAAAAAGGGCACACCCGAATGGACCATGCAGGAAATCAAAAAAGCCGTGGCCATGGAAGACCAAGAATTATTTATGAGCTATCAAAATAAGGAAAATAAAACGTTTTACAAAGAGCAAAAAAGATGGCTTGAAGAAGCCGTCTATCGGAAAAAACAAGGCTATGAAATTTCAGTGGAATTATACAGCTTCCACCAGGAAAACGACACAACCGGAACGGTCACCTTTGGTGTGATGATGAGTGACCCGAAGAAACAAGGAACCACCAACACGGTAAACTACCAGATGATTAAGGTAAAAGATAAGTGGGTTCTCAACGATGTGCCATTTGAAAAAATTTCAGACGAAACAGGGAATCTGACGGTCTATTACACAAAAGGGCAAGAAGAGCCAGCCCAACAAACCTTGAAAGATGCAGCAGATTTAGTTAATTTTTATGCCAAACAGTTTAATTGGAAACCAAAACCGATATCAATAAAAATCTATCCGTCTGTAAAAGAGATTTCCGCTACGGTCCCTTGGCTTAGTGTCGCAGGGTGGAATGAAATGGGTGAGTCCTTCAAATTTACCACGGAACAACAACAACCCAACATGTTCAGCTATTTGGCACATGAGCTAACCCACAAGATGGTTGGTGATCTGACGAACGATAACGCAACCCCATTCATACAAGAGGGGCTGGCGATGTATTTGGAAGGAAGCGTCTTACGGGATGCGTCAGGCACTATTTCCATTGATGCCAAATTGGCGGAGGAGCAGGCTGCCTTGGCGACCCAAAAGTCCAAAACTGTAAAAACAATCGATAAGCTTGGGACCTTGGCTGTCACCGACCAGGATATGACCCTGTATCGGGATGGGTTCCTGTTATCCAATTATTTAATTGAATCGAAGGGTATGCCGGAATTTACTAAAATGCTTGAATACTTATCAAAGAATAAGTATACCGATAAGCGCCTTGAACAAAAGATGGAAACTTCTCAGAAACGTACTTTGGAATCCTTAGAGAAGACATATGGACCTGTCGACAAGCTCTCAGAGGAATTTAAAAACTATTATGCGAATTAAATCATGAGCAGGTTGATTTTATAGTCGTTAGCACGAATGTGGAACACGGCATATGATGAGGCCGTGTTTCTTCATTGTTAATAAAAAAGTTAAACATGCACTCCTAAGAGGTGAATAGAAAGTGAAAATGATTGATGCCCATATTCATTTAGATCAATACAGCAATCAAGAAATTGCTTTGATTTTGGGAGATTCAGACATGATTGAAGCCTTGTTGTCGGTTTCATTTAATCTGGAGTCGTGTAAGCGAAATCTACAATTATCAAGAACCGATCAAAAGATAAAAGCTGCGTTTGGCTTTCATCCGGAGCAAAGTCTGCCGACTGAGCAAGAGGTGATTCGTTTGGCTGAATGGATGACGGAGTATCGCAAAGAAATGGCTGCAGTGGGAGAAGTGGGTTTGCCGTACTATTTAAGGCAGGATCAAAAGGTGTCGAAAAAGCAGTATGAACAATATATTGAGCTTCTTGAGATGTTTATCAAATTAGCGAAGGAATGGGACAAACCAATTGTTTTGCATGCCGTCTATGATGACGCTCCTCTAGTTTGTGATCTTCTTGAAAAATATTTGGTAACGAAAGCGCATTTCCATTGGTTTAAAGGAGATGAAAGCACGGTCGCTAGAATGATAGAAAATGGCTATTATATTTCAATTACACCTGAAATTGTCTATAAGAGTAAAATACAGAAGTTAGTCGAAATATACCCTTTAGAACGAATGATGATCGAAACCGACGGTCCATGGCCGTTTGAAGGTCCTTTTGCAGGGAAAATGACTCATCCTGCCATGATGAAGGAATCCATTTCAATGATTGCAAAAATAAAAAATCTCTCGGAGTTCGAAGTGGCAGAAAGACTGTTACATAACACCAGGACATTTTATAGGATATAAAAATTGAAAGTAAGACCGTTTCCTATTACGTGAGACAGTCTTGCTTTTTTTATTTCTATTTTTAAAAAAACGAACAATATTTATTCGAAATTTTTAAACGTTCGTGTTTGAAAGGATAAAATTACTTGATAGACATAAAATAATAGGATATTATTATCAAATAACAAACAATGTAAAGGGAGTGAAAATAATTAAAACCCTCGGGAATAAAGTATAAAAAATCTGTGGAATGGGATGAAAAATCAAATGAAAAATCGATGGCTAGTTGCACTTTCAGCAGTAGGTATCCATATTTCGATTGGCTCTGTTTATGCATGGAGCGTTTTTACAAAGCCGTTGCAGCAGCAAATGGGCTGGGGATTAAAACAAATTTCCTTTACATTTAGTTTAGCCATTTTGTTTCTTGGATTATCGGCGGCCTTTCTTGGCCACTTCGTGGAGAAGTTCGGTCCAAGAGCATCCGGAACTCTCAGTTCATTGTTTTTTGGGATTGGGGTTGCGGGTGCTGGCTTGGCGGTACATTTTGAATCGTTGCTATTACTCTATTTATTTTATGGCGTCATTGCAGGTATTGGTTTAGGGGTAGGCTATATAACGCCTGTCTCAACATTGGTTAAATGGTTCCCGGATCGGAGAGGCTTAGCAACAGGGCTGGCTATCATGGGATTTGGATTTGCGGCTATGGTCAGCAGCCCAATCATGAATCATTTAATAACTTATTACGGCATATCAAACACTTTTTATATCTTGGGCGGCTGTTATTTTGTGATTATCTTCTGTTCCGCCCAATACCTTGCTCCCCCTAAAGCAGGCTGGGTCCCTAAGGGCCTTGATTCGACGGAGGGTGTGTCTGGAAATAAAAGAATTAAGCCTGATCTAAGGCAATTAACAGCAAATGAGGCAGTTAAAACCAGGCAATTCTGGGCTTTGTGGTTGATGTTGTTTATCAACATTACCTGCGGCATCGCCATTCTTGCTGTTGCGTCCCCAATGGCTCAAGAACTAGTAGGCATGTCAACGACATCTGCAGCGACGATGGTTGGAATCATGGGCCTGTTCAATGGTTCCGGAAGGATTGTTTGGGCTGCGATTTCCGATTATATTGGGCGGCCAAATGTTTACACCTTATTTTTCGCATTTCAAATTGTCGCCTTCTTTGTTTTGCCTAATATGACAGTGGCAATCCTGTTTTCTATCATTGTCTATATGATTATGACCTGTTATGGAGGAGGTTTTTCCTCAATCCCAGCCTATATTGGCGATCTATTTGGGACTAAGCAGCTTGGGGCTATACATGGCTACATCCTGACCGCCTGGGCAGCGGCTGGTTTAGCGGGACCCATCTTTGTCTCATGGATCCGTGAAACAACAGGCAGCTATCAAGGGACGTTGTTAGTATTTTCGGGCCTGTTTATTGCAGCTCTAGTTGTGTCTGTTTTAATTAGATTTGATATTAGGAAACTGCGGTCTATGAACGAGTCAGGGATCGCGAATATGAAAGGTCATTATTAGCCAGTTAAAACACTTCTCTATATAAGGACCAAAGACCGGAACTCTTGTGGAAGGGATCCGGTCTTTTTTTAAGCGATTTTCCTCATTCTTGTCACACTAAGTTCAGCATATTGTTTAATTAATACTGTTCTGTGACACAGATGTGCGCTACAATACTGCAAAGAACTGAGTTTTTTAAACAGGTTGAAATCAGTAGGAATGAGGTGACGGTTGTGGGAACCATTACGAAGGCTTCACTAAGACAATTAGGCAATTCAGATATTGAAATTTCTCCATTAGGTCTGGGGACATGGCAATTTAGCAACGCTAATGGAATGGTTGGAAAGTACTGGCCGGCATTGCAACAAGAGGAAATGACGGAGATTGTCAGGCTCAGTCTTGAAGGCGGGATCAATTGGTTCGATACAGCGGAAGTATACGGGAAGGGAAAATCGGAGGAAGCGCTAGCAAATGCCTTAAATTCACTGGGTGAGGAAGCAAATGATGCGCTGATTGCGACCAAATGGTGGCCAGCGTTACGGACATCTTCTTCCATCACCAAAACAATCGATGAAAGACTGAAATTTTTAAAGGGAAGAACGATTGATTTATACCAGATTCATCAGCCTTTTTCGTTTTCAAGTGTCAGGGCTGAGATGGATGCCATGGCGGTTTTGTTATCAGAAAAGAAAATTCGGTCCGCAGGTGTCAGCAATTTTAATGAAGCAAAAATGAGGGAAGCCTTTGAAGTCCTGAAAAGCCACGGTTTCCCGATGGTGTCGAACCAGGTGAAATATAGCCTGCTTGACAGGCGGATTGAAAGAAATGGGGTTCTGGTTGCTGCCAAAGAGCTCGGCATCACGATTATTGCCTATTCTCCGCTTGAACAGGGCATCCTTTCCGGCAAATTTCATAAAAATCCCGAACTGTTGAAAAATCTTAATGGGCCGAGAAAGTATATGTCGAGTTTTAAACCGTCCGTCCTAGCCAGAACAAAGCCATTGATTGATATATTAGAAAAGTTGGCTGCAGAATACGGCGTATCGACAAGCCAAATTGCCTTAAACTGGCTGATTCACTTCCACGGAGAAACCATAGTGGCCATACCAGGGGCCTCAAAACGACACCACGCTAAAGAGAATATTGGTGCATTATCCTTTGAACTAACGAAAAAGCAAATGGATGAGATAGATCAAGTTTCAAAACAAATTTAAAAGTATCGGCCCGGGTCCAGACAAAGATCCGGGTCTTCGTTTGTTCCTCATTCGGAGATTTATTGCTTGACAAGGTTAAACATCTCCACTTACTATGATTGGATGTTCTCCAGTTCATATGAAAGGACGGAAAAGGGGATAACAATAAGGAGAACAATTTTTTCATGATTTGAGGAGAAAAGAAACATGTCACCAAAAACGACTAATCGAAAGATGGTAACCATTGCGATGCTAGTAGCGATTCTTTTGGTTGCCATTGATGTTACTGTTGTCAGTACAGCCACGCCGAAAATTGTCAGTGACCTTAGCGGGCTAAATCTCATTAGCTGGGTATTCGCCATTTATACACTTACCACTTCGGTAACGACTCCGATTTATGGGAAATTGGCTGATTTATTTGGCCGTAAAAAAGTTTTTATAACCGGAGTCATTTTATTTGTTCTCGGTTCCATGCTGTCCGGTGCGGCACAAACGATGCACCAATTAATATGGTTCCGTGCAGTCCAAGGGATCGGTGCTGGTGCCGTCATGCCGCTGACCTTTACCATAATTGGTGATCTCTTTCCTGGTGAGCAGCGAGCCAAAATGCAAGGAGTCTTTAGTTCTGTTTGGGGTATTGCCGGACTTCTTGGTCCTTTGGTGGGCGGATTCTTTGTCGACCAAGTAAGCTGGCGCTGGATTTTCTATATCAACCTGCCAATTGGAATTGTCTCACTCGTTTTAATCACAATCTTTTTCCATGAAACCCTTCAACAGAAACAGAAGCCAAAAATTGATTATCTCGGGGCAGCGGCCTTTACCATTGGGATTTCATCCCTCTTATATGCCTTGTTAAATGCGGGGGAAGGACAAAAATATGCCTGGAATTCTGCACCCATCTATATGCTAATTGCCGTTGCCCTCATCTTTATCGCGCTCTTTGGTTACATAGAGTCAAGAGCGGAGGAGCCGATGCTTCCGCCATCATTGTTCCGAATCCCAGTCATACTGGTTTCCAATATCGTCAGTTTTCTATCGAGCACTGTCGTGATTGCGGTCAACGTTTATTTGCCGATGTGGATTCAATCTATTCTGGGACATAGTGCCACAAGTTCTGGCTTTACTTTAATGCCGATGTCGATTGCATGGCCGCTGGGTGCAACCTTTGCCGGGCGCTATATGTACAAAATCGGTTCTAAACTGACTGCTGTTCTAGGTGCCATCTTTATTGCTCTCGGGGGAACTTGGCTATTGGCATTGGAACTGGGTTCGCCGTATTGGTATTTTGTCGGGATTATGATTGTGATTGGTCTTGGTATGGGTTACGCGACAACCCCAACTACGGTCCTTGTCCAATCGGCCGTTGGCTGGCAAATGCGGGGAGCTGCCACGGCTTCCAACACTTTCACGCGGTCGATTGGCCAAACAGTCGGAATCGCTGTATTTGGAACGATTTTTAATAATGCGATTATCACATACGGAAAAGATCATGCGGGCAGTGTAAGTCATGCAGCACTCTCCCAAGGGATGCATCTTGTGTTTATTCTGGTATTTTTTATTGGAATTGCCAACCTCATTGCGATACTCTTCCTGCCGTCTCACAGGAAGGTACTAGAGCAGCAAGAGCAGGTTCAACACTAAAGTGTTCAGCCGCCAAACTTTTTGGCGGCTTTTATTATTTTCCATATTGAGGTAAGTTATAATGTTTTAATCCGCTGAAGCTTCCTTCACAAAATACATCTTAAATAAGAGAATATATAACATGATGCTGATGAATGCCAAAAATAGGATAATGCTGAAGATTCCAATCGGGGGAACCCAGCTAGAAAGAAATACCGTTATCGGTGCCAAAAATTTTCCGATTGTGTTCTGCAAACTATCAGCTGCCATATATTGCCCTCGTGCATGCTCTGGGGCATAGCGGCTGATAAAACTTTGAGTGACGGGGGAGCGTACAATCTCACCAAAGGTAAAGATAACCGTAACAATAAACAAGAACCATATATTGGTGTTAAGGCCAACAAGGAATGTGCCAATTCCAGACAGCAGAGATGACAAAATGAATACGTTTCGTTCATTCCAGTGCTGAAACCATTTCGTTACGGGAAGTATAAACAGGACAAACAGCAGGCCGTTAAATCCCACTAACCAACCATATATTTCTGTACTGGAAAGCGTGAGGGATGCGCCATTCCATGCAAACAGTGACTGGGCAGGAACATGATGGATAATAAAGACAGGTAAATAGATATCTAGCTGCATAATCGGAATTAAAGAAAAGATGCCTGCAAAAATATAAATCAGGAATACTTTATCGTGTAATATGAGTCTGTAACCCGTCCAGTGTTGCTTGAATACTCGGGCAACGTTGCCAGTAGCTTTTTTCCCTTTCCCCGAAACAGGCAATGTTTCTTCCACTATGATATAAATGGCGATAAAATACAGCAGCATAACCAATGCGCAGGTCCATAGTAAGAATTGCCGATACTGAAAAAAGAAAATGGCACCAAGCGCAGGACCTAGGACCGCGCCAATGTTGTTGGCTGTCATAAAGGTAGCAAATACTTGGCGAAGCTGATCGGAGGGAACGGAATCTGCCACCATTGCAGAACTAGCAGGCCTATAGACCGCACCGCCCAATCCAATGCCAATAAACGAGATATAATCAATCCAGGGAGAAGGGGACACAGCGAAAAGTCCAAACATCATCATCTGAATCGAAGTACCAATCAGCATGACAGGACGTCGTCCGATTTGATCCGTTAAAGCTCCTCCAAGCAGGCTCCCGGCCATACTGAAAATAGGGGGGACCATCATTAGGATTCCCGCTATTCCATTTCCTAACATCCCGCTGAAATAGACCGTTATGAATGGAAAGTACATCCAAAAAAGCATGTTAAACAAAGCTTCACCCATTAACCTTATTTTCAAATTGGTACTCCATGAACGGATATGCACAACATCGCCTCTCCCGTAAATATCAAATTTTTGTAAGACCAGTGCCCTTGTAACTAAAACATTAGTATAAAATTAGATAAAGATATAGACTTATAATTAAGAATTGTTTATAATAATATTATGAAAATCGAATATAGGATCGTTTAGTTTGATTGTATGAAAAAACGAACATACGTTTCAATTTGAGGTAAGGCTCTTCCATTGGAAGGGCCTTTTGTGTATCTAGAAAATTTTGAATAAAACAGTAAGTGTGATGGCAGATAATACAATCAGCATGGTAAGTATACCCAGCATACACATAGTAAAATCAACCTAACATATGTAAAAACGAGTGCGAACGAGGAGTGACTTCTACGCACCATTCAATATTACTTTTGGCTTTGTTAACGATAATATTGATTTTTTCTCTGGTGATTAAAGCGGATAAGTTCGACTCCTGCAAGCCTGCAGGTTCGATGAGCGCCTGGAGAGTGTATCTACAGCCAAATTTAACCGAACCAAACTGTAACAAAAAATGGAGCAGGACTAATCCGCTCTTTTTTTTACTAGAACATAAAGCAGCTTGAATATGTATTGCAAACATATTTTTTTACTAATATAAAAAAAGGCTTTATAGTAAAAAAGACTGCAATATCAACTATATTTTAAGGCTTAAAAGAGAGTGAACCATAATGGAACTACCGGTGTTAGAGAGGGATTACAGTGGAAATTATTCAGGTAACGTCAGAACCCCCTTATGATTCTACTCCATTAACTTTAGTGATTGGGAAATTTGATGGAGTCCATTTGGGGCATCAATCCGTTTTACAAACAGCCAGAGAAATGAAGGGGAAAAGTGAAACACTTGCCGTGTTAAGTTTTTCGGACCATCCCCTCTGGATACTAAAAAAGGCTCCGGGATATCAGCAGAAACTTACGCCGGATCAAGAAAAAGTGAGAATCCTCAAACAATTTGATGTCGACCGATATTATCGGGTTCATTTTACGGAAGAATACGCAAAAATTACCGCGAATGAATTTATTCTCGAGCACCTTTCAAAATTAAATGTCAAACAGATTGTGGTCGGAGAAGGCTTCCATTTTGGAAAAGGCGGGGACGGCTCCGCAAATGAATTAATTAAACTATGTTCACAAATAAATGTTTCGGTTACCGTGGTTCCCGAAATGAGGGAACACGGACGAAAAATCAACAGCACCCATATTCGTTCATTAGTGAAAAACGGAAACATGGAGGCAGTGCAAAGCCTTTTGGGAAGGCCTTATACCATTAGCGGTGAGGTTGTCCATGGAGAAGCTTTAGGAAGAACCCTTGGTTTTCCGACCATTAATTTAGGCAGTACGGGGTCATATGTTGAACCTAAACCCGGAGTGTATTTGGGAACAGCGAAAATCCATCATGAAGAAGAGGGAAATGAAATTTGGAATGCCCTCATAAGTGCTGGCTACCGGCCGACTGTAAATGGGCAAGGATATCTTGTGGAGGCCTATTTAATCGATTATGCTGGTGATTTATACGGAAAAACGGTTCACGTTTCCTTTTTGCGGTACATGAGAGGAGAAATCAAATTTACCGGGCTCGATGCTCTTATTGAACGGATGGAATTGGATAAGAAGGAAGCAAAAGTGATATTGGGAATCACTGGATAGGGCTTTATAATCAAAATCTGTGTAAAAAATAAGCTTAGCCACTATACTATACAAAGAATGGCATTTAGGAGGGATAAGAATGATCCATATCGAAATGTGGACCGATTTTGCTTGACCATTTTGCTATATTGGCAAAAGGCATCTGGAGGATGCCATTAAACAGATTGATTATCCGGTAGAAGTGACGTATCGTTGCTTCGAATTGGATCCGACAAGCGGAACAGATATAAAAGAAAGTATTTACGAATCATTAGCAAAAAAATATGGAATGAGCATAGCCCAAGCGAAAGCGAATACCCAGCATATGGTTCAAATGGCGAAAGATGCTGGATTGAGTTATCAAATGGATACATTGATTCTAACGAACACCTTCGATGCTCACCGTCTGACGATGTTTGCGAAAAAACATAGTTTAATGAAAGAGATGACGGAACGTATACTGCATGCTCATTTTACTGAATCCAAACATATTGGAAATCGTGAAACATTGGCGGAATTGGCTGCAGAAGTAGGTTTGGACCGGGAAGCGGTCGAAAAAATGCTTGCAAGTGATGAGATGGCGGATGAGGTCCGTGCAGATGAGCAAACAGCTCAAGCCTACCGGATTACAGGTGTCCCCTTCTTCCTGATAAATAAAAAGTACGCCCTGACCGGTGCCCAGCCAACGGAAGTGTTTGTTCAGGCGTTAAGAAAAGTCATTGCAGAGGGTGAAATCGTCGTATTAAATAACGACGAAGGAATGATCTGTGATGAAAATGGGTGCGAGATCCCCAAAAAATAATTGCGTCCTGTAAAAATCTCACAAATAAAAGACTAGTCTCCTTTCAAAAAGTTGAAAAAGAGACTAGTCTTTTTTATTTAAAATGGAAAAATATGTTACTATTGGTGAAAAGGGGGCAGCTATTATGTTTTCAATCCTTCTAATTATATCTTTGTTCGTTTCCATTTTATCCATTTCTTTAGCTTTGAACGGCAAGAAACGATTTTATTGGCTGGCGTCATTCGGTATATACATTTTCAGTCTAATTGCTGCATGGAGCATTGGGCGGATCACCGTGGGGTTAACATTTGTATATCTGGCGTTGGCTATAGGATATTCACTTAATCTGGTAAAAAACAAAATTCAAATTACAATTTGGTCGGGAATGGGAAGTTTGGTTGGGCTAGTAACAGTGTTTTTTATCGATGATGCATACCTGTTTTTTCCATTAACATTATTAAGTTAAAGTACAGGGAAGCACAAATTGGTGAAAAGTACCTAAAAAGAGCCTAGGGAAATTCAAACTCCCAAAGCTCTTTCCCGTTTTTTATTTAAGAATAGGATTACTATTAATTATTGATTGTTATTATTCTGCCCTTTTTGTTGACCATTATTTTGATTATTTCCTGTAATGGTATCGACCACATTTTCAAATACTTCCCCAATTTTATCCATCATGCCACCATCATTGTTATCTCCACGATGATTATTTCCTTGGTTATTATTTTCCATATTATCACCTCCGAAATATAGAGTGCGTATTATGAAAAAATTAATACCACCTGGATGATGAATTCAATTGATAAAAGATATACCAGAGTGGTATAGGCCAAACAAGTGGTGATATTTTATCCTTTTCGAGGAATCCAAAAACCATTTTCAATTTTTCCAAACCCAATCTTCGGATAATACTCCATGGCGACTGGGGAAGCCAATAATAAAAGGGTCACTTCCTCCCCAATTTGTTCCTTCAGTTTTCTGACCAGTTCCTTGCCAATTCCCCTTTTTTGATAGTCGCAGTCCACTGCTAAGTCTGATAAATAGCAGCAATAACTAAAATCCGTTACTGCCCTTGCGACACCAACCAACTTGTCATTGTCCCACGCCGTAAGGGTGATATCTGCATTATCAATCATGCGCTGAAGCCGAGGTAAATCGCCTGTGGGCCGCCTAATCCCTGAAGCCGTGAAAACAGCGGAAAGTTGTTCGGGGCTAATAGGTGCGTTCAATATGTACGTGATATCATAATTCTTATACATTTGTTCCTTCCTCCATTTACTTAAGTTATTATTAATTGTAATCCATGGATTTGTGAGTGGTAAGTACCAGATTCATATGTTTTAATGGTACCAGGGACCAAAATGATGATTTTTTTAAATGAAAAAGGATATTCTCAATAAATATTTAATTTGTATATATGGACAAAAAGGAGGAAGGAATGTGACAAAAAAAGCATCATTAATCCGCTCTGCCCATTTAGCTCAAGTTGATTATGCTTACGCCACCCGGGTTCCAACAGGAATGGATTTGCTGTTTTTTGCAGGTGCTTGCCCGCTTGATCAAGACGGAAAAGTACCTAACCAAGGGGATTATAGCCTTCAGGCAAAACTTTGTGTGGAAAATTTAAAGCAAGCTTTAAAAGAATCAGGCGCAACATTGGAAGATGTAATATATACGAGAGTTCTGGTAGCTTCCGGTAACCAAATTGACTTAGTCATGGCATGGGATGCCATTCGGGAAGAGTTTGGAGAACATGATGTCCCAGCACCCTATCCGGGGTGACGGTGCTTGGATACAAGCACCAATTGGTCGAGGTCGAAGCAGTGGCGGCTGTTGAAAGCCAAGACAAAAAACTTTAAGCCCATGCTCTGTTAAACGGTAATGTTGTTTCTTTAACTAGTTGATTGAAGCGGATAAGCGCGACTCCTGAGGGAATAACGAGGCTGTGGAGAAACCGCGGGCGATTCTTGGGAGGAGGCTACACGACATGCCAGCGGGTTTGCTGACCGATTGGAGGGAAAGTCAACGGGAAATTTAACAGAGTCAAGTCGATAAAAATTAGGCTTGATTTTTGCAAAATGGATTCACCTTTTTGACCTTCCTGAATATAGTGGCTCTTGGGTGACAAAAATCAGGAAGGAAGTAAGAAACCATGAATAATAATCAATTACCAATTATCAGGAAGACAGAGACCAAAGAAGCAGGAAATGGCTATAAAATCGTAAAAATGAATGTCTCAGATCCATCTGAGAATTTATTTGCTGTCGTGACTCCTGTTAAAAAACAATAAAAGGATAATACGTTAACCATCTTTTTTGTCATGATACATAGAAAGATGGTTTTTTTATGTACAGGATTTCAATTATAGAAATGGCATGGCAATGGATAATTTTTCAAGGTGTACCAAAAACGGTGCACCTTTTTGTGTATAATAGATTCTATCGAAACAAAATGACAAAAAGGAAAAGGATATTACAATTTTCCACTTTAATCGATTAATGGGGAATGCTCAACATTAAAGGAGGAGACATTTTTGAACATCATTCTTGGCTGCTGGCTGGATTCCGCCACTTACCCGGATGCACTGGGAAACCAACAGGCATCGGCAGGAACAGTTGTAACAGGTTTTAACGGTTTGATTGGCATTTTGGAGACCCAATTAGGCATGTCTTCACCTGCAAACTCAGAAAATATCAGAATTGCGGAGTGGCAGGAGCTGATTCGCGAGCACGATACAGGAAATATGCCATTCTCCCAGTCATTCAAGACGGACTCATGGAATACAGCAAGAGAACTATTGCGACGGAGGGATGAATTAATCCTAGCTGGGTGGGACCCGGCTGTTCATACAGGAGGAAGCAAGTGGTTGGAGACACTGTCAAAATTGGAACTGGCTAATTCCAATCAAACAGTTGGCTTTTCCGATCGGGTCAGGGCACTGATGTCACAGCTTGAAAACCAAGGACAAGTCCATATTGACTCCATCATGGTTGTGGATGAAGACGAAACCCTATGGGATCCATGGGCGATTCAGCTGGTGGATTTATTAAAAAAACAAGGTGTCGAAGTCGTAAAAGAAGCAGGTTCTTTTGGAACAAACCTTCAAAATCAGGCATCCGATTTATCACTGCTTCAGGCCGTACTGGCTGGAGAAATATCGTCGCAAGAAGCTCAAGGGGATGGAAGCATTCTCCTTATACGCTCCGAACAGGAATGGGACGCGGCGGACTTTTTGGTCAGCTGGCTGCAAGAATACAACACGGAAGATACCGTTGTCATAAAGGGGGAAGGCTCCTTGTTTCTCGATGAACTCATGCACAGACGTGGAGTTCCAGGTGCAGGGGTCGACGCTTCTTCCAAATGGAGAGCCGTACTCCAAGTACTGCCATTAACCATTGATACATATTGGGAACCCCTAAGGGTAGAACGAATGATGGAATTGTTAACCATCCCTAGTTCCCCTGTACCAGGACGAATTCGTTATAAACTTGCGAATGAATTGGCAGCATATCCTGGAATCGGTGGACCAAAATGGAACCAAGCAATTGAAGCCGGGATGAACGAATATGAGCATTTATGGGAAGCAGAGGAAATCGACGGTCAAGAGGTAAAAAAACGCAGAAAGAATTTGCAAGAGAAGCTCGACTTATGGATTGGGCATGATTATTACGATCCGAATGAAGGGATTCCATATGATAAACTGGTGACTATTTGTCAAAAGGTCAGTCAATGGGCTGCCGCTAAGTTTCAGATGACCAACGATATCATGTATGCTCAAGCGACACAGATAGCCAAAGAAATCATCGAGGGAATCAAAACACTTGGTGTCAAAATGGTGAACCATTTGCAAGTCGCCAGGATTTTTGATTCGGTCTTAGGGGAAGGAGCAACATTGTCAAACTATCGCCAGGAGGCTTCAAAATGGCAGGTGGTCAGCCATCCTGGACAAATTTGGGGCCCGGCAGGCACGATTCTATGGTGGGGGTTCCATAAAGACATGTCAGGGCCGGGGATCCGGATTTGGACTTTAAACGAGAGGACCTGGCTAAGCAGCCATGGAGTCCACCTTCCCGATGAGGCTGTCCGCCGACTAAGGGAAGCGGCTTCATGGAAGAAGGCTGCCCGACTGGCAAACCGCCGCCTGATTTTGTTTGCTCCTGGGAAGGTAAAAGGGGCTGATTTGCCCATTCACCCCCTTTGGGATGAAATTCGTTATGCCATAGCGAGAGACAATGGTGCGGTGAACAAAATTACCCTTGATGCTTCTAATCTTAGAAAACATCCAAGCCATTCTCTGGTCTGTGAAACTTTTGAACGTATGCCATTAAACTCGCGTAATATTCCTGAACCTATTAGAGTATGGCGAGTTCCAGAGAAAACCGTTGCCCGCCGTAAAGAAGAGTCCGCCACCAGTTTTGAAGCTTTAATCGGCTGCCCGTTAAAATGGACCTTTCGCTATGCGGCAAAAGTTAGACCGGGAAATGTCCTTTCAATCCCAAATGACTCCATTATGCTTGGAAACCTGGGACATTTGATTTTGGAACAATTGATTACGGAAAAATCCAGCTGGACAGAGGAAGAAGCAAGGATTCGGGCAGGGGAACTGTTTGATGAGTTAACGCCCATGATGGCGGCTCCTTTATTGGAACCAAAAAACGGGGTGACGCGCAGTGAAACCCGATTCAATTTGCAGAAATCACTTCAGAAATTTTTCAAAGTTTTAAACGATGCCGGTATCAAGATTCAACATACCGAGTTGGAATTGCAAAAGCCTTGGACTGGCGAAGTGGAGTTTAAAGGAAGATTGGACTTGGTTGGACAAACCCAATCGGGCAGCAAAATTCTCCTTGATGCCAAATGGTCGAAACGGCCAAATAATTACAGAGTGAAGCTTGAAAACATATCCGTCCAGTTGGCTCTATATCATTGGCTTTTATCAGACCAAAAAAATGAAGAATTGCCGGTCGCCTATTTCATGTTGAGTACCGGAGATTTCTTCAGCAGACCGCATGACGATTTTCCTTCCGACTACCATGTAACCGGCCCATCACTCCTTGAGTCATTTGAAGTTTTACGGAAAGCCGTGGAGGATGTATCGTCGCAGCTCTTAAAAGGCACTGTTATTGCATCCGGTGTTCCAGTGAAAACGAACATGAGGGCAGAAACCGCAAATGGTCAGGCCCCAATCGAAGAACCATTTGTTTCAACGATTGACCCGCCATGCTTATTTTGCGAATATCAGAATCTTTGTGGTTTTAGGAGAGTGAAGGAATGAGCGGAAAATTAAAAATGTTAAGTGCCGGCGCTGGGGCAGGAAAGACCTACAGTTTAACACAAGAGATTTACAAGTCAATCAAAAACGGTGTGCCTCCGGAGAATATTATGGCCACAACTTTCACAACAAAGGCAGCGGATGAGTTAATCGGGCGTGTTCGGTTGAAACTGCTGGAAGAAGGTGACCGTGCATCCGCAACCCGTATTCTGGATGGATATGTCGGAACGATGAATAGTGTTTTTGGCAGGCTTTTGCGTGAATTTGCCTTAGAAATCGGCCTTTCTCCGGTACAAAAAGTTCTAGCTGACACAGAATCCAAGACGCTCTTTTCTACCATTGCTGCGGAAGTAATCGATAAATTTTACCGTGACTACTGGCCAGTCTTTATCCGCCTCGGCATAAATGATAGAAATGACAAAAGCGGCAATTATTGGGGGAACCAAGTCCTTGAGGTGCTTAAGCTTGCACGGGAAAATGGGATGAGTGCCGAAGAAGTGCAAGCATGTGCTGAGTATTCTTGGAAAACTATGTCTTCTTGGCTGCCAGAACCACTTTCAATTCCCGACCACCAGCTGGATTCAGACTTAAAGGCAGCCCTCACCGTCGCAAAATCAGCTCTGCCTGGGGAAGATAAGACTAAAGACACCGCCAAAACAGTGGATGCCATTGGGCAGTCACTGAGGGATTGGGAGCGGTATGGGTCACTCTCCTGGCAGCAATGGGCAAAATTAAGTAAATTAAAGCCCGGAGCCAAAAGCAGGGATGCGGTTTCATCTATACACGCAGCAGCATCAATCCATGATCGCCATCCAAAGCTGCATCAGGATATGAAGGATGCAATGACAGCCGTGTTTCTTTGTGCCGCGGAGACCATGGAAATTTATGCGATGGAAAAGAACAAACGCGGGTTAATAGATTTTACCGACCAAGAATCACTGGCCTTAAAACTTTTGCAGGATGAGCAAAATTCAGTAGTATTAAAGGATCGAATATCCGCAGTGTTCATCGATGAATTTCAAGACTCAAGCCCGCTGCAAATCGCCTTGAACATGCAACTACGCGGCATTGCCGAAAGCGCTGTTTGGGTAGGCGACGTCAAGCAGGCCATCTATGGCTTTAGGGGCACAGACCCGGAATTGATGCAAACCGCCATGACCAGCATCCCTGACTTGGAAATTGACATTTTGGATGCCTCCTATCGGTCGCGCCAGTCGCTGGTTGAGTTTGTGAACGGCATTTTCGTCCCTGTCTTTGAAGCAAGGGGGATGGAACCCGAGCGAATTGCACTGGATCCAAAGCGGGAAGACAGACCAGAGCAAACGATGGCAGTGGAAGCTTGGTCTTATCCAGACTCCAAAAATAAAACGATGGACTCGGCTCATTTGGCACTTGGTGTGCAAGATGTATTGCGACATAAAGACCAATATGTCATTATAGATAAAATCACCCGCGAACCCCGCGCCTTAAGAGCAGGAGATATGGCCATTCTATGCAGATCCAATGATGAGTGCCTTGAGGCGGCTGAAGCACTCTCCAAACTGGGTATCCCGGCTACGGTAGGAGAAATTGGCCTATTATCAACGCCTGAAGCGGTGTTTGCCGTTGCCGCATTTCGCTTTTTGATCGACCCGCGGGATACACTGGCACTGGCAGAACTGCTGCACTTTTCCTCGGACACATGGGGAGAGGGGCGATGGTTAAGCGATTGGCTTCAATCGGACAAGCTATCAGACATCTTTGCTACAGAGCCATTTGTACAGGAGTTGGATAATGCGCGTGAAAAAATCGTCCAAATGAGCCCGGCTGAAGTAATGGATCTAGCCTTGGTCACTGCAAGAGTGGACGAAACCGCCTTGAGCTGGGGCCGAGGGGATCAACGTTTAGCCAACTTGGATGCCCTGCGCAAGCTTGTCTCCGTTTACGAGGAAACAGCCGCAACGAATGGTTCGGCCGCAACGACGAGTGGATTTCTCTTTTTCCTGGGTGAGGCGGTAAGGGATAAAGAATTGAACCTGGTGGCGGAATCCACTGATGAAAATGCTGTGCGTGTTTTAACCTATCACAAAGCAAAAGGGTTGGAGTGGCCGTTTGTGATTTTAAACTCCTTGGATAGGTCGTCAAAACGGAAAAAGCTTCCGGTTTTTGATAAGGTCACGGCGGTTAGCACTGTTAAATTTAATGTGGAAGATCCCCTTAATGGCCGCCGGCTGTATTACTGGCCATGGCCCTATGGACAGCAGACCAGTAATGTGAGCTTGGATGCCTATGCACAAGGAGCTCCTCAGCTTCAACAGAGGGAGCGGCAATTGTTGGACGAAAATCAAAGACTCATGTATGTAGGCATGACAAGGGCCAGAGACTATCTGGTGATGGCAGCGCGCGATTTTGAAAAAACCGGCTGGCTGGAAGAGTTGACTGACGCCTCCGGACGTCAAGTGATTGCCAGCATTGGGGTGCCAGAAGGAACTGAAGAGGATGGAATCAGCCTTAGGGGGAATATCATCGTAAATGGTGAACTATTCCCTTGCAGGGTAAGGAGGCTGTCTATGGAGGAAGAGCCGGAAGCAACAGTCGAGCTTACACCGTCCCAAGAAAAGGTTTACGTGGGTAGAACAATAGAGGGAGGACCGTTTCTGCCGGCCCGGTTCAGCCCGAGTGGACTGAAGAATAATCATATAGCAGATGAAGATGTCAACCGTGTTCCGTCCTTAAATATGATGCCAGATGTAACCAAAATTCATCGCATTGGAACTCGGATCCCATTATCCGGAAATCAGGACATGGCCTTGCTTGGGGAGATGGTTCACGGCTTTTTAGCTGCGGACAATCGTACCGGGACAACGGAACAACGATTGGCCATGGCTCAGTCCTTCACGCAAAGGTACGGCATTCTTGCCTTGGCGGAAGCATCCATGCTTGAGGCTTCCGAAAGGCTGGATCAGTTTATTGCTAAACAATATCCTGATTTGATGTCAAAGCACCATGAATGGCCGATCCATCTAAGAAAAGGATGGCAAAAGGCCTCCGGATGGGTCGATTTGCTGCTTGAAACGCCAAAGGGCTGGGTGATCATTGACCATAAGACCTTCCCTGGAAAAGAAAGTGACTGGCTAATACAGGGACTCAGTTACCTGCCGCAGCTAAGAACCTATGCGGAGGCCATAACAAAAGCAACAGGAAAGCCGGTTGCTGAGGCATGGATTCATATGCCGATCGTCGGGGCCATGATTCACTTTTCAGATGATGAAATACGTTCCTAACAACTTATAAGAACAATGAAAACCCATGAAACAGGACATCCTCATGGGTTTTTTGATTTGGTCAGAAACGGCTCCCATAAAGGAAAGATTTTTTGGTATAATAAAATATTGTAGTTAAAAAGGTTTTCAATTAGTGAGAGTGATAAAAATGATTGATATCAGCAAAATTATCCAAGGTAAGAATTTAACGGAACTGGATGTCCAACTGGTCCAATATATCATTGATAACATCGACGACGTATTGCACAAGGGAGTGCGCACAATCGCAAAAGAAAATTATACATCTCCCGCAACAGTCATACGCTTGTCAAAAAAACTTGGTTATGGCGGATTTGTCGATATGTATTACCAATTGCTGCCTTTAGTCAAAAAGGCGGATATCCGGCAAAACGACCTGTCGGAAGAGTTTTTGGAAATCAGCCAGAAGGATTTATTGACCAATAACTCAGAAGGGGATATGGAAACGTTTATTGAAAAAGTCTTGAATCTGAAACAGAGCTATATTTTCATTTATGCTACTGGGTTTTCAGCCATCGCGGCGGAGTACTTGTATAAAAAACTGCTGGTATTGGGGAGAAAAACGATTTTTGCCAGCGGTACCGATTCTATTGGAGTTTTTGAAAATAATCTAGAAGATATTGGCGCCTTGGTAGTCATTTCAAAATCGGGTGAAACCCAGATGGTCATCGATAAATTGCTAGCCGCAAAAGAGAATGGGATTTTCACCGTGTCTTTTACAAAGGAAACAGACAACCGGATCGCCGGGATTGCCGATTTAAATTTTAAAATCATCGATCATAATAAGCTTGATGACCGGAATATGCTTCCGAACAGCTTCTTTCCCAGCCTGCTCTTGATGTTTGAATTTATCGTCAAGCAGTATGTGGAAGCGCTAAGCCCAAAAGAGGATCACAACGAGTGAAACGTGTTTCAATGTATGAAACACGTTTTTTATCCTGTCTGATATATGGAATTTAAAACGGTTACATTGTAAGCTAAACGTGTCGACAAAAACGAACAACTTATAAGAGGGGGGACAGGCAAAATGAAAAAACAAATCATGGAAGGCATGCAGCGCTTTTCAAAAGCGATGTTCATACCAGTCCTTATTTTGCCGATTGCAGGTATTCTAATTGCTCTGGGAAATCTACTCACCAATCAAAGATTATTGGAAGTGGTCCCATTTTTAAATAATCCGATCACCACTGGTTTCGGGACGATTTTAACAGGGTCATTGGTTTCGATCCTCGGTAACCTGGGACTTATTTTCTGTGTAGGGATTACAGTCGGTTTGGCAAACAAAGAAAAGGCGGTTGCCGGTTTTACGGCTTTGCTGGGGTACTTGGTGTTTGTCAATGCTATGAATAAATTTATGTCACTGAACGGACTGCTTTTTGTAGGGGATTCCTTGCAGGGAACAGGACAAACTTTGGTATTGGGTGTGCAAATCCTTGATATGGGTGTGTTCCTTGGATTAATTCTCGGTATCATTACCGCCATGATTCATAACAAATTCATTGATAAGGAATTTAAGGGCGCTTTTCAGATTTACGGAGGATCGCGATTTGTCTTTATCGTATTAATCCCGGTCGTTGTATTATTATCCATCGCGTTAACGTATATTTGGCCATTTTTTCAAACAGGAATTAACAAGCTGGGAACGCTGATCAATCACAGCGGAAGCTTCGGCATTTTCTTATACGGGGCATTGGAACGTTTGTTGATACCAACCGGCCTGCACCACTTGATTTATACTCCATTCTTATATACAGAACTGGGCGGCACAGCAGAAGTCGGCGGGAAAGTATACGAAGGTGCGAGAAATATATACTATGCGGAAATTGCCGACCCATCGGTAAAAGTACTTTCACCAAGCGTCATTTGGGATGCACGAGGTATTTCGAAAATGTTTGGCTTAATCGGGGCGTGTTTGGCGATGTATCATACGGCTAAGCCTGAAAACAAAGCAAAGGTGAAAGCCATCTTAATTCCGGCTGCAGTCACTTCCTTTATTGCCGGTGTAACAGAGCCAATTGAGTTCTCATTTATGTTCGTAGCCCCATTATTGTTTGTGGTTCACGCAGCGCTAAGCGGGTTAAGCATGGTGACATTGCATCTATTAGATGTGAGAGCCATTGGTCCAAACGGAATGATTGACTTCCTGTTGTTCAATCTGCCGCTAGGAATTCAGAAGACCCACTGGCCGATGTACATTTTAACCGGGTTAATCTTCTTTGCGATTTATTATGTGGTCTTCCGCTTCTTGATTGTGAAATTCAACTTCAAAACAGTCGGAAGAGAAGAGGAAGGACAGGAAACCAAATTATATTCTAAGAAAGATTACAAAGAAAAGCAAAGCAAAGGAAATGCGGGGTCGAGCGTCCCTCAGGGGAATGATGGGATTGCAGGCGTCATCGTCGATGCTTTAGGCGGTGCAAGCAATATCAATACTGTTACAAATTGTTATACAAGACTTCGATTAACGCTGGATAATCCGAACATAGTGGACGAAGATGTATTGAAAAAACAAACAGGTGCTAGCGGTGTCATCATAAAAGATAAAAACGTCCAGGTGGTATATGGACTGCAAGTCACGAACATTCGAAAAGCTGTGGACAGTTACTTAGGATTAAGTACGAACGAATAGGAAAATACAAATGGAACATCAAAAGAAACGACAGATTAATAGAAGGGAATGGAGAATATGAAAAAGTTTTCGGTAGTTATTGCTGGCGGAGGTAGCACATATACACCAGGGATTGTGATGATGTTATTGGATAACTTGGACCGGTTCCCGCTTCGTAAGTTAAAATTATATGATAATAACGCCGCGCGGCAGGCGGTTTTAGGGGAAGCGCTCGACATTGTCTTGAAAGAGAAAGCACCAGACATCGAATATTCCTTCACGACCGATCCGGAAGAAGCTTTCACGGATGTGGACTTCTGCTTTGCGCATATCCGCAGCGGTGGCTACGCGATGCGTGAAATGGATGAAAAGATTCCATTGAAGCACAGTGTAGTAGGTCAAGAGACTTGCGGACCTGGCGGAATCGCATATGGCATGAGAAGCATCAGCGACATGATTGAGTTGATTGATATTATGGAAAAATACTCACCGGACTGCTGGATGTTGAACTACTCCAACCCAGCGGCCATTGTGGCGGAAGCATGCCGCGTTCTTCGCCCAAATTCAAAGGTGTTGAACATTTGTGATATGCCTGTTGGAACGCTGCGCAGAATGTCACATATCATAGGCAAAGAACCAAAAGACCTGGAAGTGCGTTATTTCGGATTAAATCACTTCGGCTGGTGGACAAGCGTAAAAGATAAAGAAGGTCATGAATATCTACCGCAAATTCGCGATTATGTAGCAGAGCATGGCTATCTGACCCAAAAAGAAGTGGATACTCAGCATATGGATGCAAGCTGGCAGGAAACACATAAAAAAGCAAAGGACCTGTTAGCGGTCGACCCAAGATTCTTGCCAAACACGTATTTAAAATATTACTTCTACCCTGATTATGTGGTGGAACATTCTAATCCAGAATACACAAGGGCTAATGAAGTAATGGACGGCAGAGAAAAGACAGTCTTTTCATCAGCTAGAACCATTACGGAAAACGGAACGTCTGCAGGCTGTGAATTTGAAATGGGTGCCCATGCAACCTTTATCGTCGACCTGGCCACTGCAATCGCCTTTAACACACACGAAAGAATGCTGTTGATTGTGGAAAACAATGGAGCTATCGCCAACTTCGATGATGATGCTATGGTAGAAGTACCGTGCATTGTCGGCAGAGACGGTGCAGAGCCATTAAGCCAAGGCAAGATCCCTGATTTCCAAAGAGCATTAATGTATCAGCAGGTAACCGTCGAAAAATTGGTCGTTCAAGCCTATGTGGAAGGAAGCTACCAAAAATTATGGCAGGCGTTAACACTGTCCAAAACCGTGCCGAGTGCAAAAGTGGCGAAAGAAATCCTGGATGACCTAATTGAAGCTAATAAAGGCTACTGGCCGGAATTACATTAAAAATATAAAATAAAGGAGAAGGCGAAAAAAGCTGAAAACTTTTTCGCCTTTTCCAATAGAATCGAATGGTATTGGAGGGGACCGCCATGTTTAAGAAGTTGTTCGGCAAAAAGGAAACACTGGAAACCGTTGTTGCTCCAATGACGGGAAAGGTCATTAGAATAGAAGAGGTTCCGGACGCAGTGTTTAGTCAGAAAATGATTGGAGACGGCCTGGCAATTGAGCCATCAGAAGGGATTGTCGTCGCACCGATGGACGGAGAGATCGTGCAAATTTTTCCTACCTGCCATGCCGTTGGGATCCGCAGTACAACGGGGCTTGAGATCTTAGTCCATATCGGGATGGATACCGTTGCCATGGGAGGGGAAGGTTTCGAAGGACATGTGGCGCAAGGCGATAAAGTCAAAGCGGGCGACAAGCTTGTTAGCTTTGATTTGGGTCTCGTCAAGGAAAAGGCGGAAAGCACGATTTCACCAGTAGTCATTACAAACACTGATGCCGTGGATTCTTTGACAAAAACTGAACAAGGCTCTGTAACACGCGGGGAATCTGTTTTGTTACAGGTGAAAATGAAATAAAAAGAAGCTGCTTGAAATACTTCATATGGAAGCAAATATTGACTAAATTACAAGAAAAAACTAAAATATCAGTTGACATTGTTTGAAAATACTGATAAATTTAATTCGTATTTAACCAATCGGAATAATTAAGGTTCGATCAGTTCACTGAAGGCCTTGCAATGTTTCATCTTATGATGAAGCGTTGCAGGGCCTTTTTTGGCTAATTTATAAGGTAAGGAGTGAAAAGAGTGGGAAACATTCTCAGGAAAGCGGTGGAAGAGAGACGACAAAAATTAATCGACCAATTAATTGCTTTAAATGTTTATAAGAAAGCGGATAGGCAACTATATGAATTATCCTTATCCGAATTAGAAAATGAATACAGAGAACTCAAACGAACCTGCCATCCCCACAATAGCATGAATGCAATCAAGTGGAAGGCAAAAGGTAAAAGATCAGACAGCTGAAGGTCCTTAACTTTTTATAAAGATAGGGGCCTTTTTTTATGGCTTAACCATTCTAGAATATAGCTGGCACAACAATGAATTAAAAAGGTCGGAGGCAATTGTGGTCGTGAGTCCGATATATAAAGCAAGTCTTTTTGACTAACTTCCAGAAAAACGCTCGAATGAGGGATAAATACTTATTGCCTATCAATAAAGAATTGGTATAATTTAGAAGAAAAGGGGTGTCTGTTGCATTTGCTTACTAAATTATCCATTTTATTCGCTGCCATTGGAGCATTGTTACTAGGTTCCTCTACCTTGAATACCAACTCTCCTGAGCTATTGATGGGGACGGGGTTGGTCGTACTGTTTCTGGGAGTGGTACTAAGTTTTGGGGCTATGTTCAAAAGGGAAAAGGGGAACATGAAGTTTTTGGCTGTTGCTGTGTTTTTCCTGTTCAGCTTTTTGCTAACTTGGAATGATCCATTCCAGATTGTAAGGTTATTGACCTGGATAAAAAATTAGGTTAATTCATTAAATGAAAAGGAGCTTAAGGCTCCTTTTCAATATGCTTGGAGCTAAAGCCTTTTGTTAGTCTCGTTTTTTTGAACAATAATTCTGCATCCGATTTTTATCATTTCCATTTTCCTGGACGCCGAAAATCAGCGTGATATACCTTGGTTTTTTCTTGTTCAGCTTCCATATTGTTGATGAAAGCTTCTTTAGCTTCCACTAATAACATTTCTTTTAATTTCTCTATTTTAACGGGACCAATACCCGTTATTTTTTCGGTGATTAAAATCTTGTATGTCCTCTGGCTTTTATAATATCTTATGGTCCCTAGCCCTGTACTGTCCTCTTTTCCCATGGTAAAAGTAAACTCAAAGCGCTGCTCAATAAAGGAAGCTAAATCAGGTAAACCCAAATCTTCATAAATTGGAGGGATTTCGTGATAGGAGGGAGATTCTTTAAACAAAAGTGAAGAAATCTTCAATTGATAACCCTCCTTCGGAAAACACTGCTACTAAGAGTAATTCAATCATAGCTGACTCGGTCTACTCCTTCTATGATGAACTCCAGCTCTGTTAAAAAGTTGAGTTCAAGCGGTGCCGGCAACCGGTCGATTATTTCCTTGATGTCACTAAGATTTTCCGCCTCTTCAATAGTAGCTGGCGGTTGTTCCAAATGCTGATACCAAACCTTTAATTCATCAATAAAGTCATAAAAATGCCTCTCAAACCGTTCGGCACATTCTTCGCTTTCATCCTCCGAAGCTTTCTTCATCAGTTCCCAATCCACAAGGGCTGTATCCAATTTCTCTTTCACACGATTTATCACCCAAACCCTCCTCAAATGAAAGACTAAAATTTATCATCTCATCGTATCTTAACACATTCATCAATCGTTATATAAGAAGTAAACATTTTTGGAATGGGGGGAGGATGAAAGTTTTACTATTAGGAGGGATTAGGTTTTTAGGAAGAGCATTGGTGGAAGAAAGAATGGCAAGGGACACGAGGTCACCCTATTTAATCGCGGGACCAAAAAGGAAGCTTTTCCTGAAGTGGAGCAGCTCATCGGAGACAGAAATGGGGATGTATCCCGTCTGAAAAACCCGAACTGGGGTGTGGTAATGGATACCTGTGGTTTGTTCCGCAACATTTAAAAAATTGCAGAAGCACTTAGCGATAATATCCAACATTATACGTATATTTCAAGCATCTATGTATACAAAGATTGGATTTCACCCTATATCACCGAAGAATATCATAAGCAAACTTTGACTCAGGTACAACTGAAAGGGGGTGAAGAGGCGAACATTTCTCCATATGAGCATTACGGCGCATTGAAGGCCTCTTTTTGAGTCGGAAGTGGAGAAAAATTGGCCGGGACGTGTTTTGCAGGTAAGGGCAGGGCAGCTTGTCGGCTTGTGCCAGGGTGTCCACAAAGGCCTGTCCGCTCCAGTCGCTCAGCGAACCCGCGGGCGCGTGCCGGGGAGACTCCTCGGCGCAAGAAGCGCCTGCGGGGTATCTCCTGCCTTATACTCCCGCAGGAGTCGAGCGCCCTCTGTTCCAATAAACAGTATTAAAAAAATCAACAATCTCATTTTTAAATAATAGCGGTATAAATACGTACAGCAACTGTCGGATAAGAGGGCCCAACTGTCGGAAAAGCAGCCGCAACTGTCGCATAGCTGGATCCTACTGTCGCAAAGCATTTAACTGTCGGAAAAGAGGGCCCAACTGTCGGATATGCAGCCACAACTGTCGGATAGCGAGCACCAACTGTCGCATAGCTTTACATCCATTGAATTAACTGTTATTTCACCCATTTCTGCTGAAAATCCGCAATAGCTTTGTATTCCTGTTCCAATTTACTGGATATACGAATAAAGATAGGAGCCAATTCCCGGTAAATTTTTACGTTTTCCACTATCGGTTGATGGGAATGGGTTGTACCAACCCATTCCGATACGACGGACAAATCATCGATTTTCCCAAGGGCATACATGCCGAGAACCACAGCACCCAAACAGGAGCTTTCAATGCTTTCGGGAACAACGACTTCTTGTTGAAAAATGTCGGCCATCATTTGGCGCCACAGTTCAGAGCGGGCAAAGCCCCCCGTTGCGTGAATTTTTGTCGGCACCCCAATCATTTTTTGCATATCCAGAAGAACGGAATACAGATTGAAAATAACCCCTTCCAATACGGCTCGAATCAAATGCTCTTTTTTATGGTGCAGACCGAGTCCAAAGAAGGAGCCTCTGGCATTCGCATTCCAAAGCGGGGCCCGCTCGCCGGCTAAGTAGGGGTGGAACAACAACCCATCGGCACCGGGGGAAACCCGCAAAGCGATTTCAGTCAAAATTTCATAGGGGTCCATTCCCAGCCGCTTGGCGGTTTCGACTTCAGCCCCACCAAGTTCATCCCGTATCCACCGGAACGTCATTCCGCCATTATTGACAGCACCGCCAATGACCCAATGCTCTTCGGTAAGGGCGTAACAAAACGTGTTCCCATTTGGGGAGGTGGCAGGTCGATCAGTAACCGCCCTGATTGCGCCGCTTGTCCCAATCGTGACCGCAACGATTCCAGGATCAATGGCATTTACCCCCAGGTTTGACAAAACACCGTCTGTGGCCCCAATGACAAAAGGAGTTTCATGTGATATTCCCAATTCATCCGCGTATTCTTTCTTTAATCCAGTTAAGTGAAAAGTAGTCGGAACAAGTTTCGATAATTGTTCCTCCGTAATCCCGGCAACGCCTAATGCTTCCGTATCCCAAGTAAGGTTGTTTAAGTTGAACAGGCCCGTGGCCGATGCTACGGAATGATCGATAATAAACCGGTCAAAGAACCGGTAAAAAACATATTCCTTTATCCCGATGAATTTTCTTGTTTTTTGAAAAACATTCGGATGATCCGTCCTGAGCCAGGCAATTTTGGCTAATGGGGCCATCGGGTGTATCGGCGTACCGGTTCGTTTGTAAATCTCCAGCCCGTTGAATTCCTGTTTAATTTTTTCTGCCCATTTTGCAGCACGGCTATCTGCCCAAGTGATGCAGCGCGTCAATGGGTTTCCTTCACCGTCCATGCAGATGACACTGTGCATAGCCGAACTAAACGATACCAGCTCGAGCTTGGATGCATCAACAGAGCCTATTCCCAACGCACTTTTCATCGCTGTCTTTACTGCTTGAAAAATTTCTTCTGGATCTTGTTCGGCAATCGAGGGGGCAGGGCTGTGAAGCGGATATTCGACATGATGCATGCTAATCACAGAGCCTTTACCCCCAAATAATACAGCTTTTGTGCTTGTAGTACCAATATCAACACCTAAATAGTACGATGAATACTTCATAAACTGCATAATCTCCTTTT
Organism: Neobacillus camarae; assembly: GCF_054950115.1. NCBI lineage: Bacteria > Bacillati > Bacillota > Bacilli > Caryophanales > Bacillaceae > Neobacillus > Neobacillus camarae. The sequence goes on along the minus strand of NZ_JBUCKX010000003.1, from coordinate 307,527 downwards.
TAGCTGGATAATCTTTGTATTTTTATAATTAGAAAAGTCATGATTTGTGATTTGAGTAAAATCTATACGAGATTATTGTATGTAAGATTAGGCTGTTTTTAAAAGGATTTCCAACAATTCGCACCTTGTTTCACGAAAAAAAACCTTGTTTCATACCTATTGAGGGTCAGTGCTCTTGTGAACTTGCAATTAAAATGGACAAGACCGATGGTTAATAGGGAGGATAGGGATGGGTTAAGGAGTAACGTACAAGAGGGAAAATGTGGTCTTCCAAGAAGACGAGAACCACATTTTCTGAATTAGTTTCATCAAGCCGGTGTATCCGACCAGCTGGCAGCCAATGCTTCATATTTGTCATAGTTCTGATTCACTGAGGTGATATTTTTATCGAGGATAAAAATAATTTCCGGATAATGTTCCCTTAGGTTCTCAATCATTTGTTTCCCGATTCCTTCGCCCCTATGAGAAGGGTTAACTGAGATATGCAATATTTGCCTCACATTCTCGTCCACAAATAAAAGCCCAATAAGTCCAATAATACCTTCTTCAGATTTCCATAAAAAGAGTTGCCGGTTTTGTTCGGTTTCATAAAGCTTTATCGTCTTTTGGAGTCTCGGTAATTCTTTTTCATTTGGCATAAAAGATAGTAAACCCATGGCGATTTTTTTGAACGTTTTCTTGTAGCGTGTCAGCATATGAACCCCTCATTTAAAAATAGTGAAAGCGTTGTTCATGGCAATGGTGATAAATAAGAATTATGGCTTCATACTGGTAATTTCTATTAAAACTTATATACAATGTATCATATTCTATTAAACTATCAGGTTACAATTTGATTGAATTGTCATGAAAAATCAATGACAGTAAATTACTATTTTTTGCAGAAAAATTGTATAATCTGAGACTTTTGTTGTATTTAAATATCTTGTTAAAAAAGTTAAGATAATTCATTGTAATCAATGGAAAATAGGGTTCAATCGATCTGGTTTCATCGTCTTGTCATTAAATCATGATTGAATGAATTCAGCGATAAAAGAGGGAAGGTATATTTGTCATGTTATTAGATTCATTTGTTATGGGTTTCTCATCTGCTGATATAGATGCCGAAATGTTGACAAACCTAGGGATTTCTATAGGGATATTACTGTTATTTATTCTTTTTAGAAACCTATTTACCAAGTATGTGTTTGAATTGATATTGAAATTGTCTAGAAAGACACCAACTGATTTCTTTACCCAGATCTGTTTAGGCTTTGAACGACCCTTAGGATGGGCGTTTATTATTGTCGGCTTGTACGTGGCCATGGATTATTTCCCGTTCGTCGAGCAGCATAATGCGTTATTTTTAAAATTTTTGCGGTCCATGGTCATCGTGTTACTTACTTGGGGTTTGTTTAATTTGACATCACCGACCTCAGGGATTTTAATTAGCGTCAATCAGAAAATAAACAATAAGATTGATTTGATTTTGATACCGTTCATTTCAAGGACCGTCCGGGTGATCCTGATTGCCATCAGCATCAGTATCATTGGCCAGGAATTTGATTATGATGTCAATGGATTGGTCGCTGGTCTTGGACTAGGCGGACTGGCATTCGCATTAGCCGCCAAAGAAGCTGTAGGGAATTTAATTGGCGGAATCGTGATCGTGACAGAAAAGCCGTTTTCTATAGGCGATTGGATTTTGACCCCGAGCGTGGAGGGAACAGTAGAGGATATCAATTTCCGAAGCACCAAAGTCCGGACGTTTAGCCAAGCGCTCGTGACCGTCCCGAATTCTACCCTTGCCAACGAACCGATTACCAACTGGAGCCGGATGGGGAAAAGACGAATACAGTTTCACTTAGGACTAAACTATCAAACGACCAAAGAACAAATTGAAAGAGTGGTCAGCCGAATTGAGGGAATGTTGAAGATTCATGAAGAAATCCATCCGGATACGATTATGGTTGCATTCGACCATTATAATGAAAGCAGTCTTGATATATTAATCTATTTTTTCACGAATACGACAGTGTGGGCTGAACACGTAAAAATTAAACATGATATCAACTTGAAAATCATGGCGATCTTGGAGAAAGAGGGAGTGGAAGTTGCATTCCCGAGCAGAACCCTCTACGTGTCCCCACAAACAAACGAATTATTCCAAACGATGGGTTCCTTTGATTAATAGAGGATTCTAAATGATAAAAAGAAGGATAGAATGGCAGCATAATTAATGCCGATTCTATCCTTTTTATGTATTGTAGAGACCTATTTCTTCTCTCTTTTCTCTTTTTCTTCTTTTAAATAAATCTTGAAGTCTTCTTTTGTAATATTTGCTTTCATTGCTTCTTTTATTAGCTCAATCCATTCTTTAGGAATATTAGACTCGTTTCTTTTCACAATTCCGCCTCCTTATAACAACGATGTATGTAAACTAAGGTAAACATTCAAGGATGAAAACGCCCTTAATATAACTTTCGAACCATATAAGGGGGATATGGAGTTTAAATAGGAATTGATAAGGAAATGAAAAATTTGTAATGGAAATTAATAGGAGGGATAAGGTTTACTATAAAAAAGAGAGGAAAAAAGGGCCATTTCACCAGGCACTTCTGACTGCAGCCTGCCAAAGTAAAGAAAGGTTCCATTGTTGGATAAAGTATGGACGGAGCTGGGGAGACCCCGCAGGTGCTTTCAGTGCCAAGGAGGCTTCCTTGGCACGCCCGCGGAAAGCGAAGCACCCGGAGCGGAAATCAACAGGCCCAATCTTTCTCGGCAATCTGATAACCACTCATCGGGTTTTTTAATCGCGCATGGCTCCTGCTTCCCGAGAAGTTATGGCACCTTGTCCTTCGCTTACATCTTTTTGAATTTGTTGTTTTACTTTTTGTGCATCCGTTCCGGCAAACTCCGGTTTCATAATTGAGCCTACATCCTGTTTCGCCAGTTGCTTCTGTTGCATAAAAATCCTCCTCATTTTGTTGTTTTAGCATGGCTTAATCGCCATGTTTTTACCCATTCTATTTTGATAGTGAAGGTTAAATGGAACTGGGCTGTGACCGCTTTGCTTGTCGTTCCACTAACCAAAGGATAATAAACAGGGCAATCGTACCAGAGGCAGTTGCCAATACTTGACCGGCTGCATGAACTAAAAGAGCGGCAATACAAAGATTACTTAACAAAAAGTGTACTGATTTTATATATTTGTTTCGTACCCGTTTGACCAAGTAACCATAAACGGCAAGCGTGATAAAAAGAAGGATAACCGCCAATCCCGATTTCGTGTGGAAATCGCCAAATTTCGTAAGTAGATAATATCCTCCATGCACAATAGCAATAATTAGCGCAGTCCAGCCAAAAAAGTGATGGGCCTTGTGAATAAAGCGGGAAAGCTTTTTAAGTTGTGGAACAGGGGAGCGCAATATTTTTTTAAATCTAAACCAAGAATAACTGGCAGCCATTACAATAATAGAAATGGTGCCAAAAGTCTTAAATATTTCCCCTCCCTCTTGTGGCCTTTCACCCGGCAAATGTTCACCTTTTGGCATGTGACCGGCACCTTCTCCAGATGGTAGAGAGAGGAAATAATAAACAAGGAAGCCGATACTGATTAGCAGCACGAGAATGGCGGGAATATAGACACGTTTATCTTTTTTCATAGCAAAACACACCCCATTGCTTATTCTTTCCTCTATCATAACAAGCCTTTCTTAAATATTTCTTAAATTTTCTAAAATATCATCTTAATTTTAAGGGGTAGGAATTAAAACATAATGACCAGGACCAATCAAGGCGATGCCGAGAGTAACGGCAATCAGAATAAAGTTATATTCAAAACCGCCTTCTGTTAACCAAAACCCATGCTTACCATGAACGGTGAAGATGGCGTCAATCATGATAATAATAATCAAAATGGAACCAAACCAGGTAAAAAAACCCGCAGCAAATAGCAGACCGCCGATTAGTTCAAACAATCCGGCGATAATCGCTAATGGCTTACCGCCAGTCTCAATTCCGATGGACTTCAAATACTCCCCAAACTGAACAGGACCTGAGCCGCCGAACCAGCCGAATAATTTTTGCATCCCATGCCCGACGAATGTCAGGCCAACCGCCAGCCGAATAATTAAAAGTCCTAAGTCAACCAATTCGAACCCTCCTTCCTAAAGATACCAACTTAACATACAATTGTTAAAAAAACTAGAAGAGGTCCCTGACTAAGGAACCCATTCTAGTCTTCCTTCATTTCGCACGATTTACTGTTCTTTCACAGTAGCCCTCTTAATGAAGAATGCCAAAAGTAATGCTAGGGTGGCAATGCCGGTTGCAACAATGAAGGCATCATTGATTCCATCAATGGTCGCTTGCTGCACGGTTTTGCCGTAAATTAAATAGGTGGTAAGCTGCCTGCCCACTGTTACCGGTACATGGGTTAAAGCCGAAATCCCTTGTGAGAGTTGCGAGAAACTGCTCGCTATGAAAGGATTGGAACTTGTGATCACATTGGTATAACCCCCATAATGGACTCCTTGCCTTGTTGTCATAACCGTAACAAGCAGTGCTGTCCCAATACTTCCGGCAACCTGCCTGGCTGTATTGGATGCCGCTGTGCCATGGGATCCAAGGTGACGGGGCAGCTGATTAAGTCCTTCCGTCATGACGGTCATCATAATAAAGGACATGCCAAACATCCTCATCACATAGAGAATCAGGATATGACTATAACTTGTCGTCATGCTTAACCGTGTAAATTCCCATGTGGTAATCACGGTAATAATTAAGCCAATCACCGCAAGCGGCCGTGCCCCGACTTTATCAAATAGCGCTCCGGAAATAGGCGACATGATTCCCATTACAATAGCACCCGGCAGCATTAATAGTCCTGATTCGAGTGCCGTATAGCCCCGAATGTTTTGCAAATAAATCGGCAGCAAAATCATGGCTCCAAACATGGCCATGTTGACAATCATGCTGATGATGGTGGTTAAGGAGAAAATATCATATTTAAACACCCGTAAATCCAGCATGGGCTTGTCTGTCGTTAATTCACGCCAGACGAATAACACCAAGGCTATGATTCCGACAGACAATGAAACGATAACAGTGGCACTGGTCCAGCCATCGTTGCCCGCTTCACTAAAACCGTATAACAGGAATCCGAACCCTATGGTTGAAAATAAAAAGCCCGGAAGATCAAATTTAGGGTTGGTTACCTTTGTTACGTCCTTCATCCATAAGAAGCTTAGGATTAAATCCAGAACCCCAATGGGAATGACAATATCAAACAATAATCTCCAAGAATAATGTCCGATCAGCCAGCCGGAAAGAGTAGGACCGATGGCAGGAGCGAAAATCATGACGATTCCCATAATTCCCATTGCCTTTCCTCGCTTTTCGGGAGGAAACAGTGCGAAAAACACGGTCATTAATAGCGGCATAATAATCCCGGCACCACTGGCTTGGATGACCCTTCCAATCATCAGCATACTGAAGTTAGCTGAAAGGGAACAAACGACCGAACCAATCGTAAATAGAAAAACGGCTGTAAGGAACAGTTTCCTTGTTCCGAATTTTTCAATAAGAAAGGCCGTAATCGGTATGGCAATCCCGTTCACTAACATATAACCGGTTGAGAGCCATTGGACGGTACTGGCTGAAACGCCCAAATCATTCATAATATGGGGAATGGCCACATTTAGCAGCGTTTGATTTAGGATGGCAACAAACGCGCCAAGCATCAAAGCCACGAGTACTTTTCCTGCTCCCGTTTCTCCCGCAGCAGTCTCTGCGGATTTTTGCTGCTGAATTTTGCTTTCATCCAGTTCGACGTTAGCTTCAACATATTCCAAGGCCGGTTCAGGAATGGCTGATTCCTTCAGCATGTCTTCAACTTCGTCTGATAAATTATGCTGAGGGGCTTCCTGTGCTTTATCGTCCTGTGTCCCGGTACGGGAAAGAGGCTGCTCTGGGGTCTCTGCCGTTGGATCGGATGGCGTGTTCGGGCGGTTTAAAACCGGTTGGAGTTGTTTTTGACCGGTAGCTTTCTTTCTTGCTTTTACCATCCTGAAATTTAATAATAGAAGCACTAATATTCCTAAAATGACATAAACCGTGATATACATGGTCATCTGATCACCTACTTACGTATCCTCACGGTTACATTCATGCCGGGTACGATACCTACACCTTCATTATCATCAATCGATATCCTGACAGGAATAACTTGAGTGACTTTTGTATAGTTGCCTGATGTATTCGAACTGCTTGGCAAGAGAGAAAAAGTTCCCGCGGTTGCCATGCCGATTTGTTCCACTTTTCCACTTAATGAATTGTTAGGGAAGGCATCGACATAAATATCGACATCCTGTCCTGTCTTAACTTGGTCAATATCGGTTTCATCGATATTAGCGGTTACCCATAATGAGTCCAGGTCATAAACCTGGGCAAGCTGGGTGCCTGCCACTACAGTGGAATTAGGAACGGCATTCGTCTGGACAATGGTTCCGTCGGTTGGTGCGGTCACATCCATTGTGACGGTTCTCCCAGCTGCATCCGTTGTCGCAATAGTACCTACAGTAGCATCTTTTGAAAATTTGTCACCTACATGGCCATTCCAATCTGTCAATCTTCCGTTGGCCAGAGCCGAGATGGTTACCTGTTGTCCGGCAATTTGTGCATTATCCGTTGATAAATAATTGACGGATTGATTGTAATAGGCATAAATTCCGAATCCTCCACCCACTAAAATAAGCAAAATAATGATGTTGACGATTAATAGACGCTTCGTGCTCATTCACTTTACCCCCAGAAATATCTTGTTAAACCTATTTTCCTTTAATAATTCAAGTATTTCCTTTTTTGTCATTGAAATGCATTTAGCAGGTCTATTTCTTCAAGTGTTCAAAATTCATTGGAATATTGATGGTCTATACAAAACCCGAAAGAATATATTTGTGATAAACAACGATGGTGGGGAGCCTATGGCCGTAGTGAATGCGAGGAATCCAGATATCGATTTACTGGCAAGGCTGCTTAGAGCTGAGGCAGAGGGTGAAGGCACTCAGGGAATGTTATTAGTAGGCAATATTGGGATTAATCGAGTACGCGCCAACTGTTCTGACTTTAAGGGCCTTCGCACAATTCCCCAGATGATTTACCAGCCCCATGCTTTCGAAGCGGTTAAGCATGGTTACTTTTACCAAAGAGCAAGGGAAAGTGAGAGACGCTTAGCCCGCAGGGTAGTTAACGGCGAAAGATTTTGGCCGGCGAAATTTAGCTTGTGGTACTTCAAGCCGTCTGGAAATTGTCCGCAGACATGGTACGGTCAACCATTGGTATCCCGTTTTAAATCACATTGCTTTTACGAACCGAAACCGGAAACTTGCGAAAATGTTTATAATACATTTTAACGAATTAAAAACGAGGGCAACATGGCAGTGATGTTTGGGCTATAAATAATAACAAAAAGGCGGTACAAGCAGAAAATGTTTGTATCGCCTTTTGCTGTTTATCTGAAGGGTTTCCATTGTAAACACTCATCTGACGCTGACTTTCAGGAAACTTTCAGCTAATCCTCAGTTCTGCTTAAGTTTGCAGGTGCATGATAAATACATGAATTCCTAGAAGCGAAGGATGACTAGATAGAACATTGGTATTTATGATGTGAAACTAAAAAGTTATGAGGAGGAATGGAATATGAGTCAATCCATCCAATATTCAATTGTAATTCCTGTATATAACGAAGAAGAAGTGATACATGAAACCTATCACCGTTTATCAGAAGTAATGCGTTCAACAGGAGAAGCTTATGAACTTCTGTTTGTAAACGATGGAAGCAGGGATCGAACAGCCGAAATAATAAAGGAGTATAGCGAAAAAGACCCTTCGGTTGTTTTGCTGGACTTTTCAAGAAATTTTGGACATCAAATTGCGATTACAGCGGGAATGGAATATTCACTCGGGAGGGCAGTCGTTGTCATTGACGCCGACTTGCAGGACCCACCTGAGCTTATTTTAGAAATGATAAAAAAATGGAAGCAAGGATACGATGTGGTGTATGCCAAACGGACGAAACGCAAAGGAGAAACGGTGTTTAAAAAACAGACGGCCAAGCTGTTTTACCGATTCTTACACTCGATGACGGAGATTGATATCCCACTTGATACGGGTGATTTCCGCTTATTGGACCGAAAAGTTTGTGACCAAATGAATAACCTGAAAGAAAGGAATCGTTTCGTACGCGGCTTGGTGAGCTGGGTAGGATTTAAACAAACAGCGATTGAATATGAACGGGATGAGCGTTTAGCCGGTGAATCCAAATATCCCCTTAAAAAAATGCTCAAATTATCGATGGATGGGATTACTTCTTTTTCCTATAAACCATTAAAGTTAGCCGGTATTGCCGGCGCCGCTTTATCGGTGATTGGATTCTTCTATTTGTTAGTCGTCCTCTACCTAAAAATATTTACTAATGCGACCATTACTGGCTGGTCTTCGCTTATTGTGATCCAGCTATTATTCAGCGGTATTATTTTATTTATGCTCGGGATGATCGGTGAATACATCGGCCGGATATATGACGAATCAAAACATCGTCCTCTATATATCGTTCGGGAGGTTTATCAAAAAAAATCTGAAAAGATTAGGATGTACAGATGATTAAGAAGTGGATACCGTTTATCAAATTTGCCCTTGTGGGTATTGTCAATACCTCGATTGATTTTACCGTCTATGCACTTCTGACCTGGCTCACCGTTAACTTTATCCTGGCACAATGTATTTCGTACAGTGCAGGGGTTCTAAACAGCTACATGATGAACCGGAAGTGGACATTTGAACAAAAGGGAAAGGGAAGTAAGCAGGAGTTTTTCACTTTTATCGGTGTGAATCTGGTCACGTTAGTGATTACTTCTTTACTATTAACAGTTTTTTATAAGTGGTTTGGAATTGCTTTGTTTACCAGTAAGTTACTCGTCACAGCGATTAGCGTTGGAATCAATTATATTGGAACGAAACAACTTGTATTTACCAGGATAAAGGAAAGAAGGGTACATTTATGAAAATAAAAAAAGCAGTTATTCCAGTTGGTGGATTAGGGACGAGATTTTTGCCTGCGACCAAGGCACAACCAAAAGAAATGCTGCCTATTGTCGATAAACCGGCGGTCCAGTATCTCGTGGAAGAGGCAGTCGCATCAGGGATTGAAAGCATCATTTTTATTACCGGAAGGAATAAAAAATCAATTGAAGATCATTTTGATAAGTCGGTTGAATTGGAGCAAATGTTAGAAGAAAAACAGAAATGGGATGTATTAAGGGAAGTGCAGCAGATTTCCTCTCTGGCGAACATCCATTATATTCGTCAGCAACAACCACTAGGACTCGGTCATGCGGTGCTATGTGCGGAGCAGTTTATAGGGGAAGAGCCCTTTGCGGTTCTGCTTGGTGATGACATTATGATCTCGGAGCAGCCGGCGTTAAAACAAATGATCGATGCGTATCAACATACGAAGCAGTCTGTAATCGGTGTGAAAAAAGTGGCCCAAGCAGATGTGTCAAAATACGGAATTATCAACCCAGACAGCAAATTTGGACGGGTTCATTCCGTGAAGGATTTGGTGGAGAAACCCTCCATTCAACAGGCCCCTTCGGATATTGCTGTCATGGGACGTTATATCCTGAATCCAACTATTTTCTCGTATCTAAAAACGATTGAACGCGGCATCGGGAATGAACTTCAATTAACCGATGCATTGCGGCTCCTCTGTGAGAAGGAAAACCTGTTTGCGTTAGAACTGGAAGGAAAACGGTATGATATTGGAGATAAGGCAGGGTATTTACAAGCCATGATAGAGGTTGCCTTAATGCATGAGGACTTACACGACATCCTTCTTTCGTTTATAGAAGGGATTGTTAAAGAGGAGCGGAGGAAAGATCCCGTTCCTAAAAGACTCGTATCCCAATAGAACTAATCTATCAAAATCCCATCATCCTGAAAATTGGGGGTTTTTTAAAAATGTTACTTTTTACTCCAATCCACTTGTAGTACTATTAAGAAAGAAGATGATAGGGGGGATGGGATGATGTTTACGTTCAGAGCCATCGATCATGTGCAGCTGGCGGCTCCAAAAGGCAGTGAGGACACGGCAAGGAAATTTTTTATCGATATCCTAGGTTTTGAGGAGATGGAAAAGCCCGAAGAATTGAAAAAACGTGGTGGTGTTTGGTTTAAAGCGGGAAATGTGCAAATCCACATCGGGGTAGAAGAACCGTTTGTACCTGCCAAAAAAGCCCACCCCGCCTTTGAAATTCAACAGATTGAAGAGTTAAAAAAACACCTCAAGGAGAATAACATCGAGTATGTGGAGGACGATAAACTCCCTGGTGCCAATCGATTTTATGTGAACGACCCGTTTGGGAACCGGATCGAAATGTTGGAGTGGGTATAACCGGTCTCTATGAAGATAATATTATTTTAAAATAATATTGTAATAGGATTGTAAATTAGCTGTGATGGCGTTGTCATAACCCCTTGGTATAGTAGAACTATCAAATTACCAGGAGGGCATAAGCATGCTAAAGAAATTCATCACAGCATTTGTCATTTTAGCTTCTGTTGGCACTTTGTATGCTAACGCCGGTAATAAAGCAGAAGCCTATTATGATTATCATATAAAAGCCATTCAAGTAGCGGAAAACAATATGGGAGTTCCTTATCGGTGGGGCGGGATGTCACCAAGCGGTTTTGATTGCTCCGGTCTTGTCAAGTACTCCTACGGAAAAGCAGGAATCACACTGAAACGTACCGCCGCACAGATGTATTACGGAAATGGATACCGCATATCTTCTCTTAAGATTGGCGATTTAATGTTCTTTGCTCCCAATAAAGCCAGCAGGCCAACGCATGTGGCGATTTATATCGGAAACGGTAGAATGATTATGTCCTCATCGTCAAAAGGTGTCATGATTACAAGCATTTACAATACTTATTGGCACCCTAGATATATAGGGGCTAAAAGGGTTTAATAGAAACGTATATAATCACTAAGCGCTTTCCTAAAACAAGGGAATAGCGCTTTTTTCTTTTTTAGGCAAAAGGTCCCGGCCCGAAAAGAGGCTGATGTGGGATTAGAGGAATAAGTTAAGGATTGAAAACAGAACATACGTTCCTTTATAATATATTTGAGGTGATCATATGTCTTTTCATATTATGTTGACTAGAAAAGTATCCGATTTAAAAGGGAATTTGCAAATCCATGTCCAAGTCATGGATCCGGCTTTATCCCGTATCATCCATTTTACGCTGGATGAACTTGAAAAGGATGAATTACCAGAAGAATTAAAAGCGTATATAAGAGGGATACTGCCGCAGATTGAGGAAGGGAGATGGCATTATAGCGGAAATCACTATAAATGAAGAAGGAGGAGGGCTTATTGAACCAGCCTTAAGCCCTTCTTTAGAAGACTTTATAACCGAAAGATTTAATCATTGTTTATATTCATACTACCGGTGTCAGTGCCATCGACCGGATGAGGCTGGCCGTAACCTTCGACATTACCGGCGTGCTCTTGATGATATTTTGTGCCGGAACCTTGGCTATTTCCTGCTAATGCTTTACCTTTTTGTTTTTCATTTCCATTTGGTTGATAAGACAAGGTACTTCACCTCCTAAACACATCTTAGAATGCTTAATTCCCGTGAAATTATTCAACATCTCATGCTCCCATTTGAAAATCACTAAAAATAAGCCCGGGCGGTTTTTGCCCGGTTTTCTTATGGACCTGTGTCAGGAGAATAACAAGGGATTTTGCAGTAGAAGCTACTAGGAAGAGAATTCCGACGTCAGGAGTGACTAGATTGTTTGTTCAAGTCGTAAAAGCGGTACCTAATTTACTAACCATCGGAAATTTATTATGTGGTGTGTTTTCCATTACATTAAATATGAGCGGATTTTTGGTATCCGCCTCCATTTTTATTTTTTTCTCGGCTCTTTTTGATCTCCTGGATGGAAGAGTCGCAAGGAAATTAAGAGTGAACAGTGAAGTGGGAATCCAATTAGACTCATTGGCAGATATAGTGAGTTTTGGAGTAGCCCCTGCACTTGTATTCCACTCCATTGCGAATCCTTCCATCCTAACATCGTTGGCATTTGTTCTTTTTCCAACAATGGGGGCATTAAGGCTGGCAAGGTTTAATGTGAAACCGACTATTGGCTATTTTAGAGGGTTACCCATTCCAGCTGCAGGTTTACCATTGGCAACCATGGGAATATTTTCTTATGCAAATGTATGGATTACGTTCATCCTTGCCCTTTTAATGGTGGCCCCCATAAGGATTAAAAAACTTTGAAGAAGTGAAGCTGCTTTTCCATGCCAATAAGATTATTGAAATGGAAAGAAATAATACGTTAACACACCAACTATGAGGCCTGTAATGGCTCCAAAAAACACTTCGATAGGTTTATGTCCTAACAATTCTTTTAGTTTTTCCCTCGATTCCGTTTTCTTTAGATTTGGATTTTTTAAGGTATCGATTAGTTGATTGAAATCAACCAAAAGTTTATTTAGGATTTCCGCATGAAACCCTGCATGCCTTCGAACACCGGTCGCGTCGTGCATCACAATGAGGGAAACGATAGCCGCAATTGCAAAATCATTGGAATAAATCCCCGCATTCATTCCAATTGCCGTAGTCAACGAGATAATCGTGGCAGTATGGGAACTCGGCATCCCACCTGTACTAAACATTAGTCTCCAATCTAATTCCCTTGTTGTTAAATAATGGATGGGGATTTTAACGAATTGAGCAATCAGCATGCCCAAAAGTGCTGCTAAAATGGGATAGGATATAAACATCTTTCCTCCTGAATGTAGGCAATTTTCATAAAAATCCTAATGAATGATTTTATTATAAATGACCAATGACACCTATTCAATTTTTCATGATTATTAAGTTTTGTATATATGTTGTGGGGAAGAGCGGAATTTGTTTTTTAAAAAAATTTGTTTTTTTTGACAATTCTTTTAGTTTCTTGTCAACTAGTACCGAAAATGCTAAAATCATCTTTAGTACTAGCAATTAGTACCTAGTTATAATTTTGGCGATTTTATTGATTTGAGTATATCTTACTGTGTCACTAATCGATTGAAAAATCATTATCTTGACATTTTTGCAGTTTTGGAGGCTTTAAAATGAAGGTAACAGCAGAATATCAATCAAAGTTAAGAACCGCAGAAGATGCGGTAAAAATGATCCGTTCTGGAGACTGGGTCGATTACGGCTTTGGAGTGACCATGCCGATCGAGCTGGACCGGGCTTTAGCCGCAAGGAAAGACGAACTTGTAGACATTAAGATTAGAGGTATGCTGTTAATGCGGGTGCCGGAAGTCGTCAAGGCGGATCCAGATCGGGTAACTTTTTATTATAATAGCTGGCATTTTAGCGGCGTAGACAGGCAGTTATACAAACAAGGCTTATGTGATTTTATCCCGATGGTTTACCGCAATAAACCATTGTTTTACCGGAATTACCTGCAAGTCAATGTAGCCATGATTCAGGTACCTCCAATGGACCAGCATGGATATTTTAACTTTTCCCTTACCAATTCCGCAACTAAAGCCATTCTGGATACAGCTGATACAGTGATTGTGGAAGTGAATAAAAATCTGCCAAGGGCATTAGGAGGTTTCGATGAGTGCATTCACATTTCTGAAGTCGATTATATCGTGGAAGGGCAAAACCCAACCATCCCCACACTTCCAAGGGCAGCGAGCAAAGAAGTGGACAAAGAAATTGCCCGGCTGGTTGTAGGAGAAATGGCAAATGGGTCCACCATCCAGCTCGGCATCGGGGCGTTACCTTCGGCAGTTGGTGAACTGATTGCTCAATCCGATTTAAAAGATTTGGGTTGTCATACCGAGATGCTGGTCGATGCCTACCTTGATATGTATAATGCTGGGAAATTAAACAACAGCAAAAAAACAATCAATCGCGGGAAAGCGGCATGGTCATTTGCGCTTGGGTCACAGGAATTGTATGACTGGATCAACGACAATCCTTTTTTGGCGTCTTTCCCCGTTGATTATGTCAATGACCCCCGGATGATTAGACAGCAGAAAAACATGGTTGCGATTAATAACGCGGTTGAGGTGGATTTGTTTGGCCAGATTTCTTCCGAGTCATCTGGGGTGAACCACATTAGCGGAACAGGAGGCCAATTGGATTATGTGGATGGCGCTTCCCTTGCTGAAGACGGAAAAGCTTTTATTTGCCTTACGTCTACCTATCAAGATAAAAATGGCGAACTACATTCTCGGATTGTCCCTACTCTAAATCTGGGCGAAATTGTAACCGTCCCAAGATCACAGTCCCAATATATTGTGACGGAATACGGGAAAGTTAATCTATCCGGACGTTCCACATGGGAGCGTACAGAGCTGTTAATTTCGATTGCCCATCCGGATTTTAGGGAAAGCTTGATTGCAGAAGCCGAGAAGATGAAAATCTGGAGAAAGACCAACAAAAGGGTTTAAAGGAACGAATTTAATAAGACTTTAAATATAGCAAGTTGTTTTACAATATATAGGCACGGGCTTCATATGGCCCGTGCCTTTTTTGAAATCAAACTTTATAAAAAGGATGCCCATCAAGCCGTCCTTTTGAAAGCATTAGTAAGATGGAAAATTTACATCATGAATATGTCCTGGCTCTTGTCTTTCATTTAATTCCGCAAGTGCTGCCAATAATACTTTTGATTGTGTTGCTTTATCATGGGGTTTTCCTAACGAATGTCCGAATTCGAATCCAACCGGATGAATCGCCCTTGGCGGCCTCATCAAACCAGACTGTTCAACGTCCAATGTAATTAAGGTTGTTGGAATACCCTGTGCTTCAATACCACGCTGCACTGTAACTACAGTGCGATGACAAAGCGGTCAGCCGGCAGTTAACAATACGGCATCCGCTTTGGAACGAACCACTTCTTTGACAAGCGCGGGTATGGTTTCATTATTAATTTTATTCAACCTCATGGAATAACCCATCATGGTGAGATGTTTTTCAGCAACTCCCCCAATGTCTCCGTCATCCACCATTTCCCGCAGGCGGTCGATAGGGAATACACAGTTAATATCCTCTTTTGGGGCATCGGTATTATAATGCTCCTTTGGGGCGGCATGGGTTACGGTTAAGTTCTTTGCATCCACGTCTCCTGGAATAATGCGGAAGGTCGCATCACCTTCTCTGGGGTCGGTGTTAAACGGTTCCATACCCTTCAGATGGACGCCGGAGGTGGAAACAATCATGATCGTCATTTCATGCAGTGTTTTACTGCTGGGTGTATATGGGATAGCTTTTCTTGAGAGTTCCATACACAGCCTCCTTATTTTCTGCAAGCTGGTCTTAAAGTTTCCTCAAAACATCAAACAATTCTTCATTATCAGGCTGCTTATCAATTGGATGAACATCTATCCACTGAACGATTCCCTCTTTATCAATAATAAAGAGGGCACGCTCTGAAGCTCCATAGGCTGCCTCATCCTTATTTTTGCGAAGGACGCCATATTTTTCCGAAACTTCACCGTGAGGGTAAAAGTCGGAACATAGCGGATAGGATATTCCTCCAATGGAATGTGCCCATGCATCATGACTGTGGACGCTGTCGACTGAAATACCCAAGACCTGGGTATCAAAATCTTCAAAACGAGGTAGATCATCCTCGTAAGAAGGCATTTGCGCGCCTCAGACCGGGGTCCAATCTAAAGGGTAAAAACAAAGGAAAACATTTTGTTTGCCGCGGAAATCGCTTAAAGTGACGACACGATTGCCATGGGCTTCCAAGGTGAAATCAGGTGCCTGATCACCAATTTTCAAGGTGCTTGTTTCAGTAGCTCCTTGTGGCATGTAAACCTCTCCTTTCTTGAATTCATTCACGAACACTGTTCATTATTCCCTTGTCTCAATTAGTTTAACCTCCAAGCTGGCCAACATAAACGTTACCTATTTTGACTGTTTCTTCTCAACTTCAAATGCAAAAAAAATCGACGGATTAACCGTCGTAATGTGTCCCCAGCCTTCTTACGGGCAGCTTCCAATCAAACGTATACGAGAGAACACGCAAGCCAGTAACGATGACGAACAGGGTATATAACTGCCATGGTTCCACGGCTATTTTTAAACCAATGATGACTCCTGCCAGGATCGCCCAAACGGCGTAAATCTCTGCTCTTAGAACAATTGGTTTTCTTCCGGCAAGCAAATCACGAATAATCCCTCCGCCAATTCCTGTAAGGACAGCGGCAACAATCACAGCACTGAGCGGGTGCCCCATTTTTGAAGCGTATATGGCACCTTGTATTGCGAAGGCAGACAAACCTATCGCATCAAAGAAATTTCCCCACTTTTGCCAATGCTTTAACAGTTTTGTTGGAAATAGAAATACAGCAGTTATAGACAATAAAGCAATTTGAAATAACAATCCCTGACTCCATAGGGCCGAAACGGGGACTCCAATTAACAAATTCCGAATGGCCCCTCCTGCGAACGCCGTCACAATACCTAATATATAAACCCCTAAAATATCATATTCCTCTTCCATCGCAACAATTGCCCCGCTTACGGCAAACGCGATGGTGCCAACCATACTAAGTACTTCCCACGTCATCCTCTTCACTTTCCCCTTATGATCCTTTGGATTAAAGTCTGCAAACAGTTTGATTTTAGCACTTTTCCACCAAAATGCAACGATTCTTTTTAAACCGCAAAAGTCCATAAAGGCACGTGATGATTAGAGAAGTCCTTCTTGGCGATAGTTTAACCCCTGATTAGAAGTTTTCAATTCTTTTTCTATCATTTGGTCCAACCGTTCAATCATTTTTATAGCCTTATCTTTCTCGACTTTTCGATAATGGTGCATGCCGCCTTGTTCCTCATCTAACTCATCCGCCAGTTTCACGATTTCCTGTAATGGCGTACGTTTAATAAAACCTTCTGGCATATAGGAATCCGTGTGAAATAGGACAGCCAGCGCAATTTCTTTTGCGATAATCGGATTTTCTCCCAATCGAATCAATAATTTATGGGCTCTTTCCGCTCCCTTGATGGCATGGATATCATTCTTTTTATATAAATCATAATCCCATTTTCCATTGCGGTACCAAGTGTAATGGCCCATATCGTGCAGCAAAGCGGCTTTTGTGGCCAAATCTACCGAAACGTTAAAGGTTTTTGCCAATTTGAAAGCATGGTATGCACAAGCAATGGCATGGGCAATCCCCGAACGGGTGAGATATTTTTTTGCTATATGATGATTGAAAATTTGCATCAAGGTTACGTGTCTCATTTTCCCATCACCTTCTAAAAAAATTATTATTTTGTATTATAAGACAATTGGTGATGTTTTTGTTAAAAAGTTTATTAAATTTTCAGAAAAAATATGGGAGAAAACGTAACATTTTCCTAATATGTAAAAAAGCTTACTCAAGAGTAAGCTTAGCCGGAATATACACTTTCGCATGTTCCAGGTTTTGGTTCATAATAACAATGATTTTTAAATTGCCCCGATGCGGGTTGACCGTACCATGTTGGAGGGCATGGAGCATGTGGATTAAAATACCAAAGAGCATATTTCCCTGGGTGCTGTCTCCAATACTCCAAGTTCTGTTTTGCCAATCTTTTTTCGGCGGTCCTTGCCCTTTGATAGAACACATTCCCTTTTTGGACTGCTTCAAAAGAAAAGTTTCCACCCTGTACTTGGTAAATAACTTGGGGAATGCTCCTGAGACCTTTAAAGTCTAAACAATTGGCTACAATACGATTCACAATCACATTTCCAACATATAGCATTCCCTGTTTTCCTTCACCTTCGGCTTCCGCTCTCATCATCCTTGCCATTAAGTCAACGTCTGAACTTCGATAATTTACCCTTGGCATTGTTTCACCCCCAAAATATAGTATGAAAAAAAGCCTACATGGTGAAAAATGGTAAATAATAAAATGAGGCTATGGATAAGAGGTAGAGTGTTTCTGGTTCAAATGGATGCCAGTATGAATCTCATGCAAGGGTAACTTTCGGTATAATAATGTTTATACAAGACAGAACAGTTAGAAATGAGGGATTGAAGATGATCATATTAGAAAATGATTGGTTAAGGGTAGAAATCAGTACAAACGGGGCGGAAGTGCGCGGTGTACAGCAAAAGAAAAACGGCCTGGATTACATGTGGACTGGGGACCCAGAATACTGGGGCCGGGTTTCACCTGTTTTGTTTCCCATCGTAGGGCGTTTAAAGGATGATCAATACCAGCTAGACGGTAAGAATTATAATCTGTCCCAGCATGGATTTTTACGCGACGTTGTTTTTGAGGTGGAAGAGCAGACCGCGACAGATGTTTCCTTCCGATTCGAGTCGGCGGGGCGTTACCTTGATATATATCCTTACGATTTTAAAGCGATGATTCGGTATACCATTAAGGAGGATACGCTTGTTGTCGGGTGGGAAATTGTCAATGACAACGAGGATGAAATGTATTTTTCCATTGGTGCCCATCCCGCCTTTAGGATTCCTTTGTTACCAAATGAAACCATCGAGGACTACAGTTTACACATGGTTCCTGCAGCGTTTAAGAAAGTAACGGAATACGAGCTAAAGGATGCCCTTATCCACGAGAAAGGGGCAGCCAATAATCTATCCACAATCAAGCTCACCGACTCCTTGTTTGCCCAGGACGCTTTAGTTTATAGCTATATCAATCAAATCACACTCGCATCAGATAAGTCAGACCATGGTGTGGAAGTAGGGTTCGAAGGGTTTCCCTTTGTCGGAATCTGGTCAAAGTACACAAACGGCAAGATTGCTCCTTTTGTTTGCATAGAGCCATGGTATGGCATCGCTGATACACACAACACTACCGGCGACCTGAAAGAGAAATTTGGAATCAATAAACTCACACCAAATGGTACATTCCAAGCGGAGTATAAGATGAAGTTTAAGTGAGGCAGGGGTAAGCTAGGGGAGAGGAGTGAGAGAAATGCACAAGGTGTTTGTATATGGAACATTACGTAAAGGTGGGTCCAATGACCGGTTTTTAAAACATGCCATCTGCCTTGCCGAACAGTGTTGGACAAATGGAGTCATGTATGATTCAAGCTATGGTTATCCTGCTGTGGAGCAAGGGCCATCTACTCGGGTTTATGGTGAACTCTACGAAGTCACGGACAGTGAGTTAGCCAGACTTGATTGGTTAGAAGACTACACAGAAGGCAGAAGCGATAATCTTTATGAACGAATCCAACAAACCATAAATACCGATCAAGGCCCCATTGCCGCCTACATCTATATTGCCAACCAGCCAGACTTATTAAAATACAAAATTCCGTACGGCGACTGGAAGGGGTACAGGCTTTTAGGTAAACATAATAAAAAGCAAAAGGGAAAAGGGTGTGAAATGGATGAATGACAAAATTGTAGTGGAGGAATTAGACACCTTATTAAGAGGAACCTACATGGGGATCCATGCTTTTGAACATCATATCCAAAAGCTGGAGGATCCCGAGTTAAAGCGAAAGTTTCAATTCCTGCAGCAAGAGGCCAAGGAAAATGCCCAAAAGCTTGCGGAGCGGATTCAAAACTTGAATGGGGTTCCTGCTGACAACGAAGGGTTCACCGGTAAGATGCACAGCTATATGCATAAGATGATGATATCCGATGATGAAAAGGAAATTATTAAGGATGCATTAAAAGGATTGGATCAATATGGAGTCGAGTATTCAGAGGAAATCGTAAAAGGGGACCTTGATCCAGCATCCAAGAAAGTGGTCGAGGAAGTTATTGATACAAACCGCAGGCATGCGAAGGAACTGAGAAATTTATTACACTAAAAAAGAAGGGGGAGATAGAGCAACTTCTATAATCCCCCTTAGTTAGATGAATCCGCGGTCAGGGATGCTTTGAAGGGCCGCTGTCCGTCTTGCAGGTCGGCAATCGTCAATCCATAGTTCATTTGCAGATGGGGATAATCTGGGAATTGTTCCCAATCTCCGCCCCATTCAAACCCCAGTGACTTTGCTATTCCAACCACTTCCGTCCAATCAGCCATACCGTTTTTATTTCCGTCATACTTCATATCCCAAATGGTTTTACCAGAGGGGGTATTAAGGGCAAAATCAATCGCCAGCCCATAATTATGATAAGATTCCCCACCTTTTGCATTAGTCACAATTTCTCCTGCTGTAGTTCGACCTTTTTCATAAAGGCGCTCCTGTTCCTCCAAACTACGATAGCCATCTGTAATCACAACAGCAATTCCTTTGACAGAGGCTTGCTGCACTAAAAGGCCGAATTGTTCTTTAACAGCTGGATAAGTTTCGGTTGGTAAAGGGACAACCTTTTTGGGTGTTGATATACTCTTTGCTTTTGTTTGTTTTTTATTTAAAAGATTGGATTCTGTTTCATTTGTAAAGTAAGAATCCTGGTCATTTAAAATGAAAAATGAAGCCAGTCCAAGAATCATTAATAACAATGTCATTAAAATCCAACTTCGACTCATGCTATAATTTCCTCTCATAAATGCAGGTAACCTTGTTTACATGATAATGTAACACCGCCATCGATATATTAACCAATAAACTATTGGTCCTTTTGGTTTTTATTGGTATTAACTATTTGTCGAACGAATTCCCTATATTAGAAAAGGTAATAATTTGAATATATAGAACTTTTATACTGTTTTAGAAAAATAAAAAGGAATGGAGGAGTATAAAATGCCACAAGTCTTTTCAACGGACGGCACCACCATCGTATTTGACAAGGTTGGTCATGGCCCCCCAATTATCATGGTAGTCGGTGCTTTTAATCTCCGCTCCACTGTTGCAACTCTTGCACAACTTCTTACGCCCCACTTCACGGTTTATATGTACGACCGCCGGGGGAGAGGGGACAGCGGCGATACCCCGCCATATACCGTAGACCGTGAAATAGAGGACATTGACGCACTCATTAGTGAAGCCGGGGGGACAGCGTATGTATTCGGCTATTCATCTGGCGCAGTATTATCTCTGAAAGCTGCTAAGCAACTCAACATTTCCAAGTTAGCATTGTACGAACCACCTTTCATAGTTGAGGGCAGCCGTCAGCGGCCACCTGCAGATTTAAAAATACGGCTTGAAGAGTTGGTAGCTGCTGATCGGCGTGGAGAGGCTGTTGAACTCTTTCAAAGGGAAGGGGTGGGGATACCGGAAAACGTAGTAGTCCAGCTTCGGACTGCACCGTTTAGGGCTTCCTTGGAGAAAATGGCACACACACTAGCATATGAGTTGGCCATATTGGGAGACCAGTCTTTCCCTAACGACATCGCTGACTCTATAACGGTTCCAACACTGGTGGTCGCTGGAGGAGCAAGTCCTTCATGGATGCAGCTTGGTGTAGAGACAGCATTTCAACATCTTCCCAATTCCCGTTACTGCCTATTGGAAGGGCAAACTCATGAAATTGGTGCGGCTGCTCCTGATTTAGCCCATGTGTTGAGGGAATTTTATATGAATACTCATTAACGAATAATTCCGCTTGCTTTCCTTTTCTAAGGGGAGAACAGGTAGGTATATATTTTTATTGACTATTCCGTTTTTGAACGCTCCCAAAAATCAGGGTATCCATCATCAATAAACAAGAAATTGGAAAACAAAAGGGCTGTTCTGCAATTGCAAAGCAGCCCTCATGATATTAAGCTAATGACTCAATCCAAGCATCGACGGTCAGAACACTGGCCTGACGAGGGAATACTTTCTCCATTAGGACGCGGTGAACTTCAGGGTCTTGATCAAGACAGGCATCACTTAATACGGTCAAGGAGTAATCTTTATCGGCTGCTTCTCGCACTGTAGAGAGAACCACGCCACTTGTCGCAATACCACAAAGGATGAGTGTATCAATTTGGCGTGAGCGAAGGGTCATATCCAGTGTACTGCCGGCAAAAGCACTAAAGCGGTACTTGGTTACAATGGGTTCGTTTTCTTGGGGCTTAACCGATTCATGAATTTGTGTGGCTTCGTCCGCCGTGGTCATGCCTCCATGAGCGGCAAAGCTAGCAAATACCTTATTTCGTGGACTGACCTCCGGGTAGCCTGTGCTAAATCCAACACGGACAAAAATGACCGGAATATTGTGTTTGCGCGCACTTGCGATAGCTTCCTGAATGTTATGTAATAATTTTTTGGCTTCGGCGTAACGGGATACAATACCGTTTTGGATATCCATCACTAATAAAGCCGTCTTTTCAGCATGTTCTTGCATGTATTGATAACCCCTTTTCGTTCAGATACTTAAGTGGAGAACTCTATTACTTATATTAAACGGAGATATTTCAGTTGTCTAATCATGTGTCAGATGAAGGATGGGCATACAGGTCAACGATGGGCTTTGACACGAGGGGACCTAATCCAGTAGCAATTCCAGGTTGAATACCTTTAAACCGAGAGAAGCGTATTTCATTCACATACTATAAAAAAACGTGATTGTTGGAGGGTTTATGGAAAATTATGTTGAAATGGTATAGAGAGAAAACTTTTAAACTCGGGTGGTGGCAATTTGGAAGAGGTACAATACGCTTTTATCAATGAATTTGGTGATTATCTATTTGATTTTGTAAAACAGGGAGTGTCGACCCATTTGATCATCACGGCCATCCTGGTAAAAGGCTCCCATAAGGAAAGACTGGAAGAGCATCTGGACAAAGTCCCATTTCTCCAAGAAAAAGACATTCGTGATGACAATCAAATGCTTCAGATCGTTAACGACCTGAAGGAACTTCCTTTCAGTATCTATGCATATGTAATGGATAAGCGGAAAATCAGAGAAGACAGCGGCATCATGCATCAAAAGCCGTTTTTCCGCTATACGAATCGAATGGTCTATGAAGACTTGAACCGGAGCTTCGAACAGCTTGATCTGGTGGTGAGTGACCAAGCCGAATTTTTAATGCAATTCAGAAACTACGTGGAAACAAAGACCATTCCGGATTTATTCAACTATTCCATTTTTGGCTTTAATCAAACAGAGTCGGATGTTCTGCTCAGATTAGCCCGCCTTATTTCCGGAATCCTGGCGAAGGGATACGACTGTACACATCATTCTAAGCAGTACCGTTCTTATTATGAAATCATCAAACAAAAAATATCCGCCATTCAGCTTTTGCCCCTAGACTACAAGAACTTCATCTATGATTACAAATCCAACAGCCATGAGGCCAAATACAATGAAATGATTATCAAGCAGGCAGTCAACCTGACGTATCAATATCTTGAGAAACATCGAAAAAGTGAAGAAGAAGAGGAAAAGCTTCGGATGGATTTTTTAAAGTTTTTATTATTTAACCTAAAAGAAAATCCTGATGAATATGTTTATACCCAAGAAATTTTGGATAACTTGAATGCCCTGAGAGATGTCAAAATGAATCAGCATTATTTTCGGTCCAATATTGTCTCTAAACTGCGGGACAGCGGAATCATAATCGCCAGCAGCAATAAAGGCTATAAATTGCCAGTCAGCCTAGGCGATTTATATGATTTTGTGAATCTATCCAGTTTGACTATTCATCCCATGATTCAGCGCATCGCCAAGTGCAGGGACCAGATTCTCTCCGCCACGAACAACGAAGTCGATATCTTGGATCCCACCGAATATGAGTACTTAAGGAGAGTGATAGAACAAGGGAAGGTTTCTAACCATTGAAAAGAGGAAGAGGGCATGTCTCCGGCTTCAGTCAAGTTTGAAATGCTTATGGAGAAACCGGAGAACACGGTGCTCATAGTCTCTCTTATACAAAAAATAGGAATGTATATGTTTAGCCTTTTCGGTCAGCCACAATTCTTTATGGTTACCTGATGGAATAGATTTATATAGTCGTTCGCTCTCGGTATAAGGAATCGCCTCATCTGACTTACTGTGTATCAATAAAAAAGTTTTTCCCTTCGTATTGATCACTTTTCTAATAGGTGAAACTTCATTGGGGTCAATATTAAGGAGTTTCCGCATGGAATGATAAATAATTGGTGTAAACGGCAGTTTTGGTAATTTAGACCAATAGGAAAGGTTCTCTTTTAAAAAAGGCTCTAGATCACTAAAGGGACTGTCGGCAATAATGACCGACACCGCAGGATGTTCACATCCGGCAATAAGCGCAGTGGAGGCCCCCATACTCCAGCCCAGAAGAGCAATCTTTTTCTGGCTTTTTTTCTGAATGGCATACTCGATGGCAGAATATAGGTCGTGTTTTTCATAGTATCCCAACCCTGTGGTTCTTCCTTTCGATTTGCCTGCATTGCGAAAATCAAACATCAGCACATTGTAGCCTTGTTTCGAAAGTACTTTAGCCAGCCGCAGGCCTTCAATCCTTTCCATGGCCCGTTCATTCATATAACCGTGTGCCGTGATGATGGTTTTCCTGCTTTGCTTGGAAACAGCGGGGATCCACCATCCAGATAGCTTTACTTGATCTTTACGGCTGAAAAATTCAACCTCTTCGAAATCAAGGCCGTAATCCTTTGGGTTTTTCGTGGTTTTTGCGGGAAAGGGATGGGTGAGATAAATTCCAATGCCAAGAGGGGCAAGGAAGAATAAAGCGGGTGCTGCCAAAAGCGGCCGCCACAGTGATTTGTTTGATTTTCGCTTTTTTTCCTCACTCAACATCTTCTCCTCCTTTCCAATTTGAATCATCGGTACTTTATCATATGTTGGTGACCATCAAAACGGAAAAATCTTAAGTCCCATTTTTATTAAAAGAATGGAACTTTTTCTTTGTTTAAAAGACTGTTAATATCAATAGAACTACTGCTTAGGAGAGATGTAGAATGAGTTCTTTCGTTCTCGATTTTCAGGAAATCGATAAAACGCAGCATTTGCTCGTTGGCGGAAAAGGGTTGAATTTAGGGGAATTAACAAGAATTAAAGGTATACAAGTACCAGAAGGGTTTTGTATTACGACAGTAGGATTTGAAAAAGCCATCGAACAAAACAAAACGTTTCAAGCTTTGTTGGATCAACTAACTATGCTAAAGATCGACGATCGAGACCAAATTGGTGAAATCAGCGGGAAGATTCGCAAAATCGTTTTGGAAGTTGAAGTTCCTTCCGGTGTTGCGTGCGCAGTTGCTCATTATCTCTCCCAGTTTGGCGTAGAACATGCTTATGCAGTACGTTCAAGTGCGACTGCCGAAGATTTGCCACATGCCTCTTTTGCTGGTCAACAAGACACCTATTTAAATATCATTGGAAAAGAAGCCATCTTGCTGCATATCAGCAAATGTTGGGCTTCCCTATTCACAGAACGCGCGGTCATTTACCGTATGCAAAATGGATTTGACCACAGACAAGTGTCTCTATCCGTTATCATTCAACGGATGGTTTTCCCACAGGCATCAGGGGTTTTATTCACCGCTGATCCAATTACCTCCAACCGCAAGCTGTTGTCAATCGATGCTAGTTTTGGACTTGGAGAAGCACTGGTCTCAGGCTTGGTCTCTGCAGATTGTTATAAGGTGAAAGAGAATAAAATTGTCGATAAGATGGTAGCAGCTAAAGAATTGGCTATCTATGGACGAAAAGAAGGAGGGACCGAGACACACGAAATTGCTCCTGATCTGCAAAAAACACAAACTCTTACGGACCAACAAATTTTACAACTGGCACGTATCGGAAGAAAGATTGAAGCTTATTTTGGCCGCCCGCAAGATATCGAATGGTGTTTGGTTGATAATACCTTTTATATTGTCCAGAGCCGTCCAGTCACGACTCTTTTTCCCATCCCTGAAACGAATGATCAAGAAAATCACGTGTATATCTCTGTCGGTCATCAACAAATGATGACAGACCCCATCAAACCATTGGGATTGTCTTTTTTCCTGTTAACGACGAACGCACCCATGCGTAGAGCTGGTGGATGGCTGTTTGTAGAGGTCACTCATCAACTGGCTTCCCCCGTCAGAAGAAACATGTTATTAAACGCGATGGGACAACATGACCCACTCATGAAAGACGCACTTATGAACACACTTAAGCGAGGAGATTTAATAAAATCGACGCCAAGTGATTCTAAAGCACCAAGTCCCAACGAAAGAAATACAAATATGCCGGCACAAATTGAAATCAATCCATCCATCGTTTCTGATTTGATTAACCGCAGTCAAACATCCATAGAAGAGTTAAAACAAAACATCCAAACGAAATCAGGATCTGATTTATTCGATTTTATTCTTGAAGATATTCAGGAATTAAAGAAGATTTTATTTGACCCGCAAAGTACAGTTGTATTTATGGCTGCTATAAATGCTTCAACATGGATTAATGAAAAAATGAACGAGTGGTTAGGTGAGAAAAACGCAGCGGACACTCTTTCTCAGTCTGTACCAAACAATATTACTTCGGAAATGGGCCTGGCGCTAATGGATGTTGCCGATGTGATTCGACCTTATCCGAAAGTGATAGAATACTTAGAAAACGTTAAAGAAGATAACTTTATGAATGAACTGGTGGAGTTTGACGGTGGAAGGGAAACCCAAGACGCTATCTATGCTTATCTCAACAAATACGGAATGCGATGTGCCGGGGAAATCGATTTGACTAGAACACGATGGAGTGAAAAACCCATTACACTTGTCACGATGATTCTTACTAACATTAAAAACTTTAAGCCGAATGCCAGCAAGCGGAAATTTGAGCAAGGACGGCTGGAGGCTTTGAAAAAAGAACAAGAGTTATTAGAACGATTAACACAATTGCCGGAGGGTGAACAAAAGGCCATAGAAACAAAACGAATGATTGACCTAATCCGGAATTTCATCGGGTATCGTGAATATCCAAAATACGGCATGATTAATCGCTACTTCGTTTATAAGCAAGCTTTACTGAAGGAAGCAGGACAACTCGTGCAAGCGGGCGTTATTCATGAAAAAGAAGATATATATTATCTCTCATTTGAAGAATTCCGCGAGGCTGTACGCACAAATAAACTGGATTACCAGATCATCAACGAGCGAAAAGACGAGTACAAATTATATGAAAAACTAACTCCCCCGCGTGTAATCACATCTGATGGTGAAATCATTGCAGGTGAATACAAACGAGAAAATCTCCCACCAGAAGCTATTGAAGGCCTGCCTGTTTCATCAGGAGTTATCGAGGGACGTGCCCGTGTCATCTTAAAATTGGAAGATGCGGATTTAGATAATGGAGATATATTAGTCACCTCCTTTACGGATCCTAGCTGGACACCATTGTTTGTATCCATAAAAGGCCTAGTAACCGAAGTGGGTGGCCTGATGACACATGGAGCAGTGATTGCGCGTGAGTATGGTTTGCCAGCAGTTGTTGGGGTAGAGAATGCCACCAAATTGATAAAAGATGGGCAACGAATTCGAGTGCATGGAACTGAAGGGTATATCGTAATAGTGTAATTGTTAAATACGTTAAAAAATGGATTGGTTTTTTGTAAAAAAACAGGGTGCAAAGAGAGCAAGATTGTGGTCATTTGTTGAAGGAAGAAAGGTTTATGGAAGATTTGGTTTTCGGTCAAATTGGACACGGAAAGGAATCTTTTATAGGTATTATAATTAGAATAGCCAGAAACGTTAAACCTAAGAAATAAGCAAAATATTATGTTTGTATAAATAAAAAAATCTTCCATGAAGGAAGATCAGGCTGTCGAAAAACCTTCGACAGTCCTTTATTTTGTTCATTAACTTTAACTGTTCACCGCGTTAATTTGTTATAATATGATTAACAAAATTATTAATAAAGTGGTGAAACCTAATGTTCAAACCTAAAGAGTCCTCTCAAAACGAATATGAATTTGTATCTATAGATGAAATGGTTCCAGACAATCACCTTCTTCGTTTAATTGATAAATATATTAATTTCTCGTTTCTTCTAGAAAAAGTACGTCCTTATTATAGTGATGATAATGGCCGCCCCTCTGATCCACTTATTCTTTTTAAAATGATGTTTATTGGATATATATACGGCATTCGTTCCGGGCGACAATTAGAAAGAGAAATAAAAATGAATATCGCTTACCGCTGGTTCTTAGGTTTGAAATTCCATGACCTTGTGCCCCATCATTCAACAATCAGTTGGAATCGCCAACATCGTTTTAAAGATACAGATATTTTTCAGGAGATTTTGATGAAATTGTTCTACAGGCAATGAACCACAAAATGGTTGGTGGTCGTGTTTTATTTACGGATTCTACTCATTTAAAGGCAAACGCAAATAAGAACAAGTTTTTCAAAGAAAGAGGTCGAAGTAGAGACTCGCGAATATTTTGATGATTTAAACAAAGCAGTTGAGGAGGATAGAGTTAATCATGGAAAAAAGCCATTAAAGGAAAGAGAGGAAGTGAAAGAGACTAAAGAAATTCGCGTTAGTACAACAGACCCTGAATGTGGATTTATGTCCCGTGAAAACAAGCGAGAAATGTTCTGTTATCTTGATCACCCGAGCACACAGACATGAAGCTTAATATCATTACCGATGTTTATGTTACACCTGGAAATGTTCATGATTCTGTTCCATATCTGAATCGTTTGGACCGTCAGGTCTAGCGATTTGGATTTAAAGTAGAAGCCGTTGCATTAGATTCTGGTTATCTTACTAGCCCTATTTGTAGGGGACTTTCTGATCGGAAAATCTTTGGGGTAATTGCCCATAGGAGATATCACCCTACTACCGGCTTATTCCTAAATGGAGATTTACATACGACAAGGACCATGATCTGTACGTTTGTCCCAATAGCCAAGAGTTAATGTACAAAACAACAACCCGTGAGGGTTATAGAGAATACAAGTTTGATTCAAAGAAATGTGTGAACTGCCCGCTTCTATCCCAATGGACGCGTTCAAAAAATAAGGTAAAAGTCGTAACACGACATGTTTGGGAGGAGCACAAAGAAAAGGTAAGATTAAATCGCTTATCTAAATCGGGAAAAATGCTTTATAAATTTAGGAAGGAAAAAATTGAGCGAAGCTTCGCAGACTCAAAAGAGCTGCATGGGCTTCGCTACTGTCGGTTACGGGGATTAAAGAAGGCGAGCGAACAGGCTCTTCTTACTGCCGCCTGCCAGAACATGAAAAAGCTTGCCAACCACTTAACCAAGCTGGAAAATGTGTGTGGCAATACTTAAAGTTATTTTCCCCTGTTGATTGGAGCGGAAGGTGCGAAGACTCCTGCGGGAGTACGGGGCAGGGGAGACCCCGCAGGCGCCTAAGCGCCGAGGAGGCTCCCCGGCACCCTAAGGTCCGCGAAGCACCTGGAGCGGAAATCAACAGGACTTTGAGCAGGCACAATATTTAATGAAAAATCTGGTGGTTAGACTTCGACAATATAAAAAATTGCCGAGAAAGATACCCTTTCTCGACAATCTGATCTTCCATGAAGGAAGATTTTTTTATTTTAAATTGGGATATCCTTGCTGTCTTAATGCCTCATAGACTAATATAGCGGCCGTATTCGAAAGGTTCAGTGAACGAACATGGTCACTCATTGGGATTCTCAAAAAGTGGTCTTTATTATTTTTTAGTAAATCTTTTGGTAAACCGGTTGTTTCTTTTCCAAACATAAAATAATGGTCCTTTGACTGATCACTGAAATCAAAGGCTGAATGTGTTTTTTCACCAAACGTCTCAATATAATAAAACTCACCTTGGTTTTTTGAAAAAAAGTCATCTAACGAGTCATAATATTTAATGTTTACAAGATGCCAGTAATCAAGGCCGGCTTGTTTTATCATATTTTCATCTGTTGAAAAGCCGAGTGGCCGGATAAAATGCAAGGATGTATCCGTTGCGGCACATGTACGCGCAATATTTGCCGTATTCGACGGAATCTCTGGTTGATATAAGACTACATGTATTGCCAAGAAAGGTCACCTCAATCTTTATTTTACCAACCACATTATAGCATATTGTTACGGGATTCATGATGTGGTGAGGTTAGGAAACAAGGAGCTTGATGGATTATAAAAGAGGATAAAAAAAATAAAGGTGTAGTTTTAATTTACACCTTTATTTTTTAGAGCAGTATTAATTGCACCTTTGTTTTAAGACCATTTGCCGGTCAATACCTCCGTCCGGTCGGTTGCTGGTGCAGGGGTCCTTGACAAACGTGAAATTTCCACATACATTTCCGGTGTCATGTTAAATCGGCTGCTGCTAGAGAATCTTCCAATTGATCTAAATTACGTGCACCAATGATTGGAGCCGTAACAGCGGGATTCGCTTTCACCCATGCCACAGCTAAAGTTGCGGGTTTCACATTATGATCTTGTGCATATTTCGTGAATAATTCAGCCGTGACAAAATCTTCATTGGCACCATAACGATCACAGTAGCGTGCATCATTTACAAGGCGACCTTGTTCAGGGCGTTTATTTACACCGTATTTACCAGTTAATAAACCAGCCCCAAGAGGACTATAAGTAATGACCCCAAGTTGTTCGGAAGCAGCCATCGGCAAAATTTCCACCTCGGCTTGACGTTTAACCAGGTTATACATAGGTTGGATTAATTCAAAACGAGCCAATTGCCCTTTTGCAGAAATGCCCAATGCTTTAGTCATTTGCCAAGCTGCCCAGTTACTCACAGCAGGGTAGAGAATCTTTCCTTGCCGTTGCAAGTTGTCCAGTGCACGAAGGGTTTCTTCCATTGGCGTATGATGATCAAAGTCATGTACAAAATAAAAATCAATATAATCCGTATTCAAACGGCGAAGACTAGCTTCAACGCCTTGTATAATATGTCTTCTAGACAATCCTCGTGCATTTACATCAGCACCTGTTGGCCAGAACACCTTTGTTGTTAGGACGATGGAGTCACGCTCATGTGCCATGCATTCTCCTAAAATTTGTTCAGAACGTCCCCCAGCATAGACATCAGCCGTGTCAAAAAAGTTGATGCCAGCTTCACGACAACGGTGATACATGGCTTTAGATGTCTCCTCATCAGCGTTCGCACCAAAAGACATGGTACCAAAACATAGATTTGAAACTTGAATCCCGGTTTTTCCTACTGTGCGATATTCCATATTTAAATGCCTCCGGTTTAACTTTAATCCATCTTTTTAAGTGAAACAGTAAAATATGCATGCTTTTCTATACCAGATTCAATCTTCCCTAATTTAATCAATTCATTCGCAAAACCGAAGCTCCGATAAAATATAGCTGCATTATATGGCCTTCCCGTATTTCATAGGTTTATTTTTAAGACTAAACGAGACCACGGCAATAATTGCGGCAATGGCGACTGATAAAGCTCCAATCCAACTGACTGCCGCCACCGATGTGCTTTTTACCGCAATACCTCCAATTCCGGCTGCTGCTGCTATGCCTAACTGTATAAAAGAGCCATATAGGCTAAGCATGATGCCTGAAGCTTCTGGAGCAAGCCAGACTAGATTATACTGCATTCCCGGTCCCGACGACCACGCCGAAAAGGACCACAGCATAAGCAACGGAATGGCTACGTAGGTTGAACTTGCAATAGTGGATAACAGCACTAAAGCGATAACGTGTACAACCAAACCGCAGACAAGTGTTTTGGGGTTGCCGATCCGATCCGTCATGAATCCACCAAACTTGGATCCTATTAAGGTAGCGATACCAAAGGCGAATAGGGCACCGCTCACCTCACGTCCGCTCATAGATGTAACGGCTAGCAGGAAGGGGGCAATATAGGAATACATCATTCCATATCCTAACTGCCAAAAGAACGTCATGCCAAGACCCATCAAGATTTTCGGGTTCTTTAAATAAGAGAGTTGCTTGCCCAAAGGTACGCCAGCCATGTTATTTGTGTCAGAAATTGTCCGCATAATAAGAAAGATTGATAGAAGACTAAGAACACCGATTCCTACGAAGATTAGCTTCCAATTATAGAGGAGCGCTACAAGACGACCAATTGGGACACCAATGATGATGGCCGCACTAAACCCTAGAATAACAGTTCCAATCGCCCCGGCCTGTTTTTCGGGCGGCGCTAATTTTACTGCGGCAGTCTTCGCAGCAATAGCAAAAACTCCACTGCCTAGAGCAAGTATGACGCGAGAAACGATAAGATAGCCAAAGCCTGGAAGGGTGATGGTCATAAGGCTGCCGAGCACCATGAAAACAAGAGAAAGCATCAATATCTTACGCTGATTCATTTTGGTCGTCGCCATCACGACAAGTGGCGATCCGAACGCATTCGCAAGAGCAAATACGGTGATTAGTTGTCCTGCCGCTGATACCGAGACATGATTGGAGGCAGCCACCTTATCCAGAATACCTGCAATGACGTACTCTGATGTACTGACCATAAAGGTAATTATGGCCAGCATGTAAATTTTCCAAGTGTTTTTCATCTTTTCACCCCTTTAGAAATTCCCAGAACCGACTCTTTTGGTAAAAAAACCCAGTGTAGTATCACATCAGGGCCACTATTGGGCGAAAAATGATTTCAATGCAGCTACATCAGTTAGATATCTTGTTTCGTTGGACAAACCTGTTTATTTTAATTTTCCGCCAAATACCGGGAAGAAGCTATGCTCACCATAATCCTGGATGTGGTCTGCATTTTTCAAAGTCTCCATATCTGCATCTTGAATAACAAAATCAAGCTCAGCATTATTTTTCATGTGATCTGGATTTGCCGTCTTGGGAAGGACGACAAGATCAAGCTGTAGGCAATAACGCAGGCAAAGCTGGGCAACAGATACTCCATACTTATCAGCTACTGCCTTCACCCCTGCATGATTGAGAACTGCACCGTGTGCAATTGGTGAATAGGCCTCTACCAGGATGTCATTCTTCTGGCAGAATTCAATTAATTCAAAAGGTGTATTGCTCACATGTGCCAATATCTGATTGACCATAGGCTTGATCTCACAGCTTGCAAGAATATTCTCTAAATCATCCTGAAGGAAGTTAGAAAGACCGATTGCCTTTACCTTTCCTGCCTTATAAGCATCCTCCAAAGATCTCCATACTTCTTTGTTTTCCTCGAAGTAACGGTTCTCCTCACGGAACTCCACCCAAGGCTGTGGGCTGTGGATAATCACTAGATCAATGTAATCCAGTCCCAATTTTTCTAATGAATCATCAATTGACTTTGCTGCTGCCTCATAGGTCTTTGCTTCTGCCGCAACTTTTGTCGTGATGAAAAGTTCTTCTCTAGCCACACCGCAGGAACGGATGGCTTCACCTACACCAGCTTCGTTCATATAAGCCTGAGCTGTATCAATATGACGATATCCAATTGATACTGCATCACGAACAGCTTGTGCAGCCTGTGCATCGTCAAGAAGCCAGGTACCAAGACCTAATTTTGGAATTTCTACACCATTTGATAATTTGAATGTTTCATTAAACATGTTATTGTCTCCTTTGCATGGTTCTATTTTTAACTAGTATCTTTTAAGAGATATGGATAAATGATCGAATCAAGTGATTCGTGAGTTAATGTTTATAATTGATTATAGGCTTCATCATCGACCGGTTCTAACCATTCCGGCCTGCCTGCAGTGATGGCAATGTGTACAAACCAGCTATCTTTGGTAGCGCCATGCCAGTGCTTCACACCATCGTGAGTGACAATAACATCGCCAGCTTTTAATAATTGAGCTGGTTTTCCTTCTTCTTGGTACCAACCTTCGCCACCCGTTACCAATAAAATTTGAAATCCATCATGATGAATATGCCAGTTATTTCGGCATCCCGGTTCAAACGTCACATTCCCAACACCAACGTTGACTTTTGGGTCAGCTACTAATCCTTGAAGATAGCTTTGTCCCACAAAAAATTGTGAAAACGGATTTTTTTCGCCCCCAGGGAAAATAACGCCATTCTTTACTTCTTCATGTTTTGCCATTTTTCATTCCTCCAAAATCTTTAGTTTAATTTTCAGGTATAACCTCATTAACACAAGCTAATGCGTTCAATGTTCTCGGGAAGCCCATATAAGGAAGGCAGTGGGTGATGGCGGTGATCAATGTTTCCTTGTCATTTCCCACATTTTTGTTCCCCTGCACATGTGACTTTACTTGACCTTCACAGCCTCCGAGACTACTTACGATACAAAGTGTCAGCAATTCTCGTGTTTTCAAATCAAGTCCCTCTCGAGTATAGAAATCTCCGAAGCAAAAAGCAGAAAGGTATTCCTGAATGTGCTTTTGATTGGATGGAGCACTCTCCTGCATTTTTGCGATGATTTCACCAAAAATCTCAATTTGAGTGGCAAGTCCCTTCTCAAAACGCTGCTCCTCATTTACAGTCTTTTGGCTTTCAATTGGTAATGCAATATTTCTGGATGTGAAAACCTCATTGACTTCATGGATGGCGTTTAAGGTTTTGGGAATTCCAATATACGGAGCACATTGGTAAACGGCCTCTTTGATTTCTGCTGGTGTCAGTCCAACGTTTAGAGCAGCACCAACATGTGCCTTGAGTTGAGGCAGCGTCTGGTTAGTAGTAAGCACGACCAGCGTAATCAGCTCACGTTGCTTGTCGTCCAGATTACCTTGATAAAATACTTCTCCAAATATGAAACGACTTAAGATGTCCTGAAAATCAGGATCGGTTGCGTAGGCGGCAGGTATTCCACCGCCAAATAGCTGATTGTATTTTTCCTTGCTCTTTTCAATGCGGTCCATAATGAAACCTCCCGTTTGAATTGGAATTCGGTTCTATTGTTCCGAAGATGTTTAATAGTATATTTGATAAACTCAATATTGATAGATTAATCAACACCTGTTTATAATTATAAAAAGTAACGAGACGCTTTCAATGGTTAAATGAGTGCAATCTGTTGTTTACTCAACAAATTCATATAAATTGTTGATTATCTTTAGAAAGATTGGTGAATGAACATGGCTAAAATAGATAGAAGAATTGCCAAAAGCCAAGTAGCGATAAAAAATGCTGTAACGGAATTGATGTCGGAAAAAAGTTTTGACGACATTACCATTCAGGATATTGCTGACAGAGCTAATGTGAATCGAGGAACCATTTATCTCCATTACACGGATAAATACGATTTATTGGATAAGATGATTGAAGAACATATGAACAATCTCCGGGAACTTTGCCAATCGGCAGCCGATATGACGTTTCAAGAAGGAAATTATGTCTGGTTCGAATACTTCGAAAATCATTATTTATTCTTTTCAACCATGTTGGCCAGTAAAGGTGCCCCATATTTTCGTTGTCGGTTTCTTGATTTGGTAATCGAAGAGTATCAAGCGGAAGTGGATGTAACAGGTGGAAACAATGAAGGTTTAAATCAAGAGGTTATCCTTCAATTTTTCGGCTCAGCCATCGTAGGGGCAGTGGAATGGTGGTTCAAGAAGGGAATGCCTTTGCCAGCTCGTGTTATGGCAGAACAAACAGGGGCATTGTTAGATCGGAATCTTGAATAAAAAGCAATGGGAAACTCAAAACGAGGGAAAGCTCTTAACGTAAATGGGGAGCTTGCTCCATATACATAACAAAACCCCTTCCATTATCGGTGAAGGGGTTTTATATACTTATTTTCTCCATGATATCGAATAAAACACCACTTAAAAATAAGACGGGCCTATCCAAAAAGTTAAGCCACTGTTTTCACCATGTATGGATGATAATGAACAATTATAATTCATTTGTTCAATAATCAACAATTACAAATCATCTAACCATTGAAAGCATTCCGTTTCTATTTAAAATTATTACTATAAATATATTTAAGGAGGATGTTCACAATGACCGAATGGTTGAAAGAAGAACTGTACAAGATGGCGGAGGCTGATGATTTGCACATTTCACCGTTCCGTGAAGATGGAGTTACCTACGGCACTCCTACCTGGATTTGGTCAGTCGTGGTGGATGGAGACCTCTATGTGCGCGCCTACTACGGGCAAAACTCCCGTTGGTACCAGGCCGCGGTAAAGCAGAAGGCGGGGAGGATTACGGTCGCCAGCATGACGAAGGAAGTCCATTTCGAACCGGTAACCTGGCCCATCAACGACCTGATCGACAATGCCTACCGTAAGAAGTACAATAATAGCCCATATCTTAGCTCGATGATCAGTACCCGCGCCCAATCGGCGACAGTCAAGGTTAAGCCACGATAATCCATATGTGGCACCGAGTGAAATAAGGACTTAATATGTGGCATAATGAGCAATGGTTGACGAATCATAAACTGCAACGGAAATGGCCGGTTGTGGGTAAAAAAGTGAGGAATAATCACATGGAATATGTCAAACTTGGAAATACAGGATTGGATGTATCTCGGCTTTGTCTTGGCTGCATGAGTTTTGGTATGGCAGAAAAGTGGATTCATCAATGGGTTCTTGATGAAGAGAAAAGTCGAACGATTATTAAAAAAGCCCTGGAGCATGGGATTAATTTTTTTGATACGGCAAATGTTTATTCTATGGGAACAAGTGAGGAATTTCTTGGACGAGCGCTAAAAGACTTTGCGAATCGTGAT
Organism: Neobacillus camarae; assembly: GCF_054950115.1. Classification (NCBI taxonomy): domain Bacteria; kingdom Bacillati; phylum Bacillota; class Bacilli; order Caryophanales; family Bacillaceae; genus Neobacillus; species Neobacillus camarae. The sequence continues at coordinate 271,058 of NZ_JBUCKX010000003.1, read as the reverse complement.
GAAGTGGTGATTGCAACGAAGATTCATGGACGGATGCATGAGGGACCAAATGGTGCCGGCCTTTCCAGAAAGGCCATCATGAGTGAGATTGATAAGAGCCTTAAAAGGCTTGGCACGGATTATGTAGACCTTTATATCATCCACCGCTGGGATTACCATACTCCGATTGAAGAAACCATGGAAGCATTGCATGATGTGGTGAAGGCGGGGAAGGCAAGATACATAGGAGCCTCTTCCATGTATGCTTGGCAATTCCAAAAGGCATTACATGCAGCGGACAAACATGGTTGGACCAAATTTGTTTCGATGCAGAATCATTACAACCTCATTTACCGGGAAGAAGAACGGGAGATGCTGCCGCTTTGTAAGGAAGAAGGAATTGGTGTTACCCCTTATAGCCCGCTCGCATCAGGGAGATTGACGCGTGATTGGTCAGAAACAACGTACCGGTCAGAAACGGATCAAATCCAAAAAAATAAATATGATAGCACCGCTGATGCTGACAGGTTGGTTGTGGAACGCGTGGCAGCCCTTGCTGAAAAATTTGATGTTCCACGTATCCATATCGCCCTTGCCTGGTTGCTGCAGAAAGAACCAGTATCATCTCCTATTATCGGAGCTACAAAACTATCTCATCTGGAAGATGCTGTAGGTGCTCTTTCCATTAAGTTAACAGCAGAAGAAGTTGCCTATCTGGAAGAGCCATATGTACCACACCCAATTGTGGGGCATATTTAGTTTATCGCTATAGATGTTTTCTCTATAAGCAACTCAAAGTAATAGAAAAATATGAATCAAAAAAAGGCTAAGTATACGATACCTAGCCGTTTTTGATTCATTTTATCTTTTGGAAATCTAAGGAATATTATAGAATCCTTTCTAACAAAATCCCCAATTCTTTTGCCATCACTTTGGGAGGAGAAGGCATTCCCTCTTTTAACCATGATTCCAGAACCCCTACGTAGGCATTTGCAGCGAATCGAACTATCACCTCATCGCTTAAACCATCATTTTTTCCATTTGTATAGGTCAACTCATCTTTGAACCCTTCCATAATGTACTCTATGAACTTACTACGAAAAGAAGGGGCTGCTCCCTTGCTGGCTAACATGGTCGAGAAAAATAAGAAATGTTTCTCAAAGTATTCGAAAAAGACCTCGGTCGCATCGACCCATTCCTCTTGACAGGCCCATTCACTTGTTTCCTTTAGCTCATTGATATGTTCTTCCATCATCTTATCCAGTAGATCGTATTTATCCAAGTAATGAAGATACACCGTACTTCGGTTCACATTTGCTCTGTCAGAAATATCCTGTATGGTTATGTCATCAAAATTTTTTTCATTCATCAGTTCCAGCAATGCTTTTTTTATCGCTTCCTGAGTTTTGACTACTCTTCTATCTACTTTTGCCATTATTTATCACCAAACTTTTCAAAAACATATTGTCCACCAAGTACACTTTTTTTTGAATAGGAAACTTAAAATCTTAAAAATAGTCAACAAATTTTATTGATTTGTTGACTAAACAACGAATTGCGTTTAATTAACCATGGAATGCATGGTTTACCTAACTATAATTATAAACAGATGTTGTTTAACCAATCAATGGTGTTTTCTTTGATGAAAGAGTCACATTTTCAAAAAGAAGAGAGGTTAATAGGAATGCCACTAACAGGTAACTATATTTTTGAAAGAAGTCGAAAAATTGGATGGTGGCGGGTTATGGATGAGATATGTAGCAAAACAAGAATAAACCATCTGTAATTAAAAATTTTTCTTATATATATCTAAGGCTTAGAAATGACATTATGTTTGAAAGGATGAGAAAAGGAAATGACACTTGAAAATAAAGTGGTCGTCATTACTGGCGCTAGTTCAGGTATAGGGGAAGCTACAGCAAAGCTGTTAGCTGCCAAAGGAGCAAAAGTGGTACTCGGTTCAAGACGTGAAGAGCGTTTAGCAAAGTTAGTTGATGAAATCAAATCGAATGGTGGACAAGCGGCTTATCGCGTTACAGACGTGGTTAATCCAGAAGATAGTAAACAACTTGTTCAGCTAGCAATAGATAATTTTGGTGGCGTTGATGCGATTTTCTTAAACGCTGGTATTATGCCTAATTCACCACTTTCTGCATTAAAAATGGACGAGTGGAACAGTATGATTGACATTAACATTAAAGGCGTTTTAAACGGTATTGCTGCAGTACTGCCAACGTTTACAGCACAAAAATCAGGACATATCATTACTACTTCATCAGTAGCCGGGCTTAAAAATTACCCGGGTGGAGCTGTATATGGCGCAACGAAATGGGCTGTACGTAATTTGATGGAAGCTTTGCGTATGGAATCTGCCCTAGAAGGCAGCAACATTCGCACCGCAACGATTTATCCAGCAGCCATCAATACGGAATTGTTGGATACGATAACGGACAAGAATACGGCTGAAGGTATGACTGCGTTGTACGAGCAATTTGGTATTACACCTGATCGGGTGGCCAATGTTGTGGCGTTCGCGATGGATCAACCAGAAGATACGAATATTAATGAATTTACACTTGGCCCTACAAAACAACCTTGGTAATCTTGTTCATACAAAAGATGAAAAACTAACAGAACTATTAAATTTTCAAAATTATCATTGAAGGGGTCTGCTACGGCAGATCCCTTCTGCTATTTAAGCGAGAATATTAAGATGGAAACAGCAGAGAAGTTCTTACAAAAATCCAACTGATGTACAGACGTGAAGAAAATGTCCCTTTTTCATCTTTACAGAGGTATTTCCTTTTATGTATCAACTTAATTAATATATACTCAATACATAATTTACTAATATATATTGGATCAAAATGAAGGAGATAAAATCATGTATATTGTAATCGATATCGGAGGGACTTTTGTAAAATTTGCTCTTATGGACTCGTCTGGCAATATCATAGAAAAAGGAAAAAGACCAACCCCAAATGCCGACTTATCCGCCTTTACGAGTTTGATTTTTTCCATAATAGAGGAGCAGGATTTAAGTAAGGTGAAAGGGACAGCCATTAGCTGTCCAGGAACGATTGATGTAAAAAACGGGGTCATCTATCACGGGGGACTTCTTACGTTTTTACATGAGGTCAATTTAGTCAAAGTAATTTATGATAGGTTTGGAATTGATGTATCAATAGAGAATGATGCAAAATGTGCAGCCCTTGCCGAGTTGTGGCTGGGTAGTGTGAAGGATGCCAAAGATGCGGTCGTTTTAGTCCTGGGAAGTGGGGTTGGAGGTGGGATAATCGTCGATGGAAAACTCCATAGAGGTTTTAATTTGTCTGCTGGAGAAGTAAGTTTTGTGATGAGCGAAGTCAATGGACAAACAAAAGAAGGGGAGTTTGTCGGATCACAATCTTCTGCCGTCAGAATGGTCTCCCGCATCGCAGAATTGAAGAAGCTGGACAATCCAACGGATGGAGAGGCGGTATTTGATTTCATAAATGGACATGACAAAGAAGCCAATGCCATCTTTGATGAATATTGCATTCACTTAGGCACATTGATCCTTAATTTGCAGTATATATTGGACCCGGAGATTTTTGCCATTGGGGGAGGTATTAGCTCGCAACCTGTGGTTCTTGAGCGGATACAATGGGCCATTAATGAATTGAAACAGAAATATCCATTCCATACAGCCAATCCAAAGGTAGTTACTTGTCAATTCAGAAATGATGCTAACCTATATGGGGCACTCTATCATTATCTTTTAACAAAAGAAAAATGACCAATGGGTTGAGTAAAAGAGCCGGCTATAATTAGTCGGCCTTACTCATTTATGGGGGCCAGCCTATGAAATTAAAATTTCGCTTGAATGACCTTTAAAAACAAATTTGCGGCAGCGGGAAAAACTTGATGCTTTTTCCAAACAATATTCAAGCCCGATTCCAGTCTTGGCTCTAGTGGTCTAAACACAAGGTTACTATCACTAGAGGTATTTACTATTTTATCAAGGGTTATGGCATAACCCATTCCCTCATCAACCATAATGGAAGCATTATAAGCAAGATTATAAGTCGCCACGACGTTTAATTTGTCAAAATCTTCACCAAACCAATCCGCAAACTCATTTTTGGAAAATGTCTGTTTCATAGCCTGCCGGGAACAGATTACCGGAACATTTAATAAATCTTCTGCTTGGATGGTAGCTTTTGAAGCAAGGGGACTGTCTTTCCTCATCACCACGCCCCAAACATCTTTGGCTGGGATATGGATATAATTGTATTTGGATAAATCAGCTGGTTGTATTAAGAGCCCAAAGTCTAGCAAACCCCTGTCAAGCCGCTCCGTCACATCATCTTCGTTTCCACTGTATAGGTGATACCGGATATACCGATTGCTTACATGTAATTCTTTTACTACCCGTGCAATCTGTCTCATGGCGTCGGTTTCCCCGCCGCCTATATAAACATCACCGCTTATAGTTTCCTCCATGCTATGAAATTCTGCCTCTAATTTACCGACCATATCAACGATTTCTTCTGCTCTTTTTCGCAGGAGCAAGCCTTCCTCTGTAAGAATGATATGGTGACTGCTGCGAGTAAAGAGTTTCTTCCCTAACTCTTGTTCAAGGTCTTTTAATTGTCTGGACAAAGTTGGCTGTGTTACATGCAAAAAATCAGCCGCACCCGTAATGCTTCCTTCTCTTGCAACCGTTAGAAAATAGCGCAAAACTCTTAATTCCATATGACACCCTCCTACATAATGATTAAGTATATCTATTTTAGAAATGCTCTTCAAGCATATCTTGTTATAAGATATAGGTATTTGTTATATGCTGAACGTACGGCTAAAATAATCAACAGAGGGTGAAAAACATTAAATACCTAAATTCAGCCTCCCGGCACAAACCAGTGATTATAGGTTTTAAAAAAGTACTATTCTAGGAGGTTTATCCATGATAACTGCAAAAGCAAGAGCTGTAGACGGTCCAGACAAACCGTTTCGAGCAGCTGAAATTAAACGACGCGATCTTGATGCACATGATGTTCTAATTGAAATTAAATATGCAGGCATCTGCCATTCTGATATCCATACGGCTCATGGCGAATGGGGTCCTGTTAACTATCCACTCGTGCCTGGACACGAGATTGCCGGGATTGTCACGGCTGTTGGACATGAGGTTACCAAGTTCAAGCTCGGTGACCGGGCAGGGGTCGGATGTATGGTGGACTCCTGCGGCGAATGTGAGAACTGCCGTAAGGGAGAAGAACAATACTGTCTTGAAGGAAATATCCCAACCTACGCTGGTGTTGACAAATACGGCGAGCCCACTCAAGGCGGCTATTCTACTCACATTGTTGTACAGGAAGATTTCGTACTCAGTATTCCTGATAGCATTGAGCTTGACATCGCAGCCCCATTACTTTGCGCAGGTATTACGACGTATTCGCCACTTAACCATTGGGGAGCTGGTCCTGGTAAAAAGATAGCTGTGGTAGGTATGGGTGGCCTTGGCCATATGGCTGTCCAAATTGCCCATGCTATGGGTGCCGAGGTCAGTGTTCTGTCACAAACATTGAAGAAAAAAGAAGATGGGTTGCAATTGGGCGCAGACCACTACTATGCAACAAGCGTCCCGGAAACATTCAAGAGACTTTCCGGAACCTTTGATTTAATTATTAATACGGTAAGTGCAAAGATTGACCTGAATGCTTATTTAGGACTGCTTACTCTTGACGGCACTTTGGTAAACGTCGGTGCTCCTGCAGAACCGTTGTCACTTAACGTGTTTAATTTAATCGGCCATCGCCGTTCATTTGCCGGTTCTATGATTGGAGGCATCCGAGAGACTCAGGAAATGTTGGATTTCTGTGCAGAACATAACATTGCACCTAAAATTGAAGTTATTTCTGCCAATCAAATTGACGAAGCCTACGAGAGGGTATTAGCTTCAGATGTGAAGTATCGATTTGTGATTGACATCAGCACCATGTAAGTAAGCGTAATTTTATAAAATGGTAATTTCGATGGTGTCCCTAAAGCCTAGCTTTTGGGACATCGTTTATATAGGTTGCCCAAAATGGATTTGCAATAGGGGCATTTTTGGGAGGTGTATTTTTTGGCGAAACAAAGCAAATTGCTCATTTTTATATTAACGGTAGGAGTTTTCGGCATCTTAAATACGGAAATGGGGGTAATCGGAATCTTGCCTGCCATCTCTGAACAGTTTCATGTCAGCATTTCAAAAGCAGGATGGCTGGTGAGCCTTTTTGCCCTTGTTGTTGCAGCATCCGGCCCAACGATGCCGTTATTGTTTTCAGGGTTCAACCGGAAGAAGGTCATGCTGCTTGTACTGGGTGTTTTCGTTTTGGGGAACATCGTATCCGTATTTACTGCTAACTTTACCATTCTCTTACTTGCTCGGGTCATCCCAGCCTTTTTTCATCCGATTTATTGTTCGTTGGCGTTTACAGTAGCGGCGGCATCCGTTAGTAAAGAAGAAGCCCCCAAAGCAGTTTCGAAAATATTCATAGGAGTATCTGCCGGTATGGTGGTTGGCGTGCCAGTCGCCAGTTTGATTGCAAGTGCCGTTTCGTTTGAAATGGCTATGGCATTGTTTGCTATTGTTAATATTTTTGTCTTCATCGCTACTTTACTGTTTGTACCTTCTATGCCTGTTGAAGAAAGACTTTCTTATGGCACGCAATTTTCCGTATTAAAAAAATCCACCACATGGCTATCCATCATGACGGTTATTTTATTAAACTCTGCGGTATTTGGAGTGTATAGTTATCTTGCCGATTATCTAACAACGGTTACGGATATGCCATCGAACATCATTAGTTTACTATTATTCGTATACGGCGGAGCCAATATGATCGGCAATATTGTGGCAGGGAAATTACTGACCAAAAATGCAAATAAACTTGTCGTATCTTTTCCTTTTGTATTGGGGGCTGTTTATATCCTATTATTTTTCACGGGACAGTTTACTGTACCTATGGCACTGATTACTCTCATTTGGGGGATATTAGGAGGTATTGGGGGAAATATCAATCAATATTGGATCTTGTCTTCTGCACCTGAAGCTCCTGATTTTGCCAATGGTTTATTTCTAACATCCGCTAACTTAGGAACGACATTTGGTGCAGCGGTGGGCGGGTTATTTATATCTGAGCTGGGAACACAATACGTCGTATTGGTTGGAATTATTTCATTGATTCTAGGTTTGGTAACTATCTTCCTAAGAAACTATTTGAATAGTCCTGCAAAACAACTTTCAACATAAGTTAATTTTTTGATAATCAGATACTGAAAAATGGAGGGGTAACATGTTTCAGGATAAAAAAGTTGCACTTATAACTGGCGGAAATCGCGGGATTGGTTACGAGTTGGTCAAACAATTGGCTTTGAATGGTTTTCAGGTGATTTTGGCAAGCCGGGATTTAGAAAAGGGGAATATAGCTGCGCAAAAGCTGAAGGAGGAGCTTGATCTGGATGTTTCGTGTGTTGAGATGGATGTAGCGAATCAAGATAGTATCCATCAAGCTGCGGCTGCCATAAACAACGAGTTTGGAAGATTAGATGTGTTAATCAACAATGCAGGCGTGTATTTGGATGAAAATGAAAAGTTAATGGCGATGGACCCTGCCATCGTGGAGAAAACGATGGCAACGAACTTTTTTGGTGTATACCATGTGATCCGTTCGTTTATTCCCCTTATGGAAAAACAAGGTTATGGGAGAATTATTAATGTTTCCTCAGAATATGGGGCGATGAATGAATTGTCCTATCCAGGGGTAGGCGCTTATAAGTTAACTAAATATGCCCTAAATGGATTGACACGTTTGGCGGCTGCGGAAGCTAAAGGTGATATTAAAATAAATGCAATTGATCCGGGCTGGGTAAGCTCCGATATGGGTGGGCCGTCTGCACCAAGATCGCCAAAGCAAGCAGCAGAGTCCTTCTTGTGGTTAGCAACGATTGGAAAAGAAGGACCTAACGGGGGATTCTTCAGGGATGGTAAAAGAATCGATTGGTAACATTAGTTATATCGAGTATTATCCAAAGCTGCTGATAAAAAATTTCTATCTGAGCTTCGGAATAATGTTAACTCTAGTCTCAAGGCTAGAAATTCAACTTAACTTATTACATTTAACTAAAAAAATGAAGCTGATTCACTTTACGGTCTCGGTCAGGTGTGTAATATATCCTGACCTTTTTTCTTTGTGTCTTTGGTTCTTTCTAGTTTGCATATTCTCTTGCCATTCCTTCATAAGAAGAAACATTATGGTTACTTTTTCTAAAAAAATTAGGCACATTAAAATACATTCCTTCATGTTCTGACGGAAGTTAACCTGCGGTTCCGGAATGGCAGTTAGTTTGGCTGCCTGTTAACAGTTATTGAAAAGGAAGGATTAATTTTGTGAATGGGGGAATTAATTAAGAACATATTAGCGGTTGATATACTATTAGATTATAAGTGATGCTGACTAGAAAGCTAAAGGGGAAAATGACGATGAAATATGACCTTACCATCAATAATCTATCCAAATGGGGAAAAGATGAATCGTTATATCGAAAATATTCTCAGTTGAAAGATAATACAAAAGCATTAAATGAATTTTTAGAAGCAATCCATGATGAACCTGAATTAAAAGATATTATGGTACACCCCGAGAATATACCTCAGTATCGTTATGAAGATAAATTTATATCTAATAACCATAATGTTGCTATTATAAAGCACCCTCGATTTATTCCTTTCTTTTTTCATGAACACAGTTTTTTTGAAATAGTATATATACTTTCTGGGGCTTGTAAACAACGTATGCGTGGTAAAACTTTTACCTTTGTACAAGGAGATTTGTGTCTGATCCCACCAAATGTAGAACACGGTATAGAAGTTTTCGATGATAGTCTCATCCTAAATATCCTCATTAGACGAAGTACATTTCTGGATATTTTTATTAATACCATACGTCATAAAACGGAAATTTCTTTTTTCTTTTTAGAAAATATATATTCCAGACAAAAGGTTAGATACCTGATTTATCACACAAATGGGGACGTTCTAATCCGAAATTATATTCTAGACATGTATTTGGAACAGCTAAACACGGATGAGTATTCAGACCGGATTATCTGCAGTATATTGACCATATTTTTTATGCAACTGACACGACGCCATAAAAAATCCTTGGAAATTCCTGAGGTTAATCAGAAAGGCAAAGCCTATGAAAACCAATTTTTGAATTATATTCTTAACAATTATCCCACCGTTACTTTGAAAGAGTTATCCGAACACTTTAACTTTTCTGTTCCTTATTGCTCGAAACTTATTAAATCTTTAACTGGATACAGTTTCTCAGAATTATTAACAAGCATCCGTATGCAACAAGGAGAAAGTCTTCTGTTGCTAACCCAATTAAGCATGGCTGAAATCAGCGATAAAGTTGGATGTGAACATCCAGATACTTTTATCAGGGCTTTTAAAAGAAACTTCGGAACAAGCCCTAGCCAGTATCGAAAAAGTAAACATTAGTGGGTCTTCTTTGTATTTCACAAAGAAAGAATGGGATTATCCTTGAATTAAGGAAAATGCAATTCCGTAATCCAAGAAGCACATGGATGCTTAAGATTTAAAAAAATATTAATTGAGTCAATAAAACTAATTCTCTGAGTCATTGTATATAGGATTCCTGTTCCCTATAATTTAAATAAAAGTAATTGGATTAAAAAATTAATTCTAAAACCTAAGTAGTGGATTTACGACAAAATTTGGGTGAAATAGAAATTAACTTATTCGATGTATGAAGAAGGTAAAATATGATTTATCAAAAGAAAGGAGTAATATGAACAAATTCCTAAATTGGTATGAACGAGTGTTTGAGGAATTAAAAAAAGATCAATCTTACGATCGCATGGAAAGTTATTATCATTGTATAGAGTACTTAAATGATAGTTTAATTTTTGAGAAAAGTATTGGTAAAAAACATCCTGAAATTCAGTTGTATGATTCTGAACATGGTAAAGAATAAGTTTTATATGCTTTGCCCCAGCTAATCAGCAATTTTATTTACCTGTATACAACGATGAAATAGGGGAAAAAATGCAAATTTTATTTGATTCCTTTGAGGACATTCAAAAATTCTTTGTCGGAAGTTGGATTCGGTACTCACGTATTCTTGAAAAGGAATTCGAAAATGAGGTTAAATACATTGACTTATTTCAGAATATTATAAATAAAATGGATAAATTAGAAGTATGATAATATTTATTTTTAAAAATTTGCAGTCTATGTTTTAAGAATTAGCTTTTAACCAACTTGGAAATGGCCATTGGCTTCCAAGTCTTTTTGTGGTTGAAAGAAGTGAGCCATGAGAGCCGAGGTCATGTGTGCAAATCTAGAGAATTCAACAGATGGGGGAAGGTATTAGCTCACAGACTGTTGTACTGGAGCGGATTCATTGGGCACTTGATGAATTGAAACAGAAAAATCCTGTCCATTCTGCCAATCCGAAGGCTGCGACTTATATGGAAGTTTTGTACATAATAGTTTTATTAAAACAAATTTAAGAATGATATAATACAATTCAATAAATATTTTAAAAAAATTCAACTGTTAGTTTAGAAAGTTCCGGAAAATTTAGTAAGATGGTAAAAGATAAATAAGATTTAGTTAAAGAGGATATGAAGTATGAGCATCGATTTGCTTACAATGATTGAGGAAGAAAAGGACCAATGGATTGCCAAGGCAATGGGCCGATTTAATCGAAGGTTCCGTTTTGAAGGGCAAAGCCACGAGAAGGAACAGGAGCTGGATGAAATAAATGGAGAAAAATCGCCAGAAAATCAAATCCTGCAGCTAAAAAACATCCAGCAAACCATGTACAGGCAGATTACCCTTGAATTGGAACAATTGGATAACGAAATCGGGTTGTTAATGAAAAGCATCAAGGAAGATGTGCAGAGGGATGGGAATCTAGCCGATGCCGCCCGATACATACAACAGGAAATAGACCAGTTTGAAAGCCTGATAACAGAAATGGATGACATCCAACTCTATAAATTTAATTGCCTATTATACGAGAAATTCGAGTTTGATGCGAAAAAAATCCAAGTCGTGTTTAAGCACAGGAAAACGTCGAGGCTCGTAGAAAGCTTTCATGAAGTAGAGAGGGAAATGAAGGAATCCTATAAGCAGCAGCTCGATGAGATTACAAAGAAGTTTAAACAAATGCGGAGTGAAACCGCATCTTCCGCCAAAATAGAGTTTCATGCCAATCCTCCGGTAGTTGAACTTTCATTGAACCATGGCCGCGGGCTTGATCAATATTTATTGCTGAAAAATTTTGAAGAAGATTATCAGATTGCCCAAGATACGTTAAACGAACAGAATACCATCGTTTACGATTATTATCTCAGCCAAGTGGAACGTGTGAAACAGATTGGAAAACAAGAGCTCATGGGGCTTTGTGATGCGAAGAGAGCGCATCAACAAATTGCGTTACAAGATGCTGAGGAAACACAAAAACAAAGACAGCAAAAGGAAAAGACTGTGGCAGAACTACAAGAGAAACGAACAAGGGTACAATCGGTTTGCAATCGGGGCTTGGACCAAATGTTGAAATTGGATGAATTTTTAAAGGAAGAATTTGTGGAGGCTGTCTCTAAATGGCAGGAAAAAATGTTTGCTGAAGAGGCAACGGATGTGGAACGATGGATGTATCATCAATACTGCCAGGTTATTTTAAAGCAAGCAGAAAGGATTATCTGAAATGAACACGTCTAAAACAATCGTGGATGAAAAATATGAGGAAGCCATCCAATCGTTAAAAAAAATTAATGACCTTTTATTTTACGATGAATTAAAAAAACTGTTAGAACAGCGTGAACAAACGATGTCCGAGTTGAATGAAGAAGTATACGAGTCCGTTGAAAAAATGCAGAAATCGTTAAACAATGTTCCGCTGAATATCAGTGAACAGCTGAAGGAAGCCGTCATTACACCGCAGTCGGAACTGTTCGATAGCGGGATGAGGCAGCTCAATGACAAAATCCTTCTGCTGGATGAAAAGATTGCCTTGTGGGATCAGCGATATCAAGAATATGTCACGATGACGGAACAGTTGCTGGAAGATTTAAAAGACCGGCAGCGGAATGATTATCAGTTCATCGAAATGCAAACCGAAAAGGTCCTGGAGGTCATTCGGTCATCACAGGAGCAAGTCCATGTGCTGGTGGCAAGAGAGATCAACGAACAGGCGTCCATCCTGAATGTCAAATATGATTCGATAAGTGAAAGGTTATCCTTTATTCATAATCACCTTACTTCTGTTGAAGCTAACTTTGTGGCAGAGGCGGAACAATGGAAATTATTGTATCAGCAAGACCAAAAGGAGCTTCTGGAGAAGTGGGAAGAAAAATGGAAGCTGAGCGAGGGCAGGGCTGCCAAGGAGGAGGACCGGTTTAAAAAATGGTTCATCGGGCTGGCTGTGGGACAGGGAGTTTCCCTCCTGTTATTGCTGGTGTTTTTCTTTTTGAAATAAGGAGCCTTGTGGAGTTCTGCCGACTTTAGTACCAGTATATGGATATCGTTAACTGTCACTGTTCGCCCATAAAAAGTTCATGTGCGAAATTGGCTGCTTTCATTCACAGGGGGTGCTGAAGTGCGGGATAACAAAGAAACTCTAGAACAGAGAAGAGAGAATTTAAGACAAAAAGAATTGAAAAGCCATCCAACGGGGAATATGAACGATGCTTATAATAGGCGAACAGCGGAAATCTAGTGGATTTAGTAGGCAGCTTAGGTTGGAAAGGCACGGGGCTTCTTATTTTTGTCATCGTAATTGGCTTTACTATTGTATCGCTATTCTTCTAGTAACGAGCCCAAGAATTAAAGATTAAGCTGTTTTGGGCAGCTTTGTGTCACTAAAGGGAAAATAGTAAAAATCCAGCTCCCATTTCAGCCGGATTTTTTAAAAGAAAGAGTATGATTCTCTTGAAAAATCGATTACAAACTATTTTTAGGGGGGGGAGAATTGTGAGTGATTATGCAAAAACTCCAGAACCACCTTATTATGCAGTAATATTTTCATCACAGCGTACTCAAGGTGACAACGGTTACGGGGAAATGGCAGATAAAATGGTTGAGTTAGCATCAAAGCAAAAAGGATTTTTAGGAGTGGAAAGTGCTCGTGATGAAGGATTAGGAATTACCGTTTCTTACTGGGATTCATTAGAATCAATTAAGAAATGGAGAGATAACGCTGTTCACAAACTCGCACAAGAAAAGGGCAAAACCATTTGGTACCAAAATTTCGCTCTCCGGGTGAGTAAAGTCGAGCGACAAAACTTTTTTGAGCTGTAATAACTCTTTTTTATGTCTTATTCAAATAACGATTACGTTACTTTTAAGTTGGGATTGGTGAGAATCCCATCTTTTTGTTTTTTAACTAACTTTTCAAAAAACCTAAACTTATAACAAACGGTTGTGGGATAAAAGTTACAACCTGAACATAATCAAATTTATCACGGTTAACACTAGAATGAAGAAAGAGAGCTAATTTTTGTAAAGGAGATTGAGGTATGACGGAATTTTGGGAATCAAGTTTTATTAAAAATCAAAAGATGTGGGGATTTGAACCTTCAGACTCCGCCATCTTGACTAAGGACTTTTTTCTTGAAAAGAAAGTGAAGGATATATTGATTCCTGGCATTGGATATGGCAGAAATGCAAAGGTTTTTATTGAAAGCGGAATAAATGTAACAGGGATAGAGATTTCAGAAACAGCGATTGAATTGGCAAGGGAAAGTGAGCTCGATATTCCTATTTTTCATGGTTCAGTAACCGATATGCCTTTTGATAACAAACTTTATGATGGCATATTTTGTTATGCGCTTATTCACTTATTGAATCAACGTGAGAGAGAGAAGTTTATTAAAGATTGCTATAATCAGTTAAAGCCAAACGGATATATGATTTTTACTGCCATTTCAAAAGAGGCCCCCATGTATGGAAAGGGCAAACAACTGGGGAAAGACTATTTCGAGACAAAAGATGGGGTAAAAATGTTTTTTTATGACAATGACTCGATTGTACAGGAATTTGGAAATTATGGACTAATAGAAGTTTCGGAAATTGTGGAGCCACATAAGAATATGGAAACAAAACCTCCATTTAAATTTCTAATGGCAAAATGTCAAAAAGAAGTATGATGACGGTCCCGTAAAATGACGTGGCGTTTTTTTGTTTCATTTCATGTATATTATTAATTTTTCAAAATACCGTTTTTTTTCATAAGTGTCCACGCTTCATTAACTGCTCCTAAAGCCCCTAGCCATTGCCACAAGAGCTGTAGGGTAAATAGGAGCAGAGCCCCTAAACCCTAGCCCTTGATAAAGGAATGATGAGCTTTTGGTGCGGGGAGGCAAGCGTTGATTCTGTTAAGCTTCCTGTGGATTTTTTTGATTTCTTATGAGCGCAATTCCCAGAATGGTCATCCAAATAAGCCACAGTGTGCTGCCGATGGGGGCCGCCCACCCGATTACAGGGAAGCCAGGTATGACTGTGGCAAAAAGTTCAGTTTGTCCGAGTACATAAATAAGGGATGCAATAATGCCGAACCAATTGATCAATGGATGCATGGTTTTATATTTGATGAAATGAATAGAAACAGTCAAAGTCCAAATAATCGTGAAGATTTGGCCCAGATGTTCTCCAAGAATAACGCCGCCATATTGGTGAACGACAAGGAAAAGGATAGATAAGGTCTCCTCAGAAAGACTGGAATGATTAGCGTAATAATTAGACAGGATGGGGACGACAAATACCCATCTTAATAATCCTATAATCTGAGTCATTCCTCCAATGATCATAAAGTAGGTTGCAACTCTTACAGACTGATATTCCTCACCGATGATTTTTCTTAAAAAAATAACAGCCCAAAAGAGTGGAAGTCCGGCAAGGGAAAACACCCACCAAACGAAGATTAATGGAGTACCTCCCTGATGAAAATTGGTTAGGATTTCACCTACCGGCTTTCTAAGGATGGCGGGGTAATCAAAAATGAAGGTAAGCGTAATGTAAGGTACAAAGAGCAACAAAGATCCCAAAATAAACAACATGCCGGCTTGCCGGTGTAATTGCTGATTCATAGAACAACTTCCTTCCCAATAACGTTAGTAAGCTTACTCAACATTTAGAATAAACAGCATTTCTAGGAATCCTAGAAATAAAGTATTAAATGCTCAATTGCTTTATTACTAAGTGAAGGAAATTTACTTAGGAAAATTAAAGTGTTACTGAGGGAGAGTAGAACAGGGGACCTGCTCCTTGTCCCATGATAATTGCATATATAGATAACGAAAAGCCTTGCCGGATGAACCAGCAAAGCCGTTTTGAACTATGTAGTTAGAGTTATAATTCCATAGATGAAAGTGGCAAAAATAGCTTAACACCCCGTTTATTAAAGGGAAGGATCTTTAAATCCGCGACCAGATGACTAATGTATCCTCCGAGACAGGTATAAAAGACTCCTTGAATTCCTAAGGATGCCTCGAAATTGGAGGCAATAACCCCAAAGAAAACAATTCCCAAGATTGAATGAGTATAGCTTCGGTGAGAGCTAAAAGAAGCTATGACTATGTAAATTCCAAATAGAATAATCCATAGTTCCTGTAATGAAAATCCTCCGACTAGGACAGCCATCCCGGTGATCGTTAACATATGCTTTTGCTTAATAAGGGAGGAAACCACCATAATTAAACACCCGACTCCAATCCCCAGCCATCGCTCTGAAGCTGATTTCTCTAGGAAACTATAAAAAATCATCATGATCCCAATGATCAGGGCAGATAGCCGAATCACCTTATGCGACAGAGTAATTTTTCCGCGAAGCTTTCCGTCAATATCCAGATCCGGGATTAATCCTGAGACAGCTCCTAATCCGACAAACAAGAGTGTCACGGAAGGAGAGGATTGAAACGTATTGGCAACCATAAATCCAGTTGCCGATCCAATTACTGCGTGTGATGTACCATTCAATTTCATTCCACCTCTAAAATAATTAATGTAGACTTAACTATTCTATACCAAAACGTACGTTCTGTTTAGACTTAAATAAGGTTTTTAGCTAAATATTACTGCTGTTTCGACCTAATATTTTTAATCGGGAAGAGTTATTGACTGCCTTCTTGTAATGGAATGGCGCAGATTTGTTGGGGATTATTATTATTTGGATATTTTATCCGATTTTTGTAGTATCCTATAAATATTTTGTAGAATTCCGAAGTCAGTTTGTAGAATACGCTGATTCATTTGTAGGATCCGGTCCCCGGTCCTAAAAATCAATCCTATTTTTCAAAAGAGACTTAGTGTAACTTAAAGTGGAAAAGTACATTGCGCAAATACACCATAAGGGATAAAAACTATATTCGACTGGTAAACTGATGTATAGTTAGAACATAGGAAGGCACATCACAAGAGGGTATGGAATGAAGGTATATAGATTAAAAAAGCAGTTTAATGGATATAAAAAAGGAACGCAGTTTTATTTGATTGCTGAATCAGAATTTATCGGGGTTAAAGAGTTTGTCTTGAGGACAAAGGATTTGACTAATAGGATATCAATTAATGAAAGTGAATTTGGTAAGAATTTTGTTTTTATAAAGGAAATATTTTGACAATGAAAGTACAGAGCAGGAAAGTTGAACAATGTTTTCTTCGAAAGTAAAGCTACATAAAGATAAAAAGGATGATTGGAATTGAACATTTTATGGGACTTTGATGGTACATTATTTGATACATATCCTGCGTATACTAACCTACTTTCTCAGGTTTT
Organism: Neobacillus camarae; assembly: GCF_054950115.1. NCBI lineage: Bacteria > Bacillati > Bacillota > Bacilli > Caryophanales > Bacillaceae > Neobacillus > Neobacillus camarae. Next base: position 254,241 of record NZ_JBUCKX010000003.1, on the reverse strand, counting down.
GGGAGATAAAGTGGATCGGCAGGAAATCTATGAAAAGTTAAAAGTTTCGTATTCGCATGCCATTCAATTCTACAACATTTCCGCGCAACAGGAAGTAGAGTTAAAAGTGCTGAGGAAGAATTTGTCTCCCAAAGATATAAAACCCTTTGAAAACGTGGAAGACGTCTTAAAATTTGCAGATAAAAATGTCATTATGACCCATAAACATCGTGAAGGTGTTTTAGCCATATTGGAGTACTACGGCTGGGACCAATACTTTGTGGATATGGTGACGATTGATGATGGATTCCCTCGTAAACCCGATCCAGCCTCATATAGTTATTTGCACACAAAACACGGTATCGATTTAGCGATTGGGGACAGAGAGTTAGATTTATTGCCAGCAAAGGAATTAGGAATTTCTACGTGTATTTTCCAAGGTTATAGTGCTGAAGCGGAGTATCGTTTAGAACACTACTCGGATTTTTTAAAAATTAAGTTTGAAAAAATGGTTGGTCGATAATAAAAAAATTTTCTAGTCCATCACTAATTAATAGGGAAAATTCAACTACTTAAAAGGTTTAGGAGTTGTTTTTGTAACCATTTATCATTATCACCATTGATTTTTAAAGTTGAAGCGGTTCAACGATCTGTTCACCATTCTTCCCAGTGTAAATAGCTCTTTTTTCTGCAATATTCACGTTATATGTTTCAATACCTGCGTTAGCCATTTCTCTAAGAAAATCTAAAAAGGGGAGTGTTATGTTTGCGATGGCTTGTACAGCCTGTCCTCTTTCAAAGTGATCGGCAATCACAAAGCTAACCTGTGGTTCAGTTTTTATCTTGGATTTCTCGCCCCTGTAAGTGGCTTGACCTGTAGCAACATTTATATCGTATCTGCCGACTCCAATGCTTGATAATTCCTCCAAAAATTCAGAAAAACTGGTCTTTCCGGTGCTTCTTCTTTCCATAATCTCATGTAACTTTTTCTCTGTCAGTTTGTCACTCATAGATCGTTCCTCCGACATATTTGTATCAATATCCAGTTCTCGTTATAAGCAAATATCGTTTATTTGTCCGTATAATATTCTCCCGTTTCTTCCAAATCGTTGATGGTCACGATTTGTCTTTCACTATGAACACCTCGCTCAGAGATTATGGCCTTGGTTGATGTCTCGTCAATGCTCTCGATCCAAACAGGGATTCCATGATAGTGTACGGCAATTTCTTTATCAGATAATAGAATTTCCTTCACACAATCAAAATTCATATAAACACCCCATTATACTCTATAAATATCATTAGATATTGGCATAGAGATAATGTATGTTGTAACAGTTAATTTATACGTCACCCGGATTTTTCAAATATTATGGGATATAAGCTTGCAATTACATTTGAAATAGGGTAATATTAAGTAGAATTATTTTTGTTCGGTGTAAAGGATTGTATTAGGTAAACTTTTCGTCTTGATGATCACTGAGAGCAAGGATAGTAACACAATGTGTGTTTTGCACACTAGGAGGCAATATTAATGGAAACAGGTAAAGTAAAATGGTTCAACAGCGAAAAAGGCTTCGGATTCATCGAGCGTGAAGGTGGAGATGACGTATTCGTTCATTTCTCAGCTATTCAAGGCGAAGGTTTCAAAACTTTAGACGAAGGTCAAACAGTTACTTTCGATGTTGAGCAAGGCCAACGTGGAGCTCAAGCAGCTAACGTTCGTAAAGCTTAATTAGAAAAAATAAAAAGACAGACTCTTTTCAGAGTCTGTTTTTTTATTTATATGGCTCTGTTATTATTCATTGTTTATTTTCAAGTAGGTATGAAAATTCATAGGACGGAGAATCTCCGGCTAATGTATATAGAGAAAGCATAAGAAGCAGATGTAAGCGGAGATATTCCGATTAACTGCTCCAAATAAAACAAAATCCAAAGCCTTGGATAATTTAAAACAAATTTTTACTGCTTATTTTGAAGACACAGTAAAATCAACATTCAGTTATAACAGCCATTTATAAAAAAATCCCCGCTCACGGATGAGCAGGGCACATGAAAACAGTAAATCAAACGGTAAACAAAGTGTAACACATAATCACGAATTATGCTAATGACCATGGGGGAGATTTATTCCATGGGGTTAAAAATAGAAGGCGGATAAAGCCACTTTAATGTAATTCCACTAATACCTTTACTTTTTCTTTGGCGGAAATAGCCACATCAAAAGCTTCTTGGACATCATCAAGTTTATATACATGTGTGATGAGGCTGTCCAATTTGGTTTTAGGATTGGATAAATGTTCCACCACTTTAAGAATATCTTCCGAAGTATAACCGCTGGCTCCAACCATATTTACTTCCTTTGACATTACATCTATTAAACTAACAGGGACTTCCTGTTTATAGACGGCAACAATGGCAATTCTGGCTTTTGGCTTGACGATTTCCATCACACGTTTGAATAATCCTGCTGCACCTGCGGCATCCACATAGGCATCTACATTTGGAACCATTTTTCCGTAAACATTCACTTCACCAAAATGTCTTGTTAAACCGTCCGTTAAATCTTCGCTTTTTGTGTTGATGGTTTTGGCACCCAGATCTGTGGCCTTTTGTAACCGCCACTCATCGATGTCCACGACACAAACATTTTCGATTCCTTCTGCCAATAAACATCCTGCAGCCGAAAGACCAATTGGACCGGCACCTAACACCACAATATGTTCATGTGGCTGCGGGTTCACGCTAAAGGCACCATGACGCCCGACGCTCACTGGTTCCATTAAAGCTGCCGTTCTAGCCGGAACAGGTGAACCAAAAGCAAACAAATTGACATTCAACTTGGCATCTTCAATTACGACATACTGCGAGAAACCGCCGCATTCTAATGATAGTGCCCGGCCGACACGTTTAGCGGTGATCGGATTGACGCCTACTAACATACCGACCTGGATATCTTCTGATACATCTGCGCCAACTTCTATCACTTCCCCCGCCATCTCATGACCGAATTCTCTGCCAAACCGAATCCCTAATTCCGATCCAACCTTAATTATATTGATATCTGTCCCACAAATTCCACCATATAAGTTTTTGATTAAAACATCGTGGCTGCCAATCTTAGGCATTGGGCGTTCTTCTACACGAACATCATTTTTTCCTTGATAGATTGCAGATTTCAAATCGATTTTCCTCCTTTACTATTGCATGCTAAGAGCCTGGAGCTTTTGCATATTGGCGGTTGTCCCGCCATCCACCCGGATATCAGTACCGGTAATATAAGAGGCAGAATCACTTATTAAAAAGTCGACTACTGTGGCGATTTCCATCGGTTCACCTTCCCGTTGAAGCGGAGTGTTGTCCAACATGATTTTCATTTGTGCTTGATGGGCGGCTTCTTGCCGTCCCATAGGCGTATTAATGGATCCGGGAGAAACAGAAACAATCCGGGCACCTTTTTGCCCCCAAGCCCATGCTTGATCTTCTACTAATAAGTTCACACCCAATTTCGAGAAGCTGTAGGCAGCGCCTGGATTTCCTTGTGAAAATTGTTCCATTGTTTCGATAGCATTTTCGGCTAATGGGTTTTTTAATGCCGCTGTATAGGGGCCTTCTTTTGGAACAAAGTGGGCACTCATCGAAGAGATGCAGACAGCTATCGTACCTGGCACCGCTAGTTTAATAAACTCATCTAAAACAATACCTGTTCCAACTAGGTTTACTTCGGTAATCCGCCTAGAATCTGCCATGGTAGGTGATAACCCAGCTGTGTGAACAATGGACTTTAGCTCCCCTAAAGAAGCCGCCTTATCAGCTAGTGCTTTCACGTTAGCCGCGTCTGTAATATCCACCGTTTGGTAGTGTACATCCGTGATTCCTTTTGTTGCGAGGTCTTCTTTTGTTTGGGCTAAATGTTCCTCATTTACGTCGGCTAAAAGAACGGTTCCTTTTGTGCCAACCAATTCTGCAACCGCTTTCCCCATTCCGCCTGAACCACCGGTAATCACATATACGTTGGTCATCCTTTTTCCCCCTTAAATTCTTATTACATCTTAATCGTATGGTATAATTTGGCTAAGTACAAACGACATTTTGCCATGAAATGTCCATTCGCAAGGGGGCCCTTTATGTATACTGCAACATACGATCAGATAACAACGAAGCATTATATTATTTGGGGATTTATGGATCTTCTCGAGTCGACTAATATGGAATTGATTTCTGTCAAAGATATTGTTAAAAAAGCAGGGATCAGCCGTTCAACCTTTTATCTGCACTTCAAAGATAAATATCAACTGATGGAAACGGTTCGAGAACAGAACACGAATAAGTTTTTATCGTTTTATGAAAATGACCATCAGGAAAAGGAAAGCGGCTCGCTGATTGGAACGACGACGCTAAAATTATGTCAGCATATTCATGAAAACCGCAACTTTTATAAACATGAACTGAATGAACCAGAATACGTTCAAAGCCTTTCTGATGCATTAGCTCAAAAATTGATGAACGTATACTCCGACACTGGTTATGCCATTTTTGCCAGTTATGGAACCATAGGATTTCTGACACATTGGGCTAAAAATCAATTCCATATGAGTCCGAAAGAAGCATCACAGCAATTGACGAAAATCGGAATAACAGATTGGACCAAATTCAATACTTATATCTAATGCCTTTCTTTCATAAACATTCACGTCACCAGAAATCGTTATTGACAAATAGGGATTTAAGATTTAAAATTATCTCGAATTCAAGATATATTCATTCAAGACATTTAGACTTTGAAAAAAGTGGCATAATAAGCATTAATTGACCAATGGGTGAGAAAAACTTGGGAGAAAATGCTCAATGTATGAAAAATAAGGAGGAAATAAAAATGAACGAATTAAAAGGGGTACACCACGTTACAGCCATTACAAGCAGTGCAGAAAAGATTTATGAATTTTTCACTTACGTTTTGGGACTGCGGCTAGTAAAGAAAACCGTGAACCAAGATGACATCCAAACCTATCATTTATATTTTACCGATGATGTTGGAAGCCCAGGAACGGATATGACATTTTTTGATTTTCCAGGAATTTCAAAAGGGGTACATGGAACAGACGAGATTTCCAAAACATCCTTCCGTGTACCAAATGATGCAGCGTTAGTTTATTGGGAAAAACGGTTTAACCGCTTAAAGGTGGAACATACAGGAATGAAAGAACAGTTTGGAAAAAAAACACTGTCATTTGTTGATTTCGACGATCAGCCGTACCAATTGATTTCAGATGAAAACAATAAAGGTGTGGCCGCCGGTACACCATGGCAAAAAGGACCGATTCCTTTAGAATATGCCATCACAGGACTTGGACCGGTCTTCGTCCGGATCTCCAACATTGATTACTTCAAAGCGCTGATGGAAGAGGTATTGTTATTTAAAGAAACTGCGAAAGAGGCTTCTTTTCATTTGTTTGAAACAGGGGAAGGCGGGAATGGGGCCTCGGTCATCGTGGAATATAATACGGTTTTACCTCGGGCACGCCAGGGGTTTGGAACCGTACACCATGCTGCGTTCCGTGTCGAGAATCGGGCTGAACTGGATGAATGGAAGAACCGGATGGAATCCTTCCGTCTCCCGAATTCCGGTTATGTGGAACGGTATTATTTCGGTTCCTTGTACACCAATGTTTATCCGCAAATCCTGTTCGAAATAGCGACAGACGGGCCAGGCTTCATGGGAGATGAACCATATGAAACACTTGGAGAAAAGCTGTCGCTGCCGCCATTCTTTGAATCAAAACGAGAACAAATTGAAAAATTGGTACGGCCAATTGATACAGTAAGAAGTACTAAAATATTTGATAAGGAATACGAAGATTAATTAGGGATGATGAACTACTCCTGCATATGGGAGTAGTTTAATTTTTTAGGGAATTCCAACAGATATGCCGACGGTTCTGTGGGCTTTTAATATACATGAAAAAAATACAGAACAGTCCAATGGATTATACTTTTAACGACTTTTTAATCAGTAAATATTGTTCCATTTCATTTAAGATCTGGTATAACTGGGCTCTTGCCTCAAATTCTTCTCTGGTTTCCGGGAGGGGTTCTTCCCTGAATTGAACTTGCAATTCACGCAGACGATTTAAATGAAGCTGTGCCGTGTTTCCCGGGTGAATCGCTTCGCTTAATGCCTCCAGGAAGTCCGCTATCATATACCGCTGTTCAACGAGCGGGCCAATTGAAGTCACCATCGGCAAAATCCGTTCAATAATTTCAAATTGTTTTTCACGCGTTTGGAAATAGTGGTAGTAATAATTCTGTGTCCTTAGGAAGTGGTTTTCAACATCACGAAACGCTAAACTCTTTGCCTCTTCGAGTAAGCGGGCCGTTTCAATGATTTCCTCACCCAGCCAGCGGCTTTCATTGGTCCGAAGGTAAGAGACCATCTCCTGGAAAATCGTTCGGAAATTTTTTTCTATTTCCACCTGATATTGTTTCATTTTCTTATCAAGACTCGGCATGTATAGATTGACCAGCAGTGCCACTCCAATCCCAATCACAATAATCGCCAACTCGTTCCATATAATATCAAGAGTGATATTCTTGCCTGTATACAGATGAAGTATAATGACCGAACTGGTGACGATCCCTTCACTTACCTTTAAACGGACGGTAACGGGAATAAACACTAAAAGCAGCAGACCAATCACAACGGGATGGTAGGCAATGGCTTCAAAGAAAATAAATGAAAAGGCGATGGCAATCAGGCAGGCTAAAAACCGGGCATATGCGGCATGCAGCGATTTCTTTTGGGAACTCTGCACACAAAGGATCGTCAGTATTCCTGCGGAAGCAAAAGAATGCAATCCGAAAAATTGAGCAATACTGATGGCTGCAGCGGCACCGATAGCCGTCTTAACGGTCCGATAACCAATTTTTAATGGTAACATATCATACCTCTAATCTAGGAATATTATTTCCTAGTATATAAAAAAATGCCGTATGCATCTAGAGATATATGTTTTGACGGTCAGTCGGATTATGAAAAAATTCTTCATATTTAGTTCTATCTAATAGAGAAACTGATATTTGTTCTAATATAATAGAAAAAAGTACGTTCAGATTACCGATATTAACGAGACAGGGGGAGTACCAATGGAGGAACATACCATTAGTGAATTCGTGTGGATTGGGAGCCAAATGAACTTCGTAGACAAAATAAATATTTATTTTATGAACCACGTATCAATTGGTCGTTTTGGTGGAAATTCTGTTGCAGGACAGTACAAAAATGAAGATGGTTGTTTGATATGGGCAGATGAAAAAGCAAATTGGGAGTTTGTCGTTATTCTAGATGCACATAATTCCTCCGAAAGTGCTGAATTAGTATTAGAGCAATTCTCTAAGAGAAAGACTGAGATACAAAATCTATTAATACTTCCCTATGAGCAAACTTTCATGAGCCTTGAAGGAACAATACTAAACTTGTTCCAAGATGAAAAATTTATTTCCGATTGTCGAAAAGTTAATGGTGAAACATCATGTTTAATTATCCTAAGAAAAGATAAATATGTTTGGTGGTTTTCAATAGGCGATTGTATTTCCTACCTATTTCATTTGGAACTTGCCAATCTTGGCCAGTATCAAATAAACCAAAGACAATTTTATGAATGGGTTGGACAAGTCAACACGTTTGACCAAGTGGTTCCTTGCTATAGTAGTGGAATAAGAGAACTAAGAAAAGGAATAAATCGTATATTTTTGACAACTGATGGATTAGTTGAATGCCCTAATGAACCCTTCTCAAACCCAAAGGAAATTTACAATGTATTGAAACAACATCAGATAAACGATGGAATCATGCGCCTGCTTCAAACCATCAAAGAAAATAACGTAAGAGATAGTACAACCATCATTTCTTGGGACGTGAGTGTAACAGTTGATGTAACAAAACCAAGTGATGAATAAGTGAATTAGCCCCATTTTGTTCAAATAAAAAATCAAAAATAATCTCAGCTTCTTCTTTTTCACTTCTTTAACTATTTTAAACTCTTTGTTTTTATTTATCATTTACATATGATAATACGTATCTTGAGATAAATGAATAGAAAGGAGATGGATGGGAGTAAGACGAAACAAACGAATCTTCGACTACATCGTTATTGGGACAGGCCCTGCCGGTGCAGTAATCGCCAAGTCGCTTACGGATGATAAAGAAACATCCGTTCTCATATTGGAGGCGGCAACAGGCTTTAAAGAAATTCTTGATTATAATGATCCTCATACTCCGCTCGGACCCTTCCCGCGCTGGCAGTTGTACCAGCAGCCGAACGGCCTATGGGAAAGCTCCTCGACCGCATTTTTTTCATCCGATATTGTAACACCTGACGGTAAAGGGGTAAATGGCCGAAAACTTAGGGTGTCTCTCAATTCAACAGCCCTTCAAAAACAAGTCTTAAGGAGCTATTTGCAGTGATGCAAGAGGAATTCACAATAACTCAATATAATCCTATGTATGCTGAACAGACAGTGGAAATGTGGCGGGATAGTAAGGAACGGGCTATTGGGCAGAAAGAAATTCATAGCTTTGAAAGTCATCTTCATTTTCTAAATCATATATTGCCCAATCAATACCAAATTAATTTAGCGTTAATGGACGACAAAGTTGTTGGGATGATTGCCTATAATGAAAGGGAGATCAGCCAACTTTATTTTCATATTGATTATCAAGGAATCGGTATAGGCAAAACCTTGCTTGACAAGGCAAAAGAACAATCAAGTGGGAGATTAACTTTATATACATTCGAAGTAAATGAAAACGCACAACGATTCTATGTAAAGAATGGATTTAAAATCATTGATAGAGGACATGAAAATGAAGAAAATTTAGATGATATTCAATATGAATGGCTATCTCAATAAAGTGTGAAAATAAAAATTCCGAGTTTATAAAAGTGATAGGGTAATATATAGTTGGCAGGTAGAAAGATGAATGTGATCAGTTACTACTTAGAGGAAAACCAGCAGGGAAAAATTTTATGAAAAAGCCTGCAGAAAAAGTAATTCTGCAGGCTCAATTTCATTAACAGAATGTGTCTTTTGATGATGGAACCTTTAACCCAAATAATGGCCGGCTATACATGGCAACGAATGTTCCAAGCATAGCCATAATAGCCCAAACCCATCCGTGAAGGCTAAAAGAAGAAATGCCGCCAAAATAAGCTCCGATGTTACATCCGAATGCAAGGCGGGAACCGTATCCCATTAATAAGCCTCCAAGAATAGCCGCACCGGCTACACCTGGTTTTATTTTTTTAGGCTTAAAAGTACCTTGGAAGGAAGCTGCAATAAAGGCTCCCAAGATGATTCCGAAGTTCAACAAACTGGTGGAATCGGCCAGGACGGTGTCTTTAAGTGCCTGTCCGTTTGGCCCGGCAAAATAACCCCAGCTGGAAACATCTATACCTACTCCATTTAGGAATTTTCCACCCCATAGAGCAAAGGCAGAAGTGATTCCCCATGGATTTCCACGAACCGTAAGGACTAAAGCATTTAGCACGGCTAAAACAACCGCAGCCGTAAATAATGGCCATGAACCTCGTAAAACCTTTTTCCAACCAGTTGTTGTCGGAAGTGGTTTCATCATTGGAGGTTTTTTCTTTTTCGCCATCTGAATGGTAATCAAGTAGATAGCGACAAATACCACCATTTGAAGAAGCCAAGCGCCAAAATAACCCAGACCAGTTGTTTCTGCAAATGAAATGGGCGGGAGGGCAGGAGTATTGTTCCAAAATGGCAGGTGATAAGCTCCAAGAGTGGAACCCGCAATAAAGGCAATCAGAGTCAAGATCATGGAAGATGAGCCTCCACCTAAATTATATAAGGTCCCAGATGCACATCCATTTCCAAGCTGCATTCCGATTCCAAAAAGAAAAGCTCCCAAAATAACGCTAATACCAACTGGAGAAACATAACCCTTTGGTACAATACCGGTAAAGCTAAAGCCAGTGCTTAGGATAATAGCAAAAAGCGTCGTTGAGACAGCAAACATCAGCATATGCGCTTGGAGTCCCTGGACATTTCCCACGGAAACCAGTCTTCGAAAAGCTGAAGTAAATCCGAAGCGGGCGTAAAGCAATGTGGCTCCTAAAAATAAACCGATAATGAATAGGCTGCCTTGTATCCAATTGGAAGATTGGGCGATAGCAAATAATAAAATTAGAGATATAATAATCCCGACTGCAACCAATCCCTTTTGCATTGGGCTAAGCTTTGTTACAACAGTGGTTGATTGGGATTTATAATTCAACGGTTTAGTAGTGCTTACTACTGTTTGAGACAAATTCGTTCACCTCTATAACCTATTGGGTTAGTATGATTTAAAATGCTTTACTATACTAATACAAGCGAAGTGAATTGTAAAGGGGTTAAAGACTTCCAGTTTTTAGGCTGTATAAAAAAGAAAAAGTACAAAATCAAATTTTGCTGAAGTGGAGGAATAAAAACCCTCTTTTCCTTAAACCTAATAAAGGACAAAATCTTAAAATATAGCGAGCTGATGGTACTGAAACTCCTTTTCATACTAAGTTTAGCAATCATTTTTTTAATTTCATTCTTCGTCACCAAAAAAAGCCTCCACGTGTTGATAAACATCTTTAATTATTTTGTTTTAGGAATCCTAATTACAAGTTATTTTGGGGTATTAGGTGTCAATTTTAACCTTTGGAAAGTGGCGAAAGATTGTCATTTATTCATCATTCTATTCATATATGAAATAATCCGTAATGGTTCCTTTACTATACGTTGCGTATTTTAATTTTCTGTATACTTTAAAATCTCTATTTTCAAAGGTGATGCTGACAATCATTTTATTGGGGATTTTTTATGGTTTTGAAGTGCTTTTTGTCAAATGGAAGGTATTTATTTTTATAAATTGGGATTATTGGAAAGCACTTGCTTCATATTTGGGAATTTTATTGGTTGCCTATTTCTTTCAAAAGTGTTTCCAAATGGTTTTAAGGAAAGAGGGGATAGAATCTAAATGACACTTCCACAAAATTTTGACCAGAATGAATGGTTTATTATTTTATGGTTAGTGATTTCTTGTACCATCGTTTGGTTTCTGCCCAAACGGTACCCATTAAGTATCACAATATTAATGATGGTCTATTCCGCAACAGTGGCAAGATTTTCGGATCACTTGTTGTCAATACCTCAATCAGATTTATATGATGTAATGGATGGACCGAAATTTGAACTATTTGATTTATTCTCTTACGCTTTATATGCGCCATTCGGTTATTTATTTGTCTATTTTTTTGAAAGATTAAATATTAAGGGGCTTTGGATAGCCGTATATATTGTTATTTGTTCATTCGGAGGTACAGGATTTGAATGGATAGCCAAGTATTTTAATGTTTTTACTTATAAAGGATGGTTGATATCCTATTCATTCACCGTTTATTTAATAGTCCAAACCTTCACTGTACTGTTTTACAAATACATTAAATATGTACATAAAATCTCTATCGAGAAGTGACTAGTGAGTTCAAAGGTGGTATAGGGGGGCTCCTTAAGGAGAAAATAACCTCAAATGATTGGAAGAGGTAGATGATGAATGAGGATTATAGCCGCATTATTTTCATTGTTAATGCCTGGTGTGGGGCAGTTTTATAATAGGCAATTCATAAAAGGTGTAATCTTTCTTATCATTGAACATTTTGACAATATATTTGGAAAAATTAACAAGGCCATACAACTTGATTTAAATGGTCTTCATCAGCAGGCATTAGAAACCGTTGTTTATGATGGAATGTTATTCTATCCGGGTTTCTATGTATTTACAGTCTGGGATGCTTGGTATTATGCAAAAAAAGAGGTAAATAAAACAACTTCGGCTATTCCTTTTATTATTGGCGGATTCTTAGGGGAATTTGGTGCCATTTTTGCTTCAAGGCTGCCCATTCCAACTTTAACAGTAGGTTCCTTAATGATTATTCCGATGATAATAGGCATGTTTATTTTTAGAAAATTTTAAAATAAAAGCATCTATTTTTATCGCTGGTGTCTTTACATTAGTGTTGACAGTAAAACTTCCTTTATTCTGACTCGCTTGCAAATGAAAAAGGACACGCTTAGTTTGCTCCGTCCATAGGTACATTCCCATAAATAGAGCATACGATAATTTGTATAAATCTGTGAAGGGATTGAATGAAATGTACCACACCCCCTGGATGTATCCTTACCCATATCAACCTACTACTTATAGCACGAATGTCCCAATATATAACCATTATGTAAATCATCCTGATTATTGGAATTTGAATCAGAACGCAAGAATCCCGGTAAAAGATTACGGCCGGAAACCATTTGTTGTGAATATTAATGACGCTTCCAAGCGCAACACTACCTATCGTACCGCTTTATGGACCGGGAAGCATTTGCAGGTGACATTGATGAGTATTAATGTCGGTGAAGACATCGGTTTGGAAATTCACCCTAACGTTGACCAGTTCTTACGGGTGGAACAAGGTCAGGGGATTGTGCAAATGGGCAAAAGTAAAGATCATTTAGACTTTGTTCAAAGAGTACATGATGATTTTGCCATCATGATTCCTGCCGGCACTTGGCATAATGTTACCAATACAGGATATACTCCGTTAAAACTCTATTCCATATATGCTCCTCCACAACACCCACCTGGTACAGTTCATGTAACGAAAGCACAGGCCTTAGCGAGCGAACAGTGAATAGACACTATTTTTTCTGCTTGTGGGAATTTAATCCATCTTTTGTCGAATAACTCGAGATTGTGTAGAATTCCCCTTTGGTTTTGAAGAATAACTTGAAATTTTGTAGAATACCTCGTTGTTTTGTAGAATAACTAGTAAATTAGCTTGTAGGCTAATCTCCAAATAACACACTAACTTTTCATTCATTGGCGAACGGTGCCTGACACTGTTCGCCAAATTCTTTTTCAAAAGCAGGATGTACAAGTAACTGAATCGAATTAAAAATAGAGGATTAAAATGGGATAAGGGTGGTTAAACGGAATGAATAGTGGGTTTCTTTTACATAGGGGAACAAAAATAATATCAGAGATAGATTCGCAGCCAATACATAACGCCATTAGAATCTTAAATTGTGATATCGAAAAAAGAATGGCTCATGAGGAACCAATAGAAAATCGTATCAACCTGATAACTGACAGTAATCTAAATCAAGAAGAATATCAAATTAATGTATTATCCCCAAAGGTTGTGGAAATAAAAGCATCTGATGATTTGGGCTTTGTCTTTGCCTTACTTTTTATCAGCCGTGAATTTTTGAAAATAAAGCCGTTTTGGTTTTGGATGGACCAGGAAATGGATCCGATGGATAGAGTAGAAATCCCATTAAAGACTTACCTATCACCCAAAAAAGCTGTCAAATATAGAGGCTGGTTTATTAATGATGAAGTTTTGATTGATTATATGAGTGAAAAAAATCAATCGGATGTACTTTGGGACATGGCGTTTGAATCGCTCCTCCGGTGCGGGGGAAACATGGTGATTCCAGGGACCGACCGTAATTCAAGAAAATACCGACAAAAGGCAGCGGATACAGGACTTTGGATCACCCACCATCATGCGGAACCTTTAGGGGCAGAAATGTTTACAAGGGCATACCCCAAATTAGAACCGTCTTTCAAGAAATACCCTGACCTGTTCCATGACTTATGGGAAAAGGGGATTTTGGAACAAAAAGAGCATCACACCATCTATAATTTAGGGTTTCGCGGCCAAGGAGATTACCCTTTCTGGTCCGACGACCCCGAATATGACACGCCACAAAAAAGAGGGGGGCTCATTAGCGACCTCATCAATATTCAGTATGAAATGGTAAAAAAACATGTAAAGGATCCAGTGTGCTGTACTAATTTATATGGTGAGATTATGGAGTTGTATAATGACGGCCATATTCACCTAAATCCGGAAATCATAAAAATCTGGGCGGATAACGGCTATGGTAAAATGGTTTCCAGAAGACAGGGAAACACCAATTTACGGGTATCGGCTCTGCCAGACAGCGAAGGACATCATGGAATCTATTATCATGTATCGTTTTATGATTTACAGGCGGCGAACCATATGACCATGCTTCCAAATTCAGTGGATATGGTGAATGATGAACTGCACCATGCGTTTTCCAAAGGCGTAAGGGACTTTTTGATTGTCAATTGCTCCAATATACGCCCCCATGTATTTTATTTGGACGCAGTTAGAAAGATTTGGGAAGGCAGCGATATCGAGAAAAATGAGCATGCGCTCCAATTTGCAGCAGAGTATTTCGAAGGGGCGGAAGGTGTTGCCGAATGTTTTTCGGAATATGCCCAATGTACAGTGGAATACGGAGAGAATGAAGATGACCATGCGGGTGAACAGTTTTATAATTACGGAGTCAGAATTTTAGCCAGTCAATGGATGAAAGACCACAAAAACCATGCGCCTCAATTTATCTGGGCAGCGGGAAATGATTCGTTTGACAGGCAGATTCAATATTTCAAAAATACTTGCCTGACCGGGCCGGAGAAGTTTACAGATTTATACGATAAGTGCAGTCGCGTAAGTAATACATTGGCCGGTAAGCAAAAATTATTGTTCGATTCCACCATCTTTTTGCAGACAAAGATCCATTTGTATTGCCTACAGGGAGTATTGGAATTTTGTAAGGCATATGAGGCTTTTGCCGGGAAAAACTTCATGGATGCCTTTTTCAAGGCAGGTCTCGCATCCGAAAAGTTTTTGGCAGCCAATACGGAAATGCGGAATAGCGAATACGGCATTTGGGACGGCTTTTATGAAAATGATTGTTTTAGTAACTGTAAGTTTACCGCTTATGTATTAAAAAATCTCATGAGTTATATCCGTGTGATCGGTGACGGGCCCAGATTTTTTAATTGGCAAAGAGAACTGTTTTATACGGAAGAAGATCAAAGAATTATGCTCCTGACAAATGAACGGAATTACCCGACGGATAATGAGATATATGCTGTGATGAAAAAGGAAGGGCGGAAGAATAGCGGAAATGATTAAGGCTGTCTTATTTGATTTAGATGGAACGTTGTTAAATAGAGATGAATCGGTGAGAAGATTCATTAGCAGCCAATATGATCGGCTAAATAAATGGGTAGGACATATCCCAAAAGATAGTTATATCTCAAGATTTATTGAACTCGATAACCGAGGCTATGTTTGGAAGGATAAGGTTTATCAACTATTAACACAGGAATTTCAAATTGCTGGGATTACTCCAGAAGAATTGCTTCAGGATTATATTAGAGAGTTTAAGAATCACTGTATACCTTTTCCTCATTTATTAGAAATGTTAAAGGACCTAAAAAGACTCAATATCCTTTTAGGTATCATTACAAATGGGTACGGGCAATTTCAAATGGATAATATAATTGCTTTAGGGATTGAATCGCACCTTGATATCATTTTGGTATCTGAATGGGAAGAAATAAAAAAACCAGATCCCCAAATATTTAAAAGAGCCCTTGAAAAACTGAAAGTACTGCCTGAACAAGCCATATTTGTTGGGGACCATCCGGAGAATGATGTGAAAGCTGCTCAAAAGGTAGGAATGAAAGGAATATGGAAAAAGGACCTGCATCGGGAGAATGTTGAAGCAGACTTTACTATCAATGATTTGTCGGAAATATCATTAATCATACGAGAATTATAGGCGAATAGTCCTTTAATAGGCAACAATGACATGTGCTGAGCTAAAGACCTATGGAGATGTTTCCTAAATTTTGTTGATAACTCTTTACATTGTAGAAATCTCCATTAGTTTTGTAGGATTGTCCTACCATCTGACCGGCGCCTGTAAGGGCACGGCAAAAAGTTGATTATGCGGCAGAAAATGGTGAACGGGCTGAGGAAGATGGTGGTGATGGGAATGATGATGATACCATGACAATGGATACCCGTGTCCCATAAACAATCCATAATAGGGAGGGGGCAACTGCATAAAGCCATAAGAAGGGAACATTTGGTTTCACCTGCTTTTTTCTATCATGATATGCTTTTTTAGCTAAGAAGGAGCTTATCTTTAATTAAGTTCGATAGTCAAATAGGCAGATATGGTTCAACGGAGTCGTTAGTATCGTTCCCATGAAACCTTTTCAAGCAGTCTACGTATAAAGTACATAAATCTCTAATGGGGGAGGAGAAAGAGTATGTCGGAAAAGGGTTGTGTCAAATGTGGCAGCAGGGATGCAGGAACAAAGGAAGTGGCCATGACCGGAACCGGAATATCCAAAATCTTTGATCTTCAGCATAATACGTTTGTTGTCGTGTATTGCAAAAAATGTGGTTATTCAGAGTTCTATAATAAACAAACTTCAACAGCATCCAATGTCCTGGATTTATTCTTTGGTTAATGAATGAAGGGTTTATGAACCGCTTAGGCCCTTGAATTTGAATATATTGATGTAAGTGGAGATAAAACCGGCGAACAGGTGACAGTCACTGTTCGCCTTTTTGCATGCTCAAACTGTATACATTTTCCTGTATTCCGTTGGACTGATGTGTTCTAGTTTCTTAAAGACAGAACAATAATAGTTCACATGTTCAAAACCAACCAACTGAGCGATTTCTTTAATAGGCATTTGAGAATCTTGCAATAAGAGTTCCTTGCTTTTTTGAATTCTTACCGAATGAATATATTGGAAGATTCTACTGTCCGTGGTTCTTTTGAAAATGGTACATAAATGTTGCGGCGTAATGCCAACGACATCCGCCAGTTCGTCCAAAACCAGCGGCTTATGATAGTTCTGTTCGATAAAGGCAAACAATGGGGCCAATCTGGAATGTTGGCTTGCCACACTGCTATTAGGATTCCTGGACGTGTATTGGAGAATATCCAAGAGCAGGGAGTACGTTAGACTAGAGTTTTTGATGCTCTTTAACGGTACATCCGATTTTTCCATTTCCATTATGGCACGGATGTTGGATACAAACACATGGGGCTGGGTGACATGGACGGCACAGGAGGTCTCCATTCCAACGGTATGTTTTAAAAAATGTTCCACTTGATGGCCATCGAAAACCACCCAATGGGTAATCCATGCTGAACTTCTGGCAAAATACTCATGACCGACCCCTTTAAGAAGCAGCATCGCAGTCCCTTCTCCTATACGATACGTTTTTCCATTTGTCCGCAATTCTCCTTCGCCTTTCACGCTGTAAATGAACTGATAAAAGTAGCCATTCGGGCAATTCACATGTTCTTGCTCCCAATCATAGCCGGCACCTAAACAATAATAGGGCAGCTTTTTATCCGATTCTGTAAGTATAGGTATCGTTCTATTATTCATCACTGTACCTTAATATCCTTATATGATACTTAATATTATTAGATTGAAAGCGGTTTTCGTCAACCGTATGATTTAAATATAATAATAATTTAAGAGGGAGCGGATCCGAGTGGGATATTCTAAAATTAAAAATCTTCTACACGGAGGGGATTACAATCCAGAGCAGTGGCTTGACCGCCCAGACATACTGAAGGAAGATATCCGTCTAATGAAACTAGCAAACGTCAATGTGGTCACATTAGGCGTGTTTTCTTGGTCCAGTCTCGAACCCAAAGAAGGAGTATATACCTTTCAATGGCTGGATGATATCATGAATCGGCTTTATGAAAATGGGATTTATACCATTTTATCGACACCGAGCGGGGGAAAACCTCCATGGCTGGTGAAAAAATATCCAGATATCATGCGGACAAGAAGAGAGCGGGTACGCCACTTGTATGGGGAAAGAGAAAACCAGTGCAATAGCCATCCAACCTTCCGTCGCAAAGTCAAAGAAATTGATCAAGAATTAGCCAATCGGTATGCCCATCATCCGGGGCTGATAATGTGGCATATTTCCAATGAAATGTATGGGGAATGCCATTGTGAACTGTGTCAACAAAATTTCAGGTTATGGTTACAGCAAAAATACCAGTCAATTGAAACATTGAATGAGCAATATTGGAGTCATTTTTGGAGCCACACTTATTCGGATTGGGATGAAATCGAATCTCCGGCGCCACATGGGGAAACCGCTGTACATGCGTTAGCTTTGGATTACAAGCGGTTTTATTCGGACCTAAGCATCGATTTTTTAAAACAAGAGATCGAAGCCGTCAAAAGTTATAATCCCGATTTACCGGTCACGACCAATATGTTTCATTTAAATTGTGGAATTGACTATCACAAGTTACACGAAATCATCGATGTCGCTTCATGGGATAGTTACCCTAAATGGCATCGCGGGAAGGACAAATCGACGGAATGGAGTGAAGCGATCACGGCTGCTTTTCAATTTGAGTTTTGCAGAAGTTTGAAAAAACAGCCATTTTTGCTGATGGAAAGCACCCCTAGTACGGTGAATGCTTCTGAGGTTTGCAAATTAAAACGGCCTCGGATGCATATGTTGTCAGTAGTTCAGGCGGTGGCGTGCGGTTCAGACAGCGTGCAGTATTTTCAATGGCGGAAAAGCCGCGGGGCTTATGAAAAATTCCATGGTGCTGTTGTCAGTCATAATGGCAGTGCGGAAACGAGAGTGTTCCGAGATGTATGCGATGTGGGCACATTTTTAAAACAGTCAGGGCAATTAAAAAATACAGTAACGAAAAGTGATGTGGCTCTTATTTTTGATTATGATAGCCGGATGGCCTTATTAGAACAAAAGAGCCTTAAAAACCAAAATAAGAATTTTGATGAGATCGCCCTTCAACATTATGAAGCACTGATGAAAAACTATGTATCCATGGATATCATCAGTCAGGAATGGGATTTCTCTTCCTACAAAGTGGTCATCGCTCCAGTACTTTACTTATTTAAAGAACAGACCGCAAGTAAAATAAGAGAGTTTGTTAAAAATGGCGGAACAGTCGTGATGACATACTATAGTGGGCTTGTGAATGAAAATGATATGGTTTATTTAGAGAACCCTCCTGCAAGTCTTCAGGATGTCTTTGGGATTGAGTCAGAAGAGGTGGATGCCCTTTGTGATGACGAATATAACGTCGTGAATTGGAATGGAAAACAGTACCGTGCCATTGATTACTGTGATTTAATCAAGGCCACTCAAGCAAAGGTACTGGCGGAATATGGAAGTGACTTTTATCAGGGACAGCCCGCATTAACAGAACATGCTTATGGGGAAGGACATGCCTATTACGTCGCGTTTCATAGTGATGGAGAGTTCTTAGTTGATTTCTATCAGGAACTAGTAAATCGGAAGAACATACGAAAAATCGTAGATACTGAGCATTGTCCGGATGTGATGATCCGGGAAAGAGAAAGTCAAGATAAAAAATATCTTTTTGTCATGAACTTCAGTACCCAAGAACGGAAGCTGACAATACCTGCAGGGTACTCATCCTACCGGGGGAATGAACTGGTTGACAATGAGTTGATATTTAACGGCTATGAGTTTGCGATTTTAGAACAAAACAAAAAATAAATCATTTGTATGAAGAGACTATTATTAGAGCTTGGAGCTTTGCCAAATACAACAAAAAGGAGACCTCAGGGAAAGCCTCCTTTTTGTTGTACCCGCTATGTTTGTTGTTTTAATGTTAATTTGGTTCCACATGGACATGAACATCGTAAACGTTATGATCATCTATTAATTTTTGCTCCACCCGGGTCGAAATATCATGGGCTTCTCGAATATCCAAATTAGAGTTAACGATAATAACGATGTCTACGACAACGTTATTTCCATAGTTTCTCGCTTTTATATCCTTTACGCCTTTTACACCATAGCATTTAATAATGGACTCTCTATATACTTCTATTGTTTTTTCATCAAAGCCATCCGCCAAATTATAGGAAGCATCTCTGAAAATCTCCCAGCCTGTTTTGCAGATTAGCAAACCAACGACGACAGCAGTTAAAGGATCGAGCCAAGGAAAACCGAACTGAGTGCCAATAATTCCAATGAATGTTCCTACACTTACCCATGAATCCGATAGATTATCCTTTGCAGCTGCCATAACGGCTTGACTATTGATTTCCTTGGCCAATTTTTTATTATATCGGTAAATAAAATACATGACTAATGCACAAAAGAGACCTGTCCAGGCGGAAATGATATCAGGAGATTTAGTTATTCCATTAAACATGCTGGTTATGGCTTCATAGGTCACTTTTATTCCCACAGCCAACATAATAAAGGAAGCAAACATAGAGGCAATGGTTTCGGCTTTCCAGTGTCCGTACGGATGGTCGTCATCTGCAGGCCGCTGAGATAATTTTAATCCTATTAATACAGCAATGGATGCTATGATATCAGTGGCATTGTTTAAACCATCTGCTTTTAAGGCTTCGGAGTTTGAGATATATCCGATAATTAGTTTTAGAGTGGACAAGCAAATATATGCAATAATACTAATGATTGCTCCCCGTTCTCCACGTTTTAAGTCCAAATACGCTTGTTCCTCCATTTTTAGACCCCCAATTACTATCCTTAATCATTATGATACAAGAATATCAAGTGGGTCTAGAGAAACCTTTTGTCATGATTCAAACTAAGTAATAGACATGAAAAAGAGTTTCTTTAGGGAAACAATTGATGTATTAGAAATTTTCCATATTTTTTCGAAACTTAATAAAAGCATGCCTTGAACCTATATAAAAAAGCTAGGATCATAACCAAATCCTAGCTTTTGACTCATTACTATTCTGATCCTTCGGTAAAGACAGCAATTAAAACTTTGGCAATGTCATCTCCAATGTTTTTCACATAGTGAGGGACACTTGCACACCAGCTGAACGAATCTCCCTCTTCCAAGATATAGGAGTCTTCTCCTTGTTCTGCAAGAATTTTTCCCTTAATAACCACGTGGCATTCTTCCCCTTCATGCGCATTTTTTTCACCAGTGGAAGCCCCAGGGGGGAATTCCACCAATCTAACGCTTAAACCTCCTCTTGATGCTATATGCTCTACTTTTAAATTGGACTCTTTAAATGTTGATACTTCTCGTTCATTTTTACGCTTTACCGTCATGTGTTCATCTTTTTCTAAAAGAAGATAAGGTAAAGGAACTTTTAAAACAGCTGCGATGGTTTGTAAGGTACTGATGGATGGAGACGTGTTGTTGTTTTCAATATTGCTGATGAATCCCTTTGAAAGACCGGTTTCCTCGCACATTTGTGCAATAGTTAATTTTTTTCTTTTTCTAATCGAACGTATTTTAGAACCAATATCCATGTTTCTCACCTCAATGATGTTTTCTATTAGTGAACTTAGTTTCATATTAGCAATAAAATCATTGACAAGCTACAATTATATTTGGTATTTTATAAAAGAACAAAGTTTCATATAAGGAAACATCAAAACAGCATACTGTTATCTTTTGTTATTTATTTCGGTATTATACAAGGAGGATTTGCAAATGGAAACTGAAATGATTTATGAACTTCGCCGTCCTAAAAACGCAATTCCTGGTCAAAAGTATCCTGCGTTATTTGTGATGCACGGTATAGGCAGTAATGAACAAAATATGCTTTCAATCGTAAATGGTTTAGAGGATATTTTCTTTATTTTTAGTATTAGGGGACATTTAACCCAAGGAACGGGATATGCCTACTTTACGATACAAGGCTATGGAAAACCGCATCGAGAAGTATTCGATGATGGGATCAAAAGATTGGCAAACTTTATTGATAATGCATCAATCAAATATGAAATCGACCCAGAGCAAATATACTTGTTGGGCTTTAGCCAAGGAGCCATTGTTTCCATGACCTTAGCACTCACCCTTGGAAACAAAATAAAGGGTGTAGTTGCGCTCAGTGGTTATATTCCTCAATTTGTAAAGGAAGAGTACAAGATCAACCCGGGTAAGTATTTATCAGTGTTTATATCACACGGGGAATATGATCAGGTTCTCCCATATGAATGGGGAGAGGAAAATGACAATTACTTTACTAAGCTAGGGGTTCCTGTCACTTTTCAATCTTATCCGGAAGGACATACCGTATCCGAAAAAAACCTTCAGGATTTTCGAGCTTGGATTTTAAAGGATATACAAAGATAAAAACAGGGAGGGAAAGATAAAATGATGCCATCATTATTTATCGCACATGGTGCACCATTGCTTGCGATTGAAAACAACGAGTACACGCAATTTTTAAATCAATTAGGTCAAAACCTGCCTCGGCCAAAAGCGATTGTTTTGTTTTCGGCCCATTGGGAGTCCAAGGTTCAACAAGTAAGCAGTGTCGAACAATACAGTACTATCTATGATTTCGGTGGATTTGACCCATCATTATACACGATCCAGTATCCTGCCCGCGGAAATAAGGATCTTGCGGCAGATATAGAGACACTTTTTGTGAATAATGGTATTTCATTTGCAAATGATACAACTCGTGGTCTTGATCACGGGGCATGGGTTGTACTAAGAATGCTTTACCCGAATGCGGATATTCCGGTTATTTCCATGTCAGTGAATCCAACTCTTACACCTGATGAGCAATATAAAATTGGAAAATCTATTTCGGAGTTAAGGGAAAAGGATATTTTATTCATCGCCAGCGGGGGAACCGTTCATAATCTAAGAGCTTTAAATTGGTCTGACAATGGAAAGGACGATTCATGGGCACTAGAATTTGATGGGTGGTTGGCAGAAAAACTTGAAAACTGGGATTTACAGTCCTTATTTCGCTATGATTCTCTTGCACCTCATGCATCAGTTGCGGTACCTCCATATGGAAAAGAGCATTTTATTCCCATTTTTTATGCAATGGGTGCAGCAGATGACAGTCAAAAAGCAACTTTACTTCATCGTAGTTTTCGATATGGCAGCCTTAGTCACAGCGTTTGGCAATTTGCTTAAGTCATTACTATTATCTTGAATTCATAATAATTAATTTTGAAATAAAATCATCATAAGGGAGAATAACTTTGAATTTAAAAACGATATCGGAGCATTGATTTTACGATTAACATTAGGCGCATTATTTTTAATACATGGGATTGTAAAGTTTCAGGGTGGAATTGAGAATACCGTTGGCTGGTTCAGCAGCATTGGAATACCTGGTTTTATGGCATATGCGGTTGCCTTACTTGAAATCATCGGTGGCGTGGCGTTAATTATTGGTTTCGCTACTAGATATGTATCTGCTTTGTATGTATTGTTAATGATTGGTGCTATCCTAAAAGTAAAACTTTCTGTTGGTTTATTAGGTAATGGACAGATGGCAGGATATGAACTGGACCTTGCATTTTTAGTCATAGCTGTCTATCTTACAATGAACGGCAGCAAGTTATTGTCCATTCATCAACTATTTAACCAGAACCAGAAAGAATCAAATAACGTAAAAAAAGCTGCATAAATCCATTTACATGATATAAAAAATCCTTAAAAAAGAGCCAATCGACAATGGTCGATTGGCTCAATTTTTATTTTTGGAAAAAACTCCTTTGAAAGTAAGGAGAATGACAATACTGCCAGTAACCTAAAAGAGGAACACCTTCAACTGCCGTTAAATGCTGGATTAATAGAAAGAAGTTCCTACGATGATTAACAGAATAAACAATACTACGATCAACACAAAAGCACTGCCGCCATAGAATCCGCCGCCGTAACCAAAGCCGCCGCCAAAGCCGCAACCATAAAAGCCCATAGTAAAATCCTCCTTTAACAAGATTTATTTAAATATTAATAATAGAAACCTCCGACAAAAGCTGTCCCTACAATAATAAGTAGGATGAACAATACAACGATTAAAGCAAAACTAGAACCGTGTGCACCATCAGACATTTTTTACCACTCCTTTCCATTTGTCAATACATTGTATGCACATAACAGAAAGAGGGGAGGGTGCTAATCCTAATTAAAATGACCAATTTTCAAAAAAAGTAATGATTATTTATGTTTATAACTTGTCCTAGTGGCTTCATGTGTTGTTCAAAAAAAAATGAACAAACTCTTTTGTAAAGACAGGCAACTCATTGAATTAATTAAGCGCATGGGAAAATCACAATTATAATTTATCCAAATAATATAGCAATAGCCAAGAGCGCAAACATAATAAAAAAAGAAGCGTGTTCACGCTTCAAGACAAGACCGATCAGGAGGCTTTTACTTTGGTTAGGCGGCTAACCTACATATCGTTAAAGATTAGTATGAGCCCATAAAGGATGTTCCCACTATAATTAGGAGGATGAACAGAACAACGATTAAAACAAAGGAATTACCATATCCGTATGTCATAGTGTGTCACCCCCTTTTTATTTAGATAGTACATGTTATGCAATTCTTTAAAATTTGAAAAGGACAAACATGGAATTATTTAAAAAAAACAAAATATTTGTTTCATCCGTAAAACAGGAATTTTCTTGTGATTTAATTGTATATTTTTAATTCTCCAAAATCCTACTAAATTTGTTCAAAACAATATGAGGAGGAATAAGAGAATGGTTATGACCGCTGCCAACCATAAATGGCCAACAGGTTCTTTATATAGAGGCGGCTTATATATCCTGATTTGACCTTTTTGTTTTGGGAATGCCGTTTTTTCCTAAACGCAAATTTGTTAGCTCTCTATTAAACTGTTTTATAAACGATAAACTAATAGCTAATTCCAATAATTTTTCTCTAGACCCACTCATTTCCCATTTGATACGATACAAACGTGTCTTTTTTAGGAGGTAATTATGGGGACCAGAGAATCACTTGCAAAAAAAGTTGCTTGGATAAGCGTAATAAGTAATTTGCTACTAACATTTGGAAAATTAATTGTCGGCTTTTACGGTAATAGTAACGCTGTATTTGCTGACGGAATTCATTCAGCTGCCGATGTCTTTGCTTCAGTTATTGTACTATTGGTTATAAAAATCGCGAATAAACCTGCAGACCAAGAGCATCCTTATGGCCACGGAAAAGCAGAAATCATTGTTTCAGGAATGGTTGGAATCATATTACTAATCATACCTCTTTACCTAGTCTATGAGGGAATGGTTGGGTTCTTCCATCCTATTGCTACACCAAATATTCTTGCGATGTGGGTGGCGATTGTGTCCTATGGTTTGAAAGAACTTCTATTTCGGTACTCTTTAAGGGCAGCCAAGGTGCATAATAGTAAAGCGATTGAGGCCATTGCTTATGACCATAAAGCAGATATTGTAGCGTCCATTGCGGCTGCAGCTGGAGTAATTTTATCCATTATTGGAGACAAACTTAATGTACATGTTTTTTTGTTCAGCGATAAAATAGCTAGTATAATCGTTGCCATTTTAATTTTTAAAATAGCTGTTGAAATGCTGAAAGAATCCTTTGATATTTTGCTTGAAAGGAATATAGATTCTCAAATCATGATGGACTATCGTTCAATTATTTCAACATTTCCGGACGTTAAACGTATCGATAGGATTAGGGCACGGGAACATGGCCACTATGTATTAGTGGACCTCAGAATTTCAATCGATCACAGGAAAACAATCAAAGAGGGTCATGACCTTACGAGGAAAATCAAACGTGAGTTAATGAAAAACCATGATAATATTGAAGAGGTTCTTATTCACTTGAACCCTTACTTTAAAAATTAGTCACTAAGTTAAAGAAAAATATTATTTTGGAATAATTAATGGTATGGTTATACTTTGTTCATATGATATTCATAATTAAGGGGTACTATAAATTCTGCAAACTAGGACAATTGGCAACCCTTTTAACCAAACCCCCTTCAAAAAAGATTCGGTACTTAACCGAATCTTTTTTTATTAAGCGGAGTAAAAATTCCAAAATTTGATTGTCCAAAATTTTATAAAACCCAAAAATATGAAAGCACCGGTGCAGATCCGTATAGAAGGGCTCAAACATTAAAAAATATTTGACGATTTAGATTTAAATGAATTTGGTAAGCGAAAATAGGAATAATAATTGTAAAATCCAAGAGTGGAAGGGTGGTGATTTATTTGGGTTGGCTTTCCAGACTATTTGGTTCACCAGAAAAGGAAGATAAAAAAATAACGAATGTAAAATTAGCGGTGATTTTTTACAGCATGGGTGGCACAAATGTACAATTGGCTAAGTGGGCTGAAGAAGGTGCAAAAGAAACCGGGGCTGAAGTTAAGTTATTAAAAGTCCAGGAATTAGCACCGGAATCAGTTGTCCAAGGAAATGAAGTTTGGAAAAGGACAACGGAATCTATAAAGGACATTCCGGTGGTTACATCGAATGATATCGAATGGGCAGATGCCATTATATTTAGTTGCCCGACCCGGTTTGGTAACATTGCTTCACAAATGAAGCAGTTTCTTGATACACAAGGAGGATCGTGGGCAACAGGGAAAACGGTCAATAAAGTAGTGAGTGCCATGACATCTGCACAAAACCCGCATGGTGGACAAGAGGCAACTATTTCGGCACTATATACTTCCATGATGCATTGGGGGGCCATCATTGCACCGCCAGGTTATACAGATCCAGTATTATTTGCTGCAGGGGGAAATCCTTATGGTACCAGTGTGACAGTTGGGGAAGATGGAAAGATGAAAGATGCAGCACAAGCGGAAGCAGCAGTAAAACATCAAGCAAAACGCACTGTGACAGTTGCGGAGTGGGTAAAAAAAGCTAACCAATAAATAAAGAAAAAACTAATCGGAAACTCAATCCGATTAGTTTTTTTAAATAATTTATATTTTTGCACTGCTAGCATATCAGCGGAAAAGGTTCGTTTTGGCAAGGTCAATGAGCTCGCTGCCGTTTCCGTTCAGAACAGCTTTCATCATCCATAGGCTAAATCCATGCGCCTGTTCAAAGGTGATTTTTGGCGGTAAGGCCAGCTCTTGGCGGTTCACAACCACATCAATGAGAACCGGTCCGTCATGTTGTAGGGCTCGCTGAATTGCTTCCTCCAGTTCTTCGGGGTCCTCCACGCGAATTCCTTCCATGCCTATTGCTTGCGCCACCGACGCAAAGTTAGGGTTATCAAGGCCGGTGCCGGTTTCAAGAAAGCCAGCTGCTTTCATTTCTAGCTCAACGAAACTGAGCGCACCATTATTGAATACGACGACCTTTACCGGCAATTTATGCTGCCTTAGCGTGAGAAGGTCGCCCATCAACATGGCAAGGCCTCCATCTCCCGAAAGCGATATCACCTGGCGTCCCGGCTGGGAAAGTTGTGCCCCGATTGCCTGTGGCAGGGCGTTTGCCATCGTTCCATGATTAAAGGATCCCAATAACCGCCTTTTACCGTTCATTTGCAGATATCGGGCAGCCCAAAGTGTCGGGGTACCGACATCACATGTAAATACCGCGTCCTCACTCGCCAGATCACTGACGACTTTTGTGAGATATTGAGGATGGATTGGTTTCCGGCCCGGTTTACCGATAGCCAGCTCGTCCAAATCTTCGCGCACTTTGCGATAGTGGTCAGTTAATTTTTTCAGGTGGCCATCATCATGTGATTCTGTCAGGAAAGGAAGCAGTGCTTCAATGGTTGCTTTCACATCACCGCACAGTCCGTAAGTAAGGTGGGTTCGGCGGCCTAGATGTCCCGGCTCAATGTCGACCTGCAAAATGGTGGCATCTTTTGGATAGAATTGCCTGTATGGAAAATCGGTACCAAGCATCAGCAGGACATCGCATTCCTTAACCGCATGAAATCCTGAGGCATAACCGATTAGGCCTGTAAGTCCGACAGAGTATGGATTATCATACTCTAGGTGTTCTTTCCCCCGCAAAGCAATGACCATGGGTGATTGCAGTTTTTCGCAAAGTTGCAAGAGTTCCGCATGGGCGCCCGCACAGCCGGCTCCGCACAGCAGGGTGATGCGCTTGCCGCGGTTCAAATAATCCGCCAGCTGGTTGATTTCCTCATCCGAAGGGCGTATGACCGGCTTTGTCACATGCAGGACATGTTTAGGTACAGGGGTATCGTCTGCTTCCAAACCAGCAACGTCCCCAGGCAGAACAAGAACAGACACACCTTTACGCGAAACGGCATTCTGCATGGCGACGACTACGGAGCGGGGCATTTGGTGAGAGGTCGTCACAACCTCGCAGTAATAGCTGCAGTCCTTAAATAGATGATCGGGGCGTGTTTCTTGAAAAAAATTGGTACCGATTTCGAAACTAGGAATGTGCGCTGCAATGGCAAGCACAGGCACCCGGTTGCGATGACAGTCGTACAAGCCATTGATGAGGTGCATATTGCCAGGGCCACTGCTTCCGGCGCACACAGCAATACTGCCGCTCATGTCGGCATCGGCACCTGCCGCAAAGGCTGCAACCTCTTCATGGCGAACATGAATCCACTCAATTTCCTTTGAACGCCGAATGGAATCGAGAACCGCGTTCAGTGAGTCTCCTACGATACCATAAATTCTTTTCACACCTGCATTTATCAATGCTTCAACAAGTGAATCTGCAATGGTTCTCTTCATAATTTGTCTCCTTTGGTATTTTTTTTGTATTTTTTCCATGTTTGCAGGTTTTATGCTTTTATTCTAAAGTCAAGCCTTGTAAGGGCCTGTACCTTCCATTTTCTATGACATGTCCTAGAGGCCAATTTATTAATTTATGCTAGTCTATGGAAGGAAAGACATAATTTTATTTTTTTTTAATATGATTAGTAATAAAGTTGCATCAAAGGGGGAGATACCATCCAGAATCAACCTCAAATACCTGGTCATGTTAGCATGGATCAGTTTAATCAGATGCTCGTTGCTCCTGAATCATTTGCTGCGAAACCGGAGTCACTTACGGAACAGTTATTTGTTGATCGTTCACTGACTGAAAATAGGTTTTGGCTCAGAATTATGAAAGAGCATGCCTTATTTTTGGGAGAAGGGTTTAATCGAAAAGATACCCAACTAATCCAGCAAACCGACAGATTCCATTATTACTTTGAACAGCAGGAGAAAAAGGCCTACCAAGTACCAAACAATGTCACCTTGGTAAGGAAATTAAATGAAGAAAGTATCGAGTTGGTCCATGGTTTTCGTAATTTTAAAAGAAACTTACTTATTATGATTATTAATTGCAAGATAAGTGGATTTAATTTTCCTTTGTTAGTGGACCATATTGCACGGGAAGCAGAATATTTTATGAGGACACTAATGAAGTTTAATCAGGGAATTTTGGAGCCAATCCAGGATGCCATTATAAATGAAAATGTATTTTGGCTGCGGATTATGATGGAGCACTCCCGTTTTATCGCTTCATTGCTTGACCAATCAGAAAGGAATTTAGTCAGGACTGCACTTAAATTTGGCGATGATTTTGAAGTTCTTTTGAATCAAGCTCGAGATGTAGAGTCCATGTTGTTTCAAAAACAGCCTACTTATCCTATTATCGGAAAAATGAATAAAGACAGTGAAAATGCTGCTCAAGAAATCCGGGCCTTTAAGCAAACCGGTTTAGATCTAATCAAGTCTTGTCAGATTAGGAACGTGATTAATCCTTTATTAGCAGACCATGTTGTACGGGAAGCTGACCATTTCTTATATATGATTCATATTTTAGAAGAAAGGTTGAAAGCAAAACAGATGGGTGAACAACGGTAAAGGAGAGTGCATAAATGGCGAAAGTCGGGAAAGATGATTTTGTGAATGGTTTTGTGCCCCATCATACTCATGGCTCTGTCGACTATACCTCAGTGGATGCGGGACATGTTCATCAGTGCTTAGATGTCACCTCGCCGCCTATTCAGACACAAGATGGTAATCATGTGCATTATACTGAAGGATATGTCATGTTCGAAAACGGTCATACCCATTATTATAAGGCGTATTCAGGGCCAGCCATCCCAATAGGGAATGGGATGCATGTGCATTATTATGACTTTTTTACCACTGAAAACGATGGGCACAGACACCATGTTAAAGGAGTCGATCATCCAGCTCCAGGTAACAAATAATCCATAAAATTGATAGTGATTTATTAACAAAAATTTTTTAGCTTGCATACAATATTTTTCCTCCGCCTTCAATATGTGGCCGGAGTTTTTTTGTTTTTGGGGCACTTAGCATTGTATTTTGGCTGGGTGTTTTCTTTTAGCAACTTAGGTTATGCCAGAAGGATAAAAAACATCAATCTTTGATTGGAAATATGTTGTTACTAGGGGATAAAAATGTGTAAGAAAAAAGTAGTAATCTGTTAATTTTCTGTAAGAATCACTCATTAGACTAGGATTAATAAGAAAAACGAATGGAGGCAACAGTTTGTCACGCGCAGCTCCATCCCATTGAAGGAAAAATAAATCATGGAACATCGAAATTATTGGTAAAAATATCCTTGACAGGAAAACAGTTGTTAGCTTAATATTGCTTCGAAGGGGTGATAACGTTCGTTAGCCTGATTATGCATCTTAACGACAAACCAAGAAGAAATGAGGGGAAACTGTCGTTAATCGAAAAGTTTAACCTTTTATACCATCCAACAAGAATCATGATAATGAACCTGAGGTGAATCACTTGGAACAGCTGAATCAAGAAATAAACTACTTAGATCGTAACTTACAGATCATACAAAGCAGCACAAAAAACAAAATACTTGATATAGCCATGGATTTCTTTTCGAAAAAAGGGTATACCGGTGCATCCATTCGTGATATTACGAAGCAAGTAGGAATTAAAGAAAGCTCACTTTATAAACATTTTAAAAATAAAGAAGAAATACTGGAAATCATCTTTCTTAATTTTAGGGAGGATGTCTTAAAAATTTTACCTCCTGAAGAGCATCTGGATTATATTATCAAAACCATGACGCCTATGGAGTTTCTGGAAAAGGGAGTTTCCAACTTCATGAAGCACATCAATCAACCAACCATGCAGAAAATATGGCGGATTATTTATATTGAGCAATACCGTGAGCCAAAGGCCAGGGATATTTATCTTACGGATATTTTAGGAAGAACCATCCGTTTTTTGGAAAAGGCTTTTAGCAAAATGATTGAACAAAACAAAATAAAGACATTTAACCCTAAAACCCTTGCCGTGGAATATCAATATCCTGTTTTTACCATGATAACCGAATACAACATGCTAAAATTTTATGAGATGGACACAAAGGAAGTGGAGGCGAAAATTGCGAACCATATTGTGTTCTTTTGGGAAGCCGTTAAGCGATGAAACCAAGTATTCTGAAGGTAAATAAAAATGAGGTGGATAAGGTGAAGATTTTCTCAGGGAAACCAGATTTTACAATAGCAAAAGGCGGGTTTAGTCAAATGGATACCGTGATGGTGGGCGGCATCCAGCAAACCATCCTGATTCAAACGCAAAATATTAAAAATCCAATCCTGTTCTTTCTGCATGGCGGTCCTAGCATGCCAATCCCTGGTGTGTCGAACCGCGGCAAAGATTATGCATTATTTACGAACACTAAACAGTTGGTGAACCAGTACACCTTAGTTTATTGGGACCAGCGCGGAACAGGGAAATCCTATTCAAAGGAAATTCCCAAAGAGACCATGAATTTAAATCAATTTATACAAGATGCCAATGAAATAATTGATATTTTGCTAGAACGATTTAATCAACAAAAAGTACATTTAATTGCTCATTCCTGGGGAACCATAATTGGTTTGTCGTTAATTAATCAATATCCAGAAAAATTTCACTCTTATACAGGATTTTCTCAAGTAACCAACTGGATCGAAAATGAAAAGTTATGTTACCGTTGGGTGATGGAAAAGGCAAGAGAAGCGAATGATCAAAAAGCGATCAAGGATTTGACGAATGTGGGAGAGCCGCCTTTTGAACAGGCTGCAACATGGACAGTGATCCGAAAATGGTTACTTAAATACAAATCGATGGTGTACGAAACGGGAGATAAGAAAGCACCTACTTTGTTTAAATCAACGAATGTCATGTTAAAATCCCCCGATTATACTTTTCTCGATGTCTATAATTCTATGGTCAGAGGTTTTAAGCTGGCGTATACCGAGCAAATGGTGCAAGATTTTAACAATGTGAATTTTTTCCTTCAAATACCCATAGTAAACGTCCCAGTATTATTTATCCACGGAAGAAAAGAAAAGCATATCATGCCGGAATTCATTCAATCGTATTTTGACCAACTGGAAGCCCCCCAGAAAAAATTGCATTGGGCAGAAAAGTCATCACATGTCTTTCATCCAGAGGATGCGGAAGAAAACGAACAGGTACTATTAAAACAACTTAGAGGAATACCTGTATCATAACAGGATTTGCGAAGAAAATAGAAAACGGGTGGATGATCCATGAAGAAATATTTAGTAATAACAAACAGAACGGAAAAATTTAATACTGAGTATATTCAACCACACTATGACTTTCTAAATCAATTAAAAGCAAATCATCAACTAGAAATGTATGGGCCTTTTAGTGACGAAACAGGTGGTGCCTATATCATGACCGAACAGTCGCTGGAACAAGCAACAAAACTTGCAAGCTTAGACCCCTTAGTCTTAAGCGGGAGTTCTTCAATCATTATTAAGGAATGGTTGGTAAAACAAAATCGCTAAGGGAGTAAATGTTTATGAAAATTGCCCAAAATCTAACTGAACTGATTGGTAAGACTCCTTTATTGGAACTGAATCATTTCGCATTAAAAAACGAGATTCACAACACAAGAATCATAGCAAAATTAGAATATTTAAATCCGGGTGGAAGTGTAAAGGACCGGATTGGATACGCCATGATAAAGAAAGCTGAGGTGGACGGACTCATCAATAAGGATACGGTCCTGATCGAGCCAACAAGCGGAAATACGGGTATCGGGTTAGCGCTGACCTGCGCGGCATTGGGGTATAAATTGATCATCACTCTGCCAGAAACATTTAGTATAGAAAGAAGGAAATTGCTTCAGCAGCTAGGTGCCGAATTGGTTCTTACGCCAGGTAGCGAAGGGATGCTGGGCGCCATTAGACGTGCCGAAGATCTCGCTTCCAACTATGAAAATTCCTTTATCCCTCAACAATTCTTGAATTCCGCGAATCCAGATATACATCGAAAATCCACAGCACAAGAAATCAGGACAGATACAGATGGAGAGATTGATTTATTTGTTGCTGGCATCGGGACTGGGGGCACCATTACAGGAGTGGGCCAATTCCTAAAAGACAAAAAACCCCAATATTAAGATTATTGGTGTGGAGCCTGAGGAATCTCCTGTTCTATCAGGGGAAAAAAAGGTCCGCACCAATTACAGGGTATAGGGGCGGATTTATACCAGAGGTTCTTGACCAAACCATAGTAGATGAAGTCTATCAAGTAAACATGGAACAGGCTGTTGAAACGGCAAGAACACTAGCCAGTACTGAAGGGGGAATTACTGGTATATCATCTGGGCTGCCCTGTACGCTTCGCTGCAGTTAGCTAAACGCGCCGAAAATGCAGGGAAAACCATTGTAGTTGTACTCCCAGATACAGGGGAGAGATATTTATCTACAGTGCTTTTTGATATTAATTAAATAGAAGAAAGAGGAGAAAGCCAAATGTCTGGAACTTTTGAAACCGAGATCAATTATCACCAATGGGCAAACGTGAGATTGTTGGAACATATTAATCAATTAAATAACGATGTTTTTACAAAAGAGGTAAAAAGCATTTTTCCGTCTGTGGCCGATACATTTGAACATATCTATAAGGTCGATACAATATGGTTAAAAAGAATGGCAGGGGAAGAGAGTCCTGACTTTGAAGAGGTCACGTTTGAAACCCCCCTACAAGCGATTTCATATTTTGAAATCAATCAAGAACTGTTTAAACAATTAGGTACTAAAGAGGGAGCCTTTGTATACAAGAATACAAAAGGGGAAGTATTCCAAAACGAGATTCAAGAGATTCTAAGGCACCTTGTAAATCACGGAACCTATCATCGTGGAAACGTATCTGCTATGCTTCACCAAATGGGTGAGAAAAGCATTTCAAACGATTATATAGTTTTTCTTAGAGAATGTTCAACAGTAAAAATCCTAAGTGATGATGAAAGGAGCTGATTTTCCATGAGGGTAGAAGGATTGGACCATTTCGTTCTAACTGTCAAAGATATAGATGTCACATGTGAATTTTATCAGATGGCTTTGGGAATGGAAATAGTTACGTTTGGCGAAGGCAGAAAGGCCCTGAAGTTCGGCCATCAAAAAATAAACCTCCACCAGGCAGGCCGGGAATTTGAACCGAAAGCATACAAACCGACCCCTGGTTCTGCAGACTTATGTTTTGTTACAAAAGAACCTCTTCCTGATGTGATCAACCATTTAAATAAGCATGAAATTCACATCTTGGAGGGACCGGTAAAACGAACAGGTGCCTTAGGTCCAATTGATTCCATTTATTTCAGGGATCCTGATCAGAATTTAATCGAGGTATCCAATTATCTCTATAAGATGGACTGGATGGAAAGGTAAATACACAAAACCGTACAAGCAAAAAAGGCTACAGCCGTTCTATAATTCTTTCTGAATCTAATACCATATGCAAAAAAGAATAGGGCGGCGGCTAATTTAGATCCGCTTTGCAAATAAGCATGTTCTGAAAAAATCGAATTGCTTAAAATAATGGAAGTAAGCAAAGATACGGAAATAAGGATTTTGAACCACAAAGGTTCAATCAGAAAACCTCTAATCGTAAGTTTTATCCATTTCATGGGGAAACTCCCTTCAAATAATTTACATAATAATTTTACTGAATCTTTTAAAAATTTAAAAGCAGAAAATATGCCTGAAATGGATAAAAACTTGCATATTTCCTACTTATGAATAGTTATAAATATGTAACTATAACTTTCTCTATTTCCAACTGATCTCTGTCAGCTGTGAGGTGGTCTTTCAGCCAGCCACGCATGCTTGATTTGGAGATTTAACCGTGTTTTCCCCCCCCCCCCCCCCCCCCCCCCCCCCCCCCCCCCCCCCCCCCCCCCCCCCCCCCCCCCCCCCCCCCCCCCCCCCCCCCCCCCCCCCCCCCCCCCCCCCCCCCCCCCCCCCCCCCCCCCCCCCCCCCCCCCCCCCCCCCCCCCCCCCCCCCCCCCCTCCCCGTAATTGAACATAATCAGCAATGATGTCAAGTCTTGGGTAGGCGGCAAGTGCCGTTCCATAGTTTCTCATCCCAGATGCTTTCATCATGGTAATTTGATACATCATTAAATTATCGGAAAAAGGAGATTCCGTTGTGTCTTGGGCTTGGGCATCCCAGGTGACAGGTGCAGGGAGATCATTTTGCTGGAAGTATACTAAACACCTCAATTTGTTTCTTTGAGATTTCTTTTCCCCTAAAAAAATACTCTAGGACCACTTTTAATTGTGTAACTTGACCAAAACCAGTGAAACGGCTGTACTCAAATGGTTTGTTTGAATATTGGAGTATAGGCGTGTAATCTCTGCGGCGGTTAGCTGCCTTTGTTCACCTTACCACCCCGCTAAGAAATGCTGCTTTTCCACCATATCCACTTCTTTTAGGTAGGGAATTGATGGAGACCGAACTAAAATTTTTCCTCAGTAATTTCCTTCAAAGGACATGAGTATTCACTTGCCACAAATCGGGTCTTTTTTAAACCTCGGATTAATATAATGACTTAGTTAGCTTATCCATGAGGTGAGGATCTTGGAGATTTTTGAATTGTCTTTTTCGGTTCTTTTGGAGGTTATTTTCATCAATATCGTATTAAGTGGGGATAACGCCGTTGTCATCGCAATGGCATCACGCAATGTTCCAAAGAAGCTTCAAAAGAAAGCCATCTTTTGGGGAACATTTGGAGCTGTTATTCTGCGTTTGCTATTTGCACTAGCCATTGTTTATCTGCTCCGTTTACCTTTCGTAACCTTTGCAGGCGGCCTTCTTCTCGTTTATATTGCGATAAAACTTCTTGTGGGTGATGAGGATGACGATCATCGAGAAGGAGGTTCAAGTTTAATTTCCGCTGTGAAAACCATTATTACGGCTGATGCCATCATGTCCCTTGATAATGTACTAGCTATTGCTGGTGCGGTTGATGGAAACATTGCCGGCATCATTATAGGAGTGACGGTTAGTATTCCTCTAGTGGTTTTTGGCAGTCAATTAATATTAGTAGCTATGGAAAAGTATCCCATTATCTCTTATGCCGGTGCTGGCATATTAGCTTGGACAGCAGGGGAAATGATGGTGGGAGAACCGAAATTTGCGTATATTCTCCCACAGAATTTACATTTACTCATTCCGACAGCTGTTACAATTCTTGTCGTTGGGTTGGGATATTTAACGAATAAGATAAAAACAGCAAAAGAAAGTTAACTATGAAAATGAATTTATCAATTTATAGAATGAATAAAGACGCTGCCTCGGTGTTTGAGATGTTTTTTTTTGTAAATGAAGCTTTTTTATCCCTCGCGATGGAGACGATAAGCGGGAGGAGTGTATAAGATAATGATAAAAATTTGTGCTATTTGCTTAATAATTTGGTTGATAATCCCATATGAAAGAATTTATGCAACCGATCGCGTGGTCTTAACGAGCACGCCACTCGACAGAGCGGAAATGAGGATTTATTTATTGGCAGATAAAATCACCTGGATGGACTATGAGAACTTCACGGTTCAGGTCGGCGAGCAAGGGCAGGGGATGCTTTATTATTTCCCGGATTGGCACCATGGTAAATATGATTCCGCTTTATATTATGCAGATGGTTAGTGGTGACCAACAGAATGACATCATTGTCATTTTAAATAATGACAAAGCTGGGTTGGGGAATCCGATAAAAGATATTCATATTCTCAATCAGCTGCACGATCTGGTCTTTAAGGAAGCAACGATTGAACAGGTAAGAACATCTCTGGATCGTTTGGCCAAAATAGAGCAGCAAGGTAGAGTTGTGACCATTCGTGCTGATAAAAAGAAACATACAATGGATGTTTCCAAATATCCATATGTGAATCCCCGTAGACCTTATTTCAACGTGGAGTCAATAGAGTACTCTATAGATCATGGAAACCTAACCGGAATCGTTGGCGCCTATGTGGTAAGGGATGATTGGGTTCTGGGCGGGATTCTTGGGCATCTAAGGATTCAATATATTTGGGATGGAAAAAAGTATCTGGCTAAGACAGTTACGTTTAAACAGGCTGGTCCGAGTTGATAGGAAGACCACCCAGTTAGCGTGGTTTCAATATGTTTTGCAAATGTGGCGGAAGCTCATGAGTTTCAAGATGCTCATATTTCTTTAACTTAATTTTACCAGGAATCGGTGGGGCAATCTCAAATGTCAATCTATCTTTTCCAACCGGATTATGTGCTCCAACGACTGGTGTGGTTTCCAATGTAATTAAAAAATGAAACCTGCGGAATCCGCCAATCCTTTTTACATGGACATTTTCAACCATATACAGATAAACCGTGGGTGGAGATATTAAATAGGCCGAGTAATATTGGTCAACCGCCTTTTCGATTTCGTCATCTAACATAACCATTAATATGTCCCTAATGATTAATTCATCCGAATCTTTCGGTGGTTCCACATTTTCATATTTCCATCCTGCCAGGAGCCAATCGAAGAGCTCAGTTGATTTTAATTGATCGCTTTGATTATTGTGGATAACAAGGACTTCTCCGTCTGCCAGCGTACAAGTTTTGGATTTGTTTTGATCAGTACAGTGGTAGGCTGGCTCTACCGTTAGAACGTCCCCGTTTTTCATGTTTATTTTTAATACGGCAGTCGGTGCTTTTGGTTGATGCAAATCTGTTGCTGCGTTTATAGGGTTTGCCGTGTTGAGCCATTCTACAACCTTTCTGACAACGGGCTCTTCATACCCATCGTTTTCTCTAAAGACACGTGATCCCCCAGATAATCGACTCACTTGTATGGAAGAAACATCCTCTGTTTTTAATGAAAGACTTGCCTGGGCCGTATGAAAAGAAAAAAAACATCCAAGCATTGCCCCGAGTAAAATAACTGGGTATTTCATGTGAAACGACTCCTTAAATAATTAGCTTATTAAAACGAATTTGGGTAGAATCTACCCCATTCGAATGACTCATTTCAGCGATTGTCGTGATAGTTTAGTTTTTCCCTCCAAGCACAATCAATGATTACCAATAATTTGATAAAAGATAATGTTCGAGGAACTTTTTGAATTAATAATGATAAAATTAAGTTGAATTAAATATGAAACCAATTCGAATAAAAAAACTTATCTATCAACTATTGGTTCAATCGTTTTATTTCTATTGCTTTGACAGCCTTTTTTCGTTTTACCAATGGGCACCTATATGCTTTACATCACATTGAAAGGGGTATATCAAATGAATGTATTAATTCGGCATGCTGCTCCAACTGATGCCAAACGGATTGCGGAAATCTACAATCAGGGGATACTATCAGGGAAGTCAACTTTTGAGACTGACCTTCGCAGTGTAGAAGATCGCCAAAGATGGCTGGAAGAGCACCAAACCTTTCCATCTGTTGTAGCAATAGTGGACGATAACGTAGTTGGTTTCTCTTATGCCTCAGAATATCGATCACGACCATGTTATAGTGGTATTGGAGAAACCTCAGTGTATATCGATAATGCCTATCAAAAGAAGGGTATTGGTAAATTATTGCTTTATGCTTTAATAGAGGATGCCAAAGAAAAAGGCTATTGGAAATTGGTGTCAAGAATATTTGATTTTAATCATGCAAGCCGAAAATTGTGTGAGTCTTGCGGTTTCCGAGAGGTAGGTATTTATGAAAAACACGGGAATTTAAATGGAAAATGGATTAATTGTG
Source organism: Neobacillus camarae (assembly GCF_054950115.1). Taxonomy (NCBI): domain Bacteria; kingdom Bacillati; phylum Bacillota; class Bacilli; order Caryophanales; family Bacillaceae; genus Neobacillus; species Neobacillus camarae. The sequence goes on along the minus strand of NZ_JBUCKX010000003.1, from coordinate 215,553 downwards.
TCATTGTTGAGAAGATGATCACGGAAAATATGAATTGATTGAATTAAATTAGTACTTATAAGAAAGAAATCTGATGTGCGTTTAGAATGGGCAGCTAACAACATACGACTGATAAAATGCCTCCATCATACCCGTTTGTAGAAGTAGACAGCATTGCCTGCTCTTCATATCTTTGAAATAGTAAACGGTCAAGTGAAAGCACTTCATGTGCTTTTTTTATTTCCTCATTATATTTTAATAAAGAATAGGAAAAATAAAAGTAAGATAGATAAAAAAATTTTTTCCTATAACAACAAGTATGTTTTTTGAAGGGGATGAAATTGTGGCTGAATTAATGAAAGATGGCGAAACTCCCCATCATGCAAGGCTAACGGCACCAGAGATGGCAAATATTTGGACACAGTTCCAAAATGACTCGATGGCTATATGTATTTATACATACGTGCTTAATTTTGTTGAGGATGTATCGATTCGCCCTATATTAGAACTAGCTTTAAGCTTAGCAAAAGGTCATATTTCAAAGATTAAGGAATTTTTTATAGCAGAAAAATTTCCTGTTCCTCATGGCTTTACTGAGGACGATGTAAATTTAGAAGCCCCCCGCTTATTTTCCGACGAATTTTGTGTGACCTATACGTACATAGCGAGTATTCACGGATTAGCCGGATATGCTGCCGCATTGTCCTGTAATTTGCGACGGGATATACGGGATTATTTTGTCCAATGCCAAATTGAAACGATGGAACTTTTTAACCAATCTCTAGATTTACTTTTGGAAAAGGGGATTGTGTCAAGACCACCTGTTATTAATCCACCTGATAATTATGAGTTTGTCCAATCAAAGACTTTCTTGCAAGGAATTTTCGGAGTAGAGAGGACACTAAATTGTATTGAGATTAGCAATATTTATTGGGATCTGAAAAAAGCACAGTTGGACAAGGCACTGTGTATTGGGTTTGCTCAGGTTGCTAAATCGCAAGAGGTTAAGGATTATTTATGGCGTGGGGTAAAGATAGTGAGTAAGCAGGTTAAAAGTTTAGAATCATTATTGGCACAGGACCAACTGCCTTCTCCAAAATCAGAAGAATCCGAGGTAACTAACTCAACCATTTCCCCTTTTTCTGATCGTCTTATGATGTACCATAAATTAATAATAGGCTCCACTCAGGTAGGGCTGTATGGAACTGCCATTGGAACATGTCAGAGATATGATTTGGGATTACAATATTCTGCACTTTTATTGGAACTTACAGAATTTTTGAAAGACGGATATAAACTTATGATTAAACAAAAGTGGGTTGAACAAGTGCCCTTAGCAGATGATAGGGCAAAACTTCAGGACAGAGAAAAGATTTATTTAAATGAGTCTTTTTAAATAATAACTTTGTCTGATATATTAATTACATTTTCTCGGCAGTATCTCTGACATAGTGTTGTACTTGTCGAGCTCATGGTGAGTGCTTTTTTGCTGTTTAAACCGTATTGTTTCCCTACTTTTATCAGTTCTTTTTTTAGAATTCCACCATCAATCAAGTTGCAAGAGTCCAAATGAAAAAAAATAGACCAGCTAAAGAAGAAGTTATTCAGCTGATTAAGGATTATGTCGACTCCATAATGGATCATGATCTCAAGAAAATGAAAACATTTATAAAATTCCGGAGGATTCACGCAACTAAAATATCGATGCCCATCTACAAGCGATGAGCCAGCAGCTGGCACCAGAAATCATCACATATGGGATACATCTATTTCGGATTCGTTGGCGATTGCCCAAGTCGAAATAAAATACCCAAGGCACAGCTATACACAGAACCTACCGGTAACCAGCGAAAACGGGCAATGATTATTCCCAAAACCGGGAAACCTAATGAAATAAATAAAACGATTCGTTATAGGCCGCCAAGTTTCTTGGTGGTCTGTTTTTTTGATAGGCCAAGATGTGGCAGGAAAATAAAAGCGGATATGGTAAAATAGGCAAAAGGAAAAACGGATGGTGTGAGTGATGCTAATTGAAAAAATAAAATTTGCAGGTTGCGAATTAAAATATATACATTTCATCAAAGAAAGCTTATACTTTTTTCGTAAATATAGGAAAAACGAACCATTATAGGTAGTCTATACCATAGTGGATTCATAAAGGGGGAAAGGAATGGGGATAATCTTACTTATTGTAGCAGGGATCATTGAGATTGGGTTAGCTGTATATGCCATCACCACGAAATCCAATCAGAAGCGCCTAAGAAACTGGGTACGCATCGGCGCCTTTATTATTTTTGCTGTTTTCGTGACCATCATCAAGTGGAGTCTCCGGTGGGTGCTGCCCGCAGCTGTGCTGTTTATTTTGGGAATCATAGCCGTTATTTCATTACTAAGAAACAAGGAAGAGAAAAAATACCGGCCTGTTGGGAACATCTTTAAGGCAGTCGCGATGTGGGTGTTGATTGCGATTACTTTGATGCCTGCTGTTATTTTTCCACAGCATATGGCAGTAGCGGCAACTGGTGACTACGATGTCATGACCAAATCGTATACATTAACAGATGACAGCCGAAAAGAAACTTTCGTAGATTCAGGTGAGAACAGAAAAGTTAATATTGAATTTTGGTATCCAAAGAAAGCGGATGGAAAGGTTCCACTTATCGTATTTTCTCATGGAGCGTTCGGGATTAAGGCCAGTAATACTTCCACCTTAGAAAATCTGGCAAGTAACGGATATGTCGTGGTTTCCATTGATCATCCTTATCATTCTTTGTATACAAGAGATGCAGATGGCAAAATGACGTTGGCGGATCAGGGCTTTATGCAGGAAGTGGATGATGTCAATAATGACGTGTATGATGAGGAGAAGTCCTTTGAGCTCGAGCAAAAATGGCTGAAACTGCGAACAGACGACATCAATTTTGTTATCGATTCTATTAAGCAGAAAGCGGACGATCAGGCTTCGGATGTGGTGTACCGGCTGATTGACACAAATGAAATCGGTTTAATCGGCCATTCCCTAGGCGGCGCAGCAGCTGCTGAGCTGGGAAGGGACCGTGATGATATTGCAGCGGTCATCAATCTGGACGCCGACCTGCTTGGAGAAACCCTTGCTGTGAAGGATGACAAGCCTGTCATTAATAAAGAAGTATACCCCGTGCCGTTACTTAGTATTTATACAGATACGATGAAAAATTTAATGGATAATGTGAAGGAACCGGATATCGTGCTTCCGCAACAGTATATCTCGGATACGGCTTCTGATGCCTATGAAGTGTATATTAAAGGAACCAATCACTTGAGTCTGACTGATTTACCGATCGTGTCACCGTTTCTGGCCAATATGATTAATGGTTCAACAGATAAAAGCAATACAGAGCATCCTGCCGACCAATACAAAGTGCTAGAAACCATGAATGGGCTGGTGCTGGATTTCTTTAATAGTTACGTGAAGGGTGATGGCCAGTTTCAAGCCGATGAAACGTACTAGGAATGATAGAACACCTATATCACTGATAGATTGATATACTTCAAAGACACCTGATAGGGGGTGTCTTTTTTTACCTAATAATAGGAGCGGGCTCCAAAAGCCCGGGAAGATGAAAAAAGGCAATCCAGGGTAAATAGGGGGAGAATGCAATAACCCGCGATTTTGCTACCATAAATAAGGGAATTCAATGAAAGGGATGGGGGTTACGATGAATCATGATTGGGAAACGATTATCGAAATAGGTGCGGAAGGAGGAACTATAAGACTCTTAGGGAAAGAGGAGCAACCAGGTAAATGGGTATACCGAAGATCCGTCAATGAGATCTTCACAGAGGAATTGGTATCGGAGTCGGTTTCAGGAAAACAGAAAGTCCGAACCCTGTAGTCCTCTTTTCAAAACCCAGTCGCAGAAGCGGCATCGTTTGAAACAGCGATTGAAATGCTAGATTCTTATCCATGGCCGATGCTGCGGCCAAGAAAAGTCCATCCGGCGTTTCGCCTCCAGGTATGGAAGGCCTTGCAAAAAACGGTCAGGCAAAGATATAAGGGACGGGTTGATTCCTCCCACTATTCCCAATGGGCCAATCTTTGCCTTGCCGGGCATCCAGAAGAAATCGTGACTTTGGTTGTTTGGCTTCAAAATGCAAGCTATGTCACGGTTTTAACAGGCGCAGGGCTGTCGACGGAATCGAACATTCCGGACTTCCGTTCAAAGGATGGATGGTGGAACCAAATTGACCCTAGGACAGTTGCGACAACTAAAGCCCTTCAAGACCAATATGATTTGTTTCATGAGTTTTATAGCATACGAATCAACGGACTGTCCCATTGCAAACCCCATAAAGGGCATGAAATTTTAGCAGATTGGGAACGAAAAGGACTTATTAATGCAATTTTTACTCAAAATGTGGATGGATTCCATATGGCAGCGGGGAATCAACATGTCTATGACCTTCACGGGTCCATTCATAAAATCTACTGTGCAGAATGCTCAAAGCCGGCAAGCAAGGAACCATTTTTAAAGAAGGAAAAATGTCAGGATTGCGGAGGAAAGCTCCGGCCAGGTGTGGTCCTGTTTGGCGAAATGCTCCCAGAGGACAGCTGGGATGCCGCCCTCGCCCATATCAGCAAATCCGATTTGGTCATCGTGATTGGGACCAGTCTTGAAGTGTACCCGGCTAGTCAACTGCCCAAATGACGGTTGGAAAAACGGTGTATATCAATGCGGAAACGAACGAGCAAAATCCTTATTTTGACCTATTCATTGAAGGAAAAGCCGGTGAGTTGTACAGCAGGTAGATGAACTGCTATGACAAAGTTCCATATAAAAAAAGGAATACCACGATGTATTCCTTTTTTTATATGAAACTAGCTAAATGGTACCTATAAAAGCTAATGGTTCCTAATTCGTTCGTTAATTTCCAACGGTTTGATGGGTAACTGAAAAACCTCACCCGTCTGTAAATGGTTACAGTAATACATTTGGTTGGACAAATCGACTAATGACAGCTGGCCATCCTGAAGGACAGAAGCGCCGGTGTCACAGGATAGGAAATGTCCTGCTTGGTAAACGCAGGAATAGGGGGTATGGCCATGGACCATGATCCGTTTCCCGATGGCTCCCATTAAATCCACAGGATCAATGGAATACATCACATCCAATCCAATAAAGGTACTATCTTCAGGCTGCTGATCGATACCGTAAGACACATCGATTCCTGCGTGAACATACAAATAGTCTTCATCCATGTGAACAAGTGGAAGATTGGCCAGCCAAACAAGATGGTTGTTCCGATCATTTTCTCCATCGAAACGTGTTTTCATTTCCTCAATCACTTCCAGTCCACCATAATGCAGCCACATATGACTGTTTCCGCCGAAAACATATCGCCGCATCATGATTTCATGGTTTCCTAAGATGACAAAGATATTGTCAGGATGCTTTTCCCGCAGCTGCTTCACAAACCTGATGACGCCGACCGAATTAGGACCTCTATCAATCAAATCTCCAACGAAAACCAATTGATCTTCAGATGGATGAAAATCGGCGGCATCGAGCAACTGAATCATGGCTTCTAATTGGCCGTGCACGTCACTCATGGCAAACTTCCTTTTCATGTGGTTCCCCTTTTCGGCTAAATAAAATAATAGATTAAGAATATTTTACCTCAGCATTATGCAGGTACAAGTAATTATTTTGTATATGATAAAATTGTGGGTAAATTCCCACGTATTGCTCAAACCCCACCTAAGACCATTTTTATTGGCTAAAATGAAAAAGAAAGGGAGGGACACAATGAAGCTGTATCCAAAACAAACGATTCGTGGGTCGAAAATATTAAAATTCATCCAATATATGCATGGATTACATTACTTGGCGGATGAACAAGCTATCATTCAGAATGGGTATGATATGTATTTCGACTTTATGTTTGATCCTCATTATCGGGATAAAAACAACCCCAGCCATGACTGGGAATTCTATGATAAGGCTAAAACAGAACTGAGCAGAGATGGAAATTTAAACATCCATGAGAACAGCAGCTATGATGAGATTCAATCTGCAATCAATTTGATGCATGAACAACTCGCGACAATAAACTTTATTGCCAATCACGTATTGGGCATTATGCTCAACAATCTGAAAAAAAGGGATTTCCTCCATCAGGTTAACGAGGCAAAAACGGAATATCATCGTAACTACCTATTGCTCTTGAAGAATAGCAGCAGATATTTAGATTTAAAAAAGGAGCGGCAAGAAATTGAAAAGAACAAGTATGAACAGCTGGTAAAAGTAGAGAAGACGTTCAAGGATGATTATTTTACCGGAAACAATATCTTGTCCATTGTGGAAGACCTTTGTGTGTATATCGAAGTGCTGATAGTGCAGACGAAACAGGAACTAAATCGAAACTCTGGCAATTTTAATAAGCTGCTGAAGTTTCAATTGATGATGTATACGGAGATATTGTTGGATTTCATTAGTGCCTTTCAAATCATTCCGGAGAAATACCTCCATCAATCCATGTCAAAACGAGTGGCTGATTATTTGGCAGGGGCGAGACCGGTTTATCAGCCCTTTGATTTTCTGACAAAAATGGGTGAAATCGAAAAGGAATCAAAGAAGCGCCATAAGTACAAAAGGATATTTGAAACGGCTGGGATATGTGAACTGTGGACAAAAAAGGTCAAAAAATACATCCCTTTACCGGGTGTGTTTGATTATATCAATTTTGAAAAAATACTTGAGGAGGAACAGTCTGATGAATACTAATTTCCATATTAACGAAAAGGGCAGAAAAATAGGGGGAACAGCCCATCTGCTGCACAAGCAAAAACTGACAGGGGGAATCCACGCCTATGAGGAAGGACTTAAGGAAGAAGGACGCCAGGAGGTTAGAACGGAGTTAAGGAGTTATTATAACCAGCTTGAACGAGTGGAACAAAAACTGGATCAGGTGCTGGAACAACAAGGAGCCCATTTTAATCCGAAAATGAAACGTGTGAAGTAATGAAAGGAAGAAAAAAACTGTAACTAGGGGGAAAGGGTTTGATCATCAACATTGGGCAATGCATGGACTGTCACAAGAAATTGAAGGGACAAGGCCACATCATTTATGAAGAAATTCTCGTGGATGGCAGGGGAAGCCACTGTGATAAAGTTGTAATCGGTTTGGTCTGCGACAAATGCAATAAAAAACGGCTTTCTGCGGTTCTGATATCCTTGGTTCGCAAACATTATAAAAGGCAAAGAAGAAGAGAAATAGAAGAGAAGGATAAGCAGAGAAGATTGAAAAAGATAAGACTATTATAATGTAGTTGGGCTTGGCATGAAGTTGTCAGGCTTTTTATTTGTTTGGCTGTTTTTGTAGAGATTGTTGTTTCCCTTCTTACGCTTGTGAAATGTTAGAACGCATCTCCTAATAATTGGGGTTCTGTAATATGTATTAACGACCGTTAAGGCGCATTTTCCGATTGAACGGTCGCTAATAAGGGCTATTAGCGCCCGTTCTGGCGACTTCTCCGATCGTACGGTCGCCATAAAAGGCTATTAACGAACGTACGGTTGTTAATCGATACTACATCTTCCAGTAGTCTATTAATGTAAATAAGCAACAATCCTTTGGATTATGTCTGTTGTAAGAATCATTTAAGAAATTTGTAAGATTTGAGTAAGGGTTAAACACTATAGTTATTTTTGAATAAAACTACTAGAAAAAGGTAAAACAGTCACAAAATCTTGCATCCCAGTTAAAGCTTAAGGTGGTACTATAAAAGTGATTTAGATTTTCGTGGCATAAAACAGAGAAAGAAAGGGGGAGGAACATTGTTCAAAAGAACTACGCCTAATATCAGGGGGCAAAACGCTGTATCTGATTTAAGAAAAGTCATCATTGGCGGGGTGGAGCAATGGCTGTTAATCAGGGGTGAAAATAGAAACAATCCTATGTTGTTATTGGTTCATGGAGGACCGGGGGCGGCACAAATTGGTTTTAATAGAGACTATCAGCAAGACTTGGAAAAACATTTTATTGTGGTGAATTGGGACCAAAGAGGAGCGGGTTTATCTTATTCAAAAAAAATCCCGGCGGGAACGATGAAAATAGCCCAATTTCTAAATGATATAAACGAAGTTACCATCTATTTGAAACAAGAATTTCAAAAAGAGAAAATTTATTTAATCGGGCATTCTTGGGGAAGCATACTTGGCATGTTAGCAGTCAGCAAATATCCTGAACATTATTTTCACTATTTTGGTGTTTCCCAGGTCGTCAGCATGAGCAAAGCGGAGGCGTTATCATATGACCTTTTGCTGGAAAGGGCAGCCGAACTAAACCATAAAGAAGCAATAAAAAAGTTAAAGGAAATAGGGAAGCCGCCTTGGGATCATTTAAAATCTGACAAGGTCCATCAAAAATATCTGGAAATCTTGGGCGGCGGGATTTCCCATGATGGAAAATTAGTCGGGGATTTTGCCAAAAAACTAATCAAGAGTAAGGAATACACCCTTCTTGACGTGGTAAGACATCTAAATGGCCAGTTGTTTAGTATGAAAATGATGATTAGTGAGTTAAGGGAATTTGACTTAAGCAATGAAGTCCAAATGGTCAAAGTTCCCGTTACGTTGATGATGGGCAGGTATGACTTAACGGTTCCTCACCAACCAACACAAGAATTCTTTGATCGTCTTCAGGCACCAAGGAAAGAATGGATGCATTTTGAAAATTCTGCCCATTCGCCTAACTATGAAGAGCAAGAAAAGTTCACACAAAAATTAATCGAAACAATCCATGGTTATTAACAAGGAAACGAAATTTGCAAAGGCACTGTCATGATGAAAGTGCCTTTTTTATTTATTTTTTAATTCTTACTTTACAGGTAGGAATTGTAGGTTTATAATACAAGTAATCTAATAAAACAAAAATAATCAGACCGATGTAAGAGTGTTTATTGTCAACTGGAGTCGTTGGAAAAACTGAAGGAGTGGTTCTGATGAGAAATAATGATGAAAAAAAACGCCAAAAACTAATCAATAAACTAATTTTTTTAAACGTATATAACAAAGAAGATCAAAAGCTTTATGAAATGACACTTTCAAAACTAGAATATGAATATAGGAGATACAAATCACTTAACCACCCCCATGGAGAGTTTGGCTCCATTCAATGGGTATAAGATAGAATTTTTAGGACTAAGACTGTATGGTGTTTGCACCTGCAGTCTTTTTTGTGCTGAAATAGTGGTCGGTGCTGCAGCCATTTCCTGGCCTTATTATAAACAAGTCCGGGCAAAGGATTCTTGGGGATTTTGTCGAAATAGATAAATAACAACATCTAGCAGGAGTGAAATGTCACATGAGAACCAATGATAGACAATTAATTCACCTAAACGAACGAACAATGAGTGCAATATTTGATTGTGTCTATGGGGTCAATGGACATCTGAAACAGGAAACGAAACAATTATTAAAAGATGAGAATTTTAATGACTACATTGAACTGTTACTAGCATTGCAGCAATACAATTATTCCTATCGGCAAGGGATGGCAAGTGAATTGTTTCCCCTATTTGAATCCACTGTCGGACCAATGGAAAGAAATTCTGATGGAACGACACTTTGGTTAGCACTTGGACTTGCAATCAAAGAACTGTATGGGATGAGGAATTCAACTTTGCAGGAATTGCTTAAAATGGTGTATGTCCTAAAATGAATGATTCATCACTATATTTCCATGAAAGGGTCGGGGGTAAATGGATATTGAAGTGTTTATTGGGGATTTAAATGACCCGGAATTTAATTATCAGAACGGTAACTGGACAGGGAATATCCCGAAACGGATCAGTGATTTTTTTCCAGAACCACACAGCATTTTTTTCAACATCATTAAAAAGATTGATAACAAGGAAATAACGGGATGGCAAACCGACTGGGGATCCTGGACAGCGATCCTATTTCCATCTGAAATGACAGAATTTATTATCGACCTATATGGCAAAAAGGCAACTGAACAAAATAAAAAGGTTCAAAGACTACTAACGTTTGTAAGGCAGTTGGATGCTGAAAAACAGTATGGCATAGTGGCATGTGAAATGTCCTGATTTTCTCCAACCTGTACTAATTTTGATTCCTTTTTGGATAAAATGGAATCTGTCTTATAGTTTAAAATAAATAGGGAATGGACGTAACCGTTAGAAGGGGAGGGTTTATTTTTTGACAGAGGTACCCAATACGACACAAATCCTGGCACTACAAAAAATTCTATTTGAAGAAACAGACGAAGACCACAAATTGGCAGCAGCGGATTTAATTGAAAAACTACAGTTGGCTTTAGCCACCAATGATCCTGTGGACAAAAGACGGATCAAACGGTATATCGATTCTTTAAACGAGAGCGGATTTGAAGTTCTTCAGGAAGGGGAGAAGTACGGAAAAAACGTTTATAGCCATCAATCCCGATTATTTGAAACCTATGAGCTGCGAATGCTGGTCGATGCTATCCTATCGGCCCGATTTGTGACAGAGGAACAGGCAAAAAACATTATCAGGAAATTAAACGAGCTGACCAGCAAGCATATCGCCAAAACACTGCCTAGTCCAATTAAATACAACAAATCCATGAACCACATCTATCATTTAACCAAGGTGTACATTGATAAAATCCATCAGGCCATTGATGAAAAACGGGTGATATCATTTAAATATGGAAAATTCACGATGGACCGTACGTTTGAATTGAATCGCAATGGCCAGGAATATGTCTACCATCCATATGGACTTATTTGGGATGAAGGTTTTTATTACCTGATTGGCCAGAAGGATAACAAGGAAGGCCTGAGCAATTATCGGGTCGACAAAATGAGAGATGTAGAAGTATTGGAGCAGCGTTTCAAACCAAAGGATTATCCTATTGATGAATACTTGCATACCAATTTTCACATGTTCTCCGGGCAGGGGGAATGGGTGGAAATTGCGTTTTATGATAAAGGACTCATCAACCCCATCATCGATCGGTTCGGATTGGAAGCGGATATCAGGAAGGTGGATGACAATACGTTCATTTTAAAAACAAAAGCGATCATCGGTGAAGGCTTTTTCAATTGGGTGCGCGGCTGGGGAAGCAAGGCAAAAATTATCTCACCGCCCTCATTGGTCGAGCAGATGAAAGAAGAAGTGCAAAAAATGAATCAGATATATTCGTAAGGGTGTGCCAATTTTGGTGCACCCTTTTTAGTATGATTCATTTGTAAGCAAGTTCATCATGTAACAGGGGGAAAAGAAATGAAGAAAATGTTGAGAGTATTAGTTGCAGCAACAATGATGTTTTTGGTTGCATGTTCAGCAGACAAGCCGGAAAACCAGACAAAAGAAAAAGAAAATACCAAAAGTCAGGAAGTAAATGTCGACAAAGGAATGTTGAATGTCACGATTACCTTACCAGCCAGCATGTTTAAAGACCAAAACGTGGACGAGGTAGTGGCAGATGCTGAGAAAGAGGGAATTACCGCCACGAAAAATGCAGACGGGTCTGTCACCTATAAAATGTCAAAATCGAAGCACAAAGAAATGATGGAGGAAATGAAAACGACTGTCATTCAAACCATCGATGACGCAAAAAGTGGAAAAGACTATCAATCTATTAAGGACATTACCTACAACAATGATTTCTCTGAATTTACCCTTATTGTCGATAAGGAAGCTTACGAGAACAGTATGGATGGCTTTGCCGCACTGGGCCTAGCTATGTCGGGCATGATGTATGAATTATTTAATGGGGTAAAACCGGACGATTATAAAGTAACTATCAACTTAAAAGACCAAGCGACCCAAACAGTGTTTGACCAAATTGTTTATCCTGATGCATTAAATAACCAAAATGAAAAAGGGGAGACACAAGAATGAAAAAAATGAGTTTGGTTCTAGTATCTTTGACAGCGATTTTGGCACTTGCCGCATGCGGGCAAGACACGAAAGATGTCACTGTGAAGGAAGCAGCGGCAAAACAAGAGCACCCAAAGAAGAGTGAACAAAAGAAGCAGGAGCAACCGGTATCGAAATTAGGTTCCCGCTCCAATCCCGTACCATTTCAACAAACGGCTACCGTGGATGATGAGTTGTATAATGATGCCGGTGAATCTTTTCCAATAAAATTTGATTTAATGGTCGAAGAAGTGACTCGTGGAGAAGCCGCTTACCAAAAATTAAAAGCCATGAACGAATTCAATGAGCCGGCACCAGAAGGGTATGAGTGGGTGCTAGTAAAAGCGAAAGTGAAATTCAACGAATCGAAAACACAAGATTTAGCCTTTACCATTGACGGAATCATGAATTTTAACATGGTCAGCGAGAGTGGCGACATATATTCTGGTGACCTTTACGGAACAACGGATCCGGAGTTTTCATTTGAAATGTATGTGGGGAATGAAAAAGAAGGCTATATCGCAGATCTTGTCAAAACCGGAGAAAAAGCCCAGCTCCGTTATGAAGAATTGATGGACGGACAGGTTTTCTTCAATCTACAATAATATTATTCTCAAAAAAGCTAAGGGTTAACGGGTTGGGTTAGTCCTAATGAATCATAGTGGCGAACAGTGACTAATCACTTTTCGCTTTTTTATTATCAGGCAACGTGAATACTGTCTCCCCCAGGCCATTGAAAAATCGTTCTTCTACGTGACCTAGAAAGGAAGCAAAAGTAGTTTTGGGTCACGTAGAGAGCTTCTGCGTGACCGAGAACGGGACCAAAAGCAGATTCGGGTTACATAGAGAGGTTCTACGTGACAGAGAAATAAACGAAAAGTAGTTTTGGGTCACATAGACCAAAAGGGGACTGCATTATTAATCTTCGAAATTAACGGTGTTGGTCCACAAGAATCTGATTACCATCTGGATCTTCCATGATAAAATGGGCTGGTCCTTCACTTGCCTCATCGGCTTCAGTCAGCATTATGATTCCTTTTGCTTTGAGCTGCTTTTGAAGCTCGCGGACGTCTGTAAACGATTCGAGATTTTCTGCATTCTGATTCCAGCCTGGATTAAAGGTCAGGATGTTTTTTTCAAACATTCCTTGGAAGAGACCAATGACGGAATTGTCATTCTTCAAAATCAGCCAATTTTGCGTAATATCCCCAGTTAAAGTTTCAAATCCCAGGTTTTCATAAAATGCTTTTGATTTATGTAGGTCTTTGACAGTTAAACTCACAGAAAAAGCGCCAAGTTTCATCGTTCATCCTCCTTTTAATAAGTGTCAGTTCTAATACTAGTTCTAAATCTAGTATAAAAAAACTCAATAAATTATACAACAATTTCCAACTTGTGTTGCCGCACCGATGTTATGAATTATTCTTAAGCTCCCTGGCAGGGGGATAAAAATATATACTATTAGGGAATTTTACCTTTTCGTAAAGGCTTTATATAATTATGTATAAAGTTGCTTTTATTTTAGGGGATGATTAATATGTTAATACAATGTACAAAGAAGCTTTTGGACGAACTGAAGATGAATAGTGAGAATGCGACAGAGGTGGAACCATTATATTCCTGGCATGCTCATCTTATTTCACTCAATCGAAGAAAAACGGTTGTCTTGGTGAATGACCACAATAGGTATGTGGTAGTTTTGTATGGATTGAAAGCGAAGAATTTTAAACTTTTGGACGAGCATATATTACAAGGGATTCGTGAAACATTGCGGGAGGAGGGGGTAAAGGAAGAAATCATTGAAAGATTCCTTTCGGATTCAGGAAATATTACTTATGCCAAAACGAAGAACCGGACCACTGTCGCAAGGTTGAACAAGGCTTGTGAAAATACATATTTTTATCAAGAATTATTGAATGAAAACTCGATTTATAATACGGAACTAAGCAAAATAATCAGTCGCTTATTGGTTGGTGAAGGGAAAAACGACTACATACGTCCGCGGGATGTAATGGTATAAGGACCTAGAGAACTTTGCGGGTGAACCCATTTTTAGCGTAAAGGCGGCTCAATTAAAAGTAACGCTTAAGCTTGAGAATTACCATATTTGGCGTCAAATCATGGTTCCACTAAATCGGACGTTTTCGAAGCTCCACGATATTCTCCAAACAGCTTTTGGCTGGAAGGATTCCCATCTTCATGAATTTTATATTTTCGAAGAGGTTTCTGCTTCCGGTTTGGAACATGATCATGATGACTGGTTAAAGCCAATGTTGAAACTGGTCTGTGATGAAGAGGCATTTGCCTATCCTGATGAAATGGAAATGAAACTTGAAACGGGCATCAAGATTTCAGAATATGTCCCAACTTATAGAGGATTAAGGTATACATACGATTTTGGGGATAATTGGGAACATGACATAAAAGTGGAGAAGATAATCGACAATTATGACGTGAATCATCCACTGTGTCTTGCTGGAGTGGGCAACACGCCTCCAGAGGATGTTGGCGGAGAATACGGCTATGAGGAATTTCTTAAAATACTTGGGAACCCCAAGCATCCGGAGCATAAACACATGACCCAATGGGGTGCCATGCACGGTTACAAAGACTTTGATATTGAAATGGTGAATAGGATTTTGAGGAATAAATGAATTGGTGATATCCGGAAGTGTGAATTACGTTGTGCCTAGTACTGGTCGAAAGTAGTAAGCTAAATAATATCGATAGTAATATACTCTCTGCTGCCCTTATAAAAAGATTGCCTACATTCAGGCAATCTTTTTATTGTCCGGATTAATCTTCTTCATTCAGCAAATGATGAATTAATCGATCTTTATCATCAAAAAATTGTTTCGTAATTTTGTAATGATCGGTTTCCTCCAGGGTGGATTCTTTTATCCCATTTTTGGTCAGTTCTATAATTTGTGAGGTTGGATATGACATTAGTAAGGGAGAGTGAGTCGCAATGATAAATTGTGAATTTTGGTTTATCAATTCATGGATTCTGGTTAACATGGATAACTGCCTAAGTGGAGATAGCGCCGCTTCCGGTTCGTCCAAAATATAAATCCCATTTCCTCCGAATCGGTTCATAAAGGTAGAAAAAAAGGCTTCACCATGTGATTGATTATGAAGGGAAACTCCTCCAAATGAATCAATGACTAGCGATCCTCCAAGAGGGTCCGAATCTAATTCTTCAATGTTAGAGGCTAGGTTATAAAGTCTCTCCGCACGAAGGAAAAAACCATCTTTTGGTTTGTTTACTCCTCTGATCACTCGAAGATGATCGCTAAGTTCGGAATAAGAATCGAAGGTGGAAAAACGAAAATTCAACGACCCGCCTTCAGGATTAAAACCAAGTGAAATCGCAATGGCTTCCAACAAAGTGGACTTACCCATTCCGTTTTCCCCCACGATAAACGTAACATTTGGATGGAAGGAGAGATCGGTCAACTGACTTATGCTTGGGATAGAAAAGGGATATTTTTGTAAAGAAGGAATAGAATCCCTCTTTAATTGAATGCCTCTTATATAATTGCCGCTGATATAATCCATCATCATACCTCTATTTCGTTCATTATCTATCGTATTACCAAAGAAATCTTAAGCAGAAAATGATCGTGTTGAAAATTTGTGTATATGGTGATAAATGGTTAATATGACAGTTAATTTCAATCATTCTGTTGGCTATAAGATGGCAAAAATTCAGAATATTACACGACTAGTATAAGTCACTAACATTAATCCATTACAGGTAAGAATTTACCGTCCAAAAATTGGTAAATGAATCCTTGCCCGCTTTGCTATGGTTACATGGTGGGGGGATATTTTGGGGCCTTATGATGAGAATGATGACCTTTGTTTGAATTTTTCAAACAAAGCCAATTGCTTGGTCGTTTCTGTAGCTTACCGTTTAGCTTCCGAACACCCTTACCCGGCACCTATTGAGGATTGTTACCAAATTATACTTAAAGGCTATATAAATAACTTTCTAGTAGCTGGAGGAGTATTATTGGGATTTGGACAAATGGTAGTTACCTTAATCTTGAAGAAGGAAAATGGTTAAGCGGAATTAAATAGGTAGTTGAGAATAAACTTTACATTATTAATACTGAGGAGGAATAATTAGTTGGAGAAATTATCTCAGTCTCAACAATTGGCTATGGACTATATTAACCAATATGCTAGGAATCATACTTCTCAAGCTAAAGCAACCATAAATCATATCCTAAAAATGTCGAATATACCAGTGGACATTTTCGAAGCAGCGGTTAGCAGTTTAAAAGCAAACGCACGAATTGGCCTCCATTTCCATCCGGATCGACCAGATTCATCCATGAAAAGCGTCGCCGAAGCACTATTAGAACAGGGAATATATAGGAACCAATTTGAAACACTTATATCCAACGGCAGCGTTTCTGCTCTTCCAGGTGGTGAACGTGACCTTTGGGAGAAAAGAATCTTTGGAGGGGCCTATCAGACGAAGGGGACTACTAATAGTCAACGTCCTAAATACGGCGCACTGAATGTCATGTTACACTCAGATGGACCTGCTCCACGTTTTGGCTCGTGTTACTTTCTTTTATCTCCCAGTGTTTCATATCGCTCCACGTTTACATTCTTGGATTCCCATCAAGACCCAAAGGAAAAGGGGACGTATGAAGAATTTGATATGATTTTGGCTGCACTCTTAGAGGAGGTCTTCACTAGGGAATTTGCAATTGGTGAAAAGGATATAACTCCAACAAAACTAATCAATCACTTACTGGTGAAACTCCAAGATAAGTTAACCGATCCCGAAAAAAAAGAACCAAATCGGAATCTTAATCACTACATCGAAGCCCAAGTTCATGGGGATATTTCACTAAAAGAAGACGTGGAAGTGCTTGTGGCGGACCCTTCCTTTAAAGAGACGAATATTAGAACAATTTTAGAAAACTTATGCCTTAAGTATTCCATTGAATTATATTGGCATCAGGGATTTGCGCTTATGGCAGATGAAGTTCCGTCTGATTTTAGGGGGCCAACCATGCCTGTTCTGGCAAAATTTATTGCGCAAAATAATGGGATCAATGCAAGTGTAATTGGTTGTGCCGTTATGGACCTTTACCGTAATCCTCAAAATTGGAAAGAGCGGGGGACTTTTAAGGAGGTACTTCAGGAATTAAAGCTATTGTGGCATGTTCTAGTAAGATTTGGAAAGCCGTATACGACTTTAAAATAATAAGGGGGGTTTTTTATGTTGCCCATATTTTAAACATATGATTGTGAAGGAATGTCTTCAACGGGTGCTTTAGTTAAGAATGATGATTGCTACGGCGGTCATTTTTTCTTGTTAACTAACTAGCAGCTTAGTTGAAGGATTCCTAATTCCAAAAATCACCTAAAAAAGGTAATATGATAAAGAAACTAAACTAGCAGGGGGATTTTTAGTGCAATTGCTTAAATTAAGAGTCAGTCAAAGTATTAGTAATTACAATTCTGTTTCAGCCTATTATTCAAAGATTATAAAAACAGAGAAACCTACCAATATTGGTTTTATTGATATTGAACAAGGTGGTATTGTAGGATATCACAGAGCACCAGTGCCTCAGCTTTTTATTGTAGTTCATGGCGAGGGATGGATTGAATGTGAAGATAATACGAGAATAACTTTGAAAAGTGGTGAAGGAGTATTTTGGGAAAAAGGCGAAGGTCACATTAGCGGTAGTGATACAGGTTTATCAGCCTTAGTGCTCCAATCCGAGAAATTAGCAATGCCTAATCCATAAAAAAACAGGTACTTTATTTCGAGAGTATAAATAATTTTGTGTAATGGGTCTCTGTAATTGGTGATTCTAACCAATTACAAAAAACTTATCATTCTAGTCTAAAGATTCTATTATAACCTGATTTTCATTATCTCTTCTAAATCCAAGCCTGGAGAGACACTCTCCAGGCTTGGAAGTCAATTTTATTTCCGAAAATGATGCATTTTTTGGGTATGACCATGTTCAAAATGATGTTCAGTATGAATAGTCCTACCTCCTCCAAAGCCAATCAATACTCCAAGTGCGAAAATACAAACTGAACGGATGATCCGGCGTTTTCTTTTTTGATGCAAATTTCTAAATTCCTCTTTTAATTCCTTTTTAACTTCATCCTTCAGACTTAGGCTGTCTTCTTGAGGTGGTACCTGCTCCAGTTCTTGAGGTTCATTTGGCATATTCCATCTCCTCCTTTTCACCTAATATATGGAATCTGGGGTATCCATTTTATTAACAAACTGTTAAATTTTTTATATCTTTTTCGTAATTTATTGGAGTTTTAGGATAGGTGGGCAGGTTTTTTATTATTAAATGAAAAATCAGAACGTTGCATCAGCTGGATAGCCTCGTTGTTCCCAGTATCCCTGAATATGAGTGGAGGCAAATTCAACACGATTTACCCATTTGATGGATTTGTAACCATACATTCTTGGCACCACTAATCGAAGCGGAAAACCTTGTTCGACGAGTAGGGATTGTCCATCCATCGTATAAGCAAGCAGGACGTCGGATTCCATCGCTTCTTTTAAAGTCAAGCTTTCGGTATAGATACCGTCAGCAGAATGGAAGGTGATGAATGCAGCTTCTGAAGTGGGGTTTACCAATGAAACAAGCTCGCGAATATGAATTCCTTCCCATTCTACATCTGAAACCGTCCAGCCTGTTACACATTGGAAATTTTTGACCTGTTTTGTGACAGGTAATGACGTCAATTGCTCAAAGGTAAAGGATTGTTTAGTGGTCACCAGGCCATCAACCATCAATCGATACTTTTCAGACAAGACTTTTGGATAATTGTCCGTCACAGTAAAATATTTCGGAAACACATGAATACCCGGTGTCGAATTTGTTGATACTTTTCCACGCGTTGTGAAAAGCTTGGAAAACGGAGTCATTGCAATGGCACCAATTAATAAGCCTGAAACACCCCATCTTAGAAACTGCCTTCGTTCTGAATCTACTTTTTTCGTTACAAAAGTTTGGGGATATGGGGTTACGGTTGCTTTAAAGAAACCATGCAAGATAAACCAAATGCCTAAAAGATAAGACAAATTCCTATGCCAAGGGAAGGCTGCCTCTCTTAGCTTAGAGGGAAACCAATTGACCTTCCACAAAGCTAATCCGGTTAAAACGATGGCCGGACCAAAAAAGATTGGAAGAAACCAATCGACCTTTCGTATGCGGTTTACCGTTGGCAGCTTTTTCACAATAGGAGAAAATAACGACAGAAAGAACACGATGCCAAGGAAAATGTGCGCATCGTAAAAGAAGGATAAATACCTTATAAGCCTTACATGAAGAAATGGAATATAAAGTACAAGTCCCGATAACATAAGACCCAAAAAGGACACAATGGAATAATGGTGAAGCCATACATAATATTTTGGCCATTTACCATGAGGAAACCATTTCTTCATTTAAAACCCTCACAATCCCCTGGAAATGTGTTCAATTATAGCATGAAGATATTAAGCAAGTCTTAATAAATACTTCAAAAGTAATGTCAGAGGTTTTTATACTTTGGTATTCATCTTATTCCTGGGTTCATTTTTCTATTAAAGCAAAAAACTTAAAAGTTACTAAAAGTAATCGTTACTAATCGATGCCCATAATGAATACAGACGGGCTCAACTTCCTCTCTCAGTGTAATTAGTGTAATGTCATCTTAGCTCCATGCATTCGAAAAGAAGTGTAAAAAATGGATAATGCTTTACCGATTTCAAATTCATCACCAAATGCCTTACTGATTACACCTCTTCCCCAGCCATTGTCCTACTCTTATGCTGATCCGGTTTATTCAGGTTATTTTCCTGCACATGGGTCCGTTGATTTTATACTTATAGTAGTGTCGTTTATTTTATTAATTATTGTGTGTTGCAGTTTGTTTCTGTCGTTAAAAGATGTGACAGTATCTATTAACTAATGTAAGTTTTTATCGATTTCTTGCGTATACATAACAATTTCATATATAAAATCATGCCAAGATTCAAAAGACTCCTTTGATGGCCTAAATGATAACTCGAAATTTGAACTGGCAGATTTTTTATCACATGTGATGGAGGCAGCCAATACCTGCGTTTTCTTTTAATTGTATGATAGCTTAAAAGTTACCAAGGTATTCAATGGTGTATATTTTTGTATTTGCGTTTAATAGCATCGGGTGAGAGAAACTAAGATCCCTGTTCGGGGTCTTTCTTTATCAAAATGGATACAATAGTTTCTACTCATTCGTCATTTATTTGTTGGTAATAAGTACTTGGATACATTTTTTTATGTCATTAAGGAACACGGCGAGAAAAAGTTCTAGATTGATCAGCACTAAAAAAGAACGACATCATTTTTAACTTACTTTTTTAGAAGTGAAAATGATGTCCTTCCCCTGTCATTTCTCGGAACCTTGTGCCAAAGATTTTCTGTCAATTGCTTCCGGTTGTTTTTCAAACCAACCATGTTTAACCATAATATTGTAAGAAAATGCACCAGCCTCCATAGCATGGGTAAATATTTTAGAATAGTTCAAAATGATATCTGGTCTAAAGCTGGAACCTATTGATGCACCATAATAGGTAAGAGCTGCATTCACTAAAAACCCTGCGTGAAACATGAGCAATTTATCTGAAAAAGGACTTACAGTTGAATCAGTAATTTCATTATCCCATTTGTCAGGGACTGGCAAATGATCCTGTTGTAAGATAGCATCAAAGGTTTGAGCATCTTTCCCTGCTAATTTAGCGTTTTTCAGCATAAAATGACGAACGTCTTCCTGTACTGCCACCTGACTAAAAGCCAAACTTAACGAACTGACAAATCCAGTTTTCAATGAATTAAAGAAAAGGGTGCTGATTTCCGAACTGTTTAATGGTCTTTTGTCTCCAATTAAATTATCAATAATTCCTGGTGATTCCATAAACTTCGGCTCATCTGGTGAAGGAATGGAGGGGACACTTGAAAAATTTGGATTTTTTTTAGCCAATATCACTATTTTTTGGAACAATTCTTTTGTGGATGCAGTACATTCAAAAAAATAATTCTGCAGGTCTTGTCGCTCCAAGTTAGTAATAGCTAAGCTATAAGCGGTTAAGCCATGTATGGCCATTATGTAGGAGTAGAATAGTAAAAATTGGTCAGAAAAGAGACGTGGGGCATTCACATTCACGTCATGCTCTGTAAATCCAATGGGAACTTGGAAATTAGCACTTCTTAAATATTCGGTAATTTTCGTAACATGGCTCTCAGCTAACTGTAATGCGAAGTCTAAAATGGCTTTTATCTCTTGGTCTTCCACAATGTTAAGAAAATATTTATAAACACATACTGCCATACTATCGCCCGAATATTGAAGCCAAAGAGCAGATACTTCGGAAGCGGTTAAAGCATTCGTTTTTTCACCCCCAGTAATATCCAAAGGAAATACCTCCAATTTGTCAATTGTTACTCTAAAAAATATTTTATGGAATTGGTAATAAAGTATACAAATAAATGAAAGGAGTTTTGATTGCGAAAACACGAGCTAGTTCGCCACTAATTCCTGCCCATAAATCATATAGACGGGCTCCAACTTCCTCTCTGAGTGTAATATATAGAGTAATGTCATATCAGCTCTCCATACATTCGAAAGGAAGTGAAAAAATGGATAATGCCTTACCGATGACTAATGCTTTACCGATGACTAATGCTGTACCGATTATGGCTGGCGCAAATGTTCTTCCACAAGCTCCATTGTCTTACTCCTATGCAGCTCCTGTTTATGGAGGTTGTTTTCCTACTCATGGGTGCGGTGAATTTATACTCATAGTCGTGTTGTTTATTTTATTAATCATTGTGGGTGCTGTTTGTTTCTGTGGATAAAAGATGCTACTGTATCTATTAAATAAGCCTCATCTTATTCCAGATGAGGCTTATTTTTTCTTAAACCTATGCAAGTTTTCATTCAGTCTTGCCTATTTTAGGCTTATTTAATTTAATAAAACATACTGCCGTAAACAACATTTTTTAATGGTCAAATTCAATTTATGAAAACAGTTACTAAACAATTTAAGTAATAAAATATACCAAAAAAGCACCAATCCTCACGGGCTGGTGCTTTCGATTGAAGTTAGTTAGAGTAAATTAGCTAGCTCATCTACACTCGGCATGTCTGTAATGTTCGTGGCATAATGCTCATATAGGACGGTCATATTTTTATCAATGATAAACGCTGCAGGAAGCTGCATTTCATTGCCTTCATAATCTCCATGGACCAATCCGGATTCTTGAACCTTCTTTAATTTTTCCATCGTATCTGGCCCAATCATCTCTTGTTGGGAATTAGCAGGTCGGATGTCCAATTCTTTATAAAGTGTTTGATCTGGGTCACAAATAATATCATAAGGATGGGTGTCACTGGTGATTTGCTGGGCCAATTTATCAGGATCAGATTGAAGAACAACAAAGGCTTTTGCCCCGGCTGCTTCTATTTTATGATACTCCTTGTTTAAATTTCTCATATCGAATCTGCATAGTGTGCACCCTTCGTACCTTAGAAATAGAAGGATGGTTCTATCTGCAGTAGCCAAATCACTTAGTTGAATATTTCTTTTAAAAACAGTATCCACTTCAAAATTGGGCATCTTATCGTTAACCATTAATTTTGCCATTTTTTCTTCCTCCTTAATAAAATATGGCTCTGTTAAATTTGGCTGTTGATTTCCGCTCCCATCAACAGAATGATAAAAATCAACAGTATCATTTTACAGAGCGAAAAATATAAAATTCACTGGAAGCTTAAGCCCCTTTTTGCATCACCCCTTTACGATTATCTGTTTATCATGCTTCTTCATAGCTGATTTCCATATTTACTTTACCTGATTTAAATCTCCATAAAGAGTAGGCGTAGGCTAATATAAGCATGACGATGTTCCCGATTACCATGGTTGTACTTAAATCCTGCAGTAATAGGTAGACTTGGAAGGCAGCCACTAAAGTGGCTACGATGCTGATAATCCAAAGGACTTGTTTTGATGTGCGAAATCTTGACTTTTCCCAGAATTCTGGGACAACATGTGGTAGTCTAACGGTGGCGATCGAGAGAACGAGGGTTAAAATGTTATTTAGAATCAGAACAAAGTTGGCTAGACCGCCAAGATCCCAACCAGTGAAAATCGGAATCAGACCCAAAATAAAGAAAATGGTTAACAAAATATGAGGCGTCTTATATTTTTCATTGACAGCTCCCAATTTCGCAGGCAGCCATCCATCTACGCATGCTTGAAGTAAGGGTTTGGTTACCCAGCCTAATGTCGCATTTAAAGTAGTGGCTAAGGCAAACATGGCACCACCGACGATGAAGAAAACATAAAATGGGTAGGGGAGGATTTCTTCGGCGACTAGAGTTAAAGGCTTGTTTGCCACTTCGCTAATTGGCAAAACTCCTGCAGCAACTGTAGCCATCAGTGCATAGACTAAAGCCACTGACACGGTTGAAACTATCAATACAATTGGAATATCCTTGGTAGGATTTTTTGCCTCCGCACCAAAGTTGATGATAACAGCAGCACCGCCGGTGGCAAAGGTAAGCAGGGCGGCAGCCGTAAACAATCCAGTAGCCCCTCCAGGCATAAAATCTGCTCCAGAAAAATAACCCGGCTTTACTTGCGGCAAACCGTAGGCAATAAAGATTGTTAATGCAATAGCCATAATAATAACCATTGCATTTTGCACCATAGCAGCCTCCTTAATGCCAAACAAATTGAATAAGTAAAAAAGAGTGAGGATCGCTACTGAAATGAGTTTTGGATTGACTCCTGGAATGAGTGCCAAGAAGTAATCCGCAAATGAAATGGCATATAACGCAATAGCTATATTAGAAAAAATATAAATGACTGTATAAAAACCTGCAAATTTGCTGCCCACTAAAAGAGCCGCCTGGGTATACAACCCGCCTCTCATTCTCACGGTTCCACTAATCAGGATTTGGGTAAGCGATATAATAATGACAAAAACAGCCGCTATCATAAAGGCAATGTTGACGCCTTTTCCTGTCATTCCAATGGCTACCCCTGTTAAAGCAAAAATTCCAGCACCGATAATTTGGCCAACGGCAATAGACATCAAGTCGCCTCTGCCTAAAACCCTTTTTAAATCTTTGGTTGAAGGACCTTTGTGTTCTGGCTCCATCATTTGTGCAGTGTTATTTTTTTCAGACATAAATTCCCCTCCTATTAATTACTTTGTAGTATTTTAACAGCTTCCGAGAGTCTTTCTAGGCCTTCCATTAAGGTTTTGGTTGGGCAGGCAATATTCATCCGTTCATACCCATTTCCCTCCTCTCCAAATACATATCCTTCGTCCATAAACAGCTGAGCCTCCATATGCATGAATTTTTCCAATTCGTCCTTATCTAAGCCAAGGGCATTGAAATCCATCCACTGCAGATAGGTTCCTTCAAGCTCATAAACTCTGATTTGAGGAATATTTTCTGCGATAAATTTTTTCGATACTAAATGGTTATGGTGGACCAATTCGATTAATTGGTCAAGCCATTCTTCACATTGGGTATAAGCTATTTCACAAGCTTTATAGCCAAGTATGTTTAAACCGAAGGCGGCATTTTTGGCAGCTTCTTTTTGGTATAGGTCCCTTATTTGTTTATTGGGTATAATAAGATTGGAGGTTTGCATTCCCGCCAGATTAAAAGTTTTACTAGGAGCGGTACAGACAATGACATTATTCGCTGCTTCCTCAGAAATCGTGGCAAAAACAGTATGTTTATAACCAGGCATAGTCAGGTCATTATGGATTTCATCGGAAATGATTAAAACATTGTTTCTAATACAGATTTCTGCTATCTTCTCGAGTTCTTCTTTGTCCCATACTCTCCCAACGGGGTTATGAGGGCTGCAAAATAGCAGGACCTTATTAGCGGGATCTTTTGCTTTTTCTTCTAAATCATCAAAATCAATCATATAAGTATTTCCATTATTTATGAGGGGATTCTTGATGATGTTTCTGCCGTTTAGTTCTATTGCGCTGTAGAAGGGATAATAAACGGGAGGATTGATGATGATCCCATCCCCTGGGTTAGTCAGGGCTTTAATGGCAGTGAAAAATGCGGACACCACACCCGCTGAATTCACAATCCATTCCGGTTTTACTTCCCAGTTATGCCTTTTTTTCATCCAACCACAGACAGCATTAGAATAATCCTCAGTGGGCCTGGTGTAACCTAGAATGGCTGTATCAAGATAAGTCTTTAGGCCTTCTATGATTTCAGGTGGGTTTTTAAGTTCCATATCAGCCACGGAGTAGGGGATTACGCCTTTTTTGACATCTGGATTCCAGCCTTTCATTTGTTCCCATTTTGCTGAACCAGTGTTCGTTCGGTCAATAACCGTTTCAAAATCGTATTTCATTCTTTCGCACTCCTTTTGCTAGTAAAATAACGCTAATAAACGGAATATTCTGCAAGTTTTAGATAGAGGAAAACTATAATTTGTATAGAATTGGCCTTTTAAAACAGATCACCCCCCTTTATTAAAATAAAGTATCTGTTAAACCATAATGTTGAATTTTTACTCTGTTAATTGGAGCGGAAGGCAGTTGACTCATGAGGGAGTAAGGGGCCGAGGAGGTCCCCCTTCACGCCCGCGGGTTCGATAAGCATCATTCGCTGCAATCAACAGCCAAATTTAAGAGCCTAATGTAAACATGCTCATGAATAATGTAACCTATTTATTTCGTATCGATTTTGTTTAGATACCTATAAATAGTTGCTTCAGATGTACACATATGTACGGCAACCTCTGCAACGGCACCCTTAATCAAGAAAACTCCCTTTTCATTTAATTGCTTCACAATTTCCATTTTTTCATCAGGAGACATTCTGTCGGGAGAAATTTTTGCTTCTGAAAGGGTTTGCAAAATAATGGATGTAGTAAGGTCCTCGATAGAGGTATGAAAGTCCTCTATTGGCTTTTCACTTTCTTCAAGAGATTTCCCGTTAAGATACAAACCATTTGACGGTAGATCTTGAGACCCGTTGATTAACGTGTCTATGAGATTCCGAGTATTAACCAACTGGCTGACATCCATATTTACACATAGCATACCAACTACATCCCCAATGTCATCTTTGATAAAAAAAGTAGACGAACGGACAATCTTTCCGTCTTGCGTTTTTCCAGAGTAGTTGATCAAGAAATCTTTTTCCAAATTGGATTTATTTTTTAATACTTTTAAGGCCAAATCTGTTAAAGATCCACCAACTTTGCGGTTACTGATATGGCTATTACTTATGGCCACGATTGAATTCTCAACATTGCTTACATCATGTAGAACAATTTCGCAATGGCTGCCCATGACACTTCCTAAAAATTCAACCAATGGAATGAAAGGCTGCAATTGGTGGGGAATGCTTTTACTCATTAGTATCTTCCTTTCTTATAGGTGGTGAAAGGTGAAGAGGTGGATATCTTTGAAAATGTAAAAGATTTAGTTGTTATCAAAGATGAGTTGAATTTTATATAACCTATTAAAAATATCTGGGATGTGTAAAGTGAATTGGTATTAAAGTTAAGGAAGAAGGAAAGTTTGGTCGTAGGAGTTTTTACAGAATGGTTGGATAAGAAATCCTTAAGGTAATAATAATTTTGTATCATGAGATTAATTTTATTATACAGTAATTGGAACTATTTTCAATATATTTTTTAAAAATTCAAAAAATATTAAATGAAGATATATTTAATCAATTTGGAAAATGAAGAAGAACAAAGAGCCTGAAATACCCACAATTATCGTAAACTAGGTGTATTTGTCGTACGAAAAAGCGTTTTCAAAATATACAGAATTTACAAAATATATTAAATATTCAGTTGACAAGGAATTGAAAATCAAATATATTAAAAATAATTATCATGTTAATAAAGTTTTTCAGCGTAGATATTTTATTATCACTCGCCAACCTACTCCAAAGGAGGTATTTCAAAAACTCATCTGCTGCATTACCTCTCATTGTAACATAGACAGTGTGGCTTTTATGTCCACACTAAACCCACACAAATTCCTTTTACACATTTTCCTATCACCTCTATCTATTACATGATCTAATTAGTGTACTTTTTTAAATACCATCCACAATTGACAAGCTGTGAAGATTTCCATTCTTAAGAATTAAAATTCCTTTATACCTCTTTCAAATAACGCTATTTTCTCATTAAGAAATAGTAGACCTCATTCTTTTTCATTTATTTTTTGGTTCGTTATAAAAAATATTTTAATTTTTAAAAAGGTTGATACTTTAATTCTTTCTTTTAAGGGGGATATAAATGAAATATAACTTTGATGAATTTGTTGGCCGCAGGAATACTTTCTCAGTGAAATGGGATGGTGGAAAACTTCTTAAAGAAATTGGCTTTACTGAAAGGTATGATGAAGAAACCCTTCCATTATTTACAGCTGACATGGATTTGCCCGTACCCCAGCCATTGATCGACGCTTTGCATCAAACAGTAGATCATAAGATATTTGGTTATTCCATTTTTCCTGATCGTTACTATGAATCTATCCAACATTGGTTTAAAAAAAGACATGATTGGGATATAAAAAGGGAAGAGATTATCTATAGTCCAGGAACTGTCCATGCATTGAATGTCGCGGTAAAAGCTTTTACCTCTCCCGGGGATGGAGTCATTATTCAAAGACCTGTTTATCCTCCATTTACATCTGCGATTGAGGGAAACGGAAGAAGAGTGATCAATAACCAGCTAAAATGTGATGAAGAAGGTTATTATAGTATCAATTTTGAGGATTTTGAAGAAAAAGCAAGAGAGGAAACAACCAAAATGTTCATCTTGTGCAATCCTCATAACCCGACTGGACGAATTTTTAATAAGCAAGAGCTAGAGAGGTTATCTGAAATTTGCAAACAAAATAATGTGCTCATACTAGCCGATGAAATTCACGGAGATTTAATTAGATGCGAACAAATATTTGTTCCTATAGCAAAAGCTGTAAAGAACGATGAGCATATTATTACTTGTACAGCCATAAACAAGACTTTTAATGTGGCAGGGCTGCATTGCACGAATGTTATTATCCCTAATCCTGTCCACCGTAAAGCTTTTAGTGACACTTTAGGCCATCAAATGGCTTCCCCTTTCGCAATCGCCGCACTAATCTCCGTATACAATGATGGGGAAGAATGGTTAGAACAATTGAAGGAATACATTGATGGTACCCTACTGTTTGCAAAAAAATTCCTGTCTGAGCGCATGCCAAAAGTAAAGGTAAGGATCCCAGAGGGAACTTACATTATGTGGATGGACTTTAGCGCCTATGGCATTTCTCCTGAAGAAGTCCATAACAGGATCTATAACAAAGCAAATGTCTTATTAGAAGATGGAAAAATGTTTGGAGAGGAAGGATTATATTTTCAGCGAATTTGCCTCCCATCCCCTAGACCTATGATTGAAGAAGCATTTGAAAGAATTGCGAGAGAATTTGAGGACTTGAAGTAACTTTTCCTACGTCATCCTACGAGTTACAAATAGAATGCCATTTTATTCTAGGTTGTAAAAGATAAAGGAGGGTAAATGAATGAAGTCGTTAAAACCATTAAAATTCTTAGCCATCATCACAGCTTTACTGCTGATTTTGTCAGCCTGTTCAGGTCAAAAGAGCACAACATCTTCCACAGAATCAGGGAATAAGTCAGTACCAACAAAAGGGGGAGAATTTACATTTGCCTTAGCGACAAATCCTGATTCCCTAGATCCCCATGCAGCCGGTTATGCTGTATCAGTACGGGCGTTTCGAACCATGTTTGACAGTTTGGTTGTCCAAAATGAAGATAATACAATTGGTCCATGGCTTGCTACAGAGTGGACGGTTTCAGACGATGGCAAAAGCTATACATTTAAACTAAGGAAAGATGTGAAATTTCATGATGGGACGCCATTTAATGCAGAGGCTGTTAAATACAATTTTGATCGCATAGCAGATCCTAAAAGAACACCTCCTGGGTATGCTCGTTATCTGTTAGTTAACTATGAATCGGCAGAAGTAGTGGATGAGTTTACAGTGAAAATTAACCTTAAAACCCCAAATGCAGCATTCTTAAGCTTTTTAAGTCAAGCATTTATTGGAATGGTATCACCAACAGCGGCTGAGAAGGCTGGTAATCAATTTGCGTTTGCACCTGTAGGGACAGGACCATATAAGTTTGTAAGTTCGAAGGAAAATGCTGAAATTGTGGTTGAAAGAAATCCAGATTACAAATGGGGCCCAAGTATTGTGGATAATCAGGGACCTGCTTATGTGGATAAAATAACCTTTAAGATTATTCCCGAAGAGGCAACAAGAATCGGAAGCGTCCAAAGCGGACAAGTGCTGGCGGGAGAAACTGTCCCTCCGCAAAATATCGTTTCCATGAAAAATGATCCCAATGTAAAATTGTTGCAGGTTGATACAAAGGGATTGCCGTATACGCTATTTTTTAATCAAACAAGAGCACCTTGGAATGATGCAAAAGCACGTGAAGCGATTAAATATGCGGTAGATATTGACGCCATTGTAAAGACACTCTATTTAGGCACCTATTCTAGAGCTTGGTCACCACTTGCTCCTGGAATGTTGGGATATGACAAATCGTTAGAAGGCAGCTTTAAGCGCGATATTAAAAAAGCCAATACGTTGTTAGATGAACTAGGATATAAGAAGGGTTCGGACGGAGTGCGTGAAAAAGATGGCAAGAAGTTAACGATGCAATATGTTGATGCCTCTCCAAATAGGGAGAAACGAAATGATATCGCTGTGATGGTCCAACAGCAGTTAAAAGAGATTGGTGTGGATGTGAAGATTGAAATCACTCAAGACATCACAACCCAATTAACCAATAAAAATTATGATGTATATGGCAATAGTGCCGTTAACTCTGACTCACATGGTTTATATCAGTTCTATCATTCACCACTGCCAAACCAAGTATTCCTTCCTGGAAAGTCAGATGATAAAGAGCTTGACAGTTTACTAGAACAAGGCGGGGTAGAACAAGACCAAGCAAAACGGGAAGAAATCTATAAACAGGCCCAGCAACGAATTATGGATAATGTGGTATCGATTCCAATCTATGTTTTCCCTTATACAGTTGCCACAAGCAAAAAGGTTGAGGGTGTGAAATTTGATAGATTGGGCTACCCAATGTTTAACGATGTATCTGTTTCAAAATAACCATAAAGAAACTCATGAAACAGCTCTCCAAACCAATACAGGAAATCAATAAGTGGAATTAGTTTAATTACATGATTAAAGGAGTGGTTGGGTATTGGCCGGGAGAATTCTTGCGCGAATCTGGACTTCGTTAATATCAATCTTTGGATCTTTGGTACTTGTATTTGCCATCATGTATTTGCTTCCCGGAGATCCCGTATTATCCATGCTCGATCCGAATACCGCCACACCTGAGATGATTGAAGCCCTTCGGCAGCAATTAGGACTTGATAAGCCGTTTTACGTACAATTTTGGGACTATATTTCCGGTATGTTAGTAGGGGATTTTGGCACTTCTTTTGCCAATAGTGAACCAGTTCTCCCTAAATTATTAACCCACCTCCCGGCAACCCTATTTTTAACACTTTTGAGTGCGGCCTTTTCGGTTGTCATAGGGGTAACTCTAGGAGTCTTGTCTGCTATTCATCAAAATCGGTGGATAGATATTATGGCAAGGCTGGTAGCTCTTTTCGGAATTTCCATGCCTACCTTTTGGTCAGGAATCTTATTGATTATGATTTTCTCGTTGAATCTGGGATGGTTCCCCGCAATGGGATCGGATGGTTTCATCACACTAATACTCCCATCCATTTCTCTTGGATTTATCGGCGCCGGATTGATCATCCGTATGGTACGCAGCAGCATGGTTGAAGTCATCAATGAGCAATTTATTGTGACATTAAGGGCTAAGGGTCTATCTGAAAAAGTCGTCATGTATCGCCACGCTCTTCGTAATGCATTAATTCCGGCTATTACCATTATCGGCATCAATATCGGAGAGCTAATGGCAGGAACGGTGGTCATTGAAACGGTATTTTCTAGACAAGGGCTAGGAAGGGTAATAGCGGATGCCATAATGGCCAAGGATTTGCCAGTTATCCAAGGAGCAGTTTTCATCTCTGCGATTGTATATGTAACGGTCAACCTGTTAGTAGATTTATCCTATTCTGCCATTGACCCCCGTGTGAGAAATAAAAGGGCTTAAACAAAGCCCTTTTATTCCCTTTTAAATAGGCTCTGTTAAAGGATATTGTTGATTTTTTAAACTCTCTTGATTGGAGAGGATAAACTCGACTGGAGTGGAATTCAACAGCCTTATAACAGAGACTTCTATAAAAAATAGTCTGTATGTCTGAAAGTGATTCATTTTTTAAAAGAAGGAGGAACAAGATGAAGGAAGTAATAGAAACGAAATCAGCCATGCACTTACCTAAAATAAAGAGTACGAGACCACAATTCTCTGTTACAAACGTTTTCGTATTATTATCTGGTATCGTCATTTTCTTTGTTTTTGTTTTTGCACTGTTTCCACAGTGGATAGCCCCTTATCCACCGACACAAATGCAATCAGACCAAATCTTAAGTCCTCCAAGCGCTGCCCATTGGTTTGGAACCGATTATTTTGGAAGAGATGTCTTGAGTTTGGTTATTTATGGAAGCCGTGATTCCTTATTAATAGGAGTTTCTTCCGTTATCGTCGGGGGAATCATTGGAGGGATAATCGGGTCCATATCCGGGTATGCCGGGGGAATCGTTGACACTATCTTCATGAGATTTATTGATATTTTAATGACAATACCTGGAATTTTACTAG
This sequence comes from Neobacillus camarae, assembly GCF_054950115.1. Lineage (NCBI taxonomy): Bacteria > Bacillati > Bacillota > Bacilli > Caryophanales > Bacillaceae > Neobacillus > Neobacillus camarae. The sequence goes on along the minus strand of NZ_JBUCKX010000003.1, from coordinate 183,799 downwards.
CCATTGCGATTGCTGCAGCATTGGGGCCAAATTTAATGAATATTGTGTTGGCGGTCGCCATTTCATCGATACCTGGATATGCAAGGATTATGCGGGGCCAAGTCATGAGTATAAAAAAGCGTCAATATGTATCTGCTTCGCATTCAATAGGTACCAATAATTGGCGTATCTTTATCTGGCATATCCTGCCCAACTCATGGTCCCCATTGTTTGTCATGGCCACTATAGGGCTGGGGACAGCCATATTAGTTGGAGCAGGTTTGAGTTTCTTAGGTTTAGGTGTTATCAAAGAAATTCCAGACTGGGGAGCGCTGCTTTCCCAAGGAAGAGGCTATTTATCGGTTGGTTGGTGGATATCTACATTTCCTGGTCTTGCCATCACATTGTTTGTACTCTCCGTTAATGTTATCGGCGACAAACTTCGAGACAAATTAGATCCCAAAACAAACAGGACTAGATAGGGGGGAAATGTAGGATGAAACAACTGCTGGATGTGAAACAGTTGCAAGTGGACTTTGCTACGAAGAGTGGGTATTTGACAGCCATAAGAGATGTGACTTTACAAATTAAAGTGGGCGAGACGGTTTGTATTGTGGGAGAATCAGGTAGTGGAAAAACGGTGGCGTCAAAGACAATCATGAGGTTAATTGATTATGAGAATGGGAAGATTACCAATGGAAATATTGAATTTGACGGTGTCGACCTAGCAAAATTAACCCAAAAAAAGCTTCGTTCCTTTCGGGGAAAAAAGATTGCGATGGTGTTTCAGGAACCAATGTCAGCATTTGACCCGGTTTTTACGATTGGCAGTCAAATTATCGAGTTGATACTGGCCCATAAGGATACAACGAAAGCAAAGGCACATGAACATGCTGTATATTTGTTGCGACGGGTTGGAATCCCTGAGCCTGAATTGAGATTAAAACAGTACCCGAATGAGCTGTCGGGCGGGATGCTGCAGCGCGCTATGATTGCCATGGCTCTTGCTTGTGGTCCTGAATTATTAATCGCCGATGAGCCAACAACGGCACTTGATGTGACAATTCAAGCGCAAATCTTACATCTATTGCAAGAGTTAAAAGATGAATTCGGCATGTCTATTCTACTGATCACACATGATATGGGAATTGCAGCAGAAGTGGCTGATCGAGTGATTGTGATGTATTCTGGCAGCATTGTTGAAGAAGCAACGATTACACAGCTTTTCGAACTGCCACATCATCCATATACGCGTGGCTTACTTCAATCGATTCCTAAATTGGATAATGACCGGAGTCAAAAGCTATTTTCGATTGAAGGGTCTATCCCAAGCTTGTCCAATTTACCAACCGGCTGCAGTTTTCATCCTCGCTGCTCGTTTGCAACAGAACGTTGTAAATCGGAGGAGCCTCCTTTATTGGACGTGAATAACAGGAAAACGGCATGTTGGTATGCTGAAAATCTGGTTAGGGAAGAGGAATGGATGAATCATAGCCATTTTAATGATTCTTCGACAGAAGTAACATTTATCAATAGTCATAATAAAAAGGAGTCAGGGAATTCCAATCCTATCTTTGAGGTTCATGGACTTAGTAAATATTACCCAATAGGAGGCAGCATTTTTAACCGGACGCCTAAAGTTGTTCGTGCCGTAGACGATGTATCTTTCACGATTGAAAAAGGGGAAACATTTGGACTGGTAGGAGAATCCGGAAGCGGCAAATCCACCCTTGGGCGGTTATTGCTTCAATTAGAGGCAGCTACATCCGGGAAGGTCATTTTTGAAGGGAAAAATCTTTCAGAAATGAGTAAAAAAGAACTGCAAGAGAAAAGAAGGCATATGCAAATGATTTATCAAGACCCTTATGGCTCAGTGAATCCCCGTTGGAAGGTTGGGGAAATTATTGGGGAACCCTATAGAGTTCATGAGTCGTTAAGCAAACAGGAAAAAAGAAGAAAAGTAGAAGGACTTTTAGAGTTAGTAGGGTTAAATAGTCATGCTTATGACCGCTATCCACATGAATTTTCAGGTGGCCAGCGCCAAAGAATTGCCATTGCCAGAGCCATTGCCTTAAATCCTAATTTCGTTTTAGCGGACGAAGCCGTATCGGCTTTAGACGTTTCGGTCCAAGCGCAAATTGTGAATTTAATGCAAGACTTACAAAGAAATCTTGGCTTAACTTACTTGTTTATCGCCCATGGCTTAAATATTGTCCGTTATATCTCCGATAGGATTGGAGTCATGTATTTAGGGAAATTAGTCGAAATTGCCTCAAGCGAAGAGCTTTTCCAACATCCCGCCCATCATTATACAAAAGGGCTGTTAGAGTCTATACCCGTTGCCAATCCGATTCAGCGTAGAGAATTTACTGCGATTTCTGGAGAAATTCCTTCTCCTGCAAATCCGCCATCTGGATGCAGATTTCATACCCGTTGCCCTGCCGCAACGGCACGTTGCAAGGAAGAGCAGCCACCAATGCGTGAAATTGAGAAGGGTCATTGGGTTGCCTGCCATGATCCGGCGTTTGCTTAACACAAATTAACGGAATATTCTAAAAGAGGTGGAGCTATGAAAACCTATGAATCTGCTAATAAGGATACTCTGAATGCCTGGGAATCTGCCATTCAAATAGAAGACTATGTCATCGGTTTGCGCAGAGATTTCCATATACACCCTGAAATTGGCTTGCAAGAGGAACGTACCATAAAGGTGGTTACGGAAGAACTGGAAAAATGGAATATTCAATATGAAATTGTCCATAACGGTGGCATTATTGGCATATTGGAAGGATCACAACCAGGGAAAACCATTATTTTACGTGCAGACTTAGATGCTCTGCCAATGAAAGAGGAAGAAACAAACTTGAAGCAAATAAAGAATGTGGTTTCCAAAAATTCGGTCGCAGCACATACTTGTGGCCATGACGGTCATACTGCCATGTTATTAGGGGCCGCAAAAATTCTATCCCAAAACAAAGACAAAATAAAAGGCAAGGTAGTCCTTGCCTTTGAGCAAGGCGAAGAAATGGGTGGAGGGATATTCAATTTATTACAACGGCTCATCGAAATCGGGGCGGATGGGGTTTGGGGCATCCACCTGAAGTCAGATATTCCTTCTGGAAAAATATCGGTCGACCCTGGCCCGAGAATGGCGAGTGCTCTTCCGTTTAATATCATCATAAAAGGAGTAGGCGGACACGGGTCACGTCCGGATTTAGTGAATTCTCCTTTAGATTGTTTTACCGATTTTTATAACAATGTGAAGCAGATGAGAATGGATTCATTGGACCCCTTTAAACCCATTACTTTTTCAATAGGAACTTTAAATGCGGGAACGGCAGGAAACATCATTCCGGAAACCATTCAGTTTTCGGGTAGTTTCAGATACTTACATTATGAACAAGGAGTGGCTGCTGAAAAGGAATTTAAAAGGCTGCTAGAAAAAACATGTCAATTGCATAATTGTGAGTTTGAGTACATTGGACGATCGAAAGCCATGAACTTGTTTGTTTATAATCAAGAGGATTGTGCTTCTATTGCCAAAGAAGCGGTTAAAAAATCAACCGGAGAAGATTCCATCTATTATTATCCTGCCTGGATGGCCTCTGAATCGTTCAGTTTTTATCAAAAGTATTTCCCCGGTATCTTTGCCTTCGTAGGCATTCAAAATGAGGAAAAGGGGACAGGTGCGGAGCATCATAATCCTCACTTTGATATCGATGAAGATGTTTTAAAATTGGGCGTCGCCGCGACGGTTCAATATACACTTGATTTCTTGAACAGTGGAAAGGAAATCGGCTTTAAACCGGAAGAAAAATCCATTCAAGAAGTTCTTGAAGAATTAGGATTTAAAAAATAACCTATCAAATTAGGATAAAAGGGGATGCAACGTCCTTCCACATGGTTAAATGGCAATAAAAAAAATAGTAATTGAAGGGAATGTTCAGATTGTTACGAACGATATACTCAGATAATGCCCCAAAAGCCATTGGCCCATATTCTCAGGGCATTCAAATAGGTGATTTTATCTTCCTATCCGGCCAAATTCCAGTAAATCCCGATACCAATGAGGTAGTGGAAAATGACATCGTTTCACAGACAAAGCAAGTCATGAAAAATATAACGTCGATTCTGGAGGATGAGCAACTTACGGTTAATAATATTGTAAAGTCTACTATTTTTTTAAAGGACTTAGAGCAATTTTCGGTTGTGAATGAAGAATATAGCAAACATTTAGGAGATCATCGCCCAGCACGGTCCACTGTTGAAGTCAGCCGCCTGCCCAAAGATGTTTTAATCGAAATTGAGGTTATTTGCCACTTATAAATAAAGTGCAAGGGGTACATCGAATGGGTACCCCTGTTCATTTCCCTTCAATAAGTAATTGTAATGGAGGAACAAGGATGAAGATTCCCAAAACATTGGCTTCGCTTGGATATCGGGATTTCAGGCTTTTATGGTTTTGTTCTGCCTTAGCTAATTCGGGACAATATGCGTTCACGGTTGCGGCAAGTTGGCTTATTTTTTCCCTTTCAAAATCGTCTGCTCTGGTAGGAACATCGATGTTTGCCACCATGATACCTGGTGTCCTTTTTGGACCGATTATCGGGGTAATGGTCGATCGCCTCAATCGGAGGAAATTGTTATCTATTGCTGTCTTTATTAATGCTTGTAACCTTGGCTTATTGGCGCTTTTATGTATCATCGGAGTGGTCACGCCTTGGATAATTATTGCCAGTTCGTTCTTATTAGGAATTTGTTTTAACATCCAAAATACGTGCACGAATGCGATTATGCCTAGCCTGATTCCTAAAGAAACCCTGTTTAACGGAACCGCTTTGCAAGGGACCATCTCACATGGTGCCGGTTTCCTTGGTTCGGCGATTGCAAGTCCGTTACTGGTGATAGTAGGTCCTTATGCGGTGTTTATCCTGTGCTTTTTACTGTATATCGGCGCAGGGATTCAATCATTATGGATACGCACCAGCCAAACGGTTTTGAAAACAGATCGTTTGAATGTTAAGAACTTATTTCACCCACTGTTTGAAGGTTTCGTTTATATTAGAAAAACTCCGATGTTAGGACTCATGATGGTCATGGTGGGATTTCATTGTTTATTTACAATGGCCTATACTTCGATGTTACCGGAATATATTTCACATGAGATTGGCGGCGATGGTGGTGTATATGGAACGCTCACCATGTTTATTGGATTGGGAGCCATTATCGGCAATCTAAGTACAGCATCCATTTCTACCCGTAGAGGTCAAGGCATTCTTTATATTGTGATGGCGATCGCAAGTGGTGTGACATTGTTTTTCTTGGGACTATCAAAAACGGCATTTATCGTCTTCCTTGTCGGGCTTACAGTAGGGGGCTCCCAAGCCGTTTTTATGGCAATCAATCTTGCATTTGTATTGAGGCTAGCTAACGAGGAATATCGTGGGCGGGTTGCGAGTATTAACTTTATCATGGCTTCAGGGGCCATGGCTTTAGGGAACTTTGTATATGGGTCTTTAAGTGAACATATTTCACCGAAAGTCAATATGCTCACGACGGGAAGTATTTTTGCCATTATGGTTGTCCTGTTACTGATCTTTTTCCCTGGTCTGCGTTCACTGTACCAAAAAAATCCTGTGGTTTCAAAGGAGCAAAATGTTTCAGCCAATGTATGACTGCAAAAGCTATCTTTCTCTTCATGAAAAGGTAGCTTTTTAACCTTATTTTATTTCCTGGAAAACATACCCATATCTTTCTGCGTATTTTTTTTTTTTTCACTCCACGAGTGAAAACCAAATAAAACGAAACGAAATCCAATGCATCAAGGTGATGATTTTTTTAGAATTACAGATAGTTACAATCTTTGAACCGGCTGTTATCGTGAATCATTACATGAATCCCAATATTACTTCTATTCCATTAGAAGGAAGCAATCAGATTCAAGTGGGATGGGTAAAACGAAACGATGTATTACTGCCGGAAGAACTGTTGGTCTATATTGATTTTTTAAAATCAGCCTTGGAAAAATCTATGCCAAAGGACATAAAGGAAGTGTAGAGCGAATAGCCATATTCACAGAGGCCTAATGCCTAAACATTAAAAAACTGTAAGGTAGGGAAAGTGTATGAAATTTACATCTCCACAAATTAATCTGTATGTTGATCATTTAGAGAGATCTAAAGAGTTTTATCAGAAACTAGGTTTTACACAGACCTTTGTGGCGGAAATGGATGGCAAGCCAGTTCATTATGAACTAGTATTGGATGGTTTCACGTTAGGTGTAGCCACTAAAGAATCTGCAAAAGAAATTCATGGGTTAAACCCCGGCCAAAATAGGGGGTGTGAAATGGTGGTATGGACAGAAGATACAGATGAAGCCATACAGTATTTAATTGAAAAAGGTGCCACTCTGTTATCAGATCCTCATAATTTTTTAGATGATTTAAGGTCGGGTTGGGTACAAGATCCCGATGGGAACCCGATACAAATCGTTTGTAAAAGAACAAAATAAGCTTCCTCATTTCACGTGCATTGGTTACCAGCGGCTTTCAAATCTGAGGGCTGTTTTTTATATCCAAACAGAATTCGTAGACTGGATAAAAAGAGCTGAATGATCGCTGCGGCGGTAAACTTTCTTACCAAAATGGTGGTGAAATAATAATGATAATTAGAGCTGTTAAACAGAAAGATATAGTTTTATCGAAGAATTTGTTTATGAAATATTCAAGAATACCAGCTATTCAGATGGTGTAGTTGAAAAATCTCTTGTAAAAGAGATTCGGGAAAAACCATATTACATCCCACAATTAGATTTAGTTGCTGAGGAGAAAGGGAAAATTATAGGACATTTTATACTTTCAAAACTTCCAATAAGTAATACATATGAAAATGAAATTTTAATGTTATCCCCCGTCTCTGTGGCAATTAATAAGCAACGATAAGGTGTTGGTACGTTTATGTTGCAGGAAGGTATTAAATTAGCTTCTGAAAGAGGTTATAACGGAATGATTGTTGAAGGAGATTTTCGATATTATCGACGCATTGGATTTAAAACATCAACTGAGTTTGGTATATATGCATGCAAGAAAAATTTACCGCCATCCAAGGAGAACTTAATGGCAATGGAGTTGTGTGAAGATGGATTGAAAAACATCTCCGGTGAAGTGGATTATACAATTTATCATTCCTTAACACATTGATATATATTGAACACCACAAATATAAATGGGTGCGTTAGTCCAGAAAGGATTAACCGCCTTTTTTTGTTGATTCCTTGATGAACATACTTGGCAATATAGTTGAAGAAGGGCAATGGAAGTAATTATGGTAAATAAAAGAGTATATTGGAATTTACGGCAAAATATAAATAATTGTACAAGCTATTTAGATCTTGATTAGGAGGCTTTCTCATTGAAAAAACTAACAAAATTTGGGGCGATTTGTTTGACAGGTGCTTTACCGTTGACGTTTGTTATGACTACAGGTTTGAACAAAGCCGAGTCAATCTCTAAACCTCCCTTGGCAAATGAAACGGTAGTTCCCGTAACGTCTACTGCCGTAGGTTCTATTAATGTGATTGTACCAGTAGAAGAACAAAATAGGAAAGAAAACACAAAAGCAGCTATTTCCGTAGCTTCTAGTGACATAGGTTCCATTACAGTGGTTGTACCAGCTGTGGAACAAAATAGGATAGAAAAATCATCGACTTTACGATCACGCTTTGTACCGATGGTACAGACTTCTTTTTATAAATAAGATTTATTTTTTACATTGTCAATATCTTGCCCTAGCACAGGGTTGCTGCGGCAGCCTCCTTTTTTTCCAATACAACAGTTTGTATATGAATGGTTCCTGTATTTTTTTATCTTTGCTGAAAATAATAAGTTCGGGGTGATAAAATGGCAACAGCTAAAATCGGGGACAATATTTCATTTAAGCGTGAAGGGAAAAGCTATGAAGGAATTGTTACAGTTGTTAGAGAAAATTCTGTTATTGTTGAGTACGGATACAATAAAGAAAAAAACGAACCCATTTCAACCATAGTCAATCATAAAAATTATAAAATTACTAAGGCAACTTCATGAAAAGTACTTTGAACTGGGCAACAAAATGGAATGTTTTCGGCTAACGGGTTCCGTTTATATCGCAAACATTAAAAAGTAATGCAAAATGGCCTCCAAATTGGATGATAATTTGGAGGTCTATTTTTGTTGAAATAAAAGGGATTTTTAATCATTTGATTGGAAACCAACGGTATCTTAATAATATTTTTTAAATTTGAAAAAAATAGCTTTAGGAAAGGAGGGATTAAAATGTATGTTAAAAAGCGGATAACTGGATTGGTCGTTTTGTTAGCGATGATTGTGATGGTGACAACGACAAGCTCACTCGATGCTCATGCCGAATCTGGCACACTAACCCAGCCAGTAAAAGCAGTTGAGGTCGTGTTGAACGATAATTACTTTAATCCGAAGGATATCACCATTCCAAATGGAAAAGCAACAACGCTGATATTAAAGAATTTAGGCATGAAAGAGCACACTTTCACAGTGGAAAAGCTCAGAATTGACACGGAAATCAAGCCTGGAAAACAAGAAACCATTATCGTGAAACCGACAAAGTCCGGTACATATGATCTGATCTGTCGGTATCATTCACAAGAAGGAATGGTTGGAAAAGTAATCGTCAAATAAACAGCGGGGCCAAGGCCTTGCTGTTTTTATTACTAAAAGTGATTTTCGCTTAGTCATGATATATATATAATATACAGGCACCAATTTCCTCTCTTTAAAAATTTATTGGCTTATCACTGACAGGATTATGAATGTGTTAAATTTGAAGGTACCGGTTCGTTGTATTTAAAAAGGTCAATTCGGGGGCTTGCATCTAAAAAGAAGGAGGAGATTTTATGCTGTTTATGCTGATTGTCAAAGCCTCGAAGAATTCGGAAGCCGGAAATCTCCCGAGTTCTGAGCTCATTGAAGCCATGTCAAAGTACAATGAGGCATTAGTTGAGGCAGGGGTTCGGGTTATGGCTAAAGGCCTTCATCCAAGTTCAAATGGGATTCGCCTTTCGTTCCCGAAACCAGGGGAAAAGCCGATGGTTACGGATGGCCCATTTCCGGAATCGAAAGATTTGGTTGCCGGGTTCATCCTGATTGATGTGAAGTCGAGGGAAGAAGCCATCGGGTGGGCCATGCGCATGCCGGACCCGCAAGGACATGGGGAAGGTCAGATTGAATTGCGTCAAGTATTTGAGGCGCCCCAAGTTGACCGATAATCCGGAAATGTTGTCCAATGAGGTGGGATAGCCGAGAAATCTGAGAAGGGAAATTGATTATGCTCCCCTCTAGTCTAAAAAACAAACGATTGGTTAATGCTAATAATTTCACTTTCCTGAATTAAAAAAGGCTAAGAGATTTTCTCTTAGCCTAGTTATAATTCATCTTTGGCAACAAAGTATATATTTATTTAACATTTTATTTTATAAATGTACTAGGCATTACGACAAGCACGACCTCTCCACGAGCACAAAGAATATCGTTTGCAAATATTTCTGTATGAACTTTCCATCTTTTAGGGTGAATTTCCTCAACAGTTCCAATTGCTTTTAGTGGAACATCTTGTGGTGTTGGTTTTAGGAATTCCACATTCAGGCTAGCGGTAACAAACCTAGGTGGTACTGACCCATCACCAATTTCGTTCCCATTCTTACGGTGTAAAGCAAGTGCGGCAGACCCTGACCCGTGACAATCCATTAACGAAGCTATGAGTCCACCATAAATAAAACCTGGAATTCCCATATACTTTGATTCAGGCTTAAAGATCGTAACAGTTTTATCACCTTGCCAACCAGTTCGAAGATGATGACCATCTTTATTTAATCGACCACACCCATAACACCAAGCGAAATCATCAGGGTAGATATCTTGTATCGCTTTTTCAATTATTTCTTCCACCAGTCATCCTCCTTAATAATATATTAAGTCGATCCAAAGTAATATGAGTGAGCGTTCGGTCATGTTGTACTTTAAATATATACAAGTTCTTCCTAATGTACAACAATTTACTGATAATTCCGTTAATAATAAACTATAATTTTATGTAAAAAATATACTAAGTTTTACAAGAAACAAACCTTTTTCCTTATTAATGTACCGCTGGAAGGGGACCTGAGTTAAAAATCGAGTTGCGGCAGCAGCTCTTTTTTCTAGGTAATGAAACGAATGGTTGCAGGTTTGAAGGAGGTATATGTAATCGAATATTGAATAATTAGTAACATACACAAAAATGTTAGGGTTTTAGATTGGAGTTAAGGACCACAAAGGGGGAATTAAATTGAGCGAACTTCAACTGATTAATTCTTACAAAAACGAGCTTCAAAAGTACTCTTTGGAGCAGCTGAAGTATAAATCTGAAGAAGCGGTTTGGTCTATTGGTCAAATGTATGATCATTTAATCCTGGTTGCCCATGAGTATCTAGATAATATGGAAACATGTGCCACCTTAATGGATGAACAACCCCTTGGGAAAACGGAGTTTGGAGAGCTTTTATATAAGATTGGTGGGTTTCCTCCAATTAAAATTAAATTACCGGATGAAATGAATACTCCACCTAATAATTCAGATAGCAAGGACCATCTTATCAACCGAATGGAGAAAGTCATTTTAAGGCTGAACCAATGGGAATTGAAAGTGAAAAATATAAACCCAGATTATAAAGTCGAGCATGGAGGGTTCGGCTGGTTGAATGCAAGGGAATGGTATGATTTGGTTGGTATGCATTTTCGTCATCACTTGCGCCAAAAGGATGAGTTAGAACATAGACTTTCAACTAAGCGGTAGTTTATTTTAATAAGACCTACATAAAAAACCTAGCTTTATAGGCTAGGTTTTAGTGTTATCCACGTTTTCGAAAAGAGGAACAAAAGAATCATAGCAATTTTAATAATCTATTTCTCCAATCCTCTGCAAGAGCATCAACTGTCAATATTTTTTCAATTGATGCTTTATCTTGCTTTTGATGGAAAAGGATTTGTGTAGCAAAAGAAATGGATATCTCTTTTGAGTGTTTTTCCACAAGATTGATTTCTGAATCCAAATGGATGGCCCCTTCTTCCAATACCCGAAAAAAGTAGCCCGTGAATGTCGTTTCAACGACTTTCTTTAAAAGTTGTTTTTCCTCGTTATAATTGGAGATAGAGACACAAGGTACCCTCCCTTGTGTTATTTGAAGAATAGTATCCCCTACTTTATAGATGTCACCAATACAAACCTGTTTTTCAGTCATCCCGGTTGCCGTAATATTTTCTCCAAAAGCAGGGAGAATAAGCCTTTTTTGAAATACTTCTTCCCAATAAGAGTAATGCTCGAATGGATACAAACATACTGCACGGTCTGGCCCCCCGTGAAATTGGAGATTTGCCACATCATCATCAACAATGCCAGTTTTTTTTACCTCAAAGACTTGTACAGCTGATTTGCCTATTCCAGAAAGTTCTTTTTTATTGTTCCAATTATATTCCTTTGGTTTTCCAACAGCTAAATTAATAATTTTTTGATCCAATTTGAATTTACCTCGCTTCTATAGGCTCCAACATCAATAGCTAATATAAATTGTATTATACTAGTGTCATTTGAAAAGGTACAATTTTCAAAAAAACATTGGGGTAAGGAAAAGGTTCACATGCTTTAGATAAAGGATGTGAAGGTTTGTTCATAAACAATAGGGGGCATTACCCTAAATCTGGCCGCCAATGCGGTGACCGTTATTTTAATGAGCAAATAGGGGTTGGGATTTGTCATCAATGATCTTTCAGTCTCTAAGGTATGGCTGAACTTCAGCAACTCTAATGCTATTATGATAGATAGTTACTGGTGACAAATACGCGTCTAGGTCGTTTACAAAATAAGCAGCACCACACTCACAGGAAAAACTGCCTATTTGCCCATAGCGGCTGTGGTCATAGCCAATAACATAGTTTTCGCTGCATAAATGGCAGATATAATCAAAATAAAAAGCCGAAGTATTTTGGTTGGAAGAGGAATTAATTTTAATATAATAGTCTTTATGATAAACCATATTTTTCTCCCTTTTGATTTTTGTCTTCATAGTAAAAAATGGCTATTTTTATGTATTAGAAGGCAGGGGACCCCAAAGTCAAATTTCCACTTTCAAAATTAATAGAAAACCACCAACCGAATAAAGGAGACTTTTTTGCCAAATGATCTGCTTCAGTACAAGCAATTTGTTTTCCGCTTAAGTACCAAAAACTATAATGTTCTGGAGGTGCCACTTTAAATATTAAATGACCTCCTAAATCAAATCCATACAAATAGTCAGTCGTTAAGGAATTCCTTGTGAGTATCAGCACTCTATTTTCTTTTGAAAAAACAGTAACAGTTTCAACTACTCCTAATTCGTGCTTTCCGTTTTCACCGTTTACAATATTTAAATCATTACTCTCAGTTGAGAAATGAAATATACTGTTAATACCAAAGAACATTTCTTCACCCCTGAAATAATAATAAAAATCATTATAAATTCTACCTCAAATTCATCCTTAAATTATAGACGGTTTTTTTAAAAGTATCAAAAGAGTTAGAAAAAAGACATCCCTAATGAAAGGAATGCCGATAGTATTGGAAAATGATCATATTTGCATTAAGTTTTAATGAGATGTACACATAGTAACATGATAAAGGAAATCACGATGATACTTATTACCCAAGCCCAAGCCAATGCCATATTGCCTGAATCCATGGCTACATATATCGCTGTTGGGATCGTTTGGGTTTTATCAGGGATGTTGCCTGCAAACATGAGAGTGGCTCCAAATTCACCTAAGGCTCTTGCGAAACTAAGTACGATACCGGAAACGATGGATTTGAGTGCGAGAGGAATGGAGATTAATAGAAATACTTTCATTTCATTGGCCCCATCCACCCGAGCAGCATGTTCAATTTCCTCGTCAATTGCTTCAAAGCCTGCTCTTGCTGATTGATACATCAAAGGAAAAGCCACAACTGTAGAAGCAATCACAGCAGCCCACCACGTAAACATGACTGGCTGATTAAAAATCCACTCAATGAATTGACCGACCGGGCTATTTCTTCCAAATAGAATAATCAACAAAAACCCAACTACGGTGGGTGGTAAGACCAATGGCAACAGGAGAATTGTATCCACGAATACCTTTCCTTTGAATTTTCGATTCGCCATTATCTTTCCAAAAAACAGACCAAAAATAAATACCCATACTCCTGAAATGAAGGCTACTTCAATCGATAGTCTAACCGGTGACCAAAAGCTAGCTGCCATCTTATTCTCTTCGATCCTTAAAACCATATTTTGCAAAAGTCTTCATAGAAGAATCCTTTTGAAGATAATCATAGAATAGTTGGGCCTCTTTAGGATGGGTACTGGTTTTAATCACGCCAACGGGATAAACAATAGGATCGTGTGTGTCTTCGTCCGCGGCTGCCACAATGTTCACTTTATTTGAAGTTAATGCATCGGTTTTGTAAATAATTCCTCCATCCACATTATTCGTTTCAACGTATGTAAGCACTTGACGGACATCCTTGGCATAGACTACTTTTCCTTCAACTGAATTCCAAATGTTTAACTTTTCTAAAGTCTGTTTACCATATTGTCCTGCTGGTACAGATTCTGGGGTACCAAGTGAAACTTTATCTGCTTTGGTGAAATCTTCGAAGGATTTGATTCCTTTATTTGAATCCTTTGGAACTACCAACACCAGTTCATTTCCTAATAAATTGATTTCATTGTTCTTTTCAATGAGACCGTCTTGTTCTAATTTTTGAAATTTGTCCTCAGCAGCAGAAAAGAATAAATCAACAGGAGCTCCCTGAGAAATTTGTTGTTGCAACGCTCCTGAAGCTCCAAAATTATAAGAAATCTTTACATTGGGATATTCTTTCTCAAAAGAGGCTTTAATGTCAGTTAAAGTATTCTGTAAACTGGCAGCTGCTGAAATCGTCAATTCCACGGTTTGCTTAGATGTGGTTTGTTTCTGTTCATTTGTTGGTTTGGATGTTTCATGGTTTGAACACCCCGCCATTGCTAGTAAAAGGATCATGAACGATAAAAATAACAAATATCCTTTTTTCATTATCTAACTCCCTTACAAATTACTTATAATCATTTATAATTAATTATAACTAATTATAATATAGATAGGCATTAGAAATGTCACATTTTTAGACGATAAAATAAGAACAAGGGGAGGGATGCAAATGTCAAAGGAGCTTTCCTATACGATTGAAGAAGTGTCGCAGCTTTTAAAAGTATCTAAATTAACACTCTATGACCTTGTGAAAAAAGGCGAACTTCCCGTTTTCCGGGTAGGAAGACAGATGAGAATTGATGCAAAAGATTTGGATATTTATATAAACAGCCAGAAGGTGAATCAAAATACAAAGTTTTTTGCACCTGACCCAGAACCTCACAGGAATAGGGCAAAGGATACTGATAAAATTGTCATTAGTGGACAAGATCTGGTGCTGGATATCCTTGTGAAATCCATCGAGAAAGCCTCCGCCTTTAAGCCATTGCGTTCTTTCACAGGGAGCTTAAATAGACTGATTTCCATGTATAACGGAGAATGCGATATTGTTAGTTTGCATTTGTTTGACGGGGAAACAGGAGATTATAATTTACCCTACATAAAAAAAATATTAGTGGGCCATGAATATATTTTACTCAATTTACTTTCAAGAAAAGCTGGCCTATACGTTCAGAAGGGAAATCCACTAAGTTTGGCAACTTGGTCTGATTTCAATCGCAAAGACATAAAAATGGTGAATCGAGAAAAAGGTTCGGGAGCGAGAATTCTACTAGATGAACAACTTAGAATCAACCACATTTCACCAAGAGGGATAAAAGGATATGATCAAGAAGAATCATCCCATTTAAGTGTGGCTTCCGCTGTATCTTCAGGATTGGCAGATGTAGGGGTAGGAAATGAAAAGGCTGCTAAAATTGTCGGAGTCGATTTTATTCCATTAGTAACGGAACGTTATGACTTGGTGATTTTAAAAACCCCTCAATTTGAACCATTAATTGGGACCGTAAAAGATATTTTATCATCCAAGGAGTTTCAGGCAGAGATTCATTCCCTGGGGGATTACGATGTATCTCAAACAGGAAAAATTATTTATGAGACATCCTATTAGGATGTTGCTAATTTTTGCACCAGACTATAAAAATACTAGATTTCCTATAGTGAATATCAATAAAGGACTCAGTATTTTACTGAATCCTTTTTATTTATATTATTTGGCTTTTCGTAAGTCTAAGTATTGAACCGTCTTGCCATCTCGGTCAATCTGAACGATTAATTGGGCTTTGTTAAATTGATAAACGATTTGTTCACATGATGCACTTTCATAGCAGCTCACGATGTTAACTTCATTCGGGTTTCCATACGTATGGAGGAGTCTGTTTTTCTCTGATGGGATGGAAGTAGTTTTTAAAAATTCCGGGTACACTTGCAGCTGATCTATGGAATCGTTTGATGTATTCAATGTTACACGAACACCGGCACCGTCCTTTTGATAAAAAAGTGACCTCGTTTTGTTATCGTCCTCTGTTTTAATCGGCTGCCCGAACTTTTGAACGACCTGATTGTAAGAAGAATTTACTGTGATTCCATTAATATGAAGAGGCTTTTCGGTTAAAAGAAAAGCATCTTTAATCCCGCTATTCTTTAACTTCGTTTTCATTTTCTCCGCTTTGGTTTTACTGGAAAATACCCCGGCCTGAACTCGATTCAGGTTTTTTCCATTGATGGCTTTTTTTACGACAATCGCTTCAATCCCTTTCTTTCTCAAAAAAGCGACCCGCTTATCCGCATTCGTTTTCTTGCTAAAAGAACCAGCAACGACCACATAGAAGGGTTTGGTTTGTTCAAAATCAGGGATTAGTAACTTTTGACCAGCGATAATCTTGTTGCTTGTTAGTTGGTTATATTCCTTTAGATCATCAACGGAAATATGGTATTTCTTCGAAATGCTATATAAGGTATCACCTTTCTTTAAAGTAATATATTGTTCCTTGGCAAATACATTTCCAACACTGAAAAATAGGACCGACCCCATCAGCACAGTACAAAGGAGCACTTGCAGGAACTGTTTGAATTTTTTCATTTTTAATATCACCTCATCTATTTTGACGAGGTAATGAACTTTTTGATTCTAATAAATAAGCCCAATTATGGTTGTAAAACAAAAAAAGGGCGGATTTTCGTCTTGTTAAAGATCATACTTTGAGTGAAGCATTGAAAATTATTTTACAACGGATAAAGTGCAATTCCTATTTTATAAGGCTATTAGCGACCGGATTGGCGTTTTTCCCTAGCGTTCAGTCGTTTATAATAGGCAATAAGTGATTACCATCTTTCGGAAGTAAAGGAGGTATAATATGGATTACATTACAACGGAAACGGTGTTAAAGGTGAACCGTTGGCCTAAAGCCACTATAGCGGCGGGGCGTCGTCATACCGTTGGGCTTAAATCAGACGGCACGGTAATGGCTGTGGGTGATAATAAAGTTGGCCAATGTGATGTAAGCGGCTGGAGCGATATGGTGGCGGTCGCAGCCGGTAATGTTCATATGGCGACGAACACGGGCCATTCTCATACAATCGGTCTTAAATTGGACAGGTCTGTGGCGGCTGCGGGTTGGAATAAGCATGACCAATGCGAGGTTAACGGCTGGAGCGATATTGTTGCGGTTTCGGCGGGGTGGCGTCGTACCATTGGGCTTAAATCGGATGGCACGGTGCTAGCAGTGGGCCGAAATAATGAGGGGCAATGTAATGTAGGAGGCTGGCAAGATATGGCGGCGGTCGCGGCGGGTGACTGGCATACCATCGGTCTTAAATTGGACGGCACGGTGACGGCTGTGGGCAATAATCGGTATCGCCAATGTGATGTAGGCGAGTGGAGCAATATGGTGGCGGTCGCGGCGGGTTATCTTCATACCATCGGTCTTAGATCGGACGGCACGGTGATGGCTGTGGGTCTGAATAAACATGGTCAATGCGATGTAAGCAACTGGCGCGGTATGGTGGCGATTGCGGTGGGGAGTAAACATACCATCGGCCTGAAATCGGACGGTACGGTTGCGGCTGTGGGTTGTAATGAGTTTGGCCAATGTAATGTAAGGAATTGGCGCGATATGGTGGCAATTGCGGCGGGTTGTGCCCATACCGTCGGGCTTAAATCGGACGGCACGGTGGTGGCTGTGGGCGATAATGAATATAGCCAATGCGATGTAGGGGGCTGGCGCGGCATCCAACTGCCCGGCCATTAGTTTTTAATCCCAGTGTGCCAGAGAATCATAAAATGAGTTCATGAGCATTGCTTCAAAATAAGGCTTTTCTATTAAAGGGCGCGTTTTTGTTGGATTATTATCCTCATTCATTGATAAAAAACATGGAGGGATTGGGCTTTCCCATTAATACATTCTATTGGTCAATACGTTGGCAGCAAGCGTACATTTCGTGGCAAATGCGGACAAAAAAAACCACCCCATAAGGATGGAAATGATTAACTAAAAACAAGTTATTTTAAAATGATGATGTAAAGATTTATCTAACCTATATTACTTTCTTCTAGAGCTTGTTGCCAACTTGGATAGTAATACAAAGCACTCCGCATTAAATCGGGGAAAAGTTGTTTGACTTCTTTTTTCTTTAAAGATTGACCTTCGCTCTGTAATTTCTGGATCTGAGTAATGACTTCCTTTGAAGTTAATGTTACTTCCATTTTTCATTTCTCCTTTCCAACTTATCATTCCTATCTTCTCCATTGGATAACAATTGTAAACATTTAAGCAATTTTTCGACCTATATGTTTCAGACAGATCCTTTTCGGTTGATTAATGTGAAGGGGGTGTACTTAGGCTAAGGCGCAGGATAACTAGGAGCAGGAAACCACTTATTTACTGTCGAATTTAGAGTTTATAAAAAGTTAACGGGGGTTTTTATAGTGGAACAGAAAGAATTTTGGAGTTTAATTGAAAAGTCCAGAGAATGTGGTAATCAAGCGGAATGGTTAACAGAGGTACTCGCTCAAAAAGGATTAGAGGAAGTTTTAGACTTTGAATTTTTGTTTCAAAAATTAATGAACGCTAGTTATACATCTCGCTTATGGGGAGCGGCATTTGTTTTGATGGGTGGCTGTTCTGATGATGCATTTGATTATTTTCGAGGATGGTTAATTGGACAGGGAGAAAAAATATTTAATCAAGTAATGATAGACCCTGAATTTTTAGCAGTATACATAAATGTAGATAACCTTGATGATGAAGGGTACCCGCAAAATGAAGAATTGCTTTCAGTTGGATTAGATGCCTTTACCCTGATAAGACAGGTGATATTCAATGGGATGACAATATATATGATGAGCTATCAGAAGGTCTTGAAAAAAAGGGGTTACAGCGTGTAACTGACATAGAATTTGATTGGGAAGAAGGTGATCTGGAAAATTTGTTTCGTGTTTTATGGGGGAAATTCGGGGAAGAACCACTAGGTTAAAAAGAAGGAAACTTAATTAAGAGTTATCTTTAACAACAGCTATTAGAAGTTTTTAAGCCACTGTTCCACCGTAAGACTTAATCGCTGCGGTGGTCATTTTTTCATGTTGAACGAACGAGGAAACGATTTAAGGGTTTAAATGAAGGATAGTGCTGATTATAATCATTTTTACTATTTAGAACAATTGGACAGTTTGGAATAATTATACTAGTAAACTGTCCTTTGGAATGTTTGGAGGCTTCATAATGAAAGTTGCAACTTTTGTGATTGCCCGCTTAATGCCAATTTGGATTTTAGCCTTTGCAGCATGGGCTGTCTTTTCGCCGGAGTTATTTTCTCCACTAAGTGCGATAAGCAGCCCTGCACTTGGCTTTGTCCTGTTGATGATGGGACTGACGCTGGACCTGGAACGCCTGAAGGTCCTAATCCAGAAACCAAAAGCGCCGCTTGTGGGATCAGCCGGAAAATGGGTGATTGCTCCACTCGTTTCTCTGCTTGTGGCTTACCTATTTTTTTCATCCACACAGTTTTTTGCAGGGGTAGTCATGGCGGGTATTGTTCCGAGCGGCACTTCGGCTAATCTGAACTCTTTGATTGCGAAGGGGGATCTTGCTTTAAGTATCACTATGTCGGCGGTGGACACGTTGATCGGCCCTTTGATCACACCTGCATTAGCCAAGCTTTTTCTTGGTTCCAGTGTGCATTTTGCTTATTTGCCTTTTCTATGGAAGATGACAAGGATTGTTTTCTTACCATTAATAATCGGAATTTTTATTCAATTTAAATTCCCCAAAATCCAGCAGCAGGTGAAACCGGCATCAGCCATTTTTTCTTCCATTGCCTTGTATGTCGTGGTGTTGGGCATTGCTTCCCAGGCCAGTAAGCCGCTTCTGGGTCATCCGGCTATTTTACCGTCATTATTTCTATGTGTCATATTACAAATCATTCTTCAAATGCTTCTGGGCTATTCCTTTGCGAAATTCCTTCGCTATGAGGAAGCAGAATGCCGTTCGATAGTGTTTGAAGTAGGGATTTGCAATGCTGCTTTGGCGACTGTCCTGGCGAATGATACGTTTGGGCCTTTGGCAGGGCTGGCTGCGATGGCGAATATGGTTTGCAATTTGACGCTGGGAAGCTTTTTGGCTGCCATCCTTGCATCCATTCCTGTCAGGGCTAGTCAGAAGCAGGTCATCATCAAGGAAGTACCTTATAATAAAATTTAAAATTTAGGGAAAGTGAAAATGAGAAAAATTCCAAAAGCGTGCCTAGTCAATAGGCACGCTATTTTTATTTTGATATCATCCGCTTTTAATGTGACAAAAAGCCCTAATTAAAATGTTAACTCTCCTATCAAGCGAA
Organism: Neobacillus camarae; assembly: GCF_054950115.1. Classification (NCBI taxonomy): domain Bacteria; kingdom Bacillati; phylum Bacillota; class Bacilli; order Caryophanales; family Bacillaceae; genus Neobacillus; species Neobacillus camarae. The sequence continues at coordinate 163,898 of NZ_JBUCKX010000003.1, read as the reverse complement.
CTTGTAAAACTCCGATCCACGTATATTTTATAGACAACCAGAATACTATTTTTGGAAGGATTCAAACGGGAAAGCAGGAGCTATTTTGAACAGGAGAGGGGATTATATGTGGAATCCATTAAAAATTGCTATCAGATTTTAGATGTACCCTATAACGCAACTTTTACTGAGATTAAAGAAGCTTATCGAAAAAAAGTAAAAGAACTGCATCCTGATAAAGAAAAAGGGAATGCTGATCAGTTTAAAAGAGTTAAAGAAGCATATGAGATACTTAATACTGTTGAAAAAAGAAAGAGGCATGACGAAGCCCTTTTCAAAACATCTCATAACGACCCACATAATCTGAAACAAGAACATACTCCAAAAACGAATTCTTCCATCACTATACTAAGTATAAAGAGGAAAAATCGAAAACAGGTTTCCAGATTACCTGTAATGATAAATGCCGCTGTTCTTTTAATTGGAGTTTTGGTAAATACCTATAGAAAAGGTAAAAGATAAAATCCTGATTAGATGTATGATGTTTGACCGAATTGAAGGTTTCTACAGTAACCAAACATATTTCAAGAAAAGGGTTTTGTTTGTTAACGTGATAAGTAAGGCTTAAATTTCAGAACGTGTTGACGTAAATATTGGCTTTTTCTTCCCAGACTCACCTATATTGAAGGCAGAACAAGTTTTTATTATGGCACCAGCTTGAGTTCTGCCGCTGCACCTTGGACCTAAATACAAAGACAGGTTTTCTCCAGTACTTTGATAATGAAATCATGTGAAAATTAACAACCTAAGATTAAATGATTCGAACATGAGGTGGGTAAAATGAATCGGGTCGGAAAATATGCCACTCAGAAAGATAGGGACGGATCGGAATTGTTGAAAATGGTATTGGAACTTCCAGAAAAAGATAAAATGGTAATGTGGTCAGAGGGGTATATCGACCTTGTGATTGATCAATTACCGGAGTACGGTAAGGATATTTTGGTGGATCGCAAAGATAAATGGGAAGATACAAAAGCCTATTACCAAGACCAACTTGACGACATTCTTTCAAAAGAAGAGATGAAGAGGAAAATGAAGAGTGAGCGAAAAGAATTTGCTCTTTTTGTCATGGAGAATTTTAAGGAGTTTCAATCTTTACTGTTTTTGTGTTATGACGGCCATTTAAAAGACATTGATTTAAGAAAATACACTTATCGAAAGAGATATGGAACAAGAAAAAAATATTTGAAATAAGGAACATAAAGAGATGATAGCTGGGCAATTTTTTCTTTGGAAGCAATCTTTATTGAAACAGGTAGTTTTAATGACTATCCTTGTTCAAAGAACGGGTGCAAAAGTTAGGAATCGGAGCTGCCATAATGGTGGCTTTTTCTTATTCAACGAACGTTTCAGTTTAGCCTCAATAAGGTAAACTTATGAATTTTCATAAATAACCTATAATTTTCTTTATGTATAGGGGGTGATAAATTAAAGAAAAGAAAGGAGAAATATAATGAGAATTTTTGATTCACATTTTCATATTATTGATTTTGATTTTCCAATTACCGAAAACCAAGGATATTTGCCGCCTAGTTATATTGTAGAAGATTATCAAAATGAAACTGATAATTTGAATGTTCTAGGTGGAGCAATAGTATCTGGTTCATTCCAAGGATTTGACCAAGAATATTTATTAAACGCACTTAGACAAATGGGTTCAAAATTTTGTGGCGTAATGCAATTACCTTTTACTGTGACGGACGAAGAAATTATAAATTTAAATGAAAAAGGGGTAAAAGCATTACGTTTTAATATAAAACGAGGTGGTTCAGAAGATTTATCAAAGCTCGATTACTTTGCAAGAAGAGTTTATGATTTAGTTGGATGGCATAGCGAACTTTATATTGATGCAAAAGAGTTACCCGAAATTGCATCGACTATTGAAAAGTTACCTGCTATTTCAATTGACCATTTAGGATTGTCAGAAGTAGGATTACCACATTTATTAAGATTAATTGATAAAGGCATACACGTAAAAGCAACAGGTTTTGGGCGTGTGGAACTGAATGTTAAAAATGCTTTAATATCCATATATGAGACAAATCCTGATGCTCTAATGTTTGGAACAGATTTACCATCTACAAGAGCAAAAAGACCTTTTGAGTATGGAGATATTGAATTGATTCAACAGCTATTCGATGACCAGGCTACTGATAAAATCCTGTTTACGAATGCTTTTAAATGGTATTTCAAGTAATTTAGCTTTTGTTTGATTTGAATTGTAGCTTTTGTTAAAGAAGATGATTGCTCCGGCGGTCATTTTCTCATGGGCTAATGGTCGAATAGTTAAAGAAGGGATAGGCGAAGAAGCCTATCCCTAAATGTTATTTAATAACTATTTTCAATGAAATAAACCGTACAATAATTTACCGACCCAAAACATAAGTAAAATCCAAATCAGAATGAATAGTAAGGCAACAAACCAGTTTTTTGGTTTACCATTTTTCCTAATTTCTTCAGCCTTTTCTCTGTTTTTTTCAATAATGTAAGATGGTATTAATTTTAGTGCCAGTGAAATGCCCAGCGGAACAATAATGAGGTCATCGAGATAGCCTAAGACAGGAATGAAGTCAGGAATTAAATCTATAGGGCTAAAAGCATAAGCAACCACACTAATAGCAACCAGTTTAGCGTACCAAGGAACTCTAGGATCTTTGTATGATAAATAAAGTACGAATAAATTTTGTTTTAATTTTCTTGCGTAGTTTTTTAATTTTGTTAATGTATTTTCTTGTTCCATCTAACTCCCCCTAATTGGTAGTTTTTTAGGTTAGCAGATTTAATTATAATTGACACTTCATTTCAACCTTCATTATACTTATATAATTAAAAATACCTTAAGTGTAGTAAAAACTCTATGAAAGGTGGTGCCCAGATGAAAGTAGCTAAAGTCATCAATAACAATATCATAAGCGTGATCAACGAACAAAACAAAGAATTGATGATCATGGGGAGAGGAATAGGATTCCAGGTGAAGCCCGGTGAACCTGTCAATAAGGAAAAAATTGAAAAGATTTTTACGCTTGACAGCAAAGAAGTGTCGGAAAAATATAAAACCCTTCTTCGCGAAGTCCCAATTGAAGTCATGGAGATTTGTGAAGAAATCATCCGGTATAGCAAAACAGAATACCAGAAAAAACTAAACGACATTATCTATGTTGCTTTGACCGACCATATCAATTTTGCGATTCAACGAAAAGAGGAAGGCTATGAAATTAAAAACGCCCTCCTATGGGAAACGAAGAAATTGTATAAAGATGAGTTTTCTATCGGGTTAGAAGCGATCAAGAGGATAAAGGAAAAGCTTGGAATTGAACTTCCCGAAGATGAAGCTGGTTTCATTGCCCTTCATATTTTAAATGCTGAGTTAAATGATGATGCCTCAAATATCATGACCATCACTAAAGTCATCCAGGAGATTTTAACGATCGTTAAATATCATTTTAAAATCGACTTTGACGAGGAATCACTAAATTATTTTCGTTTCATCACCCACCTAAAGTTTTTTGCTCAACGAATGCTCAATCATACCTCTATTGAAAATAAAGATGATTATTTATTTGATATCGTCAAAGAAAAGCATCCAAATGCATTTTCCTGTTCGACAAAGATTGCCGAATATCTCCAAAAACAGTATCAATACGTACTTACCAAAGAAGAGATGCTTTATTTGACGATTCATATCGAAAGAGTCACTAAACGTTAGCTTCTTTTAAAAATATAGAATAATTTTTTAAAAGAAAGGGTTTACAATGTAATAAAATTATATTATATTAGTTTCAACAGCAAAATATTCGACCGTAATAGGGTTGTTACTGGTAATGCAGGCAAAACCTAAGTCACTTATACCATAAGATTATTGTCTTATGTTGTAGGAGATTTAGGTTTTTTTGTTTTTATTATTCGACACGGCTTGATGATTTTGCTCGATAAAACCAAAAAAATCCTGGTGGGGGTGCACTTGTCATGAGTTATGACAAATTAGCAAAAGACATTATTAACAATGTCGGTGGAAAAGAAAACGTTAACAGTGTGACTCACTGTATTACACGTTTGCGTTTTAAGTTGAAAGACGAAAGTAAGGCAAACACAGATGTATTAAAAAATATGGACGGTGTTGTAACCGTTATCAAAAGCGGCGGACAATATCAAGTCGTAATCGGAAACCATGTTCCGGACGTGTACAAAACCGTTGTGGCTGAAGGAGGATTTACTTCTGAAAGACCAGTAGATGCAGACGATGAAAATCAAGAAAAACAAAGTTTGTTCAATCGTTTCATTGATATTATTTCAAATATTTTCTCTCCTGTATTAGGTTTGCTGGCAGCAACAGGTATTGTCAAAGGTTTAAACGCTGCATTTGTTGCACTACATTGGATCAGCAACGTGCCAGTAAATGCTACAACGGGTGCGGTTGAATCAACATATGGTATTTATGCATTATTAAATGCCATTGGCGATGGCTTCTTCGTATTCTTGCCGATATTCTTAGGTTATACGGCTATGAAAAAATTTGGCGGAACACCGTTTTTGGGTATGGCGATTGCAGCTGCACTTGTCCACCCAAGCCTTGCAGGTATTAAAGCGCTTGAACCTATTTTGACAGTGTTTAAAGGCACCATGTTTGAATCACCGATCCAAATTGAGTTTTTAGGTATTCCAGTTATTTTAATGAGTTATACATCTTCCGTTGTTCCTATTATATTATCAACGTTTTTTGCAGCAAAAGTTGAAAAATGGGCAGCAAAAGTTATACCAGCAGTTGTTAAATCATTCTTTGTACCACTTCTTACCATGTTAATTATTGTACCGTTAACATTCTTAGTGATTGGTCCAGTAGCTACTTGGATCGCAAATGGTATCGGACAAGGTGTATTAGCTGTTTATAACGCAGCTCCAATAGTAGCAGGACTTATCTTAGGTGCTTTCTGGCAAGTATTCGTTATCTTTGGCGTACACTGGGGACTAGTTCCTATTTATTACAATAACTTGTCTGTAATGGGTTATGACTCATTCATCGCGTTAACATTCGCCGCATCTTTCGCCCAAATTGGTGCAGTATTAGGTGTTTGGTTAAAAACAAAAGACAAAAAATTAAAATCTTTAAGTCTTCCAGCTTTTATCTCTGGTATTTTTGGTGTAACAGAACCAGCTATCTATGGTGTAACGCTGCCACTTAAAAAGCCGTTTATCATGAGCTGTATCGGTGGTGGTGTCGGTGGCGCCATTTTAGCAGTGATGGGCTCAAAACTTTACGGTGCAGGTCCCCTTGGAATATTTAAGATTCCTTTGTTCATCGATCCAAAAAATGGTCTTACAACAGGTTTCTGGGGTTCCATTATTGCAATGGTTGTAGCATTCCTTGTTGCTTTTGTTCTTACTTTAGTGTTTGGCGGAGTGAATAAAAAAGCACCGGTAACTGATGATCAAAAAAAGAAGGTAACGAAAGCAGCTTATAGCGAAGAAATCGTAAGCCCAATTGCCGGCCAAATCATCTCTCTTACTGAAGTTCCAGATCAAGTTTTTGCATCAGAGGCTATGGGTAAGGGTGTAGGTATTGTACCTTCAGTTGGACGTGCCGTATCTCCTGTAAACGGTGTTGTCACCACACTTTTCAATACAAAACATGCTGTCGGAATTACATCTGATAATGGGGCTGAAATCCTTATTCATATCGGAATGGATACTGTCCAGTTGGAAGGCAAACACTTTACAGCGCATGTAAAACAAGGCGATAAAGTGAGTGTTGGTGATTTGTTAGTAGAATTTGATATCGAAAATATCAAAAAAGCGGGTTACCAAGTCGTTACGCCTGTTATTATTACAAACAGTGCAGATTACAGTCAAATCGATACGATAAAAGAAAAAAATGTAAATGAAAAACAAGTTTTAATTCGAGCTGTTTAGTGAAATACGAAAGACACTTTGGTCCGATAAAAAGGATCATTTTGTCTTTCCCAAACGGGAGGTTTGTATAATGAAGAGTTATTCTGACTTAAAAAAATTCCCTGAAAATTTTCTTTGGGGCGGGGCCACTGCTGCCAATCAAATTGAAGGCGGTAGTGATGTTGGGGGCAAGGGGCTTTCTGTTGCCGATGTGTATACATTTGACGAAAGTTTGCCAAAAGAACGCTGGACCGACCAATGGCATATGATGACTCACAAACAAGTAGAGGAAGCACAGGACCCTTCTAGCCAAAAATATTACCCAAAACGTCATGGAATCGATTTTTATCATCATTATAAGGAAGATATTGCCTTATTTGCTGAAATGGGATTTAAAGTGTATCGCATGTCGCTTGCATGGACTCGTATTTTCCCAAATGGCGATGAATTAGAGCCGAATGAAGAGGGACTGGCATTTTATGATCGAGTATTCGATGAGTTGAATAAATATGGAATCGAACCACTTGTGTCCTTATCCCATTATGAAATGCCTTTACACCTTGCAACAGAATACGGTGGGTGGGTCAATCGAAAAGTAATTGAGTTTTATGTTCGGTTCGCCACCACAGTATTTAATCGATATAAAGATAAAGTGAAATATTGGATTACATTTAATGAAATCAACTGTGTGAAACACCATCCTTGGACAAGCATAGGAGTTGTTGAAGAGAACCACCCGCATCTTGAACAAGCAAAGTTCCAGGGTGCCCACCATCAATTTGTTGCTAGTGCACTGGCGACAAAAGCATGGAAAGAGATGAATCCAAACGTTAAAGTAGGAACAATGATTAGTTACCAGTTACTTGTGCCTTACAGCTGTGACCCGGACGATATCCAAAAGACAGTCGAAAAACAACGTGAATCACTGTTCTTTACCGATGTTCAAGCAAGAGGATATTATCCAGCTTACACGGCCAGAATTTTGGCAGAAAAGAATGTAGTACTTGAAACAGAGCCAGAAGATGAACAAATCATGAGAGAAAACCCGGTGGATTTCATTTCATTCAGTTACTATATGTCAAGTGCTGTCAGTGCGCATCCAGAAGAACTAGAAGGTGCGGTCGGAAACTTAATCACCGGTGGAATAAAAAATCCATATCTCCCGGCAAGCGAATGGGGATGGCAAATTGACCCTAAGGGTCTGAGAGCAGCATTAAATCAGTTGTATGATCGTTACCAAAAGCCGTTGTTTGTCGCAGAGAATGGTCTTGGCGCTGTTGATGTGGTTGAGGAAGACGGTTCGATCCATGACGATTACCGTATTGATTATCTGCGGGCGCATATCAAGCAAATCAAAGAAGCCATTCAGGACGGCGTCGATGTGCTTGGTTATACATCTTGGGGCTGCATTGACATGATCAGTGCTTCAACGAGTCAGATGTCCAAACGCTATGGCTATATCTATGTGGATAAGCATGATGATGGCAGTGGAACATTAAAGCGTACGAAGAAAGAGTCGTTCCACTGGTATAAAAAGGTAATTGCGAGCAATGGTGAGGATTTAGACTGATTTTTTAAAAAGTGAGTGTAAGTAATATAACCAATTTTCAAATAATGATATAGTATAGAAGATGATTCATTAGGGTTGTTACTGTTCAATCAGGCAAAACCTAAATTATCTAGAAGAAGGATTTGTATGTCCTTTTCTGGTAATTTAGGTTTTTTCTTTTTTAACTAAGGAGGAGGAACTAGTATGACGAAAAAATATCAATTTCCAGAAGGTTTTTTATGGGGCGGAGCAACCGCTGCTAACCAGTTAGAAGGAGCTTATCTTGAAGGCGGAAAAGGGCTAAATATTGCAGATGTGCTGCCAGGAGGAAAAATCAGAGATTCTTTAAGAAATAACCCTGATTTTGATTTAGTAGTCGATGAATCAAAGTATGTTTATCCGAATCGTGATGGAATTGATTTTTACCATCGCTATAAAGAAGATATTGCTCTTTTTGCTGAAATGGGATTTAAAACATATCGAATGAGTATTTCATGGAGCCGGATTTTCCCTAATGGGAACGAAACGGAACCTAACGAAGCAGGTTTGGCATTCTATGATAATGTGTTTGACGAACTAGTAAAATACGGAATCGAACCTGTTGTCACACTTTCTCATTATGAAATGCCACTATACTTAGTGAAAGAATATGGCGGTTGGAGAAGCCGAGAGGTAATCACATTCTTCGAACGGTATGCAAGAGTTGTGTTCAATCGCTATAAAGATAAAGTGAAATATTGGTTAACATTTAACGAGATTAATAGCGGGGTAAGACGACCATTATTCGGTTTAGGTTTTCTTCCGTTAAAAGATAAAGAAGAAAACGCGCAGGCAACTTTCCAAGCCTTCCACCACCAATTTTTAGCAAGTGCATTAGCGGTTAAATGGGGTCACGAAATTATCCCTGATTCACAAATTGGTTGCATGCTGATTTATGCTCCTGTTTACGCTTATGATTGCAACCCAGAAAACATGATGTACGCTCTTGAAACCAGCCGTTTATTAAATAACTTCTGTGGAGATATTCATGTATTTGGTGAATATCCAAGATTTATTCAAAGACATTGGAAAGAAAATAATGTTCAAGTCCAAATGCAAGACGGAGATCTGGAATTATTGAAACAAGGAAAAGTGGATTTCATTTCATTTAGTTACTATATGTCTCTTACTGAAAAGAAAGTAAAAGCTGCCAATGATGAAATAGCTGGGAATGTGTTTGGCGGGATGAAAAATCCATATCTAAAGGCAAGTGATTGGGGTTGGGAGATCGACCCGACAGGTCTTCGCATCTCGTTAAACGAGTTATTTGACCGTTATCGTCTTCCGTTGATGATTGTGGAGAACGGATTAGGTGCATACGATCAGGTAGAAGAAGATGGAAGCATCATCGATGATTATCGGATCGCATATCTTCGTGAACATATTGAGGCGATGGGAGAAGCGATTGAAGACGGCGTCGAGTTAATCGGCTATACCCCATGGGGATGTATTGATTTGGTCAGTGCAGGGACCGGTCAGATGTCTAAGCGTTATGGTTTTATCTATGTGGATAAGCATGACGACGGAAGTGGTACATTGAATCGAATGAAGAAAAAATCGTTTGATTGGTACAAAAAAGTAATCGAAACAAATGGCGGGAAGTTAGATTAATTTTCTTTACTATTTGATATCAGGCAATATCTAGATTAATAGAAGGATCATTCTATTAATCTAGGTTTTATGGGAATCTTAGCAAATCAGTTTACAAAAACATAACGTAATCACGGAAGAGCCATTAAACACTTGAGTGTAAGATTCGATTGGGTGCGAAAAGTTATCGAAAGCAATGGAGAGATTCTTTAATGAAACTGATAGCCCTTGATTTAGATGGAACAACGTTAAATTCAAAAAAAGAAATGAGCAGGGAAAATTTACTGGCAATCAAAAATGCACAAAAAGAAGGACATATCGTCATGGCATTATCAGGGCGATATTATAAATCTATAAAGGCTGTACTTGATGATTATGGACTAAATTGTCCTATTGGTGCCGATAATGGAGCTTCTTTGTATATAAATGGAAATTTGATAAACCAAACTTCATTGACACCATCACAATGCCGCATTGTGGCAGAAGAAATTGAAAAGGAATGTCTTCCTTTCAAGATCGCAACCAACGAGGGCATCTTTGTGCAAGAAGATTGGGATGTTCGATTACAAAATGTGAAGTCTTCAGGGAAAATACCAAAGGAAAATTATGAACATAAAGATTTTCATATGTATACCAGACCAGCTAGTGCTTTTGGACAACCTGGCTTCAAATTTCAAGATGATATGTTTGACGTTCATTCTGTACAAAAATTCCTTGTTATTTGCGCCTTACCAGAGCAAAAACATCGATTGGAAAAAAGATTGGAAAAAGTGAAAGACATCACAATTACGTATTCCACTGCTTACGTTCTTGAAGTATCCAGTATAAATGGACACAAAGGATATGGTCTTCAAACAATGGCTAACCATTTTCAAATTCCAATAGAAGAAACAGTGGCAATTGGAGATGAACGAAACGATATAGCAATGTTTCGGGCAGCTGGCTTATCGATTGCGATGGGAAATGCAGACGAAGAAGTCAAAGAACATAGCGATGTGGTTACATTGACAAACGATGATAATGGCGTTGCATATGCAATTGAGAAATATGTACTAAATTTTTAAAATAATGGAGAAAAACTAGAATGAAATTAATCGCTCTTGATTTAGATGGGACGACTTTAAATTCCAAAAGAGTAATTAGCGAAGAAAACATACGAGCCATCAAGGAAGCACAGCACCAAGGCCATATCGTGATGATCATGTCCGGCCGCGTCCGCGAATCCATTTTGGGGGAACTTTCCAAATACGATTTGGTTTGTCCGTATGGAGCGAATAATGGAACCGAGTTATTCGTAAATGATGAAATCATAAACCGGACCTCCTTGCATCTATCTCAATGTCAGAAGATCGCTCTTGAAATCGAACAGGAATATGCGCCCTATAAAATCATCACAGACAAAGGAACTTTTGCACCATCCGATTGGGGTGAACGCATAGAAAAAGCTGAAAATTCTGGATGTGTTCCGGATATCAATCTCCAACATAGAGATTACAACATGTTCACGCTTCATCCCAAAGAACGAGGGTATTCGCTTTTCGACCATCACCATGAAATTGTGAATGATACAGTTTCCATACAAAAAATGTTGGTCTTGACCCTTATTCCTGAACAAAAAGACCGATTGTACAAAAAATTAGAAAGTATTGACGAAATTTCCATCACATCGTCTACTCCATTTAATCTTGAATTAACACATTTAAATGGGAGTAAAGGGCATGGGCTCATAAACATGGCTCAACATTTCGGTATTCCAAAAGAAGATACCATCGCAATCGGCGATGAACGGAATGACATTTCCATGCTAAAAGCTGCTGGGCTTTCCTTTGCGATGGGAAATGCAGAAGAAGAAGTAAAAAAACATAGCGACAAGGTGACATTGACCAACGATGAAAACGGTGTTGCCTATGTGATTGAAAATTATGTATTAAAATAATTTTTAGGAGGAAATGAAAATGACTAACAGTAGGACAAGTTTTCCAGAAAATTTCTTATGGGGCGGAGCAATTGCTGCTAACCAAGCAGAAGGTGCCTACCGAGAAGATGGAAAAGGGTTATGCATTGCTGACCTTATGCCTGGCGGTCTTATGAAAGGGATTCAAGAAAATAGCAGTGATTTAAATCTTTACCATGAAGCCATCGACTTTTACCACCGTTACAAAGAAGACATTGCTTTAATGGCTGAAATGGGTTTTAAAGCATTCAGAACGTCCATCGCCTGGAGCCGAATTTTCCCGAATGGCGACGAACTAACTCCGAACGAAAAGGGACTCGAGTTCTATGATAATCTGTTTGATGAATTATTAAAATATGGAATCCAACCGGTAGTGACCATTTCCCACTATGAAACACCATGGCATTTAGTAAAAGAATACGACGGTTGGAAAAACCGAAAAATGATCGAATTTTTCACTCGATACTGCGAAACCATCTTTAACCGATACAAAGACAAGGTGAAATATTGGATGGGATTTAATGAAATTAACAATGCCCATACGATAACAACGGCAGCTGCTGGCATCGTGATAAGAGAAAATGAAAACCGACTGCAAGCAATCTATCAAGCTAGTCACAACATGTTTGTAGCAAGTGCGATTGCCACAAAATTATGTCATGAAATCATTCCTGATGCTAAAATGGGTGCGATGCTATCACTTAGTGGGGTGTATCCAAATACTTGTCACCCTGATGATGTATTTGAAGCCTATGAATTAAGACGCCGTTCCCTATTTTATAGCGACGTTCTTCTACGCGGGGAATATCCAAAATATATTAACCGTATTTGGGATGAACATAATGTTAATGTTCAGATGGAAGATGGAGATTTAGAATTGATCAAAAATTATCCGGCTGATTATCTAGGATTCTCTTATTATCGTACAACAACACACAAAGCGGGTACTCCATTTATCGGGCACACAGGCGGAGTCCTGGGAACTCCCAATCCTTATCTAGAATCTACTCCTTGGGGTTGGCAAATTGATGCAAAGGGCTTCCGTTATGTATGTAATGAATTATACGATCGTTATCAAAAACCCCTATTTATTGTAGAAAACGGAATGGGTACGAACGATGAAGTAGTTAACGGAGAAATCAATGACGATTATCGAATTGATTATGTGAGAAAACACGTCGAGGAAATGAAGGAAGCAGTAGGCGATGGTGTGGATTTAATGGGTTATACTTATTGGGGCCCAATTGATATTGTAAGTGCTGGAACGGGTGAATTAAAGAAACGGTATGGTTTCATTTATGTGGACCGCGATAACGATGGAAACGGAACACTTCAAAGAATGAAGAAGAAGAGTTTCGATTGGTATAAAAACGTAATCAAAACTAATGGCGAAACCTTATAAAAGGACAAAAAAACGGGCTCACTGAAATGGGATTTAAAAACTATCTTTAGCAAGCCGTTAAGAAATGATACAAAGTAGGATTGAAGGTTCACCATAACGGTGAACCTTCTTTATTACTCAAAAAGCGGAAAAATAGAAACATGCCCGTTTTTTGCCCAAGAGCAAGATAATCCATGAAAGATGATGGGGAAATCCATTGTGATTGGATAATCGCTGGGGTATTCTAAGCATATTCCTTTATGAAGGCGGGGGAACGGATGAAAAACGGATCAATTTTTCGGGAGCATTTCATTTTACATAAATGGACATATTTGCTTGGAACCTCCCTGTTAGCGGTCTCACTCCTGTTGCAATTAGTGGTCCCTAATCTTTTAAAGGAGTTTGCCGATGGACTGCAAAACGATACGATCACCTCGTCTGGTTTATGGAACTTGGCTCTATGGTTTGTCGTTACAGGATTTGGGACTTTCGTTTTCCGATCATCCGGGCGCATTTATATCTTCAAGATGTCCAGAACCCTCGAGCGGGACTTAAGGACGTCCTTGTTTTCCCATTGGGAACAAATGCAGGCGAGTTATTTTCACAATCAGCGGATTGGCAATTTGATGGCGCATGCCGTCAACGATGTCAACATCATGAGACAAATTGTCATGCAGGGATATTTTCAAACCGTGGAAGCGGCCGTCCTGATTACCATCGCGGTTTTCATGATGGCCAGCACGATTAATCTTTCTTTAACGTTACTCGTCTTAATCCCCCTGCCTGGATTAACCTATATTGCCTATCGCTTCCGCTCCAAGACCCAAGCGTATTCGTTGCAAGTCCAAGAAGCTATCGGGGTTTTGACCAGCAGGGTCCAGGAATTTTGTTCGGGCATTGGAGTCATTAAAACGTATGTGCAAGAACAAGAACAATTTAAAAAGTTTACGGCAGACAATGATTCCAATGTGGAGGTGAATAAACGGTTAATTCGCACCAACTCATTGTTCACTTCGTTAAGTCAAGGAATAGTCGGTCTCAGTTATCTGCTCTCCATCCTGCTCGGCTCGGTTTTAGTCATGCGCAACACCATATCCCTCGGGGAATTTGTCGCCTTTAACACGTATTTGTCCATGCTGATTGCCCCGATTGAGAACATTGGAAAAGTGATAAATCTGCTGCAGCAGGGGAAAGCAGCCGATAACCGGATTCGCCAGGTCTTATCGACCGAACCGGAAATTCAAGACGAGGAAGGGGTTCAACCAATCAATGACATTAACGGTGATATCGAAATCAAAGATCTCTCCTTCAAGTATGGAAAAAGCAAACGTTACGCTTTGCAAAATATTGATATTTCCATCCCTAAAGGAACCAGTTTGGCGATTGTCGGGAAAGTGGGAAGCGGGAAATCAACTTTAGTCAACTTACTCCTCAGAATCTACAATCCTCCAAAAAATACAATCTTTATTGATAAACAAGATATCCGGGACATTCCATTAAAAACGTTGCGCACATCCGTTGCTTATGTCCCACAAGAGAATTTTTTATTTTCCTCTACGATTAAAGAAAATATTGCCTTTGACCCGAATCCATATGAGGAACCGCAAGTCTTTCACGCGGCAACGCAGGCACATGTTTATCATGATATTTCGGAACTTCCGCAAAAATTTGATACTGTGTTGGTGGAAAGAGGGCTCTCCTTATCAGGGGGACAGCGGCAACGTGTCAGCATTGCCAGGGCCTTGATCAAACCGTCTCCGGTTATCATTTTTGATGACAGCCTGTCAGCGGTTGATTCCAAGACGGAAACCAATATATTAGAAACACTCAGAAGCGAGATGAATAGTGGCCGAACAACCATCATCATTAGCCACCGGATTTCCACTATCCAACATGCGGACCAAATCATCGTGCTGAATGAAGGGAAAATCGTGGAAAGAGGCACCCATCAAGAACTGGTAAAGAATGAAGGCATATATAAAAAAATGTTCCAACAGCAGACCACGCAACTATCTTTGGAGACGCCGCCCATGCCATTCATCCACATGCAAAAGATCCTCATAAAAAGAAGGAGGAGGACATGATTCAACAAAAGGTAACAGCGGGGAAACTTCCCAAAATGGGTGACCGTCAACTGGCCAAGGGAATGCTCACGTTTGCCAAACCTTACTGGAAACTCCTTTTATTTTCGCTTGCGTTAACGGGATTTATTGTCATTGCAAGCCTGGCCCAGCCTTATATCATCAAACTAGCCATTGACTCCCACATCATGAAGAACGATTATCAAGGACTCATGAATTTGGGAATTGTGTATTTCCTGTTGATTTTGGTTTCTGCGGTCAGTACTTATTTTCAAAATAATGCCCTGCAATTCACCGGACAGTATGTCATTTATGATTTCCGGCAGGCCATCTTTCAGCACTTTTCCAAAATGGAGATGGCATTTTATCGGCGTAATCCGACCGGTCGATTGGTCACAAGGATTACCCATGATGTGGAATCACTCAACCAGCTCTATTCCCAGGTGATTGTCAATTTGGTAAAAGAAGTGCTGATTCTCATCGGAATCATTTTTCTTATGCTCTATATGAGTGTCAAGCTCACGCTGGTGTGCTTCTTGGTCATCCCGATTATCGCCGTCGTGACGTTTTATTTTAAAAGCGTGCTGCGGACAACGCAAAGGCATCTTCGGACGATTCTTTCCCGGCTTCTTTCTTATCTGGCGGAAAATCTTTCCGGTATGAGTGTGATTCAATTGTTCGCCCGGGAAGGAAAACAGCTCGAGCAATTCAATGAGTTAAACGAAGAGCATTACCGGGCGGGAATGAAGCAAACCGTTGTCAATTCGATTTTTAACCCATCTATCGGGTTCTTTGGAAATATATCGTTGGCGCTTTTGGTGTGGTATGGGGGAAGAAGTGTCCTGGAAAGTACGATTACCTTTGGTACCGTTTATGCCTTTACCTCTTATGTCAGGCAGTTTTTTGAACCGCTTCGAGGCATCGCGGACCGATTCAACCAAATCCAGGCGGCATTGGCATCGGCTGAGCGGATCTTTGAAACCCTGGAAACGGAGCCAACCATTGTAAACCCTGAACAGCCAAAGCAGCTTCCGGAAAAAGTAAGCGGAAACATTGTGTTTCAAAACGTTTGGTTCGCCTACCAACAGGAAGAATGGGTACTGAATGGCCTCAATTTTCGGATCAATCAAGGGGAAACGGTTGGGATTGTGGGAGCGACCGGGGCTGGCAAAAGCTCGATTATTCAACTGATGAACCGGTTTTATGATAACCAAAAAGGGACGATTACGCTAGATGGCGTCAATATAAAAGAGGTTCCTCTAGATGACCTCAGGAAGCACATTGGCATCATTCAACAAGATCCGTTTGTGTTTTCCGGGACCGTATTTGACAATATCCGCTTAAATCATGATCATGTGACGGATGAGGAAATCATTCATGCGGCAAAGTCTTTGAACATTGATGCATTTTTCCGAATGCTGCCGCAAGCCTATGAAACGATGCTTGGCGAAGAAGGAACCGTCTTGTCGGCGGGGCAAAGACAGCTGATATCTTTTTTAAGAGCGATGATGGCCAATACGGATGTCCTAATCCTGGATGAAGCGACGGCGAATATCGATACCGAAACCGAGCAGGCTGTACAAGACGTCTTAAGGGAAATGTCCAAGGACCGGACCACGATTATCATTGCCCACCGGCTTTCCACCATCCAGCATGCGGATAAAATCATTGTTTTGGATAAAGGCAGGATCATAGAAATGGGCAATCATCAGCAGCTCATCAAAAATCGCTCGTCTTATTATCAATTGTGTTTGAATCAAAACAAAGAGAAAGTTGTGAAGGAGAAAGTATAAAAGAATATACATTGACATTCTGAATAGCAAGAGGACAAAAAATGGTCCTCTTGCTATAAAATTTCACAAACTCTTTATCAACTTCTCATTTAATTTGTTGATAGAGAACCTTCACGATTTAACATTTCCAACAACTTTTTATAATGGGATAATGTTTCTTGATCTTCCACTTTAAAACCAGATTGATAATATAAAATATCCCCGGATCCATCGTTTATTTGATTTCTTGCTTCGAGAATCCGTTTTAAGTTTTTGGCAGTGCCGATACTTCCAGAAATGATGTCCACTTCTTCAGGAAATACTTTCCTTATACTATTTTCAAAATAGGGAAAATGGGTACATCCAAGAACAATCGTACCGTATTGCTTTAAATCAAACGAAGATAGTTGCTCTTTTAAATAGGGAACCACTTTCTCTTCCTTAAATTCAAACCTCTCAGCGAATTGGACAAGACCAGGAAGAGGGAGACTATCCACAAGATCGTGATGATCTATTCTTTCCACAAGTTTGTGAAACTTTTCCTCTCTAAGAGTCAAATTAGTAGCCAACACCAATACCTTTTTTCGTTTTCCCTCACAGCTTTGAACAGCAGGTTTTACGGCTGGTTCAATACCCAAAATAGGGAAATCATACTTTTGTCGAAGGTCATCTACTGCAATACTGGTTGCTGTATTGCAAGCAATCACTAATGCTTTGATTCCTTGATTAGCCATAAAGTCAACAGCATGAAAGATATATTCCCTGACCTCTTCTTTTGGTTTTTCTCCATATGGAACGTGAAGGGTATCTGCATAAAATATGTAATCTTCATTCGGTAAAAACCTCAATGCTTGATGAAGTACAGTCATTCCGCCTATTCCAGAATCAAAAAAACCTATTCTCACTACTTTCACTTCTTTTCCAAAAATTAATCACGTTATCTAGAATATCATTTTTCAATGTTATTGACACTCATTTTTTATTATTCTACTCACTGCTGCATTCAGCTATCTCAACATGAAAAAACAGTGAAATTTCGGTTATGAAATGCACTGCTTTTTCTATCCGCTAGTTTCTCAAAAGAGAACGGCTTTACCTATTGATTAGCCATCTTTTTTTCATCGCTAAACTGAGTAGGGGAGACGCCGACAATTTTTTTAAAAATGCGGCTGAAATAGAGTTCATCTTCATAACCGACACTTTGGCTGACTTCCTTGATCCGGATTTCTGAATGGGCGAGGAGTTCTTTCGCCCGGTCAATCCGCAAATGCGTTAAATATTCGATGGGACTATAGCCAATATATTTCTTAAATAGCCTCGAATAATGGCTATTGCTTAGCCCGGCCATCTTGGCCAAATCGGATAGGGTAATCGCCCGATGATAGTGATGAGTGATGTAGTCAATCGTTTCTTCAATGACTTGTTTGGTATCCTTGGAAATGGTTTGCGAATAGAAGTCTTGGGTAAACGTAAGGAGCAGTTCTTGGAATAAGATTTTTTTCTTAAAGGCAATCTCTGCCCCTCTTCGTTTGGATAATGTCATGATTTCTTCTATTAAAAAAGCAACCCCCGGGCTGTTCTTGATGGTATACACGCCTTGCAAAGGAAAATGGATTTCCTCCGGATTTTTAAAGTGCCATTGCTCTTTCCTTTCAAATGCACCCGCAGGGGTGAACCGGATAAAATAAAACTCAAGAGGCTCGGAGCAATAGGATTTTTTGTCGCAAATCATCCCAGGAGTAAAAACGACGAGTTTTCCCGGTGAAAGCTCGCTTTTTATTCCATTTATGACGATTTCACCAGACCCTTTTACAATAAACCATAGGGAATGGTAGAGGGTTTTTTTTCCTCTTTTACTCCAACCTGGCGGAAAGGTTTTGTAGCCTGCTAATAAGATGGAAAAGGTCAATTCATTTAATTTGGATATTAAACTGCCAAAATCCCGCACTATAAAACTCATCCTTTTCGTGTTAAATTCCTAATTTAAGGATACGTGGAATTTATTATATTATACTATATTCTGAATATTTTGTATCCCGAAGAAAAAAGCGAAAAGGTCACCGGGGTTGGTTTTCAAGTGCAATGGAAAAAGAACAATATAATTAGCACATCATGAAACATTTTGCTGGATAAATTCGTATGAAAGGTAAGCCTATATAAAAAGAGAATGTAATTTTTTCTAAAGAACGGGCTGCGATAAATGGTTTTCCTTTGGGACAGAATAGTTGCGGCAATATGTGAATCGGGTAAACGGATGAAACTAAGGGGTGCAAAAGATGAAAAGGGCAATAAAATGGATCATATTAATCATTGCAGCTTTATTAGGAGCAGTGGCGTGGTATCCCAATGAAAAAGATAACCAATAATGAATTAGTCCACAAAATTAAACTCCCTTTTGTAGGATTTTTTTCCCTCTGCTTATGGAATAATCTATAACGAAAAATGCCTCTGGCGAGAAAAACCAGAGGCATTCTATTATCTTAGAATATCTTCAATTCTAGCTAAAGTTTCGTCGCTTAACTTCACTCCGGATGCTTTCACATTTTCTTCCAGCTGTTCTGGGCGGCTTGCACCGACGAGGGCACTGGACACATTTGGCTGACGCAAGATCCAGGCAAGCGCAAGGGTCGAAAGAGAAAGATTGTGATCTTCCGCAACAACTTTTAATTGTTCAACTTTATCAAGGTTTTCATCTGTTAACAAACGAATCATGCCTTTAAGGTTTTCCTGTGCCGCGCGGCTGCCTTCAGGAGCTTTTTCGCCTTTTTTATACTTGCCAGTTAACACCCCTTGGGCTAGTGGTGACCATACCACTTGTCCGATACCGTGCTTTTCACTGACAGGAATGACTTCTTTTTCAATATAGCGCTCGAGCATGCTGTATTGAGGTTGGTTGACAACAATTCGGTCCAGTAATTTTTTATCGGCAAGATGGATGGCTTCGGTCATTTGTTCAGCCGTCCACTCACTGACGCCAACATATAGGACCTTTCCCTGACGGACAAGATCATCAAGCGCCCGCAAGGTTTCTTCAAGTGGTGTTTCTTTATCAAAGCGATGGCAATAATAGAGATCGACATAATCCGTATTTAGTCTCTTTAGGCTTGCATGGCATTGTTCGATAATATGTTTGCGTGAAAGTCCACGGTCATTAGGGCCCTCACCCATCACGCCAAATACCTTTGTGGCTAATACATAAGAATCCCGCTGATATTTGTTAAGCGCTTTGCCGACCACAATTTCAGCTTCCCCGCGCATATAGACATTGGCTGTATCAAAAAAGTTAATGCCAAGTTCGTAAGCCTTATCAATCGAGGCAGTGGCATTTTGCTCTTCCACATAACCACCATATGTAAGCCAGCTACCTAAACTAATTTCACTGACTTTTAAACCGGTATTTCCTAAACGGCGATATTGCATAGTATGGATCCCTCCCAATAATTTCGTTATACAAAATAAAAATACTATACTTTTTGCCATGGTGTCCATAATTTGTCACTGGTTTTATTCATTTTATTTCGGGGATTCTATTATCCTATTTCATTAAGTCTTCCATTGTTTGTAAATCTCCATCAAAGGTTGATCGGCACTGCATCATTTTGTATTGAATGAAAGTGGTCAATATGTAGAGCACAGGTAGTTAGCCTGCGCTATTTGTTTAACTTTAACAAATTTAGAAAACGGTGATAGGGGCATTTGGACAAGGAAGTATCATCATCCCGTAAAAAATATTGGCGCCATTCAAAATTATCGTCTGACCCATAGCTGTTCAAGTCAGGATGAATCGGAATGGAATCGTAATCGGACAAACGGTTCCTTATCTGCTTTTTGATATTTTTAGCAAACGATTCGTTTTTGTTGAACTGTTTTAATACCCATCTAGGAGTAATCGCAAGCACCATCGTATCAAAGTGACGGCTTTGGCGGTTTTCATGGGCGGGGGTCGCACAATACATAAAATACTTTTCCCCTTGGAAACAAAATTCCCAAACTGGATCATGCGGATCGTTTGGAATATCCTCCGGCCACTCCATTCCATCGATGGAAGAGAGACCAGCTAATTGTTTCCAAAAAAGCTGTTCAAACTCCTCCACGGTGTAATCCTCTTTCACCTCCTCTGGTACATGATAAAAAATGATGAGAGAGGTATAGGGACCAAAACCTTTCGCCTCTTTCGTGAACCTCTCCAGCAATTCGCCCAGCTCGATAATAGAAGAATCGTCTCTAGGGTCGCTGATAAATCCATATCTTAATTGATTCATTGAAAACCCGATGGTGGCCGGGATGCAGGGGAAGGGTTTCTTTTTGTCCGTCATCTTTGCTTCAAATGATGCCAAAATCGATTTTTCCCATTCATTTAATAGATGTTGTGTATGGGCTTCATGTTTGTATAAACCTTTGATAAAGATCACCTCCACAAAAGTTTCTATACCATATTCACAATAGGCTTTTATCGTAGGCTGTCCGGGAGAAAATGGGCATTCGTGGAAGAATAGTTCATAATTTCCCCGCCTATACTGATACAAGGAATGGTCTATAAAGGACAACTAGTCCGATAATATGGGCTTACGATTTGTAAAAGGGAGGAATCACACTGAAAAAGATCGTAACGAAAAAGGTGAAGGGGCAAATCATTCGATTGCCCATTAGTGCAAGGCCTCTCATCAACCCAGAGGATGTATGGGTACCAGAGGGCTATAAAGTGGAGGTAGTGGCAGCGGGTTTATCGTTTCCCACCGGGATGGGATTCGCTGATGATGGAACTTTATACATTCTTGAAGGAGGGAGCACCTGGCCGACTCGACCGACCCTTCCTCCACGTATTTTACAATTAGATTCAAATGGAAATCTTGATGTGTTTGCAGTGGAAACCTTAGGGGGACCAAGAGGGGTTACCTACCATGAGGGATCTATCTATGTTAGCTGTAAAGGTGGTTATTTGGCACGGATTGTCCGGTACGACGTGAAGACACGGAAAAGGGAAGTGCTCATTGAAACCATTCCCAGCGGCGGCTGGCATGAACCGGGAGGGCCAGTTTTTAGTCCGAAAGACGGTCTGATGTATTTTGCCAATGGATCCGTGTCACAAAATGGGGTATGTTTACCTTCCGGGTTTACAGTCGATTTAGCGAAGCATCCCCATGCCCATGATATCCCTGGAGAAGACGTTACGTTAACAGGAAACAATGTGTCGACTAGAAACCCACTGATGCCGTTTCCGTTTTTAACAGAGACGGGACCATTCAAGCCATTTGGGACTCCTGCCAGAAAAGGGGAAGTCATCAAAGGGGAATTATGGTGTACGTCCGGATTATGGAGGTCTAAGCCGGACGGAACGGAGGTCGAATTGCTTGCCTGGGGATTGCGTAACCCGTATGGATTAGCGTTTGACGAAAACGGTGAATTATTTGCTTCTGACAATTGCTTGGAAGAAAAAGGGGAGCGATCGATTGGCGGCGATCCGGACCGCATTTGGCATATTCGGAATGCAGCAACAGCCCATGGAAGCGTCAAGAAACCAGATTGGTATGGCTTCCCTGAAATGAGAGCAGACGGTGTTCCGGTTTGGGATGAAAAAGCGAAGCCTGCCAAAGGACTGCGGGCTGAACAATTGATTGAGAATCTGCCAGAATGGGCCGGCCCTCCCATGTATTTGGAAAAACCTCATTCGTGTATGACAAAAATGGACTTTTCTCGTTCAGAAGAATTCGGATTCCGTGGCGAATTATTCGTCGCAGAATTTGGCACCTACGCTCCACTGAACTCTCCGCATGAAAAGGATAGGAACAACGGCTATCAAATTGTTCGGATCAATACCGAAACAGGAGAGTCCCAAGTATTTTTAAAAAATAAACAACCGGGTGCCTCCTCCTATCATGAGACTGGCGGGATTGAAAGACCAGTGGATTGTAAGTTTCACCCAGATGGTAAAAGTCTTTACGTATTAGACTTTGGACACTCTCCAGTTACGGAGGGGCTCGTCCAAGCTTATGGCCATACCGGGGTCCTTTGGAAAATATCGAAAATAGAGGAGGGGGAGTAAAAAAGATGGAAAACGAAACAATTTTAATTGAAGTAGATGAACAATATTTGTTGAAACAGTATGTAGAGGTAGAGAAGTGGTTTAACCACACACTGACGATTCAGTATGCTCTCGAGGGAAAGTTGCAAAAGACGGTACCCGACATCCTTGAACCACATATTAGAGAAGCCATGAAAAAGATAGTGGAGGCGAATCAACACCACACGAAAGTGGTGGGGGAACTGTTTGACATAATCCAAAGGGAACCCAGCGTAACCTTGGATTGTGTCCTTGGTTCGGTAGTGGGGAAACTGGAAGCCGGTTTAGTGAGCTTCCAAGATGTGATGGGGGGAGCGGTTGGCTCATGGAAAAATATCCACCAATTATTACTCATCAATCAGCAAGCAATGGGGGCTTTCGCTGTTTGTGAACAGCTGGGACTTTCTCTGGGAATCAAAGAAATCTTCGGAATAAGTTTTTCCATCACGCATGAAAAAACGATGCACCAGCTTTTATTGCAGGAGTACATGCTAGAAATGGCCCCTATCTCTATTCTATATAAAGAAGAAGTCTAAATGGAATAATGGCCGAGGGTTCACACTAACCTTATAATGGAGGGATGTGTATGAACAGAGTGATTCGCTTATTGAGCAGGCACCATGAAATCAATACAGACCATTTCTCGCAGACAAACAAGTTAGTAATGGGAAGCATATTGGGTGCGATTGCCGCCATTTTACAATCAGCGGGATTAATTGCAGGTGTAGGGTTCGTTTTTAGTACGTTGGCTACAGGTCCCATCATATTAGCGACCATCTTGTCTGTCCGAATAGGTTCGCTGACGTATGTGTTAACGGCCCTGCTGCTTTCCATCATCCAGCCAACGGAAATACTGGTGTTCCTTTTTACTACTGGCTTGCTTGGCATTGGTATTGGCCTTGGGTTTAAGTATTTTGAAAAACGGGCCCTAGTAACAGGCATTGGCGGCATTAGCTTAACGGTTGGGCTTTTCCTGCTCCTCACTCTATTTCATTTTCCCATCCTTGGACCAGAGTTTACAAAGATGAGCATGAACCTATTTCTGGGTATTCTTGCATTCTCGGTTGTTTTTAGCTGGCTGTGGGTGAGGGTCAGCTTAATTAGCATGAAGTATTTGAGCCGGGTGGTAGTACGTGATATGACTGATTATAAATAAGAAAGCAGTTGGGTCTTCATTCTGAATGAAGACTTTTTATTTGGAAATATGCTACTTAATAGTAGACGGTTTCTTTTATAGATTTAAAGTGATGAAAACAGTTGCATTTTATTACAAAAGACGACATTTTTTGAGGGTTTTCAAGTATAATGTGAGTAAATACCTATGAAATCGTCTGTCTCTTAAAGTAGGCATTGGCCATTTTGCAGGGGAACGAATACTAACAGCCAATATGAAAGGTAACGAAGATGAGTATCATTAAGGACTTTTTGCTGCAATTGACACTTTTGGCAATACCTATATTTATTTACTTTACCTTTATTGCGGACAGAGTAAAGAGCGATAAAAATACGAGGGCCATCATGTCCATTTTGTGGGGAATTTCCATTGTACTTTGCATGTCTTTTCCGGTGACTTTTGGCCAGCATGCCCGCTTGGAATTAAGGATTATTCCGTTAATGTTTGGGACCTTATATGGTGGTTTTTGGCCTGGCATTTTTCTATCAGCCCTAATCATCTTTTATCGTCTATACTTTGGCATCGGTGCAGGATTTTACAATACAGTTCTTGTTTTATTATTTTCGTTGCCTGTCATCTTGCTTTTTCAAAAAAGGTTTGTCCAATCGAAAAAAGATAAAAAGGTTCAACTAGCAGCGGTTCTTTCCCATTATTACTGTCTCATAGGGATTGCGCTATTTGGTATTTTAAATGGTTTTTCCATCCCTAATTTAAAAGTACAATTGATCCATCTTATCTTTGCGGTGGCAGGCACTTGGTTCTTCATTAGATTATATGAAACAATTGGGGAGATCCACCAGCTGCGGGAAGAGCTTCAACAAACGGAGAAACTACGAGTGATAAGTGAGTTGACAAGTGTTTTCGCCCATGAAATTCGAAATCCAATGCAGGTAACTCGCGGCTTCCTACAGCTTTTAAATGAACCAGGCTTGCCGGAACAAAAGAAGGATTATATCCAATTGTCCATTGAAGAATTAGATCGGGCCAACGATATTATCACGGATTTCTTGTCTTTCGGAAAACCGTCGATGGATAACAATCAAAAAATCGATGCTGGGTACCATCTCGAGCGCGTTGTCAATATGATCCGAAGTTATACCTTGAACCAAAATGTTGAAATCAAAACAGATATCCATGATCATTGCTGGATATTTGCAAACCCTCAAAAATTAAACCAATCGTTGATTAATTTTTTGAAAAATGCAGTAGAATCGATGCCGAACGGTGGTATACTATGGATTTCCTGTACTTCAACGGAGGAAGGTAGTATTAAAATCACGGTTAAAGACCAAGGAATCGGCATGACGAAACAGCAAATCGATCGGCTTGGATCTCCGTTTTATTCTTTAAAGGAAAAGGGAACGGGACTAGGAATGATGGTAAGTTATCAAATTATCCATTCTTTTAAAGGGAAAATACAAGTGAAAAGTGAGAAGAATGTTGGGACAGAATTTATCATTCTTTTGCCTTCGATAACGTGATGAACATCCAAAATATCATGATAACTAACAATGATACCCGGAAGCATCGTGAGATTCATGCTTCCGGGATGAATATCCAGGTTTATTCCGGCTATTTTATAAAAATGTTGTATTCAGGATATTTTTCTATTAAGAAGCTTCTGAATTGATCCTTCGCGTATTCCCTGAGAGGTTTTTTCACTCTATTTGCCCCTTACTTAAAAACATGAGCGGTCCAAAGGATGGCGAATAGTGGCACACTGTTCGCCCATACTTTTTTGTCATCATATGATGTAGATTTTAATGAATAAATTTTTTCGTTTTGTTGAATTCCAAGTTGACATATAAGAATTTAAGGATTAATATTTGATTAGAAAAAAATGCTATATTATACAACTTTCAAAACTGAATACCTAATAGCCGATTGGACGACCAAAGGTACCTATACATTCAACATTCATTTTGCGAATGCTCTGAATTTTAGAGTACTTTTTTTGTGTGGACTTGGCCTGAAGGGAGGAATGGAGAATCAGTAGAAGATGAAATGGAAGATAATCATTCCTATTACGATGATCGATTCGGGTCCCGCTAAACTACTAGACAAGTCAAAAGGAATTACAGATGATTACTATATTCATATATGTAAAAATTTTTCACAACGTATTTTGAATATTCCAATTAACATAATTGACTTGTGGATAGTAATAAAATATACTCGGAACATAAAGGTTTAAGGTTTATACCTTAATGTTTTATTTGTCCTGAAAGGTTTAAGGTTTATACCTTAATGTTTTATGGCTTGGCTCTGTTAAACATGGCTGTTGATTTCTGCTCCAGTCGTTCGCTTTCCGCAGGCGTGCCGGGGAGCCTCCTCGGCGCTGGAAGCGCCTGCGGGGTCTTCCCAGCCCCGTACTCCCGCAGGAGTCGAACGCCTTCGGCTCCAATCAACAGAGTGCTATAAAAATCAACAATATCCTTTAACAGAGCGTATGGCTAAGAAAGGAGAAGCAAAATGTTTGCGGAACCAAAATTTCAATTTGAGACCGTTTCACCTAAAAAGGTGAGCGATTTCATATTCGATCAGTTGGAAGAAGCGATTATCTTAAAAGAACTCTTATCTGGTGAACAATTGCCAACAGAACGAGAACTTGCGACTATCTTTAAAACAAGTCGTTTAGCCATTCGGGAGGCACTATCCATTTTAGAAGAAAGGGGGCTGATTGAGAAAAGAGTTGGGGCAAAAGGGGGAACCTTCGTTTTGCCGCTAACCATTAATTCACACATGCGAAATAGGCTCGAAATCAGAAAACAGTGGGACGAAATGACAAAGGTATTTGAATTTAGATCGATTATTGAGCCGGAAGCAGCCTATCTAGCAGCTGAAAGGATATCTGAACAAGAGTTAAATAGACTAAGAGATTATCTAAATCAAAGTATTGAACCGGACTGTACTAGGGAACTTTTTCGTTCATTAGATGTAAAGTTTCATTTGACGGTTGCGAAAGCATCAGGAAATTCATACTTCGAAAAGGCTGTCAGACTGATTAGAACGAAGATTAACCCGGCATTAGATTTAGTGCCTTATAACGACAGAGTGAAAACAGTCAATTATGAAGGCCACGTAAAATTATTGGAGGCACTAGAGCAAAGAGACGGCGAACAATCCAGAGAGATTATGAGATTACATATTTCAAGTTCAGAAAAATCCATTTTTTCAAAAGTGTTTACATCTGAAAAGGATGAATAGATAGAAAAACAAAGGAGGAGAGCACTTGGAATTAAGTGATTTACTGATCAAAGCAGAAAAAAGCAGTGAAAGACTAATTGACTGGCGAAGGGACTTTCACCAAAATCCGGAGTTGGGCTATCAAGAGTTTCGTACTTCAGAAATTGTCGCCAATCATCTGAAAGGATTGGGCTTAGAAGTCAAAACGAAGGTTGGAAAAACAGGGGTTATTGGCCTGTTGAGAGGAGAAGAACCCGGTCCAACCATTGCGATTCGTGCCGATATGGATGCACTGCCGATTCAAGATGAAAAAGAAGTATCGTATCGTTCGTCAAATTCTAATGTAGCTCATCTGTGTGGACATGATGCCCATACAAGTATGTTGATGGCAGCTGCAGAACTATTAACGAGTCTTGGCAAGCCAAAGAAAGGGAATATTAAATTCATTTTTCAGCCAGCTGAGGAATTATTAGCTGGGGCAGCAGCCATGATTGCAGATGGGGTGTTAGAGGAGCCAAAAGTAGATGCGATTATTGGTTTGCATGTAAACCCGAGTTTGCCTGTGGGAAAAATTGGTGTTACATACGGTGTGGCGTGTGCTTCTGTTGATAATATTAAAATTAAAATCATTGGAAAGGGTGGACATGGAGCACGGCCCCATGAGGGAAGAGATTCGATCTTAATTGCGTCTCAGGTAGTAGTGGCACTACAGAACATAAGTAGTAGAATGATAGACCCGCTGCAGCCTGTAGTTGTTTCCATTGGGAAAATCCAAGGGGGTTCCATTGGAACAGCGCTTGCCACAAGTGTAGAGATGGAGGGAACCGTTCGAACCTTATCACCAAAGATTAGAGAGAAAATCCCTCATCTGATGGACCAGGTGATAAAGGGGGTAGTAAGTGCATTTGATGCAGATTATGAATTAGATTACGAACTGAACTATCCTTCTTTAAACAATGATAAAGATCTCCTGGATTTCATATCGGAAACGAGTGAACTGGTATTGGGGAAAGAAAAATACGAGATCATGGGAGCATCCACTGGGGGAGAAGATTTTAGTTTTTATGCCGAAAAAATACCTGGTGCTTTTTTCCGGTTAGGGGTTGGCAATGGAACGCAGGCAACTTCGTATCCGCTTCATCATCCTAAGTTTGATTTAGACGAATCTGGGCTGCATTATGGCGTGGCCATGTTAGCGGCAACAGCCATTAGGTATTTAGAGATGCATAACAACAATTTGATTAACAGCTAAAGGGGAGTGGGGACAATGAAAAATAAAAAAAATATGATGTTAACTTTGGTAATTTCCTTGATTGCAGTACTGATGCTGGCTTCTTGCAGCAGCAATTCCACCAAGACGAGTGGCGAAAAAACTGCAAAATCAGGCGAAACGTCTAGCAGTAACGAAGAAAAAGTATTAACAATAGCCAATCCAACAGATATCGAGAGCTTTGATATTCATAATAATAACAATACGATGAGTGAAGCCGTTCTTGTTAATATGTTTGATTACCTTATCCAAAATGATAGCGAAGGAAATAAAATACCTGTACTTGCTACAGAGTGGAAGAAAGTAAATGATACCACTTGGCAGTTCAAATTACGCAACGATGTTACCTTCCATAATGGAGATCCTTTTACGGCTGCCGATGTTAAATTTACATTAGAGAGAGCAGCAAAGGACAGTTCACTTAAACAGAATTACCTGTATAAGCAGATTAAAGAGGTACAAATTGTCGATGATTATACAGTGAATATCGTGACAGAAGTACCCGATCCATTATTGCTCAATAGACTATCAAGAATGGGTTCAGGCATGCTTCCTTCTAAATACATTCAAGAGAACGGAATGGAAGCATTTTTGCAAAAACCAGTGGGAACAGGTCCATACAAATTTAGCAGTTGGAAAAAAGACGATCGCTTAGAGTTAGTGAAGAACGAAAATTATTTTGGCGGGAAAGTAAAGTGGGATAAAGTTGTATTCCGCACGATTCCTGAGGCTTCTACTAGAGTGTCTGAATTGTTGGCCGGCGGCGTGGATATTGCATCCTCCATTCCATCAACAGACGTGGCACGTATTAAAGATGCAGAAGGTAAATCAATTGAAAAAGCACCAACAAGACGGGTTTTACAGATGATTGTACGCCATACCGAAGGGACCGTTACTTCTGACCCAGTCGTAAGGGAAGCCATTGATTTAGCCATTGATAAGAAAGGGATTATCGAAAGCATTGCAGGTGGTGCAGGTGTATTGACAAGGACCTCTGTAACTCCAGGGAACTTCGGTTCTGATCCATCCCTTTATAAGAAGTCATTATACGATCCAGAAAAAGCTAAGAAATTATTAAAAGATGCAGGCTATTCTAAAGAAGATTTGAAGATCAGTTTGTCAGTTGCTACTCAATATGGAGAGTATGCTGAGGTAGTTGCTTCCATGTTAAATGAGGTAGGCTTTGATGTGAATTTGAATATTCTAGAATCTACTGCTTTTTACGAGCAGTTCAATGCCAAAAAGTTTGGTGAATTATTCATGATTGGAATCGGCAACTCGTTAAATGATGCATCGAATAACTACGGGCGTTATCTAGCTGATCAGGCAGCTGGAGAGACGGATTATAATAACCCAGAAGTGGAAGAATTACTGCAATCAGCACTTGTGAATATGGATCCAAAATCTCGTGAGAGTCAATATCAAAAAGTACAGCAAATTTTCGCCAAAGAAAGACCAGCCATTTATTTATTCCAAATGGAAGGTGTCTACGGAGTAAATGATAAGGTCAAATATGCTCCTAGAGAAGATGAGATGTATTATGTGCAAGAGGTTACTCCAACTTCCAAGTAGGCCGAAAAGAGACAAAGGGGAAGAATTCTTCCCCTTTGTCTAAATTTTTATGAAAGGATGAGGATTTTGGGTAAGTATATTATCAAGTCACTTCTGCAGATGATACCAGTATTATTCTTAATCACGATAATAGTTTTCATATTAGTCCGTGTAACTGGTGATCCTGTAGCCCTAATGCTCCCAGAAACGGCTACTCAACAGGATCGTATCGAGTTAACGAAAGCACTGGGACTTGATAAACCCCTTTATGTTCAGTATGGCATTTTTATCGTCAATGCCGTGAAGGGTGATTTTGGTATTTCTTATCACTACGGACAACAAGCACTTCCTTTGGTCCTTGAGCGGATACCAGCAAGTTTTGAGTTGGCTTTTGTTGCCATGATATTTTCTACACTAATGGCCATTCCACTGGGGATTTTGTCGGCATTGAAAAGAAACTCCTATTTGGATTTGTTGATTTCGGGAATTTCCGTACTAGGGAAAGCCATGCCCAATTTTTGGGTCGGGATCATGTTAATCCTGTTTTTTTCCGTTATTCTCGGAGTATTTCCTGTTTCCGGAATGGGTGGGGTCAGTCATATCATTTTACCTGCTTTTACTTTAGGGATAGGTTTGTTTGCCCAAATGACACGATTAATAAGAGCGAATATGCTTGAGATATTAAGCCAGGATTATATTCGAACGGCTAGGAGTAAAGGAATCATAGAATTAATAGTAGTAGGTAAACATGCCTTTCGAAATGGTTTAATCTCTGTTGTCACCGTGATGAGTTTACAGTTTACTAGCTTAATATCCGGGGCTCTCATTACGGAGACGGTTTTTGCGTGGCCGGGGCTGGGCCAATTGCTCGTGACGGCCGTAAACACTAAAGATATGGCAATCATTCAAGCTGCCGTGTTTATTATTGCTATCTTAGTCATCTCCATCAATATTTTAACCGATATCGTTTATCGGTTATTGGATCCAAGAATCAAATATAGCTAAGGAGGGGTGAAATTGTCTGCTGTTTCTAAACTAAGTATGGAAGGGCCAGAAACGACGATCCATCCTGGCCGTCCGAAAAGAAGTGAGCCAAAGCGTTGGATCAAACAACTGTTTAAAAGTAAAACAGGGATTGTGGGAGCGGTTATTGTATTGGTCACATGCTTTATTGCGATATTTGCACCGTGGTTAGCTCCCTATGATCCTGGAAAAGTGGCACCATTATTAAGACTTCATCCGCCAATGTGGATGGAAGGGGGCTCTGCCGAACATATACTCGGCACGGATAACTTAGGGAGAGATATTTTCAGTCGGATCGTATATGGTTCTAGAGTTTCTCTCATTGTCGGGATCGGAGCGGTCCTTGTTTCGGGATTGATTGGAGCGGTCCTTGGACTTCTTGCCGGTTATTTTGGCGGATGGGTGAATGCGGTCATCATGAGAACAGCGGATGCCTTTTTAGCGATACCTACCATCTTATTGATGCTCGTTGTTTTAGCCGTTGTCGGTCCTGGATTAACAACGTTAATATTTGTCATCGGGATTACCAACTGGGTCTCTTATGCACGTGTCGTGCGCGGGGAAGTTTTGAGTATAAAAGAGCGTGAATTTGTCAAATCGGCCATTGCGATTGGAGCAAAGAAAAGTAGAATCTTATTTTTGCATATTCTGCCTAATGTCATTTCTTCTTTCATCATTATTTCTGGGATGAATGTAGCCACAACCATAGTTTTAGAAGCGTCTTTGAGCTTTCTCGGTTTAGGGATTAAATCGCCTGCTATTTCATGGGGTGGCATGTTAAGTGACGGGAGGCAGTATGTTGCTACGGCTTGGTGGGTAGCGACGTTTCCTGGTCTTGCGATTACCATTACGGTATTAGGTGTCATCTTTTTAGGCGATTGGCTGCGGGACATGCTGGATCCTAGATTAAAAGCAAAAAAATGATAAGGAAGGAGTGTGAAAAGGATGTCCTCGAACTTACTCGAAGTGAAAGAGTTAACAACAGTCTTTCATACAGAAGACGGAGTGGTACCTGCCGTAAATGGAATTAGCTTCTCCGTTAAAGCGGGTGAAACTTTAGCCATCGTAGGGGAATCGGGCTGCGGCAAAAGTGTGACCTCCCTTTCCATCATGGGTTTACTGAGCGAGCCAGGTGAGGTGATTGGCGGGGAAGTCGACTTTAATCAATGTGACCTTTTAAAGCTAAGTAAAAAAGAACTGAATAAATATCGTGGAAACGAAATTTCGATGATTTTTCAAGAACCTATGACTTCATTAAACCCTGTCTTTACCATAGGAAATCAAATAGGTGAGGTCATTAGGAAGCATAAAGGGCTGAATAAGCGGGAAGCAAAAGAAAAAAGCATAGAAATGTTAGAACGGGTTGGAATCCCCAATGCGGCCAAAGTGGCCAGCAACTTTCCTCATCAATTATCAGGGGGCATGCGGCAAAGAGTCATGATCGCGATGGCTTTAGCCTGTGTGCCAAAACTATTAATAGCAGACGAACCTACCACGGCCCTTGATGTCACCATCCAAGCCCAAATCTTAGAGTTAATAGATTCATTGAGTAAAGAGGAAAATACAGGTGTCATCTTAATAACCCATGACCTTGGCGTGGTGGCCGAAATGGCAGATAAAGTGGTGGTCATGTATGCTGGGGAAATTGTCGAAGAAGCTTCCGTGAAAGAATTATTCAAGAACCCCTCCCATCCATACACCATCGGTTTACTAGGATCCATCCCTAGAATGGATGTTAATACAGATAAACTTGACTCCATTCCAGGAAATGTTCCTAACCTTTTGGAAATGCCTAGCGGTTGTCCTTTTCACCCTAGATGTCCTTTTGCTGTTGAAGAATGCCAATCATTCAAACCGGATTTAATGGAAAAATCCCAAGGTCACCTAGTAAGATGCATTCGGGCAGAGGAGGTTCGTTATGAATCAAGAGCAGCACAATAATCAAACCCTTTTAAAGGTGGTTAATCTAAAAAAACACTTCCCATTGAAAAAAGGAATCATGGGCAAACAGAGTTATTTTAGGGCCGTGGACGGTGTGGATTTTGAAGTGAAGGCCGGAGAAACGTTTGGGGTCGTGGGAGAATCAGGTTGCGGCAAATCGACAATGGGATTAATGATTACCCAGCTGTTAGATCAAACCGAGGGTGAAATTTGGTTTGATGGTCAAAACTTAAATGATATGAATGATAAAACAAAGAGGCAAATAAGAAAAGACTTACAAATTGTTTTTCAAGATCCTTTCTCCTCCTTAAATCCTAGGATGAAGGTATTTGATCTTATTGCAGAACCCCTAAAAGTTCATGGGATTGCCAAAGGTGAGAAGTTACGAGAAGAAGTCATGTACCTGCTAAAAGTAGTGGGACTGGGTGAACACCACGCGGATCGGCACCCGCATGAGTTCAGTGGCGGACAGCGTCAGCGGATCGGAATTGCCAGAGCGCTCGCTTTGAAGCCAAAATTAATCGTTTGTGATGAACCGGTTTCCGCTCTTGATGTTTCGGTTCAAGCCCAAATCTTGAACTTGTTAAAGGATCTTCAAACTCAGTTTAATTTGACCTATATATTCATTGCCCATGGGCTGCCATCCGTCAAGCATATCAGTGATAGAATCGCAGTCATGTATATGGGGAAAATTGTGGAACTGGCCGATAAAAATGAGTTATTTGAAAATGTCAGACATCCTTATACGGAGGCTTTACTTTCAGCAATCCCTGTCCTGAATCCGGAGGAAAAAAAGGAAAGGATTGTCTTAAAAGGTGAAATCCCAAACCCAGCTAATCCTCCAAGCGGCTGTACATTTCATACCAGATGCCCTTATGCGCAAGATCGATGCAAGGTGGAGAAACCGGCTCTGAAAGAACAAGATGGCCATTTTGTTGCCTGTCATTTCCCTCTGACTTAAAAGAACCGCCGCGGGGTATATCAGTTGAAATAAATTTACTTTAGGGAAGGGGTTGAAACAAGTGGAAAAACGCAGGCTTGTACCAGAGGATCTTTATCAATACACTTGGATCAGTGATGCAGTGGTGAACGCTCAAGGGACCATTGCTTTCGTAGAAAGAAGAATAGATAAGACCAAAAATAATTATTCTACCACTATTGGCTTCCTATCCGTTGATGGAGGCGAAATTAGCAAGCTTTCAGATGGAGGGAAGGATTTCTTGCCGGCCTGGTCGCCTGACGGAAAGGAACTAGCCTTTTTAAGAGAAGTGGACGGGGTTAAGCAAATCTTTGTGGTGAAAGAGGACGGCAGTCACGCCATCCAGTTAACTCATTTTAAATATGGAATTGGCAGCTACAAATGGTCTCCGAAGGGAGATCTTTTCCTTTTTACCTCCAAAATAAGGGAAGAGGAAAGCCCTAAAAGTGACAAGGGTAACGTTTACCAGGATCTCCCTTTCAAAAGTGAGGGAACCGGTCTCAAAGATAATCGATATCATCATCTCTTCCTTTTTAATAGGAAGAATCAGCAGGTAACCCAATTAACATCAGGCCGCTATGATGTTTCGAACCCCAGATGGTCCCCAGAGGGGGAAAGAATAGTCTTTCTTCTCAACAATGTTAAAGAATCAACAGGTTCTGAGAAAAAAGGGAACACGAATGACATACATTCTATCAACCTTGCGACAAAACAGATAGAAAAACGAACAGATTCAGGTTTATTGATTCACCAATTTAACTTTTCGTCAGACGGAAATTCATATTATTTGATTGCCAACAATCAGGAGTTCGGGAGTGGAACACAAAACCAACTTTATGTGGTTTCAAGTGATGACCCAACTCCAAAGTCATTATCCTCCTCGTTCCCTAATTTGCAGATTGGGAATTACGCCTTAAGTGATATGAAATTTGCCGGTGGTTATCCCGCTCCAATCGAAAATTCACGAGGTGATTGGACCGTCCTGGGTACGAAACATGGGAGTGTTAACATTTATGGCTTTTCCCAAGATGGAACATGTAGCCCCATTACAGAAGGGGACAAAGATGTTTATCATTACACCCTGACAGAGGATGGCAGATACATACTATTTTTGGCTGTGACGAGTGATTGTCCAGGAGAGCTATACAAAAGGGATTTGTTATCGGGTGAGGAAATCAAACTGACAAACTATCACGACGAACTGCTCCATTCCTTACATCCAGCTAAAATCGAAGAATTTTGGTTTAACTCTTTCGACGATACGAAAATACAAGGTTGGATCATGGGTCCAACACAAGTTGTCGAAACAGATAAAACGCCGTTAATTATACAAATACATGGCGGTCCTCATGCCATGTATACCGGTACTTTCAATCATGAATTTCAGGTATTGGTATCAAAAGGATACAGTGTCATGTTTTTGAATCCAAGAGGAAGTTTCGGTTATGGACAGGAGTTTGCCACTGCTTGTCGAGGGGATATTTGCGGAGGAGATTACCAAGACATT
The DNA here is from genome assembly GCF_054950115.1 of Neobacillus camarae. Taxonomy (NCBI): domain Bacteria; kingdom Bacillati; phylum Bacillota; class Bacilli; order Caryophanales; family Bacillaceae; genus Neobacillus; species Neobacillus camarae. Next base: position 128,915 of record NZ_JBUCKX010000003.1, on the reverse strand, counting down.
ATCTGTGGATTGGAATATGTGCTAAACCACTATTCCTTTATAGATCCTAAAAGGCTAGGTGTGGCAGGCGGAAGTTATGGGGGATTAATGACCAATTGGATCGTTTCTCATTCCAATCGGTTTAAGGCAGCCATCACTCAGAGGTGCATCTCCAATTGGCTTTCGTTCTATGGGATGAGTGACATTGGCGCATCCTATACGGAAGCCATGGTAGGCGGAAATCCTTGGGACGATACCACTTTACTATGGGAGAAATCACCGCTAGCACATGTACGAGATATAGAAACTCCTTTGCTTATCATCCATGGTGAAGAAGACTTGCGTTGTCCGGTGGAGCAGGGCGACCAATTATATACCGCCTTAAAGAAGCGCAATCGGGAGACAAAACTTGTACGTTTTCCAAAATCGAATCATTCGTTGGCTAAAAATGGGAAACCTTCCTATCGGGTTCATCTGTTAGAAGAAGTCGTTTCTTGGTTTGAAGAATATATTTAGCGTAAGGAGTACGAAATGGAAAAAATAAGATTATCTATGCCAGTAGCCTTTTTGATTGAAAATTGCCTAACGAGTGGTTTACCTATTGAAACAATCATTGATTCCTTGAAGAATCACCAATTTTCGTTTATTAAAGAGATGGTCCAGGATAAAGATATGGACTTTCAAGAAAGGTTCCAAACAGCAGAGGAATTAGGAGAAAAATGGGAAGCTGCCATTAGAGACGGCTATGAATTAAAGTGGCTGCACATGAATGGACTAAAAAAACTCCTTCGGTATCGATTTAAAAAAATAGCTGAACTTGATTACGTGCAAGATGGGCTAGTTATCAGTTCCTTGACTTTAGAGAATCCAGAATATCAATTGTTATCGTCCATGATTTGCCGTCAGTGGATGATTCTATCGGAAACCGATAGATCCAGTGATCCAAGCAATCAATACCGAATTGAACTTAAAATAAGTTAACTATAGAAATCAGTGGACAACGGGCTATAGTTTTTTGGCAATGAATAAAAATTATACTAAAGATGGGATTGATAACTTTTGTTATCAGTCTTTTTTTTTCAAGCACTATACATGAAATGACTTGAACTTCATCGTGCATTGGTCTAATATATAAGCGAATAGTTATATGTTGATGCATATAATTAAATTTTTTACTTCTTCTACATAAGTAAAAATTATTTCTATTAAACATATAAGCAAATTTATTTAACAATAAGAGGAAGTGTTTTAATGATAAAATCTACTGTTGAGATGCAACGAACAGCGAGCATTCTAAAACTATTAGGGGATAAAACACGATTATCCATCGTTGGGATTTTAAAGAAGCGAGAGTGTTGTGTTTGTGAATTTTTAGAGGTATTTGATATGAGTCAACCGTCCATTAGCCAGCATCTGCGGAAATTAAAAGATGCAGGGGTAGTGAAGGAAGAACGAAGAGGTCAATGGATTTATTATTCCTTGAATCCACAAAATGAACTTTATGAACTTATTCAAGATATTCTGGAACATGTACCTGATCAAGTAGAAAAAATCAAACAAATAGAAAAAAGTAACCCTACACTTCGTTGTGGTTGTTAACTTCATATAAAAGGGGAGTAAAGAAAAAAATGAGGAATACTGGAAAAAAACGTCTTTCGTTTCTGGATCGGTTCCTAACCTTATGGATTTTTCTTGCTATGGCAGTAGGGATAGGCCTAGGTTTCGTCTTTCCAGGTTTCGTAGACAGTATGAACAAACTGCAAGTTGGAACTACATCGATTCCACTGGCTATAGGGTTAATTTTAATGATGTATCCTCCGTTAGCCAAAGTTAGATATGAGGAAATTGGGCGAGTTTTTAAAGATGTAAAAGTCCTGGTCTTATCACTTGTCCAAAACTGGATCATAGGGCCCATTCTTATGTTTTTGTTAGCCATTATCTTTCTTCCTGATAAACCAGAATATATGGTTGGTCTCATTATGATTGGATTAGCCAGGTGTATTGCAATGGTTATTGTTTGGAATGACCTGGCTAAAGGAGATACGGAATATGCTGCTGGATTAGTGGCATTCAATGCGATTTTTCAAGTGATCTTCTTCTCTGTGTATGCTTATTTATTTGTGACGATCATCCCTGGATGGTTGGGCATCCAGGGTGCAGTCGTGAACATTACAATGGCAGAAGTGGCAAAATCGGTTTTCATCTACCTGGGTATACCCTTTTTAGCCGGAATGATAACACGATTTACATTGGTAAAAGCAAAAGGCAGACAATGGTATGAAAAAGTATTTGTTCCTAAAATAAGCCCCATTACCTTAGTTGCCTTACTCTTTACCATCATCTTCATGTTCTCTTTAAAAGGAAATATGATTGTCAGTTTACCTTTGGATGTAGTTCGTGTAGCCATTCCATTATTGGTTTACTTTGTCCTGATGTTTTTCGTTTCCTTCTTCATGGGAAGAAAAATTGGGGCAGGCTATGCTGTTACCACAACCCTTTCATTTACTGCCGGAAGCAATAACTTCGAGTTAGCGATTGCGGTGGCTGTTGGAGTGTTTGGAATCCATTCTGGTACGGCCTTTGCCGCAGTCATTGGACCCCTTGTAGAAGTGCCTGTCATGATTGGATTGGTAAACGTAGCATTTTGGTTAAAACGCAAGTGCTTTAAAGAAAATGCAGCCTAAAAATGAATGATGAAAGGTGGAATTCAACATGAAAAGCAAAAAGAAAATTTACTTCTTATGTACAGGAAACTCTTGCCGCAGCCAAATGGCCGAAGGATGGGCCAAGAAATACTTAGGGGATAAGTGGGAAGTCCGCAGTGCGGGCATTGAAACTCATGGGTTGAACCCTAATGCTGTAAAAGCAATGAAGGAAGCTGGAATGGACATTTCAAACCATACATCTGACCTAATTGACCCTGAATATTTAAACAGTTCCGATTTAGTTGTAACCTTATGTGGTGATGCGGCTGATAAATGTCCGGTTACACCTCCGAGTGTAAAACGAGTTCACTGGGGATTCGATGATCCGGCAAAAGCTCAAGGAACAGAAGAAGAGAAATGGGCTTTTTTCCAACGTGTTCGTGACGAAATCGGAAATCGTATTAAACGCTTTGCTGAAACAGGCGAGTAAAATGATAAAGCCAAGAGTTTTGCTCTTGGCCTTCCTTAAGTTGCTTATATAAGCAAATACTTATATTGGGAGTGTGTTACATGCGTAAAGTGGAAATTTTTGACCCAGCCTTATGTTGTGCTACGGGAGTTTGTGGTCCTAGTGTAGATCCCGAACTTGTAAGAGTAGCAACAGCAATCTTTTTATTAGAGAAGAAAGGGAGCGACATTAAACGATTTAACCTTGGATTTGAACCAGCAAAATTTGTTGAGAACGAAGAGGTTAACAAAGTTCTTAACGAAAAAGGCCCAGATTCACTTCCTATAACTTTAGTGGAAGGCAAAATGGCTAAAATGGGAACTTACCCAACCAACGAAGAATTTGCTGAGTGGTTTGGAGTTAAAGCTGACGAGCTTGTCAAAAATACAAAAGTTCAACACAAATTGATTTAGTAGGAAGAAGTGAAAAAAATGTTTCAATCTTTCGAACCAAAGTTGATGGTGAACACCAAGTTTTTATTTTTCACAGGAAAAGGTGGAGTAGGAAAAACTTCGACGGCTTGTGCCACGGCTGTCACGTTAGCGGACGAGGGAGAAAAGGTCTTGCTTGTGAGCACAGATCCTGCTTCAAACTTACAGGATGTATTAGAGGTTGAGTTAACAAATCTGCCAATCGCAATTCCAAATGTCCCTAACCTTTATGCCTGTAATCTTGACCCTGAAGAAGCCGCAAGAGCATACCGAGATAGAATCATTGGACCATATCGTGGAAAGCTTCCTGACACAGTCGTAGCGACGATGGAAGAACAATTGTCAGGGGCCTGTACAGTGGAAATGGCAGCATTTGATAAATTTACAAACTTACTGGCAAATCCTTCTGTGGTTGATGCGTACGATCATATCCTCTTTGATACAGCGCCGACAGGTCATACACTACGGCTTCTTCAGTTACCAACAGCCTGGAATGGCTTTTTAGAAGGAAATACGCATGGGGCGTCATGTTTGGGTCCATTATCTGGATTATCTGAAAAGAAACAGGTCTATTCCATTACCATGGATGCATTATCTGACTCATCTCAGACGACTATGATCCTAGTGGTAAGACCTGATGAGTCCTCTTTATTTGAGGCAAGCCGTGCATCAAAAGAATTAAAAGAGATTGGGATTTCCAATCAAGTATTGATTATTAATGGATTAATGCATTCCTATCTTCCCGAAGATAAAGTTTCCTCTTCATTTTATGAAAGACAACGCAATGCATTAAAGGGAATGCCAAAGTACCTAAAACATGTTGCCACTTATTCATTGCCTTTTGTTTCGTATTCATTGACAGGTATTGAGAATTTACGAAATTTATTTAAACAGTATACTAATCCATCTGCAGAAACAATGGTGGAAGGCAAGACCCTATCTCTACCAGGTCTTCGTGAAGTGGTGGAGGATTTTTCTAAACACAATACTAGAGTGATTTTTACGATGGGAAAGGGTGGCGTTGGAAAGACTACTATGGCCTCTGTCATCGCCATCGGATTGGTGGAAAAAGGTCATAAAGTACATCTAACCACCACAGATCCAGCGGCACATTTAGAGTTTGTTTTCCAAAATAGCCAACTGAATCATCTATTAACGATCAGCCGGATAAATCCAAAAGAAGTAGTTGAGGAGTATAAAACTGAAGTTTTATCGAAAGTAAGCAATGAACTGGATGAAGAAGCAATGGCTTATATCGAAGAAGATTTAAACTCTCCCTGCACTGAGGAGATTGCCGTGTTTCGTGCTTTTGCAGAGGTTGTGGCAAGGTCAGAGGACGAATTCGTTGTGATTGATACTGCTCCAACTGGACATACATTACTTCTTTTGGATGCAGCACAGTCTTACCACAAAGAATTAGCTCGTTCCACAGGAGAAATACCAGAAAGTGTGAAAACACTGCTGCCACGTCTAAGAAATCCAAAAGAAACAGGCGTGGTCATTGTATCTTTAGCTGAAGCAACACCTGTTTTAGAGGCTAGCCGTCTACAAAACGATTTAAAACGTGCTGGCATCACACCTAAATGGTGGGTAATTAACCAAAGCCTCTATGCGAAAGAAACGAATGATCCAATCTTAAAGGGACGAGCACAGGCTGAAAGGGATTGGATTAACAAAGTCACCACTGAATTGGCAAAAAGGAGTGCCATTGTTCCTCTTTTGAGTGAAGAGAATAAAGGATATGAAAGCTTAAAAAATTTTTTAAATGTTAAGCAAGGCGTTTAAGATGGAAAAGCACCAATTTTCACTTTATTAGCATTTGTATTTCTAGAGTGAAGAAAACCAAGTAAAATAGATTAGTAAATTCTTTGAAAGGTGATGGACTATTTGATTATCACAGATCAAGCTCGTGATGTATTGAAGCAATTGTTTCAACAACACGATGCTAAAAACATTCGTGTATATTTTGCAGGCTATGGCTGAGGCGGACCAAATATGGGACTGGCTCTGGATGAGCCAGAAAATAATGATAAAGTAGTAATCGTGAATGAAATAAAAGTGGCTATCGATCCTGATATTGAACCATTTACTGAGGAGCTTACTCTTGAATTTAATAAAGAGGCCAATGGGCTCGTGTTATTAGGGAACGAAAGTAACTGTTGTTAAAAAACGAATCTAAAGGGAAGTTAGTGAGTAACTTCCCTTTTTTGCTGCTTATCAAAGGACGTAGGCTGTCAATTTTTGGCCTTGTTTAATTGATTAAAGGCAATTAAGAATCTTTCGTACGTCTGTTTACCATATTGTTCGATGTTGTTTTTAAAGAACAGTTCTATTGTTAAATCTTTAGCCTGTTGCAGCGAGCAATTTCTAGAAATCATGACTAAATTTAGATAGGAAAGGAAATATTCCTTTTTCAGGGTACTAGCATGATTAACAGTCAAAATAGCAACCTCCCCAAAGTACGAGAACTTAACAACAGCACATGCAATTGCCGTTTGATTCTACAATCGTTAATGGTTGTTCCGGTATATATTTCTTAACTAACTTTTGAACGAATGTTTCGCTTTGATACGCATCCACTTTCCAGGCAGTTCGTGCGTTTCTTTCCACCTCTTTTTTGCGAAATTTCATCAATTGATATTCTCCATACTCATTAAACATACTGATTTCCTCCTATTAATCAAATAATATTGATGTATTAATCAAAAAAATTGATTATAAGCATTAATAAATTTAGCAGCAAGTGGGTTTAAAGATACAGCAAAGTTCATGGGACAATAAGTGATTAAGTTCCTCTTGATTCAATTCATAATAACTCCAAGTGCCCTTTGTTTCTTTTTTGATTATGTTTGCATCTAATAAAATCTTTAAATGATAAGATAATTTCGATTGAGCCATATCCATCATGGGAGCCAGATCGCACACACACATTGAACCATTTTGAGTCAAGATGTTCATGATTTGAAGTCTTTTTTTATCTGCAATAGCTTTAAATTTCTGTTCATATTGTACAAACACTTTATCTAAGGAGATATCTTGTAATTGAATTTCTTCTTTCATCTTTATCACCTGCTTCATTAATCAAATTAACTTGATACATTAATCATTATATACAAAATTTTCATGTGTCAATTATTTAAATCAAAAAAATTTGATTTAAGCAGGTGCTAAAATGGTATAAAAAAAAAGAGTCAAATTTTTTTGATAAAAGAATTGTAATTAGAAAAATTTGTTAATATACTATATCTTATAAATCAAAAAAATTGATTTATAAGATAATCATGAGGGAGTTGTTCGTGATGAAAATGCATGTTGGAGTAAATGTTACGGATCTAGAAAAATCCATTCAATTCTACAAGAAGGTTTTTCACACGGAACCAGTAAAGGTAAAAACAGACTATGCCAAGTTCTTACTTGAAGTCCCAGCTCTTAATTTCACTTTGAACCTAAAAGTTGAGGTATTTGGAAATCAGGTTGGGCATTTCGGCTTTCAAGTTGAAAATCAAGAGGAGGTTAGGCAACATAAAGACCGTTTAGAAAAACTAGGTTTCTTTGCAAGGGAAGAGATGGATGTTACCTGCTGTTATGCGACTCAAGACAAATTTTGGGTAACCGATCCAGATGGGAACGAGTGGGAGTTCTTTTATACAAAAGCTGACGTAGAGACAATGAAGACTGATTCGACATGCTGCACTATTCAACCAATAAGTGTTGTAAGTAAAACCTCTTCTTCATGTTGTTCATAAGATTGGACACATTTGCTCTTATCTCAATTCAAGTAGTAAATATGATTTTAGGTGGTCGGATGTTCACTGTTCAGCAATCTTCAACCCCAGGCGACCTTTTATAGGTCGCCATATTAAATATGATGATCATTTTAAAGACTACCAGCCAACAATTGGAACATTAAGAGAACTTCTCCTATTGCTCCAACCAAGGCAAAAATGAGGTTTAGGGTAAATAGGACAGGCTCCTAACGCCCCGGTCCACTCCAAAAGGAGCTCTACGGTAAAAAGGAGCACCTCCAAATGCCCCTGAAAGCAAAAAATGGGCTATATGGTATAAATAGGACCGGCCACTAAACACCCCACCCAGCATCCAAATAGAGTATAATTCTCATAAAGCTAAAATATATCTGAATAAACTTTCAATCATCTAGGTAATAATAATATAACCACCAAGATTTTATAACATCTTGGTCATTTTACAATCCATCATAATTGTGTGTGGATGTTACATAATAGGAGGCAATAGAAAGTGGAAAAAGGTAAAGTAAAATGGTTTAACAGCGAAAAAGGTTTCGGATTCATCGAACGTGAAGGTGGAGACGATGTTTTCGTTCATTTCTCTGCGATTCAAGGAGAAGGCTATAAAACACTTGAAGAAGGTCAAGATGTTACTTTTGACGTAGAGCAAGGTCAACGCGGGCCCCAAGCTACAAACGTTCATAAAGCCTAATAATAAGAAGAACAAATAAGGCAGACTCTTATTTCAGAGTCTGTTTTTTTATTTTTTAAACCCAATCCCCCAAATCAATAATAAAAGTTCACAGAAAGATGGTGCATTCAATCAAGGAGATTAGTCCAATATAAAAAATAGGAAGTACAAAAAAGGGGTTTTTGAGTATGACAACATTTCAGGAAATGGGAATTAGTGATCCTATAAAAAGAGCCATTACAGATATGGGATTTGAAGAAGCATCTCCTATTCAAGAGAAAGCCATTCCTATAGCATTGACTGGAAGGGACATTATTGGTCAAGCACAAACTGGGACAGGAAAGACGGCTGCCTTCTCCATACCGATTTTGGAAAAAGTGGATACAAGCAAAAAATTTGTTCAAGCGATTGCCATTGCGCCTACAAGAGAGTTGGCTATTCAGGTTTCAGAAGAGATCAATCGCCTGTCAAAGTACATGGGCATAACCGCTCTTCCTATTTATGGAGGGCAGTCGATTGATCGCCAAATTAAGGCCTTAAAAAAGGAACCTCACATTATTACGGGAACACCCGGAAGATTGTTGGACCACATTAAACGTAAAACCCTCAAGTTAGACCGGGTTTCAGTAGTGGTTTTGGATGAAGCGGATGAAATGTTAGATATGGGCTTTTTGGAGGATATCGAACGAATTCTAAAAGAGACTCCTGAAGAAAAACAAACCTTGCTGTTCTCCGCAACCATGCCTAAACAAATTCAAAATCTTGCGGAAAGGTTTATGAACAATCCAGAGTTAGTAAAGATCAAAGCGAAGGAAGTTACCTCCCCAACGGTGAAACAAATTTATTATGAGGTAAATGAACGAGATAAATTTGAAGTGCTTTGCCGTCTGCTAGACGTGGATAACCCGGAATTGGCCGTGATTTTTGGGAGAACAAAAAGACGCGTAGATGAATTAAGTGATGCATTGAATAAAAGAGGGTATCTTGCTGATGGATTGCACGGAGATTTAAATCAACGACAGCGAGATGTGGTGATGAATAAATTTCGTGAGGGAAACATTGATATTTTAGTGGCGACCGATGTGGCTGCAAGGGGTATTGATGTTTCAGGAGTGACTCACGTCTATAATTTTGATATTCCTCAAGACCCGGAAAGTTATGTTCACCGAATCGGCAGAACCGGTAGAGCAGGGAAGACAGGGTTAGCTATTACATTTGCTACACCAAGGGAAACTGGACAAATCCGCAGTATTGAAAATGCCTCTAAAGGAAAGATCCAGAGAAAACCAATACCGACGGTAGCAGAGGCAAAGGAATCCATACAGCAAGCGGCAGTGGAAAAGATGATTGAATTGGTTGAAGAGGAGCAGTACTCCCAGTTTAAACGTGCTGCAGGTGAATTGCTCGATCAGTACGATTCAATCGCATTAGTTTCAGTTGCCTTGAAATTGTTGGCTAAGGATAAGAGCGATGTTCCAGTTCAGTTAACTTCAGAGGCGCCGAGATATGCGAGAAAATCTAAAATAAAGGTACAAGATAAATCCAGGAAAAATTATAAAGGGAATAGGGAATCAGGGAAGAAAGGGAGCCAAGGTAAAGGTAAAAAAACTTCCATGACCTCACGAAAAAAAGAAATGAAATGAACAAGAACCTCGTGGGGGTTATCCAAGAGGGCGGACTATTATCTCTCCGTTGAAATGGAAAGAGGTAGTCCGCGTCTCCTAAATTATATCGGAAAATCATGACCAATTGCGTTAATTTCCTTATAACATAACCTGTATTCGGAAAGAAGATAGTAATGAATTGTACTTAAATTATAGGATTTGCCGTAAAAGGATGAAGTTCCCTTGCAAAAAATTTTAAAAAATGCTATTTTAAAGAAGAATTATTTTTGTTCGGTGTAAAGGATCGTATGAGTAAAAACTTTTCGTCTTGATGATCACTGTGAGCAAGGATAGTAATACATTGTGTGCTAAGCACACTAGGAGGCAACAATTATGGAAAATGGTAAAGTAAAATGGTTTAACAGCGAAAAAGGCTTCGGGTTCATCGAACGTGAAGGTGGAGAAGACGTATTCGTTCATTTCTCAGCGATTCAAGGCGAAGGTTACAAATCTCTAGAAGAAGGTCAATCTGTGACTTTCGATGTTGAGCAAGGACAACGTGGACCTCAAGCAGCTAACGTTCGTAAGGCTTAATATAATCTAAACCTGGACAGACTCTTTTTTAGAGTCTGTTTTTTATTTTTCTTTAAAAAAAGAACCCCACTCAAAAATGAGCAGGGTACATGAAAACAGTAAATCAAATGGTAAACCAAGTGTACCATATAAATGGTAGATCTCCTAATTCCTTTTATTTTTCTAGGAAAAAAACTCTCTTGGCAACATAGATACAGACTGAAATAATTCAGGTGCGATGCTTCAAAAACGTAGGAACACTTTTCCTTATTGTGTTTATTTGTCGGATAGTTAACAAGGCTTTATTTCCAGACTAGAAGGAAAGATGATCATAAAAATTGAATTTAATTAAGCGTGAGTAATTATTGCATCTCTATCAGGAGGTTATTAGTATGTCGAGAGAATTATGGTTGAACCTGCCAGTGCGAGAGCCAGAACGGGCAAAGGCGTTTTATACGCAGCTTGGTTTTCGGCTGAATGAGCGGTATGTGAGTCAAGACGGTTCATTCAGCTTGATAGTCGGTGACAATCAGATTGTTTTGATGCTCTTCCCGGAATCCGTGTTTCGCGGTTTTGCTGGTAATACGGTTGCAGAACCATGGCAAGGTACTGAAGTGTTATTCTCTCTGGGGGCTAACTCCAGGGATGAAGTTGATGAACTCGCCTTGAAAGTGGAACGTGCTGGCGGAACTGTATTCAGCAAGCCTGGCGAAAACGGTGGCTGGATGTACGGCTGCGGGTTTTCGGATCCGGACGGTCATCGGTGGAACGCTTTGTATATGGATATGAGCAAAATGCCGTAAAGCTAAATAGTATTTATAAATATGATTATTATAGTTATGGATTTAACCCCCTAACTATAGACCCTTTAAATAACAGAATAAACATGAAGGCAGTCTCATGTTGAGGCTGCCTTTATGTTTGTTCTTCAACTAACGGTCACTTTTTTTTGAGTAAGAAATGTCCAGTGAGGTTCCACGTTGCAATTTTTAGTCACTAAAAAATGCCTCCGCAGGGAGCTAATCATTTTCATTATGTATAGCGGCCTTCGCCATAGTTAGATATGGAAGCTATAAACACCCACTCCTCAAAATGGGTATACAAAATTACATTTGATGAAACTTTGCATTTTTATAGCGTATAAATACTAAAAGGAAACGTTCATCCTCATGAGTGGAATGAAATTAATTTTAGCTGATTGGTTTGGCATAGGCATAGCCACTGCAACAGGTTTATTAGAGAAAACGAACAGGAAAAATAAATTCATTTCCTCGATATGAAGGTTCATATATTATGAATGGGTGCTTTTGTGGAAGAAGAGGAGGGAAACCATGGAGGAGTATGTATCAAAACTCAAAAATCGCATCGTTAAGGCACATAAACGGGCTGCAGAGTTGTTCCCGGGACGTCGTCTGCGTTTGGAAGTAAGGAACGAAACCATTTTCCTTCTCATCAAGACTTCGGGCAAGCAATTGGAGAGTGACATTGAGACTTTGCACTGCCTAGAAGAAACCGATCCGTCCGATGAGGTGTTCGTGATTGATTTTGATTTCAGCTAAATAGTCTTAATGCGCCCTTTATATCTTAAAGTCGAATACTATTTGTACTTCTTTCACTAACTGTGCAAATTTGTTGAACAAACAACTTTATTTACCCATAAAAAAACACTGCAAGCTCATTTTGTTTGCAGCGTTTTTATATTTATTAAATATGTTGCGAATTGGTTTCATGATTAGAGCGTTTATTTCCTTGGTAAATGAAATGAAGAGCAATAATCATAAATAGTAGAGCAACAAGACGCTTCCAGTCTAAAGGTATGACTAAACTATCGAACCAACCAAAATGATCAATTAGCATACCAATTACAAGCTGTCCAATGATACCGGCAATATTAGTTGCTATAACTCCAATTCTAGGAACAGCTATGACGGTGAGAAGTAAGTACATAGTGCCTAAAAATGCGGCACTTAACTGCCATTTAGGTGCTCCTAGGATCCCTAGTACATTGCCATGACCAAAAAATAGAATCATAACGGTAAGAAACATTAAACCAGTTAAAAAGGTTAATAGTGTAGTTTCGATTGTTCCAGCTTTGCGGCTAAATGTTCCATTGATGGATGACTGTGCGCTTAATGTGATACCACCTAATAAGGTAAATAAAATCATTAATATATTCATTTTTAGACCCCCTAGTTAATTAATAGAAGTGCAATCATCATTGAAATAACTGCAAATACTTTTTCTTTATTGATTCTTATTTGCTTACTACCAAGCCAACCATAATGTTCTATAACCATACTCATGACCAATTGACCAATAATGACTGCAACCATTGATATTCCAACACCAACAAAAGGAACGCTAATAACGATAGCTGTTAAATATACAACCCCTAAAACACCTCCGAGTAGTGACCATTTAGGTGCTTCAACCGCATAGGAAAGTTTACCTTTCCCAAAGAATATCCATAATAATCCCATGATTATCGATCCCATAAAGAAGTTATAAAAACTGGTTTCTAGCTGTCCAATTGTTTTTCCAAGTTGACCGTATATGGCGCCTTCAAAGCTAAGCGCTGATCCTGCTAAAACTGCTAAGATATATGATAAGTAACGCATTAAATGATAATCTCCTTCATTCTTATAATTAAATATCTAGAATAATCGATATAAGGCGTGAAAAAAACAGAAATCTACAATCTACTTAGATTTCCGTTTTAAAATATTCAGCTAACTGAGAAATGAATTCTTCGTTTCGCCTATAATAGGTCCATTGTCCATAACGAACAGATTCCAACAGTCCTGCTTTTTGCATCATATTTAAGTATTGAGAAACGGTAGATTGAGAAGCTTTAGCTTTTTCCTGAATATCCCCTACACATACTCCCCCTTTGATACTGACCTCCTTTGGTAGATGAGCGCCTTGTTTAGGGAAATGTTTCTCTGGTTCCTTCAACCACTTTAAAATATTAAGTCTTGTTTCATTTGATAACGCCTTAAATACATCAATCAGTTCCATAGTTTCAATTATATCGAGATTTTTAGATATGTCAATTTTAGTTTCTAAGGTATGTGAAAAATAATTAAGTTAAAGGGGCAATAGTAAAAGAATGAGGGTGCCTTGCAAATAATTTTAAAAAATGCTATTTTAAAGAAGAATTATTTTTGTTCGGAGTAAAGGATCGTATGAGTAAAAACTTTTCGTCTTGATGATCACTAAAGAGCAGGAATAGTAATACATTGAGTGTGCTTAGCACACTAGGAGGCAACAAGCATGGAAAATGGTAAGGTAAAATGGTTTAACAGCGAAAAAGGCTTCGGATTCATCGAACGCGAAGGTGGAGAAGACGTATTCGTTCATTTCTCAGCGATCCAAGGCGAAGGGTACAAAACCTTAGAAGAAGGTCAAGAAGTGACTTTTGATGTTGAGCAAGGTCAACGTGGAGCACAAGCAGCTAACGTTCGTAAAGCTTAATGAAGATGCCAAACTTGGACAGACTCTTTTTTAGAGAGTCTGTTATTTATTTTTCCTAGAAAAACAAATAATTTCATTCTAAAATGACTAGGGTACATGAAAACAGTAAATATGATTTTATTTATTGCCATAGCTTGGTTAGTAGCCGTGTAAAATGACTAAAACTATAAAGATAGATACTCAACCTAGAAAATAATGGGGGGATTATATGAGTAAAGCTAAGAGTAAGGGCGGAACAGGCAGAGGAACAGGCAAGAAGGGTTGGAATCGGTGGCAAGCTAGTGCCAACAAATTAAAGAGTGCCAAACCCTATGTTAGTAAAGGAACAAAAAAAGCGGATGGTGAAAATGATCGCTAACAATAGTGATGACAGATTTATTAAGTATCGAGGTGTAAGAGAATGAATAAACGATGGACAATCGGTAAAATTAAAGAATTTGTTGAGAACAATTCGGAAAGTACGTTGCTAACCACTGAATATCACGGTTTTTCGCAAAAGTTACTATTTAAATGTTCATGTGGGAACAATTTTGAGAAAACCTTTACGAAATTTAAAAATAATCATCAACGTAAATGTGACGTGTGTCAACCGCCAAAAGCGTCCCGCTAAAATGTATAGCAAATAAACAAAGTGCCGGATACACTATTATCGAAGGGGAATCCTTCCTAATATGGGTGTGTTAGTAGAGCAACTTTAAATTTCAACGAAGCCAAAGTATGCAGTATTTTATTCATTCAAATGCATATTTTGGCTTTTTATCATTTCTTAAGCTTTTTATTCAATGGTTGTGGTAAATCCCTTGGCGTACATTGGTAAAGAAGATGGCAAGGGTGAACAGATAATGTGACATAATCAGAATGAACTAATTTTTTCAATAGAAGCCGTTTCCATTCAAAATCAACTGGCGATAATGATAAAAAGTATGATGGTGTTGGCGTGATCTCCTCCTCGATGAGGCCAACCGCTAGGGGAAATGGCGATGTATGAAATTACGGTAAGACTTCCAAGTAAAAAAATCGACAGACTTATCACTCATTTATATCAAAAAGGCTATTACCAGACCTATTACGAGGTACCGTTAGATGTAGTGACCGATGCCAACGGCTATGCGTTTGTGGAGAAGAGAAATGAAACGACAGAACTTAATATCTATCTGAATGATTATATCGAAGCAAAAGAACAACGCACGTTATTAGACATATTAGCCATTGATGAAGCTAGTCTGATGATTAAGGAAATAAATGAGCTGAATTACCAGCAAACATTTGATGATATTTTCCTTGAAAATGGCTGGGTCATTACGACACCGGAGAGAAAGAACCAGTACGATAAAGAAAAGCGGATTGTCCTGGACTCCCAAGGGAATTTTGGTACAGGCTATCATGAAACCACAAGAGATTGTTTGTACTTTATATTAGAACACGATTTGACAGGAATGAGTGTGGCAGACATTGGGGCTGGTTCAGGGGTCTTAAGTGTCGCGGCAGCCCTTAGGGGAGCAAATTGGATTGATACATATGACATCCAACCGGTGGAACGGGAAATTCTCTATCAGTGCGGATTAAATGCGGTAAAGCCGGTCAATGTAATCCAAAGTGACTTAATCAAGAATAAAAATCGAATCGACAAAGAGTATGATTGGATCTTTCTGAATATCGGAACCCAGGAAAATATGGATATCCTTTACTCCCAAAGACTATTAGCATGCAAGGGGACAACTTTTTTATTATCCGGAATGCTTGAATGGAATTCCCATCGTGTCGAGACTTTATTGAAAGAGGCTGGATTTATGCTGATGGAAAGGAAACGAAGCAACGAGTGGGTGACGTGCTTATTTAGCACAAAGTGATGGAGACTTTTGAAATGGTTTCGAACATAAAATTTCCTAAATAGAACACACAACGATAATAATTATATTATGTAAACTAAATCATTTTAATGTAGAATAATTCTCTTTAGCTATCCTCATTCAGGGGATAGCTTTTTATTAACGATAATTAATAATACATACAACATACATTTATGATGGTAAAATCAATCAAATTATCGCAGGGAAAAATCTTAATAGATACCGCCGCAATAAAAAAAACCTTCTATTATTTTGTGAGCAATTAAAAGAAACTTTTTATGCTTTTATCTTTGTCATTACCCCATTTATCTTTGTAGCCGCTATTATTGAAGGTTATATTTCACGATTTTTGTTAAATTAGCATCATATATGAAATGTGTTTTAATACAATGTTATTATTTGCTGATGAAAACATCTCATTTATTTAGTGTGTTTTTTTGCATTTATAGAGTGTTAAAAACACCCTGACTTCTTTGAAAAAAGCGTTTCGAATGCACCTAAATTTAATAGTTTAGAAGTCCTCAAGGGTACATGGGTCAATTTTCTGTGTGTGAGGAGATTTGAATCATTCCTCTTAAGTCCACCGTGGGTTAAAAGAACTCTTTCTTTGCTAAAGAATCGACGAACCGACAAAAACTTATCGTCAATGTCGAATGTTGTCACTGGAAGTTAAGCTACTTTTTTTTGGAAGGAGGTGAAATAATGCACTTCCGACATGTCATTCTGATGGGTATTTTTTTAGGTGCTTCAGCATTCTTTCCAAGTTATGCTTTAGCAAATGGAGCCGAAAATCCATCGGAACCAAAAAATTCACCAGTGCAAACTCTCGTTTCAGAGAAAATCAAGAATCCAGTCGCTTCGGAAAAAGCAATGCCCGTTTCGAATGAAAACGTACATAAGGGTCAAGATGGAGTGGTGGAGAATCCAGCTGCGAACCCTAGTCATCAACAATCGATACCAAATAAGCCTGTTTCAAATTTACCTAATAAGGTGAATACCGGCAATGAAAAGGCACCACCTTCTTTGGAAAAGAAAAGTATGGCTGATGAATCGGCAGAACAGGCGGCAAAGGTGAAAAATACAGAACATATGGAACCGGCAAAGCCGGATGTTGTCGAGAACAAGGTTCCGGAGGTTTCCGCGCCCAACACCTCAAATCAAACGGATCTTGAAGTCAAAATGGACAAACCTCCAAATAGGAATGGGAATTTAGAAAAGGTTATCGAGGATGGAGACTCCTCCGAGTCCATAAAGACGAGCAGTTCCTTGTCCGTGCAGCAGTTTCCGAATAGAGAGGAAGCAAACAAGGGGCCGTCTAACGACAAGAGAATTTCATGGGACGATGAAATGATCAATACCCCTCCACAACGAACAACATCCTTTGGAGGGCAATCCGATGCTCAGTTCAGTTCTGGGACAGGCACAATGAGCTTTATTGCCAATCGGGTTCACTGGGGGGATGATATGTGTCTTACCCTTGGCCAGATTTATATTTCTCGTCAGAGAAAGTTTTGCCATCAATGGATCAATGCCCCGCCATCACCACCGCCAAAAGCAGCTCCTTTTATCTTATTGTTTACCGCTAATTTAGCCAATGGTAACTACCGATAAAGGAGCAAAATGAAATGAAACATTACCTTAAACCATATAAACTAGTGAAATCTTTCGTATTAACCGGAGTTCTGTCTTTTGGACTTATGGCAGGAGGCCATTTCACGGAAGCGGCGGGACTGGATAAAGCAAAAGGAGAAGCGGTTCATGCTGTACAAGCAAATAGTACCCCGAATGTACAAACCAGCGAACAAATAACTCCTGCAGTTCCTGAGCAACTGGAGGTTACTGCTCAGCCTCATGCAGAGGTCAATGCTGAGGTCCCTGATAAGGCAGAAGGAAGCATCGGGAATTCGCAGGCAAGTGCACATGCCAGTGAAACAGCCAAAATGCATGCTTCAGAAAACTCGGCCATTTTTTCTCAATCTCCACCTGCAGCCCAAACCTCACCTGCAGAATCGACTGAAACGGACGTTACAGCGAGTTATTTATTCGGTTCAGATTCCGCTTCGTCAGCTAATCCTGAAGGGGAAGATTTTTATATAGGGAAGTTAGGGTATGGCAACAGGGTACAATTTGATCAAAACACGGGCGGTGCGATTTATTTTAGTAGTGAAAGAGCACAAAATGCCAGCAATGTGTACGGTTATTGGTTTTTATCCGGAATCCAATATGCGCCAGCAGGGACTTCTCCAAGCGATTGGGGGGTGCAGCAGGCACAATTGGCACTAGAAACCTATGAATCTATGAAAAGTGTATATGGTGAAAAAGTCAGACCTGTTATCTTTATTGATGTAGAATCGGCGATTACCGGTATGGGTGACTATGACTATGCCAATAATCAAACAATTTATAACTCATTCGTAAATTATCTAAATCAATATGGACAAGGTGTAAAACCAGGTACTTATTCGTCGAAAGGCAACTGGGACCGAACGATGGGTACCTTTGCTCCAAACACTCCAGGGGCATATTGGCTTGCCTATTACCCAGGCGATATCCCTGCAGATTTAACAACGAGCAATCCAGATTGGGATAATTTTCCGGGTACAAATGAAAAGGCAGAAGTTTGGCAGTACTATGGCGGATACGATGACTATAATGTAGCTTGGAAACTGCCATAACTAAATATGAGGGAAGTGGGTAAGTTACTATTTTAAAGGATTTCTATCATTCCGTTATTTCCCACATTACCCGAGAGTAAAGAGCAATGCTTTAGCATTGCTCTTTATATTACATCTGAAACGATTGGTGTATATTTCTGAATTGAGGAGCAGTATATAAATATTAATATGATAAATTCTTTTTCTGAATTTTACCGCAGCTATTTAATAAACAACCCCATATTGCTCGGTGGCGCAGCCATGGCATGTATCTTGATTAAATCGATGTTCGATTGCCACCTTTTCTCCGCAAAATTTGCATTTCCGGTATTGTCTTTTTCTTAAGTTAATCGTCTTCAATAACAGTTCAAACAATGTCTGTTTCTGCTTTTCCTTATTCATGGATTCAATCGTTTCCCAGTTTACAAAATGTTTCTTGAACATACCTGGATAGGGAGAGGGGATAGGCCCGTCCCATTGAACCGCCTCATAGCCAAATTCCAAACCGAGATTTGTCGGAAGTATATAGATTTTAGGCTCGTCAGCAAATCCGATTATCTGTATATAAACCGGAACATTCAGGAAGACTTTCGCTCGTTCATTAATACCATGATGTTCGCATTGGTGGGTAAGCCATTCTAACGCTCTTTCTTTCAGTGATTTCATATCATTTCAACCTCTAGTTTTAAAATATTCTAGTTCTAAGAGAAATTATAGGAGTTTCAGCCTATGTTATAAAGGGATTTTTGAAAGATTTGTCGAATTAATAGATATTTTATCCTCGAAAAGGAAGGTATGGCTTTAATGGTGGGCATTTTAGTACTGTGTTTTCTGCTGGGAATGTTTTTCTTGTTGTTCCCGAAATATTGGCTATTTACAAGATCAGAATACCAACAAGCAAGTGGCAATTCTTTCTTAAAAACAGTGCTTGATACCGGAAATTATGGTGAATTTTTAACCTTTACCAAGCTGGCAAAGCTGCCGGGTCCTTACCGGCTCATGACCAATTTATATTTGCCCAAAAAAGATGGCACCACGACAGAAGTAGATTTAATTATGCTGCATGAAACAGGTTTGTATGTGTTTGAATCCAAGAACTACAGCGGCTGGATTTTTGGTGATGAGAAAAATAAAAATTGGACGCAATCATTGCCGAATAAACAAAAGAAAAAGTTTTTCAATCCAGTTTGGCAAAGTAAGGCCCATATTACCGCGCTGAAATCCGTATTAGGAACGGAAAACGATCACTTGTTTAAGTCTTATCTTGTCTTCAGTGAGCGCTGCTCCCTTAAGAAAATTAACGTAACTTCTCCTACTGTGAAAGTTATGAAAAGAGATGCATTAATACCCGCGATGAAGAAAGAGATTAGTAGTAATGAAAAACGGATGTCACATCAGGAAATAGAGCGGCTTTACTATAAATTAAATCCATACACTCATGCCAATGCTTCGGTAAAAGAAGCACATGTTAGGCAAGTTCAATTGAAAAAGGAATTGGTTATGGGAAATGGTGGAGAAGGTCATTATTCAAAGAGATTAAGCGGAAGATAGGGTGAAGGGGGAAAGGACACAATGTCGGGAATCGTTACCTTCATAATCATTCTTGCTATAATTGGCTATTTTGCACCTGATAAAAAGGCTGAATACGAAAAATTCCTAAAAGACAATAATATCACGGTAACAAAAGAGAGTAAGCCATTTCAGGATGGAAAAAGGATTATTTTTGACCAAAATAAAAGAATGCTATGGATATATAAACCACTAGCTGCAAAACAAATTGGGGTGCCCATTAACCTGATTACCGGTTGCGAGCTTAACATAGACGGTGAAACAAATTTCAGTACATCTATTACCAGTACCGCAGGGAGAGCAGTTTTAGGCGGAATGATTGCAGGAGGAGTAGGGGCAATAATTGGTGGTGCGACCGGCAGAAAAAAAGGAATTAGTGTTGTGAAACATATGCAGTTATCCATATCAACGTTAGATTTACAGAACCCGTATATTAAAATAGTCATTATTCAAAATAGTAATGGTGTAGAGCGGGAGAGTTCGGGATATAGGAAAAAATATGATAATGCCATGTACTGGTGCAAGTTTATTGAAGCTTTGCCCCATCTATAACACCGTAAAATGTCAATTTGAGAAGAAGCGAAAATGGTAACCAAGCGTAAGTTTTTGTGAAGTAAAACATATTTTGCGCCAGAAGTTTCAAGCGGAATCAAAAAGTATATTTTAATTCTATAAACGGCTGGGGGCTCCGATGATTTTATAAATGGGAAGTTCCCCGTTTTTTTTAAGGGGGTAGTGGTAATGCAGATTGAAATTGAGCAAATGATTATTTCAACGGACAAAGATTCATTGCTACGCTGGAAAGAGCGAGATCCAAAAATAGTGCCAGAATTTGCTTTAGCCTGGAAAGGAAATGGTGTGGCGAATGGGTACGGTTTTGGAGAGTGGATGGCAGAGAAATACTTCCGTTCACTAGGATATTATGTCATGAATAATGAATTCGATTTATTTTCCAAGACGTCCAAATATAAACGGTATAATGAGCTGATTCGTCTGATGATTGGTAATGAAAAATATGATTCTTTTACCCATAAAGGGAAAAGCTTCTATGACCAGGGCTATAAAATTGAGAATCTAGATTTATTTGTTTTTAATACCCACTCATGTTTTTTCGCCGAAGTCAAAAAAGGAAAAGATGTTTTGCGTGAACCGCAATTACGATTTATGTACTTGGCGGACCGTTTACTTGGGGTTCCTTGTAAAGAGGTATATATATCAGAAGAAGAACCGAATGTTTTAACAAAATTGGTAACTTATGAGATAAGTTAAAGAAGGAGTCACTATATAATGAGGAATAAAAAACCAGTAGAATTCATTCACCATGTCCTATCTACGATTATCTTAGATGCAGTTCAGTTTTTCCCGCAAAATAAGAAAACGGTTCACTCTGAGGCACACGGGCTCATCTTTGGGATAGAAAAAGAAAAATCGATGGAATGTGATTATGCCTTTCCTGTAGGAAGTGTAGCCGGGCGGGATGATGTTTCGGTGATGCCTGATTCCAAGGTAGATATAGCCATTCAATCGGCTAAACAATTATTTTCTACCTCAAACTGTTTGGGGACCTATCATAGTCATCCGTATGATGAACCGTTTGAAGGCTGGGCCAATCCGAGTAATGGTGACTGCGGGTCAGCGGATTATTTAAATTTGCCGTACTTCTTTATCATTGCCATCGCGCGAAATGGTAAAGGTAACAGGCCTTTAACATTGGAATATAGAGAATGTGATGCATATGAATTTTCATATAATCCAAATGCCGATGGACATGATATCCCTGATTTTCGACCAGCGAACTATCAAACATCTTTCATAAGCGGAGAATTTCAAAAATATGTCTTTACTATTCGGGGTTATAAAAATTCCGGGAAGTCTTTAATAGATATTGACCTATTATCGTCAGAAGCAGATTTACTAATGATTTTAAATGAAGAAAAGATAAAACTAAAAGATGTTCCGCCACAAGAAACATACCGGTTACGCAAGATGGAATTTAATTTACGGGAAGAAAATTTAGAGCGGGGAAAAAGTAATTTAGACCATCATTTGGAAAAGCTAAAATAAGGGATGATTTAATTACGAGTGTCTTAAAGAATTGCCATTACGGACACCTCTTAATGGATGGAGGAAGACAATTGTTTTATATAAAGAACAATGAGGCATTGCCTATTGAGCCTACCAGTTTTTCTGATTTAGCTATGAATGAGCATGATGTAGAGGAATTAATCAAGAATAATACCAATTTAATTGCTGAAGATGAATCGATGTTAATTGTTGGCCAACAGGTGAGAAACTCAAGTAATGGGATCTGTGATTTAGTCGGCCTTAACCAAAATGGTGATCTGGTACTAATTGAGATTAAGCGTGACCGAAGAGATATTGAATCCAGAAGAGAAGCTTTTGAATTTCAAGCCATTCGGTATGCTGCAGGATTTGCCACGATAAAAGACATCGATGATTTAATAAGTAAGATCTATGCACCATTTTTGGAAAGAAATAAATCAAGTCAAAGGGATAGCTCGTTAACGATTGCCGAGCTGGCTAATCGGAATATTGTCTCTTTCTTCCGAGATAACAATATTGCCATAGAGGATTTTAATCAACGGCAGCAAATCATATTGGTTGCTTCGGATTTCGATGACCAAACAAAGTCAGCGGTTGCTTGGCTTAACAGTAATGGAGTAGAAATGTATTGTTATAAATTGATTCCTTACAAAATAAAGGATGAAATTTATATTGAAACTCAAAAAATTCTGCCATTAGACCATTATGAAGATTATTATGTAGGACTTTCTGATAAGACGTCGACCTCAAAAATTAAACGGAAAAGACAAACTATCCGGAGACAATTGCCAAGAATCGATTCCATGTTGGAATGGGGAGTGGTAAAAGAAGGCGACCTTTTGCGGGCCAAAAATCATGATGATACAGCCATATTAATGAAAAACGGGAATGTCAAAATAAACGACGAAGAAAAATCGATACAGCAATGGTTAAGAGAAGTAACTGGCTGGTCATCCGTTGAAACCTATGCATTTACCATACATGAGGAAACAGGAAAGACATTGTCAGAAATACGTAAAGAGTATATGGAGGAAATTAGCAATCAAACTCAACTTTAAATTATCACTTTTAAACAAGTGCCCATCACTTCTGGAGGTGCTTGGCACTTTTCTGTGAAAATAAATATCCTCCGGGGCTCCCGTATACTATTGATCGAGGTTGGAAACCCTGTAAATAACCTAAAAAGCCAATAAGAAAGCAGAGCTACCTGTAGGAGGGTAACTTTGTATATATCTATTTGGTTTTGGTTATACTAATTAATTTGCATTTCTCTAAATGGCTCCTTGTTGATAAGCATGGAGTAAATAATTCGAAGCATTCGATGCGATAAAGCTACGAGTGCTTTTTTCTTTCCTCTTCTTGCAGCTATTGACCAGTATTTCGTTGCTAACCAGCGATTCCTACACCTTGAAACAGCCCATGCAGCTTCGCACATTGCCGATTTAATATGAGGATTTCCCTTTACAGTCTTTGTACTATACCGTTTCCCTGCACTTTCTTTGTTTCCTGGTGAAACACCAGCCCAAGAAGCTAGGTGGTGCGGTGTTGGAAACTGACTCATATCTACACCAATTTCGGCAATAATGATCGCTGCAGTATCTTTTTTAATGCCGGGTATCGTTGTAAGTAACTGGAGTTCGTCTTGGTAGTTTTGTAATATGATATCGACTCGATCTTCAATTTCTTTAATAAGCTTTTCTAAGTATTCAATATGCGACCAGGATTGACGGATTAGAAAACGCTGATGATCATTTAGTGTGCCAAACAAAGAATCCGTAATCCTCTGCTTTTTCATCGCCATTCTGCCGTGAATTCTTTCTTCTACATCGGAGGCGTCCACATATCCTTGTTCTATAAGTCGTTCAAGAAGTTTTCTTCCTGAAACGCCAAACACATCAGAAATGACCGTGCTTAATTTTACATTCGAACACTCCAATACCTTTTGAATTCGATTCTTTTCAGAAGTTAAGTGACCAATCCATTTCTTTCTAAGTCTAGTTAAATCACGAAGCTCTCGAAGATCGACTGGTGGAACAAAACTCTTTTCGATTAAACCATGTCGTAATAATTTAGCAATCCATTCTGCATCCGATACATCTGTTTTCCTACCTGGAACATTCTTGATACGTTGTGCGTTAGCCAGTGTTATATCAAAAAAGCCTTCTAAAATATTGAATACAGGCTTCCAATATACTCCGGTACTCTCCATTGCAATATGGGAAACCTCATGGTTTTCAAGCCATTTTAAGAGACGATATAAATCCTTTGTTAAAGTAGGAAATGTCTCAATCTCCTTGAATAATTCTTCATTTTGATTTCCAGTCATGACACAAGCCACAATCATTTCCGAATGAACGTCCAAACCAGCACACCTTTCAATAAATACCTCCATAAAAATCCCCTTCTTAAATAGGATCACAAACAGTGAGTGAGATTGAACATAAGCATTTTTCTGTACGTAGTCATCCCTCCAACGAAGCTAACAAAGGGTTGAACACCAAGCTCACTCAAACAGTTTTTTGTACAGGGTCGAGCCACCAAAAAGAGCCACGTATAACATACTGTTTGTGTCACTATCATTATGGTCAGTGAAGAACTATTTTCATGCCTGGGTTGGGAGTGTTAAATCATGATTGTTTTTTGTGCAATCAAGACACCCCGGGAATATGAATAATAAATGTGATTTTTCTTGAAGACGACAACCAAACGTGATAGTAAATTAGTACTTTACGAGATTATGATTGGAGGAAATTATAATCCAGAATTGTCTTTATGAAGTTAAAGGGGGGCTTATATACAGTAACAGCTACAACACATTGGAATGTTTTTTCGATAGAGGAGAAAAATAGGCTTACTTTTTCAACGCTTGTCCAATCAATTGTTAATAAATATACATAAAAATAAGAGTATCCTAAAATGAAAGGAGGGAGAATATTATGGCAAATCCAGCAGCAAAAGCGTATCTGGAAGAATCTAATCGCAGGGTAAAATTGGCTATGGATCACCTACATGCAGCGAGGGAATTTATTGGAAAAGCGCAAGCAAAAGACTCTTCCTTGGCAGAAGGAGATAATGGTGCAACATTAGATGGTGTTGTTGCATCATATGATTATATTGCAGACAACGAACTTCCTATGTTAACGAACATGGTGGATAATATTGCAAACCCTCCTAACTAACCTAAGGAGAATAACAAAAAACCTTTCTCATCATTGAGGAAGGTTTTTTGTCTCCACTAGAAATCATTTCCATATCATAAAAAGATAGTATATTAATAGATTCGATGGTAAAAACCAAACCGTCGGGTAATAGCCTTACTATGATTGTTGTTTAAGAAATCGTTCGATTTCTTCCCGATTGGGCATCGAATTTTGTGCGCCATGACGAGTCACGCTTATGGCCGCTGCTGCAGAAGCAAATGTGAGGGCCTTTTGTATATCATTTTCTTCCATTATGGATGTAGCCAAACTTCCTATAAAGGTATCTCCAGCCCCTGTGGTATCAACTGGAGAAACACGAAAAGCGGGGACTTGGATGAATTGCCCCTGGTTATCTAAATAAATCAGTCCGTTAGTTCCCAGCGTAATAACGATCTTTCTAACTCCCTTTTCTAGTAATAATTCCGCTGCATGCAGGGCGGAGTTTTGATAGTTCACGGGTTGACCCGAAATCACTTCGGCTTCTGTTTCATTTATAACAAGCCAATCAATATAAGCCAAGACGTCATCAGGCAATGCTCTGGCGGGAGCAGGATTAAAAAAGACAACTGCTCCTGATTGTTTGGCTAATTCCATCGCATGCCGCGTCGTTTCCCATGGTATTTCATTTTGTAAAAGCACGGCATTAGTTTCAGCAAATAACTCTTGATGTTTTTTAATATCATCCGGCAGCAGTTTGCCGTTTGCTCCGCTGGAAAGAATGATAGAATTTTCACCTTGGTCGACTACAGTAATGAAGGCAATTCCAGTTGCCCCTTCTTTACATGTTATAGTCCCAGTTTGAACCCGAAAGCTATTCAAGGAAGTGGTTAATTCTTTGGCGAATACATCCGTTCCAATGGCACCTACCATTTTTACATTGGCCCCTGACAAAGAGGCAGCCACTGCTTGGTTGGCGCCCTTGCCGCCTGGATAATAAAGCGTATTCGTACTATTTATCGTTTGTCCTGGAGAAGGATAGGTATGGACATAGTTTACGATATCCATGTTTATACTCCCTACAACGAGTAGATTCATAGAATTTCCCCTCTTTTTATTAGCCTGAAGTGAAGCTTATTTGGTTATTAGTGTAGAAAGCGCTTTATTTACTGCACACATGGAAGAATCCCTAATGATTAATTCCGTATCCACCATCAGTTTTATTTGATCATAATCATTTTCTTCAATCTGATTAATGAGGGTTCTAACGGCAAGTGAAGCAATTCGATCCTTCTTAACCTGTATGGTTGTTAATTCGGGAGTAATCACTTGTGCTTCTAGAATATCGTCAAATCCCACCACCGAAATATCTTCTGGTACTTTTATTCCCAAAGCGGATAAGGACTTAATCACACTGATGGCCATATAATCACACTCGCAAAACAGAGCACTTGGCAGAGAGTCGATCCGTGAACTTATTTTTTCAATCAACTCTTCTTGCTTCGTAACAAAAGTAGGGGAGAGCGAAAAAAGGTTATGGTCAGCAACGCTAATATTATGTTCCTCTAAAGCTTGGAAAAAACCTTCCTTTCTTTTATTGAAATTATACATTCTTGTATTAGATTCTACATAGCCGATATCGGTGTGTCCAAGTTCGACTAAATGTTTTCCCGCTTTGTAGGCACCTTGGACATTATTCATGACAATAAAATTCACATCCAAGTGGTCATAACAGGTATCTAGGACAACTAAATTGGGTTGAATCTTTGATACTAGGTTAATATGTTCCGGTGTCAGGTTAGTCCCTAATAATAAAATTCCTGTTGATTTATGTTCTTGCTCAATACGATTAATCTCATTTTCAAGTTCTTCGATATTAATGGAAGAAACCATTAAGGAATATCCGCTATCTCCCGTATGTTTATCCAGATTACGAATAAGTTCCATAAAGAAAGGAAGGGATTCATATTGTTCTGTGACAATCCCTGCATTTGTACATGCCACAAACCTTAAGATTTTTGAGTTATTTTGAAAAAGTTGTTCGGCCTTTACAATGGGCCGCGAAATATATCCATGATCCTGAGCAATTTTTAAAATGGTATCTCTAGTTGCTTTACTGACGCCCTTTTTGCCATTTAAGGCTAATGATACAGCAGATTTAGAAACATTAGCTAATTTCGCAATATCATCTATTTTCATGAACAAATACACCTGCCAATCTTATATCAAGAGTTATTTTTACCAAATTAAGTAGACTAATTATAACATAAAGCGAATAAATTTAGTTATGTTTAGTAGGGTGAAAAGTAAATTATTTTGAATTTTCATTGTTCAAACTGCTTTTTCCTTGTTGTACTAGCTGTAAAAATAGTAAAATGACCCAATTTTAGCTAATATTTAGGATTTCTAAATATCCCTAGTAAAAATATTTATTAATAAAGTTGTAGAATGCTAAAAAAGTTCATTGACTAAAATTGGAAATGTTGCTAATATACATACGAGGAACCACTCAAATGGGAATATTCAAAAAAATTAGGCCCAATATCCTGCATAACCATTTGATGGAAAAGAGGATGTTGCCCTAATCATTTATGGCTATTTTCCTTAAAGGTGGTTTTTTAAAAGCGCTTAACTGTTTTTTTAGTACCTATTGTAAACGCTTTAACCCATTACATAAACACCTAAAATCATAGCTTATTAGAGCGGCGTTTTCAATAAGGTTATGAGAATCAAATGGTTAGGGAGAAGGGGATTTATTAAAAAGGAGGAAGTACAAATGAAAAAAGGTTTGATTTTTTTAGTAGGGATTTTTTTAGCGTTTAGCATGATCCTGGTTGGCTGTTCCTCTCAGAAAGAAACTTCATCAAGCAGTAAAAATGAAAGCGATAACAAAGGTAATACGGACACTTCAAGTAAAAACTCCAATTTGATAGTAATTATTACACCATCTCATGACAATCCATTCTTTAAAACTGAAGCAGATGCAGCAGAAGCAAAAGCGAAAGAGCTTGGCTACGAGACTTTAGTACTCACCCACGATGATGACCCAAACAAACAAAATGAACTATTTGATACAGCTATAGCTAAAAAGGCAGCGGCTATCATTCTTGATAATGCAGGTGCAGATGCATCGATCGCACCGATTAAAAAGGCAAAAGACGCCGGTATCCCTTCGTTCCTGATTGACAGGGAAATTAATGAAACGGGCCTTGCCGTTTCCCAAATTGTGGCTAACAATTCACAAGGTGCCCAACTGGTTGCCCAGGAATTTGTGAAACAAATGGGTGAAAAGGGAAAATATGTGGAGCTGCTTGGTAAAGAATCAGATACGAATGCCAATGTTCGTTCGACTGGATTTCATGGAGTGATTGACCAGTATCCGAATATGGAAATGGTAGCTAGCCAGAGCGCCAACTGGAGTCAAACCGAAGCTTTCTCAAAAATGGAATCTATTATTCAAGCAAATCCTGATATTAATGGTGTGATTGCAGGTAATGACACAATGGCAATGGGGGCTATGGCTGCCTTAAAAGCCGCAGGAAAAACGAACGTGATTGTGGCAGGGTTCGATGGAAGCAATGATGTAAGGGATTCCATTAAAGCAGGAGAAATTAAGGCTACCGGATTACAGCCTGCTTTTGATATCGCACAACTTGCTGTCACTCAAGCTGATAAATATTTAAAAGACGGTAAAACCGGTGAGGATGAAAAACAATTAATCGACTGTGTGCTGATTACAAAAGACAATGCCGATAAGCTTAACAACTTTGCTCTAAGCAAATAGATTTCTATAGTCATATCATCCAAAAGACCCTTTACCGAAAAGCTAAAGGGTCTTCTGGTAAAACAATAGCGAAAAATTTAGTTCACGGAGTTGAAAGGGATGAACGTAAAACAGCCAGTCGTTAAGAATAAACTTTCGGTGATCCTTTCGGGCTTATTGGTTATTTTGTTTGCCATTTCCTTGCTATTGGGAAGCAAGGTCGTAAAAATTGATGAGAATTTAAAAAATAAATTGGCTGGTAAAAGCAGTGTCACGACTGACTTTAACGCAAGTAACTATGCGGATGAATCATGGGATAGCAAAGTTCTTCCTTTTATACAAGATAACGCCAAAGATGTCACAACCGTAATAGAAGCGATTACGAAAGATGGCGTCGAAACGGCTGGGGGAACCTTAGGCAAGAAAAATACCGTTTCTTGGAGTTTTATTGTCAAAGGTTCAGGAAAGGTGATACAAGTCCAGAATCAATCAAGGACAGGCCGGGTTACGCTAGATATTGAACCTTTCGACGGAAAAGAAGATATCTTTATGCAAATCGGCCCTGTCATTAATGGAACGGCCATAAGAGATGTTCTTGATTATATGAAATTTGACGATTTCAAAAACCAGATCGAATGGTCACAAGTAGCGGACGCTTACAATCAAAAAAGCTATAATACACAGCTTAAATCCCTGCAATTCACTCCAGGTGCAACCATTGACTTCACCGGAGTCATGACAGCCAATGATTCAGCTAAAATTCTCACGCCTGTGATTGCGCAGCAAAAGTAGACAGGAGGGAATACCATGACGACACCTACCAAAACGGACATATGTCTTGAGGCTAGAAATATTACCAAAATATATCCTGGGACGATCGCCCTTAACCATGTTGATTTCCAATTACACCGTGGAAAAGTCAATGTATTGATTGGCGAGAACGGGGCAGGGAAGTCTACCTTAATGAAAATTATCGCGGGTGTGGAACAGCCTACAGAAGGGACGATTCTTCTTAATGGTGAAGAAGTAAGATTTGCGAATACCAGAGAGGCTGCCGATCAAGGAATTGCGATTATTCACCAGGAACTAAATTTGTTTCCCAATCTAACCGTTGCACAGAACATCTTTATGGCGAGAGAAAAAACGAAATATGGAATGGTGGATTCGAAAGAACAGGTGAAACACACCAGTGAAATCTTAAAAAAACTAGAGCAGTCGATCGACCCAAGCACGATTGTGGGGGACCTAAGGGTTGGGCAGCAGCAAATTATCGAAATTGCCAAAACGATGGTACAAAAAGAATTACATATTTTAATCATGGATGAGCCCACCTCATCACTAAGTGGTGCGGAAGTAAGAGTGTTATTCAAGCTGATACAAGAATTAAAACAACAGGGGATTGCGATTGTTTACATCTCCCACCGAATGGAAGAAATTATGGAAATAGGAGACCATGTCACGATATTAAGAGACGGACATATTGTGGCAAATGCAGAAGTGAACTCCATTGATCTCCCATGGATTGTAAGAAATATGGTCGGACATGAAGGTAAGAAAATCATAAAATCAAAAAGTAAAAAAATTGGAGACAAAATTCTTGAAGTAACGGATCTCATGCTTCCTGGGGAGCCGGAAAATATACTTGAAAATATTTCCTTTTCCCTTCGCAAAGGGGAAGTACTGGGCATCTTTGGCTTACTAGGTTCCGGCCGAACAGAACTTTTAGAATGTTTAATGGGCTTACACAAGGGCCTTAAGGGCGGGGTGGAATTTGAAGGAAGACCCATCCATCCTAAATCTGCCGCGAAGCAAATTGAATTAGGCTTCGCCCATATCCCTGAAGACCGTCAGCGAGAAGGACTGGTCCAAACGCTTTCGGTAGAGAAAAATCTAACCCTATCGAGTTTAAAAAATTATGCCAAATGGTTTCACCTTGAAAAGAAAAGAACGGATAGTGCTGTAAAGAAGACTATCAACGACTTTTATATCAAAGTGTCGAACCCGAAATTGCCCATTGGCTCCCTAAGTGGCGGGAATCAACAGAAGGTCGTAATTGGAAAAGCAGTCCTGACGAATCCCAAAATCTTACTTTTAGATGAACCAACAAGAGGGATTGATGTCTCAGCAAAAAGTGATGTGTTTGAGATTATCAACAATTTGGCGGAACAAGGTCTTGGGGTCATCTTAGTCTCTTCGGAATTAAATGAGATCATTGGGGCATCCGATCGAGTCATCGTGCTCTCCAAAGGGAGATTAACAGGGGAATTTCAAGCGGAAGAAGTAACAGAGGAATCGTTAATGAAAGCAGCGACGACTAGTGCAACAGCCTGTGCTCAAGAAATGAAAGAAGTGTTCTAGGAGGTGGAGAGAGATGGAAATCGTAAAAAACACGGAAAAAGTGAAAGTAGATAAAAGTTTATCCTTTAAAATGATTTTCCTAAAGGCGAGGACTTTTATCGCTTTAATCGTACTGCTGATCGTGTTTGGTATTCTGATGCCGGAGTTTATGGAGCCTGCCAATTTAACCATTGTGACAAAGCATGTGGTTTTATATGCTCTTTTAGGAATTGGCATGACATTCGTGATTGTAACGGGCGGGATTGATTTATCAGTAGGTTCCATCGTAGGTCTATCGGGAATGATTGCCGGAGGTCTGATTTATCAGGGGCTCGTGATCAATCCATTAGGAGTGACGATTTATTTTAACATCTTTAACGTCATCGTATTAACGCTTTTATTTGGCGTTTTCATAGGCTTCATTAATGGCTTTTTAATTACAAAGTTTAATGTCCCGCCCTTTATTGCAACATTAGGGTTACTGTATGTGGCCCGGGGAATGGCCTTATTACGATCGGATGGAAAAACGTTTCCTGATTTAAGTGGAAGCCCCGAACTTGGAAACACAGGCTTTTCTTACCTCGGATCTGGCAGTATCTTAGGCATACCGTTTTCTATTTGGGCCATGATTATTGTCGGGGTCATCGCCATCTACATTTTTAAAAAGACTCCTCTAGGCGGGCATATTTTTGCCGTAGGCGGCAATGAAAAAGCGGCAGAAATTTCGGGTATCCGAGTTAAGCGGATTAAATTGATTGTTTATATGATTTCGGGACTTTGTGCGGCCATGGTAGGGCTGATTGTGGCTTCACAGTTAGGTGCTGCCCACCCTGCAACGGGGGAAAGTTGGGAACTGAATGCAATTGCTGCGACCGTATTAGGAGGAACATCACTTTCTGGAGGCAGAGGCAGTATTGGCGGAACGATTATGGGTGCATTTGTTATCGGTGTATTAAGTGATGGAATGGTCATGATGGGCGTATCGGAATTTTGGCAAATGGTGATTACAGGAGCGGTCATTGTCTTAGCTGTCATTGTGGACCAAATACAAGGTAGAACTCAAAATAAGATGGCACTCCAACAACATGCTTAAGAAATAACTATAGTAAAAAGGAGTTCTAAAACATTTTATTTCTCATATTTTTTTTGAGAAATCAATAAACAAATTTAGTTTGTCAGATAAATATTTTTATATGCCGGTGGATTGGGTATTAGATTAGCTTTCAATGAAAAAGGGAGGAAATGAGGATGGATCGTTTGAAACTAGGATTTGCTCCAACAAGACGCTTTGTTTTTAGTAAGGAGGACGCGTATAAATATAAGAATTTAATTAAAGAGAAAATCGA
Organism: Neobacillus camarae; assembly: GCF_054950115.1. Classification (NCBI taxonomy): domain Bacteria; kingdom Bacillati; phylum Bacillota; class Bacilli; order Caryophanales; family Bacillaceae; genus Neobacillus; species Neobacillus camarae. The sequence continues at coordinate 96,544 of NZ_JBUCKX010000003.1, read as the reverse complement.
TAGTTTTGATATGGATATCGAAATCGTTGATTTAGATGGAATCAATGAGGAAGGCCTTCTCTTTGAGAGATTGGAAGAAGCGGCGGTCATTAAAAGGTTCCAAGATGCGAACGTAGATGCGCTGTTTTTCCCCCATGTGAACTTTGGGACGGAGGACTTGGTTGCCAGAGTCGCAAAGGCAATCGGGAAGCCGGTTTTACTTTGGGGACCTAGAGATGAGGCCCCATTAGAAAATGGCATGCGTTTACGCGATACCCAATGCGGGTTATTTGCCACAGGGAAAGTTTTAAGGAGATTCAATGTTCCGTTTACCTATATAACCAATAGTTCAGTAGATTCTGTCGTTTTTGAAAGAGGCTTTAAGAATTTTATCGGGGCAGCGAATGTGGTGAAGCATTTTAAAAATTTGCGGATCCTGCAAATTTCCACTAGGCCCTCTGACTTCTGGTCCGTCATTTGTAATGAAGGCGAGCTGTTAGAAAGATTCGGGATTCAGATTCATCCAATTACTCTCGATGAACTCAAGAAGGTCACGTTAAAAGTAGAAAAAACAGATTCCAAGGAACTGTTGGATGCGATTCAATATATCAAAGATACGCTTGACTGGAGTGAAGTCGGGGAAGAGCATATCAGGAGGATTGCTTCCTTAAAAGTGGCGATGAAGCAATATGCGAAAGAAACCGGAAGTACGGCCATTGCCATCCAATGCTGGTCGTCGTTGCAGGATATTATTGGGATTATGCCTTGTTTGGCCAACGCCATTTTAACGGATGAACAAATACCTGTCACATGTGAAACCGATATCCATGGGGCTATCACTTCTATTATGGTTCAAGCAGCAACGCTAAACACGATGCCAACCTTTTTTGCGGATATCACCATTCGGCATCCGGAAAATCCCAATGGCGAGCTTTTATTCCACTGTGGCAACTTTCCGGTGTCATTAAGTGTTGAAAATAAGCCAAAACTCAGAAAGCACTTTTTATTTGAAGATCATTCTCCCGGAACTCATGAGGGGGAAATCAAGGGCGGTAAAATGACGATTGCCCGTTTTGACGGAGATCATGGGGAATATTCCCTTTTCCTTGGGCAGGCAAAGGGGATTGAAGGCCCGTATTCAAGAGGCTCATATGTATGGATTGAAGTCAATGACTGGCCATTATGGGAAGAAACTTTGGTCAAAGGACCGTATATCCATCATTCCGTCGGCATTCATGCGAATGTGATTCCTGTATTATACGAAGCATGCCAGTATATTCCCGGCTTAAATCCTGACCCTGTTGACCCGACTGAAAGTGAAATAAGGGCCTGGCTGCGCGGCAGTGATGTGAATCAATAAACCCAAGGAGGAGTTTATGGTGGCAGACATTACTTTTTTAAAAAGAAAAGCAATTGAGATCCGGATGGATTTGTTAAAAATGGTCGTTGAAGCAGGAACTGGTCATACCGGTTCCTCCTTGTCGAACACCGATATCCTGACAGCCCTCTATTACGACGTCATGAATGTCGACCCTAGCAATCCCAAATGGGAAGATCGCGACCGGTATATTCAGAGTAAAGGTCATGCGGTGGAATCGTATTGGGCGGTTTTGGCGGATAAAGGGTTTTTTCCAAAAGAAGAGTTAAAAACCTTTTCGCAATTTCAATCACGTTTAATTGGGCATCCCAATAACAAGGTTCCAGGTGTTGAAATGAATACGGGCGCATTGGGGCATGGATTATCGATTTCCGTTGGAATGGCTTTGGCCGCGAAAATGGACGGCAAATCGTATAAGGTGTATACCCTTATGGGAGACGGTGAGCAGGCAGAAGGGTCGATTTGGGAAGCGGCGATGTCGGCAGCTCACTATAAGTTAGACAATCTAGTGGGAATTGTGGATTGTAACCATTTACAGATTACGGGAAGCACCATGGATGTCATGTCTAACGAGCCATTGGATGAAAAATGGAAAAGTTTCGGGTGGGAAGTTGTAGTAGTGGACGGGAATAACATGGAGGAATTGGTCCATGCTTTGAAAAATATTCCCCAAACTCCTGATAAGCCTACCCTGATTTTAGCCAATACGGTGAAAGGGAAGGGAATCCCCTTCGCAGAGAACATGGTCGGCTGGCATCATCGGGTCCCCACAAAGGAAGAATATGACCTTGCTATCGAGGAACTTTCAAAGCAATTGGAGGTTTTAGCATGAACAATGTGGCTCTGAAAAAGGTAGCCGGCAATAAAGTGGCGAATCGGACGGTGATGAGCGAAACATTATTAGATATGGCCAAACATAATAAAGACATTATCGTGCTGACAAGTGATTCCCGGGGTTCTGCTTCGTTAGTTCCTTTTGGAAAAGAACTGCCTCAACAATTAGTGGAAGTAGGGATTGCGGAACAAAATCTCGTTGGGATTGCCGCCGGTTTAGCGGCGTCCGGAAAAATCCCATTTGTGGCTTCACCTGCCTGTTTTTTAAGTATGAGAAGTATCGAGCAAATAAAAGTCGATGTCGCCTATTCAAGGACCAATGTCAAATTAATTGGCATTAGCGGCGGTGTAAGCTATGGTGCGTTGGGGATGTCCCACCATTCGTTGCAGGACCTTGCGGTAACGCGGGCCATTCCTGGTTTGCATGTGATGATGCCCGCTGATCGTCATGAAACGAAAAACATGATCGAAGCCCTTGTGGATTATGATGTCCCGGTGTATCTTCGAATCGGACGCAATCCTGTGGAAGATTCCTATTTATCTAGTGATTATGATTTTGAGATTGGCAAGGCAGTCACGATGCGGGAAGGCAGTGATTTAACCATTATTGCAACAGGCGAAACAGTAAGGGTTGCGTTAGATGCGGCAGAAGCATTAGATAACGGGGGGATTCGCTGCAGGGTCTTGAATATGCACACCATTAAACCATTGGATGAAGAAGCAATCATAAAGGCGGCAGAAGAGACCGGCCGCATCATTACGATGGAAGAACATAGTATTTACGGTGGATTGGGTTCTGCCGTGGCGGAAGTGGTATCCCAGCATTGTCCGGTACGGGTAAAAATTTTAGGGATTCCCGATGAACCGGCCATCACAGGAAAAAGCGCCGAAGTATTTGAACATTATGGTCTAAGTGTGAAGAACGTGATCAAGATAGCCAAACAGCTGGGCCTCTAGTGGAAGAGGTGCCTTTATGTCCGAGTATATCTTATCAATAGACCAAAGCACGTCTGGAACCAAGGTATTAATGGTGAATTCGGAAGGGAACATCATATATAAAAAATCAAAATCCCATCGGCAAATTTACCCGCAGCCGGGATGGGTGGAACATGACCCGATGGAAATCTACCAAAACGTCAAAGAACTGATTGACAATGCAATTCAGTTTTCTGGGGTGAGCCGGAACGAACTAAAGGGTTTATCGATCACCAATCAAAGGGAAACCATTGTTGTTTGGGATCAACAGACGGGTGAGCCTGTTTATAATGCCATTGTATGGCAATGTCAAAGAACCGCCCAACTGTGTAAGGAGCTCAAAGGTCAAGGCTATGAAAAAATCATAGAATCAAAAACTGGATTGACGCTTGATCCCTATTTTTCTGCCACAAAAGTGAAATGGATTTTCGAAAATGTGCAAGGGGCAGCGGAGAAGGCGAAAGAGGGAAAGCTCCTTCTAGGCACGATCGACAGCTGGTTAATTTGGAAGTTGACAGGGAAAAAAGTCCACGCCACCGATTATACGAATGCAAGCCGGACGCTTCTTTATAATATTCATTCCTTAACTTGGGATGAGGAGCTAGTAGAGCTGTTCAGTGTCAGTAAAGGGATGCTGCCGGAGGTGAAAAATTCAGCGGATATTTTTGGACATACAGACTTTGAGGAACTGTCAATCAGTCTGCCTATTTCCGGTGTGATTGGGGATTCTCAAGGGGCCTTATTTGGGCAAAAATGCTTTCATAAAGGGATGGCCAAAGCCACTTTTGGCACAGGAACTTCTGTATTAGTGCAAACGGAGGAACTTGTAGAAGGCTCCCATGGGTTAGTAACCTCCTTAGCTTGGGGGATTGGCGGAAAGGCCGCATTTGCCCTTGAGGGGATCATTCGAACGACGGGGGATATTATCAAATGGCTTCAGGACGATCTGGAACTCATTCGATATGTGGAGCAGCTCGAGCCATTAGCCGTTTCTGTAAATGATAATGGCGGGGTTTATTTAATTCCGGCCTTCGTCGGATTGGGAGCCCCGTATTGGAGTCCGGATACACGTGCTGCCATTGTGGGAATGAATCGCAGCACGAAAAAGGCCCATATTGTTAGAGCGGCATTGGAAAGTATGGTTTATCAGGTAAAAGATGTCATAGAACTGATTGAAGCGGAAACCCAAAATAAAATATCTGTATTAAATGTGGATGGCGGAGCAACGTCCAATCGGTTCCTTATGCAATTTTTAGCGGATATGCTGGAAACAAAGGTCAGGGTTTCCGAGGTATCGGAATTATCCGCTTTGGGATCCGTTTATTTAGCTGGCTTGGGATTCGGGATCTGGAATTCCTTTGAGGATATTTCCAAGCTTAATCAAAACGCAATTGAATATGAACCTACTATGGCTAAAGAGGAAAGAAGTGGGTATTATACAGCATGGAAAAATGCCGTGAATAGCATTTTAGTATAACCGATAACAAACCATTAGAAGGGATACTAGCGTCAAAACTAAAAAGTGTTCATTTGCCTTTTTGGTAAGCTAGTATCTCTTTCTATTATTTAAATTGTGTTAAAGGGGAATGTTGAATTTTGTAACCTGTTGATTGGAGCGGAAGGCGCGAAGACTCCTGCGGGAGTACGGGGCTGGGGAGACCCCGCAGGCGCTAAAAGCGCCGAGGAGGCTCCCCGGCACGCCCGCGGAAAGCGAAGCGCCTGGAGGGGAAATCAACAGCCAAGTTTTACACTGCCTTTATTTAATATGAAAGGATATGATGATGTTGACAAAGATTCTAATCATAGGTGGTACCGGCACCATTTCTTCCCATACGGTTGATGAATTGCTTTCGAGAAAGCATGAAGTGGCCATATTTAATAGAAGGAAAACGAATTTACAACCAAAGCATGGGATAAAGAATTATATAGGGGATCGCAATAATGAGCAATCTTTAAAGGAGGTGATGGATGAATTTACCCCGGAAGTCATAATCGATTACTTTTGCTTTACGAAAGAGCAAGCAAAACAAATGATTGAACTCTCCCACTCTAAAGTCAAACACTTTATTTTTGTCAGCACAGTAGATACGTATGGTTATCCTTTAAAAAAACTCCCAGCATCTGAAGAAGAACCAAATAATCCAGCAGTATCGGAATATGCGAAGCAGAAACAGGAATGTGAAGAACTCTTTCTATCTTATCATGATGAAGAGAAATTCCCTGTTACGATTGTAAGACCCCTTTACTCCCTTGGACCACATTTTTTACTTTCCATCTTTAGCCGAAACGCAGCCTCAATGATTAATAGAATCAAAGCAGATCAACCTGTGATCGTCCCGGGTGATGGAACTACACTCATGCAGCCAAGTGATGCTAGAGATACCGGGCGAATGATTGCCTATCTTGCTGGAGAAAAGCGGTCTTATGGAAAAATCTATAACTGCGGAAGCCCAAATGTGATGAATCAGGATGAATATGTTCAATTGATTGCCAAGGCACTTGGAAAGAAGGCTAATATCGTTCATATTCCTGCCGAAACGTTGCTAGGTTTAACCGATGTGGACATCCAATCCAGTCTCTTTTTTGAACTCACTAGATTTCAATTGGTGTATTCACTAGAAACATTCAGCAGCGATTTTCCTGAGTTCCAATGGGAAACCAATATTCATAGTGGTATAGCGGGTTATATTGAGAATGTTGAAAATGGAGATATCGTTTCCGAAGACGATATGGAAGAAGAAATTTTTATTCAACTGGCCGCAGTAAACTAGTTTTAATAAATATTACGATTAAAAATGTACATCATGTTCGGAATGGTACCAGGATAATTTTCTATTCTTAATATTCGAGGAGGCAATTAGATGAAAAAAAGGCCGTTGGTTGTTAGCGCTTTTTTGTTAGGAAGTGTATTTTTCGGAACAGGTTTTTCTAATCAAAATCAGGATGCAGTTGTGAATGATAAAAGTGAAAAGGCTGAGGTAAGCCAGAATAACAAAACCTCTAAAGCCAGAACGGTCATTACAACAGACGGTGAAGTGGATGATATGAACTCGATGATCCGGGCCCTTTTGTATTCCAATGAAATGGACATCAAAGGAATTGTCCTTAGCAGTTCGGTGTACCATTATGCGGGGGATGCAGAAAAGGGGATTGAACCCTTTAGATGGACAGGGACTGAATGGTTAACAAATTATCTGAACGCTTATAAGGAAGCCTATCCCAACCTAATTAAGCATGCTAAGGGTTTTCCATCCGCAGAATATCTCCGCAGCGTCACCAAAATTGGAAATATTTCATCTCCGGGGGAAATGGAAAAAGTAACGGATGGATCGGAATTTTTAAAGAAACTATTTTTAGATAAAGATGATTCTGATTTATATGTCCAAACATGGGGCGGCACCAATACGACAGCCCGGGCCTTAAAGTCGATACAAGAAGAATACGAAAATACTCCTCAATGGGCGGATATTAAGAAAAGAGTCAGCGATAAATTAGTCATTTATATTATCTTGAACCAAGATACTAGTTATGAATCGTATATTGCCCAGAACTGGCCGGGTATAAGAATAATCAATGACCGTTCAAATTTTTGGCATTTCGCTTATGCATGGACGTCGAATCCCAGCCAAGTAAACAGCAGGCTTCAAGGTGCATGGAATTATGAAAATATCCAACACGGCCATGGCACCTTGATGGATTTATATGCTTTAATGGGAGATGGTAAAATCCTCGCTGGTGAGTTACCCAATGAACAACGCGGAAGTGAGGATTACTTAAATAGCCATACACAATATAACCGGTATGATTTTATTTCCGAGGGGGATTCACCATCCTTTTTATACTTGGTCGATAATGGATTAAGAAGTATGGAAAACCCATCCTATGGAGGTTGGGGCGGACGGTTTGGCGAGGTAAATAATAACCTTTCCCAAAATACCGTTCTCGATTTTGATCCTTATAAAAACCGCTATGAATCAGAATATTCCTTAATGCGCTGGTTTGATGATATGCAAGATGATTTTGCCGCCCGTGCGGATTGGGTGACGGCATCAAAATACAAAGATGCCAACCATAACCCTACTCTTTCAATAAAAGAGGGCTTAGACCTAAAGGTGAAAAAAGGAGAAAAAATAACCCTTCACGCGAAAGGCAAAGATCCAGATGGAGATGAATTAATGTATAAATGGTGGAGATACTTTGAAGCCGATACGTATGAAGATTCAAAGGTTCCTCCGAAAGAAACCACTTCAAGTTTTCTGGGGCTTCACCGAGAATTGGCAGACGGTGAAGTGACCGATAGTATTCCTTTGGAAGGCAGCGATACCAATACCGTTAGCTTTACCGTTCCAAAAGATGCGAAATCAGGGGATACCATCCATATCATTGCAGAAGTACAAGATAACGGAGCACATGGGTTGAAACATTACCAACGGGTTATTTTAACAGTCAAATAAAAAACTTTAAAAATAGCTCACACCTACTCTATTGAAAGGATCAGTGTGAGCTATTTTTTTTGTTACATTCAGCATGAAAGTGTAAACCCTAAATAACAAATAAGCATACCTTCAAGTAATCTAATCACCGAAGATATTGAGGACGTAAAGATAAAGGTAGTGAGCCCTGATTTTTTAAAAAATGGGGAAGAATAAAGTAGTTGTAAAATAGAATCTGCACGGAAAAAATATGAAGACAAGGTAAGAAGGGAATGTAAATCATGGCTGCAGTTTTCACGGCTCCTCATACGCCAGAAGAACCATCCCCATGGCACCATTCAAATGATGTTAAAAAGGAGCAATTGGAATGAATGAAACACCTAAATCCGTCACCCACAAATCTCCATCCATTATCAAACAGGCATTGATGGTTAATAGAAAGCCGTTTCCGTGGGTAAAGGCGTTTTGTGCTGGAATAGCTGCTTCTTTGCCGGTCATGATTGGATTAGTATTAGGGAATCTCGAATATGGGTTGATCGCTGGAATGGGGGGCTTTACCTATCTTTATGTATTTAATATCCCTTATGCCCAAAGAGCCAAAAAGCTATTTTTTGTCATACTAGGAATGATGTTGGTCTCTTGTTTAGGGACCCTTGCTGCCCCTTACCCGTTTGCAGTCGCGATTTTAATGGGAATTATTGGAGCAGTAGCTATTTTTATTTTTGGAGCTTTAAAAATTACCGGGCCTTCTGCGATTTTTTTCGTATTAGTTTTTGCCATGACAACGGGTATGCCGGTTCATCCAGAACTGGTTTGGCTGCGTGCCGGCCTCGTATTTCTAGGAGGGACATTTTCGTTTGGGGTTGCCATGATTGGTTGTTTTTTTAATCCTTATGGGCCGGAAACAGGTGTAGTGAAAAAAGTATATGCAGAATTTGCTGAGTTTCTTGAATCTGTTGGTACAGAAAACTATCATGAGTCAAGACATAAAGTCATGTCAAGCTTGAAGGAAGCAGAAGAAACACTGGCAGTGGGATATATACCTTGGAAAAATACGGACATTTTTAACCGGTTAGTCCTTTTAAATAATCATGCCAATACCATTTTTTTGTATGTCCTTGAAAACTTTTCAAAAACCAACGTAAAATTGCCATCACAATTAAGGGGTTTTTTTCAGGGAATCGCTCATTCGCTTGATTTAAAAAATATGAATGTAACTGTTCCATACAAAACCTTTTACCGGAAGAGATGGATGAATCCGTTCTACAGTTATTCAAACAAATGACCGATGCGGATGCGATCATGAATGAACCTACATCAAAGATTAATCAAGAGATTCTCATTTCCAAACGATCACTTAGTACTATATTTATGGGGGCCTTTGATAAAAACTCCATTGTTTTTATTACAGCTATTCGGTTTGGTTTTGTCACCATTATCGCTGCGATGATTGCGTATCAGTTTGAATTCACCCGGCCGTTTTGGGTACCGTTATCCTGTGTAGCGGTGATGTCAGGCTCTACGATTGTCGCTACCTATCATCGTGCGATTCAACGAGCATTTGGTACCATCCTAGGGATATTGATTGCAAGTCTAATTCTGATGGCTCACCCTTCAGGATACAAGATTGTTGTCTTTATAATGCTTTTAACGTTTATAACAGAGCTGTTTATTGTAAAAAATTATGGGCTTGCTGCGCTGTTCTTTACGCCGAATGCCTTGCTTATGGCGGAAAGCACGAGTCATGGAAGCTTTACCTTTACGTATTTTGCATCCGCCAGATTAATGGATATCATAATCGGTAGTATCATTGGTTTAATAGGAGTATTTTTCGTAGGAAGACAGTCTGCCTCTAGTCGGCTCCCGCATCTAATAACCAAAACGATTCGAAGTCAGGCGCAGCTTTTATTCATTCTTTTTTCTGACCAAGGAACAGGATTTCAGGCAAGAAAAAGCAGAGAAGTCATGAAAATGCGGACGAACATCAATAATTTAAAAACACTTTATGCTACAGCTTCTGGTGAGATTCCAGTAGATAAACAAGCACTAGAATATTACTGGCCAGTCGTATTTTCCATAGAGCATTTAGGATATTTGCTGGAAAATTGTTCAAGAAATGAAGATCGCCCAATTTTATCAGATCAAACTCTTTCTCAACTGCTTTACGTTTGTGAAACGATGGCGAATGCCGCCAATCGAAAAAAGTCACCCGCCATAAAACCCGTTCCCGAAATTAACGGGTTTCCAAACATCCAGCATGAGTTGATATCCTTGCAAAAATCGCTTCAAATGGATGAAAGAGCCTCTTTTTAAATCAAAGGCTGGTGAATACAGGGTGGCCCTTGGGGGTATACCAGATAGGCTCTTCATTCATTTGGAATTCAAACCTGAAAATTATAAATATTTCCTTTTTATTATAAATACAATCTTTTTCAATATCTGTAAGCTTAAGATAGTCCAATATCTTAAGGAGGAACAGATATGAAAAGAGTGTTAGGTATCTTCATGACTATTTTTCTCATAGCTGGCATGTTTAGTCAGCCCATCAAGAGTCATGCAGCAGACCCCACCACGGATGGCCATGGGTTACTGGGTGAATTTTTTAAAGTGGAACGAAATCCTGATAATCGCGAAGATATCAACGTATTTAATTTCAATGACTTTCGAGGAGAAAGAAGGATTGCAAACTTAAACGGTGATTCTTTTTTAAGCATTTTTAATCAGTTTTCAGGTACGCCGGATTATAACACCGCACGGTTTACGGGTACGATTGTACCGAAATATTCCGAAGACTATACCTTCTACATGATTGGAGATGACGGTTTTAGACTATGGATTAATGGGGAATTAGTCATTGATTTTTGGCAGCAAAAATGGGAAATCCAACAGGACAGTGCACCCATTCATTTAGAAGCCGGAAAACATTACGACATTAAAGTCGAATATTTACAAGGCTGGGGCGGAGCCTGGCTTCGGATGGAATGGGAAAGTGCAAGCCAGAAAAGAGAAATTGTCCCGGAATCTGCACTGTATTTGCCCATCAATCGGGTAATAGAGGAGAAAAAGGGGGATTTAACAGCTGAAATCCAGAAGGCCGATTATTTGACAGAGAACTTCGCTGACAAAGTATCAGGAAGTGTTATCGAGACTTTAAATCATGCAAAAGCAAAAGCAGAGGAATTAATTCGCACGATTGATGACAAAAATGTAGAGGATAGGGATAAGGCAGACCTATTAATAAAAGAGGCTGAAACGCTATCCATCACCCGTTCCGAATTCATGAAAGAAATGGGCGTCACCAGCTCTTCAGTTTTTGATAAATTTAACAACCCCTTATACCAAGGGCAAGATCCATTTATCACGTACAAGGATGGTTATTATTACTTTGTCTCCTCCAGCAACTTAGATTCGAATAATAAAGTTTACGTCTCGAGATCCCGCACCCTTACAGATCAGGGAGAAAAGGTAATGGTGTATGATTCAAAAGGAACCCAAACCCGTATTTTCGCTCCGGAAATTTTCTTTTTTGACGGAAAATGGTATATCTATTACTGCGCCGATTTAAAAGATTATGGTTACCGGCATATGGCAACGGTTTTGGAATCCATTTCAGATGACCCACTTGGTGAGTATGTGAGTAAAGGAGCCCTCTACACAGGGGAAAAAGGTGAGTTTAAACAAGCGAACGACTTTACCGTATTTGAGTATAATGGACAATTATACGCTGTTTGGGGTACTTTAGGCGCCGGAGAACCAGTCGGGCCGGCCATTGCGCCAATGGAAAACCCTTATACGATCAAAGCGGACCGTTCGTTATTGCCAGGCGGAGGCGGAGAAGGTCCTCGAGTATTGCAACGGGATGGAAAGGTGTTTATCACGGTATCAGAAGGGGACTATCAATCCAATGGGTATCGGTTATCCTATTTTATGAATACAGACGGAGATATCTTGAATTCAAACTCTTGGAACCGTACCAATAATGTTTTTGTGGCCACTAGTGATGTATCGGGACCTGCTAGAGCTGGGTTTGTAAAATCGGCTGATGGCATGGAAGACTGGATGATTTATCATTCACGTGTCTACAAAGATACAGGACGTAACTGGTGGCGACAGGTCAATATAAAGAAATTTGGTTGGAATCAAGATGGGACACCTAATTTTGGTGAACCGGTTTCTCCTTATGCTTGGCAGGAACTGCCTTCAGGTGATCCAGGGCAAGGAGACATGTATCAGGCAGAAGACGCGATACACTACGGTGGAATCACAAAAGGACAAACGTATAAAAACTATCAAGGAAATGGGTATATTAATCTACCGAAATCATCCGGGGCAGAAGCAAGTTTTGTGGTGAATGCAAAAGAAGCGGGCGATTATATCGTCGGGGTGAGATATGCCTACGGGGAAGCAGTGAATGGTGAATATACTAACAATCCTTCGACTCAGCTGCCTGCAAGAGCCAAAGTCAATGTTTATGTAAATGGGGTATTTGTAAAAACTATTACACCAGATAAAACGTCGATTAGCTGGGAGGAATGGTTTACCGCTTCGGAACGGTTGAACTTGCAAGCAGGGAAAAATGTGATCAGCTATCGTATTGACAATGGGTCCATAGGGAATGTGAATGTAGATTATATCACTATGTATAAAGCAGATGTGCCTAATCCGGTTGCTCCAACTGTTAAGGCAGCCAATATAAGTCTTGCCCCTAAACACACGGTCTATTTAGGTGAAACAAAGCAGCTCCATGCAGCAGTCGAGCCAGCGAATTTTACCAATACAATCGTATGGAAATCCGATAATCCAGCTGTGGCCATTATTAATTCGAATGGCGTTGTAACGGGCAAAAGTGAAGGAACCGCTACCATCACGGCAGCCATTGATGGCCTAAAAGTTTCTACACTGGTAACCGTTCGAACAAAACAAGCTTTGGCATCTGTTACCTTGGAGGCGGAGCCATTATCCCTGCATCGAAACGATCAATCCGCCCTTACCATTAGCGGTACAGATAGCAATGGAAAGCCAGTGGATCTAAGCGAAGCCAGCATCGAATATGTGAGCAGCAACACCAATGTCATCTCGATTGCTGATGGTAAATTGACAGCCCATAATCCTGGAACGGCAACGGTCTCTGTTAAGGTTACCTTAGATGGCTTAACTATTGAATCTAATAGGTTAATAGTAGAGGTGACAACGAGCATGGAAACAATCCAGCAACTGGTTAGAGAGTATACAGGGAGTGGTGCCATCCAACACCCATTAGCAAGTCAATTAACCAATTCTTTAGAAGAAGCCAAACATCAGCACGATTTGGGCCACGATAAGCAAGCAATTAAGAAATTGAAGGATTTCCAAGAGCATTTAAACAATCCGGCCATGGATAAATTTATTACAGCTGATGTAAAGGAAATCCTTAATACGGATATGAAGGCATTGCTAGAGTCATTGGATTAAAGATGAACTGACTGTTAGGCTAGGTTTAGGAGCCAAGATTCCCGTCGGAAGGTGTTTCAAAAGCAGAGCTTTTGGAGCACCTTTTCTTTTTGCAATAATCAGGTGGAACCAATGCCTAATTTAGCGTGTAAAATTGTTGAGGAGTGCATAAAAAAGACCTCGATAGGAGGTCAATTTATCACTTTTTAGCAGAACCTCTGATGAAAAGCTCATCTACTGTGGTACCCAATGCAGAGGCGATGTCAAACGCTAATTGTAAAGTAGGGTCGTATTTATCATTTTCAATTGCATTGATGGTTTGTCTGGATACCTTACAGAGTTTAGCCAGCTCTTCCTGGGATAACTTCGCTGATTTTCTTAATTCCTTAATTTGATTTTTCATTTAATCGCCATATCTTTTCCTGTAAAAGAGTAAGGTTACCAGATATATAATGGAAATCACCGTCAGAAACGATATCGGCGAAAATCCATTACCATTATAAGAAGTATTCCCCTGAATAGTGAGATAAATTGACTCTGCCACTTCTAAAATCAGCATACCTATAACGACGATAAAGGCATATGATTGAGCTTTCGTGTTGATAAACTTCCTTCTTTCATCACCCTTTTGAGAAAAGGGTGCAAAAAACATCAAAATTCCGCAAACCAACAATATGCCTGAATACACAATTTTAACCCAATCCATTTTTGTTCCCTCCTTATAAAAGATGTCAAAAGTATTTGACACTTTTTATTGTAACATTAGCTTCAAAAATGTCAAATACTTTTTACATTGTAAAATTTTTCTATGAAATAATAACTAATCTTTTTGAAAGGCTGTTTTCGTAGATATTGTTATTTTCCTACTCACGTTTATCAAAGAATAATACCCAATAAAAGATAAAGCGTAGCTTCTAATAATGGGGATTCCGTAAGATGTATAAGCGACCGTTCAGGCACATTCTTTGAGCGAACAGTCGGTAATAAATCGCTATTAACGACCGAACTGGTGATTTTTCTGAGTGAACAGTAGCTAATAAGGGTTATTAACGACCGGACTGGGTATTTTTCTGAGTGAACAGTCGCTAATAAAGGCTATTAATGACTGGACCGGTCATTTTTCCAAGCGAACGGTCGTTTATCACTATTACATCTTCCTAGCAGTCAAAGCAACAATCCTTTAGAAAAAGGCTCTGTTAAACGATAATGTTGATTTTTTTAACTCTGTTGATTGGAGCGGAAGGCGCTCGACTCCTGCGGGAGTATGGGGCTGGGGAGAACCCCGCAGGCGCTAAAAGTGCCGAGGAGGCTCCCCGGCACGCCCGCGGAAAGCGAGCGACTGGAGCGGATATCAACAGCAAAATTTAACAGAGCCAAGAAAAAAGAGCCTTTGAAATTTCTAAAAAGTAAAAACTGAAAATTACAAATAATACTGTTTTATTATAAATACATTTATTTCTTTTCTTTGTATCCTTAAGGAGATAAAACCATTTGGAGGGAAAAAAATGAGGAAAACAAAAAGATATTTTAAGTACTTCATAACATCCATCATGCTCATTCTATTACTCGCTGCCTGTAACAGTAATTCAAGCAGTACTAGCAGTAATGGCAGCAGCGATGAGGGGAAAAAAGATGAAAAAATTGTGGTAGGCTTCTCGCAAATAGGGGCTGAGAGCGGCTGGAGAACAGCAGAAACAGAATCCGTCAAAGATACTTTAGGGAAAGATCCCCGATTTGAATTGAAATTCTCCGACGCCCAGCAAAAACAGGAAAATCAAATTAAAGCGCTTAGAAGCTTTATTGCTCAAAAAGTAGATGTTATTGCCTTAGCTCCTGTAGTCGAATCTGGATGGGAAACTGTATTGAAGGAAGCGAAGGATGCCAAAATTCCTGTTATCTTATTAGACCGCACCATTAATGTAAAAGATGAGTCACTGTATACAAGCTTTATTGGTTCTGATTTTATTCTTGAAGGTGAAACCGCTGCCAACGAATTAATCAAACTCATGGGGAAAGATCAAGAAGTGAATATCGTAGAATTACAGGGAACGGTTGGGTCTAGTGCGGCCAATGACCGGATGAAAGGTTTTGCGAATGTCCTAAAGGAAAACCCAAGCTATAAGATTATTAAAACACAAAGTGGAGATTTTACCCGGGCAAAAGGAAAAGAAGTCATGGAAGCCTTTTTGAAATCAGATGGAAAGAATATCGATGCCGTTTATGCACACAATGATGACATGGCACTCGGTGCGATTCAAGCCATTGAAGAGTATGGATTAAAACCTGGAGAAGACATCAAAATTGTCTCAGTCGATGGTATCAAAGATATATTTGAAGCAGTGGCAGCAGGCAAATCGAATATTATCGTGGAATGCAATCCATTACTTGGACCGCAGCTAGTGCAAGCGGCCCTGGATTTACAAGATGGAAAAGAAATCGAGAAATGGATTAAGACAGAAGAAACGTTCTTTGCGGGAAAAGAGGCAGCTGAAAAAGCATTACCTTCACGAAAATATTAATAGATTCGGAGAAATCGAAATTGTGAACCCACAATTTCGATTTTTTTTTAATAAAGACTCATGTTGATTTTATTTACTTTGTTGATTGAAACGGAAATCAACAGCCACATTTACAGAATACAAGCAAAAGAGATTTTATAATATTAAAAATATTTAAAAATTAATTCAATTTTGTTAATATTATTAATGAATGAACAGAAAGGAGGTATAGACGTATAGAATTCAACATGCTATCCCATTTGAAGAACGTTAGCATCCGCTATAAGCTATTATTCTACTTTATCGTCATCATTATTTTATGTATTTCAACCTTAAATATATTAGGCGGAAATATTTATAAGCAATCATTGGAAGACCAAGCAAATTCCTATACGGACCAGATGCTTGAGCATGTATGGAATACCATTGAAACGACGATTCAAGAAAATGATAATATTATGTATTATTTAGCAAACGAAGATTCTGTAAAACAGTTTATGGAACAGCCAAATGACACGGCCAATACGTTGACGGCTGTAAAAGAACAAATACGAGTATATCAGGAACGCCATCCAGAAATAGCTGGCACGGCTTTAGTGAATCAATATGACGAATTTGTTAGTAATGAAATGGTTCGAGTTTCGAGAGATCCACTAACAGAAGAGTCATGGTACAAAAAGGCTGTCAATGCTCCTGGAAAATTACATCTCATTAGTAATCCGATTGGCAGAAACCTTAAAAATCAGAATAGCTATCAAGTGAATAATGTACTATCCCTTGTAAAAGCAGTTGAACATCCAATAACCAAAGAAGTGGTTGGGGTCATCTTAATTGATTTAAAGTTAGACTTCATTAAAAACGTCATTGAATCGATCAAGATTGGAAAAAGTGGATTTATTTTTATAACAGACAAAGATGGAAACGTTGTCTACTCTCCTGTCAACTCAACGGTTTACCACATTCATCCCTCTTGGATTGCACAAAAAAAGTCACCGCCGATAGAAAAAGAGATTGATAATCATAAGTTCCAAATCATTTATAACACCATTCCAGATATCAATTGGAAGATTGTGGGTGTGTTCTCGCTAGACGAAACAACGGAGGTTGTGTCAAAAGTTCAAGGCTATACATTCATCATCGCCATTGTGACCTTGATTGTGGGCTCTGTAATGTCCTTGTTTTTTGCAAGCAGCATTACAAAACCAGTAAAGAAACTCATGAATTTAATGGGAAAAGTGGAAGAAGGCAGATTCGACCTAAGATTCGAGGCAAAATATAAAGATGAAATTGGCCAGCTGGGCATCAGTTACAATAAGATGATCCAGCAAGTGGAAAAGCTCATTGAAATGGTCTATCAGGAACAAAAGAGCAAAAGGGAAGCAGAACTTAAAATTTTGCAGGCGCAAATCAAACCTCACTTTTTGTACAATACACTCGATACAATCCAATGGATGGCACAGGAATACAAAGCCAATAAAATTGTAGAATTGGTGAATGCACTGACCACCTTGTTCCGGATCGGCTTAAATAAAGGAAACGAATTTATCACCTTAGAAGAAGAAATGGAACATGTCAAAAGCTACTTGATTATTCAGATGACCCGTTATGAATCCAAAATTGAATATGAAATGGACCTCGATGAAAAAGTGAAACATTACCAAATTCTGAAACTTACGCTGCAGCCGCTTGTAGAAAATGCTATTTATCACGGATTAGAAATAAACGGGGGAAAGGGAAAATAACGATTACGATTAGGCAGGAAAATGAGGGGATTGTATTATCTGTCAAAGATACCGGGATGGGGATAGATAAAGAGAAACTCCATCAATTAAATCAATCGTTAGAAACCATGGGTGATGAACATAAAAAAGGCTATGGTTTATACAATGTGAACGAACGAATTAAGTTGACACATGGAGCACCTTTTGGGATAAGGGTAGAAAGTGAATACCAAGTTGGGACAGAAATCATTGTATTACTCCCTGTAATAATATAAAGCGTTTCCAATTTTGTTGATAAATGAAGGGGTGGGTTCATCTTGTGGAACTTATTGATTGCCGAGGATGAGACAACGATAAGAAGAGGGTTGAAGTCTGCAGCGAACTGGGAGGATTACTATATTCAAATAGTAGGGGAGGCCGAAGACGGAGAGATTGCATTAGAAATGGCAATCGAACGCAAGCCTCATATCTTATTTGTGGATATTAATATGCCTTTTTTAAATGGGCTGGATTTGATGAAAAAGTTAAAAGAACATCTTCCAGAATCTATTTTTATTGTCATCAGCGGGTACGATGAATTTAGTTATGCACAGCAAGCCATTAAAATGGATGCATTTGACTACTTATTAAAGCCTGTGAATAAAGAAGAATTGGTAAAGACCGTTCAGAGGGCTATCACCATGCTCGAGAAGAATACTAGAAGTAAACAACTAGATTTACAGTTAGAAGATAATAAACTTCTACTGAAGGAAAAATTTTTACAAGAATGGGCAGCAGGTAAGGTTTCGGTCGAAGAAGTGGCCAGACGCAGCCAATTACTAAATATTCATTTAGGAAACCATGTAGGAATGAGCCTGTTCAAAGTGGTCAGCGAAATTGATGAAAGTGCAACCCAGGAACAATGGAGTGAGGCACTGCTAACCTTTTCATTTAAAAATATCATTCGAGACTACTTGAAAGCGTATCCATCATCTGAATGCTTCGAAGACCAACTGGGGAATATGATCCTCCTTGTGCCAAATATTGAAATGGAAGAACTGATTCGTGTAAACCGGGAGATTAAGGAGTACACCCAAAAGTTTTTTGGTAAAATGATTATCTGCATCGAGAAAATGATGACCAATGATAGGGAGTTTCCCTCACTGTACAAAAGGTTAAAAGATGAGATCACCGCCTACCATAGTTTATCGCCAATGGTCATCTTGGCGAAAGACTATATCGATCATCATTATTCCGAGCATAGCCTTTCATTAGATGAGGTGGCTGAGAAGGTTCAAGTAAGTCCCACCTATTTAAGTAAGAAAATCAAAACAGAGCTAGGCGTTTCATTTATTAACTACTTAACCAAAGTGCGAATCAATAAGTCACTGATGTTAATGAAAGACCCTTATCTCAAAATCTATGAAATTGCGGATCTGGTCGGATACAGCACCCAGCACTATTTTTGTAACGCCTTTAAAAAAGTAACCGGTATTTCTCCCACCGTGTATAGGAGCGGTGCAAAAACGTATGAATAAAAAAATCATTTATGGAACCGTATTCATTGGGACGAGCATGTGTTTGTTCATTTTCTATATGTTAACTCAAACGGGGTCCAGTGGCAGTGCATCAGAAAATCAAGAAGTAGATTATGTGATTGGGGTATCTCAACCAAATTTGCTTGAACCATGGCAGGTCCTTATGAATGAGGAATTAAAAACCGAAGTAGCCAAGCACGATAACATCAGGGTAATTTATACCGATGCTGCCCAAAGTACCAAACAACAAATTAAAGACATTCAAACGTTAAAAACATACGGCATTGATTTATTAATTGTTTCGATTGATGATTCCTCCGACTTAACTCCCGTCATTTCGGAAATGTACAAAGATATTCCGGTCATTGTTCTAGGAAGAGGGGTTACAGGTTACGATTATACTCTCTACATAGGATCGGATTATTATTTTATTGGAGAAATGGCGGCCGAAGTGGCAATGGATTTGCTGGGTAAAGACGGTGGGAAGATTGTTGAAATCCAAGGTTTAACCAATGCTTTTCAGGCAGAGGAGAGGAGTAAAGGGTTTCAAGAGACCCTGCTTCAAAATTCAGCTTATAAAATCAGTGATGTCCTAGTTGCCAACTGGCAAAAAGATTTTGCCGAAGACAAATTAAAGGAAGTTCTCATGCGGCGGCAAGATCCACCAGACTTGGTGTACGCCCATAATGATGCCATGGCATTAGGAGCCTATCGCGCCATCCAATCATTAGGACTTCAGGATATCATCATCATTGGAAGTGATGGCGTAAATAAGCCAAATGGCGGGCTGCAATTAGTAAAAGAGAAAAAAATCAATACCACCTTCATTACACCAACTGGCGGCAAGGAGGCCATCCAGTATGCGATTGAGATTCTCGAGAATAAAGAAGTGATTCCGAAAAAAATCATCTTAAGAAACCATGAGGTGAATGAAACCAATATTGATGAATATCTCGATGAAAAGGAGATACGAACAAGTACCAAAAATGAGAAGAACATAAAACTAACGCTTGGATTTGCCCAGGTTGGGAATGAAAGTGAATTTCGGGCTGCGAATACTCAGTCCATAGTCAATGCAGCAAAAGAAGCAGGAGTTAAACTCATTTTAAAAAACGCGGATAACGATCAAGAAAAGCAAATCGAAATCATTCGAGAGTTTATTAAGCAAAAAGTGGATGTCATTGCCTTTGCCCCGAAAATAGAGAATGGCTGGGAAGAGGTACTGCAAGAAGCGAAGGACGCAGGTATTCCCGTCATTCTTTCAGACCGGGAAATTAAGGTAAGAGATTCCTCCTTATGGACCTCGTTTATTGGCTCCGATTTTGTAGAAGAAGGGAGAAGAGCGGCCAGATGGTTAATCGGCGAATCCGGACAGGAGAAAGAAGCGGTTCATATTATCGAAATTGAAGGGACTCGTAATTCTGCTCCGGCAGAAGGAAGAAAACAAGGTTTTGAAGAAGTGCTGGATGAGAATCCAAACTTTACTTTCCTTGAATCACTGCCAGGGGATTTTACCCTGGAAAAAGGGAAAAAAATGATGGAAAAGGTGCTTAAAAAGTACGGGAAAGAAATAGATGTCGTTTATGCTCATAATGACGATATGGCCATTGGAGCGATTGAAGCCATAGAGGAATTTGGTCTAAAGCCTGGCGTCGATATTAAGGTCA
This sequence comes from Neobacillus camarae, assembly GCF_054950115.1. Taxonomy (NCBI): domain Bacteria; kingdom Bacillati; phylum Bacillota; class Bacilli; order Caryophanales; family Bacillaceae; genus Neobacillus; species Neobacillus camarae. The sequence goes on along the minus strand of NZ_JBUCKX010000003.1, from coordinate 76,112 downwards.
TCAGCATCGATGCAACGAAAAAAGCTTTCAGTGCCTTGAGCACCGGAAAATTAAACTTCGCCGTCGAATGTAATCCCTTATTAGGGCCGCAGATTATGAAATCCGCAAAAGATTTAATGCTGGGAAAAGAAATTCCCATGAAAATCATCACCGCTGAACGAACGTTTACGCAAGAGGAAGCAAGAAAAGAAATTAAAAAAAGAAGCTATTAAAAGGACGAAAGGCCAAGTATGGTGAAGTACTTGGCTTTTTATTATTCCATTTAACTGAAAATTATAAAAAAAGACTCTTTATTTTAAATACAAATAGAAATGGCTTATTTATACTAAATCTAAGCTTTCATTGACTTGGATTTATGCTATGAAATTGAGATAAAGCAGGTGTTGCGAATGAGTTCTGAAATATTACTAAGGGCGGAAGGAATATCGAAAAGGTTCCCAGGGGTAAAAGCATTGTCGAACGTCCATTTCCATTTACGGAGAGGGGAAATTCACTCGCTCATGGGGGAAAATGGAGCGGGAAAATCGACGTTAATCAAAGTATTAACGGGTGTCTATGAAAAAGACGAGGGTACTTTCTATTTGGATGATCAAGAAATCAATCCGGTTTCGCCCCAAGATGCCCAACGCTTAGGGATTAGTACTGTGTATCAAGAAATCAACTTATGTGAAAACCTCTCGGTAGCGGAAAATATCTTTATCGGCAGAGAACCAAAGAAACGTGGAAGAATTGATTGGAAAGAAATGAATCGAAGGGCGGAGACCATTCTATCCGAACGGCTCAAAATCAATATTGATGTAACGAAAATCTTATCATCTTATTCCACTGCCATCCAACAAATGGTCGCGATTGCCAGGGCTGTGGATATTTCAAGTGGTGTCCTGATACTGGATGAGCCGACTTCCAGCTTAGATAAAAACGAAGTCAAGCAATTATTCGAAGTGATGAAGAAACTAAAAAATGAGGGAATGGGGATTGTCTTCATTAGTCATTTCTTAGATCAAATCTTTGAGATTACCGATCGAATCACCATCTTGAGAAACGGGGAGCAAATCGGTGAATATTTGACCAGCGAGATTTCCAGAACCGAACTAGTGTCAAAAATGATCGGCAGGGAATGGGGAGGAGACTCTCTCCAAGAGCATGCGAGGGCAGGGAAGGAAGCTCAATCGATATTAGTTTCAGCACAACAAGTAGGCAGAAGAGGGATGATTAACCCGATTGATTTTAACTTGAAGAAAGGGGAAATTTTGGGGTTGGCCGGGTTATTAGGCTCAGGAAGAACGGAGCTTGCCAAAGTTCTTTTCGGGATTGAAAAGGCCGACCAAGGAGTGCTGATGATCGATAACCAGCAAATCCGCTCCATGACACCAAAGGCAGCTGTAGATAATGGATTAAGCTTCTGTCCGGAAGACCGGAAAGTGGAGGGAATTGTCAATGATTTATCAATCCGGGAAAATATTATTCTAGGCCTGCAAACAAAGAGGGGATTGATGAAGTATATCCCCATGAAAGAGCAGCGGGAAATCGCTCAAAAATACATTAAGTTGTTAAATATTAAAACACCGAATATGGAGCAAAGAATTGAAAATCTGAGTGGCGGAAACCAGCAAAAGGTCATCCTGGCAAGATGGCTGGCAACCAATCCTAAACTATTAATCTTAGATGAACCCACCAGGGGAATCGATGTCGGGTCTAAGGTGGAAATCCGCAGGTTGATTATGGATTTGGCCGCCCAAGGGATTTCCATACTGTTTATTTCTGCAGAACTCGAGGAAATGGTTGCCTGCTGTGACCGAGTGATCGTTCTTCGTGATCGAAATAAAATTGGGGAATTGAGCCGCGCTGAGATGAGCGAATCTAGAATCATGGATATGATTGCGGAAGGAGACCGGATACATGAAGCATAAACTTTACCTGTTTTCTCAGATGAAAATATTTTGGCCGCTGGTGGCTCTCGTCATCCTCCTTCTGTTTAATTTTTTTTTAATACCAGGATTCTTTTCCATCCAGGTAAAAAACGGACATTTATTTGGAAGTTTAATAGACATTTTAAATCGGGTCATGCCGCTATTAATCATTTCGCTCGGGATGACGCTTGTGATTGCGATGGAAGGAATTGATATCTCCGTAGGCTCGGTCTTAGCCATCTCGGGTGCACTCGCTGCATCCATGATGGAAAACTCATCTGTTTGGACAGCGCTTCTGGCAGCAGTTGCGGTGGGGATCATTTGCGGCTTTTGGAATGGGCTGTTAGTATCCGTTTTTGAAATCCAGCCGATGATTGCGACATTGATTCTGTTGACTGTTGGCCGGGGAATTGCCCAATTAATTACGGGCGGACAAATTCTAACGATTGACAACGACCTCTATCAATACCTTGGATCAGGGTTTTTATTAGGATTACCGTTTCCGATTTATATTGGTGCGGTGATTTTTCTCATCATGATGTATTTAAAGAAACGAACCGCGATGGGTCTGTTCCTGGAATCGATTGGTAACAACATGACAGCCAGTAAGTTTGCAGGCATCCAGCCAAGGAAAATGATTCTATTGGTTTATACCATCTCTGGTATATGTGCGGCACTTGCCGGAATTGTGGTGAGTGCAAACGTGAGCAGCGCGGATGCCAATAATGCCGGATTATGGATCGAGTTGGATGCGATTTTAGCCGTTGTGATTGGGGGAACGTCCATGCGTGGCGGCCGATTCTTTCTTGGAGGAACCATCATAGGCGCCTTTTTTATACAAACGCTATCCACCACGATTTATTCGTTAGGGATTAATCCGCAAATTGTCATGGTGGTAAAAGCCATCGTGGTCATCTTAGTCTGTTTATTCCAATCCCAAGAATTTAGAAAAGTATTTTTAAAGTTAAAAAAGAAGAAGGTGTCCTTCTCATGAAATCAGTGAAGTTTGGTTTAAAAGAGAATCATATTTTCATCATTGCCACCACCTTGCTCATCCTTCTGTTATATGGATATGGTTCCTTTTCATTCACTGGGTTTTTCAGCACCCAGGTATTCTTGAATCTATTCATTGACAATGCCTATTTAATCATCGTTGCCACTGGTTTGGCCTTTGTCATTATTACAGGTGGAATTGATTTATCGGTCGGAGCATTAGTAGCTTTTATCAGCATGGTTTCCGCATCCTTATTGGAGCAGGGGGTCAATGCCTATCTGGTAATCCTGTTGACATTGTTGATTGGAATCCTTTTTGGTGCCTTTCAAGGCTATATGATTGATCGTTTTGATTTACATCCTTGGATTGTCACGCTTGCAGGCATGTTTTTAGCAAGAGGGGCAAGCTTTCTGATTAGCACAGACAGTATCGTGATTTCTAATGAAACCTATAGCAGCATCTCGGGGATCAAAGTCTATCTGGCGGGAGATAGTTATGTTTCGATAGGTTCTATTGTGGCCATTGTGGTGGTCATCATAGCGATTTATATGGCAAAGTTTACGAAATTTGGGCGCAATGTCTATGCCATCGGCGGGAACGTCAAATCAGCGAAGTTAATGGGATTGCCGGTCAAACGGACCATCATCATGGTTTATACACTATCCGGATTTTGTTCTGCCTTAGGTGGTTTGGTCTTTACCTTGTATATGCTGTCAGGATATGGATTGCATTTAATGGGGATGGAGATGGATGCCATCGCTGCCTGTGTTATTGGCGGGATTTTGTTGACAGGCGGATTTGGCTATTTAATTGGGCCAACACTGGGCGTCCTAAGTATGGGGATCATTCAAACCTTGATTATGTTTCAAGGAACCCTTAGTTCCTGGTGGACGAAGATTGCGGTCGGATTTCTGCTGTTTCTATTCATCCTGTTGCAGCGTCTGATTGTGATGAGAAGGAGTAGAAAGAAAGTCATTCGACTCGATAAAGTGAGGAAGCCCCTTCCTGTTCATCCGCAGCCAGCACCAACTGATTATAAGTCCTGAACCATGTTCGAATTGAAAGGAGCTGAGCCTGATTAAAATATTCTCGTTTCATCGTTTCATAGAGTTCATTCAGTAGATAATAGGGGTGTTCATATTGAGAAAAAAGCCAAAGAGGAAATCCATGTTTCACAGGATTTTAGTGTTTGTTCTCGTTGTTTTTACCATTCTCCCTTCGTTCTCCCGGGAAAAAGCGGGGGCGGCGGCTGTCGAGGAAAAGGATACACCAAGCACCTTTAAAAACCCGATTGTACAGGTTTCCGGAAGTGGGGGTTCGGCTGACCCAAGTCTGGTTTATAAGGATGGATATTATTATTACGTGAAGTCGAATAAAGATGCCTCGATTATTGTGGCAAAAGCCAAACGTCTTCAAGATATTGGAAGTGCACCGCGCGTGACGGTGTACACGCCGCCAAGTGGGACTCAGTACTCCAAAGAGATTTGGGCCCCTGAAATACAATATCTCAATGGAAAATGGTATATCTATTTTGCAGCCGATGATGGACGAAATGAGAATCATCGGATGTATGTTCTTGAAGGGAATTCGCAAGACCCGCAAGGCACCTACACCTTTAAAGGGAAAGTCAGCGATTCGTCTGACAGTTGGGCAATTGATGGGATGGCTTTCCAGAAGGATGATGGTTCGTTGTATTTTGTCTGGTCCGGCTGGGGTAACGCCAATGATGGCATGCCGCAGCGCACCTATATTGCCCCGATGAGCAATCCTTGGACCATCAGCGGACCGAGAGTGGAAATCTCATCGCCAACGGAACCGTGGGAAGGGACGTTACAGGAAGGACCGGAAGTCATCATCAAGAACGGAACGATAAACCTGATTTATTCAGCCAATGCAAGCTGGATGGATGATTATGTGTTAGGACAATTAACCAATACAGACGGCAATGTGTTGAACCCAGCTTCTTGGGTCAAGAAGAAAACACCTGTATTTGTGAAGAATCCACAAGGTGAAGTGTATGGACCAGGACATCACAGTTTTATAAAGTCACCGGATGGAAAAGAGGATTGGATTGTTTATCATGCATTTAAAAATTCCAATGGCGGTTGGGCGAACCGCAGTGTGAGAGCCCAGAAATTCACGTGGAATGAAGATGGAACACCGAACCTTGGTACCCCAGTGGCTTATGGAGCAGACATACTGGAACCTTCAGGTACACCAGATATAGTAAGGTATGAGTACGAAGCTGAAAACGCAAAAGTAGGAGGCATTGCTTTTGTCCGTAATTCTGCGAATGCATCAGGTGGTAAAGTAGTTGGCAGGATCGATAATGAAACCGATTTTGTTCAATTTGATGTCGAGGTGGCCGAATCAGGTCTATACACGCTCGTGGTAATGGCAGCGAACGGCACAGCAGCAGGTGCAGCGGCACAGCATAACGTAACGGTCAACGGCGGACCCGCTCAAGTCATCGAATACCAGAATTATGGCTGGGAAAATTATAATCCGACATCAATGGATGTTAGTCTGAATGCTGGAAAAAACACCATCAAACTTTCCAAGAAAACGAACTTTGCCGAGCTCGATCGGATTGTCCTGCAGCCGGTGGAGACGACGGATACCAAGGCAGCAGTCGAAACTGTCAATTTTACAAATAAAGAAACGGCTATTAAACAGGGAGAAACCGTTACCGTTAAAGCCAGCATTAGGCCAATTGCCGGTACAGATAAAAATCTGAAGCTTTCAACCTCCGATGCAAAGGTTGCCACCGTATCTGAATTGGGGAGAGATTCCGCTACAGGAACGGTTTCACTGGCGATTAAAGGAGAAGCGGCTGGCACCGCTGTCATTAAGGCAGAAACAGCAGATGGAAAAGTGGCAGCAGAGCTGATGGTAACCGTCCGTGGAGAACCAGGCGAACCCGATCTATCTGCCTTTACAGTCGACCAATTTGATCAAACCACATTAGATAATCGTTGGAGCATCTTCCAGGAAAATAAGCAGGACTGGAGTTTAACGAAGAACCCTGGCAAGATGACGATTCGCACGACACCGACAGACATTTATCAAGATAATAACAGCCAGAACAATGTATTTCTCCAAAATATCGAACAGGGGAAAGATTTTGAGATTGTCACCAAAGTGACACTTCCAATTGCGAAAAACCACCAGCAGGCAGGCCTGTTCGTTTGGCAGGATGCGGATAACTTAGTCAAGCTTGCACACGTTTGGGTGGATGGACCAACCATTGAAACGGCTTACGAAATTAAGAGGGTATATCAAAAGCCTGGTAACTTTGCGGCCCATCCTGGCGGCAATACCATGACCTTGAAAATAAGGAAGGTAGGCAGCCTGTATACGACCTATTATTGGAATGGGTATGAATGGATTTCAGCGGCTGATTCCCTAACGGCGGATCTTAAAAATATCAAAGTCGGTTTTTATGCCAACAATATCGTAGCCACGAATGACCGAATCGATGCGGTATTTGAATACTTTGCCGTCCGGACCATGGCTGGGGGAGTAGAGTTAGAAGATGAGAAGCTTACTTTAAACGTATCGGAATCAAAGCAATTAAAGAATGTAGGTCCAAGTGAAAAGGTCAAATGGAGCTCGAAAAATCCTTCCATTGCGACCGTATCGGAAAATGGTTTGGTTCAAGCCAAAGCCGCAGGAAGAACGGTGATTAAGGCAACAGATGAATCAGGCACCTATACGGATGAAGTCGTGGTCACCGTTGCGAGTGACAAACAGCCGCCTGCATTCGAAGATAATTTTAATGACCAAGAAGCGGACGGTTGGAAGACTTACGGCGGCACCTGGTCTGTCAATGACGGAAAATATACGGTGAAAAGCGGCCCAGGCTATAAAGCGGTTTTAGAAAACCCCGAATTCACAGATTATATTTTAGAGGCTGATGTCCAAGTTACCAGCGGGACGGAGGCAGGACTGATTTTCAGAGCATCCGATTTAGCTGTCGGAGCCGATGCGCTCGAAGGATATTTTCTGGGAATCAATCCACAAAACCAATATGCAATTCTTGGCCAATTCAAGGAAGGCAAGTGGACGGAGATTGCCCAAAGAAAAATCCCAGTTAAATACAAGGAAACGTATCACTTGAAAGTGGTGATATCAGAAGGCCATATCCAGGCGTTTATCAATGACAATCCATTAAATACAGATCCATATCCGAAATTCGATTTAGTCAGCAATACCCATTTGAGTACGGCAAAAGTCGGTTTTAGGACATTCAACGCCGATGCCACATTCGATAACTTAAAGGTGACTCCGTATGTGGAGAAAATCACTGGCCCGACTTATACGAATTCCGTCATGCCAGGAGTCGCCGATCCGTATGTGCTGTATTATGAAGGCACGTATTACTTATACGGCACCCATACGGCGGATTGGCCATCGATGCAAAATGGGATCAAGGTGTATACCTCCACGGATCTGGTGAACTGGAAAGAACATGACCAGTGGGCGCTGCATCGAGATAATTCATGGGGAGAAAAACAATTCTGGGCTCCAGAAGTTGTAGAGAAAAACGGGAAATTCTACATGTATTATGCCGTAGAAGAACATTTAGCGGTAGCGACCAGCGACTCGCCATTAGGGCCTTTTGTTCAGGAAAATATGGAACCTATTCATCCCAATACGAAAGAAATTGATGCCCATATTTTCACCGATGATGATGGAAAGCAGTACATGTATTTTGTCCGCTTTGAGAATGGAAATGTGATTTATGTGGCAGAGTTAAATGACGATATGAAGTCCATCAAAGAAGATACCGTCAAATTTGTGATGCGGGCTACTCAGGACTGGGAAAAGAGCCCAAAACCGCCTTCCGCTTTTATCAATGAAGGAGCATTTGTCATCAAGCATAATGGTACCTATTATTTAACCTACTCCGGGAATCACTTTGAAAGTCCGGATTATGGAGTTGGTTATGCGACCGCTCCAACGCCAACGGGGCCATGGACAAAGTACGAATACAACCCGATTATGAAATCGAACATCATCGTACCGGGTGCAGGTCATCACTCGTTCATCCAGTCTCCAGATGGGTCCGAATTGTTTATGGTTTACCATACCCATAACAGTACGAAAGCAACAGAACCGAGAAAACTGGCGATTGACCGAGTCCATTTTGTTCCACAGGCTAATGGACCGGACATCATGGAGGTTTGGGGCCCGACGATCACCCCGCAGCCAATGCCATCGGATAAATTTTTACTAGAGTCGGTTAACCTGAAAGCTGATCTTACAACCTTAACTCGTAATCAAACAGCTAGCCTTGAGGTAAGCGGCACACTTCGAAATGGGACATCGGCAGACTTGGCCAAAGCTTCCATCACCTATGTTTCTAGCAACGAAGAGGTCATCAGCATCCAGGAAGGAAAGTTGGTGGCACATCACACAGGAACCGCAGACATTTTTGTGAAGGTAAAAATAAACGGCCGTACTGTAATATCGAACGTTTTAACGGTTGAGGTAACCACTAGTACGGAGTCCATCAAACAACTGGTGGAAGGATATGAAAAGGCGAAAGACATCAGTCAGCCATTGGCCGCTCAATTAACGAACAGTCTAGATCAAGCTGCCCATCAACTGAAGCTAGGTGATAAACAGCAAGCAATTAAGAAAATGAAGGATTTTCTCATGCATCTAAACAACGAAGCGATGAGTAAATTTATTACCGAGGATGCTAAACGGATTCTCAATGAAGATGCAGAGTCGCTCATCCGTTTATGGGAGTAGCTTAGGAAAGTAGAATACTAGATTAAAAGGGATAGCGGAGTGCTGCTGTCCCTTTTATCTGAATAAGGAGAGGAAAGAAGTGAAGACATCTGTTACTGGAATCGAAAAAAATCCTACATGAGGTGACCGACCATTTAAAAAAGGGCATTATCCCTTTTTGGCTAACCAAAGGATACGACAAAGAATATGGCGGGTATTTCACCTGTTTTGATTCAGAAGGCACTTTAGATGATGATATGGACAAATATTTAGTCACCCAATGCCGGATGATTTGGGGGTTTTCAGCTTTTTATCAATTGTATCCGGAGGAAAAAAACCTTCTGGCTTTTGCCGAGCAAGGCGTGAACTTTTTGTTAGACCATTTTTGGGATCATGCCCACGGCGGCTGGTATTGGAAGGTGAAACGAGATGGAACCCTCCTTGACGCCGGAAAAGTAGTCTATGGACAAAGCTTTGCCATTTACGCCTTATCCCAGTTCTACCAAGCGACAAAGGAACCGATTGCTTTAAAGTGTGCGGAAAAAACCTTCAATCTGTTGCAAATCTATTGTACGGATACCGTAAATGGCGGATATTTTGAAAACTTGGAAAGCGATTGGCACATCTCGCCTGAAGGCTTTTGCGGGGGTGACCGTAAATCACTTGATGTCCATATGCACCTCCTCGAGGCGTATACGGTTCTTGCCCAATGCACCCAAAAGGAACATCACAAAAGAAAATTGCAGGAAATCATCGACCTCATTTTAAAACACATGATTAATCATGAGGATGGCTGCGGAAGAAATCAGTTTAACCGGGAATTTGAACCAATCCCGGCGATCTCCATCCGAAGGACTTGGAATGCGGAAAGACAGGGCTCGCAAACCATCGAAGAGCCAAGAGATACCACTTCCTACGGACATAATCTTGAATTGGTCTGGCTGTTAAACCGAGCCGCTGAAGTCCTTGGCCTGCCTAAACCGACCTTTTATGAGCTTACTAGAAAAATAGCGGATCACACTTTAACCTATGGGTTCGATGAGGATTTTGGCGGGGTGTACAGAGACGGACCACATCATGGCCCTGCGTATATAACCGATAAGGAATTCTGGCAAAACCAAGAGGTATTAGTAGGTTTCTTAGATGCCTATGAAATTACGCAGGATGAGAAACTCTTCATGGCCTTTCAGAAAACATGGGAATTTGCCAAGAAATATCTTATTCATTGGGAGCAAGGTGAATGGCGCCAATTAGTGGATAGGAAAGGGAAGATTCTGATTGGCGACCTCGGAAACCCGTGGAAGGCTTGCTATCATTCAGGACGTTCGATGCTAGAGGTGAAGCAGCGATTAGAAAAAATACTAGAGTTACAGAATTGAAAGGGCTGTCCACAAAGCAAAGGGGTCAGACACCACTCCACTAAATATAGGACTACTATTTATGGCGTGGAGTCAGACCCCTTAATGGACCCTTTTTTTTGTTCTAGTACTATTGGATTAAAAATTGCCAATACCAAAAAAGTGCAAATCTTAGCGTCATATTGCAAATATTTTTTTCCAAATTCTTGATAAAGTGGTTAGTGTAATCAAGGAAGAGGGGGAGATCGTGAACACAAAAATGTAAGCGGGTTCATTTTGAAAGAGTTTATAAATGGAGGTAGGGAGCAGAAAATGAAAAAAAAGCTATTCGTCTTTTCATCTATCATGGCTATCACTCTTACACAGGCAATCGGACTAAATGGGGCAGCACCCTCATCTGTAAAAGCGGAAACAATTGAAAAAGCCCATGGGCTAAAAGGAGAATATTATACCTCCTCCGGTCCTGGAAAATTTGACTTTAACGAACTAAAAACTACCATTGTCGACTACAATATTAATTTTCCTGATTTAGAACCAACGCTAAATTTGTTTACGGGGCAGCAGGACGACGTAAATGTAAGGTGGACAGGTAAAATTGTTCCAGAGCACAGCGAAGATTACACGTTTTATATGATTGGGGACAATGGATTTAGGGTTTGGATTGACGGCAAATTGGCCATCGATTTTTGGCAGGATAAATGGGATATTGAGCAAAAAAGTGCACCCATCAAGCTCGAAGCTGGGAAAGAATATGATATAAAAGTCGAATACTTTGAAAACTATGGTGGATCCAATCTTCGACTCTATTGGTCTAGTTCAAGTACCGAAAAACAAATTGTTCCCAACAGTGCCTTTTACCTTCCTGATGGGTACAGTGTCAGTGATGATGTTAAAACGATTAAAGTTCTAGAAGATGGGAAACAGGTGGAATTAGCCTTTAAAGATGAACTTGCTGCGTTGCCAAAGGATCTTCAGGAACATTTTAAGGTGAACTTAAATGGACGGCAATGGGCAATTGATAGTGTTTCGTTAAAAAAAGGTGATCCCTCGACGATCATACTTAAGACCACCGCGGAAATTTATGAAAGATCGGCCAATAACGTGTTAGTCAGTTATGATGGGAAAGGGAGTATCACAACAAAACAGGGGAAAGAAGTAGCTCAATTTATTAACAGAGCGGAAAACCTGTCGCAATATAACATTGCATCACCTTGGGCTGAAAAAGTAGACTCCACGAATGTTTTGCCGGAATATCCGCGTCCTCAATTAGTCCGCGACAAATGGATGAACCTGAATGGCGAGTGGGAGTTTCAGCGGGCAGCACAAGGAGAAGCGGTTCCTACGGGTAAAAACCTAAATGAGAAGATCCTTGTTCCATTTGCGGCTGAATCCCAGCTATCCGGAATTGACCGGCAAGAAAAACATATGTGGTATAAGCGCAGCTTTACCGTACCGTCCGATTGGGACGGCCAAAGAGTCCAATTGAATTTTGATGCCGTGGATTATAAGGCGGTTGTCTATGTGAACGGAACAAAAGCAGGAGAGCATACTGGCGGTTATGATGCCTTCAGCTTTGATATTACCGATCAGCTAGTGAAAGGCGACAACGAATTGATTGTGGAAGTGTATGATGAGACTTCAGGCGGGCAGGCAAGAGGCAAGCAGACCACGAATCCGGAAGGCATCTGGTATGAATCTACTTCGGGAATTTGGCAATCCGTTTGGCTGGAACCAGTGGGCAAAGCGCATATTGAATCCATCAAAACAGTGGCGGATATTCATCAGGATCAAGTGAATGTAACGGTAAACGGCGAGAATCTGGAAAACAAAACGATTGAAGCCGTTGTCTACGAAAAAGGAAAGAAAGTAGGAACAGCGGTTGGGAAAGCAGGGGAAAGCTTTGCGGTGTCTGTACCGAACCCTCACCTTTGGACAACAACGGATCCGTATTTATATGACTTGCAAGTCAATGTAGAGGATAATACGGGTGTCCTTGATACCGTCCAAAGTTATTTTGGCATGAGGGAAATTTCGCTTGGAAAAGTAAATGGCCAGCTTCGTCCACTATTAAATGGAGAATTTATTTTCCAAATGGGGCCATTAGATCAAGGATACTGGCCGGAGAGTGGTTTAACTGCACCAACAGATGAGGCGTTAAAATTTGATATTGAAAAAACCAAAGATCTTGGATTCAATATGATTCGGAAACACATCAAAGTCGAGCCAGAGCGCTGGTATTATTGGGCAGACAAATTAGGCATGATCGTGTGGCAGGATATGCCGAGCATGGAAGGCTCGGGTGCCGGAGCTAGAGCGACAGCTGCCGATCGGAAGCAATATGAAGTCGAATTTAATGAAATGATTCAAGAAAGATACAATCATCCATCGATTTTCTTATGGACGGTCTTTAATGAAGGCTGGGGCCAATATGATACGGTACGGATGACAAACTGGGTAAAAAGTCTGGATCCAACGCGGCTGGTCTCCAATGCCAGCGGTTGGACCGATGCAGGAGCAGGAGATGTGTTAGACTGGCATACCTACACCGCGCCTAATTCACCAAAAGTAGAAGAAAAACGGATAGCGGTCATTGGGGAATTTGGCGGACTTGGGTTGGCGACACCGGGTCATGAGTGGGGCACAACCGGCTGGAATTACGTGATGATGAAGGATAAAGAAGAAGTCACCAACACGTATGTCGACTATATTGAATCGTTAAAACGCTTTATGTATGCGAATGGTCTAAGCGCAGCCGTTTACACGCAAACGACTGACGTCGAAGGGGAATTAAATGGGCTTCTCACCTATGACAGGAAAGTAGTGAAGTTAGATGAAGACCGGGTCCGTAAAGCCAATCAGTCCCTCATTGCTTTATCATCTGCAAAAGTGGTGTTAGGTGAAAAGCTTGACGAGGCAAAGGCTGCTCAACAAGGTGCTAAGCAAGGCGACCAGCCTGGAGAATATTCAAAAGAGGCGATTGAATTTTTGAAGGATGCCATCAAAGCAGCAAACAAGGTGTACCACGATCCGCGCGCTACGTCCGATGAGCAATATACTGCGGCAAACACATTGAAAAAACAGGTAACCGAATTTAAAGATAAGGTGAACCCGCCAATTGCAGCAGGAGCTCAAGTCGACCAGTTTGATAGCGCTGCCTTGTCACCCGCATGGTCGATTTTCCAGGAAGATGCTTCTAAATGGAGCTTAACCGAAAATCAAGGCCATCTGGTCATTACAGGACAACAAGGCGATTCCCATGAGGGAAGCAATGCGCTGAAAAATGTTTTCCTTCAGGATGCCCCTGCCGGCGATTTTGAAATAACGACCAAACTAAATGCTGCTGTTCGAAATAACTATGAGCAAGGCGGGTTATATCTCTGGCAGGATGTAGATAACTATGTCCGATTGGGCCATGTATGGGATAATGGCTTAAAGCTTGAAACGGCTAAGGAAGAGAAGGCAAAGTATACGAAAGCTCAAAACATGGCGCAGCATCCTGGTGATGATACGGTTTACTTGAAAATCAAGAAAACCGGAAATGTCATTTCCACCTTCTTCTGGGCGAATGGGGACTGGCAAAAAGCTGCCGATCCGATGATCACGGATATTAATATTAGCAAAGTGGGATTTTATGGAACAAGTACGGTTAGTGGTAAACTGGTACCCATGACATTTGATTATTTCACCATACAAAGTCTTCAATAATTACTGAATGGAAGGGTACAGTTTTATGGGGCATTAGGATTTTCCATTAAAGGATCATAGGGATAAAAAAACTAAGTGGAAGCACCTAACCTGAAAGTCAACAGAAAAAAGCCGATTTTCCATAATGGAAAATCGGCTTTTTCTCTATTTCGGCTGAAACAACTTGGTTGACACGAATAGATTACAAATGTAATATAGACCCATAGATTACATTTGTAATACAGGAGGTGCCAAATAGAATCATGAAAGAATTACCGAAAATATCGGAAGCTGAATTGGAAATCATGAAAGTACTTTGGGAAAAATCCCCACAAACAGCGAACGAGGTCATAGAGAAATTGGAAATCACGATGGACTGGAAACCCAAAACGATTCGAACCCTTATTAACAGATTGGTTCAAAAAGAAGCTGTTTCTTATCATCAAGAAAAAGGGCGCATGTATGAATACTTTCCATTGATTTCCCAGGAGAGCTATTTACAAGTAGAAACAAAATCTTTCCTCAAACGTTTTTATGGTGCGGCCTTTAAACCGTTACTTGTCAATTTCTTGAAAGAAGAAAAACTATCTTCAGAAGACATTAACGAACTCAAACGCATACTTGATGAGAAGACAGAAGAGGATCAAAGGAAGGGTAGGTAGAATGTTACATAATGAATTAGTCGGCAGCTATCTTCCGCGATTATTTGACTGGGTGATTAACACGTCGATTATGGCAAGCATACTTGTCGCACTCATCTTGGTTGTGAAAACCTTACTCTCAAACAAGCTAACCCCAAAGTGGCACTATCTGCTTTGGATGATTTTAATCGTGCGGCTCATGCTCCCGTGGTCACCAGATAGTTCGTATAGTATTTATTCCCTTCTTTCAAGAGGTTATGAAAAAGCCATATCTGTACAAAGCCAGTCTGAAGTTTCTCCAAAAATCGAACCGATGCAAGAAACAACTTCAGGTATGTCTGGGATAAGGGAAGTCACTGAAGAGGAACTATATCCTGCTGCTGGTATACTTCAAACCAGCAAAGAAAGTAATACGGAAGAAACCACCATTTCGATGAAGAAGCAAAAGGAGGAACCCATTTCCTTCTCCTTCTATACCATTGCATTATACATATGGTTAACGGGTGTGATTGGATTTGGCTTCATAACCTATCTAGTAAACCGGCAATTGCACCGATACATACAACGGCAGCCAGTGATAACGGATCAAAGGATTGTTGACCTATTCGAGAATTGTAAGCAATCGATGGCTGTGCGAAAAAGGATCCCATTGCTTCAAGCGGGCAAGATATCAAGTCCGACCGTTCTGGGATTTTTACACCCAAGAATCCTGCTTTCAAATGTTTATTTGAGCCAACTAAATGAGCAGCAGCTGCGACATATTTTTTATCATGAATTAGCTCACATCAAGCGAAGAGACGTTGCTGTGAACTGGCTGATGCATAGTTTACTAGTCATCAATTGGTTTAACCCGATTTTATGGTTTGCCTATGTTTGCATGAGGGAGGATCAGGAACTGGCATGTGATGCTTATGCTCTCTCGTTTATGGAGGAAGAAGAAAAAATTTCATATGGACATACCATCATCAGTCTCTTAGAACACTACTCCCATTATTATCAAACGCCAAGTTTGGCCAATTTAAGCAGAAATAAAAGGATGTTAAAGAGGAGAATTCTCATGATTAAAAAATTCCAAAAGAAATCATATGGCTGGTCGATACTGGGGATCGCTGCAATAGTGATTGTTTCATCACTGTCATTACTAAATGCACACGCAGATGGTCCAACGGTAAAGCAGGAAAAGCAAGCGGGAGATACAGCAAACTCGGAAGTGGAATCAAATGGATCCAATCCAAAATTGAAAAAATTTATTGCCGAACAAGCCGAAGCTTTTAATAATACCACCGACATGAAGGAATACAAGGCGAAGTTCAATCAATTGGTATCCGATTTTGCCAAACAGTCCACTGGATATCCGACTGTCGAAGCTGCATACGATATGGAAAATTTGCGGACGTTGATTTTGATGGGGGCACCGATTAACTTTTCTTCGGAACAACTCCAAGAACAAGGGAATGAAACAGATGAACTGATTGTTCGGGCGAAACGTGTGCCAGAATACGTGAAAGAAGTATTGAACGACCTTGACGTGGTCATGAACAAAAATGGCAAAGGCCAAACGTATGGTGTGCTGCACCAGTTAAACGGAGAAAACGTGACCGAATTAGAACAGTTTGCCTATGGCGAACAAGGACTCCCTGCTGAACTGAAGGAATATGATAGGGCGAACTATAAAAAGGCCGAGGTTGAATCAAATCGAATTGACCCAAGAATGAAACAACTAATTGCAGAGCAGGCCGAAATCTTTAAAAATACGACGGACGTCAATGAATATACGGCAAAGATTAAGCAATTAGACCAAGAGTTTGGCAAACAGTCCACTTTTACTTATAACCTGGAAGCCGCTTACGATTATGAAAACTTGAGAGCCTTGTTAACATGGGGACAACACTATGACTATGTGATATCGGTTGAAGAACAACAAGGGATTGACACATCAGAGAGTAAGCAGACGGTGAAAGATACGTTTGAATACATCAAACATGTCCTGAATGACCTTGACGTTGCCTTCAATAAAAATGGCAAAGGAGAAACGTTTGGAGTAACGCATCAGTTAGACGGGGAACACGTCACTGAATTAGAAAAGTTTGTATATGGAGAGCAAGGATTTCCCGCAGAAATAAAAGATTATTATAAACAACTTGTTAAGAGATAGAATAAGTGAATCAAGAGGGCCAGGGGGAATTTTTAGTTAAAAATGTAATTTATGTAATTATTAACCAGTAGAAGAATTGTTAATGTATGGCCCCATTTTTATTCCCCCAGTTCACATCAACATGGGGGATTTTTTTCCTTAGAGAGGAAATTTTCCAAACTTTGTCGAAAGAGACTGGTATATGGTGGAATGAAAACGTAAATACTACGTTTTCTTCAACAATGAATACCGATTTTAGAAAAGGAGTGCCCAAATTGAATACACTTAAGTTTGGCTGGATTGATTATTCTAGCGAACATAGAGACAAGGTCTTGGCTGTCCTTGATGCGCTGTCCGCTCCAGAAGCCGTGGATGAATTGGGAATTGGATTGATAAGGGATAGTTTTGCCGACATCCTGTTTCCTGGTACATCGACCATCCAGACCAGAGCCAAATACTTTTTACTCGTACCATACCTTTTTATGGAACTCGAAAGTGAACGTTTCTCTTCCCCGGATCGATTCCTCGATAAACTGTTCCAAGAAGAGCTCGCCTTAATACAGTTATTAAATAAAGACGGATCCAGCGGAGTCATTGGGGCAAGGGCAGGGAATAAGCTGAAAAGAAAACCATCCAGTATCTATTGGAACGGACTTCGGACATTTGGAATTTTCCGATATGACACACTTTCTTTAGATAACTACGCAAAAGCTCATATTAGCATGCAGCAGAATAAGAATGCGGCTATGGCTTTTGCCCATGAGGAAATGGATCACGAACAGGCCCATGGGGAATTTGCCGGTACTTTTTGGCGATGCCTTATCCCTGATCCCGACTGGAAAAACCACCTAACTATCAATCTGTTACATAATGAAGCCTTGTTTTTAAAGGACCGAATCACAAAGGCTGAAAAATCGAAAGACAGCTTGTTTGCCTTTTTATTAAATCAGGACCTCGAAAAGGTGGTTGCTATTGAAAACTTTGAAGCAATTGAAAAAAATTTTCCATTGCCTGAGCACTTATCAGAGGACTATAGATTAGCAAAGAAATTCGCCCAGTTTATATCTGGAGCCAATATTCGTTATAATGTCATTCTCTCTAACAATACCAATGAAGAGGCGCTGGAGAAATGGACAAATTGGCTCAATAGTTCGTTTGTTCAAAAGGAGTTTCAGTCTTTTTCGTCCATGACTATTATGGAAAAGTTGAAGCTTAGAAACCCCAGGCTTAAAAGATTCTTAGATGGGTGGCAAAAAGCAGTCCTTTCTGGAGATGAAGATACAATCGACCGTCTTATTGTCAACCGAGAAATAGAAATGAAATCTAAAGACAGGGCGAAACTACATAATACGAAAATTTATTCCTATCAAGAAGGAGTTTGGGTAGGAACGGAAAATCTCCATTACCGGTTTCGAAATGCTAGAGGGTTGGTCTCAGATATCATGGATGGATTGGAGGAACATCATGCTTAAACCAGCAGAGGATAGACTCAACTATAGTGATTTACTGACGCCGCCGGCTGGCTATGAGGTGGAGTTCGCCATCGGGACGACCTATTCATTGGACTTAGAAGCGCTTGTTGGTGTTCCCTTGGCGCTCTGTTTATCCGAAGAAATGGATCGCACATACCAAAACAATCCGATTTATATCCTCGAAGGGTTAAGGAAAAGCGCCGACAAGTTCGTGATTTTTTGCGAAGCAGGGCAAATCAAAGTTCCGCAAAATGGGAGTCATGTATTTGCGTTATTGGAAAACAGCGTGTTTGAAGTGGCCTTAACGAATGATCATTCCTTTCATCCCAAGATTTGGCTCATCAAGTATAAGGATTCAGAACAAAATACCTGCTACCGGCTTTTAGTGCTGTCGCGAAATCTCACCTTTGATCGCAGCTGGGACATGGCAATTGCATTAGAAGGAAAAAGAAATAATAAAAAAACGCTAAAGAACAGACCATTGGCAGATTTTCTAAGCTTTCTGCTTCCATATGCAAAAAGCAGTCAAAAGAAAAAGCAAATAAGGAAGATCATCGGAGAACTGGATTACATTCATTTTGACCCGGCTGACAAGCACATTCCTGAATTTGAATTCTTTCCACTAGGAATACCAGGATATGGGGGAGAAACAACAGGGCTTTTTGACCGGTACCACCAGTTAATTATCATTTCCCCGTTTATCAGTCAGGCGACCGTAAAAGAGCTACACAAATTAGCTTATTCACAAGCTGCCAAAACCTTAATCACAAGGAAATCGGAATTACATAAGCTCGAACCCAATATGCTAGCGGATTTGGATGTCTATACCTTAAAAGATATGATTATCGAAGGTGAAGGAACGATAAGCGAAGATAATCCGGATAAAGAAGTGGCCCAAACACAGGACATACACGCAAAACTTTATGCCCGGACCAAACATAATGAGCACCATTTATATATCGGATCGGCGAACTGCTCCAAAAACGCTTTTCATGGAAATGTGGAATTTTTGTTAAAGCTGAAATATCAGAAATACGGGTTTAAGATCAGCCACATCCTGGATGATTTATTTGGCGTGGAAGAGAAAGAAAATCCTTTCGAAAAAATAGAGATAATCCCGGAAGCACCTGGCTCTGAAAGTGATATTTCTAATAAGTTGGAAAAGGGAATCAAACAACTCTGTCGGAAAAAACCAAAAGCTGCTGTACTGGAGCAAACAGAACCGTACACCATTCGAATTGCGTTTAACAGCCTCCCGGAAGATATCCAATTTTCAATAGGTCCTCTGTTAAGCAAGCGAATGCAGCCTCTAAAAAAAGAGACCTTGTTGGAGAATTTAAGTTTGCTGGATCTTGGACACTTTTATAAAATCACGGCCGAAATGGAAGGCGAAAAGCTGGAAAGGATTATCAAGATTGAAACCGCCGGAATACCGGAAGAACGGGATCAGGAAATATTCCGCAATATTATTAAGGATCCATATACGTTTTTAAAATATGTCGCCTTTTTGTTGGCAGATGATTTTCTCTTATCCACACTTGAACAAATGGACAAGAAAAAACCAGGTTCGGGGGTTTGGAACACTGGCTTGAGTGAATATCCGGTTGTCTACGAAAATATGTTGAAAGCGGCATCCCGTTCACCGGAAAAACTCGGAGATGTTGAACAGGTAGTCAAGCTGATTGATAACGACCATATCATTCCTCAAGAATTCCAGCAATTGTATGAAACGTTTGTCCAAGCAGTAAAGAAGGTGAAAAGATGATTGATATAAAACAACGCGAAGCAGAAATCATTTCGAGCTTGAAGGATTTCCAAAAGGCGACAGTCAATAGAATTCATGATTTATTTACCAATGGCTATAACCGGGTGCTGGTTGCGGATGAAGTGGGACTCGGAAAAACGTTAATTGCCAGAGGTGTGGTGGCGAGAACCGCCCGCTATCATCAGGAAAAATTAAACGATGAACTCTTTAAAGTGGTGTATGTTTGCTCGAATCAAGGCATTGCCAGCCAAAATCTGACCAAATTGAAAATCGATGATCGGGTGACAATCGAGGGTTTGTCGGATACGAGACTTTCCATGCAGCATTTAAAAATATTTAAAGACAGGTATGACCCGTTGATTAAAGAAAGCTACATTCAACTTATCCCGTTAACGCCATCGACTTCCTTTGACATGACCAACGGTTGTGGAAGTGTGGTAGAGCGAGCCTTGCTCTTTGCTGTTTTGAAAAGGTATCAGCCATTGAAGCCATATTTGAAAGAATTTGAGATTCTCATGACGGACATTGCTACTGGCAGTTGGGAATGGTGGAAAAATGAATATGAAAAGCAAGTCGAGGAGTGCAACGAGCAAAGTAAAGGGGACTATTGCCAGACGGTTCTTGAGAAAATCAGTACATACTTTGGTCAGGAACAAAATTTGTTAAATCAAATCATTGAAATTTGTGGAGTAATTAAGAAGGAAGGCCAGCCAGGTAAGCGGGTAACCGGTGCCAATCGAGTCATTCACAAGATTCGTAAAATGATGGCAGAAATCAGTATGGACCTCATGGATGCTGACCTCGTCATCATGGATGAATTCCAGCGCTTTCGAGAGCTAATCAACGCTGCTGGAGAAAGTGAAACCGCATTGTTGGCAAAGAAATTTTTCAATGTGCCAAAAGATAACGAGCAAGCGGTCAAGATCTTGCTGTTGTCAGCCACACCGTATAAATTGTATTCCACACTGGAAGAAATGGCGGAAACGAAAAATGACGATCATTACCAAGAGTTCATGCAGGTGGTTGATTTCCTCTTTGAAAAACAGCCACAACATCAAGAGAACTTCCGCCAGGTATGGCATGACTTTTCGATGGCCTTAAGTCAAATTACCTTCAGCGACTTTGCTATGCTGACAGCTAAAAAACAAGCAGCAGAGGACTATCTTTATCGGGGAATCGCCAGAACGGAACGGATGCTTGTGGATGGGGCTGAGGGTTTGGTCTCGTCTTCGATGGCTAAAAATGTGTTAAACATTACCGAACAGGATGTTTTATCCTTTGTGGAAATGGACCGACTCCTGCAGGAAATGGAGTTGACCGACAAGGTACCGGTGGACTATGTGAAATCCGCCCCCTATTTGTTGTCCTATATGGAACACTACAAGCTTAAGCAAAAGGTGACCCAATATTTTCGAAAACATCGCGATAAAATCAAACTCGCAAGGAAACCCGTCCTATGGATGAATCGGGACACGATTGCCAAATATGGAAAGCTGCCTGAGGCAAACGCCAGGCTAGGCAAACTGAAAGAAGTGGGGCTGCCCAAACAAGCGGAACGGTTGCTGTGGATTCCGCCTTCCTTGCCTTATTATGAGCCTAGTGGGTGTTATGCGGGGCAAAGCGATTTTTCGAAGGTCCTTGTTTTTTCGGCGTGGGAAATGGTGCCACGGGCGATTGCCACATTGGTGTCTTATGAAGCCGAACGGTTGACAGTAGGGGAGCTGATTAAGCGAACTCCAAATAAAAAGAAAGAAAATCGCAGTTATTTTGCGAAAAGGCGTTTTCCGCAGCCGCGATTGACCTTTGCTATGAAAGAGAATGCTCCGGCCAACATGAACCAACTGACACTTCTTTATCCATCTGTGACCTTGGCTCAGCTATTTAATCCTGTAGAAGTGTTGAATAAAAGACTTTCACTTAAGGACTTAAAGGAAGAAATTACGTTAAAGCTAAAAGAATTGCTTGATCAAATTCCGAGTGATACCAAAACAGATGAAGGACGCAAGGACGAAAGATGGTATTTTGCGGCTCCATTGTTATTTGATCGGAAAGAGGAAATCATCCAGGAATGGCTGAACAGTGACCATCTTTTAGTGGATGATCATGAGGGTGAAACGAAAGAGATAGATGACCAAGCCGCTCTAGCCAGACATTTTGAAGAACTTAGGTCCATTTTTCAAAACGCTAAGCAAGTTGGATTGGGGAAGCAGCCAGATGATTTACTTGATGTATTGGTAAATATGGTCCTAGGTTCCCCTGCCGTGTGTGCCTTAAGAATGATGGGGAAATATGACAGCCAATCTATCCCATATGCCATTCAGTTGGGAAAAACGATTCTTGACCGTTTTAATACCCAAGAATCGATTTCAATTGTCGAACTGGAATATGGAAAACGGAACCAAGATGCTCACTGGCAAAATGTCCTGAAATATGGTGTGGATGGAAATATTCAAGCCATGCTTGATGAATACGCCCATATGTTGTTAGAAGAAGGCGGCTTAAAGGATAAAGAGGAGCTAAGCAGAAATAAACAGCTTGTGAAACTGATGGTGAAAGCCATTAAAACGCATACGGCAAGTTTAAATGTGGATACATACCCACAGTTCAAAGAAAGAATTCTCCAGGATGGCCGGAAGAAACGGGGGGAGAAGGATCAGTTTATCAAAATGCGAACCAATTATGCGGTCGGCTTTTACGATACTCGTAATGAGGATCATTCCAGGAACCGTAAAGACAACATAAGGCTATCCTTCAATTCGCCATTTCGTCCGTTTGTATTGGCTACGACTTCTATCGGCCAGGAAGGCTTGGATTTTCATTATTATTGCCGAAAAATCATGCATTGGAATCTTCCTGCAAACCCTGTGGAGCTCGAGCAGCGGGAAGGAAGAATCAATCGGTATAAGTGCTTTGCCATTCGCCAAAACCTTGCCGCCAAATATGGCTCGATTTCCTTTCACTCAAATATTTGGGAGGAGCTATTCCAGGAAGCGCTCAAGGAAGAAAGAGATGAACATACATCGGAATTGGTACCATTTTGGTGCCTTCCCGGCAACCCGGATATTAAGATCGAGCGTATCGTGCCGGCTTATCCTTTAAGCAGGGATATCGCAAAATATGACCGACTAATGAAAATACTGGCCATTTACCGTCTAAGCCTTGGCCAAGCCCGACAGGAAGAATTGCTTGAGTATTTTATAACGAATGATATTGAAGATGTAATGCTAAAAGAAATGTTTATGAATTTGAGTCCTTATTATAAGGAAAGGGAAATAGTCAATGCAGTGACAGAATAGGATTATATTTCAGACCATTAATCGTTTCAAGGAAACAACCTACTTAAATTTGAAGGAAGGTATAATTCTGGATAAATAGGGATTATACCTTTTTTCATAGTACTTCAAGAAGCCAACATTGTGACTGACAGTAAAGAAAAGGATGGGAGTATATACCTACGTGATAAAGGATTTCTGCAGGTTTTTGTCGAATTAATAATTTACTTTAAATGTTATCAATGCAAAATGTTGAGCCATGGTTCAATAAATCTATTATATATTTTCATCTAAAAATCACTTTTAAATCATACTGCTCTTGGGAAGGGGAATGATGTGATGATGTTAGATCCTTATGGAAAGTCGCTGTTTAGGCTCATTTGCAAACAATTCGTGTATTTGGGTTTTGAAATAAGGGATACAGGAGCAAAAGAAAGTATTCCAGTCTTTATTCCTGAATCTATGAAAACAAGTTACCCCGAACTCGATACCAAAAAACAACTTGCCGCCATTCAATTTAAAGGAGGCCCTTCCAGAATTTTAAAAGGTGAAATTGAAGCGGTTATTGTAAGATTTTACCTAGGGACCTGTGATTTGCTCCATATTTCAAGTGTCATTGAAAGAGCACATGATTATCGCAGTCCATTACTGTCACCCAACAAGGATTCCTATTATAATTATACGTATCCGGAAATTAATTCTGATACAATAAATCATATAGTAGAACTCTTTGAAGAATTGGAGTTCCAGTTGCTTTCCTACAATGATCACAAAAAACTAATGAACTCATTTCCACATTCAATTAGCGAACTGCCAAGATACTAAATGGAGAAGGTTAAATTATATGAGAGTATTAAATACACAAAGCAGACCCGAAGTCTGTTACAGTAATATCAGTTTGATCAAGAAGGCCTTGCTGCAGAATCCAGGGAATGTTCTTCCATACCCTGAGATTGTGCTGTATTTAAAGAAAAATTGGATGAATTTGAACTCTACTACGGAAGAAATTGAGAGAATCGTAAATTTAGCCCTATTTGCCCCCAAATCCTACTTTAAAGAGGTTGAGGAAGGTTTATGGGGCATCAAAGATGAGGTTGATCCAAGGCTCACCCATATTTTTACCTATATGGACCAACGTAAAATACCACTAAAAATCGCCGATATGAGAACTAGACTTCGAGTATACGAATCAGAGGATACACTATTTCAGCTGCTGCAAAGCGATATAAGATTTTCCCAGATTGATCATACGGCCTACTGGGTCCTATCTGAATGGGTAATCATCAATGATTTGGTATATGATTATCTATACAATATTGAGATTCTAAAAATGGATCGGGAAAAAGTCATAGACAAAGTCGTCCAAAAAAATAATCTCCCTAGAAATAAAGTGGTGTTCCTTCCCCAGTTTGACCATCGCTTTGTTTTTTCAGGCAATCTGGTAGCCATAAAAAGAATGGAAGAGGTACATACACTAGGGCAAACGGAAGAGAAAATTGAAATTCCGATAGAAATCAGTGAAGAAATCGGAAGACTAAGCTATAAAATTATCCATTATATAAGAGAAAGCAAGAAAGAAATCACCGTGAGCGAGCTCGTTTTACAATTTTTCAACGTCAATCCGGCCGACGCATCGTTTCCAATCTATCAAGCTGCCATTCATGATTTGTTACAGGTTATTCCTGAAATAACCCAAACACAGGGTGATACCTGGATTTATCATGAGAATGCTCCTGATTTCCAATTGGACAAGAAAGCCAAGGTATACTATGCCGTTAAAAATTCTGTACCGACCATTCAGAATGCAGACGCCCTAAAAACGGCTCAAAATCAGCCAGCAATGGAAAATCGTAATAAAGAAAAGCCAGAGGACAACCAAGCAAGAGCGATGGAGCATGAAGATAGGAAATACGCCTATCATACGATTTCTTACTATGACCGGATAAAGGGCTACTTTATCATTCCTAATGCTCTAATTCAATCGTCTATTTTGTTTAGGCAGAATGACCATGGAAAAGTAACGGCCCAGCATGAAGAATTCTGCTATGAATGGTTTTGGGAGAAGTCAGGGGGCAAGTTCTACTTTTATGGTGATGGTGTAATGGACTTTTTGGCGGACTTTTTAATCGAGCCTGGTCATAAATTAAGATTTGAAATAGACAAGCAAGTCATGTATTTAATGAAAGTCAGTGTGGCTGGTTTTGATGAGAGATACGCTTCCGAACAGCAAAGATATTTAGATATTGGAAGAATTGTCGAGGAAAGCCAATCGGTCAATAAATCGATTTTTAGCCTAATGTGTGAAACCTTGGCCATTCACCCTTCAGGTCTGCATTGGTCTGTATTGCAAGATAAAATAACCGAAAAACGGTCTACCACTAAAAATACCATAACGAATCTGCTCAGCAGAAATGAATGCTTCGAGCAGGTGGAAGGGAAAAAGGGGTATTGGAGACTGAATATTAGCAAACTTTCTAGATATTATACAAATGAAGAAAACCAAGAAATGTCAGAACCGGTTGAAACAGTTCCAGAAATCCCAATCGTTGAAGAAGAGAAGCCGGAAAGTTTAGGGGAAGACACTCATCACTTGGTCGATAGAGAGCCTAAACAAGAGGAAACCATACCAGAGGAT
This sequence comes from Neobacillus camarae, assembly GCF_054950115.1. Taxonomy (NCBI): domain Bacteria; kingdom Bacillati; phylum Bacillota; class Bacilli; order Caryophanales; family Bacillaceae; genus Neobacillus; species Neobacillus camarae. The sequence continues at coordinate 50,508 of NZ_JBUCKX010000003.1, read as the reverse complement.
CTAAGCGGACTGACACAATTAATAACGGAAGATTTAATCCTAACAATCGAAGAGAAAATCAAACAAATATCTCTAGTTGAAGGTAACTTTAAAGCAGTGGTATCAGAAATGGTCAAAGATGAATTCTTAAAAGGAAATCTACCAGCTATTGAAGAATTGTATCGACTCCTGGAGCCGCATATACAGTTTTTTAATAAAGTCAGGCCGTTTGCAGAACCGACCGAGAGTGTGGAGCCCAACCAACAAGAAACGGCGATTGATAAAAAACAATGGCTGAACACCTTGCTTCAATCTTTAAATGACTTTCATTCCAATCTGACAACGTATAAAGATTTACTTACTATCAAACAATCCGAATGTGAAAATAAATTGCATGATTTAGTGAAGGATACTTCGGTCAGTTTCTTAGACCGTAAAAATCAGATGCTCTCATTAATGGAAGAACAGGAAAAAATAAAAAATTTAGTAGATGTTTTAACCACACTTGCAAGCTAAATACAAAAATTAAGGTGATCAATGATGAATTTGCTGTCAGGAGCTGGATCGGATATACAGAAGGCCATCAATCCAGAACCCGCCATTACTCACAAAATGGAACAATTGGAAAGGGTATTGTCGGAATTAAACTGTTTTGATGAAGTGAAGGTATTGGTTGGGACCCCCTGTGCCTATTTAGTCTATAAAAAAGAGGGGGAGGATGTTTTAACCCTTTCCGTCAGTAGAACTGATTTCTCTATCAAGCTACCATTTTCTAAATGGGATGCAACCGGATTTTTTCAACTGCCATTGGAAATGGAATTTTCTATGGAAAAAACCTTCTCATGGGAACTGAGGAATTTAAGGAATGTTGACCAAGGAATCCTACAAGATACCCTAAAAAAATCCATAAAGGATGTAACTCAAGTAGACTATGTATTGAAATATATCCTTATGGTGGTAAAAGCTTTTACCTGTAAAGCATCCTTCATCTCCGAATCCGAAAATCAATTAGTAACACGCTTGATGGAGCATTTTTGGAAGGGCGAATTGAACGAAATTTCGTCGCTTTACGAAAATCGGGTGCAGCCGAAAGGGGATCGGCTTAAACAATTTATCGGAAAATGGGAAGAAAAATGGGACTTTTCGGTGCAAATAGACCCACTAAGATTAGCAGCTTCCATGGATGTAGACCGTACTGAATTACAGAATACCATTCAAATACTACAATCATATGCAAAGCAATCCTGTAATAAATATATTCACTCTGTCAAAAACCTATGGTTTGATACTGAATGGCTGCAAAATCATGAAAGTTTCCATGAAAACGTCGAAAAAATAAGGGGATCCATCCTGACTGCTAATGAGTTTATCAACGATTTGGAAAGCCTGCTAGGGGAGGAAGAAAATGAAGATACTTCCCCAATGGAAAGCCATCATCACTTGTGGGACTTATTGATTCATAAGCCCGTAACCGACGAAGTGATCCCATTTCTAGATAAAGCTGATGTACAAAAAGAAGATGAACGTATGCTCGTGATCAATACAAGTAAGCTTGAAAAACTGGCAAATGATTTAGCAAATGGAAGCTCTTCAAAAGTGGAATATCGAAATCTATTATGGGTGATCTTTCATAAAAGCCAGGGCAAGGGATTTACCGTTAGGGAGATTGTCCGTACTTTATTTATTGGCAAATATGATAATGATGCGGAGCGGAAAGATTTCGAGCTCAGATATGATGTCAAACGTTTATTTGTCCGGTCCACGTTGGAGAATATCTTCGAGACCATGATGGAGAAACTGAAAGATCAAAATATCATTAAGGAAGAGTCAACCGTTATCCAAGCAAGGCGGCAGGAAAAGATCTGTTTTAACTATAATATAGAGATATATGACCGCTTAACCCCCTTTTCCTCATAAAAGGGGTTCTTTTTTTCATAGATGTTTACTGAAAAATAAGTTAACAATATAACAAATCTGGTGGTAATCTAGTATAGAGTGAATGAGACATCTGTCATTATTAAAAATAATAGTATAATAACTTCTTTTCATGTTCTCGAAAGGAGCCATTTATGAAACCTGGACCAAAGGCAGTTTATCAATTTCTTCTCACTAAGGATGAAAAGAAAGCAAATGTGTCTGAAATTATCGAAAGTTTACCAAAATTATATTTGAATAAAGACCAGCTTCAACGCTGGGCTAAACAGCATGCTGATACGTTTATGATCGAGGGAGATCAATTATCCATCCAAAGCAATGAAAGTCCTGTAACTGTAAAAGAGAAAGAAAATGAGAAAAGGGCCTCCGGACCCAGCCATTTTGCGCCATACGTGGAGCGCCGTTCACATTTAGTAGAAGATTTACAAAAATGGTTTGTGGGGCCACTCGAAGAAGAAGAAATATTAGGGAAGCGGAAGCCTCCTATGTCTTTTTATTTGACGGGTAAACTGGCTCCTTATGGTTCAACCTTTGAAGTGGTGAATGAAGAAGAAAATGATATTCGTACAAAAGAGGTATTGAATACCGAAAATTTGGATGAAATGCTATCAAACCGGAATCCGTTCCGGCCTTCTTCCATGGGAATCAGTTTTCGAATGAAGGAACTTGTGCCCATAACCGTAGCTGCATCTTGGGGAATGTACGATGATGATGAACATAAGCGAACACAGGTCATGAAGGAAGTAACCTTCATCCCAGAAACAAGAGAATTTTCGCTACAAGAACCTGGAATTCTGAAATGCAAGGTAAGAGAGCGGGAAGGAACCTATCATATTAGTTTGTTTTTGATGAATGGATATGTGAGAGAATCCTATCCACTCCAAAGTGAAATTATGTTTCAAACCCAAATGTCGATTACCTTTCAAGCCGAAGCAGCGGCAGCTTTTTCATCGAAAGCCGATAAATGGAATCTGGAAGATGAACTGCTTTACCGACACGTGAAGGAATATGCCATTGGGCATGGTGTAGGAGTTAGTTATCAAATCGATGGTCAACTGTGCACCATTAACTCCGATTGGCTACCTTCTTATGAGCTGCCGGTGGTAGAACATCGAATCATTGAACAGTTGAATGTAAAAATGATGGATTTGGCGTCCATGAAACCTTTCGAACTGCGGGAAAACTTGATGCTGATACCTACAATCTATCAAAACTGGCTCCATCAACAACACGAGCAATTGCCTCACTTACCGGTTCACTTACAAAAGGTGGCGGAGGAAAATATCGACAATGTTGAAAATATGATTACTAGAATTATAGAAGGAATTAACACCATTACCGATTTCCGAAATCCCTTTGAGTTTCAAGCATTTCAGTTTGCCAACAAAGTAATGGCGCTTCAGCAGGCTCAGTCCGCTGTCTCCCTTCACTACCGAGATAAGAAGGAGAGAATAGAAGCCTCTTACAATGGGGAATGGCGTTTATTTCAGATTACCTTCTTTCTCATGAATTTGAATGGAATCAGCAACCGTGAACACCAAGATCGAGATTTAGTAGATTTGTTGTGGTTTCCAACAGGGGGAGGAAAAACGGAAGCTTACCTAGGCATCTCTGCTTTTCTCATTGGTTTAAGACGCTTAAGAGGCTCGGCATGGGATCCTGAAACCTATGCCGGAGTGACCGTCTTAATGCGCTATACGCTAAGGCTATTAACGACTCAGCAATTTCAAAGGGCCACAGCGATGATCTGTGCAGCGGAATCTCTTAGAAGAAAGGACCCAGAAATATGGGGAACCGAACCCTTTCGTATTGGTTTGTGGATTGGGCAATCCTCCACTCCGAACAAGTTTGAACAAGCCCAAGAAAAATTAAATGAAATTAAGCAAGGAAATGAAGTGCAGGAAGGAAATCCCATGCAGCTTGAACATTGTCCTTGGTGTGGAACGGAATTAACGGTTCATCATTACCATGTCACCCCGACTAAACAAACCATTCTTTGTCCGAACATTTATTGTGAATTTGCCAAGGATGAGGGAATTCCAGCCTTGACTATTGATGAAGCAATCTATAATTATGTTCCAACTATGGTGATTGGAACGGTTGATAAAATGGCTCAAATCGCATGGAATAAACGTCTTGGGGAATTGTTTGGAAGAAAGACACATTATAGCCCAGTGGAGGGCTTCGTCAATGATCCAAACTATCGGCAAAGCCACCGAGTGAATGGCAAGGTAGTACCTACAAGAAAAATCAATCGATTAATTCCTCCCGAGCTCATTATCCAGGATGAATTACATTTAATAAGTGGACCATTAGGTTCTTTAACAGGTCTATACGAAATCGCTGTCGATTATTTATCTCAATATAAAGGGAGAGGTCCGAAAATTATTGCCTCCACCGCCACGATTCGAGGGGCCGAAGAACAGGTAAGGCGACTATATGGGAGGAAAGTGTCTCAATTTCCTCCGCCTGTTTTGGATGCAAGAGATTCATTCTTCTCAAAAGAGGTGCCACTAACCGAAAAACCAGGCCGTCTGTATATGGGAGTTTGTGCGCCCGGCGTCAGCGGGACCATTCATACCATTCATGCCTACGCTGCCTTGCTAGCTTCTATAAGAAAGGAACAGGCTGATGCGACGGTGGACCCATATTGGACAGTATTGGGTTATTTTAATACGGTTAAAGAATTGTCGGGTACCTCTACAAAGTTAAAAGATGAAATACCCATCCGACTGAAGTTAATAAGCCAGTCCAAGTATGATTGGGATAACCTTCAAACAGAAGAAATGACCAGCCGAAAAAAAGCATCTGAAATTCCGAAACTCTTGTCATTGATGGAGCGAAGCCATAGTGAAGAGGGAGCACTTGATGTGGTATTAGCGACAAATATGATCTCCGTCGGGGTGGATGTGAATCGGCTGGGGGTCATGGTTATGCACAATCAACCAAAGACAGCAGCTGAGTACATCCAAGCTACCAGCCGGGTTGGCCGTAAATATCCGGGATTGGTCTTAACTTTGTTTAATTCTCTACGTTCTAGAGACTTATCCCACTATGAACGGTTCCTTTCCTTCCATGAAGCGATGTATCGGTATGTGGAATCCACCAGTGTCACCTCATTTGCCCAAGGCTGCCGGGACAGAGGGATGGAAGGATTAATTGTGGGGACGGTTAGACAAATTCATGAGAATCTTGGGAACGAGACGAGTGCAAAAGATTTCAAACCCGATGCTGTAACAGAAGAAATCCTTGAGTTTGTTTGTCAACGTGCAGAGGCAACCGGGGAAATTAGTAAAGAGGAAATGCGTAAGGAAATTGAAGAAATCTACGATTGGTGGTATCAACAAGCGCAGGAACAGGAGAAACTTTCCTACCGCCAAAGCCAATACCGGAAAATTCATCTAATCAAGGATTTTAAAGAAGCAACCCATTACCAAGAAGCCCGCCCAGTATTAAATTCACTTCGGAATGTGGAATCCGAAATACAAGTGATCGAGGTGAGAGACTATGAGTAAAACGATAGGGAAATTACGACCATCTCAGCTGATTCATTATCACGCCCCTGGCGCTATCGTCGAACTCATCGAGGATAGTGTCATGATTACGGCTGCAGACGATTGGAGAATCCCCTATTCCAATCGAATTCATGAAAAAAGGCTTGAAGGATATCTAGGGCTCTCCTATTTAAGGCTGATCAATGATCAAGAAGAAAAAATAAAAGTGACAGCAACCCCTTTTCCAAAATGGCGTATTTGTCCTAGCTGCGGAATGATGGACCCTTATGCCGGGAAAACGTGTTTTTATTGTGAAAAGCAACATCAAAAAGAGGTTAAATTATACCCCGCTCGTTTTGTGACAATTTGTGAGAAGGGCCATATTAGTGATTTCCCTTGGGTAGAATGGGTGCATGGAGGCCAACCATGCAGCAGTGATAAGCCTGTGTTGAAGTATGAATCAAAGGGAAATGCAGGTTCGTTATCTGATATTGTGGTCTCCTGTGTAAAATGCAAGAAACATAGGTCGCTGGGTCAAGTCATGAAAAAAGAGGAACTAAAAAAAGTATTACCTTCCTGTACAGGGGAGCGCCCATGGCTTGGCGACCGAACGGATTGTCAAGAAGACATGCAAACATCGATCCGAAGTGCCTCAAATATTTACTCTCCTACGATTGCGAGTGCCTTATCGATTCCATTGGAGGAAATGGTAGAGGACGAGCTTCAATGGAAGGTGGAATCTCTGCGGGACGGTATCACAAACTTGATAAAAAGTTTACCAAATGGGGATATAGTAAGACAGGCCATCTGCGGAATGCTATCAATTCCGCCACAACATTTTGATCGTGCGATGAGATACTACCATCGGGAAGGACAGACTTTTACCTACGATTCAATTCGAACCCAAGAGTGGGGAACCTTCCAGCGAAAAAATGTAGATGATCGTTATGAAACAGGGTTCCTGTCTAAAGAAGTATCTGTCCCGGAGGAATTGAACGCCTACTTTAGTTCGATTGTTCGCATTGACAAACTTCGTGAGCTACGTGTGCTCCAAGGGTTTACACGTTTAGATTATCCTGACCCATTTTCAGAAGAGCAGCACGAGATCTTACCCATCATGAGAAACAAACAGGATTGGTTACCGGCTATCAATGTTCATGGGGAAGGAATCTTTTTTGAGTTTGATTTCCATCAGGTCATAAAGTGGGAAGAAAATGCAGCTGTTAAAGAGGAAACGGCAAAAATCCTCAACCGATACAATCATCATCGAGAACAGCTAGGCTACCAGCCTCGTCCCCTATTGCCGAGACATATTCTGATTCATACCTTTTCCCATATGATGATCAAAGAATTTGCCTCTCATTCGGGCTATGCTACGACTTCTTTAAGGGAACGTTTATATTGCAGTGATGAAATGATGGGAGTCCTCATCTATACGGCCTCTTCTGATTCCGAGGGCAGCCTGGGAGGACTCATTGAATTAACAACACCAGAGAAATTGGTTCCTATTTTTATTAGAGCCCTTGAAAAAATGGAGTATTGTTCCTCTGACCCACACTGTGCGGATGGAGATTTCAAATTGCAGACCTCCATCAATGGGGCAGCGTGCCATTCCTGCAGCTATGTTTCTGAGACCTCTTGTGAGTGGAATAATCAATTATTAGATAGACGGATGTTAACGTCTATCATTGGCTACGAAGAGCTAGCTTATTTTCGTATGTAAGTTTCTGTTATGGTCTAATAGCAGGTTATGAAGAGTTACGGATAATTGATAAGCAAAAAGATGCCAATAAGAATATTATAAAAATGGGGGACAATCAAATTTAGGATTGTCTCTTTTTTGTTAATTGGAAAATTCGACTTGAAAATAACGTAAGAAAGTAAAATAATTAGTAGTAATTAAATAATTAAGGATGATTGTGTTGATTGTATACTAAGCCACAAAATCACAATTTATTAACGATGTTTTTCAGGATCAGCTGGTAGATAACATTTGTCGTAGCTATAATTCCAAAATAGGAAAGGTGAATGAACGGGAAGTTCGTGCTTGGAATAACTCCATGCAATTCATGCATCCCGTACTTAGCGATAACGAGATTCCAAAAAAATGCTGGAGTAGCCATTGAATTCAAAATCCCATATACATCAAAGCGGGTTGACTTTTTAATTTCCGGCAAAAAAGGTGAAAAGAATCCCGTCGTTATTGTTGAATTAAAACAGTGGAGTGCTGTTGAAGTAATTAGTGGGAAAGAGGCAATTGTTAAAACGGTGATAAATAGAGCAAAGGTTGAAACAACCCATCCTTCCTACCAAGCATGGTCCTATGCAGCATTGATCAAGGATTATAATGAGAATGCACAAAATGAGGAAATTGGTTTGTACCCCTGTGCTTATTTACATAACTATAGTTATAGCGGCGAACATAATCCTCTAACAGATAAAGTTTACCAATATTACATAGAGCAGGCTCCGGTTTTTCTAAAAGGAGATGCACAAAAACTTCGTAATTTTATTAAGAGATACATAACATACGGCGATTATAAAGAGAATCTGTATAAAATTGAACATGGGCGGATAAGACCATCGAAATCACTACAGGATTCCTTATGTAACATGCTAAAAGGGAACCAAGAATTTGTCATGATTGATGATCAAAAAGTCGTTTTTGAACAAGCTGTCTATCTAGCTAAAGAGGCTCTTCGTACGAATACTAAACAAGTTCTATTGGTCACAGGTGGTCCCGGAACAGGTAAGTCTGTCTTAGCCATCAATTTACTAGTTGAATTAACAAAACAGAGTATGGTCTGTCAATATGTTACTAAAAATGCGGCGCATAGAAACATCTATGCTACAAAGCTAAAGGGAGATTTCCGAAAAGGGCTAATTGATAATTTATTTAAAGGGTCAGGGAGCTATGTAGATGCTCCTAAAGATGAGTTTGATGCCTTGATTGTAGATGAAGCACACAGGCTAAATGAAAAATCCGGTATGTTCTCTAATCTTGGAGAAAACCAAACTAAAGAAATAATTCAAGCCTCAAATTTTTCCATATTCTTTATTGATGAACGGCAGCGAGTAACCTTAAAGGATGTAGGTAGTATTGATGAAATAAAAAAATACTCTTCGGAAAACGGTGCTGAATTGACAATCATGAATCTAGAATCTCAATTCCGCTGCAATGGCTCTGATGGGTATTTAGCTTGGATAGATGATGTGCTGCAGATAAGAGAAACAGCTAATGCTGATTTTATTGGGGGACAATATGATTTTAGGGTATACACCGATCCAAATGAACTTAGAAAAGAAATTGAGCGGCTAAATAAAAAGAACAATAAATCCCGGATAGTTGCTGGCTATTGTTGGAACTGGGATAAAGTCGGTCAAACAAATCCGGATTATTTTGATATCGAATTGCCGAAATATGACTTTAAAATGAGTTGGAATTTAGGAAATACCGCCACCTGGGCCATTGATGAAAACTCGATAAGTGAGTGCGGATGTATACATACATGCCAGGGGCTGGAGTTTGACTATGTAGGAGTGATAATCGGAAATGATATGCGATATCGAAATGGGGATGTCATAACAGACCATACGAAACGTGCCAAAACTGACAATTCTTTAAAAGGTCTGAAAAAAATGTTGAAAGAGGACCCGAAAAAGGCGAAAAAGCTTGCTGATGAGATTATTAGGAACACTTACCGCACTTTAATGACACGGGGCCAAAAGGGGTGTTTTGTTTACTGCACAGATTCAAAATTAGCACTATATCTCAAGGATCGCTATGAGATGGGTAAAAAATCTGGTTATGAACTATCTACGTCCTATCAAGGTGTAGCTGAGTATGGGGACGAGTATTAATTCAAGTTTATCTTTTCTTTCTCCCTTTAGACGGGCTCGGAAATGCTATTAAAAGTATTAAATGACCCAAGTGTAACATATAGAGATAAAATAACTGCTGCAAAAAATATACTTGATAGGGCAGACTTTACTCCTATTGATAAATAGGAATTAGAGCGGTTCAAATTAATTCTAGTGTTTAAATAATTTTTGTTGAATCATGGGGGATTTTTAGTTGGAAATACAAAATCCGAACAGAGTCAATTTACATTATTTCAAAGGGACCAAGGTTGATAAGATTTGGTTCCTTTTTCCTTCTTATAATCTAAAGAGTCTCCAGATGAAGAGTATTCAGGGTTTGAACACAACTGAATTATGGAATGTACCTCCACCATTTTTATATTATGGTTGGGGATTTGTGGTAAAATTTTAACATATCAAGAATCTTGGGGGGATTACTCGAAATGGTGAAAAAGGCACTAAGCATCGTAGGTACTTTGGTGGTTTTATTTGGTTTGAGTTATGGGGTAACTTACTTTTTGAACGTAAAGTTCGTTGATTTTTCCTTTTTTGTTGGATTAGTTGTCACTGTAATTATTGGGTTTTTTCGTTCTGAGGGAGGATTTACATCACAATATACAGACTCAAAGATTCAATCACAGACCACCAATTTCAAATTGAAAAAGCAAAGTTTTAAATTTACACCTACTATTGCTTTTCTAACATCGCTAATCTACACCATCGTTTCTTTCATTGTCATGATCATCCATTATAGAAGCTATTTTTAATCATTCATTGGGAAGGTACCAAGTTACCAAACCGTTCTATTTATCTTTTACCTACAATGTTTTTAATGCTGTACCAGGGACCGCCTGATTTTTCTTGATTGACACGTTGTTCCACAAACTAATCAAAAAAGTGATAAACAATAAACCGAAAAATAGAATAGGCTGACTGGTGGTTATCCGAGTTATTTTTTAACCATAAGAATAAGATGCTAGCAAATTAAGGAAAAAAAGAGTCAGTGTAAAACGGAATCACTTGAAATTGTGATGTACAATGGTTCATATTACTATTTAAAGCTTATGATTTAGACTACATGTGGTACATGTTAGTCCTTTTTGCTTTTTTCCTGTGGTGCCAATTAATGTTGGCGCATTTTGTCGTATCTAGTAAAATAGTAGGGGAAGACTGAAAGGTGGAAACTGGCATGAAGGATCAGATGAAAATTTGGTTAATGGACTATCTGAAAAGGCGTCAAGTACATGACAAACGAAAAAAGATACATATCCAAGAACTGGAGAATTTCCTCATCACGTATAGATTAAAAGACCCAATCCGCTATCAAGCGGAAAACGGTTATCACTCTCTTGTTCAAATCATGAATAAGTTAACGGAAGAAGGGATTGTCACACCCGTCAAAAAAAGCCCTTTAAACGGCAGAAGGCCCAGCCTTCATAATTATTGGTGGCTGGAAAAGGCTGTTGTGGAGGCTCAGTGGAGTGACAATCAAATGCTGGCCATATCTGACGTTCTCAATCTCTCCAAATACCGGCAACATCCTGAATGGCAAACAGATAAAGAATGGCAGCGAATCGGAATCCTCTATTCTTTTTTTAAACAAATCGAACAATACTCCTGGGTAACACGGGAGGAGCGATCGTTTCAGCTGTTTGGTGAAGAGAAATTCCTTGCCAATCAGGGGGCTTCCTTGTTGCAACGGTTGCAGATCACTTTGGAGGACTTGAAAGCCAAGGTATATGGTGAGCCGTTTGCTTTTTGGCCGGCACCAAATGGTGACATCCGAAAAGCCAAGACAGTTCTTATCGTAGAGAATCAATCTTTTTATCACACATGTAGATTATTAATGAATCATAGCAAGGATATGAATGGGATTCAACCGGATTTATTAATTTATGGAGAAGGAAAAAAGATTGAGAAAAGCTTTAACTTCTTACATGATATCTCCAACATAGATGACATGACGATTTATTATGTAGGGGATATCGATCCAGAAGGATGGGGGATTTATGTGAGGTTAAAAGAAACCTATCCATCTGCCAACATTCAGTTGGCTATTTCAATATATGAAGCAATGCTTAATACAAAATTATGTAACCACATTGAAAAGAACCAAAATAAGAATCGTACCTATTTGCAGCGGGTTGTGGAGGAGTTTCAGGAGCATGGTCGACCGGACTTGGGTGAACAGATCCAACAGCTTTGGGAGTTGAAGCGGAGGGTTCCGCAGGAAGTACTGTCTCTTGATAATATTGGACGGAAAAAGGAGTCAATATGAAAGCGCGATGGCAAGGCTTTGGGGAACGAATGAAGCGGTTAAACCCGATATGGAATTTGGGATCTGGCATGCAGCTAGCAGCTTTGAAGGATTATGCACAAATGCTGGCCCTAAGTGTCCTCTTGGAGGTTTTTTACCGCGAGATTGAAAATAATCCAGATCGAATAAAGCAGGATTTGGTAGGAATTACGAAATCTTGTATTGACGAATTACAGATCAGCTTGATGCTCGATAATCAGGAAGAATTGATTCAAAGGTTTGTAGACGGGCTGCTATGGAGTGGACAAGCTGAACTGCATCAGCCGTTTACTGCCAAGTGGTTTGATGAAAAAGAACAGGAAATCAAGGAACATCGGTTTCGTTATTTAGTGGAAGACCGGGAAACCTCTCAATGGGAAAAAGGCGGCAAGACGGTGTATCGCTGCTCGGATGAAGCAAAAGAATTAATTTTTATGAGCCGGGAAATCCTTCAGGAACTGGAGATTACGATTGACCAGCTGTATATTGAGCACTTAGTGAAAAATGGCCATTTCCAACAGGCGCTTTCCGGTTTGGATGATTTGATGGCACGGGTAAAACGGATGATTGCCAGGGAATTAGATTATCGGGAAAGCATGAAGCGAAATCCGAAGATTATTTTTCAACAAGAGCATGAACTTAGGAGCGGCCGCGAACAAGAGGTAAAGCAGCAATTCCAGGAAGAGCGGACTCGATTTCAGCAAATGCGCCAGCTGCTGCTACGGATTTCTTCTTCCAACCAACACTATGAAATTGCTGAGAAACTGGAACAAACCAGACGGGTTCATGACCAGTTGGCAAGTTATGTGGTGGAGAATATGCGGTTGGAAATTGAGCTCCGCTATGAATTTCCGAATCTCTTTTGGAAACAGCAGAATGTGACGTTTCAGAAGAGTTATTTTCAGGATTGGCTGGTGCTCGAAGGACTTCCACACCCGGATGATATGGGAATGCTGTTAGAACCTTTGTTTTCGCCAAAACCTCATTTTATTTACCCGCTGGATTGGGGTTGGATGGAACAGGAAACCGATATTCTAATAGATGAAAAAGAAGACGTTGTCGAAGAGGAAACCGAAGAAGTAGTGCATCATAAGCGGGAAGTCGATTGGGACAAACTAGTCCGATTATGGGAACCACTCTTTGTCGAACTGCTGGAAAGAGAAGAGTTCCATCTTTCCAGATTGCGAGATATTCCCGAGTCGCTTCAGGAGAAGTGGTTGGAACAAAAGGAAACGGTCGATTTGTGGATGCTGTTTCACAGTGAGTCTTTGGTGGTTCCGGAATTGGATGCCGAGAAAGAGCATGAGGATGAACGGTTAATCCTGCTCACTCATTTAGTTAGCCGACAGGATCGATTTTTCAAGCTAGAGGGGAAGACCATTTCCTCCTCGATTGACGCCAATCAGCCCATGATTCAGTGGAAAGGTGTAAGTATTTCCCCGTTTGTCTTGCGGATAACGGAGTAATGGTGCCAGGCACCTAAAGGAAGTGATGTTTTGAGTATTTCAACACAGCAGCTGCAGAATGCTTCAAAGATCTTTTTTCAATTATTGAATCGGAAAATGGTGTTGACGAGTGACCCGATGATGAGTCCTTATTTTGAAGAAGACGGGGTTCGAGATGCCTTGAAAGTTTTAGCAGAGGAATCGAGGACACGGATTATCCAAACGGCCGACCGCATTCATCTGGTCGCCCGACCGGAAGGCTCCATTTTTGCCACTTCTTATACCCAATTTAAGAAACGATATGGGGAAGTGGAAACGAAGAGGCATTTTTACCTAATGAATTTGATTATCTTTGTTTTTCTAGCGGAAATTGATATTCCATCTACCTCCAATCTTCGCTGGGAGCATGCCGGTGTTTCTTATTATTTGCTGGAAAAAAATATGACCCAGCTATTGGCGGAGTGGTATAAGGAGAACAAGGAAACTGAAGGGAAGTTTAGTGAGTCCTATGGGCTGGCGATCAATGAAATGGCGGAGCTGTGGGGCTCGATGGCGGTCGATTCGGACACAGATAGCGAGGACGAACGAATTTCCTCTACGAGAAGGACACATATTGGTCTTATTCATACAGCGGTAAGAGTACTTAGAGACGAAGGACTTGTTTATATCATCGAGGATGAAAAGCGCGTGATTCCTAGAATAGAGTTATATGAACGGTTGGAGGAAGGCTATCACCAGCAGGCGCGCTATGAAGAAATGCGTGGCCTTGTGCTGACGACGTTAACGGGTGGGGGTGAAAGAGATGCCTAGAATTGAAAAAGTGCGGATTACCGGTGTGCGTTATGACAAGATGAAAAAACACTATGAAAATACGATTTTTGATTTTATCCATGAGGAAGAGCCGCAGCATGCCTTGTTAACTCTGGTCAACGGCGGCGGTAAAGGGATGCTGCTGCAGATGATTTTTCAAGCGTTGATGCCGCTTTCAACTTGGGGAAAGAATGGGGAGAACCATATTGATGCCCTGTTTTATAATGAAAAGCAGCAATTTGATCCCTATACCTTTCATGTGGCGCTAGAATGGCGGTTGGATACGGATCCCGCTGAGTGGTTAGTGACCGGAATTTGTGTGACGGCACGCAAGACGGCCCAAGACAACGAAGAAGTCGATACCGAACCGCAGTACTTTTTATATACGAGCAAATACCGCAAGCCAGAGGATTGGACAATTGACACGATTCCTTTATATGATGAGGAAAAAAAGCTGACCACTACTTATGAGGAGTGGGAGAATTGGCTGAAGAAACATAAGCAGCAGTTTCAATTTTATTCCCGCCCTAAACAAAATGCCTATTTCCAATATCTCTCGTCCTATGGGATAGAAAAAGGGGAATGGCGACAGATGAAAGAGATTAACCGGGATGAGGGCGGAATAGAGCATTATTTTAAAAAAGGCTTGGATAACTTTGGATTGTTTCACCATCTGATTATTCCGGAAATTAGCGCTTATTTGCAAGAGGATCAAGAAGAAAATCTCATTAAGATTTTTCGGGATAATTCGATTATTGCCCAAAAATTGCCCCAGCTTTTAAAACGGGAGGAAGCTTATCAACTGATTCAGGAAAAGCTGGTGCCGATCAAAGTTACGTTGGAAGAAGGGCAAAGCTTGGAGGTAGAGGTGCAAGAGCATCACGACCGAGCGAATTATCTTTATTTTGGAATGGAAGAACAGAAGCAGACCTATCAATTTGACCAGAATAAGTGGGAAGAAGATCAGCGGATTACCGAAAAGCAGCAGGCTGAATTTTTATGGCAAAAGGATAATTTGGAGTTTGCAAAAGAATGTCGTTCGTTTGAGGAGATTTCCGGGCAAATTCAACTGGCTGAAGAGCATGTTCAGGAATTAGAAGAGAAGCGAGAAGTACTGGAAACAGAAGAACATGGATTGAAGGTGGACATCGCTCTTAAGGATTATGCTGAATCCACTCAGGCGTTGGAATCTATTGATGCTCGGATTCAATTTTTAGAAGAAACCCAGAATTTGAATGAAGAAAAAGTTCAGATGGAAAAAATCGAGCAGCAGCTTGCGGAAAATTGGAAGTCGATTGAGCTAGAAATACGAGATGATATGGTGAAGTTCCATTCATTAGAGGCGAGAATCGAAAAAGAAATAAAATCCATTCAATCGCAAACGAACCTTGAACAACAAGAGTTGAATGGTGTTCGGTCCAAGTTGGGGACTTATACGAATTTTATCAAGGCCCATAACCAAAAAGCGATAGGGATGGAGCAGAAATACGGGCGGGATGTTAACCGTGATGCGGAGAGTGTTCAGCGTAAACTTTCGAGGGAAATGCAGGAGCTTGTGGCGGCTTTAGAAGAAATGCAAGCAGAAAGTACTTTGTTGCAGCAAAAGCAGGGGCAGACAAAGCATCAATTAGGTAAGATTGAAGCCCTCATTAGCGGTAAAAAAGCTGACTTGCTAAAAATAAAACAGAAAAAAGAAGCCCGAATTGAAGCGGAACATTCCTTTCACAAAAATTGGAGCCGTTATTTTTTATCCGATCAGGAATTTCAACCTTTTACTGCTGATGATTGGCTGGACATCCCCGAGCAGTTGAAACAGGAAGAGGAAAAATTGCGGTCCCAATATGACCATATCCAAAAAGAGTACTGGTATCACCAATTGGATACATCTTTGGTGAATGATGAGTATTGGGTGGCTAACCATGATGTTAAAAAAATTGCCGACCTGCTGTCGGATGAAGGCATCCCGGCTATGTATGGGACTCAGTTGCTTCAGGAGTTGAGTGAGGAAGAACAATCCTTAGTTATGGAACGTTATCCGTTATTGGCCTATGGGATTGTGGTTCATCAGCAGGATTGGGAAAAGAACATCCATCAAGCTAGTGTACAAACGTTATTGCTTCATTCCCCAGTACCGATTTTTATGCGGGAACGGATGAATCAGGAATACGCTCTGCCGTTCGAGATTTTCCGGGAACAAGGAATTTCAATGGCGTTCAATCAGAATCAATGGAACCGCTGGAAGGAAAATCTGTCCGACCTGACAGTTGGTTTTACCCGTGATTTAGAGAAGGTAAGGTCCCGGCAAACGGATGTTGGTCAACTGGTGGAGAAGACCCAAGCTCTTTCGGTCACTACTTATCAGGAAATCCTTCAGGAAGAGGAAAATCTCAACGGCCAATTGGCGGACCTCGAGGGTCAGAAGAAGCAATTAGACGAAGAATTAGTTTCAATCGACTCGACCTTTAAAGAGCTTGTGAAAAAGATGAGACAAAATGACCAAGACCGGCAAAATGGCCTGAAGAAATTAAACGAGATCGAGTCTTGGATAACGGCTTTCAAGCAGTTTCAAGAGTATAGTTCTTTGAAATCGGAGGCTCAGACAAAAGAAGCGGTACTGGTAAAACGCTTAAGTATATTGGAGCAGGATAAACAAGAGCGGGAGAGGAGTCTAACCAGTTGGAGTAGGGCTTTTGATGAATGGAAAATTCACTCTGAGCTACAAACGGGCTCCTTAAGAGAGGTTCTTCCTGATATCGAGTTTCCAAAAAGCACGGCTCTCCATACGAATGAGGAGGAGACGCCACTGTTTAGTCGTTTCATCTTTGATGAAGTTGGTCCGATGGTCAAGAGCTGGCAATCCCTTCAGCAAAAGATTCATAATGCGGACAGTGAATTAGCAGCGGAGAAGGCGAAAAGACAGTATCAACACAAGGAACAGCAACAGAAAAAGACAGCTTTAGAAGAACTTGAGCCGGCATGGATCGATAAGTCTATCCCAATGGTGCCAAAGGAAATCTTGAAGGAAAAACTTAAAGCAAAACAGTTGGAATTGAAACAGCTCCTTGGTCAGTTGGGATCTGAACAGAGACAGGCCGAACGTCTTGGCGGACGGATAGAACAAATTGAGAAAAATAAGTTGAAGCTGGAACAGCAAATTCTAAAAAACCACCACCGCGGTGCCGAGCCTTGGGTGGAAGTAAACCTTACCGATAAAGAGCAAGAAATCGAAGAGTCACTGACCAAAATCAAGCAAGATTTGAATGACCAACAAAAGATTATAAATGACTTAATATGGCGTAGGCAGCAATTAGTGAAGCAACAGGATATTTTAAAAACGCATGTCCCGAATTTTAAGCATGTTGGTGAAATACCGGACGGATATAAAGACCCCATTAAGCGGGAACCGGAAAAACTGATTCATAAATGGATCGGCCGGAATAATGAATTAACCAATCGGCAATCCCAATACCATAAAGGGTTTAAAGAACGATTGAAGGATCTGAGCCAGGTTCTTCAGGATGAGAGGATTGATGGACCATTAAGGAGCAGCCTTCATCATCTCCTTCCACAGTTGGAAAGTGATTCCATTCATTCGGGGATAAATATTGTTTTAAGTGTGATGGAGTTTATCCAAAACGAGTTGCTGAAGTTGAAGGATGACAAACAAAAAGCCGAGAATGCCCAGGAAATTTGGGTGGACCGGGCCGTTTACCGTGTGATTCAAATTTTTCAATCCTTAAAAGACATGGTTAAAAGGATGAAAATTAAGAACAAAGAAGGGTACACCTTTCCGCTTGTGGAAATCGAGCGTTTAAAAGAAATTGAAACCGCTGATGAAGAAGAATATCGCCGCTTACTGCGAGAGTATTTTACTAAAATCATCGAGCAACTGCTAGAAAGCGACGAATCGATTGAAAATATTCCTGAAAGTACTTTGAAGAAACATATCGATGATAATCAGTTAGTACTGATTTCGCTCCGGAATCGTTACCCGAAACTGGCGATTTATAAGCCGCAGACGACCAATGCATTTTTATATGAAAAACCAAGGAAGCATCACTACACCGATTGGGAGACGTTAAACAAAGGTTCGAAGGTGGAAGCCAAGGGGAGCGGCGGTCAGCTGCTGGCTGCCAGAACGATGATTATGATGATGATCATGACGTTCAAACGTCAGGAACACAGTAACAACTGGTCTGTTTTAATTACCGATAATCCATTTGGCCAAGCGGTATCCGCGCATATTTTGGATCCGATTTTCTCCATCGCCGATATTTTACGGTTTCAATGGATTGTCTTGGCTCCGCCTGAATTGATTAAACTGGACGTAAGTCGCCGTTTTCCTGTTTATTGGAAGTTGGAATTGAGCCAGCAGAGACATGGGGAAATGATTAGGGAAGTCTTGCAGCATGGTGGACGGACATTTGAGGAATTGGAGTTGAGTTTGTTTTAATGTAGATTCTACTGCACTAAAGATCTCAACTTTAATAACGGCTCAGCAATATAACTATAGTTTTCAAAGCTATAATCATCTGCTAATTCCTTTTTCTACTTTCATTACTGCTTTCTGACTGGTTAAAAATTGGTGAAGGGTGATGATTATTAGTCATCACCCTAACATTGATTGAAAATTGAAAATAATTAAACAATCGAAATTGTACGTTTATCTTTTTTTAATAAGGACTGATGATGGATTTCCCCAATAAATCGGGAAGTCCTTTTTTATACAGTCTAAATGCTTAGAGGTAAAACGTCCTAACAACAGACTGGACTTGTTTTACTAATTCTTTCCTCAAATGTTTCCAGGGAATAATGGTCTTCAAAAAAATCGCTCCTTTAGTTTAAAATAAATAGTGGATATTAATTGGAGGAAAAAGGAGAGGAAGAATTGTCCAGGGTAAGTTGGAATGCCGATAAAGTTTTATCCGAAATTAATCATTTAGTTAATAAAAATGTACCACTAAATATAAACTACATTAGAAATAACCATAATAATTTATTATGTGCCTCCAAACGTTATTTCGGTGGTTGGAAAGAGGCACTTGAAAAATTAGATATTGATTATGAAAAAATTAAAGAAGAAACGAAATTGAAAAATACAAAATGGTCAAATGAGAAGATTATCAATGAATTAAAGAAAAATCAAGATAAAAAGATCATTGAAATACTAAAACAATATAAAAATTTGTATGATGCAGCTGCAAAATACTTCGGTAGCTTTGAAAATGCAGTAAGGGCAGCCGGATTAGATTATGAAAAGATGCGTACTGATACTTCAAAGTTTACAAAAGATGAACTAATTCATAAATTGAAAGATTCTTATCGTAAAGGCGAACAAGTTAATGATGCGGCTTTCAGAAAAAATCATAAAGAATATTATCATGGATTCAGTTCGTATTTTTCCTCCTATAAGGATTTCGTAGAGGCAGCTGGACTCAATTATGATGAAATCTCTTTGAAAAAAGCGAATGGGTATTGGACGGGACATAGAGTGATATCGGACATAAAACAATTGAAAAAAGAAGACTTCGACTTAAGCATGAGCCATGTGAGTAAGAACAATGGCGATTTATATGCAGCGGCGCAAAAGTATTTTGGTAATTGGGAAGAAGCACTGAAAAGGGCAGGAATTTCCTATGAAGATTTTCGAAAAGTTCAGAGATGGAATAAGGAACTTGTTCTAGAAAAGTTAAAAACATTTTCAAAAAAAGAAAATCCAAATGAAAACAATATTCGTAAAAAAAATCCTGCTTTAATGAAAGCAATCAGACGTTATTATGGTGAGTTAAAAACAGCCTTAGAATTAATCGGAATTGAATATGACAATATTAGGTTAACAAAAGAAAAAGGGTATTGGTCAAAAGAAAAAGTCATTCAAACGATACAAGAATATCACGAGAATGATTTTCCTTTAAACTCGATGTATGCCAAAAAGTATTATAGTGGTATGTACACAACGGCGGGGAACCTATTTGGATCTTGGGAAAAAGCTGTCATTGCATCTGGAATCAATTTTAATCATGTTCGAAATGATATTGACACCACTCGTTATTGTGGCTATCGGTTCCAAACATTAGTTTCGGAACTGTTAACGGAGTTGAGGATTCCTTTTGAAAATAAAACAATTCATGGTTTAAAACCAGACTTTATTTTAAAAGATTACCATGTGTTAGATGCTAAATTGTCAGAATGGACAATTGCTGGTAGTCCAACTCTAGAAAAATATGAACCGGTCTTTAAATTTATAACATTGGTGTACATGAGAGAAAGTAGTAATAGTAAATTAGATGTAATGATTACCAATAAAACACGTAATATTAGTGTGTATAAATTTATAAAACAACTCCCGAGGTCTCGTCAAACATACTATATAAGAAAAATTGATGAATTAAATAACTATCTAAATGAAATAGAAAAGATGCCTGTAAAAATCACCATTACGTTTAAAGGTGAAACGGGAGATGTTGACTATTGGGCTAAGAAAATGAATGTGACAACTGATACGATTATCCGAAATTATAGGAAAGGGAAAATGGAAGGCAGGATTGCTAAGTTTTATGATAATTTTTATGAATGGAATGGCATTAAGAAAACGCTCAAAGAATGGTCTGAATTTCTCGGTGTTGGAAGACATTTTCTTATAGTCTGGAAAGAGAACGGAACCATAGATGAAAGGATAGCATTCCATCTCAACAAAATGCAAAAACCTGACTTAGATGTCAACTTGATTAAAAAAATGTTTTACGAAGATAGGAAAACATTAAAAGAAATAAGTGGTTACTTTAAGGTGAGTAAAGATACTATAAAGAGAAGATTGAAAGAAGAGAAATAATTCATGGCTGCTTAACAACAATTAAAAGCAGCCTTTTTACGTGATGTAGATACCCGTTTTACGTGGACGAATGAAATTAGTAAAAACTGTTACACACTATCATTTTATGAAGGGAAAAGGGTCTGCGGAAAATCTTGTGTAAGTATTATTTGACAATCTTCGCAAGGCAAGAATAAATAGGTATAAAAAAACATCGTTTGTCAAAAATAATATTGGCTTTTACCATAAAACAGGATAGGGCAATGCAGAAGTGCAACCTGAGCGGTTTTATGGATTTTACCCTAAAACGGACCGGACTTAGTGCGGTCCGTTTTTTTGTCCGTTTTAGGGAAAACAAAAGCGATAAACTTCAGGGGTTTGGGGACAGAGTCCCCAATTATGATGTTTGGTTCAGAATCTCAAGCTGATTTAAAATCATATCCCAGTTTCGATAACGCATGGTCCATTTTTTCGAAATGTTTTGAGATGCCAAGTAAAGCATTTTTCTTAAGCTATCATCAGTTGGAAAAATAGACTTGGTTTTTGTTACTTTTCTAAATTGACGGTGAAGTCCTTCAATAATATTCGTAGTATATATTATTTTCCTAATTTCCTGCGGATATGCGAAAAAGGTAGCTAAAATATCCCAATTTTCCTCCCATGACCTAACCGCAGAAATATTCTTTGCCCCATTTATCCTTAAATTCAGTGAGTCTTTCTAAAGCAGACTCTTCGTTAATTGAAGAATATATTTTTTTAAGGTCAGCGACAAACTCTTTTAAATGTTTATAAGAAACATATTTGGTACTTGAACGGATTTGGATGAATGATACAACGCTGAATACCGGCAAAAGGATACACAGCTTGGATGGCCTCTTTAAGCCCTGAAAGCCCATCCACACAGAAAAGATTGACCGTTTTGACTCCTCTGGTTTTCAAATCATTCAACACGCCTAACCAAAACTTACTACTCTCGTTTGCCCCAACCCAGATGCCAAGAATTTCTTTATACCCTTCATTATTGATTCCTAGAACAACATATGCTGCTTTCGAAACAATTTGATGATTATCTCGAATTTTATAATGAATGGCATCCATGAAAATAAAAGGATAATAGGCTTCAAGTGCTCGATTTTGCCACTCGTTCACTTGTGGCATAATTTTCTCACTGATTTTACTAACTAACTCGGAGGAAATCTCAATATTATAGAGATCTTTGACCTGTTCCTGGATATCTCTTGTGGACATGCCATGAGCGTATAGTGACAGTATTTTATCTTCCATTCCGTCGGTATTCCTTTGATATTTGTCCAAGATTTGTGGCTCGTACGAGCTTTCTGTCCCGAGGAACATTTACTTCCACTTCGCCAAATTGTGTTTTTAATTTCCTTTTGGTTGATCCGTTTCTGTAATTGTTAGGTTCATTACCACGACGTTGGTGTTTTTCGTATCCTAGCTGCTCTTCAATTTCACATTGGAGCACTTCCTCTAGGATATCTGCAAACATTTCTTTAATGGTATCCATGATTTGATTGGTGCTTGTGAACTTCTGTTCCTTTATGATTTCTTTGATCAATTCCTTTGGAATTTTCATGTCGAAAAATCCTCCTTAGCAAGTATTATTTATCCTAATTCTTGCCAAGGAGGATTGATAACAAACTTATTTACACAGCTTTTTCCGCACTGTCAGGGAAAACCCCTTAATTTGGTATTAGGGGGTTTTTTCGTATTTACATCCCTTTCGTTCCAGATCCTAATATCTTGCCCCATGTCATAAAAAACAGGTGGAAATTCCCTGTAATTGTTTAAGAGAATAGTATATAAATAAGGAGATTTCTTTTTTTAGTATGGAGTTGAATGCAATGTTATTGCTATTTTATGCGTTATTTTATGGTATATGGTGGCTTATCCGTGCAAGTCTTGCATTGGTCATCGGATATGTTTTACCTTCACTATTTTTAAGTACATTATTAAGGGTCTGGAAGTTTAAACACGAGGGTAAGAAACTCCTTTTTATAGGAATTGTCATTGTTACCACTGTCTTAAATACTTTTGTCGTCATGGAATATTTATACAATCTAACGAATACTCCAAGCCTGTTTAGCTTTAAGGATTATTCAGCCTCCACTTACCTAGTAATCGGTTCTTATGTGCTTATTTTAGGAGTAATTTCTACACCATTTTATATTAAAGATGAGGTAAAATTTAGGAAAAGGACATAGATTGATAGGTACCTTAAGCCTTTTTGCAATGCACTCATTCAATACATATAAATTCCTGAAAGGGGAGGGCGAAAATGGAGCCCTATATCCATGAATTGCTTACGGATGATTTCTTGAAGAAAGCACAAACATTGTTTGGCCTGGATCGAATCGGGGAAAAGCTTGGTGATTTCGAAAACTTTGTCTTTGAAGTAGAGAGGGAAGGAAAACCAGCTATTTTGAGGTTGACCCATTCGTCCCATCGGGAGAAGGGGGGAATTGTTTCTGAACTGGATTGGATGAACTTTCTTCATGCGAATGGCGTCCATGTGCCGGAAGCGTTTCAGTCCATTGACGGGGAATTGGTTGCTCAAATCGGCACCTCGCCATTTTCCGCCGTCCTGTTTTCTAAAGTGCAGGGGAAAGCTGTAAGTGTTCAAGCGGAACAATTCGATTCCCCCCTATTTTTTACATGGGGAAAAACGATAGGGAAGATGCATCAAGTCACGAAAACCTATGAGGTTCCTGATGGTATCAAGAGAAGGCCGCGCTGGAATGAAGACGACCTGATCCTGAATTTTGAAACCTACCTACCGGATTGCGAGAAGCAGCTTGTGACGGTGGCAGCTGAATTGCTGGGAGAGCTTCACCGGCTCCCGACAAGCAAGGAATTTTTCAATCTAATCCATGGGGACGTTCATTCCGGGAACTTCTTTTATGACGGACAGGATATCCATGTTTTCGATTTTGATGACTGCAGCTATCATTGGCTCACATCCGACATCGCCATTCCGGTTTACTATTCGGCTCTTTTCCGATATCCCGAGGGGCAGCAGGACGAACGGAATGAGTTTGCGAAAAAGTTTCTGGATTCTTTCCTTCAAGGCTACGAATCGGTCACCGCTTTACCGCCCCAATGGAAAGAGCATTTGCCCCTGATGATGCGGCTGCGGGATCTCCTGCTGTATGCCGTGCTCCATAAGAAAATTCATCCGGAACAGCGAACTGAACAGACAAAACAAATGATGGATGCGATTCGTGAAAGGATAGAGAACCGGGTACCATTGATTCATTTCTAAAGCAGAGCAAATGGGATAAGTGAATAATGAAAATTACTGTTATGATTTTCTTATTCTAAGATAAAAAGGTCTTATCGTAATTTCAGAAAGAGAATTCATTCTAATCGATTCCTGTATCCATCGTTCTTTTAAAATCTTTAATTGGCCACACCTGTTATAAATGTTAAAATGTCAGATCTATTCAAGTGGTGAAGCAACACTTGCGTATTTTTGGCGTACTATTTAATTCCTTATTACATGGATGGTAGACATTATGGATGCCTGGCTTTGCCGAATGTTGATTGTGAAAAAACATAAGACTTATCGGTTTCTATATGTCTATTACAATTGTAAAATAAAGGTAGAGTAATAAAATGAAGCAGTGGAAGGAAGTGCTCGCCTTGGATCAAACGTACGCAGGTCATACTTTGTTTCAATCAGTACCGTTTGGAAATGAGAAGTTAGCTAGTCGATTAGTGATGGCCCCCATGACAAGAATTTTTTCGCCAGGAGGGGTCCCTGGGGAAAATGTGGCACAATATTACCGCAAACGTGCACAGAATGGGATTGGGCTCATCATAACAGAAGGGACAGCGATTAACCACCCAGCAGCCGTACAAAGCTCCGATATTCCCCGTTTTTATGGTGAGGATGCCTTAAATGGCTGGTCACGTGTGGTTCATGAAGTCCATGAAGCAGGTGGCAAAATCATTCCACAATTATGGCATGTAGGCGCAGCCAGAAAAGCAGGCAGTGAACCCAATATTGAGGCACCACCTGTGAGTCCGTCTGGATTTACTTTAAAAGGCAAAAGCAATGAGAAAATAAAAGCGCTAACAAAACAGGAAGTCCTTGATATGATTGATCGGTACGCTGAAGCGGCCGCGAACGCAAAGCGTATCGGCTTTGATGGAATTGAGTTGCACGGGGCCCATGGCTATTTAATTGATCAATTTTTTTGGGAACGAACGAACAAGCGTCATGATGAGTATGGCGGGGGTATAGGGGAGCGAACCAAATTTGCGGCAGATATCGTCCGTGCTTGCCGGAAGGAAGTGGGCCCAGACTTTCCGATTGTGCTTCGTTTTTCACAATGGAAAGGAACTGATTATGAAGCGAAATTAGCGAATAACTCGCAGGAGCTTGAACAATTCCTTACCCCGTTGGTGGAAGCAGGCGTTGATATTTTCCACTGCTCTACACGAAGAATCTGGGAACCTGAATTTAATGATGAAGATCCATCCTTAAATTTAGCCGGCTGGACGAAACGGATTACGAAAAAGCCAACGATTGCGGTCGGTTCTGTCGGGATTAACCGTGCCTTCCTGAGTAATCAGGACAATGCTGACAGGACCATTGTAGACAATTTAGCACTGATTGATGAAAAAATTAGAGCAGGTGAATATGATTATGTCGCAGTCGGTCGTGCAGTGCTGGCTGATCCCGAATGGGCAGTGAAACTTAAGAATGGTCAACTTGACCTAGTGACACATTATACGAAAGAATCCGAGAAATATCTAATCTGAACGAGATTGTAAAGCCATGCAAGCACTGCCGCTCGTCGTTGTAGTTAAGAGAAAAGTTGACGGGGAAATCCTTTTCAACTGAATATATGATTTTATATCTTTTATAAGATAAGGAAGCCAAACATACGCAAGTAGTAGTTGTTAACAACTTGTTTATGTTAGGCTTCCTATTTAATTCCTCTTTTGTATAGACTTTTTTAGTGGTTAATCAAGTCTAGTTTAGTTGTAGGAAATTCTCGGTCGAAATGACATTGGCGTACATACTTTTCAGTGCGCTGACAAATGCAAAATGAACCTGTTCTGCTGGAACGACTTTCTCTTGATAAGATAAGTCCCTTGTCGCACATGCATCTTCAATCAGGGTAGTTTCAAAACCAAAATCCACTGCAGCTCGAACGGTTGCATCAATACACATATGTGTCATCATCCCAACAACTACTACCTTGGTTACATCTTTTTCTCTTAATTTTCCTTCTAGACCAGTCTTTAAAAAGCTGTTAGGGAAATTTTTAACGATAATGTTTTCGTGCTCTAATGGGAGAACAGCATTATTTATTTCAGCTCCCTCCGTATCTGGAAGAAAGAAGCCTAACTCTAGATTACTCGCGATATGCTGGACATGAAAAATATTATCTTTGTTATTTTGTCTAAACCAATGAAGAACTTTAGCGGCATTATCGGCTGCTTTTTCAGGATTACTTAATTCCATCTTACCATTTGGAAAATAGTCATTTTGAATATCGACAATGATTAAAGCGGTACTCATTTTTTTCACCTCATTAAAGTATATTTATTACAATAATGATGATAAATAATATCTTGATTTTTATCGATACTTTGATGAAACCCTTTTATAACAAATCATTTCATGGTGAAAGGAATTTATTATGGAACTTGATAATATTGATTTTCAAATCCTTCGGTTACTATCCGAAAATTCACGTGTTCAATGGAAAGACCTAGGTCAAAAAATTCATATGACAGGACAAGCTGTAGGAAATCGTATAAAAAAACTTGAGGAAAGTGGTGTCATTAAAGCCTACACGCTACTAGTAGATGAACTGAAATTAGGACTGAACTTTACAGCGTTTGTCATTATTTATATGAAAACAGCAAACCATGACTTATTTATACGTTTTATTAATGATCGAAAAGAGGTAATTGAAGCTCACCGAGTATCGGGAGAAGGCTGTTACCATTTAAACATAAAAGTTAAATCCCAAGATCAATTGAATCTATTTCTTAATGAACTTCTCGAATATGGGAATTATAGTATACTTTTATCCATAAAAGAGATTAAAAAACATAATCCTTTGACCTCGATATGAAAAAGAATGTTGGTTTTACCGATGAAATTACTATCCTTTTGGGTAGTATGCGTCATAAAAGTAATTTTTTGTTTATATACCCTACATAGGTATTGTAGTATAAAGCCGAGATAGGAGGTTAATCGAATGGAACTCAGTAGAGGAAGCTGCTATCGGTACAAAGAAAGATACGTCTTTTCGTAAATGGCACGATGGAACGAACTGGATATTATTTTCTAGTTACATTCATAGAATAGTTGAGATGGAGTAAACAAAGGGGTTGGTCTTGATGCAGGTTAGGGAACTCACGGAAAACGAATACGTAGAATCACTGAACCTTTCCATGTATGCATTTCAATATAAGGTTCAGGAAGCTGACATACCGGCTAGAAAAGAAGCCATGAAAAACCATAAAATTTTAGGAATATGGGATGAAGATCGTTTGGCTGCCAAGCTGCATATCATTCCCTTCACGATTTTTATGAAGGATGCCGAATGGCCAATGGGTGGAATCGCAGGGGTTGCTACCTATCCCGAGTACAGACGAACCGGTTATGTCAAAGCCCTCATCACGGTTGCGTTAAAACACCTGAAAGACGACAATCAAATCGTATCGCTTTTGCACCCATTTGATATTTCATTTTATCGGAAATTTGGCTGGGAAATCTTAAATGAACAGAAGAAAGTAACCATTGAAAAAATAAACTTAAAGTTCCTCGAACTCCAGCCAGGCTCCATAAGGAGATTTTCGAAACAGACGCATCATGAAGCCATCGAAAAGATGTATGAGCAATTTTGCACCAGACATACGGGAATGTTAAAGCGGGACACTAAATGGTGGAAAGACCATGTCTATGATGAGGATTCACAGGTGGCTGTCTATTCCACTTCCGAGAACGAGCCAAAGGGATATCTCCTCTATCAAGTCAAGCAGAGGAAAATGGAAGTGGAGGAGTTCGTTGCCCTTGACCAGGAAGCGAGAGTAGGGCTTTGGAATTTTATCTGCCAGCATGATTCTATGGTAGAAACCGTGACGCTTACTCTGGACAGCGGGGATCCTTTTCCTTATTTTCTCCCACAGCCAAAGGTAAAAACCGAGGTAACACCCTATTTTATGGCTAGAGTGGTGGATGCGGAAGCATGCTTACGAAGACTTTCTTTCTTGCATGAGAATGAACCGATCTTCCTGCATCTTGAAGATTCCTTTGCCACCTGGAATAACGGGAGCTATTTTCTTGGCAACGGAGAAATGAAAGTCTATAAAGAAAAAACGGGAGGCCAGTGTTCCCATCCTCCGAAAAAAGGAATTCAGTTAACGATTAATTCTCTATCCGCCATTTTATTTGGTTACAAAAGACCAATGGAGCTTTTTGAAATGGGCTATTTAAAGGGTTCAAAAAGTGAAGTGGAGCTTTTTGAAAAAAAGGTCCCGAAGATGAAAACGTCGTTTTACGATTTCTTTTAACCATTTTACAAACGGAGCTTCTCCAACTGAATACGGTCTCTCTTGATTGAAGAAAGCCAAAAATCAGCAAGGAGTGCTTGAAAAACTTACTTATTTTTGGCTTTCTATTTTTTCTTATTGGATTAATGTTTCTGGTATATAAAAATGGTAGGAAGGATTATCCCAATATCATAGTTACTCAATTTTTACATAGAAGAATTTCTGTTTTATAGAAATGGACTGCTATTTAATTAAAAAAGACTGAATTTTATATTTAATAGGAATTATGTTTTTCATATAATCAATTCAGGCAATTAAGAAATAATAAAGGGTTATGGTAGGGATGAATGATTAAAATTGGAGGCGCTCACATGAATAGGGATGAAAAAATAGAAAGTTCTTTTCACATTGAGTATAAGGAAGACAGATATATAAGCTCATTATCTCATAAGGATGATCCCTATCAAATGAATTGGGTGGAAGGAACACAATTCTGGGGAACCATTAGAGCACCAAAAGGAATAGATACAAAGGTTATGCGGACTTTTACTAAAAATAACACTCTTCGGGAGGTTTACACGTTTACGAATAATACGGAATTTGATATTTTTTCACAATTAGGGGATACCTCTATATACACAACATTTAATGATGATTATGAATCAGCAGAGGTTTGTACGGTGAAAAAATGTCATGCTCACATTTGGTGTGGCGGAGAGGTAAGTTATATTATGGGATTGAGAATGGGAGGGGAAGCCCCTCATTTAGGATTAATCTTAACAAAAGGAAGCTTAAAATCTTATAGTGTTGAGCGTGATTTATCCTTAATGAGTAATGATCGGGGAGACTTTTTGTTACATGTAGCTCCATTTGAATTAGCACCTGGAGAATCTTATCGTATTGAATGGGAACTATTTTGGCACGAAGGTAAAATAGACTTTTATAATAAACTATTAGCCTATCCCAACTACATAGATATACAAGCTGAACATTACACCCTATTTGAACATGAAGAAATGAATATAGAAATCAGGTTTCATAAAAGTCTAATCAACCATGAAGTTACCATTTCTAGAGATGGACGTCCAATTGAATATACGAAAGAAAAAAATAGGTTAAAAATTAGAGAGGGAAATTTGGTTCCCGGCGAATATTGCTATTCTGTAAGAATAAGTGGAATAACTGCTCAAGTAAAGATTCTTGTCCTGCCCGATATAAATCGACTTACTCATAGTAGATGTGAATTTATTGTAAATAAGCAGCAGTACCATAAAGTAAATAGCCATTTAGATGGCGCCTATCTAATTTATGATAATGAAGATCAGCAGATTTATTACTCTCACCGTAATGACCACAATGGGGGCAGAGAAAGGGTAGGAATGGGGATTTTACTCGCTCGTTATCTCAAAAACCATGAGAATGAACAAATGGAAAATAGCTTAAAAAAATATATTGATTATATAAGACGAGAGCTTTATGACGAAGTGACAGGAATTGTTTTTAATGACATAAAAAGGAATAATGATTATCATCGTTTATATAACTATTCTTGGTTTGCTGTTCTATTTAAAGAGTTATATTTTACATGGAAGAGCGAGGACTATTTGAAGGACATGTCCAAAGTATTATTGGCCTACTACAAGCAAGGTGGAGCAAATTTTTATCCGATTGAGGTGCCCATGTTTGAAATGCTTAACTTGCTAGAAGAGGCGAAATTAGACACTGAAAGAGACGAAATTTTTTATTACTTTGAAGAGCATGTGAATACGATCATTCGTTATGGCATCCATTATCCCAAATCAGAAGTGAATTTTGAACAGACCATTGTGGCACCTGCAGCAAATCTTTTATTAGAAATGTATAAATTAACGAATGATAGTAGGTTTCTTAATGAAGCAAAAAAACATGTGGA
This sequence comes from Neobacillus camarae, assembly GCF_054950115.1. Classification (NCBI taxonomy): domain Bacteria; kingdom Bacillati; phylum Bacillota; class Bacilli; order Caryophanales; family Bacillaceae; genus Neobacillus; species Neobacillus camarae. Next base: position 20,429 of record NZ_JBUCKX010000003.1, on the reverse strand, counting down.
GATTTTAGAACTGTTTAATGGTCTTCAACCCGATTATCACCTTTACGAAACGGCGATCAGACATTGGGATGGATACTGGTTTGGGAAGAATGAATTGTACGGCGACACATTTCCACATTATTGGAGTGCCTATACGGGACGGGTATATCAAAATTTAGCTGAAATCACTAGCGATCCTGAATACTATAAAAAAGCTGAGTCTTCTTTACGAGGAGTATTAAATCTATTTTCAGCAGATGGAAGTGCGTCATGTGCAAAACTAACCCCATACACAGTGAATGGAATAAAAGGTGGATTCTATGATCCTTGGTCTAATGATCAAGATTGGGGGCTATATTTCATGTTTGACTATATTGATTAATTTGTACACCTCCGATAGAGGGTGCAATCTCTTTTACAAGTTCAGTACGAAATTTATTCGACCGTTTAATTAGAACCAAGAAAAAGGATTGGAGAAAAAAAAGGTCCCGACAATGAAATTCTCATTTTATAATTTCTTTTAACTTTTATACCGGAGATTCACTCCGGTATTTTTTTGATTGAATAGGAAAAATATGAAATCTATCGCCTAAATTTTTTTTCTATTCCCCAGCATTGCATTAATTGGTGAATGCCTTCCTCCAGTTTCTCTAATGGGATGCCGCCAAACCCTAACAGAAAGGTTGGATACTTATATTCGATTGGCTTTAACAAGTAAGCCGATAAAGGGTAAATGGCGATAGAGCATTCTGCCGCCACTTTCTTTAACTGATCTTCACTTATGGACAGGGGAAGGGAGATTAAAATGTGCATCCCGGCCTGGTCTCCCGTGATGATGACTTTAGGATAATACTTTTTAAAGATATGGGTCAGTTTATCCAGTTTTTTACGGTAAATTTTCCGCATCCGGTTTAAGTGCTTTGAAAAATAGCCGTCTCTCATGAAGCTGGCAACGATATGCTGATCGAATCTCGGGACAGTCGCTGAATAATAACTGAACGTTTCCCTATATTTTTTCAGCAAGGTGGAAGGCAAAACAAAATAAGCCACTCGTAATGAAGGCATTAATGACTTGGAAAACGTACTCAGATAGATGACCTTATTATTTTGGTCCATCCCTTGCAAGGCGGGAATGGGTTTTCCGGTGTAACGGAATTCACTGTCATAATCGTCTTCAATAATAAAACGATTCTCAGCTTTTGCTGCCCAATGTAATAGCTGTGTTCTTCTTGTTGCAGAAAGGACCGCACCGGTCGGAAATTGATGGGAAGGCGTAATGTACACCACATTCGCATTTGTTTTTTCAAGCTCATCCACTATCAATCCATCTTCATCAACCGGAATCGGGATCGCGCTATTTTGCAGTTGATTTCTTGGTATGGCTGAATAGCCGGGATTCTCGAGGGCGAATTTTGAATTATTTTCAAGCAGTCGTAAAATCATCGGAAGGAGTTGTTCCGTTCCCGAACCTATTACAATTTGCTCTGGTTGACACACTATCCCCCGAGATTGATAAAGGTATTTTGCTATTTCAGTCCGTAACGTGTATTCCCCTTGAGGTTCTCCACTCTGTAATAGGTTCTTTGATGGACGATCATATAAATCTTTTGCATACTTTCTCCACTGTGAAAAAGGGAAGGAGTCCGTGTCAATTTTTCCCGGGTGAAAGTCAAATCGAATTGTTTTTTCCTTGGCGTCCTCTTCTGGCCACTCTGCCTGTTCGGTTTCGATATACGGTAATTCATCAATATCCTCTACAAAAAAACCAATCCGCGGTTTTGCCACAATAAAGCCCTCTGCAATCAGCTGGGCATAGGCAACTTCAATGGTTGTTTGGCTGATATTTAAAAAATCGGCCAATTTCTTTTTCGAGGGCAGTTTCGTACCAACTTCAATTTGTTTGCTCATAATGGCCGTTTTGATCCCAATATAAAGCTGTTCATACAAGGGTTTTGTGGTGTTTTTATTCAATTCAAACATAAGCATATCCATACGGGGCCTCTCCTCTCTGACCACGTTATTTTTTCAAAAAGTGACACTTTTTATATTGTCAGTTTTTATTATACTAGTAATCATGAAAGAAGAGGAGAATCTTTTTTATTAATTGAACACAAACAGGGGGATTTACATGTACACGACAGAACATAACAAAACGAGAATGCTGGTTCTTAATGCACTACTGATTACTTTAACGTTTCTGGCCACTATGTTTATCAACATCCGACTTCCGCTAATGGGAAACGGGGGCCTCATCCATTTGGGCAACGTGCCGCTTTTGATTGCTGCGTTTGTTTTTGGCAAAAAATCTGGTGCGATAGCAGGCGCCTTCGGAATGGCTCTGTTTGATATTGTTTCGGGATGGGCGTTATGGTCTCCGTTTACGTTTGTTATCGTTGGGGCAATGGGCTTTGTAGCGGGCCTTATTGCTGAAAAAATGCCTGGAAAAAAGGCATTCGTTCATTCACTGGCAGTTGCGGCTGCCTTGATTATTAAAATCGTTGGCTACTATTTTACAGAAGTCATCCTTTATGGCAACTGGATCCAGCCGTTCGGTTCCATCCCTGGCAACATTATGCAGGTCGTCATCGCCGGCATCATTGTCGTGCCACTTGCAAGTGCGTTTAAGCATAGGGTTGGCCAGCAGAAGAGGCTGGACAAAACCCAGATTTAAGATGAAAAAGCCGTTGAAATAAAATTTCAACGGCTTTCTTTATTTTTCGATAAAAATAAGGACCACTTTACTCGTTTAAACGTTTAAACGAAGAATGGTAGACATTAATAACATTATGTAAACTAATAATAAAGGATATAGTTTTAGTAAGGGCGAATATGCATATTTTTGAAAAAAACGAGGCTTTGGATAGGTTAGAGAGCTCCAGATGACCATGGGTCCTATACGCCAGTGGTTGGTCTGCTAATACTATGGTGCGAACAAAGAGGTTAATCAAAGCAATTCGATAAAGGTTGAAAAGGGATCGGCAAGAAAAAGAATCCCTCGAGATTTTCGTGGGATTGATTCTTTCTTTGTTGATTAAAGACCATAGTTGCCTCACATAAATAAAAATGAAGGGGTACCGATAAATACTGGTTCAGTCACATGGTTCTTCTCCACCTCTTTCACTGTAAATTGATTTAATTTTGGAAAGTTCCCCATGAATGATTGCGACTATTTACTCATATACATTCGTACGAAGGAGGAGATAGGCGTGATTTGGGGGAGGGGCAGAGATGAAAGTCAGAAAATCAGTGATATTAGGGGTTTGTGGTTCTGTTTTAGGGATGGTGTTATCCCTCATCTGGATGATTGCAGGCTCTGAAATTTGGGCGAATGTGTTAATGGAAACGAGGGGCTCTAATGGCACCTTCGAATTCAATTGGTCCTATTTTACCATCGGGCTAACATTTTGGGGGAAAGTATTGATTGGAGAAGATGGCGGAAAGCCTTTTGCCATTCCTCCCACCTATTTGAGTGTTGGGTTTCTGATTGCTAGTTTTCAATGTATTATTGCATACATACTTTATGTCATTACATTAGCGAAAAGTTTGCCCAAAAGATTAGGAAAGAACCCCAGGGTAAATAGACGATGGCTTAGTTGGGTAGGGATTATCACCTTTATCATTAATCCATTTCTATTCATTCCGTGTCTAATGCTTTTCACGGCGGGAAGTATGTCATTAAAGGGAAAGAGAGAGATTGAGATGAATATCTGAAACGACAGCCCGGAGACCCTTTTAGTGTTTTTTTATTACTCTAAGTCCGTCCATCCATCCATTGAAATGGTCTTCTTTTATGCCGGTAATTCTTAGCCCTTACATAGGTCGATGATTATGAGTAGTTCCGGCAACTTAAAGTTGATTAATGCGCTTACTAAATATATCAGGTGGGGCTACACCTTGAAAGTTCCTTCCTGCCCATTGACTCAATAAGGCATTCTGCCTTATTGAGTTTTTTTTTTAGAGGAACAGCTACCTAATTGATCTCCCATAAAAGCTGAAAGGCGTTCACTTCTTAAAATAGTGCCCCTGTTCGAGATCCGAGATCAGAGTGGGGTGCATAGGACGCCACCCCAAGAGTTCCTGAGTCTGTACGCTCGACCTAGGGATGTCAAGAGCAGCAAGCTCTCCGAGAAAGCCGAAATGGTTGTATGCCTCTTCGCGTGAAATGCTAACGACTGGCAGGTTAAGTTGCTTACCGATGACACCCGCGATGTCACGAAATGGGATCCCTTCATCTGCTACCCCATCCAGCTGTGAACCGGCTGGTGCCTTTTCCAATGCGAGGCGGTAAAGCTGTGCGGCATCAAGTCGGTGCACTGCTGGCCAGCGGTTGGAGCCGTCACCGATATAAGCCGATATGCCCTTTTCGCGTGCGGTGTTGATCAGTCTTGGAACGAAGCCCTTATCGCCCTCGCCGTGCACAGATGGGGCAAGTGAAACGACTGATGTTCGTACCCCACGCTTTGCCAGTGCTATCACGGCGTTATCTGATGCTGTCCCTTTCGCATGAGCGGTGGTCACGAACGCCTTGCCGGAGCCTTCGAGCGCTTTTCCTATCGTCTCAATAACACGTAAATCGGTTGCGAGCGAGGCAGCGAAGTCCGAGAAGTCGTGCTTAAACGCTAGGTGAATTACGCCGTCCGCAGCAGACGCACCGCTGCGAAGGCTGTCGAGGTCGTCAAGATCGCCTCGGTGCACCTCGGCCCCAGCTTCCTTCAGTTTCGCTTCCCCAATGTCTGATCGGGTAAGTCCGACGACATTATGACCCGCTTCGATGAGTTCACGGACGACGGCTGAACCGACGTAGCCTGTTGCTCCTGTTACAAAAATGCGCATTATGAAATCCTCCTCCAGTTGTTTAATGTCTTGAATATGGATAGTATAAACTTTAGAGTGAACTCTAAGGCAAGCCTTTTTGAGGAGAGATAGACATGAAAATTCAGGAATTGGCTAAGAAGACAGGTTTAACCGCCCATACCATTCGCTTTTATGAAAAGGAAGGCTTGTTTGACAATCGGCATGTCCGTCGAGACGACAATAATTATCGTAACTATTCAGACGAGGTGATCGAACGTCTGAAACTCATAAAGAAGTTTCAGGGCGTGGGCTGTTCGCTTACTGAACTGAAGGAAATTTTACTGGATCATGATACAAATACTCGTACCAATCGACAAGTAATGGAATGGATTCGCCAAAAGATAAGTGAGATTGAACGTAAGAGGGAGGAATATGATCAAATGCTTGATACGCTTAACTTCATGTTAGAATACAGAATGACATTGGAGAAAGACCCTCAAAAGGCTTACGCATTGTTAACGGCCCGACAAACTGAGTAAGTCATGCATTAGTTTGAACCCAACTGAGTTTTAATTCTATCGAACATACGTTCTTTTTTGCCAGTCTAATCGTTGCAATACTGTCTTTTAACCAAAAAAAATAACCCACCCTTTAGTTAGCGGCTCGGGGTGGATTCTCTTTCCCATAATAGCCGATCCCATTCTGATGGAACCGTGCTGGACCGGACAGGTAACTGCATGTCTGGTCTTTTTTAATTTTTTCATTATCTACTTTTATTATAGCCGAAGAAATAAAATGAAATAAATTAATTCCCAGTCAGTGCCGGAATAGGTTTAGGAAACGAGGAAGAGAATCCTCTCCATTTCAATGGGGGGATGATAGTCCGTCCTCTGAAATAACCCTCACGTGGTTTTTATCTTCTTTCATTACTATTTGTAGTTAAGTATAACTTGTAAAATGCGCAACAGCAGCCATTTTCAAAGGAGAATGGACTCTTTGCCCATTATCTCTTCTATTCTAGCAGATTGATATTTTGGATAATTGGGTAGTATGTTATACTACTAATAGTCAGAATAGTCTATAAATATAAAGGGCCGGGGAAAGAAATGGAGGAGGAATGAAACATGGAACATATTCTTATCGAAACGAAAGATGGGGTCCGAACACTAACGCTGAACAGACCAGAGCGCCTGAATGCCGTAAACGATACCCTTAGTCATGAGATTATCCAGGCAATTGCAGAGGCTTCCGCTGACGATGAAGTCCGTGTCATTGTCATTACCGGCAGTGGACGAGGATTCTGTGCAGGTCTTGATTTAAGTGATTATGCGAAGAGAAATCCTAATGCTCAATCTCGTCATCAAAAATTAGATGAATTGGGTTGGGTTGGCCGTCAAGCACTGGGAATTGTTCAATGTGATAAGCCAGTAATTGCTGCCATCAATGGGATTGCGGCTGGTGCAGGATTCGCGCTAGCACTAGCCTGTGACATCCGCTTCATGTCTGCTGATGCAAGGGTAACAGCCGGATACATTCGCCGCGGTCTTAGCCCTGATGCTGGGATGACTTACTTTTTACCGCGATTGGTGGGGCAGGCAAAGGCTGCTGAATTGATCTTTACTGGCCGGGACATTTACCCTGAGGAAGCAGAACGAATTGGATTGGTAAACAGGATATTCCCTGATGAAGAATTTCAGGAACAGGTGATGAATTTTGCCAGGGAATTAGCAGCAGGACCGGCGGTAGCCATGACGCTTTCTAAAAGATTGCTAGCTGCAAGCCCTGACAATGATCTTACAACGATTCTAAAACAAGAATACAGCTTCATTAAACAATGTTTTGGAACCAAAGATGTTCAGGAAGGGATTCAAGCCTTTGCTGAGAAGAGAAAGCCTGTGTTCCGAGGAGAATAACTTCTGTCATAAAGACTAAATAGATGGATTTGTAGGCTCCTTTGGAAACATGGGAAAAGAAAATAGTACTGTTGACCGATTGAGCTGCCGGCGGAAATAGAATTCCTTTATACTTTACCCCAAAAGGAAAGCGGAAGTTGTTAAAGCACACGCTCAAACAGGAATGACTTTTTTCAGATAACGGGCCAAGGCCTCTTCCATTCTTTCGGAAGAGGCCCTATTTTGCTTAGCACTTTTACTCTGCCTAATTATCCATGCCTGGCACCGCTCGACTTGAAAATAGATTAATCTAAATGCTGTAATACCAAAGATCGAGCTTAATAGTCATGTTCGGTCTTTTTTTTCTTAATAAGTTATTCAATTGTCAATTGAAAAATAAAATCAAGTTCTTAGAAGGATTTGTCAGGCGAATGTCGAAAATTGTTATAATCATCTGTGATAATAATTTATTCTTGATTCATTCATACTATTATTTTCATTGGAGTGATTATTAATAGAATTAAACCAGTATTCAGGCATACTAAATATTGAAAGTATATTTTCAAAAGACGATAAACATAGATTTGTTCTAAGGAGAAATTACTTTACCGATAGAAAATCAATTACAACTAGGAAAATATGTTTTTTATTAATAAATCCATCTTACGCTGATGAGTTATTATTCGACAAAACCAATATGCTAGCCTCTAATATTACTGTAAAAGAGAACTATAGCGAACTTGTTATATTAAATATGTTTCCTCTCATAACTAAAGATAAACAGCAGTTAAATAAGAAGTTGGAGATTGCTAATCATTATAATAATGACGAAATAATTTTACAAGAGTGTAAAAACGCATCAAAAATAATTATAGCTTGGGGAATTGATGAAAAATATGATGCTCGAAGAACGGTTTTAGGAAGAGTAAATTGTTAGATCAAGGATATGAGGAGAAAATATATAGTATTGTATTTGAAGATAAGAACGGAAAAATATATAATCCTGCACATTTGAGTATGTATCTTACCGATAACCCTTATAATTTTAAAATTGAGAAGTACTCACTAAGTTAATATGTTCTGACTGCTTTTCAAATATTAATTTCTGGAATTGTAAAAAGGTTTGAGCGGACACACAGAAATGGCGGTAGCATGAATCTACTTCACCTTCTGGTTTAATTGTTTAAAAATCGATCCGAGCAAAAAAACAGGAAAAGAGCGATTTTTGATACAATGAAGTAGTAAATACATTGAATGATTGTTGTCTATTGTTAGGGGAGTAAAGATGGAAGTACAGATTTGGAAGTGGAAGATTAAGTTTATATGGGTGTTTTTATGCTCAGTGGGGCTATTGGTAGGAGTTGTATTTCTTCTGTTGTACGGTTTAGATATTTCTTTTATGAAGATTGTATTTGGGGGAATTGCTCTATTACTGCTTGTGGTACTGGCATACTACTGGACGAACAGCAAAGGGTATTACAACAACTTAGGCCGTATAAGAAGGACTTTCTACACGATTTATCTGCTTTTTATGATATTCGGATATATTTCAGGGAAAATTGATTATACAAATTGGAAGCTCCTTACACAATTATCAGCATTGGCCTTATTTGTGGATTTAGCTGTCTTTCAAAATCCTAATATCTTAAAAATATGGAACACAGAGCTAAAACACGATGATGAAGTTAGGGAAGCTTTATTGGAAAGTAAAAAGGTGATCTTGAAGAATTCTAAAAAAGTAGAAAAGTTTTCTCAGGTCATTCAACAGACCGATGTTTATTTTGACAATAAACCATTGCCAACCAATATGAATGAATATAAAGAACAAGTCAAAGCGTATTTTGAGCTCTATTCAAACGTGATGGACTTTTCTACTTCTTTTTTCATGTTTGAAACACCCTTTACAGAGGAAGAGAAAAAACAAAGCATTCAGCGTCAAATTCGAGACATTAGCTCCCGACATGCGATTGAATTTTCGACGAAGAAGGAAGATAAAGAGGCGATGTTGAATTCTTTTTCAGTGGGAGAAACCTTAATTCTTAAAGAAGGAGAATTGATTGCAATACCGTACTTTGGGGATTTTTATAGCATGATTGTGACGATAGAAAGCAAAAACGGTGTGGTAGATGGAATTGATGCTTCCCACATCCTCAATATGTTAGTGATTTTTGATTGGTATATGACAGACATTGATACCGTTGAAGATGAAGGAGCAGAAACGTTGTCTATTGAACTAGAGGAACAGGAAATCCAACCAGAACATTCAGGGCCAAGTGGAAATTAAACCATTAATAATGTTACATAGTATGTTATAATGAAATTAGAATAAAACGTAAAGGGGGATGCTTTGATGACAAGAAGAGTTGCAGTAGTTGCCCATGAGTCAACAGGACAAAGTAGAGGCAGAGTAAAAGTCAGAAGAAAAAGTGCATCCAATAACTCTTTAAAACCGAAAACACGTATTGCAGTAGCAAGAGGATTTAATGAAGTATTGTCTGCAAATGACAAGGCCGTTGAGCTCATATATAATAGATAAAAAGATAATAGGTTAAAAGAAAAGTAGGGATTCGACAATTTCCCTGCTTTTTTTGTAGTATAAAAACCCACTTTCCTGTATAGCCTTGATAACAAGGAGTTGTTATACAGGAGGGAAGTTTATGGGTTTAAAACGGACTAAAATGAGAAAAACCACTCTACCTCAAACCAAAGTTCCGAACTTTGGATTCGGTAATACGATAAAGAAAATTGATAAAGCTATCGCTGTGCTTGAACGGAAGTTAAAGTGAACTACCAATCATTCGATTCATTGAGTTGGCCAATGCCATACTTTCCTTCTTGTACATGAATCATTTTACGTGATTTATTCACCGATGTTGGAACACCTGGTATCCAAGCAGCCGATATTACAACTGGATTTGATTTGCAAGGAAAGTAGATGCCGGAAAATGATTGCAGACCTCTTGCCTTCATTCGGAAGAGGGCCCTATTTTGCTTAGCACATTCACTCTGACTTATTAAATATATATTTATTTACAAAATCATTGCGAAACTTGCCATTCGGATCATACTTTATAAGCAGCTGTTGAAAGGCAGGCATCTTTTCGTAAAGTGACTGTATTTTTGCAGGGGAGGCAGTAAACAATTTTCCCCAATGTGGCTTGGCTTGAAAAGGCTCCAGCTGGGATTCAATTCGTGGCAGCACCTGTTGAACTTCCGCCCATTTATCCTGCCACGTAAAGTGAATGGCAACGGAATCTTGCTTATAGGATGGACTTAACCAAAGCTCGTCCTGCGCAATGGTCCGCACTTCGCATATAAATAAATGTGGCGCAATTAGTTCACGGATTTCACTAATCGCACGAAGAGCGTCGTAGGCATGCTCGCGGGCCATTATATATTCACTTTGCAGCTCCTGACCTTTACTAGGGGTAAAATCCATCCGGAAGTGTGCCATGCGATCAAGCCAATCCCCTGGCACCCCGAGCTGGGCTGTGCAATTCTCAGATCCAACCCCCGGTACAGGATGTAGATTTTCTTTGGCCGCTTTTGCTCCATAAAAGTCCTCTCCGAACGAAACAGTCTGATCATCCATCAGTTTGCTTTTCAGCCAAACCTGGTTAAACCTCTCATCCTTCCAATCGGTAAACAAACTAACGCTATAGGCACTAGAAGAAATCGCATCAAAATGTTGTTCTAATTGTGATAACGGAAGGCTTTCGTAAACATCCTGCCTCATTTGGTGGCTTGGATGGATATCTATCGTTAACTTTGTGACTACACCTAATCCGCCTAATCCAACAACCGCGCCATATAATTCATCTTTCTTTTTTTCTTCGGAAAAAGTGACAATCCTTCCGTCAGCCGTGACCACTTCCATCGCACGTACCGCTGCCGCTAAATTTTGATTATCATTCCCTGAACCATGAGTGGCTGTTGCACAAGCGCCAGCAACCGAAATGTGCGGAAGGGACGCAAGGTTGTGTAAAGAATAGCCATTTTGCTGAAGCACAGGACAAAGTTCCCCATATTTGATTCCTGCTTCTACGGTTACAGTGTGCTTTTCCTTATCAATGGTTATTACCTTGTTTAGCTTCTGCAAGGATACGATATTCTCATTAGAATCTGCGATCCTATTAAACGAGTGACGTGTTCCGGCTACACGCAGCTTTTTTAAACTTGAAACCAATTGTTGAACTTCTTCAACAGATGTAGGTTCATGCCAGTTCGTCGTACTATATTCAAAATTACCAGCCCAATTTCTTCTTTTCCGATCCATGAATTCCACTCCATTTTAACTTCTTTACTGAATTTAACTATATACATAAAGAGAAAGAATTTTCAATCAATATCTCATTCTACACACCAACACATAATGGAATTGAAGAGCTTTAAGACTGTAAAAACCGACCGTTCATCAAACCTTGAACAGTAAAATAAGAAATATTATAACTGAATTGGTGAGATTGATATTCCTCTTTGAAGTGCTATTTTTAAAAATTAATTGAATACTTCACCAATTCTTAATATTTTTTAACTCGCTTTTTACACTCAATAAACTAAACATTCATATTTATTCGCTACCATTTAATAGAATCAAATCTATTAGGGAGGAATGATTTGGATGAAAAGGATAAAGAAACGGAGAAAATGGTTATTATGTCTGCTGTCAATTGCCTTTTGTATGGTTTCTTTCACAGGAAGGCAAACAGAGGCTGAAGAAAATCCAATGGAGTTCGCCAGAGGGCAAGCGGTCAATGTGAAAGTCATGTCCTATAACATCCATCACGCTGAAGGTGTTGACGGAGTATTGGATTTGGAGCGCATTGCCAAAACCATCAAGGATGAAGGGGCTGAAATAATCGGACTCCAGGAAGTGGACAACCACTGGTCGGAACGCAGCGATTTTCAAGACCAGGCAAAGTGGCTGGCTGAGCGGCTGGGGATGTTTTATGTGTATGCAGCCAATTTGGACAATGATCCATTAAAGGAAGGCGAGCCGCGCCGTCAGTATGGGACAGCGATTTTAAGTAAATATCCCATTTTGTATTCTGAGAATCATCCCCTTACAAAGATCGGTAACACGGAACAGCGAGGACTCCTTGAGGCGACTATTAATGTAAAAGGAAATCAGCTTCACTTTTATAATACACACTTGGCCTTAACAACGGCAGAACGACAAATCCAGATGAAGGAAATGATGGAGATTGCAGGACAATCAGAAGGACCAAAAGTGATTACCGGCGATTTCAATGCCGTCCCAGAAAGTGTGGAAATCCAGCCGATGTATGAACAGTTTCAAGATGTATTTGCCGATCATCCTGAAGCTTTTACCTATTCGTCTGCCAATCCTACCAAACGGATCGATTTTATTTTTACATCAGCAGACGTTAAAACAGAACAAAAAGAAGTCATCAACACCTTAGCATCGGATCACTTGCCAATAACGGCTGAAATTGTATTGGAGCGAACTCAGCCATTTAATAATGGCCTTAAGTAAAGCAAATGCTCTGAAAGGAAATAAAAAATGAGAGCTGTGAATCTATTGATTTAGATCACATCTCTCATTTTTTTCATTGCCACATCAGTACCGACATGACAAAGCATACGATATCATGGGTTCGTCACCAATGGCCACGACTTCATTTGGACTGATTCGATAGGTGCGCAGAAAGTGGATGGTGAAAATCACAAAAGATTGGATGGTGAACACTGCTAGAAAATTTACTATCATTAAGATAACTTTATGTATTTATTATGTTTTACCTAGTAATCCTAATAACCTATTGTTCTATACGATAGGTTTTTTTGAACTTGAGAATCGGATTAAAAATATATAAAGAGAAAGATAATACTAAGGGACCACTACATCATAAGGACTGAAAAAAATGGATTGGAAACCAGATCGCCAAGTCAAAAAAGCGATTTATAAACAACTGGCAGAATATATTGAAAGCGGAATAGCGGATGGTACATTTCCTCCAGATAAGCCATTACCATCGGAGAGAGCTTTAGCTAAGGAACTCAATATTAATAGAAGTACAGTAGTGGCTGCCTATGATGAATTGGAATCAAATGGGCTTATTCAAAGACATAGAGGAAGCGGCACCACCATAAGTAAAGATATCTGGGGTATTACCAAAAAACGTATTCCTTCCTGGAACAGGTATATTGAAGCAGGATCCTTTTTACCTAACTTACCTGTCACCCAGAGGATTAGAAAAGAAGCAGTGGAGCATAAGTTAATCAATCTGGCTAGCGGAGAACTGTCAGAGGATTTATTTCCATTGAGATACTTAAGGGAAATTACCTCTTCCCGGTCGTTTATTGGCAGCCTAGGTTATGATCATCCGCAAGGAAACGCCATATTACGAGAAACCATTGCAAACCATGTTAAGCAGTATCGAAATATTGAAACCAACCCGTCATCCATCTTGATTACATCTGGCGCACAACAAGCCTTGCACTTGGTGGTTCAATGCCTATTGAAACAAGGTGATGCAGTGGCATTGGAAGATCCCTCTTACAACTATAACCTTCCTATTTTTAAATCAGCAGGGCTGAAACCTTATTACATTCCTGTAAACCATGATGGGATTAACCCGGATGACTTACTTTCCTTGCATAAAAAACATCGAATACGAATGATATTCTTGAATCCTTCGTTTCAAAATCCTACGGGTGCTTTCCTTAGTGAAAAGAAAAGACAAGCGATTCTTGAACTATCATCAGAGCATGGAATTCCGGTGGTGGAAGATGACCCTTACAGTTTAACATCCTTTACAGGCAAAAAGGTCTCCACCTTAAAATCAATGGATGATAATGGAAATGTACTATATATAAGTTCCTTGTCAAAAATTGTTGCTTCAGGATTAAGGATTGGATGGATCATCGGCCCAACCTCTGTGATTGAGAGACTTTCAGATGCGAAGCAGCAAATTGATTTTGGCCATGCAAGTTTTACTCAATGGATTGCCAATGATTTTTTGGAATCCGAAAATTTTCATACCCATATTACAAATTTAAACAAACAATTAGAAAGAAGAAGAGACCAAATCATAAGAAGTCTGGAATGTTATTTAAAGGATGAAGTGGATTATTCCACCCCAACGGGCGGCATTCATATTTGGTGCAGGATTAAACAAGAGATCAATGAAACACAATTATTGGAGGAATCCATCAAAAAGGGAATTATTTATGTCCCTGGCTACACGATGGGATCTAAAAAAGGCTTTGTTCGTTTCACCTTTGCCAGGGAAAATGAAGAATCCATTGATGAAGGAATCAAAAGGTTTGCGGAAGCACTTAGATCTATTAATAATGAAAGTTAAAAGGATCATGTGATGGACGTGATCCTTTTTTGATAAACAAACAAGTGGATGGTAAAAAAAGTAGCTTATTGGATGGTCATAAAAATTGTAAATCCGATAAGATGGAAGAAGTGGATTATTCTATGTCTATTGATGTGGATCATATATGAAGTTACTCAGTTAAATGTGTGAATTAGTTCACAACAATGAACACTATTAAGGGAAAGGTGTGATTCAAATGAATCAGATTTTGAAACGTGGTGCCCTAAATCGTATTAAGCCCTACACACCAGGCAAACCTTTATGGGAAGTAAAACAGGAATTAGGCTTGCCACAAGTCATCAAATTGGCATCCAATGAAAATCCAGTTGGCCCTTCGCCAAAAGCGATGGAAGCTATCTCTAATATACTGAATGAACTGAATCGTTATCCCGATGCACATGCTGTTGAGCTAAAGGAGACTATTGCTGCTTCCTTGGCTTTAAAAACGGAACAATTAATCATAACAAATGGGGCGGATGAATTAATTACCTTACTATCTGAAACCTATCTTGAGCCAAGTGATGAGATTATTGTCCCTTTCCCATCCTTTAGTGAATATGATTTTGGTGCCCATTTAATGGGAGCAACGGTCGTTCCAGTACCTCTTGATTGTGACTATCAATTTAATATGGAAGCAATCTTAGCGGCAGTGACGGAAAATACAAAACTCATTTATATCTGTTCTCCTAACAACCCAACTGGTACTTATATGCCAAAGTCGATGCTAGAAAAGCTGCTTGATTCTCTCCCTAGGACAATTTTAGTTGTTTTTGATGGTGCCTATTGCCATTTTGCTACAGATGAAGATTATTCAAATGGATTGGAATTTGTCCGTTCCAATTATCCGATTATCGTATTACAAACCTTTTCTAAAATTTATGGCCTCGCTGGTGTAAGGGTAGGTTTTGGTGCGGCACCAGAGTCTATTATCCAAAGCATTCTACAGGTGAAAGAACCATTTAATGTGAATAGTCTGGCACAGGCTGCAGCAGCTGCCGCTATAACAGACGAGGAACATGTTTATCATTCAAAACAAGTGAATACAGAAGGCCGCGAACAGCTTTACCATGCTCTGACAGAACTTGGGATTAAGTATATAAAAAGCATGAGTAACTTTATTTTGGTAGAATTTGGAGCCAATGCAAAAGAGGTTTATCAGCAGCTTTTAGCTCTAGGTGTCATCGTCCGTTATGGGGATACATGGGGATTACCGGGACATATCCGAATATCTGTTGGCACAAGCGAAGAGAATAAGATATTAATAGAGGCCATCGGTTCCATCCTCGTGAAATGAAAGTTAGTAAACTTCAAAGGAGAATCAAAATGAACGCCCTTGCCAAGAAGCTAAACGATGACTTATTAAAATACAATCCTTCCATCTATAGGCTATTATCTGAATTGGGAAAAAAGCTATTTTATCCAAAAGGAATTTTAAGCCAGAGTGCGGAAGCCAGCCAAAAAGCAACCCGATTTAATGCAACAATCGGAATGGCAACCGAAAATAAGGCACCAATGCATTTTGAGCATATTCAAGAAACGTTACACGGTTATTCACCAGATGAAGTATATCCTTATGCCCCGCCACCCGGCAAAGTGGACTTGCGTTTGGAATGGAAACGAAAATTATTAAGGGATAATCCTTCCTTAAGGGAAAAACATTTCGGCCTGCCCATTACAACGAATGCCTTAACTCATGGGTTGAGCATTGCTGCTGATCTTTTTGTTGATAAGAATGACGAGATTATCCTACCGGATCAATATTGGGGGAACTATCAGACGATTTTTCACATTCGACGAGGGGGACAGCTTAAGACCTTTAGCCTATTTGATGGGTGTAATAAATTTAATGTTCAAGCACTCAGGGATAGATTAATGGAACAAAAGGAAACGGGTAAAGCCATCGTGCTGCTTAACTTTCCTAACAATCCGACAGGCTATACTCCAGGTGAGGAAGAGGTCCAAGGAATTGAGTCAGTATTAAAAGAAGCAGCAGAGGCAGGGATCCATCTTGCTGTCATCCTTGATGATGCCTATTTTGGAATGTTTTATGAGGATTCGGTTAAGGAATCTTTGTTTGGCAGATTAGCCGGGCTTCATCCAAACTTATTACCGATTAAAGTAGACGGGGCAACAAAAGAGAATTATGTGTGGGGGTTAAGAGTAGGGTTCCTTACTTTTGCTTCCGAAAGCCCTGAAATATTAGATGCACTAGAGCAAAAAACAAAAGGCCTCATTAGAGGAACGATTTCGAGTAGTTCCCACCTGTCTCAAACGATTATTTTGCATTCGCTCCAATCGAGACGTTTTGAAGCTGAAAAGCAGGAAAAACATGAGATAATGAAACGAAGAGCACTTAAGGTAAAAGAAATTGTACGAAATACAAAGTATCAGACTGTCTGGAGTTTCTATCCATTTAACTCAGGCTATTTTATGTGTTTAAAGCTTCTAAATGTAGATGCGGAAGAGCTAAGACTTCATTTGTTAAATCAATATGGTGTGGGTACGATTGCTATTAACTCAACAGACTTAAGAATTGCCTTTTCTTGTGTGGAAGAAGAAGATTTAGAGGAACTGTTTGAATTGATTTATATGGGTATAAAAGATTTAGTAACAAGTGAAGTTGAAAACAATGTTTGATGCAACGGCAACTTCTTAATCATCTGCTGCAACTTTGATTTTACAAAATATAAGATGAGAAAGGGTGTGACACCGCATTGATGAACCAATTTGATACGCCATTATTTACAGCCTTAAAAAAACATGCCGAAAAGAATCCAGTCCAATTTCACATACCCGGCCATAAAAAAGGGAAGGGAATGGATCCTGAATTCAGAGAATTTATTGGAGAAAATGCACTTTCCATTGATTTAATCAACATCGGCCCCCTTGATGATTTACACCACCCAAAAGGAATCATTAAACAGTCACAAGAGTTAGCAGCTAAAGCATTTGGTGCCGAGCATACCTTCTTCTCGGTACAAGGAACCAGTGGTGCCATAATGGCGATGATTATGTCCGTTTGCGGACCAGGGGATAAAATCTTGGTTCCACGAAACGTTCACAAATCGATTATGAGTGCGATTGTCTTTTCTGGAGCCGTTCCGATTTTTCTTCATCCCGAAGTGGACCACCACTTTGGCATTTCTCATGGAATTGCACCTGATTCTATTGAGAGTGCATTAGAATTACACCCGGATACAAAAGCTGTTCTTGTAATCAATCCTACGTATTACGGCGTATCGGGTGATTTAAGGAAAATAGTGAAGCTTGCCCATTCCAGGAATATTCCTGTACTTGTAGATGAAGCGCACGGCGCGCATATTCATTTTCACCAAGGGCTCCCGTTATCCGCCATGGAGGCCGGGGCTGATTTGGCTGCAACAAGTGTGCATAAATTAGGAGGTTCCCTTACTCAGAGTTCGATTTTGAATCTGCGCGGTAATTTGGTGTCATCCAATCGGGTCCAATCGGTATTAAGTATGCTTACGACAACCTCCACTTCATATCTATTATTAGCTTCTTTAGATGTGGCCAGAAAATCCTTAGCCACAGAAGGACAAGCCCTGTTGGAGGACGCGATTCGAAAAGCAGAAAAAACACGGTCCATGATCAATGAAATAGACCATCTATACTGTATGGGCCGGGAAATACTGGATTCCAGTGCGGCTGTAGCGATGGATCCTACTAAACTGTTAATTTCTGTGAAAGAGCTGGGAATCACAGGTTATGAAGTGGAAAAGTGGCTTCGGAATCGATTTACTATTGAAGTGGAATTATCTGATCTATACAACATCCTTTGTATTGTGACACCAGGGGATTCTGAAGAAAATTTGATGACACTAGTACAGGCCTTATCGGAACTTTCACAAGAATATAAGAAACAAGCTGATGCCAATGTAGACAGTTCTGTCTTGTTACCGGAGATTCCTGCATTAGCGTTAACACCACGCGATGCATTCTATTCTGAAACGGAAGTGATTCCATTTGAACAGGCTGCGGGAAAGATCATTGCAGAATTTGTAATGGTATATCCGCCTGGAATTCCTATCTTTATACCAGGGGAAATCATAACAGAAGATAATATCATCTATACAAGAAAAAATATCGAAGCCGGTCTTCCTGTTCAAGGAGCAGAAGATGAGGAATTGAAAACCATCCGTGTGATTAAAGAACATTCCATGTTCAAGTAAAATAAATATTTGTTTTTATTCTATGTTAATTCACCACATTCTATCAAAGATATATTTTATAAAAAATAAGGCTATTCATGGTGATAAAAAGAACGCAAGAGCTTAATGTTCTTGCGTTTAGCATTGATTATTGCCATCTTTCGGATTCAGATAACTCAGTAATAGCCCATATTAGGTGAAACATAAACATTGAGATACATATGGGTATAGCAATTAGTAGATTTTTTCCATAATTGTTCGTTAACAAAGTAAAACAAGAGAAGACGCTTTGGCAGAAATAACTCATTTTCTACCGCCGAATTCCTTCCATTAGGAACTCGGCGTTTTTCCGTACCCTATCAATATATGGTATTTTGATTAAGCTATAGAGGAAAGCAACTAATCAGGAGTGAACTAGGTGGATAAAATGACAGAACAGGATATATTTAACCAAATGCTTCAGCAACACATAAAACCGTATATTACACAAATTGATGACGAGGCTTATTATCCGAGAGAATTTCTCAGTGCCGTGGGTAAAGCGGGTTTCTTTAAATCAAACTTTATACAGCAGAAAGATGTCCGCTGTAGAGAGCTATTTTTAATAGAGGAAACCGCAAAGTTTTGCATGACGTCAGCGTTTACTTTATGGTGTCATTTAGCCGCATTGGCGTCTTTCAGGTTGAGCAGCAACCCCTATATCCACAGTAACTTACTTCCTTTATTTGAATCAGGAGAACTGCTTGCCGGAACTGGAATATCGAACGCCATAAAATATTATGCCGGCCTGGAAAGGGTTCGACTTGCAGCAAAAAGGACAGAAGGGGGATTTACGATAAGCGGAAGTTTACTTAACGTTTCAAATTTGGCTGATGATCACTGGTTTGTTATCATGGCATCCCTAAATGAAAAACAACGAATCATTTGTTCACTACCCGTCCATATAGATGGGTTAACTTTAGAAAGTAAAACAAATTATATAGGATTAAATGGCAGTGCAACATACGCCTGCTACTTTGAAAACGTGTTTATTCTTGATAAATGGGTAATCTCCGATGACGCGGACGAATTTATACCAAAAGTCCGTCCCATATTGGCGCTCTACCAAATCTCTTTAGGAATCGGAGTTTCACAGGCTGCTATGGAATCCATTGTTAAAAGCCATATGAAAAATAAGGAAGTAAAACAGCAATTAAAACCTCAGCCTACAGAGTTGATTAATAAATTACAGATTATACGAGATAAAACGTATGGATATACCCGCTATGAGGATTTAAGCAGGATCGGGAGGGACATATTATCAACACGGCTTGATATAGCCAAGTTAACCCCTGAAGTGGTACATGCAGAAATGCTTTACTCAGGCGGGAAGGCCTATTTGCAAGGTAATGATACATTTCGAAGGTTAAGAGAGTCATATTTCTTAGTAAATTTAAGCCCAACCATCATGCAATTAGAAACACTTTGTTAGCTTTTGATAACATAAATTTTTTATTAATTGGACAGAGGGATCCTGTAGTTCTGTCACCTAAATAACGGATAACAAGTAAAGGGGACTAATGATTGATTAGCCCCCTTTAGTTTTTATTATTGCTATAATGACTTAAATATACCCTCCAGTCAACGATAGGAGGGTTTAACGACCATTCTCATGAGGTTTGATGCATAAGCTTCGGCAACTTCTTCCGCTGTTTGCGGGCCATCCTGGTTGTACCAATGCCGGATGGAGTTCAAAGCACCGAGAATAATCATGCGGACCATTTTGATATCCTGCATTTCAAAAACCTGTTTTTCAATCCCTTCTTGAAGAATTTTGTCAAAATAATGGGCATAATTCTTTTGGGAATCCAGTACTTCTTTAAACTGTTCAGG
This sequence comes from Neobacillus camarae, assembly GCF_054950115.1. NCBI lineage: Bacteria > Bacillati > Bacillota > Bacilli > Caryophanales > Bacillaceae > Neobacillus > Neobacillus camarae. The sequence continues at coordinate 374 of NZ_JBUCKX010000003.1, read as the reverse complement.
GGTAAACTTTTGAGAGGGTTTATCCATAATCATAAACATCGACTTTTCTTCAATAGAAAGCAGGATATGAGCTTTGATGGCACTCTCCAGCTTATCAACAGGATTCAAATCACTTTCCGCAATTTCCTCCACTTTTTCAAGGCTCAATTCCATGATCATTTGATGGCAATGATAGAGAATGTCATCTTTATTTTTAAAATAATAATACATCGAACCCTTCGTCATCAATAGCTGGGCGGCAATTTCTTCCATAGTGGTGCCATGATATCCTTTTTCCGCCAGAACCGCTGCGGCAGAACGCAGGATCTCTCTTTTTTTCTTGGCCGTTTTTTGTTCCCTGAATGAAGCCATTTTGTATCCCCCAATGGAAGCGA